>JAUIAB010000025.1 GCA_030425505.1 Bacteroidia bacterium | reverse complement strand
ACGCCAGCTTCAGTGCCTAAAGGTTATAATCCTGCGAGTCGCGCCATGACAAGACTTCAGGCAATACAAGGAGGGCAGCTTAGTGCTAGCGATATTGTGAAGGAAGCCAATAATTCAGATGGTAGAGAAACGTGGGATCCTAGAAATGAACCAGATTATGACTCAGATCGTGCGAGACTTGAGGATTGGGATGAAAGCAGAAATCGAAGAAGAAGAAGGGATAGGAAAGAAAAAGAACCTCATGAATACCCACACCGCATTCAAATTTATGTAAATACCTCTGACTTAGGTAATAGAAATGTAGATATAGCAGCCAATACGGCGTTGGCTATTGAGCTAATAAGTGCAGAAATTTTTGGTGATCAAAGAATTTTTGTTGGCATTTCATTTTATGGTCCTGATGCTTTAACTCCGTTAAGTCATGCAATTGCAGATGCAAGAAGGCGAGTGATATCATCTCCTAACTCGCATATTATATTTATACCTAGCGTTGATGACATAGAGGTTTTATCTGCTTCAGTTTATACTTTTCCAGTAGGGCGAACAATGGGCTTAAATGCTTTAATGATTAATAGCCCCAATGAATCAGTTAATTCGATATGGAATTCATATGTTTTGCGGTTAAGCTTTGCTGAAGCCTCAGTGATACCAACAGGAGACAGTATGGGTGGGATAGGTTACTTAAGTGGTGGAGATGATAGTGATGCTCCATTATTTGATTTTATTGAGAATGTAATTAACAAATAAATAATCTAAAAAAAGAGCTATAAGAAAGGTAGTTCATTTCAGAGATTGAGAAATTAGCTTTAGTTTTGGTAAAGCTGATTTCTTAATCCATTGGATGAAGCAAAAGAAAATACAGAACCTCAAGATTCTAAACCTAAGCTAAAAAGAAAAGGTAGGGGATGGCGTAGATTTTCCAGGGTATCGCTCACATTACTACTATTTCTTTCTATTATACAGTCTATACTTTATTTCTATACAGATGAAATACTCGGTAATACACTTCAGGAGTTTATTTACCTAAAAACCAACCGGCAATATCGTTTGCTATACTCTAAAATAAGCTATAACCTCTTTCTCAATAAACTGGAACTGGAAAATACAAAAATAATTTACACTCCAAAAAATAAAGAAAAAAATGTAACAGTAAAAGAGCTTTTTCAGGGAGCGGATATTTTAGTAGAAAAGCTAAACCTATGGAAAGCATTTACCCAACAAAGAATCATTATAAAAAAAGTGTACCTTTCAAAGCCCTCTGTAAACTTTTCTCTCAATCAACTAAGAAAACAGTTTACCCAGCAAGAAGGCGGTACAAAAGAACTTTTGAGTAATGATATCAAAGAGCTTATAGTCCATAGCTTAACTATAAATGATGCCAAAATAAAAGATATTGACTCAGGCTTTTTCAAAAAGCTTCAAACCATTAATATACAGCTAACAAACCTTGGTATTTGGTCAGAAAAAATTAGTCAGGAGTCAAAAAAAGGAGTCAAACTAGAAAAAGGAGAAATCTCTTTTGGAAAAAATACTGTTTGGGAATCCGACGGAGGAAAAGCAGCATTAGACAGCATGCTTTTCTTATGGCCAAACAAGCTAATTAAAATACAAGGGCTTAATATAAATACGCAAGAATACCAGCTTGCCATCCCTTCGTTAAGCACAAAAGTTCAACTGGATAAAATAGTAGACAATAGGTTTTTGCTGATAGACTCCCTTCAATTAACAAACCCTTCCGTTAAGCTTTCATCTAGTATTACTACAAAAAAACCAAGAAAGAGAAATGAAATTTCATCAATAGACTCTCTTCAAATAGGTCACTTTACTATTAAAAATGGTGATGCTAAATACTCTGGAGCTTCAAAAGCTATCGCAAAAGCTAATGGGGTTGAGATAGAAGCATCAAAAATTAAAACAAAATTAAAGAAGGGTAAAATTGATTGGAAGCAAATTCTTTACAATAGAGTCAAAATAAAAACACAAAACGGGTTTTACACATTTTCTTCTAAAGACAGCCTTTCTTTTTCTGAAATAACATATGACACTAAGAGTAAGAATCTCGAAATAGCCACACCCTTTTTACAAGCCTCTACTAAGCGAAAGGAAGAGATAACTCTTCAATTAAGACGTATAAAAGTAGATAGCATAGACGTAGAAAAAGCAGTAAAAGAAAAGATAATTACTGGAAAAGAGATCTATTTAGAGAGTCCTAAACTTGAATACTATCCTAAAAATGCAAATTTCTCTCTAGTTAAAATAGATGGAAATATATACCCTATTGTAAAAGATAAAATTGAAAAAATAATTTTCGATAAAATTTCAATCTTTAGCGCAGATATTACAATAGATAATAAGAGAACAAAGAATAATATTCAAATAAATAAGCTTAACCTTATTGGGCATGGATTAAATATTTCAGATCTAAGTGCAAGAGAAAAAGCAAGAAAAATATGGAATTCTACTGCTTGGAGAGGAAGCTTTATTATTGATATTGAGAATAAAAAAGATAGATATAAGCTAAAGACAAAAGCCAATTTCTCAACATCAGATAGCCTTTTTACCTCGAGTGACTTGAATTTTATTCAATGGAATACCAATGAAGAAGTAATGCAGGGGAGTGATTTTTTGAGAAATAAATCTTCAATTAGTAAAATAGCTTTATCAGGATTTGATGTTAGAAAATTTGTAAAAAATCAAAAACTAAAATCCAGAAGTCTGGAGATAACAAATCCATCCATTGAAGTACGAAGCAATAGCTCTGAAACGGAAGATATAGAACAAAACAAAAAAACAGCCCCTTCTCTAATTCAATTATTTGACTTGCAGGATATAAAAATATATCGTGGAAAATATACTTTTTTTAATGATAAACAGTTAAAGTCTGCAGCAACAGAGATTGATGTCAATGTAAACCAATGGAAAGCAGACTCTATTCCAAAAAATAAGGAAGAGTGGCTTGATCGTCATCCTCAAATATTATCCATAAGCTTTAAAGAAGGGTTTCGTCATTTAGAAGGTACAGAGCATGACCTTTGGATAGGAGAAGGGTACTTTGATACTAGGGAAAAGAAATTGAGAGCTAAAGAAGTAGAAATTTTACCTGTAAAAAGAGGAGTATCTGATTGGCAAAAGAATGAATTTAATGCCTTTATCAACTTTGCTGAAGTAGACTCTTTAAACCTATGGAAGAGCCTGAAAACTGGACATTGGTTGCTGGAGAGAATCTTTGTAGATAAACCTATGCTAAAAGGGTACTTGTCAGATAAAAGGATTAACCATCAAACGGAAAAGGATACAACTTTAAAAAGCTTTAGCAGTCTTAAAGCTAACGAAATAGTCATAAACAATGGAGAAATAGAGGTGTTTGATGAGCGCGGTAAAAACTACATATCCTCCAATATTTTTGGAAAGATACAATCATTCATCTACCAAAAAGGGGATAGCGTCTTAAACCTGTTAACCAAAGGAAAATACAGCCTCAATTTCGAAAAAGGAGCATATTATTCGCCAAAAAGCAACTATCATTTCTTTTATGATAAAGCAAAATATGGTTCAACAGAAAAAGAGATAGAAATCAAAAACCTTAAAGTGCTTCCAACCTTCAGAAGCAATGAGTCTAAGCTCCAGAAGGAAAAGCAAAAAATAAAGAAAATAGAGATACCAGAAATCAACATCACCTCTTTTGATTTGGATAAAATATTAAGAGACAGAGAACTAAGCCTCCATAAGATTAATATCGAAAGACCATCTATAGAACTTTTAGGAGGTACAGAGAATAGGGTGAGTAACAAGGATTCTACAAAATGGGAAGAAAAAATCCTAGATAAACTAAATCATATAAAGATTGGAGAAATCAAAGTAGAAAATGGTCAATTCAAAGAACAGCAAAAAACTATAGTTGCTCCATCTCTCGAAAAATATGTCTATAGTGGTGAAGACGAGTTAGAAGACTTAATTCCAAAAAGTAAGATTCTTGAAAACCAGATAAATGATTTTTCCACGACTATCTACGGTTGGCAAATAGATAAAGACAGCGCAAATACAGAGCAGAAGCAAATTCATTTAGATAGCATAAACTTCTATTCTGAAGATTCAAAAATCTACTTAGATGATGGATATTCCATCTTAAAATGGAGAGGGTTGGATATCTCCTCCAGCCAGAAAAAAATGACCTTAAACTCACTTTACCTTGCCCCTTCAATGCCAAAAAATGAATATTTTTTTAGAAAAGAATTCCAAACAGACTGTATTACTTTACAAAGTGGAGAAATAAAAGTGTTGGACTTAAATGTACTTTCACTTTTGAATAAAAAAGAGGTAGTAGCAAATACAGTTGATGTAAACGATTTACAAATTTTAATAACCAGAGATAAAACATATCCTTACGCAGAAAATCCGCAACCTCCCCCATTACCGCAGGTATTTTTAATGAATTTAGAAAATTATGTAAAACTAGATACAATAAATGTAACGGGAGCAATAGAATACAACGAGCAATACCAAACCTCTATAGCAGATACTACCAATCAATTCAGTCTCGCAAGGGTAAGCTTGGAAGACCTAAGGGTTGAAATAACAGGGATAACCAATGACTCACTAATACTTGAGGCAGGAGATGTAATCAAGCTAAGAGCAGAAGCGGACTTTATGGGCAGCAACAGCCTTTTAGAAATAGACTTTAAAATAAACCCATTAAGCCCTAACGGAGCCTATGAATACAAAGGTCGCTTAGAGAAAATGGACTTAGAAGTACTCAACCCACTTTTAGAGACAGCTGTATATGTAAAAGTAAAAAGTGGAAGAGCTAAAGGAATGAAATTTATTGTAAGAGCCAATAATGACTACTCTACTGGTAGAATGAAATTTAAATATCAGAACCTTGAAGTAGAAGTATTAAAAAACCCAAATAAAAATAGAGGGGATCTGAAGGCAATCATAATGTCCTTTATTGCTAATAATTTCGTCATCATATCAGATAACCCTAAAATAGTATTCTTAAGAAAAGGGAAAATATTTTACAGAAGGGATCCGTCCAAATACATCTTCAATTATTGGGTAAAAAGCCTTTTAACAGGAATAACATCTAGTATTGGCATAAAGACCAACTATAAGCCAACCAAAGTAGAGAAAAAAGTAGGTAAAAAAATGAAGCTAAAATGGAACAAGTAGCTCTTTATTTATAAAAAAAGAGAGCCTGATTAAAAACCTCCTCTATACGCTCTAAAGGCAAATCTTCTAAAGGGTTAACTCTCAAAATTTTCATCCTAGATCGGTCGCCCCGCTCGAGTAAAGGGTGATCAATCTTATTGCCTTCCACAATTCCAATATACGGCTCACAAGATTTTTTATCCATCCACAAATAGCAAAACATCTTCCCCTTATAACAAAAGAAAGGCATCCTGTACTTCCACTCTTCCGTGATCAAAGAATTAAAGTCTAGAATAAAAAACCTCAATGCTAAGAGGCAACCTTTCAAAGGCTCTGTTTTCTGTTCATAAAAAGCGTCAACAGCTTTAAGGTTCATACTACACAAAACTACATTTTTAAATATATGATTAGCACATCAGCATATTAACCCATTACCACATTATCGTATCAGCTCATTTACTCCAATAAAAATATCGACTTCAGCATTACTAGGGTCACTAGCTTTTTCTCCATATACCTCAAAATCAGCCTCGTAATTTCTTGGAATATCAGCCTCCCATATATTCCCCCATGCTTTGGCAACAGCTCCTTCTAAAATATTGCCTTTAGCCTGAAAAGGAGTATAACTGCCTCTTTCAAAAGTCCTCCCAGCCAAACCATCAGGAATGACATCTAGAGAGTGAACAGCATGCCCTAAAACAACCGTATAAGGCTTGGTATGATCCCCTTCATAATCGGTATAAAAGCAGTAGATGTTATCATCTGCTTTATTAGTGATCAAACAAGAAATATCTTCACTCATAAAGCGATCCCACAGGGCACTAATATCTTCGATAGCTTTACTGCCTTCATTAATCGTTCTAACACTAACTCCAACAATATTTATTGGGTCAAAATAAACAATATCCATAATATATAATCTAAAGTTTAAACAAAGAAAACCACACCTGGTGACAACATTATGTCAGGGGTGCTTAGCCATCGAGCAGTTTTTTGAAAAAAACTAAAAAAGACTAGAACAAGACTCAAAATACTCCTTCAGAGTAATAGGATGAGGCTCAAAAAAATCATTCAACAGAACAAATTCTAAAAACCGATCCAGACGAAAAGACCTAAAATCCTTTCTTAACCTACAAAAAGCAACGAGCAGCCAATTTTCCTGAGTGCTATACAGAGCAAACGGTTCTAAAATCCTTTCTGTAACCACATCATCGACCGATTGATACCTAGCCTTAACAAGCTGAAAATTGGTTAAAGCAACTTGTGCCAGGTTGAGAAACCTACTCGTAACTTCCAGAGTCTTATTTTGCCTAAAAACAACCCTTTGAGAGAGAAACTCCACCTTATCCTTTCCCCTAAAGCTTAAAACAGCCTTTATTTTGTCAACAGCACTCCCATAAGACTCAATAAGAGAAGAATCTTTATTTCTCAGAACAAACTGCTCAACCGTAACCAGAGCATTGGCTTCCTCTTCCGTAAAAGAGATGGGAGGCAACTGAAAACCCTGTGCGAGAGAATAGCCTTTCCCTTCTTCGATAGCAACAGGAATCCCTGCTTGATCTAGAGCTTTAATATCTCTGTAAATTGTCCTGATACTAACATCAAACTTATTAGCCAACTCCCTTGCCGTAATCATACGTTTCGACTGCAGCAAAGTAATAATAGAGACAAGTCTGGAAACCCTTGGAAGAGAATCACTTAGCATAAAACTAATTTAGCACTTGGGTCTAAAAATAAAGAGAAAAAACAAAAAATATGGGCACCCTTACACAAATCTCACCCCGGCTGCCAAAGCCAGAGCAAACCCACCAGCCCCCTCGGTCTTTGGCTTAGCCTCTTTTCCTAGGGTGCAAAAAACTAAAGCAAGTCTAGACCTAACAGGCTTTCAAAACCTGTTAGATTTCCCTGATCAATAGCCTTCAAGAAATTAAACCTAATCCAAAAAAGAAGAGTACATCCAAACCAGCTTTTCCTGCTCGCGGATATAATCACTCATCAGTGCATTCGTCCCTTCATCATCAGCCTCATCGCTTAAGTCAAGGATAGTACGCTGCTTGGAAAGCAAAACCTCAAAGCCTTCTAATAAAGACTTCACCGTACCATTAGCATCACTTACATTCTTAGCTTCTTTGATAGAAGAAGTAGACAGATAATCTGAAAATGCATGAACCGGGGTATTACTTAGTGTAAGAACGCGTTCAGCAATCTCATCAATTTTGGTCAAAAGGTCATTATACAGCTCCTCAAACTTAACATGAAGCTCAAAGAACTTCTCTCCTTTAATATTCCAGTGAAACCCTCTCACATTTTGATAAAAAACCTGATAGTTAGCTAGTAAATCATTGAGTTGATTAGCGAGCTCTTTCGCCTTATTTTGATCTAATCCTATTCTATTCATTTTCTATATTGATTTTTTTTTCGACTAAATTAATAAAAGTATTTAGTGTACTAACAATAGAGGTTTGTTAATTGTTTAGGCTAGCTTTTGAATGAAAGAAATATCAAATACACCCTTCCTGCTTCATCAAAAGCCTTTTCACTGGATAAGATAATATTTGTTAAAAACAATACCGCAAAAAGTCAGTCTCGATAGTGAATGGAAAACTCTGGTGAAACCACATCATTATTTGCAAAATCAAACCTATGATGGGTGATTCTGTAGGAGGTTATTTCATTTAGCTCATTAGAGGTAACTCTATAAGAAACTAACTCTCTAGAAGCAAGATCATCAGGGTCGATCTCATCAATGGATAAAATAAACTTAGAAAAATAAAAATCTGTGATGCAGCTATTAAACTCAGTCATGGAAAGAAGACCTGTTCCTGCTACAGTATAATTATTAAAGACTTTAGAATTATAAAATGGGTTTAGCAAATCAGGGGAATAATTGTATCGATATATATTACAGTAACCAGCGTTTTGATTATAAGCTTCATTCCTCTCTTTAAGAAGCATATAACAGTTGTTTTCATGCATTTCTACATCAAACATCTTGTCTCTGCCATTTCTCTTCTCTAGTATATTAATTAGTGCCCCTTCACTATGATATATATAAGTTCTCCACAAGTTTATTGCCTCTTGCGTATCAATATCAAAGTAACTATAGTGTGCACTTAATAGCTTATTTTGTGCACTATAATTTAATTGAACAGTATTAGGGTCATTAAAGTCGGAAAAAGTATTAGTGATAATTATTCTTTTTCCACCTTGCATTAAGTTCATATATTCATATTCTAAACATGGCTGAGTATGTCTGAACTCTCCATTAAGAATATGCCCCCTAAACACTCTTTCCAGTTTGTTTTCTTCATCATATTCAAACCCAAACCCGTAGTTAGCATTAGAATAAGAAATATGGCTTATTAACCTACTATAGTTATGCAAAGGGGGAGGGTCTGAATGGGTGTTTACTGTTTCACCTGTTAGGCTTTCTAAGTCATTTAAAGCACAACCTGCTAAAGAAAAAAGTGAAACAAAAAGAGTGATACAGTGAAGTTTTTTAATTTTCATAGTCAAATTGGGTTTAGTTGTGAAAGTTTATAGCTTATAAAAAATTATGATAATATTTTTATCATGGGTTGCTGGTTTAAATGTGAGTTATCTTCTAAGAAACAAAATAGGAAATAGAATAAAACTATTTTCCCATCATCATATTTTTCAAATTGGGCATACCATCTATAATTTCAAAGTCACTAGGTACTTCAAACTCACTATCATCAATGCTGGTTTCCTTAGCTTCTTTTAATACAATCGTAAGAGAAAAGGGCATATTCATTTTAGCCATATCCTGTTCTATCTTCACAGGAAACCCTTCTATTTCTTCATACGTTTTAAAGAAAGATTGATCCGATTGTATCTCAGGCATTTTAATATCTAAATCTTCAGAAGCCCAAATATTTGTAATGAACTCTTCGTTTTTCATTTTAACTACTACTTTATATTTGGTACAGTTGTAGCCAGCAATCTTCTCAGTACCGTCCATTTTAACTACTTCAAACTTCCCTCTATCCTTTTCTAAACCATCTTCTGAGTGTTTTATTTTGTATGCTTTCTTTTGCGAAGGCATTAACATATAGCTGCTCTTTTCAGACTGGTTTGTAATAAAGTTTCCAACAAAAGAAGACATCATTCCCCCTTCCATTTGCAGTTTTGACTTGTCCTCTTTTATTTTCATAGTATACGAATCTGGAAACATAGAACTAAATAAGTAAGAAGACTCTCCTTCATACTCGAGGTCATACATCAAATGCCCTTCAAAACTTTGACCAAAAGAAAAGGTTGAAACGAATAGAAAGCAGATTAAAACAATAACATTTTTCATAAACACACTTTTTGGAATATCAAGAGTAATAATAACTAAAACGAACCTACTGTGCTAATTATTCTTAAGTTATTGCAAAAGAAGGGGTTTAAAAAAATACTTACTTAATAGTTATCAGGGTTTTCTATGATTTTTGCAGCTCTTTCCTTTATTTCGAGCAGTTCACTTTTTGAAATTTTGTTTAATAGATTCATCATCATAGACATACGGTTATTATTTTCAAAGTGCTTCTTTTTATCATCTAAAAAATTCCAATAGAGACTATTAAATGGGCATGCAGACTCTCCAACTCTTTTATTCTTGTCATATTTGCACCCAGAACAATAATTACTCATTTTCTTAATATAAGAAGCGGCAGATACATAGGGTTTAGTGCCTATAATGCCTCCATCAGCAAATTGACTCATCCCTCGCGTATTGGTGATTTCAACCCATTCTATAGCATCTATATAAATTCCCAAATACCATTCGTCTACTTCATCAGGGTTGACTTGAATTAGAAGCGCAAAATTGCCAGTTATCATCAATCTTTGAATATGATGGGCATAGGCGTTTTCTAAAGAATTGGTAATTGCATTTTTCAAACAGTTCATTTTTGTTTTTCCAGTCCAATAAAACGCAGGTAGCTTATTATAATTTTCCAGTTTGTTGAGGTTAGCATAGCCAGGCATTTCTTTCCAGTAAACACCTCGCATAAACTCTCGCCATCCGATAATTTGTCTTACAAAACCTTCTACTTGAGAAATATCAATATCTGATTTATTAGCACGATAATATCCAATTACTTTATCAACTACTTCTACAGGAGAAATAAGCTTGGTATTTAGAGAAAAAGATAGCCTTGAGTGAAATAAGTTTACTTCCTTAGTATGCATAGCATCTTGAAAATCACCAAAATGCACTAACAAGTTTTCACAGAAATAATCCAATTGCTCTAATGTTTCTTCTCTGGAAATTGGAAAGCTGAAAATAGTATCTTCTATTTTTCCTATGGTATCAACTCCTGATTTACTAATCTCCTCAATCAGAGATGATACTTCTCTTTTTTGGGTATATGCATAGGGAATTTTAGTATCTCCTTTCCACTTTTTTCTATTGCTTTTATCATAATTCCACTTATTCCTTCAGGTTCATCTCCGTCCATTAAAACATCATGCTTTTTCCTCATATGTCGATAGAAACTTTCCATCAGAAGCTGTTTTTTGCCTTTAAAAAAGTCAGCTAGTTCTTCTCTTTTGGTATAAAAGTGTTCTGTGTCATAAGCTTGAGATGAAATATCCACTTTTTCACAAAACTTAGATAATTGCTGGTCTAACCTATACTCATCCGGTAGCTGATATTCCAGCTTTTCTATATTATTTTCTTCGATGAGCAAGCATAGGTTTTCTTCTAGACTCTGCGTATTTCTATCATCACTAATTTTAAAATAAATTACCTTGTGTCCATCCTTTTTCAGATCTTCTGCGAATTGACGCATTGCAAGAAAAAAGCCAATTACTTTTTGGATATGATGCTTTACATAGTCTGTCTCCTGCCTCATTTCAAAAAGGCAATAGATGTGCTTCTTGCTACTATTCTTAAACCACGAGTGTTGTATATTTAATTGATCTCCTAAAATTAACCTAAGCGTTTTCATAATAAATAGTGTAGTCTATTAGTTCAACCAGAGTTTTTGATATTCTCCATCTGGGTCATATCTTTCTGCTTGTAATTGTACGTTAAACTTCCTGTCCCTTGGGTCGTTACCTACACCAGCTACATACATCCAGTTTCCGTAGTTGCTATGTACATCATAGTCAATCAGCAGAGATTCAAAATAAGCAGCTCCAATTCTCCAGTCCAAATGCAACTCTTTGGCAAAGTAAGATGCAACATTTTGCCTTCCTCTATTGCTCATCCAGCCAGTATTTTTTAACTCAAGCATATTTGCATTTACAAAAGGCTCTTTCGTTTCCCCGTTAATCCACTGACCAATCCATTTTTGATTATTGTGCCAAGAATAGTCTTTCTTTAAAATTCCACCTATTTTAAAAAAATCATTTCCATACTTCATAGAAGTATATTTAAAGAAATCTCTCCATATCAACTCAAAAATAAGCCAGTACGTAGATTCATTTTTAGTGTATTTCTCCTCAAACTCTTTTACTTTCCAATAAATATATTTTGGTGAAATGCTTCCATTAGCTAGCCATGCAGATAGTTTTGAGCTATATTCTGTTCCTAGAAGACCATTTCTCGTTTTTTTGTAAATAGCCAAATTTTTGGATTCAAAAAAATAATCTTCTAGCCTGCTTTTTGCAGAGTTTTCACCTCCTGTAAAAGGAAAAGCAGTTCTTTTGTCTATTTCGAAGTCATTGAAGCCAAGTTCTCTCAAGCTGGGTATGGAGGTAGTATTTTCAATATTATTTTCGTAAGGAAGTTTTGTGTGTAGTTCCTCTAATGGCTTTATATCACAATACTTTTCACATTTTTTTCTAAAATCAGTAAAAACATAAGGTATAGAGTTCTTTCCAAATGGTATATCATCTGGATGGAATAAAAGCTGAGAGTAAAACCCTTTAAAAGACAGGGTAGGACTTGTACTTTTCTTTACATTTCTAATAACAGCGTCTTCTTCACTCGTCCATTCTTTTTGAAAGAAGACAGCATTAATTTGAAATTCTTTTACTAAAAAGGAAATTTGATCTTCAGGTTTGCCTAAATAAACTAGAAGGGTAATATTAATGCGTTCGAGGTTTTTTTTGAGCTGACTAATAGATTCTATCAAAAATTTTGCTCGGTAACAACCCGTTTTTCGGAAGCCAAACTTTGTTTCTGCAAAATGCCTCGGATCAAAAAAATATACTCCTATTACTCTATCATTATCTTCTATTGCATATTTTAACGCTGGGTTTTCGTATACTCTTAGATTATTAGTGAACCAAACTAAACCACTTTTTTCCTTTGCATTCTGCATTTTTTACTACAGTACTTTACCTCATTCCAACACTTTTTCCATTTTTTTCTCCACGAAAATGGGCGATCACAAGTCATACAAATTTTAGATGGGAAGCATTGTTTTTTCACTCGCTTATTAAAGAACACGACTAAAGTAAAATTGTTTAATAAACTCTTATATAAAGCCTTAGATAGGTAGGTAAGTAGAAAATTTAGTTAAGGAATAGAAGCAAAAACATAGCTCTTTAGATATAAAAATTTTAGGGAATTAAAAAACTAAAGAGCTATACTAATTTTAAAATTATTTTCCTCGAACGAGACGTACAAGTAATGATATAACGAAAAGTACAACAAAAATATAAAATATGATTTTAGCTATGCCAGCGGCACTAGCAGCTAACCCTCCAAAACCAAAAATTGCAGCTATAAGAGCAATTACCAGACAAATAATGATTAATCGTATCATGACTTTTAATGTTTAGTTAATGTATATAAGAGTGCAAAAAGAGTGACTAAATTATAATAAACTGATAAATAGTGTTTTATAGATATTTATAATGAGTAAATATTCTACAAAAAGAGAATATACATACTCATTTAAAATTGATTATTTTTATGATGATCTTTTAAGAAGTAAAATTTTGGTTAGTCAGTATTTTCAATAGAATTTGCTCAGTGCTACTTAGCATAGAATTTTTATCTGTTCCAAAAGCTTTTTTCACTTCTTTCATATTATTTTCCAAGCAAAACTTTAAAACGTATGGATGAACATAATACTCTCTACATATAGAAATGGTATTACCTAATCTATTAGCTATTAGGTTTAATAGAGTAGTTTCTTTCTTTCTTCGTTTATTTTTCAGGCATATTTGCTCTGCTTCATCTATAAATTCTATACAATAAAGGGATCCAGCCCAAGTTCTAAAATCTTTTGCTGTAAAATTTGGTGTAGCGTTTACATTTATATAGCTATTAAAACCTGAAGAGTCAATTTTTTTAGTTTGATTATTTTCCTTGTACGTAAAAATTTCGTAACCAGGAAGTTCGCTGCATTTTTTTAGAAGTTCACATAATTTTTCATCGCAAAGCACAATCTCTCTATGAACCCCTTTTTTTGCTTTGTAAGATATTTGGACTTCTTTATTATCAAAAGTTAAGTGCTTTCTTCTTAGTGTGGTTAATCCGTGTGTATTGTTTTTGTGATAATAATAATCGTTCCCAATTCTTAAGTGTAACTCGTCCATTAAAGCAACGGCAAGCGCCAGAACTTTTTTCTGAGACCACGTACTTTCATTTAAATCCTTCTTGTATTTTTCTCTTATAGAGGATAGCGCTTTGCCAAATTCTAAAAGTTTAGAAAATTTATTGGCAGAAGAGTGCTCATTCCATTTTTGATGATAAATATATTGCTTTCTCTTCTTTAGATCTCTTCCTGTCGCTTGCAGGTGACCATTTCTTTCTATGCAAATCCAAACACTCTTCCAAATAGGAGGGATTTTTAAATTATTTATTCTATTTAGAGTTTTATTTGATTTTATTACCTTTTTTTTAGGGTCTAAATAGATAAATACTGTTTTCTTTTTTATCCTCCTTATTCCGGGTTTTTCGTCAGTAACGTACAGTAAACCATCAGGTACTATAAGTTTTTTACGCATAGAAATTAGTTAGGGTTATATGCCAATAATGACTCCCAACCCAACTCCTAAGCTATTTGTTTTAAACTCATCAGGTGTTGTGAGAGATTCATTGTTGATAGAATTAAGGCCGACAAGGTAATCAATATCAAATGTTAACCAGGTGACATCTGTTAGTTTATAGTTAAAACCTGTTCCAAACTCTAATCCTATCTCAAAAGACTCAAAGTCATCTTTATTAGATTGATTTATACCACTATCATAAGCTCCCATCAAAAAGCCAAAAGATGGACCGATAGTAAGTTTTGGTCTAAACGAGTCTTCTAGGTTTCTAAAGAAAAGGTAAGCTTTTGGAATAAACCTTAGGTAATCTGTTCTAACATCATATTGAATAACCTCTAAACCTTCCCTTGCATCATAATCGCCACCTGTTCTACTAAAGAGTAGATCCATACCTACGCCCATTCTGACATGGTTACTATATAAAGTTCTAATACCGGCATCAAAACCTACCTTTGATCCATCCAAAGCTGATCTAGACAGGGTGTTAAATCGTACTGAAGACTTTAGACCAGCAGAGAAATTTTGAGAAAAAACTGGAGTTAAGAAACAAAAGCTTAAAAGGGTAATCAGTGTTGTAAATTTAAATTGATTGCTTTTCATAATAATAATAATTGATTTTTGTTTGATCTGAAATGATCTAATAGCTTGCCAGTGTAGATTTTTGATATACTGTGCAGTATTAGATGGTAGAATTTGATCCAGGTGTGTATTTTTTTACACTTATTATCCCCTTAATGATACAACTAAGAAGCGTTTTTTAGAGTTAAGAATTATCAATCTGGCAAGAAAGTATAGTTAGATCATCATCAAAATCGTTTTTACCTTTAAACTCATTTAGCAGAGTAAGAAGTTTTTTGTGTAACACCTTTTGATCCTGGTCTGTATTGTCTCTGAGAAAGTTAACTAGATTGTCAAAGCCAAAAATATCATCTTCTTCATTGATGGTTTCAATAACTCCATCTGTATAAGAGAAAAGGAAAAACTTTTTTAAACTATCTATTTGACCTATTTCTAATAGAGGCAACTCGTCAAAAGCACCAATAATAGTTGTCCCTGTTTTGAGCTTAATAAACTCACCGTTAGAAAATAAAAACGGTGGGTTATGCCCAGCATTTACATAACTAAACGAGTTGTTGGAGAAGTTGTAAATAGCTAAAAATGCAGTAATAAAATTTTCTCCTCCTGCATTTTCCAGAATGAGCTTATTAATTCTGGTGAGGTTTTCTCTAAGGTCATGAGTATATGAAAAAAGAGTTCTTATGCCTGCCTGAAAGTTAGACATTAGCAGGGCTGCAGGTATTCCTTTGCCAGAGACATCCGCAATGCAGAATAAAAGCTTGTCATCATCAAGCTTCAACACGTCGTAATAATCACCACCAATAGAGTGATGGGGGAGGTAACTAGCTTCTACATATACTCTATCACGATAGGGAAGAGACTTGGGAAATAATAAGGTTTGTACTTTGCTGGCAATTTCTAATTGCCTTTTGTATTCTTTTTGTTTTTCCTTTTCTTTTTCTAGTCTTTTGTTTTCAACAGCTACAATTAAAATCTGAAAAAAAGCTTCTATAAAGCTTAGATCCAGTTCCTCTTCGTCCTCCAAACCTTTAGAGTCCAAAAAAACAAAAGCCATAAGTTTTTCGCCAAGTTTTGCTGGTATTACCCGAGAAAACTCTCTCATGATACCCACTTTTGAAGTTAGGAAGCTTACCTTTTCATTTTCTAATACTTCATTAGGTATTTCAATTTGTTGGTCTTCCTCTAAGTTACTGCCAAAAGAAGCTTTTACTACCCATCTGTCCTTCTTTTTTAATGCTACTGTAAACCTTGTAATTTTGTTATTAGAGCGAGCAAAGAACTTGAAAATCTTAAAAAGATCCTCTTCAGAAACATTGGCATTAATTGCTTTGATAGTTTCAAATAAAGACTTGAGCTCTATTTCTTTTTGACGTAAGCGAAACTCAGTAGTTAGTGCCATTCTTGATGGTTTATTATTTACCTTTTCAAAGGTAAACGAATGTGCCTATATTGCAGGTTGCTACAATCTAATTTTTCTTAAACTAAATGCAAAGTGTTTCAAAAATAGAATTTCTTAAAAAATTAGAAGACCATCATAAGTGGTTAGATGACGAGGAAAAGGGAGAAAAATTAAGTTTATATGATTGTGTTCTAGAAAATATGGATCTGTCTGGGTCTAACTTAGAAGAAGGAGATTTTTACCAATGCACTTTTAATAATATAAATTTAGATAAAGCTGAACTCAACAGTATATTTTTTAGTGGTAAAATAGAAAATTCATCTTTTATTGAAGCTAATCTGGAAGCAGTAACTTTATGTGGAGACTTGATCAATAACAACTTCACTAAGGCAAACCTTTACAAAGCAAACCTTGAAGGTTGTAAGTTGCACTTTACACAATTTGTAAAAGTAAATCTTTCACAAGGCTACATGAGTAAATCTGATTTTAGTAAAGCAAATCTTAAGCATGCAAACTTGCGTAATGCTGACCTAACTGATGCAAAATTAGAAACTACAAGTTTGGAAGGAGCGAATTTTTTTTACTGTAAGGGAAATGGAAAAGAAATTAAACACATTGTATTAGATGAAATTAATGTTGTTGTTTGTATTCCAAATAAAGTTATGTCTATTGAAAATGTACAGCATTCTTTAGAAAAGTGGTTTACTAAAGATTTTCGTTTATTAGTAGAAAATTACTTTGGAAGAGGAGATTTAATAAATTGGTGGAAAAGGCATAAGTCATTTTTAATAGATTTTAGTAATTACTAGGGATACAGTTTTTATAGATGATCTAATTGTCTTCCCAAGCTACAAAAACCGAAGAGCTAACAGTCCTGTATTTGGATAACGATAATCAGCCTTTTATAATTTTATAATTTTTATACCCTAAATCAATTCCAAAAGATAAGTTTAAAAACTTTTTAAACTTATCTTTCAAACTTCTATTACTGAATGTGATATCATGATCAAACTTCCAGTTCTTATTATGAATTCTGCTTTTCATCACATCTGGGTGATCACCTTCAAATAGTTTTAGCTCTTTGACAAATTTGGCATAATCGAACTTATCAGCAACCTTAATGTTTTCCTCAATCCATTGGTTATCATGCCAATACCTGTGAAAGTTTTCCTGTTTTCGTTGCATAGCCTTAGGTTCTTTTACCCATCCGTAATGATATACATAGGCATCTATTGGAACTACTCTTAGTTTTTCATTTCTCCCTTTTCTAAATCCTTGAGCATCCCTATATGAATAAATAGATTTATTATTCTTTATAACCCTAATCTCGTGTTTATACCAGTTAGAAGAAGCCCCCACATAGTCATATGATCCATAGAAATGTAAATACTTGAACAGTAATCCATCAACTTTTCTATTGTCCTTGTAGCAGGTCATAGCTTTACGAATACCTTCTAGGTATTTTTCATGAACTACCTCATCGCCCTGTATATAAAATGCCCAATCAGAGTCTTCGGATACACCTGTAAATGCTTTGTCCGTTTCAAGGGCTAGTACTCTCCCCCCTGACCGCTGGCTCTCATCCCAGTTTGTTTCTATGACCTTAATTTTTTTAGTATCAATCTCCTTGATTAGATTCAGAGTATCGTCATCTGACTTCCCCACTGCTACAACAAACTCATCGCAGATAGGAAGTATTGATTTAATTGCCTCAACAACTGGGTAATCATAGATAATAGCATTTTTGATGAATGTGAAGCCTGATGCTTTCATGATTATATGGGTACAGTTACTAGTTAAAGTAGGTTTTTTTAAGTTGACAGTTTGAGTAACTAAAGTATTATATTTTTAAATAAGTAGATCATGTGGTTTTAAATTATAAATCACTTAAACTAAAAAGTACTGACAGTAGATTATGAGCTTGCTTTATGTTTTTAGTATTATTTGGTACTACTTGGATTATGTTTTTGAAGTTGCTTCTTTTGTTATGGAAGAAAAGAATATTCTATGAATTGCATTGTTGTAGACGACGATGATCTCTCTAGAGAGATTGTTCAGGATTTTATAAAAAAGCATAGCTCTTTAGAGTTGGGAGGGGCTTATGACAGTGCAATAAAAGCATATGATGTTCTAAAAGAGGATATGGCAGATATTCTTTTTTTGGATGTAGAAATGCCAGAAATGACTGGAATGGAGCTGCTAGATTCACTAGAGTTTCCTCCAGAGGTGATTTTGATTACAGGGAAGACAGATTACGGAGCAGAGGCATTTAATTATAGTGTAACAGATTATCTAGTAAAGCCAATTACGTACCCTCGATTTTTGAAAGCAGTAGAGAAAGCTCTGAAAAATGTTTCACAGAGAAATACAGTGGAGCAAACTTCTGATGATTTTATTTACATTAAATCGGGAAAAAAGATTATTAAGCTAAATTTTGACGAAATATTTTTCATTGAAGCTTTATCAGATTATGTAGTATTTAGAACAGAACGAAAGAAGTATATCGTTCACTCAACTATGAAGAAGATCGAGGAAAAGTTGAGTAAATATAAATTTACCAGAGTCCACCGATCGTACATTGTCAATTTGAGTAAAGTATCATCTATTGAAGATATGGAGATTGATATTTTGGATCAACAAATACCAATAGGAGCCTCGTATAAAGAAGATTTTCACAAACAACTCAATATGCTTTAGCTTGTGAAGAAGAAAAACTCAAAAGAGTACTCAAGGCGAAAATTTATAGAAGCGTCAGGTCTAGCAGTTGGTGCTCTGGGTATTGGGAGTTTAGGCGCTTGCACTGATAAAAGCCAGTCAGATGGCTCAGATATTTCTTCTGTTAACGTATCCAAAAAAGTTTATGAGTGGAGAGCAGTGACGGTTTGGCCTCCTAATTTTCCAGTGTTGGGAGAGGCGGTTGTAAGTCTGGCGAAAGAAGCAGAAGTTCTTTCAGGCGGAAGGTTAAAAATTCACGTATATGGAGCTGGTGAATTAGTTCCAGCATTGGAGGTTTTTGATGCCGTTACATTAGGGGCAGTTCAGATGGGGCATGGGGTTTCGTATTATTGGGCTGGAAAGATCCCTTCTTCTGTATTTTTTGGTGCAATTCCTTTTGGGATGACTGTTCAGCAGATGAATGCATGGCTTTATTATGGGAATGGATTAAAACTATGGAAAGAGTTGTATGCAGATTACGGTCTTGTACCTTTCCCTTGTGGGAATACAGGAACACAAATGGGTGGGTGGTTTAATAAGAAAGTAGAGTCTGTTGCTGATTTGAATGGTTTGAAAATGCGAATTCCAGGGCTAGGAGGCAAAGTAATTAGTAAGGCGGGGGGTGCAGCTATTACAATGGCTGGGGGAGAGATTTACACTAACTTGGAACGAGGTGTTATTGATGCTACAGAATGGATTGGCCCTTTTCATGATTATTTGATGGGATTTCATAAGGTAGCAAAGTATTATTATTATCCTGGATGGCATGAGCCTGGGGCAGGTCTAGAGCTTTTTTTCAATAAAAAAGCATTGGAGGAACTACCGAAAGATTTACAGTTGATGCTAGAATCGTTGGCTGTTAAATACAATCAGTTGATCTTTTCTCATTTTATCGCAAAGAATAACTTTTATCTGCAAAAGATATTAACAGAAAGTGATGTTTCTCTAGAAGTATTTCCTTCAGGTGTGTTAAAGCAGCTTAAGCTATTTACAAAAGAAGTAATTGCAGATATTGTCTCTACAGATTCTTTTTCGAAGAAGGTATATGAAGATTACTCTAAGTTTCGATCAGAGGCTGTGAGCTGGTACAACGTTTCAGAAGGAGCTATAATTTCTCACTTATAGTTTTTTAGAAAATAGAACATACATTAAAATATTTTAAAATCTATTTAAAGAAAAATTAATTACGCAGTTTTGTAATATGAATTGCATTTGGAAGTTTTTGTGGTCTTGTTTAGTATCTGCTTTTCTTTTTTCTTGTGGTGAAACCAGAATTGCAGAAAAAGGAAAGAAAAATACACTTGAAGATGGACAACCACTTATCACTTTTTCTGGTATTAGCTCTACCTACAGCCAAGATACTAGCATACTACTAAAAATGAGAGCTCCTGTACAGTATAAGATGGAAGATGGTAATGAAGTTTTTCCAAATGGAGTTGAAATAGATATGTTTACGGAGACAGGAGTAAAGAAGACATCTCTTGTAGCAGATAGTGCAGTTTTCCTTCAGAAAGAGAATATCTATAGAGTAATGGGTAATGTAGTTGCCAGAAACCTTTTGGAAGATAAGCAGTTGGAAAGTGATTTGCTAAACTGGGATAAGAATAGTGAAGAAATTTATACAGATGCTCCTGTAAAAATCATTACTGATGGCCAAATCTTAACTGGTAAAGGACTTAAAGCTAAACAAGATTTTAGTGAGTATGAGATTTTAGAGCCTGAAGGAGCGATCCCTTTATAGATAAAGAAATTACATAACTTTTTTTAAGGAGAGGCTCAATTACTTTCTAGCAATCTCTCTTTCTTCTACTACTTCAATTACATCTTCTTCTCTTATATCATTATATCCTTTTATACTAATCCCACATTCATAACCATGCTTCACTTCTGATACATCATCTTTAAAGCGCTTTAATGCATCGATCTCTCCTGGTTTTTCGCCTCCGTAGATTACAATTCCGTCCCTGATAATTCGGATTTTAGAGTTTCGTTTGATGTAACCATCTGTAACGTAACATCCAGCTACTGTGCCTACTTTACTTATTTTGAATACTTCTCTAATTTCTACATTACCAGCAATTACTTCTTCAAACTCTGGGGCAAGCATACCTTCCATTGCTAGTTTAACCTCATCAATAGCATTATAAATTACAGAGTAGAGGCGAAGCTCTATTTCTTCCTTTTCAGCAAGCTTTTTCGCAGAAGGAGTAGGCCTAACTTGGAATCCAATAATAATTGCATCTGAAGCAGAGGCTAGAAGAACATCTGATTCAGAGATTGGTCCTACAGCTTTATGTATAATATCAATTTCTATTTGCTCTGTAGAAAGTTTTAATAAAGAATCACTTAGTGCCTCTACTGAACCATCCACATCTCCTTTTAGAACAATTTTTAGCTGTTGGAAGTTACCTACAGCAATTCTTCTACCAATATCGCTAAGTGTTGTTCTCTTAGTAGCCCTGATGCTTTGCTCTCTTGTAATCTGCTGACGTTTATTAGCGATTTCACGAGCTTCTCTTTCAGTATCCAGAACATTTACTTTATCACCAGCCTGCGGTGCTCCATTTAGGCCCAATACCTGTACTGGAGTAGATGGACCAGCTTCTTTCATTTTTTTGCCTCTATGGTCTGTCATAGCCTTCACTCTTCCGTGATGTTGACCCGCCAAAATAATATCACCAACTCGCATAGTACCAGTTTGAATCAACATAGTGGTAACATAACCTCTTCCTTTATCTAGAGAAGCTTCTACAACGGTACCATTAGCTTTTTTGTTAGGATTAGCTTTTAGTTCTAAAACGTCTGATTCTAATAGCAAACCCTCTAAGAGATCATCTATTCCTATCCCTTTTTTTGCAGAGATTTCATATGACTGATACTTACCACCCCATTCTTCTACTAAGATGTTAATATTAGCTAACTCTTCTTTTATCTTATTAGGATTTGCTCCTGGCTTATCTATTTTGTTGATTGCTATAACTATCGGAACATCAGCTATTTGTGCGTGATTTATTGCCTCTCTAGTCTGTGGCATTATACTATCATCGGCTGCGATAACTATGATAGCCACATCCGTTAGTTTTGCTCCCCTTGCCCTCATAGCAGTAAACGCTTCATGACCAGGAGTATCTAAAAAGGCTATTCTTCTGCCACTTTTTGTGGTTACATCATACGCTCCAATATGCTGAGTAATACCCCCAGCCTCTCCTTCAGCCACATTAGCGCTTCTAATGTAGTCAAGTAAAGATGTTTTACCGTGGTCTACATGACCCATTATAGTAACTACAGGAGGTCTCTCTTTTAAATCTTCTGCTTTATCTTCTTCTTCTAAGATCAGTTCAGATTCTTCTTCATTAGTAGTAAACTCTACCTTGTACCCAAACTCATCTGCAATAATGGTTATCGTTTCTGCGTCCAATCGTTGATTGATAGATACAAATAACCCAAGCGACATACATTTAGAAATAACCTTATTTACGTTAGTATCCATCAAAGTGGCTAACTCATTTGCTGAAATGAATTCAGTTACCTTAAGTATTTTTGCATTATCTAGATTCCTTTGGCGAAGTTGAGCTTCTTCTTCAGCTCTTGCTGATCTCCTTTCTCTTTTGTATTTACTTTTTGAAGTTTTACCACCTCCAGAGCCAAGTTTAGCCAAAGTTTTTTTGTACTGTTGTTGTACTTCTTTTTGCGATACGTCTTTCTTATTCTTTTTATTATCCTCTTTATTGTCTTTCTTTCGAGGATCTTTTTTATTATCGTAGATTCTAACTCGCTTCCTTTTCTTGGGCTGAGACTTCTTTTCGTCAGAAGAAGCTACAGGTACAGGTCCTTGCTTTTCTTTATCTTTAGGAAGTTCAATTTTCCCTAATACCTTCAAACCTTTGAGTTTATCCGCCTTTGCCTCTATTGTTTCATCTATTTCACCTTGTTCTTCTACAGCTTCTGGAGGATTTTTTTTAGCATTGCCTTCTTTGATAGCGGGTGTATTTTCTTCTTTTTTCTCTTCTACAGGGCTTCCCTCTACCTTTTCCTTCTTTTTTATATCTTTCTCTTCTTTCTTTACTTTAGGCTCTTCTACAGCTTCTGGTTTCTTTTTGACCTCCTCTTTCTTATTCTTTTCTTCCTTTTGCTCTTTTTTCTTTGGTTTAAGATCTATTTTATTTACGACTTTAAGACCTCTTAATTTGTATGAGCTCTCTTCTTCTTCCTTTTCCTTAACTGCTTCAACTTCTTTCTCTGCTTTTTCTTTTTTGTTTTCTTCAGTTTTTTGCTTTGGAGGTTCAGCGGCCTCTTCTTCTGAGGACGGAACGAAGTTTAGATCTTCCTCACTTGTAGGGTCGTCTTTTTTTATTTGATCAGCATTAAGAACTAGAGATTCATGGTTTCCTCCCCCTATTGAAACCTCAAGTGCTTCTTCTTTCAGAGCTTTTGAAGACTCAAATTCTTTTTCAAGAAACTGGTATTGCTCTTGTGTAATTTTAGTATTAGGTTTTGCTACTACATCAAAACCTTTAGCATTTAGATGTTCAGCTATAGTCCCAATACCAACATTGAGTTTTTTTGCCGCCTGGCTAAGCCGAACCATTTTTCCTTCTGACATATTGCGAGTAATGCTGTCGTTTTACGTTTAATGTGCAAAGGTATTAAATAATTATCGCAATTATTGAAATTGATGGGTATAGTGTGGAGCAAATCTGTTTTAAGCTAAGCAAAATTTTCAGTTTTAACTGTTAAGCGATCTCACTAAGATCTATTTTGCCTTCATAAACATAGCTTGTAGAGCCAATCAACTTTATGTCTGTAAAAATATTATTACTCTTTTTCACAAAAGAAACAGATAGACTACCTCCTTCAGTGATAACATTAATAGGTGAATTTGAATTGTTAGAATGACAAAATGCTATGGTTGCAGCAGTTACCCCCGTTCCGCAAGAAAGCGTCTCTGATTCTACACCTCTTTCGTAGGTGCGTATTTTTATTGTACTAGGATCGATTATTTCTACGAAGTTTACATTTGTTCCACCTGGGCTAAAATACTTGCTATTTCTTATCTCTCTTCCTTTAGAAATGATGTCTGTATCACTTGTGTTTTTTACAAACTCTACATAATGAGGAGACCCTGTATCCAAAAAATATCCATTAGCGATAGCCTTAATTTCTTCAACATCATTCATTGATAAAGAAATAAGTTCATTTTTATCAACACTCGCATAATGTAGCCCATCAGTAGCCTCAAATGTTGTTAAAGATTGAAATAGGTTTTTTCTTTTTGCAAAACTTACAATACATCTTCCTCCATTGCCACAAAAAGATGATGGTTTACCATCAGAATTGTAATAGAGCATTTTGAAATCGTGCTTTGAAGAGCTTTTTAATAAGATAAGACCATCTGACCCAACAGAAAATCTCCTTTGGCAAATTTTTTTTATTCTTTCGACTGATAGTTCAGGTTCTACTGTATCTCTTCTATCATCAATAATTATAAAATCATTTCCTGTACCGTGATATTTATAAAAAGTTACATTCATGGATTCAAAAATCTTGCTTTTAGCAGGTCTAAAAATAGAAATTTAACTTTTTTAAACTCGAATATTTAGTGGGATTAAATAATAAGATTTCACATGAAGCGTATATGTATTAGTTCGAAAAGTGATTTTAACTGCTTTTAATACTTTTAAAACAGATGATTACTTTTATTTGATTTTTCCCTGAGTTACTTTAGCTAGGATTTTTATACAGAAATAAAAAGTTAATATAATTTAATATTATGCGTTGTTTAAGATTTATGCTGATTGCATTAGTTGGTTTATTTGCTTTAGAAGGTTTTGCTCAAAGCAATCAAAAGTTTGCTTACGCTAATACGGATAGTATAGCAATGGCTTTACCTGAATTCAAACAAAAGCAAAAAGAACTTCAGGACTATGGTCAACAGTTAAATAAAGAGCTTGAAACCATGCAAAAAGACTTTCAAGCTAAGTTAGAGGCATATCAAAAGAATGAATCTGCATGGATTCCTGAGGTTTTATCACAAAAACAAAAAGAATTGCAACAGCTTGATCAAAACTTGAAAGAATTTGATCAAAATTCGAGAGTGAATATTTCTAAGAAAGAGCAAGAGCTTTTGCAGCCATTATTTACAAAAGTCACTTCTGCAATTGAGAAGGTGGCAAAAGAAAAGGGATATACACATGTTCTTCCTGGAAACGTTTTCCTTTACAAAAATGAAAAGCATGATCTCACAAGCTCTGTAATCAAAAAGCTAACGGTTAAGTAGTAGTACAATACCATTTAATAATTTTTAAATATGTTTTATTCAATAAAGACAGGGTTGATAGGATTGTGTTTTTTAATACTAAGTATTTCAGCTTATTCACAAGAAGGGCAAAAGTTTGCTATTGCTAATGTAGATAGTGTAGTAGCATCTTTAAGTGAGTTTAAAGCTGCACAAAAAGAGCTAGAAAGCTATGCTGGAGAAATAAATCAGCAGTTGCAGGGAATGCAAAAGAGAATGCAGGAGAAATACAATGAGTTGCTGCAAAACCAAAATACATGGACAAAAGAAAAGCTGGATATTGCACAGAAGGAGCTACAAGAAGCTCAGTCGAGCTATGCAAATTTTGAAAATACTTCTGGAAAGAATTACAACAAGAAACAACAAGACTTATTGACTCCAATTTATAATAAAGTATCTGAAGCTATAAAAGCAATGGCAAAAGATAAAAGTTATACATATGTTTTGCCATCGAACATGTTCATTTTTTCTGCAAAAGCTGATGATCTTACCAATGATTTGATCAGTAAGCTGAGTAAATAGTACTTTGTTTTAAGATTATTTTTTTAAGCCTGGGCTGAATAAGCTTGGGCTTTTTTGTTTTAGAAACATACCTAATAGCATGAAAAAGCAGTGCTTTAGGCTTTAGTAATCTACTTTATACCTAAGGTGCATAAAAATGCCCTTTTCTTTTTATACAAATCTTACACAAAAGATTAATCAAACATATATCTACAAAAAGACTTCTTGATATAGTTTTAATTTGTTGCAAAGCATTACTAAAGTGAGAAACACAAGTTCATCTGTTCATAAGCATATTGACTTTAAGTCAAATAAAACTCTTAATGAAATAAGTGAATTTTTAAGTATTCCAGTTTCAAGTCTTGAAGAGCCATTTTTCATAACAGATTCTGATCTTAAAATACTACAGGTAAATAATTCGGTTTTAGAGCTTTTAAATATCTCCGAGAAAGAAGTTATTAATAAATCCTTGATGGATTTTGATACAGAGCTTTCTCGATTAGGGGCTGAAAAATTTTGGAAGAAACTAGAAAAAGAGTCATCGATTGAATTAAACTCCTTTATTTCTATTCCTGAAGGAAGTTTTGTTCCAACTAAAAGTATCTACTCTAAGTTTTTGCATAAGAATAATGATTACGGATTAATTCGAATTAAAGATAATAAGCTAAAAAGCATTCCAGATAAAAAAGAAGTTTTTGGAGATAAGTCTTTGCGAAATGCTTTAAGACTAGCAAAGATGGGTAATTGGGAGTTTGATTTATTAAACAATAAAATCTATTGGTCTGAGGAATTGTATGATGTTTTTGACTTGAATCCATCCATTGAAGTCTCAACAATAGATCAGATACTCTCTTTTATTCATGGTGAAGATAAGCAGCTTCAAAAAGAATCTTTAGAAGCTGCAGTTTTTGATGGGACTGATTATAATATCGATATTAAAATTATTCTTAGTGATAACAAATATAAAACCCTAAACTCAATCGCAAATGTTGTAAAGAGCAGTGAGGGTAAGCCCATTAGAGTTTTAGGGCTATTTATTGATATTACAGATAGGGTTTCTAAGGTATCTGCATCTAATTACTCTGATATAAGCGAGGGTGATTATCAAATAATTTTTGATAATCTACAAGAAGGAACTATTGTCCTAGACAGCAATGCTAGAATTATATGTAATAATAAACCTAGTAATTCTCTTCTTTGGCTTAACTCTGCATATAACCTAAAAAAAGGTTTTATGCTGGAAGACGCTTTGAAAGAAAGAGATATTGTAGAGTTTAAAAAGCACTTTCAAAGATGTCTTAAAGGAGAAGTTATTCATCTAACAAAAAGTGTTGAGTATGATTCTATAAATAAGTTTTGGTATGAAGTAAAATATGCTCCAGTAAGAGATAAAGAGAACAATGTTGTTGCTGTGAATCTTACAAGCAGTGACATTACAGAACAGATAAATACAGAAAAAAGGTTTAATAATGAGAAAAACAAGGTTCAACGCGCTTTTAATAACCTAGCGCAAGGTGTACTTCTGATGGATTACAATGGGGATATATCCATATTTAACGGTAAAGCAAGTGCTCTTTTAAGGATAATAACAGACCATCCCATAAAAAAAGGTGACAATATCTTTTCTTTTTTTTCAGAGAAAAATAATATGTCATTCGAAAATAGTTTTAATAGGGCGCTTAGAGGAGAGAAAGTTAAGAGTGAAATTAAGCTAGAAGTTCAGAGAGGTAAGGAGAAAGATGATTTATGGGTACAAAGCAGTTTTTTGCCTGTAGGAAAAGGTGAGTTTGAATCTAAAGAGGTTATACTAACCCTTACTGAAATTACGGATAAAAAGAGTTTTGAAGATAATGGTGATGGACTTGGTAAGATCTTAAATGAATCTGTTAATGAAATATATATTTTCAGCCCAGATAGTTTCGAACTTCAATATGCAAATAAAGGAGCTTTAGAAAACTCTGGGTATAATCTATCAGAGTTAACCGCTGTATCTTTTAATGATTTACAAAAAGATATGGATGCGAGTCTTCTACAAGAGTTTTCAAAAATTCTTAGGAAGGGTAAAAGGAATAAAATTGATTATTTAACGGAGCATAGGAGAAAAAATGGTTCTTATTATTCTGCTCAGGTATTACTACACCTATCTCAATTTAAAAATGAAGAAGCTATAGTTGCCATTGTAGTAGATACATCAGAGAGAAAACGAGCAGAAAAGGAATTAAAGGAAAGTCAAAAAACACTATCTGATGCTCAGGCACTCGCTCATGTAGGAAGCTGGGAGCTGCATATTAATGAAAATAAGATAGACTGGTCAGATGAGTTATTTAGAATGTATGGTTTTCAACCCCAGGAATTCAAGCCGAGTAAGGAGGCTCTAACTAAAAATATTACTCTAGGTCGTGATTTAATGGAGCGATTTTTATCATACCCTATTCCAAGTTTAGATCATGGTTTCTACACAGAAATATTTGATAATAAGGGAGATAAAAAAGTTTTCTTTAATAAAGTAGTAGTACGAGAAGGAGATTTTAGCGCTGATAAAAAAATTGTTGGAATTATACAAGATGTAACAGAAACTAAGAAAGCAGAAGAAAAAGTAAGATTGTCTTTGAGAAAGCTTGCTGTTCAGAGAAAATTGGCTGAAGAAAATGAAAAAAGATTAAACTCTATAATTGAAGGCGCAGTAGATGGTATTATAATAGTCAACAAAGATTTAGTCATTGAGTCGCTGAACTCTGCTGCTAAATCTATTCTTCATTTGGATAGTAATGAAGTTTACTTAAAACTAAATGAGATACTTCCTCTTTCTGAGGATCAAATTTTTAGCACATCTACAATTGATGAGTCAGAACTTGAAGTAATAGTAAAAGAAGAAAAAGTAGTCTTGGACTACTCCATAAGCAGATTGCAGCTGGAAGAAGGAGATGTATATTCTATTTTTATTAGAGATATAACTCAAAAGAAAAAAATGGAAAAGCAAATTTGGGAGCAGGAAGCAAAACAAAAACATCAGCTCGAAGAAGAGGTCGCAAAAAGAACCTTGGAGTTGCAAGAAGAAAAAATAAAGGTTGAAAAAATCCATAAAGATCTGATAAGTAGCATGACTTATGCTAGCAAAATCCAGTCTTCTATTCTTCCTGATTTGGGTCAGATGGCAAGCAGTGTAGATGATTTCTTTGTGTTTTACCAGCCTAGAGATTTAGTGAGCGGAGATTTTTATTGGTTTGGTTCATTACACGGAAAAGCAATTATGGCTGCGGTAGATTGTACTGGTCATGGAATTCCTGGTGCTTTCATGAGTATGATAGGGTATACTATTTTGAACGAAATAGTTTATGATAAAAATGTAACCTCCCCAGACGTTATATTAAACGAAATGCATAATGGGATACGGAAAGTATTACGGCAGGATTTTACCAGTAATAAGGACGGCATGGATATTTCAATTTGTGTAATCGATAAAAGAAATAGCATATTGGAGTTTGCAGGTGCTAAAAATCCTTTAGTTTACATTCAGAATAATGAAATGAAAGTGATCAAAGGTAATAGAGAGCCCATCGGAGGAGAGCACCACAAGAGCGATCATACTTTCAACAAGCACATCGTGCCTTTAACTACGGAGACAACATGCTATTTGTATTCTGATGGCTACCAGGATCAATTTGGAGGTGAAAAAAATAGAAAGTTTATGTCAAAGAACTTTAGAAACCTTTTATTTGAAATTCACCAACATCCCATGGAAGAGCAAAACCGTCTTCTAGCTTCTAAGCTAAAGGGCTGGATGGGATCCTATAAGCAAATAGATGATATTTTGGTTATTGGTTTTAAGATTTAAGAGTGCGTAAATCTAGCTTAAGCTTTTAACTTCTTCATACCTAAAACAAGAAGTGGTATGATCGTTAACCATGCCCACTGCTTGCATAAATGCGTAGCAAATAGTGGTGCCTACAAACTTGAAACCTCTCTTTTTTAGGGTTTTGCTCATCAGATCAGAAACTTCTGTATTGGTCGGAATTTCTGATGAAGTTTTCCATGCATTTTGAATGGGCTTGCCATCAACAAAATTCCAGATAAAGTTGGAGAAACTTCCAAATTCTTTTTTAGTATCTAAAAATGCTTTGGCATTGCTAATGATAGAATTGATTTTAAGCTTATTTCTAATGATCCCCTTGTCTTGTAGGAGTGTATCAACTTTTTTAGAATCGTATTGTATTATTTTTTCTGCATTGAAATCATCAAAAGCGACTCTATAATTTTCTCTTTTAGCAAGAATTGTAGACCAGCTTAAGCCCGCTTGCTGCCCCTCTAATAGTAAGAATTCAAAAAGAGTATCATCATCATAGACAGGTACTCCCCATTCTTTATCATGATATTCAATTTCTAGCTCATTATTACTTTTTACCCATTCACATCTTGTTGCCATTTTTCTGCTTTTTAATTAATAAAAGTAGCCAAAAAAAGTTAAGAAAATAGTGACTAGTTATAAACACAACTTCGTTTGTGTGGAGGCTTTTTAGAGAGTAAAATTATTTTATTATTAAAACGGTATCAAGATTTATCGCACAGATCCGGTGTAATTTTTAGATTTGTATAAAAAATTTAGAAGATGCAATTACTGAAAGGAAAAAATGCTTTAATAACTGGAGGCTCAAAAGGAATAGGGAAAGCTATTGTAAAAAGATTTGCCGAATATGGAGCTAATGTAGGGTTTACTTTCTTATCAAGCCCAGAAGGGGCTAAAGAAGTAGAAAAAGAAGCAGGTAGCTTTGGTACAAAAATAAAAAGCTACCAGTCAGATGCTTCTGACTTTGATTCTGCTCAAGCTCTAATAGAGCATTACTCTTCTGACTTTGGCTCTTTAGATATAATTATAAATAATGCGGGTATCACAAAAGATAATTTGCTTATGCGAATGAGTGAAGAGGAGTTTGATAAAGTTATTAAAGTAAACCTTAACTCTATCTTTAACCTTACAAAGGCGGCAACTAAAACATTGATGAAACAACGTTCAGGCTCGATAGTAAACATGAGCTCTGTGGTTGGAGTAAGGGGAAATGCTGGTCAGGCAAATTATGCAGCTTCAAAGGCAGGAATAATTGGTTTTACAAAGTCTGTTGCTTTAGAGCTTGGCTCTAGAAATATCAGAGCTAATGTAATTGCGCCAGGTTTTATAGAAACAGAAATGACAGGAAAGCTAGACGAAAAAGTAGTAGATGAGTGGAAAAAATCAATCCCTTTAAAAAGAGCTGGAAGCTCTGAGGAAGTTGCAGATTTAGCAGCCTTTTTAGGCTCAGACCTCTCCCAGTATATTACTGGGCAGGTAGTTGAAATCAACGGGGGGATGAATACTTAGTTTATCTATTACAAATAAGCTGGCAAACTTTTTAAAAGACTAAGTGTATTCTCCTTCTCAGAGTACTCAAGGTAATAATGGACAGTTCCATTACTTAGAGCGACATATTTTGCTTTATGCGAATAATTATAAATCGAAGCTTGTTTTAACGTTGAGGTGTCTATTTTTTGAGAAGGAGATTTGCATTCTACTACCAAAAAAGGATTGGTTTCTCTGTCTACAACCAATATATCTACTCTTTTTTTAAGCTTAGCTAGTTGATGAGATCGTTCTACAAGCATTAAGCTTTTCGGGTAGCCATTTCTAATGAGGAAATGAATAAAATGTTGTCGAACCCACTCTTCTGGGGTTAAAGAGATGTTCTTTTTTCTGACTATATCAAAAACATGAGGTTTCTCTTCGATCCACTTGACAGGGATATCTATATTATCAAAGTTTAGCTCTGGGAGTAAATTCATTTGAATACTTCTAAGCAAGTACTGAAAAGTAAAACAACTACTGGCTACCTTCATCGCCAATTTCACTAACTTCTTTTTCTTGTAGCTCTTCTAGTTTTGGCAAGTCACTAAGTTGATTAATGCCAAAATACTCTAAGAAAAAGTTTGTTGTACCATAAATAATAGGTCTACCAATATCCTCTTTTTTACCTCTAATTTCAATTAAGTTCTTTTCTAAAAGTCTACGTATAGCATAATCAGAATTAACACCTCTAACCTTTTCAACTTCAGCTTTTGTGATGGGTTGCTTGTAAGCAACAATAGATAGAACTTCTAATATTGACTTTGAAAGTCTTTTTTTAGAAATGTTTTTTAAATGCAGTTGAATACTATTCTGGTAAGCAGCTTTTGTTAAAAACTGATATCCACTCGCAACTTGTATAATCTCAAAAGAAAATGCATCACTTTCGTATCTTTTTTTTAGGCTATTAAGTGATGCAAAAATATCCTCTTGTGGAATTTGTGCTTCCAAAAGCTCTTCTAGGCATCCACAAAGCTCTTCTAATTTGATCGGTTGCGGAGAGGCAAAAACCAAAGCTTCAATATGTCTTTCTAAAAAATCCAATAAACTAGAAATACATAAAGGTACTAGTCTCTATTTAATTTTGCTTCGATACTATGCTGCGTGTGAGGGACAAGTCGAAGGCGCTCTTTTTGAATTAGCTTGCCCGATTCTATACAAACCCCATAAGTTCCATTCTTTATTCTGACTAAAGCAGCTTCTACCTGATTTATGTACTTTTTGGTTCTTGCCGCTAGTTGGTTTAAGTGTTCTTTTTCTAGTACTTCGGCGCCGTCGTCCATAGTGAGGTAATTAGAAAAGTTGCCATCATGACCACTAGCTTTCTTTTTTATAGAGTCAACTAAATGGGCTAAATCTTTTTTTGCTTTTTCAAGCTTAGAGCTGAGCAACCCTTCAAATTCTAATAACTCATCTTTCGAATAACTTTTTTTTTCTTTGTCCATAACTAACCCTTCGTAAAATTTCTCAAAACTAGTACTTGATATAAATAAAAAAAAGACAAACCTTTTATCTCAATTGTCTTAAGGATAATGCTGTTTATTTTTATAACGGATTCAAGTTTAATCACGTTGTTAACAAATAAATTATAGGTTAGGTTGCATAGAATTACCTTCATATTTCTAATTCTTTTGCTTGTGGGTTATTTTAATTCTTATGGGCAAGAGTCAAATTACCCTAAAGTAGACTTTTTTGAAAAGAAAGAGATAACTCTTGAACTACTGATAAAAAAAATAGAAAGCAACACAGAGTATAACTGTATTTACACGGATGAGCTACTTAAGGAAAAAGAGGTTCTAAGGTTACCCAAAGAAACTCTCCGTTTAGATTTATTTTTATCAGAAATCTTTAAAGTTGTACCTATCGAATTTAAGATTGTTAACAAGCAAATAATCTTATCCAGAAAAATTAATAAGAATAAAAAAATTACTGTTAGCGGGATTATTAGAGACAAAGAAACTGGAGAAGGTTTGATAAGAGCTAATGTCTATGATGTAGTAAATCGCCAGGGAGTATGCTCTAATAATCATGGATTTTACAGCATTTCTTTTTCTTCTGATACCACTAGTTTACGCTTTTCTTATGTCGGATACAAACCAAAATATATCCGTTTTGATCAACAAAATACTGAAGAGAGTGACATTGAATTAAATATTTATCTGGATCAATCTTTACTAGATGAAATAGAAGTAAAAAATGTGAAAGAATACGAGACTTTAAAAAACGCAACTCCTGGTGAAGTAGACTTTCCCATACAAAAAATAAGGAGACTCCCATTACTCTTTGGAGATGCAGATCCTTTGAAAGCGCTACAACTTTTTTCGGGAGTACAGTCTGGAAGAAATGATACAGGCTACCTCCATGTGAGAGGAGGAAGTAAGGATCAAAACCTGATACTAGTTGACGGAACGACAATATATCAGCCCTATCATTCTCTTGGGGTTCTATCTGTTTTTAATGACGATGCTATCAAAAATGTTCGGTTAATAAAAAGTGGTTTCCCAGCGCAGTATGGAGGTAGGAGTTCATCAGTGCTAGATGTTACTCTAAAAGATGGTAACAAAAGAAAATTTTCTGGAAGTGTTGAAGTAGGCGAGAGGTATGGGAAAGGGCTATTAGAAGGACCAATAATAAAAGACAAACTTTCATTTATGGGTTCCTACAGAAGAAGTATTTCTGATTTTTTTGATAATCTAGCTAAATATTATAGCGAAGAGTACGTAACAAGTTCTTTTTTTGACATTTTTGGAAAAATAAGTTTTCAGGCAAAGGTAAAAACAAAGATTAATTTTAGTTTATATCACGGAGGGGATGAAACAAAGAGAATAAGACAGCCCTATACTATAAACTTATCTCCTGTATCAGAAGAAAGTAATAATTGGCGCAATACTGTTTTAACTTTTGAAGTGGATCAGCAGCTTTCCAAGAAGCTATTTGCGAATATTAATTTCAACTATAACTCTTATATAGTTTCTGAAGGATTGACTCAGTCAATTTTTTTTGGAGATAGTATAATTTTAAGCAACTCCATGTATATAAAAGGGTATGGCACAAGAGCTATTTTTGATTTATACCCTTCACCAAACCATACTATGAAGTTTGGTGTGGAAGGTATTTACTATAGAACAAAACCTGAGTTTGATTCCAGAATATCGGATGAGCAAGAAAATCTTATCCAAAAAAGGCTTTACACAGAGGTTTTCGATATGAATGCTTTTGTAGAAGATAAAATTGACTTCAGTGATAAACTTCATGTTACAGCGGGGTTGAGAGTAAACAGTTTCTTTAAAAAGGGGTATCAGTACTTTTCCTTACAGCCAAGGCTTTCTTTTTCTTATTTGCTTAGAAAAAACGTAGCATTAAAGGGTGGTATGTCAAAAATGAACCAGTTCTTTCACCTAATCACGTATCAAAATAATAGCTTTTTGCCCAATGAAATGTGGCTTTCCTCGAATAAAGATTTAAAGCCTCAAAGCGCTTACGAAAGTTCTGTGGGAATAGATTGGCAGTTGCAAAAATGGAGCTTTTCAGCTAATTCATATTTCAAGTATTTTTCAAACCTAGTATCTCAAAACCGCTCTTTACTGAGTACTATAGGGTTCGAAAACAACCCAGAAAACCTTGAAAATGTCTTTGATATTAAAAGTAAAGGTTATGGTTACGGATTTGAGTTTAGTATTAGCAAAACTAAAGGTAAAACAAGGGGATGGATTAACTATACTTACTCAAGAAGCTTTAGAAAAATATTAAATCAGGAAATTGGCAAAGAATACCACCCTTATGAGTTTGACAGGCCAAACGATTTTTCATTTGTTTTTATCCAAGATATTAAAAAAAATAAAACGATTACTCTTTCATGGGTATATTTTGATGGGGAGAACATCACTGTGCCATCTCGTATTTACACACCTGTAAACCCAGTTGACGATGAACCTATTCTAGATTTTGAAAAGGTAAACAACTATAGGTTAGACCCTTGTCATCGCCTTGACTTTGCAATTCATTTTTATAAGAAAAGAAGATGGTGGTTACGTACCTGGATTATCAATTTGTACAATTTATATGGTAAAAGAAACCCTTATAATACCAGCTTTGATATAAACTCAAGTGGAGGGGTATCACTAGTTACGGCTTCTCTTTTTGGCATAAGACCATCCATAAAATACAGGATTGAGTTTTAATTGGAAAAAGCAGATAGCATATCTCTAACTTCTTTAAATGATTTGATATTGCATTTGGCTTTAGAAGCTATAAGACCAACTTTTAAAGTGTGAGCCGACTCTGGCATATTTTGAAAGGTGTCTTCATCTGTTACATCGTCTCCAATAGCTAAAACAAAATCATAACTATCTTTTTGAAGCCATTTTCGGGCGGCTTTACCCTTATTAACGTCTCTATTTTTAATCTCTATAACTTTATTGCCTTCCATCATTTGCAAATCCATATTTAGGATGAGATAGCTAACGTTACTAATTAAGTCCCTTGCTCTCATCTCCCCAAATTCAGTATCTGCGCTTCTATAGTGCCACGCTAAAGAAAAGTCTTTTTCTTCTATAAAAGAACCAGGAGTACGATCAACATACATTTCTAAGACATGTTTAATATGCCCTTTCCAGCTTTGGTCAAGCTCATCAATCATTTCCCATTCTTTGGTGTTTTCTTTTAGCCAAACACCATGTTCAGCAATAATATCTAGCTCGAGCTCTCCAAGCCATTTCTCTAGAATGTTTTTATCCCTACCACTGATTATCACTACTTTATTTTTTTTATCAGATGTTAGGTTTTTTAGAATTTTTATTAATCCATCATCAGGAGCTACAGCTAAAGGATTTTTGTTAAAGCCTACCAGAGTGCCATCATAATCTAAAAAAAGAATTCGTTTTTCGGCTTTACTATAATCATTTTTAATCTTTATTAACCCATTGGATGATATTAATTTCATATTGAACTCCTGTTGCTTCTTTTTTACATTTAAAAGTTGATTCATAAACAAACTTACCCATTGATGCACACTATACCTTTTAATGGTTTTTTGCATTGCCGAGATTCTTTCTTTTTGTTCTTTAGCAGGCATTTCTAAAGCCACTCGCATAGCTTCTATGAGCTGATGTACATCATGAGGGTTTACTAAGATAGCTTCGGAGAGCTCTTTTGCAGCTCCTGCCATTTCACTTAAAATTAAAACACCTTCTTGTGTCTTTTTGCTGGCAATAAACTCTTTGCATACGAGATTCATCCCGTCTCTCAAAGGTGTAATCATAGCAACTTCAGCATTAGAATAAAGAGCAGATAAACTATGAAAGTCAAATGATCTGTAAAAGTAATGGATAGGAGCCCAATCCATTTGACTATATTTACCCTCTATTCTTCCAACAATAGTATCTATTTCTTCTTTTAACTGCTGATACTTGTCGACCTTAGCTCTCGAAGGAACAACAATAAGTATCAACGAAACCTTTCCTATATACGCTGGATACTTTTCTAGAAATAAATCAAAAGCATTTAACCTGTGTTTAATTCCCTTAGAATAATCAAGCCTATCAATTGATAAAATCACTTTTTGTGGAGATAAGATTTTCTTATAATCCTTGCTTTTCGCCAAGGTTTCTTTGGAAGAACTTGCGTGGAAGAACTTATCATAGTCAATTCCCATTGGAAATGAGTCTACAGCAACAATCCTTCCTTGTACCTTGATCTCTCCCATCTGATGGGGAAAACCTAGAATTCTACTTACTGAGCTCAAAAAGTGTCGCATGTCGTCATAGGTATGAAAGCCAATAAGGTCTGCACCCAAAAAACCTTCTAAAATTTCTTCTCTCCAAGGGAGTAGCCTAAAAATCTCAAAAGAAGGAAAGGGAATGTGTTGGAAAAAACCAATAGATGCTTTGGGTAGTCTACTCCTAATTAACTTTGGTAGAAGGAGAAGCTGATAATCATGAACCCAAATGACATCTTCTTCCGTAGCAATTTTTACTATCTCATCACAAAAAGTTTGATTAACTCTCCTATAAGCTTCCCAAAAATGAGATTCAAACCTGGCATAGTCAGAAAAGTAGTGGAAAAGAGGCCATATTACTTTATTGCTAAAACCCTCGTAGTAATCCTCAACATCTTCCTTAGTCAAAAATACAGGAGATAAGTTTTGTTTTTTTAACTCTTTAGTGATATTTCCAACTTGTTGATTTTCATAATTATAGAAGCCAGGCCAACCTAGCCAAATGTTATTTTTTTCTTTATAAATAGATCCTAACCCAGTTGCTAAACCACCGGCACTGGGATTGAAAATTAAGTCGTTCTCTTGTTGTTGGATAGTTACTGGTAGCCGATTTGATACAATGATTTTCCTAGATGACATAAAGAGTAAAAAAATGAAAAGTGGAATTTATAGACACTCAACAAGTTATGAAAAATTGTAAGATTTAAGCAAAATTCATTAAAAAGATCTAATATATATGCCTTACCTTAGATAAGGTTTTAGGCTAAAATTGTGTAAACAATTTAGTTAAACCACTTCGTTATTCAGTTATATTAAATTGCTAATCATAAAAAAGTGAATATGTCTACAACTACTCATTCTGACGAACCCATTCTTAAAGAGAACAAAGATCGTTTCGTATTGTTTCCTATAGAGCATCATGATATATGGGAGTTTTACAAACGCGCAGAAGCAAGTTTTTGGACTACAGAAGAAATAACACTCAGCGAAGACATGCGAGATTGGGAAAAATTGAGTAACGATGAAAAACACTTTATCTCACACGTGTTAGCTTTTTTTGCTGCAAGCGATGGAATAGTTAATGAAAATTTAGCAGAAAATTTTATTAATGAAGTTCAATACACAGAAGCTAAATTTTTTTATGGTTTTCAAATAACTATAGAAAATATCCACTCTGAAACATATTCTTTGCTTATAGATACTTACATTAAAGACCCAAAAGAAAAAGATAAACTATTCCATGCAATAGAGACACTTGATTGTGTAAAAAAGAAAGCAGACTGGGCGTTAAGGTGGATTGAGAACGGTTCTTTTGCGGAGCGTTTAGTGGCTTTTGCAGCAGTGGAAGGAATATTCTTTTCTGGAAGCTTCTGTTCTATTTTTTGGCTTAAAAAGAGAGGCTTAATGCCAGGCTTGAGCTTTTCCAATGAACTAATATCCCGAGATGAAGGGTTGCATTGTGATTTTGCATGTTTACTATACAATGATCATGTTGTCAACAAGCTTTCAGAAAGCACAATAAAAGAAATTATTGCTGATGCTGTGAAAATTGAAAAAGAATTTGTCACAGATGCCTTACCAGTACGTCTTATTGGTATGAATTCAGATTTAATGTGTCAGTATATAGAGTTTGTTGCAGATAGGCTACTTAGTGCTTTGGGCTGCTCAAAGATGTTTAACTCTACAAACCCTTTTGATTTTATGGAAATGATTTCTCTACAGGGAAAAACGAACTTCTTTGAAAAGAGAGTTTCAGAGTATCAAAAAGCAGGGGTAATGAACAAAAAAGAAGATTCTCAAAAGTTTTCGTTAGAAGAAGATTTTTAATAAAAAAAGTTTTACCCTAAAGCTAATTATATAGAAGTCAATTAGTGACTTCATCAAAGAATGTGTTTTGTTGTGGATAATCAGATTCTTACAAATGAATCTCATGTAATTATCTCATGGATTTCATGTACAACTTATAGAAAGTCATTACGATAGGATTAAAGTGTATGAAGTGCTATTTCTTCTTCTTATTTTTAGGTATTGCAACATATTTTCCATCAAGTGCACAAGAAGTAGAAGTCCCTTCTGTGTATTCTAATCTTTATAAAAATGAAGAAGGACAGTTTTACTTCGAAGTAGATGGAAAGCGTTATGATGAAGTAATAACTCCACCAAATTATACTTTAGATCAACTAACAGGTGATCCTAAAGGAACACAAAAAGGGATTGTCCTAAACTTTGGAGAAGCACTGGAGGGTGCTAAGGTATACTTTGGTTTTATTCCCTATGGAGACTCAAAACATCCTCAACCTGTATATTTTAAAAGAACAGTAATTGTTGAAAATGGTGTTGCTGAGATTGATATTTTGCAGTTAGCAGGAAAGTACGATATGGTTGGTTGGGAAAAGAAGAGGAAAGGGACAATTGGCTATCGTGTTCAGAGTAAAAAAGGAACATTGCTATATGATGGAAAAGTGTCTTTTAAAGTTGAGAGTAGCTCATTTATTGTTGACTGCACAATTATGGAAGGGCCATTTGTTAATAATGTAACACCAAAATCAGCAATAATTTCTTTTACAACAAACCAAAAAATTATAGCATCTGTAAAAGTTGGAGATAAAACTTTCAGTGGTAAAAAGCCTACCAGAAATCATGAAGTAGAAATAAATGGGTTATCACCAAATACTCAATACGAATATGTAGTTGAGTACTCTGGAAATGAACAAAATTACTCTTTCAAAACAGCACCAAAGCTGGGGAGCAGGATGCCTTTTACTTTTGCTTATGCAAGTGATTCTAGAAATGGACAGGGTGGGGGGGAGAGAAACCTCTATGGAACCAACTTTTACATAATGAAAAAAATTATGGCTCTAGCAAATTTTAAGCAGGCTTCATTTTTTCAGTTCTCTGGAGATCTTATAAATGGTTATCTGCCAGACATTGGCGAGATAAATTTGCAATATGCCAACTGGAAAAGGGCAGTAGAGCCTTTTGGTCATTATTTTCCTATTTACAAAAGTATGGGTAATCACGAGTCCCTGATGAGAGTGTTTAAAGACAAAGAAAATCATGGAATATATATAGATCGTTTCCCGTTTAACACGGAGTCTACAGAGGCTATCTTTGCAAAAAACTTTGTGCTTCCTGAAAATGGACCTTTAAGTGAAGATGACTCAAAGTATGATCCCTCTAAAAAAGAAATAGACTTTCCTTCTTATAAAGAAAATGTCTACTATTACTGCTACGATAATGTTGCTATTGTTGTATTAAATTCAAATTACCTCTATGCTCCAAGTACAGATCAAATCCCTTTTTCAAGTGGTGGCTTGCATGCTTATATAATGGATCAGCAATTGGAGTGGTTGAAATTAACACTCAAAACACTCGAAAAAGATAATAACATAGATCATATCTTTATTACTCAGCATACTCCCATTTTCCCTAATGGAGGGCATGTAGGGGATGACATGTGGTACAATGGTAATAACGATTTTAGACCATATGTGAATGGTCAAATGCTGGAAAAAGGGATCATTGAACGGAGGGATCAACTGTTAGACCTTATAGTAAATAAATCAAATAAAGTAGTAGCTATTTTGACCGGTGATGAACATAACTATGCTCGCACAGAAATAGGTACTAAGACTAACATTTATCCAGAAAGTTACTCTTATAAAAAGATTAAGTTGAAAAGGACAGTACATCAGATTAATAATGGAGCTGCCGGAGCTCCTTACTATGCGCAAGAAGAAACCCCGTGGACACCAATGGTTTCAGGTTTTACCACTCAAAATGCCCTAGTTTTCTTCCATATTGAAGGTAATAAAGTAGAAATGGAAGTATTAAACCCAGATACATTGGAAGAAGTAGACCGATTGGTGCTAAGGTGAGGTATAGAAATAAAAATTTGATATTTCTGTAACAATTTGTACTTTTGATAAAATAAATCTTAAAATAGATTTTAATTATTAGACTCAACCAGTTCCAAGACTAAGTTTTTTAAATAACAGCTTAAGAAAGAGAAACAAAATACACAATTTATGAAAGGAAGGATATTATCCCAGCTAGCACTAATTTTCTATATAACTGTATTATCATTAACTCCGATTTACTCTCAAAGTCCGAAGAGTGCTGGATTCTCACAGGAGTACTGTGAGCCTTTGCGTCCAGGAGATTTGGGCTATGTATATAGGGGAGGAGCTATGGAAGTATCTGGAAGTATAGGTGGAGGTTTTAGCGTAGATGGGGAGGGTAATGGGGTAT
>JAUIAB010000024.1 GCA_030425505.1 Bacteroidia bacterium | reverse complement strand
CTCATGATAAATAATGTATATTATTGGTAATCAGAGCTTTAATATACTAAATAATTATGAGTCCTCACCCTTTTTTCTCCATTATTTCTGCTCTTTTTTTGTGCAAATTATTAATCGAACTCAGGTTATAAAATCAGTCAAATGATATTATTTACTGATTTATTTACTCAGAAAAGGGTTGTTTTTAACTTAATAAATGGAAACTATTATAAGCAAGGCGATGTAACATTGCATATTTGAATACCATTAAGGCCTTCTCTATTGTCCCTGACCAAGAGAATATCCTCTCACACCATCAAACTCATATAGGTTCTCTGTTTTAATAACATCAACTCCCCCATCTAAAGCTTTTGATAGTGTATTAAGTATACTTTCCTTTTTAGCTGAATGTCCATTTTCTACTTCAAACCTGCATCTCCAATGATCCGTACAGAACGTCTCCTCAAATCCTTCCGGCCATACTTTTATTCCTCTATTGGTAATCATGCTTAATTTGATGTCGCTTTCCATACTTTTTAGTTTTTTAGCTAACTCATCTACTTTTTCTCCATCCCAGTCAACAAAAACGTCTACTCCTTTCAATACTTTATTTGCCTTAGGCTTTCGAGTGTAAGAAGGCAGGTTTAGTTTTATGTCTTTTGTAAATGATTCAGGTTTAATGTATTTTGGTCGCAGACCTAAGCGCTTGATAACTGCATCTGCAAAAGCATCAGTGCCTACTTTTTCTCTGCTTATATCTTCCTTATATATATCTGCAGTGTGAATTCCATCTTCGATGGCACAAGCCCAAGCATTAATTATTTTTTCTGCTACATCCTGCTGCCCTATATGGTTAAGCATCATCACTGCTCCTCTAAGCAAACCGGATGGATTAGCAATGTTTTTTCCAGCAATATCTGGTGCAGATCCATGAATTGCTTCAAACATAGCACAGCTGCTCCCTATGTTGGAAGATCCTGCAAGCCCTACAGAACCAGAAATCTGAGCTGTTATATCTGAAACTATATCGCCGTATAAGTTTGGCATTACCACAACATCAAATATTTCTGGTGTATCTGCCAGTCTCGCAGCACCAATATCAATGATCCAGTTTTCAGATTCTATTTCAGGATATTCTTGAGAAATCTCTTTAAACACTTGATGGAAAAGTCCATCCGTTTGTTTCATGATATTGTCTTTTGTAAAGCAACTTACTTTTTTTCTATTGTATAGCTTTGCATACTCAAAAGCATAGCGGATAATTTTTTCACAACCAGGGCGAGTTATTAATTTAAGGCACTGTACTACCTCATTTGTTTGCTGATGCTCAATACCTGCATATAAATCCTCTTCGTTTTCGCGAATAATAACTACATCCATATTTGGATGTTTTGTTTTAATGAATGGATGAAAGCTATTACAAGGTCTAACATTAGCATAAAGTCCTAATGTTTTACGCATAGTAACATTTAGACTTTTGTAACCACCTCCTTGAGGTGTTGTAATAGGGGCTTTTAGAAATATTTTGTTTTTACGAATGCTGTCCCAAGCAACCTTATCTATGCCACTTGTATTGCCAGACAAGTATACTTTTTCGCCTATTTTTATTTCTTCCCAGTCAACTCTGACATTTGCTGCATCTAAAATTTTAATGGTAGCATCCATGATCTCAGGACCAATACCGTCTCCCTTAGCGTATGTTACTTTCTGCATGATTTTTTTTTAATGTATGTTGCAAAATAAATAAAAACGAATTATAAGTTTTTATTTATATACTTTATATAATTCATATACAATATTTAATGTATAATTATTTTCTAATATTAAGAGGCTTAAACTCTCGAGTTTTACCTTTCGAAGTCACACTTAAAGGTATGACTTCCAATCTTGGTAAAGAGGCGAACAGCAAGACCAAGGTGGAGTTTTAGGAAAGCAAGCTTGCCGGGGCGGGTTTTGCGAGAGGATGCCCTGTTTTATTATTATTTTTACTTTTTATTGTATTTATTGCGCTTCAGTTTTGATACTATTACAAAAAAAAGAAGGGAAAAGGTGGCTTGTTTCCATTTTGCATGCAATTGCTCTACTGATTGTTACGCTAATCTATCTGAGATTACCTTTTACATTGAATGATGAGGTTGCTTTGATCGAAGTAACTTCTGGTGTTAAAAATATTCTTTTTGGAAAGCAAATTAAGCCTCCCAAAGATAGTCTGGCTTTTATTAATGTGGCATGGGAGAAACAGCTGATTCCAAAGTATGACAATAACGGATTTCCAATTGGCTATATAGATATTACGAATAGGAAGTCTTTAGGTAAGCTGGTTTGGGCTTTTAATAAGATGTCTAAACCTTACAAGTTTTTGGTTATTGATATACGGTTTTATTTAGAGTCTGAGGACGATTCTCTTTTGAGTAATGAGCTAAAAAAAGTTAAAAACTGCTTAGTATCATATCATAAAGACGCTAATCACAAGCCCGAGTATCCCATTTTTGATGCTCCTTTGGGTTTGTCTGATATGCTTGGACAAATGCAAGATGATATGATTTTGAAGTATCATATTATCCAAAATGACAGTCTTAAAACTACTCCTTTGTTAATGTATGAGCAGATCCATAAGGATACTATTGTCAGAGGAAGTTTGTTTGATGAGTTGAATGGCAATGTGATTTTTGATTCTTTTATTATGGATCACCCTGTACGACCGTATGATCTTTTTGTAAAGAAAAAGTATCCTTATTACCAATTGTCTGATTTGATGAGTATCCCCGATGATATTTTATTGGATATTGTTAATGATTATTTTCAAGATAGAATCATTATGATTGGAGATTTTGAAAATACAGATATCCACAAAACTATTTATGGTCCTATGCCTGGTCCTATTATTCTACTTAACGCTTATTTATGTCTTAAAAATAGCTATAATAAAGTCTCTATTTTCTTTATTTTATTCTTGTTTGTCTTTTTTACAATTATCTCTTACAAGGCTTTAACGGTTAAAGACCCTGTCACCAGGTTTTTAGAAAGAAAGTTTCCTAATAAAAATAGTGTCTTACAGTTTTTTATGGATGTTACTTTTTACCTGGGTTATTTTGGTTTTGTGTCTGTATTATCTTATTTCTTATTTAATATTCACTTGACTATTCTTTTTCTATCATTTTATATGTCTTTTTTAGAAAAAGGGTTATTTTTCTTGTATAAGAGAAAGCTTAAGAAACTAAAAACTTCCTGATTCTGTGTTACAAAAAAGTGTGTATGAGTATTTATGGGAAATTATTGTAATTCTTTCTACAAGTTTTTTAGCTATTTTCATTCCTCTAAACTCTATTTTTTCGCTTAAAAAAGACCTCGCTTTATTTCAGTACTTAGAGCTTCTTATTTCTATTATTTATTTCTTGGATATCTTCTATTCTGTCTGGAGGTGCAATAAAAAAAGCTCAGAGTTTTCTATTTGGAGTGGTACTTCTATTCGCTCTTATTTGAAGAATAAACTTTGGGTTGACATTATTGTCATTCCACCTTGGGATTTGATTTTTGGCACTCCTCTTTTTGGGCTAATCAGGTTGGTAAAAATCATTAAGGTAAATCAATATATGGGTGAGTTTAAAAGACAGGAAATTCACCTTAGCAATACCTTGTCTTTAGCTTTTTTTATCTTTTGGATTGTTCATTTCTCACACTGGGTCAGCTGCTTTTGGCTCAAAATAAGGGATATTGACTATGGACTAGATCTTGCCACTAATTATACGCAAGCGCTCTATTGGAGTGTAACTACGCTCACTACTATTGGGTATGGAGATATTGTACCCAAAAGTAATGACCAGATGATTTTTACTATTTTCATTCAGCTAATGGGGGTGGGACTATACGGTTATGTTATTGCAAATATTACTGCTATTGTTACTAAAGGTGATCCAGCAAAGGTTGAGTATCAAAATAATATTGAAAGGCTTTCCGCCTTGATAAACTATAGAAGATTACCTAAAAAGCTACATATCAAGCTACGTGACTACTATACTTATTTGTGGAAAAAGAGGATGGGGTTCAACGAAATATCTTTTCTCGAAAATTTACCAGAGGGACTCCAAAAAGAGGTAGCTATTCATTTAAAAAAAGAAGTTGTTGAGAAAATACCCATTTTTAAGAATACGGAAAAGAGCTTTGTAAAGGAAGTTGCTATGCATCTCAAGCCTATGATTGCCACTCCAGGAGATTTTATATTCAAGAAAAATGATCATGCTGAAGAGTTATTTTTTGTAGTAAAAGGGAAGTTAGAGGTTTTGGATAGAAAGCAACCTATTGGTATCTTGGAGAAAGGTGATTTTTTTGGTGAGATTGCCCTCGTAGAAAGCCGGATGCACAATTATTCTGTAAAAGCAGTAACTTTTTGTGATTTGTATTACCTAAAACGATTTCACTTTGATAGGATTATGTCTTCTTATCCTAAGGTTGCTGCTTTAATTAGAGAAGAGGCTGAGTCGAGGTCTAAAAAGAATAATGTCTAGGGTGGGAATTGACTACTTTTCGCTTTTATCGGAAGACTGCTCTTCAATATCTTTCTCTTTTAAGTCCAGAAATTTGATGATAAATTTAGTACCTACATCTGGCTCACTCTCTACGGTAATGCTTCCTCCCATAGACTCTATTTGGTTTTTGGTGATAAATAAACCCACCCCTCTGGCATCGTTATTTGTATGAAAAGTTTGGTTTAAACCAAATACTTTATCTCCATATTTTTTCAGGTCTATTCCTACTCCATTGTCTTGGCATGTAAGTACTATGTAACCTCTATCTCTTATAGACTTTAGTTCTACGTTTAAATTTCTTTTTAAAGATCTATACTTTATAGAATTTGTAATAAGGTTAAGAAAAATACTTTCAAGATATGCTCTAGGATACATTATTTGAGGTACTTCAGAAAAATCACAATTAATTTTTGCTTTTGCCTCTTCAATTTCTGCTACTAAGCTTACTAGCACATTATTTAGTATCTTTTCAAGAATCAGGTTTTCTTTTGGTATTCTATCTTCACTTTCATTTATTTTAACAATTTCTGTAAGATCAGAAATTGTATTCTGTAGATTAGAAATCACCTTCTCTACTTTTTCCAGAATAATATTTTTTTCTTCTTTGTCACTACTTTCTTTATACAAGCTACATAATGCATCTAAATTTCCAACTGGAGACCTCAGGTTATGAGAAACTATTCTAGCAAAGCTATTTAGCTTGTCTAGTTTATTTACCATTTTACCAGATAATGCTTGGAGTTCCTTAACTCTATTTTCAAGAAGTTTTTCATACTCTATCTCACTGGTTATGTCTCTACCTACAGCTATCACTTTATTGCTTAAACCATCAAAGCTTTTAACTGGAATAAGAGAAATACTCAAGTATTTTTTTATTTTTTCGCCTATCAAAAGCTCATCATGATAACTATGTGTTTCTTTTTTTTCGTTAAATACCTCTTCAACTTTATTTCTCAAAAGTTTAAAGTGCTCTTGAATAGTGCTTTTATCTGAGTGTTTTTTGATCAACTGGGAAAGTTCTTTGGCTGATTTATTTGCGAAATCAATTTTATATTCTTTGTTGAAGCGTAATATAATATCGGGATTCTCATTTACTAGCGCTTTAAACTGTCTTTCACTTTTTTCCAGGCTTTCATTAATTAACTGTAACTCTTTCGTTTTCTCGTCAATAGTTTTCTGTAACTCCTTAGGTGTTTTTGCTTTTAATGCTCTGGGTAGATTTTTTACAAGAGCAAAAACAGTTATCCAAGAAACTACTGCCGTCAAAAGCTTTGCAAGAGCACTTATCCTATAGTGGGGATACCAAAAAATGATGGCTTCTATTAGATGAGTTGCTCCGCACAAAAAAATAAAAGCAACAAATAGAAAAAAAACAGGTCTAAAAGGGACACTTTTTATTTTGATGAGATAATAAAGAAGGATCAGAGGTATTGCATAGTATGCCAAAAAAATAGATATGTCTGACAGAATATAAAGCCAACCATGAAAGTCAGACCATTTTCCACATGACCACCTTGGAGGAAAACTACTTGTATCAAATAGATGTCTAAAAAAAGAACCTATAGCATCCATATTTTTGAAAAAAACCTGTCATTAAGTAATCGTGGTTAGTTTTCTATGCAAACTTTAGTGATTTAATGGGCTTTAATCTGAACAATATGACTAATATAATTATAAGAAGCAGCACTATAGTTAGACAGCTCATAATATTTGAATATAAAACATTCTTAAGGTCTATATTTATTGGTATATAAGATAAATAATATAGCTCTTTATCCAGAGCTATCAGGTTGAAGTTTTTTTGAATGACTAATACTAATAAGCTAAAAATATTACCAACTACTACTCCTTTAAGTATTATATTTATGGCTTTCCTCAGAAAAACTTGCTGTATTTGCCAGTCTGTTGAACCAAGTGCTTTGAGAGTACCAATCATTTTTGTTTTTTCAACAACAAGTACTACTATCACTGAGGCAATATTAAACAGGGCTACCAGTATTAATATAATAATTATTACATCTACATTTTTATTAAGTATGATGAACCAGTCAAAGTAGCCCTTGTATTTATCAGTTACTTTTTCTAGAATCAAATCATAAGGAGTTTCTTTATAGAGCTGCTGATATATTTTTTCTATTCTATTAAAATCTTCTATGAAAATTTCTACACTGCCTACTTCCGTTTCTGACCATTTATTTATTTTCTTCAAAAAAGATAAATCGCCAATAATCAGATGTTCATCTACTTCATCTAATGCTGACTCATATATGCCTACAATTTTGAGTTTTCTTGCTCTTATTGGTTTTCCAAGTATATAAAATATTGGCTCGTCGCCCACTTTAACTTTAAGCTTATCCGCAATCTTTTTACTTACTATGATCTCCTGGCTGTTTTCTTTGATAGGCTCACCTAAAAGAAGATTATTGCTAAACCTCTCATAATCAAATTTTTGACTTACCCCCTTGAATACTGCACCAACTATTTCTGTTTCACTTTTGAGCAAGCCTGTTTTATGAGCAACACTTTGCATATGAGCTATGCCATACTTTTCTTGTGCCTTTTCCAGAAACTCAGGAAACTCAATCGGTGACTCTTCTATTCCAGTGTTAAGATCAAACTTTGTAACAGTTAGATGACCCGAAAGGGAAAAGATTTTTTCTTGAATTTTTTCTTTAAAGCCTGAATATACAGCTTTAGAAATTATAGTTACTGCTAAACTAAAAGCTATACTCCCAATCGCTACCCTTGTTACAACCTTACTGAAAGTAGATGCTTTGCTTTTTTTTATTCTTGAATAAATAAATTGAGAAAAACTAATTTTACTTTTCGTCTCGTTTTTCACTTTACACTTTTTCAGTCAATTATTTACTCTGCCACTCCTATATTTTGAGGTTATTTCAAAAACTTCTTTCAAAATATTTTTATCTCTTTGAGTTAAAGATAAATTTCTTCTTTCCTTCATTTTTTCAGCAGTAGCTAGCATTTTTTCAAATGTAAATTCGGCAATTCCTTCAGCTCCTCCCCAGCTAAAGGAAGGTATAAATTTATCTGGAAAACCAGCACCAAAGACATTAGCTCCTACTCCAACAATAGTACCAGTATTAAACATAGTGTTAATACCACTTTTCGAATGATCTCCCATCAAAAGTCCACAAAACTGTTGATCCGTATTTTGAAGCTGTTCTTCATTGTAGCTCCACACTTTTACGTTAGAGTAATTGTTTTTCAAATTAGATGTATTTGTATCTGCACCCAAGTTACACCACTCCCCAATTACAGAGTTCCCCACAAAACCATCATGCCCCTTATTGCTATAACCAAAAAACACAGAGTTACTTACTTCTCCTCCAACTTTACAATACGGTCCTAAAGTGGAATCACCAACTAATTTAGCTCCAACTTTTACTTCTGCGTTATTAGCTATGGCATGGCTTCCTTTAATTATTGCTCCTTCCTGTATTTTAGCATTTCTTCCAATAAATACTAGACCATTTTCTGCATTAATTATCCCGGCTCTTATAGTTGCTCCTTCTTCAACTAGTAAATTTTCTTTCCCGTAAATTTTAGTGTAAGGGTCTGTGATTTTTTCTCTTTTTATATCATTGCAAATAAGATCAAAATCAGCCTCAATTTGCTTTTTATTGAGAAGGAAAATATCCCAGACATTTTTTAATTGAATGATTTCAATATCTTCTGATGAAAAGTTGATTTTATCCGCTATACTTTCAATTTCCAGATGGTCTTTGGTGTCCTTTTTTGTCTTGAAAGCTACTATTTCATTTCCTACTTTGATTCCTTCTCCCTCATTCATCTGTTCTATTCTGTAAAGAATCTCCTTATTAGGAAACACAGACGAATTGATATAAAGTAAAGGCTTATTTCCTTCTTGAAAGCTTTTATTTTGATTTAAATACAACTTACTAAGAGCGTAAGTATCATCCTGTTTAAGAACCCTCTGCCATTTTTCTGCAATTGTTAAAATACCTACTCTTATTTCGGCTAATGCTCTTGTAAACGTAAAAGGCAACAGACTCTTCCAAGAGGAAGGTGTATCAAATAGTATCACCATGCTAATCAACTAAAGTTAGCTTACAAGGCTATTATAGTCTTCTGCGGTTAATAAGGAGTTTATGTCTTCTACACTTTTCACTTTAATTTTAACCATCCATCCCTTTCCATAAGGATCTGAGTTTATTGTCTCGGGCTCGTTTTCAAGCAGAGGATTCACTTCTGTAACTTCACCACTGATAGGCATATATAAGTCTGATACTGTCTTAACTGCTTCTACCGAGCCAAAAACAGCTCCTTCTTCTGCTTCTCCATCTTCAGTGATATCAACAAATACAATATCACCTAATTCAGACTGTGCAAAATCTGTGATTCCTACAGTAGCAATTTCACCTTCAAGCTTTACCCACTCGTGATCTTTCGTATATTTTAGATTTTCAGGTATTGAACTCATTTTTTTACTTTTTGAAGTGGAAAGTTAATGTTATTGTTTAAAATTGTGTACGACATATAAAATTAAAGAAACCTGATTTAATTTGTATCGTTTGAAGCTATTGAAATTACTTAGATTCCGTAAAATAACTTTTAATACATAAGCTATTTGTAGCTAAGTATGACTAATATATCTTATTGTAAACTCAAATTATTTAAGCACTCTATAAAAATCGTTTTTGATGTTTAGTGAATTAAAAGAAAAAAAAAGAAAATTAGCTGTAATCGGTTTAGGCTATGTGGGATTACCTATCGCTCTTGCTTTTGCAAAAAAACTGAGTGTGGTTGGGTTTGATATAAATAATGATAGGGTTGATTTGATGAAAAAAAAAGTAGACCCTAGTAATGAGCTGCCTTCTTCCGCTTTTGATGGATGCGATATTTTATTTACTTCAAAGCTAGAGGATTTAAAAGATGCAAATTTCTTTGTTGTTGCTGTTCCAACACCCGTTGACAAGCACGCATCACCCAACCTTAAACCATTGATAAGTGCCTCAGAAACTGTAGGTAAAGTATTAAAAAAAGGAGACTATGTAGTGTATGAGTCAACTGTATATCCTGGATGTACGGAAGATGATTGTGTTCCAATTCTAGAAAAGCACTCTGGCTTAAAAGCTTACTCAGATTTTAAAGTTGGTTATTCTCCTGAAAGGATAAACCCTGGAGATAAAAAGCATACATTAGAAAAAATAACAAAAGTTATTGCCGGAAATGATGATGAAGCTCTTGAGGTAATCGCTAAAGTTTATGAGTTAATTATTGATGCTGGAGTTCATAGAGCTACATCAATAAAAGTAGCAGAAGCAGCAAAAGTAATTGAAAACACCCAGCGTGACTTGAATATCGCTCTAATGAATGAGCTTTCAAAGATTTTTGACAAAATAGGGATCAATACTTTTGATGTCCTTGAAGCAGCAGGAACAAAGTGGAATTTTTTGAAGTTTGAACCAGGACTTGTTGGTGGACACTGTATTGGTGTAGACCCTTACTATTTAACCTACAAAGCAGAAGAACTAGGGTACCACCCCCAGGTTATTTTGAGTGGAAGGAATATAAATGATACCATGAGTGGGCATATTGCTAAAGTAATTGTCCAAAAGCTAGCAAAGCTTAAAAAAGATATTTCGGAAAGTAAAGTACTTGTACTTGGCGCTACATTCAAAGAAGATGTATCTGATATCAGAAACTCAAAAGTTGTAGATTTGATTAAAGAACTTGTTTCTTTTGGCGTTGATATAACAACCGTTGACCCTCATGCTTCTGAAAAGGAATTTTATGAAGAGTATAAGTTAAATCTTCAAAAAAGCATCCCCAATAAAGACTATGATGCTATAGTTTTTGCTGTTCCACACAAAGAGTTTTTAGAAAAAGATCCTTCCTACTTTAAAAATTTAGGTAATGAATTAACACTATTTGTTGATATTAAAGGAAAATTAAGAAGTAACTTTGAAGGGTTAAACTATTGGAGTTTATAGAAGTTGTTTGAGCTAATTTTAATGGCAGAAATACTGAGTATTAGAGCTTGGAAGAGTATTTTTTCGAGTATATAGTAGTACTCTTGAGAAAAAACTAAGTTCTAATAATGAGTATTTGTAGCTAAAGAGAAACTTCAAATAGCTTCTACAAGTTAGAATGAACTATAAAAATAGAATAGAGAAACTTTTCATCTTCAAAACCGTATCTACAGCTGCCGAAGAGTTAAAGGTACAATCTTTTATAATTGGAGGATTTGTAAGAGACCTTTTAATTGAAAGACCTTCAAAAGATATAGATATTGTATGCCTTGGAAGTGGTATTGAGTTAGCAAAAAAAGTTGCAGATCACCTTGGAGTAAAACAAGTAGTTACTTACAATAACTTTGGCACTGCAATGCTTAAATATGATGATTTAGAAGTGGAGTTTGTGGGAGCAAGGAAAGAATCCTATAGAAAAAATTCCAGAAAACCGATTGTAGAAAATGGTTCTTTAGAAGATGACCAAAACAGAAGAGACTTTACTATAAATGCTTTAGCCATAAGCTTAAATAAGAAAAATTATGGAGAGTTAGTTGACCCTTTTAATGGTATTGAAGATCTTAAGAGTAAAAATATACAAACCCCTCTAGATCCTGATATAACCTTCGTTGACGACCCTTTGAGAATGATGAGGGCTATTCGCTTTGCTTCTCAACTTAACTTTGATATAGCACCAGATACTTTTGAAGCAATTACCAAAAATAAAGAACGGATCAAAATAGTCTCTGGAGAAAGAATAATTGATGAACTCAACAAAATAATCCTCTCACCTACCCCTTCTTATGGGTTTAAACTACTATTTCACTCCGGGTTATTAGAAATTATTTTTCCCGAAATGGTTGCCCTTCATGGGGTTGAAACCATTGATGGTAAATCTCATAAAGACAATTTTTACCATACACTTAAAGTTTTAGATAACCTCAGCGAAGTATCAGATAACCTATGGCAAAGATGGGCTGCTATTTTACATGATATTGCTAAACCTCCAACTAAGCGATTCGACAAAATATCTGGCTGGACTTTTCATGGTCATGAGGAAAGAGGAGCAAGAATGACTCCTGGTATTTTTAGGCGGCTAAAGTTGCCACTAAATGAAAATATGAAATACGTGAAAAAGTTGGTACGTCTTCATTTAAGACCTATTGCTTTAGTAAAAGATAACATTTCAGACTCCGCCATCAGAAGATTAATCTTTGAAGCTGGAAATGATATAGATGACTTAATGGCTCTATGCAAAGCAGACATAACCTCTAAGAACAATGAAAAAGTAAAAAGGTATATTCAAAACTTTGAAAAGCTGGAAAAGAGAATTGTAGAAGTTGAAGAAAAAGACAGTTTAAGAAACTTTAAGCCTGTTATTACTGGAGAATTAATTATGGAAATCTTCAACCTTAAACCATCTAAGGTAGTAGGAACATTAAAAAGTGAAGTACGAGAAGCTATTCTAGATGGGATTATAAAAAATCATATTGACGAAGCAATTCCTTTTCTTATCGATTCTGGCAAAAAACATGGTTTAAAACCTGTTGATTCTTTTGCTGAAAAAAATTTTAACACATAAACTTAATAAGTTCTAATAAAATACATCTAGTTGAAAAAAATATTTGAAACACAAACGCAAAGCGTACCTTCAGCTGTTTTAGTAGCAGTTACGAATCAAAACCAAACCATTGAAAAAACAAAGGAATATCTTGATGAGTTAAGCTTTCTTGCAGAAACTCTAGGGATAAAAGAAAAAAAAAGATTTACACAAAACTTAGATAAAATCAACCCAAAAACTTTTGTTGGTAAAGGTAAGCTAGAAGAAATAGCTGAGTTTGTAGAAGTGAACGACATAGATATGGTCATATTTGACGATGACCTTTCTACCAGCCATGTTAAAAACTTAGAGCTGATATTAAAAGACTGTATGGTGATTGACAGAAGTCTTTTGATCTTGCAAATATTTATGAAAAGAGCCCAAACTGCTCAAGCTAAGCTCCAGGTTGAATTAGCTCAGTATGAATATATGCTTCCAAGGCTAATTAACTTGTGGACACACCACTCCAGACAAAAAGGGGGAATAGGAATGAAAGGCCCTGGAGAAACAGAACTAGAAACGGATAAGAGGATCATCAGAGACAAAATTTCTCTACTAAAAGAGAAACTAAAAAAAATAGATCAGCAAAATACGATCCGAAGAGAGTCAAGAAAAAAAATGGTCAGAGTAGCCCTTGTTGGCTATACCAATGTTGGCAAATCTACTTTAATGAATGTATTGAGCAAAGGTAAAGCAGATGCCTTTGCTGAAGACAAACTATTTGCAACCGTAGACTCTAAGGTTAGAAAAATGACTCTTAGCAATATCCCATTCCTTCTCTCTGATACTGTGGGTTTTATACGAAAGCTACCAACAACCTTAATTGAAAGCTTTAAATCCACACTTGATGAAGTAAAAGAAGCAGATATACTCTTACATGTGGTTGATATTTCTAATGAAAACTTTGAAGATCAGATTGAAGTAGTAAATAAAACTCTGGGAGAAATTGGAGCAGCAAATAAAAAAACAATTCTCGTTTTTAATAAAACGGATGCCTTTAAGGCGAAAGAGTTCCCCCCTTTTGAAGATCATCCTCCTAACTCTATTGAAGAGTGGACTTCCTTTTATTCTAATAAAAAAGCTGTATTTATATCCGCTTATAAAAACACAAACATTTCTTATTTAAAAGAAACGTTGCTTGAAGAAGTTGAAAAAGTATACTATGCTATTTTCCCTAATCATAAAAAATTTTCCTACAATCAGTTTTGGAAAGATTCTGAGTCGTAAGCCTTAAAAGCAGATTCAAGTTTCTCTAAAAGCTGCAAAGGAGGTTTACATGGTCTATGCGTGTCTTTACTCAAAAAGATAAGCTTCGTATATCCAGTATTAGCTTTCTCATTTTTCTGATTTAATATCTCATAGTTGAACTCGATGGCTGGTTTTGGCATCTTATCAATCACTGTTTTTATAGTTATAAGCTCATCATAAAATATTGGTTTTAAGTACTTTATTTTAAGATCAAGTACTGGCATAATCACTCCATTTTCTTCCAGCTCTCTATACGTCAACCCTAGCTTGCGTAAGGCTTCTACCCTGCCAATTTCATAAAATTTGGCATAGTTGCCATAATATACATACCCCATCTGATCCGTCTCAGCATATCTAATTCTATACGAAAACTCTTGACTATACATATGTGCAAAAATAAAAAGACCTTCCTTAAAATTTAAAGAAGGTCTTTCATTAATGAGTTATAAATTATATCTAACTACTCTTTCACTACTCTATGTACATAGTTAGATTTTGGCGTCTTCAACAATAAAGTATATGCTCCCCTCTCTACATGAGCAATATTAATTGGTAATAAACCTCCCTTCATCACTAAGTCTCTACTATAAACCCTTCTTCCTGTCATATCATACATTATTGCCTCTACTTCTCCACTAAAGTCTATGCCCAACTCTATCAAAAACTCAGACTCCGTAGGATTAGGATACACCTTTATACCCAAACTAGATGCTTCTTGTAGATCCTTATCCCCCTCATGAGCACCTGCTACCTTTGCACCAGCTGCATTCTCAGGAGCTATCACACTAGTCTCTGATATCGCAGATGATGCTATAGCATTAACACCACGGATTCTGTAATAATATCTTATGCCTTCTACTAAGCCCTCTCCTGGATCTACCCAGCTCTCCGCATCTTCATCTGTTAATTCTGAATATACATCACCAGAAAAATCAGCGGTCTCTGACCTCTCAACTCTATACCCCGTCTCCATCCAACTATTATCATCCCAACTAAGCTCTATTTGACCGTCCTCGTTTATCTCAATTCCTAAGCCAGTTAAACCTTTCAAGTCCGTTACCGCACTTCTTACTTCTGATTCTTCTTCCATTTCTCCATTGTAAGATACTAACTTATAATAATACTCATGCCCCTCCAATAACCAATTATCTGTATAGTCTCCAGCACCATTTTCCTCATATTCATAGACATCTCTAACAACTACAAAATCCCTATCTGGAGAAAACGACCTATACAATCTCAAACCCTCTTTATGGGAGTTAGCGGATGTCCAGGTAAGATCAATCTCACTATCACTAACAGTTTGTAACTCCTCCCAATTAGAAGCAACCGGCTCTCTATCCATTATTACTTCCACCGTGTTCGATGCTCGAGAGGTACTCATTGATCCAAATGTCTTTACCCTATACCTATATGTATCATCAGCTGCTGTAAATCCTGTCTGATCTACATACGTAGTTACATCACTCCCAACCCTAGCTATTTCTATTGCCCCTCCATTAGCTCCAGTAATTTTTTCTATTATATAGCCCGATTCATTCGGAGTATCTGTTACGTCATCCCACTCTAGCTGTACACTTGATGGACTCAATATCTTCTCCCTTAAATTAGATGGTGCACTATGCCCCCTATCAGAAGTACCAAACAACTTAAACGATGTACCATAAGCAACTGGGCTATATTCAGCACCGTCAAAAGCGTGGGCTGGATATTCATTCATCTTTGTTCCTATCACAAAAAATAACTTCCACTGATCTCTATTGTCAATATTAATATCGGCTTGACCATCGCCATCATTATCTACAGTATTACCCTCATCATCAAGGATAAAAACATTACATTCCACTGAAAAGTTAACACGTATACTAACCCAATACCTTCCTGCCCCTACCACAATATCATCTGTATTACCTTTTATTTCTGTTATTGCACCATTCTTAATTAAACTTATATCATCCGATGGAACACGCTCTATAACCAAACCTTCCCCTATAGGAGCATCTTCTGATTCAAAATCACTTCTATAAATTGTAACTATCATATTATTTATATCGGATAATCGCCCCCTGTTCCCTAATTGTATATCCCACTCAGCTAAACCATCTACACTAATACTATTAATAGTCCATGTCTGTCCTGCTGGAACTACAAAATCATCATAATATTCATAATCCAAAGCTGTTATGTCACCTCCTATCAAATACGTCCCTAAAACAATCTGTCCCTCTAAATCTACTGAATTTGTTTGGTCATATAAAACCTGAGGGTCATACTCTGTCACCGTTACATAAAAGCTCTCTTCTACTTCTTTCTGACCTGAGCGTCCAATAACGGTAACTTTTGATCTACCTGTCGTATTTGCTAAGTAATCAACCCTTAACTCCTGACCTACTACCTCAACATCTATCACATTGTCATTTGTGTTCCCTCCTAAAGAAACCACTATATTCTCATCAGGTCCACTAGGGTCTGTAAATACTCTACTTAAGTCTATCTTCGTATCTGCCTGATTCATGTTCGCCTCTATATCATTAATCGCATTGGCTACCCTCAATGGCTCTACTCCTGTGGCATAAGAAGTATACAAACCTGTAGCATGAGTAGCTACTGCAACATACCCATCGCTATTCCTCGTCTTTATCATTGGCACCACAACAGAACCTATTTGATCAGGACTCTCTTGAATCCATTCCGTATTATCTCTATTCAATACTCTTGTAGAAAACAAACCCTTGCTAGTACCTACATAGTATTTTTTATAGTTTGCAGCTCTATAGTCCAATATACTCAGCCATCGAACACTTGGCCCATTTCCGCTACCATCACGGTTATCCTCCAAGTTTCCTCCTACCGTACGCCACGTTGTTCCTCCATCTACTGACTCAAAAATACTTGGAACATTGTAGTTAGAAAAAACTACATATACCTTATCCGAATTTCTAGGATCTATAGCTATACAGCTAATATATCCCCCTGCTGGAAAGTTATTTCCCGCTACATCACCTTCTCTATTCCATGCATTACCCTCTCTCACATGTTTGAAAAGCCTACCCTCTGATGTACCTAAATACAACGTCTTCGGCTGCTGATCTGACTCAGAAACAGCTATTGCTGTTGTTGTTTCTGATACAAAACCTAAGTTAAAGCATCTTTCCTCTTCTGGAGTATTCATCAAACCAAAACGAAACTGCCAATTATCTCCTTGAAAATCTGCCCAATTAGTTCCTCCTTGTGATGTACTTGCATTATTCAAAAAAGAAACATGCGTCTTTATTGGGAAATATAAAATATCTTCCTCTTTATCATATGTATATGGATGTATGAAATTGTAGTAAAAGAAATCAATGAGATCCCCTTCTGGCACTCCTGCATCTTGAGGTGGTCTGATAAAGTCAGGTATAGGTGGAACCAGTGAAGTCTCTCCTATCACATTACCAGATTCATCATAATCTTTCCTCGTTATGGATGCATAATATGAGGAAGAAAACATATGAAATCCATCTATTGTAGTAATCTCACAAAGTCCTCCATCTCCTCCTCCTTCTCCTCGCCACTTTCTGTTTGGAGAGTAACTATCTGATGAAAATGTACCATTATCCTGAAATCCTGCTACTATATCATTACTCCCAGCTCTATCATTAATTGCTACCGAGTATGCCTGAGTAGTATAATAACCCACATTTAATGACTCCCAACTAACAGGCTCCTCCCCTCCAGTATCTTCTGAAATATCTAACGCCAAGGTTACACCACCATCATGTACACTGATTGCCTTATTAGCATCCGATGGAAAAAATACCAAATCATGGTTATCTGGATGATGATTCTTATATAGTATCCCTACACTTGGATCATTGAAAAGCTGTTTGTTAAAGTTATAACCCCCTATCAATTGTACACTCTCTGAACTAGCAAATCCATCTGTAGATCTAAACAAATTAACGCTTCCAATAAACACTGTACTTGGATCATCTGGCTTCACTCTTACAAACTTGTTGTAGTTTCCCTGACCCAAACCTAATGTACCTTGTTCTGGTAGATTCCTACTCCTATCTACCCAACTAGTAGTTACTGACCTACCATCTCCTGATAATTCCCACTCCAACTTATACAAAGCATACCTTTCACTACCTCCTAAAAGATCTTCTACATTTATACACTCTACATTTTGATCTATATTACGCGGTACTCTCCCACTTGTGAAAAAGTATACTATACTCTCATCCGATGGCGCTATGCCTATAGTCGTCCTTGAATAGTTTTCCAGTATCGTAAAAGGATCTCCATTCCCTACCCGAGGTGTTATATCCTGCCAGGTACGCCCATCATTCAATGATACATATATACCTGAATGCTCTACTCCTTCATAAGAAATGGTTGCAAATAATATACCTGTGGAAGTAACCTCTATCTCACTTGTATTGGTTGGACCCTGACCTACCGGATCTGTGCTCCTAAGCACATAATCCCAGGTATCCCCTCCATCCCTAGAGCCAGATATACCTCTAAACGTAGCTACAAACACACTTCCCGTTAGCGGATTTACCACTATCCGGTTCGTCCAATCAAATGATCCACCCTCTTCATCGCGCACACCTTCAAACCCATCCTCATTAGAAGTACCTAGAAGCAGTAACCACGTCCGACCTCCATCGGTAGATTTGTAAACCCCTCCCCCTCCATGTGACGAGTCTCCTGAAAAACCACCTGATGATGCTCCCTCCTGCTCTCCTGCACTGTAGTACCAAATGTGCGTATATCCAGGTCTAGAATCCTGAGCAATACTTGTTACACTATGATTATATGAAGGACTGGTCGTCTTTACCCAGGTACTACCTCCATCTTCTGAGCGCCATACCCCTCCTGCAACTCCTCCTGCTAGGATAATGTTTTCATTGGTAATGTCAATTGCAATAGCTCTTGTCCTTCCGCCTACAAAATATGGACCCCTCTCTTGCCAACGATCTGCATCTTCCAAATCTACTCTCCCCTGTATCCCTTTCTGAACTCCATACTGCATTTTTGGTAGTAAGGCTGAAAAAAAAGCTTCCTTCATTTCTATCCCCTTTGGAATTTTTCCCGTCCTTGGATCTGCCAGCATTTTGTGCTCATATGCTGCCCTCTCCTTAGGGTTTTCCTTAGGACTACGCTCTATTTTAGACTTACCCAAAGCAGACTTATTCAATATAAATCTATTCGGCTCATTTACCTGCCCAAACGAACTTTCACAAAAAAGAGATGAGAAAAAGAAAAATAACAGTGTGTATAGAATTCTATCCATAACTTTAAATCTGGTTAACTATATAAAACAAACTTTAAAAAACAACTTCTAAGTAGAACCCTCAAGAACTTGAGGCAAAATTGCTGCTAGAGGATATTTTGCTTTGGAAAACATTCATAACTTTAAAATATTTTAGTAAATAGCTTTCAAAAACGGGAAAACTTAGATAATTCCTGGTAAATTAAAAAAAGTATCAAAGAATATTTAGTCTTTATTATTGTATTAACCTGTAATTTTAAAATAAAATTCTTAAAAAGCAAGAACTTCTTTTTAAGAAGATGCTAAACTTCACAATTAAATTCTCATTTTTTTGTTAAGAACAACTTAATTATAACTTTAATTATGTAATACTCATTACATAGCGAAGAGCATAAAAAAAGCTACCTTTTTTTATAAGGCAGCTTTTTTAGCTTAATCATATATTAAAAATCTATTCTAATTCTTGAGAATTTGCTGATAATATTTTTTTCCGTCATTACCTATAATCTCTAACAGATACGTTCCCTTATTTAACATATCTAACTCCAACTCCATACTTTTATTATCAACATTTAATGCATTTTGGCTATATACTTCATGACCTAACATACTTCTTACTTTTAAAGACTTTACCTCGATATCAGATGCAATTCTAATAGTTACGTTATCGGTAAATGGATTAGGGTAAGCTTTGATCAAGTTGTTTGCTATATCTCCAGATAATCTACTACCAAAACCAAAGTTGCTAAAGCCTAACTCTACCCTAAAAGGCTCACTTTCCCACCAGTCACAACCATCGTCTAACCTAAGTCTTATTTTGTATTGCTGACCTGGTATCATCCCCACTCGTGAAGGGTTCAATGTAAAACTACTCCCTGCATGGTTTCTATGTATTACTTTACGATAGTTTCTATCAAGAAGAGGTGATGGCAAACCTTCTACCAGTACAGTGTAGGATGGGTTTACATCATTTCCTTCAGGAAAGTTAGCTTCTAGTTTTACATTACAGGTAGCCGTCGCATAATAGTTTAGCTCGCTCTCTTCTTCAACTAGTTGTACTCCATTAATAGAGAAGCGTTCACTAACGGCTATTGAGCTTCTTGTATTGGAAAGAGTAGCAATCAATTGATACTTTCCAGGCTTTTGAAGAGCTTCATTATTTTCTACCAGAACCTGAATAGGTTCAAATAGATTGTATCTACCTAACTCTTTAACACCTCCTTCGCTATCTTGTAAGTGTAAAACCAACTGGTTATTTCTTTGTTGTTCTTCAGATAGATTATATCCCATAAATACATTTAATGTATCATCTAAAGAGCAAAGACGTTCTGTTACACTCACAAATGACAATGCTGGCCTTCTGCCTACATCTAAATGTCTTCTTGCTGTTTGAACAGCTGCTATGGCATTGATATATCCATACCCGGTTGCCACATCATATCCTCTTTGAAATCCTGCTTCCAAATCATTGTCCATATCTGTAGCTGTTTGTCGGAACACATCTTGCACCTGTTGTGGAGTAATTTGGTTTCTTGTCACTTGCAACATCATGGCTGCTACTGCTGCTGCATGCGGAGCTGCTGCTGAAGTTCCTGGAAATATATATGACATAAAATTATCTCGATCCTGCATTCCAAAACTACTTGTCCTGGTACTGCTTGGCGCCATAATATCCGGTTTTCTTTGAAAAACACCTCTTCGCATAATTCCTAGTGCATCTCTTTGCATTAAGCTGTTACCGTTTTCATCAAAATAATAGTATCCACCACCAATAGAAGAGTAGTCAGCGCGTGCTAATTCTCCTCCAAACGCTGGAGTACTTTGATAATTTACAGCACCAATAGCTAATACTTTCTCAGTAGCACAATGACCCATAACAGTTGAACCATTAATGAGACCAGGAACTACTGAATGTGCAATCCCGTCCATAAACAATAACTTGAACTGAATATTTTTTAAATACTCTAAAAGCTCTGGTGTAGTTTCTTCTTCTTCACTTAGATATTTTCCAACAGCTATATATCTTGTCTGATTGTTATAACTGTTTGAAAACGTAGCAAGACCAAACTCATATGCTTCCCCTGTTTCAAGGTTATTATCTCCACCCATATAAGCTATTGCTTCTCCATTTTGGGTTATGTGATATAAAGTTGCATTTTCAAAATCATTTGTAGTACTTACTATCAAATCAAAATCGGATACTTCAGGACAATTCTCACAAATTGTTTGATATGCTTCACTCCATTGTAAAATTATCCTTTCTGTACCTACATATCGAGAACTAACTTCTAAAAAAGGACTTTCATTATCTTCTGAAGGATCAAAATCATGGAAAATAAATCTACCTACATCTACTAAATCATTTTGACCGCTTCTTTCATTTATCATTCTCCCTCGCACATTGTGAACTTCATTAGAAGGATTAAAGCTAGCATCATAAGCTTCATTTGCACTATTACCCGCAGCAGTAAGACCTACAATTCCAGCATCGAAAACATCATCATATGCCTGAGCGACAACATCTTTTTGATAAATTGCCTGACCCCCAATATATAAATCATCTACTATGACGTCACATCCTGCATTTGCCAAGTTTCTAACTGCATTCGCAAACCCTATTTTTCCAGCTGCAAAACCAGTATGAAAAGCAAGGTCGGCTGCAGGTACTATATCATGGATCAGTTCTGCCATTCCTTTTCCTTCATCTGTAGGGTTTTCCGCATCATCTCTTAGTATATGTACTTCTTGAGTATATCCATTGGGGTTACCTGGACCAGGTAAATCTCCGCTTGCAATAACTTGACCCATATTTCCAAGTCCATTAAAGCTATCGGATATCACTCCTATTTTTACGCCTTCCCCGTCCAACCACATTTCTTGCCTCAAAGCATCTGTTTGCATTGCTCTATCTGCTTCATTATCCACTCTACCTACAGAAAGTTGCGGCTTAGGTATTGCAGAAACATGTTTTACTTCACTCATTTTAGCTAAACCCTCTAATGAGCCTACAGGTATCCATCCTTCTAAAAGTTCACCCAAGTACTCAGGTGATTCCATACCTAAGGCTTTGAACTCAGAAAGTAACTTTTCTGGATCTTTAACTCTTACCTGTACTGCTACTAACTCTCCTTTAGTTCGAACAAGACCTCCAAAATCAATTGGAGTCTTTTTACTTTTTGAATAGTCTTGCTGTAAAAGCTTTAAAGAATAGCTAAGTTTTCCATTTTTTAAATCACTCTTTTTTTGAGAAAATGTACTTGTTGAAAGTATTGTTAATGCATATAGCACAAGCAACAAGCTGGTAGTTGTTTTCATAATATTACATTTAGGTTAAACTTTTACGCCAAATAGAAATGCAAACTGGTTCTAACTTGTGGCTTTCGCAATGATTTATGCAAAAAAAAAAGAAATGCTAGCCAGTTGAATATCTAAATTGGTATAATTATACTAAAGATAGTAAATATTTAATATTTATTCTAAGCTTTAGACACGAACAGCTTATCAGAACAATAATTGCTATAGCAAATACACACTTGAACAATTCTTCCTTTTTAGTATTAACTTTATATTCTTTAGACTATTAATTTATACTATGCTTATAGAGCAGGGAAGGCTTCTTAAGAAAATAAATTCTCCAAAAGATCTTAAAGCTCTTGACTTAGAAGAACTTGTAGCACTTTGCGAAGAGCTCAGACAGTTCATTATAGATCATGTTTCTGTGTATGGGGGGCATTTTGGAGCAAGCCTTGGAGTTGTAGAGTTGACTACTGCATTGCATTATGCTCTCAACACTCCTGAAGATCTCCTTGTTTGGGATGTTGGACACCAAGCTTATGGGCATAAAATTCTTACTGGTCGTAAAGAAACTTTTTATACTAATAGAGTTAAAGATGGTATTTCTGGCTTTCCAAGAAGAGTAGAAAGCGAATATGACACCTTTGGCGTAGGTCACTCCTCCACGTCTATATCAGCAGCATTGGGTATGGCTATTGCCTCAAAAATGAAAGGGGATAACAAAAAGCAACATGTTGCAGTGATAGGTGATGGAGCTATGACAGCAGGACTAGCTTTTGAGGGCATGAATCATGCAGGCTCAAGTGATGCTAATCTTCTCATTATCCTCAATGACAACTGCATGTCAATTGATCCTAATGTTGGAGCTTTAAAAGAATATTTGACTGACATCACTACCTCACAGTTTTATAACAAGGTTAAAGATGATATTTGGAAGCTTTTGGGAAAAGTAAAGAAAATTGCTCCAAAAGCTCAAGGTCTGGCTTCCAGAGTAGAGAATATGATCAAATCAGCCTTACTCAAGCATAGCAATCTTTTCGAAGCACTTAACCTAAGATACTTTGGCCCTGTAGATGGTCATGATGTAAGCCACCTAATCAGCGTTCTGAATGACTTGAAAAATATTCCTGGTCCCAAGTTACTTCATTGCATTACCGTAAAAGGGAAAGGGTTTTTACCAGCAGAGGAAAACCAAACTAAATGGCATGCACCAGGCAAGTTCGACAAGATTACTGGGGAGATAAAGAAAAAGATTTCTGAGAAACCTCAACCTCCAAAGTATCAGCAGGTATTTGGTGAAACTATGGTAGAACTTGCTAAGCTAAATGAGAAAATTGTTGGCATCACTCCCGCTATGCCTTCTGGATCGTCCATGAATATCATGATGAAAGAAATGCCAGATAGAGCATTTGATGTTGGCATAGCTGAGCAGCACGCTGTTACTCTATCAGCTGGCATGGCTGCGGAAGGTCTAGTACCATTCTGTAATATATATTCTTCTTTCATGCAACGAGCTTATGATCAGGTAGTTCACGATGTGTGCATTCAAAATTTACCTGTGATTTTTTGTATGGATAGAGCTGGCTTTGCTGGTGCTGATGGAGCAACCCATCATGGAGCATACGATATAGCTTACATGCGTTGCATACCAAATATGATTGTTTCATCTCCTCTCAACGAAGAAGAGCTTAGGAATTTAATGTACACAGCTCAATTACAGAGTCAAAGTCCTTTTTCTATTCGCTACCCTCGTGGGCAAGGTGTAATGCCTGATTGGAAAAAGCCTTTTAAAGAAATAGTAATAGGTAAAGGGCAGGTAATTAGTGAAGGAGAAGATATTGCTATTCTTACTATTGGTCATATAGGGAATTATGTGATTGAGCTCCAAGAACAATTTCATTCTTTAGGTATTTTCCCAGCTCATTTTGATATGCGCTTTGTAAAGCCTTTAGACGAAGAGTTTTTGCATTTTGCTTTTTCTAAGTTTGATAAAGTTGTCACCATAGAAGATGGGTGCTTGATGGGTGGTTTTGGAAGTGCTATTGTAGAGTTTATGACGGATAAAAACTACTCTAGTAAAGTAGTAAGACTAGGAATACCAGATCAAGTTTTTGAGCATGGAGAACAAATAGAACTCCATAAAGATGCTGGGTTTAGTCATCTGGAGATTTTAAACACTGTGAAAGCCCTATTGGGTTTTGAAATTTCTAAAAACGAAGAGATATTTTTTGCAAAGGCTAATTAAGGAGACTTAAAACAACCTTATAGTAAGCTGCTAATAGATTGATAGTTAAACTCACTAGGAGAGAAAAGTACCCAGAGCCGGGGTCGAACCGGCACGATATTGCTATCATTGGTGTTTGAGACCAACGCGTCTACCAATTCCGCCATCTGGGCAAAAGGATGTCGAAAGTACTGAAAATCTTTTTTTATAGCAACCCATCTATCTCATTATTCTTTCAAGACATATCATCAAATACCAGCAAGTATTTGATAGTCAAGCATAAATTACACACTTTAGCATAGTAGACTATTCAGAGGCTTTAGCAGCATGAGAATTGATATAATAAATGGGCCTAATCTGAACCTTTTGGGTAAACGAGAACCTGAGGTTTATGGTAATCAAACATTTGACTCTTTCTTTAAAGATTTAAAAAATGACTTTAAAACTCTTGATCTCCATTACTATCAATCTAACCATGAAGGTTCTTTAGTCGATCATATACAAGGCATAAGAGAGGTCTCTAATGGTATTGTTATAAATGCTGGTGCATATAGCCATACATCTGTTGCCATTTTAGATGCCTTAAAATTGATTTCTTCCCCTATAATTGAGGTCCATATTTCAAATATTTATCAAAGAGAAAAGTTTAGAAAAGAAAGCTATATCAGCTCTATTGCTGAAGGGTGTATAATTGGACTTGGGCTAAATAGCTATAAATTAGCCATTCATCATCTGATCAGAACTAACTAAATATTTATTCAACTTATGGTAAAGGTTTTATTTGTTTGTTTAGGAAATATTTGTAGATCTCCTTTAGCAGAGGGCATTTTTAATCAATTTTTAGATACTAAAAATTTAAATAAGAATATTATATGTGATTCTGCTGGCACATCTGATTATCACGCAGGAGAACTACCACACAATGACTCTATGAGGGTAGCTAGCGAAAATGGAATTACTTTAACCCATAGAAGTAGACCATTTGTTAAAGAGGATTTTGAAAGGTTTGGTTATATAATAGGAATGGATAGCAGCAATATTTCTAATATTAAAAAAATTGGTATGGAGAGCTTTATCCCTTCTAAATTACTTTTAATGAGAGCTTTTGATAATCAAAAATCAAATAGAGATGTTGATGACCCTTGGGGATATTCCTTTAGAAAATTTGAAGAATGCTATAAAATATTACATGAATGCTGCGATAATTTTTTAAATTACTTAGTTAAAGAACATAATTAATAATTTTATGTTTTAGACAATAGTTTGTTTAAGTGCGTAGAGGCTTATTTTATATCGTCTTTTTATTTAGCATTGCGTCCTATGCTACAGGATCTAAGGGTGGATTAGATACTAAAAGACCTTTTGTTGTGGTCATTGATCCTGGACATGGAGGACACGATCCTGGGCAACCTAAAAAGCACCTAAGTTACAATCACGAAAAAGACATTAATCTGAAGCTTGCCCTCAAAGTAGGTGATTATTTGAAAGAAAACTTCGATAATATATTAGTAATTTATACTAGAACAAAAGATAGTTACATTACTCTTGAAGACAGGGTTTTAACTGCTAATGGTAGAAATGCTGATCTTTTTTTAAGCATTCATTGTAACTCAAACCCAGCGAGAAGAATAAGTGGATTAAGAGTTCACATACATGATAAAAACAATGCTAATAGTTTGAGTTTTGCCAATATGATCGAACAGGATCTAACCAGTCGGGCTAAAAGAAAATCTCGCGGTATAATGGATGCTCATGATAGGGGTTATAACCTGTATGTGTTACAAAACACCTCAATGCCCGCAGTTTTGGTTGAAGTTGGCTTTTTAAGTAACCCTCAAGAAGAAAAGTACCTAAACTCTAGTTATGGACAAACCATACTATCTTCTTCTATTTATAGATCTGTAAAAAAATATATCCAATCAAAGTCTCCTGAAAAACAAATCAATCAAGAGTCTACTTATAAGGTTCAAGTACTTGCTTCTACTAAGAAAATGGATATGGGATCTTCTTTCTTTTCAAAACTTAATCTTCCTGTAGAAGAGAAAAAGTATGTTACTAAGAACAAAACAGTTTATAAGTATTTAGTCGGCAAAGAAAGTAATAACAAAGATGCTTTTTTACTTCAAAAACAAGTTCAAAAGTTAGGCTTCGCTGATGCTTTTGTAGTTCATACAAATACTTTTTAAACTCCGCTTCATAAGAAAAGAACGCATCAAAAACGCGTCCTATAAAAACTTCTACCAGAGCAATTATCCGTTAAACTATCTCTCATCAAACCTGACACTTCCAAAAGATGCTTTCGCTCTTACCTTTCCTCCGCCACTTCCTCTCCGTCCTTCATATTCGTTATGGCTAAATTTTTCAATCTCTCTTGTGAAAACTAAATCGTCTAGCTTGTTATTTAGACTTCCAAATTTTGCTTCTACATGAAAGTCAAATGAAGCACCTTCTTCAAAGTATATTTTCAGAGAGCCATAAGATGCATCCACATCTACTTCTTCAAAGTTTTTATCCAACTCTTCTATCTCAATGCCTCCAAATTTGCTATCCACATTACACTTTAAGGACACCTTTTCTATATTTAATTGAGAATACTTAGATGAGCCTTCTATTGTTTTCACCTGCTCCACTTCTAACTTTCCAAACTGTAAGTCTAGATCTAGTTTATCCACTTTTTCAATTTCTGAATTACTGCCATACTTTAAAGTTAAATCTAGCTCTCCTGCTTCGTTAATTTCAAGGTCGCCAAAGCTTACTTCTATTTTATTCTTATCACCTTTCAGGTTTTTGGCAATAAATTTCCCAAACTGAACTTTTATGTCTAAATCACCTTCAAACTCATCAAAAAAGACAGAGCCAAATTTATTTTCTATTTCTAATGAAGCCCCTTTGGGTAGGTGTATCTCATAATCAACATTAATACCTCCTTTATTTCCTTTTCCCTTGTAATAATGATGGTTTTCTTCTTCATCCCAACTGTAATCTCCCTTATCTCTATCAGGTACTTTTGTTTTAAAAGAGATTTTTGAGTCACTCACATCTTTTTCTATATTAACTTTTTCTAACAGCTTTTTGGCAGCATCTTCATTTTTAGCAAAAACCTCTACCGTAACATTTACTTCTATTTTATTTTTATCTCCCTCTATTACTTTAACATCTCCAAAAACATTATCAACTAACAGACTCCTTCCACTTGTATATTCGAATGACTCATTAATCTGCTTTTTGAGCTTGCTTTTATCTTCCTGACCTAATGTTTTGAAAGAAATAAGTAAAGTCAAAATTATCCATATGCTTGTACATGGAATCAAGTAGTTATATCCTATGAATGTCTTTTTCATAATTTTTCTTCTTTTTTAAGTTCTTTAATAATTCTGTTTGGTTTCGCAGTAGATCTACTCGCAATTGTAAATTGTAAATCATCGCATTGATTAACTCTCCATTATATTCTCCATTTACAAGATCTCGTTTCATAGAGCTATAGGTAGAATCTAAAAAGTTGAGCTCACGGCTTATGTCATTATTTAGTTCTCTTTCATGAACTGATGCAAACTGTTTTTTATCTACTGAGTACTGTTTAGCCATTTGAGCGAAGTAGACTTCAGCATTTTCAATATTTTTTAAAAACTCAGTATCAACGAGATCTTTTTTAGATATATCTGTAGACTTATCTAAGAACAACCCTTTTGAAAGCACCATCCACATACCAATGATCAGACAAGCTGCCACTGAAATGATAGATGCATACTTTATTCTTTTTATTTTACTGAAGTTTACTTTTTCATTTATCTCATCCCAGATCTTTGATGAGGGCTCAAATAAATCTAGTTCTCCTTTATTGGAGTCGATTTCTACACAAACTGGATCTTCTTCTTCTAACTTTCTCTCAATCTTCTCAAATAAGTCATTAGGGGGCTCATGAAAGTCCAATTTTTCTTTATTTTCCTCTATGAATTTTTTAAGATCTTTCTTCATCTGTTTAAAATTTGTGACTTGTCTAATTTGTTTGGCACACATCTTAATTATTGCTTTATGTGTGCCTCAATTTTAAATCAGACATGGTCTGTTTCATGACTTAATCGGGTTTTTAGTTAAGTTCTTCTTTTTGTAAAACTTCCCTAAGCTTCTTCTTAGCTCTGTGATACTGAGACTTAGAAGTCGACTTTGAGATGTTGAGTATTTCACTAATCTCTTCATGATCATACCCCTCGATCTGATAGAGTGAAAAAACTATTCGAAACCCGTCTGGCAGTTTTTGGATTGCTTTTCTGATCTGGTTTATATCAACTTTTGCTTCAACTTCTTCTGACGTTTGGCTAGAGCTAATATCAATAATTTTATCATCCTCTGTTATTAGTAAATCCTGTTTATTTTGTTTGATTTTCTGGAGACATAAGTTTATGATTATTCTTTTAAACCAAGCTCTAAATGCTAAAGGATTATCACACTGATGTATATTCCTAAACATTTTAATAAACCCTTCTTGTAAGATATCTTCTGCATCTTCAAAACTATTTAGCAAGCGAATGCAAAGATTGAACATTTGTTTTGAGTACTTTTGATAAAGTTCTCTTTGGGCATTTCTATCCCTTTTTTTACACAAGCTTATAAGCTCTATTGTAGAATCTTCTTGCATTTGCTTTGATAAAGTAAGAACTGCCATTTCAAATTATTAATATTCATGGAAAAACCAGTATTATCTAGTCTAAATCACTGCGATTATTATTTGCAAAACCTACTTTAAAGATTGTGTGATTTTTAAAAGGTTGCATTGTTTCTTTAAAAAATATGATCTTTTGTAGAATTAACTTAGCAGACTTTGTATATTTTGATATATGAAAGAGATTGAAAATGTAGAGCTTACTTTTTTAAGTATTGATGACTACCAGGAGTTGAAATCAGCAATGATCGAAGCGTACCCAAGTATGCCAGACTCGTATTGGGAAGAAGATGAAATTCAGTTACTAATTAATAGGTTTCCAGAGGGACAAGTAGTGATAAAGGCGAATGACAATATTGCAGGGTGTGCCTTGTCAATTATTGTAGACTATAATTTGTTTGACGATAACCATACGTATAATGAGGTTATTGATAACTATACCTTCAAAACACATACGCTGGATGGAGATACGCTTTATGGGATTGATGTTTTTATTAAGCCAGAGTTTAGAGGTTTGAGACTTGGGAGAAGACTGTATGATTATAGAAAGGAGCTTTGTGAAAGGCTTAACTTGAAGGGGATTGTATTTGGTGGAAGAATCCCTAATTATCATAAGTATGCAGATAAGATCTCGCCAAAGCTTTATATAGAAAAGGTGAAAAGAAAGGAGATTGATGATCCTGTTTTGAATTTTCAGATTTCAAATGATTTTTATCCCTCAAAGATCATCAAGGGTTATTTAGAAGGAGATGATGCTTCTAATGAGTTTGCTGTTTTGCTCAAGTGGGATAATATTTATTATCAAAAGCCTGAGAAGAAGAATGTAAATCCACATAAAAGTGTCGTTAGATTGGGTTTGGTACAATGGCAAATGCGTTCGTATAAGAACTTAGACGAGCTGATGCAGCAAGCGGAGTATTTTATTGATGCTGTCTCTGGGTATCGCTCTGATTTTGCTATGTTTCCAGAGTTTTTTAATGCTCCTTTAATGGCAGAAAATAATCACCTTTCTGAGTCTGAGGCTATTAGGGAGTTGGCGAAGCATACTTCTACTGTAGTAGAAAGGTTTTCTGAGCTGGCAATTTCATATAATATTAATATTATCACTGGGAGTTTTCCAGAGGTGAAGTGGAACAAACTTTTTAATGTTGGGTATTTGTGTAAGAGAGACGGCTCAGTTGAAAGATATGAGAAGATTCATGTTACTCCTGATGAGGCCAGGGTTTGGGGATTGCAGGGAGGAAAGTATGTAAAGACTTTTGAGACCGACTGTGGAAAAATTGGTATCTTGATTTGTTATGATGTAGAATTCCCCGAGCTGAGTAGACTTTTGGTAGATGAAGGTATGGATATTTTGTTTGTTCCTTTTCTTACAGATACGCAAAATGGTTATTCGAGAGTTAGGAATTGTGCTCAGGCAAGAGCTATTGAGAATGAGTGCTATGTGGCAATTGCTGGTAGCGTGGGTAACTTACCTAAGGTTCACAATATGGATATTCAGTTTGCTCAATCGATGGTTTTTACTCCTTGCGATTTTGCTTTTCCTGCAAGTGGAATCAAGGCTGAAGCTACCCCCAATACGGAGATGATTTTGATTGCTGATGTAGATCTCAATCTTTTGCGAGAGTTGCATCAGTTTGGTAGCGTTACTAACTTGAAGGACAGGCGGAATGACATTTATGCTTTAGTAAGAAAATAAATTTGTACTTTCAATTACTAAAGTTATCTAACGAAATTTTTTATGACTATCGTTACTAATTCTCTTATCGGTTTTATTGCTTTGCTTCACTGTTATATTCTCTGGTTTGAAATGTTTGCCTGGACTACTAGAGGAAGAAAGGTTTTTAAAAAAATTCCAAAAGAATTGTTTGAAAAAACTAAAACTATGGCTGCAAACCAGGGTTTGTATAATGGTTTCCTTGCAGCAGGTCTTTTTTGGACTTTTTTTATTGAGAATGCTGCATGGAAAGAGAATGTAGCTCTTTTTATGTTGGGGTGTATTGCAGTAGCTGGTATTTTTGGTGCATTCACAGCAGACAAAAAGATCTTTTTTGTTCAAGCGTTTCCAGCATTAATTACTATTTCTTTATTGATATGGTTTTAAGCTAAGAGTACGTTTATATGAGTAATAAGAGTTCTAACTTTTTTGAGCATGTTTATGAGGTGGTTAAGCTAATACCGAAAGGAAAAGTATGTACCTATGGAGCTATAGCAAATTATCTGGGTGCTAAAGGAAGTGCAAGAATGGTGGGGTGGGCTTTAAATCAGTCTTTTACTTCTACCTACCCCATTCCTGCACATAGAGTCGTAAACAGAGAGGGTCTGCTTACTGGTAAAAAGCATTTTGGAGGAGATACTATGACCCAACTATTAGAGAAGGAAGGTATAAAAGTTGAGAATAATAAGATTGTAAATTTGAAGGGAGTTTTATGGTTTCCAGAGGAAGATCTTAGTGTTTAAATCTTCTTTATATGTACTTTGATCTTGAGTTCTAATCTAGCTCTTTCTATTTTTGAACTTTTATACCTCTAGATAGGTAATTATATAAACGTTTATTAAAATTTTTTTGAATTATGGCGAAAGCAATTAATGTTGACATTTCAAATTTTGAGGAAAAGGTTATAAACTCTGGCAATCCAACTCTTGTTGATTTTTGGGCACCTTGGTGTGGTCCTTGTGTTGCAATGGCTCCAGTAATGGATGAACTTGCTGCTGACTTTGAGGGTAAAGCTACTATTGCTAAGGTTAATGTTGATGAAAACAAAGATCTTGCAGTCAAATATGGTGTTAGAAGTATTCCTAATATGGTTTTATTCAAGAATGGAAAAGAAGTAGATAGAATTATTGGTTCTACTGCTAAGTCAGCTTTAGCTCAAAAGATAGACTCTCAAGTTAAGGAAACAGCTTAATTTTATTGTATTTTGTAAAGCCATGTTTTAATCATGGCTTTACTTAATTTTTCTTTGTCTTGCATAAGCTAATCATTTTTCTTTTTCTGTTTTTTCCTTTCACCTCTAGCTTTTCTCAAAACTTTTCTAAAGATTATTGGCACAATGGAGAGGTAGATCTTTCTTCAGGTACTACTATTGAAGGAAAGGTTAAGTATGATCTGGCTAAAGATGTTATTATTATTGATGAACAAGGAATTTCAAAATCTTTTTCTGCTGCTAATGTTTTAGCCTTTCAGTTTAAAGATGCTCTCACTGGAAAAGTGCGCTATTTTTTCTCTATTCCAGCTGACTTGGGGAATGGCTACGTCAGAAAACATTTTTTTGAGCTTATTGAAGAAGGGAAGGTTTCTTTTTTGGTTAGGGAAGCTATTATAAGGAAATATGATCCTGGTCTTGGACGCTGGGGGCCAACTATGGGTATGGTTTACTATATGCTTGATTATGACTTTTTCTTTTTAGACGAAAGTGGCACTATCACTCAAATTATTGCTAAGAAAGAGGAGCAAGTATTTTCTTACTTTCCTTCTATGAGAAAGGAGTTAAAGTTATTTGTAAAGAAAAATAAGTTGCAACTCAGAAAACTAGGTGACATGAGAAAGCTTGTTGCTTTTTATAATAATAGATGATTTACCAATAACTTATATGTAGTTTTCTTTTGTTGGTTTAATTTTATTTTCTCTATTAACCTCTAAGGTTATATACTATTATTGTAATTCGTTCAATTTAAATATTATTATGACTCGATTATTAGCTCAGCTTTTTATCATTTTAAGTTTAGTAGCCTTGGTTTTTTCTCCCGCTTTTACGCAAAATTTTTTCAAGGGAAAGTGGCAGGAAGGAAGTGTAGATCTTATGTCTGGGCAGAAACTTTCTGGAAATGTTAAATATGATATTGGAAATGATGTTGTATTTATTTCTACTGATGATGGTATTAAATCTTTTACAGCATCAAATGTTTTAACCTTTCAATTCATTGAACCTAAAAAAGAAACTAACAGGACTTTCGTTTCTATAGCTATTGAGCGAAGCAATAACTACAAAAGAAAACACTTTTATGAGCTGCTAGAAGAAGGTGCGGTATCTTTTTTAGAACGAAGTTTTGATACCAATCTAAAAAGAGGAAGAGCCCTGCAATCTGATTACGCAACAAATGGAAATAACCCTGCATTTTCTTCTCCTGGACATTATGCATTAGCCTCAATAGGAAGTCCGCATGGTTCTTTTGCTCCAGTCTTTTTAATCATAGATGAACGCAAAGAGCTCAATATGCTAGACTTTAGAGGTGGCTTTCTTCAAGATAATAAGAAAAAAATTTTAGATTGTTTTTCTAAAAACAAAGACGAATTAGACGCTTTTCTTAAGAAGAAAAATATGAATCTGAAAAAATCAAAGAATATAAGAAAGCTTGTTTCGTATTATAATAATGAACTCTCAAACTCATAAAAGTATTTATTATAAGTTTATGAGTGTTATATTACTTATCTCCATCCTCCTCCAAGAACTCTATAAATATTGACTTTCGCATTTAGCTGTTTCACTTTAGTTTCTACTAGTTCAAATCTACTTTCTAATGCCTCTTCTTGGGTAAGAAGAACTTCAATATAATCTGCACGAGTTGACTTAAAAAGATTATTTGAGATGTTTATTGACTCATTAAGTTGTTGAACCTGCTTAGATTTAAATTCATATCCCTTCTTCAAATTTTGAATATTAGCAAGTTGATTGACTACTTCAATGTAAGCTTTCAAGATTGTTTGTTGGTACTCAATAGTAGCCTGAATTTGTCGTTCATTCGCATTACGATAGATTGCTTTAATTCTATTCCTGTTTACTAGAGGTGCAACAAGTTCTCCACCTAACCTGAATAGCATTGACTCAGGAGTGCTAATTAGAAACTTGGGGTTAAACGCCTGATAGCCAAGGTTTGCTCCGATATCTAACCGAGGGTAAAAATTAGCCTTTGCTACTTTAACGTCTATTTTAGATGCAGCTAGCTCTAGCTCAGCTTGCCTTATATCAGGGCGGTTTTCCAACAGCTGCAAAGGAACACCTGGATGAATATTATCAAGTAATATCTCATCAAATGCTGTTTTAGATCTGGCGATAGGCTGAGGAAATCTCCCAATGAGGAAATTGATCTCATTTTCTTTTTCTACAATGCTTTGCTGAATATCATACTGTAAACTTTGCGTTCCAGTAAGCTGTGCTTCAAAACGCTTTACTGCTAACTCAGTTACCCTTGCTGCCTGTTTTTGGATTTTAACAATCTCTAATGCATCACTTTGTATTTTGACATTTTGTTGAACTATATCCAGCTGTCTATCCAAAGCTAATAGCTCATAATAAGCAACAGCTATTTCTGATACCAAATTGGTTACCAGAAAATTTCTTCCTTCAACTGTAGCAAGGTATCTGGTCAGAGCTGATTTTTTTGCATTCCTCAGCTTTTTCCAAATATCTACTTCCCAAGTAGTATAAATACCAAGTATAAAGTCTGAGAGGGGTTCAGGAAACGCTTTATCTTCTTTTATAGGTAAATTTTTCTCTACAGCACCTGTTCTTGAGTATTCGCCAACTTTATCTATACTACCCTCCACACCTATATTAATGAAGGGAAGATACTCTCCTTTTCTAACTAGTACTTCATTTTTCATAATCTCCATTTCTCTTTGAAAAATGTTTAGCTCTTGATTGTTCAGAAGTGCCATTTCAATTAATCTAACCAAATCAGGATCATTAAAATATTGATCCCATTTGCTACTAGATGTATTGGTAGTGTCATTTTTATCAATAAACTGCTTAGGAATATCCTGCTTAGAATCCCAGACAACTAATTCTGGTACACAAGAGGATAAAAATATAGTTGATATGACAAAAGATAGAATATGTGTTATTTTATTAGGTTTCATATAGCCTGTATTTATTACTGTTTATTTCTATTTGATTTGGAGGTTTTTCCTTTTTTTGATTTCCAGTCATTCTCAATAGCTTGATGGACATATTCTTGGGATAAAGATTCGTCGTATTCCCCTTTTATTAGTTGTCTTTTTTCTGACATTTTACCAAAAATATAGTATAGACCAGGTATAACTAATACTCCTAGCAAAGTCCCTAGAAGCATCCCTCCAAGCGCAGAACCTCCTATCGTTTTATTTCCAACTGCTCCGGCTCCATGGGATAATACTAAAGGAATAAGACCAGCAATAAAAGCAAAAGATGTCATCAGAATAGGTCTAAACCGCACCTTAGCTCCTTCAATTGCTGCATCAAAAACGGATGCTCCTTGATGGTGCTTTTGAACTGCAAACTCAACTATCAATACAGCATTTTTTCCAAGTAGACCAACAAGCATTATTAGCCCTACTTGTGCATAGACATCATTAGCTAATCCCATTGCTTTTAAAAGAAAAAACGATCCAAAAATCCCGATAGGAAGAGATAATAAAACTGCTAGCGGCAATAAGAAACTTTCATATTGAGCTGCCAGTACCAGGTATACGAAAACAAGAACGATGATAAAAATGTATAATGCCTCATTTCCTCTCCTTGATTGATCGTATGACAAATCTTCCCAAGCAATATCATAGCCTCTCGGAAGAGTAGATGCTGCAACTTCTCTTATAGCATCAATTGCATCACCAGTTGTATATCCCCCAGCAGGGAGACCTCGAATAGATGCGGAGTTGTAAAGGTTAAAACGCGTTATTTCATTCGGTCCTTGTTTTTTTATCAACTTCATAAAAGATGAGTATGGTACCATTTCACCATGCTCATTTTTAACAAAATATTCATCAAGGTCGGATGGGTATCTTCTATATTCTGGTAATGCCTGAACATGAACTTTAAAGAACCTTCCGAATCGAATAAAGCCCTGCTCATAAGTACTCCCAATCAAGATGTTAAGGTTTTCCATTGCATCATTAATAGAAACTCCTTTTTGCATAGCTACCTTATTATCTATAACCATCTCATACTGTGGATAGTTAGCAGCAAAAAAGGTAAATAGACCCGTAAGCTCCTCTCTCTTTCGGAGTGCTTCCATAAAGTTTTGGTTAATCACATCAAACTCTTGGTAGTCCGTCTCGTTTGTTTTATCAAGAAGCCTTAAAGAGAATCCTCCAGATGTACCAAATCCAGGAACTGCTGGTGGTTCAAAAAACTCAATTATTGCCCCTAGGTTATGGGTTTTTTCTTCAAGTTCTTCCATGATTTCGTGTACAGTGTGCTCTCGATCTGACCAATTCTTTAGATTTATCAAGCAAGTACCAGCATTAGATCCCCTACCTTCTGTCATAATTTCATACCCAGCAAGTGCAGAAACTGACTCGATTCCCTCTATCTCTTCTGCTATTTCTTGCAGCTCGTGAGAAACCCTATTGGTTCTTTCAAGAGTTGCTCCTGGAGGTGTTTGGATAATAGCATAAATAGTTCCTTGATCTTCATTTGGTATAAATCCTGAAGGAAGGAATTGACTTTCAATATAAATGCCTACACCAAATGCTATCAGAATACTCCAGGTTACTATCTTTCGATTTACAATTAGTCTTAAAACTTTAATGTATTTTCCTGTAAGCTTTTCAAAGCCTACATTAAATCCACCAATAATTTTATTTAACAGGTTTTTCTTCTTCTTTTTTTCATGGTGTTTTTTTAAAATAATGGCGCATAGAACAGGTGTTAATGTAAGTGCTACAATAGCAGAGAGGACAATGGAACTAGCCATAGTAATTCCAAACTGTCGATAAAATGTACCTACTGGCCCTGACATGAATGTGATAGGTAAAAATACAGATACCATTACCAAAGTAATTGCGATAATAGCACCACTTATTTCACCCATCACTTCTTTTACAGCGTAGTAAGAAGAGAGCTTCTTTTCTTCCATTTTAGCATGTACTGCTTCTACTACTACTATAGCATCATCTACCACAATTCCAATTGCTAATACCAGGGCAAAAAGAGTGATTAGGTTGATGGATAATCCAAATAGCTGCAATACAAAAAATGTCCCAATTAATGATACTGGTACAGCTAGTATTGGAATAAGTGTTGACCTCCAGTCTCCAAGGAAAATAAATACTACCAAAGCCACTAAGATAAATGCATCTCGCAAGGTGTGTGTAACTTGCTCAATGGAAGCGTCAAGAAAGTTTGAAACATCATAACTAATTTTGAAGTCCATGCCATGAGGAAATGCTTCCTTCATTTCTGCAAGCTTTTCTTTTACTTCTTCAATAACTTTTGAGGCATTACTTCCTACTGTTTGTTTTAATACAATAGATGCTGCTGGATAGCCATCAAGATTAGAATAGATATCAAAAAACTCACTTCCCAGCTCTATTTCTGCAATATCTTTTAAATAAATAATCTCTCCTTCTTCGTTGGCTTTTACGATGATATTTTCATATTGCTCGGGTTTATTGTATCGCTCTTGATAAACCAGTACATACTCAAGTGACTGAGAGTTTTTTCCGTCAGCCCTACCCAATCTTCCTGGTCTGGCAATAATACTTTGCTCTAACATTGCTTCAACTGCTTCTTCAGCGGAAATTTTATAGGCTCTCATACGATCTGGTTTTAACCAAACCCTCATAGCGTACTGCCTGCTTCCTAATATTTGCGCACGAGCAATTCCCTTTATTCTTTGGATTTCAGGAATCATATTAACGTTTGCATAGTTGTAAAGGAATTTTTCGTCTGCTTCTTTGTCCGTACTATAAAGGTTAACATACATCAACATGCTTGGCTGGATGGGGGTAATAATTACCCCTTCTCTCTGAACAAGTGGCGGTAATAGCGGCATTACCTGGTCTACTCTTGTCTTTACTCTAACTACTGCTTCGTTTGGGTCAGTTCCTGGCTCAAAAATAACCCGGATAGTTGCCTCACCAGCACTTGTAGCATCAGAAGAGATATAGCGCATGTCCTGAACACCATTAATAGATTGCTCTAATGGTATTAGTGTAGAGTTTATTAGTACCTCAGCACTTGATCCAGGAAATGCAATGAAAATATTAACTACCGTAGGGGCAATCTGTGGAAACTGTGACTTTGGCAACATTTTGATGGCCAGCCCTCCTGTGAAAAGTAATACTACTGAAATGACAATAGCCAAAACAGGTCTATGTATTATTCTACTTATAAACATGGTTAATTTTTTTAGAGTGAATGATTACTCAGCATATAGATCTAGTTGGCTCAGAACTTCCTCTGGTTTTTGGAACTCTGGAATAACCTCATCTTCATCACGTACTTTCCTTAAACCTTCGATTAGTATGCTCTCAGATTCTTTGAGCCCAGCTTTTACTTCATATAAATGTGGAAGCTCAGCACCAACGTTTATATGTCTTGAATGAACTATGTTGTTTTTATCTACTACAAAAACGTAGTGCTGATCTAAGATTTCAAAAGTTGCTTTTTGCGGAATCAACAATGCATTTTTTAATGGTCGTTTCACCAATATATTGCCAGTTTCCCCATGCCTTAAGAGACCTTTAGGGTTTGGAAAGGTTGCTCTAAACGCTATATTACCTGTTTCATTGTTGAAATCAGCTTCTATGGCGGTTACCTTACCAAAATATTCAAACAATTTGTTGTTTGCGAGTCTCAGCTGAACTTCCATAATGCTGTCTTCTTTTACTTTACTTTTGTAATCCAGATATTCTGCCTCGGGAACATTGAAGTAGACCCACATTTCATGGTTGTCAGAAAGAGTGGTAAGCAGCTCACCTTCCTCAACTAGACTACCTTCTCTTACATGTAAATGATCCATTATGCCATCAAAAGGAGCTCTTATCTGGGTAAAGTCTAAGTGTACTTGAGCTAGTGCTAGCTCTGCCTTAGCTTTATCTAGTTTTGCTTTAGAGAGAGCCAGTTCATTAGGTGATACTACGTTTGTTTCAACAAGCTTTTTAGTATTTTGGTACTCTATTTCTGCAAACTCTGTCTCTGCCTGAGCTCTTTTTAATTCTGCCTGATAAAGACGAGGCATAATTTGAAACATGAGTTGACCTTTTTTGACAAATTGACCTTCATCTACATAAATTTTCTCAAGATATCCTTTTTCCAAAGCCCTAAGCTCAATATGGCGAGCAGAATGTATCTGCGAAACATATGTTCTGGTCGTTAGCGTATCTTTTCTTAAAGGATTGGTTACTGGGAATCTCATCAGAGACTTATGACTTTCATTATGTGATTTACAGCTTGCTATAGCTATTAACACAAACAAGCTGATGTTTATAATTATTTTATTCATTGGTTTAATTATAGTCTAACTGAAAAATTATTTAGAAGCTAATGCCATGCATTATCAGGACAATAGTACTATCGTTCTTTGAAGAACGAATCAGGTATTTCAGCAGGCTATTTTGAGGGAATGATAGAGGAGGTAAAAGTCTAAATGCCTTTTTAAAATAGGCACAAAGTTAGACGAGCTTAATTTTTGGAACAGACAGAACTTTGAAATTATTTTAATATCTGAATGCGTTGGAAAGTAGCCCTCTAACTTGTTAAACTCCTTCTCTGAAGGTTCTTTTTCGATTTTCTCAGTTTCTGCTTCTGAGGTAACCTCCATAGGGTCTTTGTCGTCTTCAAGATAAGTAGACAACACTGACGCTGTATTAGTTACCAGCAAAAAAAGTGATATTAGTATATATAAATCCTTCCTAGACATTTATAAATATCAATTCTATAAAGGTATGAGTTTTAATCAAAACTGCAAGCTGATGCTACATTGATTTTACTTACACTTTACTTTTTATGTATTCACTGGCTGTTTTTTTAAAACCTCATCTACCTGATTACACCACCATTCTTTTTTATCTTCAGATAGCCAAGTTGCTTTAAACCCATTTTTTATTAAAGTTGCTACTTCTATTTCTGCGAGGTCAAGTGCCTCTGAAATAGCAAAAAAGTTTTCGTTCATATAGCCACCGAAATAAGCTGGATCATCTGAATTTATGGTAACCAGCAAATTTTCACTCATCATATTTTTTAGTGGATATTTTTTTAAGTCTTGGATAACTTTTAACTCCAAGTTGGAAAGAGGACAAAGCGTAAGTGGTATTTGAGTTTTAGCGAGATATTTTACCAGCTCTTTATCATCTAAACACCTATTTCCATGATCAATCCGATCAACTTTTAAATTTTTTAGAGCACTCCAAATATATTCTGATGGTCCTTCTTCACCTGCATGAGCACATAGTTTGTAGCCCTTTTCAGAAGAGGCTTTAAATACTTGTTCAAACTTTTCGGGAGGGTTGCCTACCTCAGAGGAATCTAATCCAACGCCATCAATCCAATTTTTATATTCTAATGATTGCTCTAAGGTTTCAAAAGCAGCTTCTTCTGATAAGTGCCTTAGGTAAGACATTATGAGTCTAAAGGTTATTCCAAGCTGTTTTTCTCCTTTTTCTAATGCTTTGTATATTCCATTTACTACTGTAGAGAAGCTGACTCCGCGTTCTGTATGGGTTTGAGGATCAAAGAAAATTTCTACATGCCTTACGTTTTGTGAAGAAGCTTTAGTGAGGTAAGCCCAGGTCAAATCATAAAAGTCTTGCTCAGTAATTAACACGTTAGCTCCTGCATAGTATATATCTAAGAACTCTTGTAGGTTATTGAATCGATATGCTTCTTTGACTTCATCGACAGAGCTATATTTAATTTTTATATTGTTCCGCTTTGCAATTTCGAACATTAAGTTAGGTTCAAAAGTCCCTTCTATGTGTAAATGGATTTCAGATTTAGGAACTGCTTCTATGAATTTTTTTAGACTTGAGTTTTTCATAACACAACTTGTTTATTTGGTAATTTACTTTCCCCTATACAAAATACAACTAATGCTAGTAATTAATTAGTTATACTTTTGAGATACAAATAAGGTGTATTTATTATAAATATATCACATTTAGTTGTTTTGAAGTCATTTAACCAAATTGCATACCTGCCTAAAAATAAGCATCAAGTTACTTGTGCTTGGAATAACATGCTTGTTAAAATGCTTCCTTGGTTCGGTACACGCAAAGCAAAAGAGAACGTGGCAACATTACAGGCTGAAACGAAGCATCAGGAGTTTTTGAACGAAAAAAACGAATTCTTCTTTAAGTTATCCCAGAGAGCTTTGCAAAATTCAATGAGATAATATTTTTGGTTTTTTTTTGCTGGTTTGTAGGGTCATTTGTTTCACTGTTTTTCAGGAAGTCGATTGAATTTCCTGATTTTCTCTTCCATTTCAGCTTTTTTGTATTGCATTAGACACAATTATCCCAGGAGCTCTCTTTAAGTTATATGCTATTGCCTCCAATACATGCTGAACATGCGTCTTGGCAACACCCTTATACCTTGCTACCCCTGCCCTAAACCATTTCTTT
>JAUIAB010000023.1 GCA_030425505.1 Bacteroidia bacterium | reverse complement strand
TTGTACTCTACTCTGTATACTGGATCTATGTTTACTAACCCTGCATCATTTAAATGTCCACCATAGTAACTCTCCAATGGGTACTCTACTACTGGATTCCGTAGCTCCCCAACGTAGCTCTCTTCCATTTCTGGACGCATACGAAATTCATGACCATATCTGTGCTCATAGAAGTTACCCTCCCTGTCGATTACTCTGTACAACATCCACATTATAGTCTGGTCATTCTCTGCCCCTATTCCTCCTGTCCTCGCATCTGACCGCTCACCATATAGCTTTGTGTTTCCATCTACGCCCGTCACTCTAAAGCCTGAGGGCCCCTCTATGTTTATATCACTGTATTGTACTTCAACTTTCGTCTCTGGAGAGTTCTCGGGGTAGTAATATTGTCCCTCTTCCCAGTAGCTCTTGCTCCCATCCTGAGCTAGTAGCCTAACCCCGCCCATATACAACCTATCCTCTTCTGTAAATCTTGTAGGGGTACTCTTACCATCAAATCTCGGTTTGCTGCCTCCTCTATATATCGACCCAAAACCACTCAGGCTAAAGCCTTTTCCCATGATGTTTTCTCCTGATCTACTATTGTAGCTAATTCCCAGCTCTGGAACCATACCATTAGGGATTGGTGTAAGATTTAAAGGCATACTTCCCTGTAAGCTCCCATCTGGGGATACATCTACCGAAAACCCTAAGTCGCTAACCAACTCTTCCATTTCCATATAAGACCCATCTAAGCCAGATGCATCTAACTCCTCCAATGCATCTGTACAACTAGATGGCTTAGGATCATCAGGAATATAGGTCTTTTGAGAGTATGATTGGTGGGTTATGAATATAAATGTAAGTAATAGCCATAATACTGGTTGTCTTCTTCTATTCATTGTTTTGCTGGTTAAAGAAAAACTTATTAATGCTTGAAATTTACTAATTACTAAAGTTATCTCAAAGTAAATTTCCTTAATTTTTGTTAATAGAACTGAAAAAAGCATATTTTGATAAATACTGCACTAGTCTCTCTTTGCATATTCCTTAAGGAGTATACCAATATTCATACTTTTTATACTTCTAAGAACCCAGTCGATGAGCATCAAATACGCTTCATTAACTTACTCTGAAATTTCGATTAAAGGTTCTTTTTGTAAGTTAAATAGGTTGATTTTGTCGTTTATTTCTAAGGCGATTTGTGAGTGTTTAAAAAACACAAGTAAATGGTGATTTACCTCCCATCTATCCTCTTTCAGCTAAAAACTGAAAATAGCAGCTTTTAAGGTTATTGATTTGGACAATTATTTATTGTCAAACCAAAATTTTTAAAACTATGTGTGGAATAGTAGGATACTTAGGAAAAAATGATGCTCATCCTAATATAATTGCTGGACTTAAAAAATTAGAATATAGAGGTTATGACAGCTCAGGGCTTGCTGTCTTAAATGGAAGCCTTAATATTTATAAAATGTCTGGCAAAGTTGAAGATTTATGTAATTACCTCCAATCTCAGTCTTTGTGTGGTCAAATAGGTATTGGACATACCCGCTGGGCAACCCATGGAGAGCCGAATGATATCAATGCGCACCCTCATACTACAAGAAGGAAGGACTTGGCACTAATTCATAACGGTATAATTGAAAACTATAAAGAGTTAAAGGAGAAATTGGAAGCTAAGGGACACAGTTTTGATTCCGAAACAGACTCTGAAGTTATTGTCCATCTTATTGAGGATATTCAGGATACGTATAGCTGCTCTTTGGAAAAAGCTGTGCAAATGGTTAGCAAAAAGTTAGAAGGCGCTTTTGCTATTATTGTTATCTCTCAACAAGAGCCTGGGAAGTTAGTAGCTGCTAAAAGAAATAGTCCGCTGGTAATTGGAGTTGATGATGGGGAGTTTTTCTTAGCTTCTGATAAGCTGGCTTTCCCAAGACGGTTTAAAAAGGCTATTTTCATGGAAGATAATGATATTGTCACGTGTAAACAAAATGGTGATTTAATTCTTTCTGATTGGACTGGCAAGCTAAAAGCTCCGATAATACAAGAGCTAGGAGATCATATTATTAATGACTATGAAAAAGGAGAGTACGAGCACTTTATGCTCAAAGAAATTGAGGAACAACCGCAGGTGATTAAAAACTGCCTGCAAGGCAGAATTGATGTCAATTATTTAGAACCTAAATTAAGAGGTATATATGAAAATGAGGTAAAATTTTTACAAGCTTCAAAAATGACTATTGTTGCTTGCGGCACTTCTTGGCATGCTGGTATTGTAGGAAAGTATCTTATAGAAAAATTAGCTAAATTAAATGTAGAGGTAGATTACGCATCTGAGTTTAGGTATAGAGACCCAATAATTAATTCTTCCGATATTGTAGTAGCTATATCTCAATCTGGTGAAACAGCAGATACTCTAGCCGCTCTGAAAATGGCTAAAGAAGCTGGTGCATTCACCTATGGTGTTTGTAATGTAGAAGGGTCTGCAATATCCAGAATGACTGATGCTGGCAGTTATACTTGTGCTGGTGCTGAAATCGGGGTTGCTTCTACTAAAGCCTTTATATCTCAAATTTGTGTTTTAGGTGTAATGGCTATCCAATTAGGGTTGCTAAAGAGGAAAATTACCAGGGAAGAAGCCAGGGAATATTTACAAGAAATTAGTCAGTTGCCTGGTTTAATCGAAAAGACTCTTAAATCTAAGGGTGATATACAAAAGATAGCACAGAAATATTTTTCTGCTTCTGATTTTCTTTATTTGGGTAGGGGCGTGAATTTTCCTATTGCTTTAGAAGGCGCATTAAAGCTTAAAGAAATCTCTTATATCCATGCCGAAGGCTATGCAGCTGCTGAAATGAAGCATGGACCTATCGCACTGATTGATGAGAATATGCCTGTGGTGGTAGTCGCAAACCAGGAAAGTTATAAGGATAAAATTTTTAGCAGTGTTAAAGAAACAAAAGCAAGAAAGGGAAAGATAATTTCTATAGTCAAAGAAAGTGACACTCTCATTTCTAGTGAGTCAGATGATGTAATAAAAGTACCAAACTGCTCTGATTTTCTTGCACCATTCATTTCTGTAATACCGTTACAAATATTATCGTATTATATAGCTTTATTAAGAGGTTGTAATGTTGATCAACCTAGAAATTTAGCTAAGTCAGTAACTGTAGAGTAAGTGAGATTAGGGGAATAAAAAGTAGCAGTACAAAATAATTTCTAAAAGAAAAATATAATGAAACAGACCATGTCTGATGTATATCGGCAAAAAGCTTTATATGATGCACAATTTCTATATGAGTTATCTTTAGCTACAAATAAATCATTAGACCCTCGAGTCTGTGCAAATGAGTTTCTTAAAGTCTTGCTTTCTAAAAAAAAGCTAGAGTTTGGAGCTGTTTGGGTAAATAAGAATGCAAAGTCAGATACTGCTAATGCATTTACTCCACTCGCTTCCATTCCTATTGACTATAAGAGTTATAGTGTTTTTAATCCTGACAAAAAAGTAAAGTTTGATAAAAACTATGCCTATACTATAATTAAAAATGGCGGTGTTCATGCAGTGTTTAGGTTGAGTGATTATGGCTTTTTAGAGCTTTTTTCTTCCAGATATAAAGAAAATCTAAGTTCTAAAAAGCTCAATCAGATTCAAGAAGTGATTGAACAGTTTGCAAAAAGCTTAGAAGGATCCATTAGCTATAAGCTATTAAAAAAAGAAATAAAAGAAAGAGAGCGAGTAGAAAAGGCATTATTAAGAAGTGAGAATAAGTATAAGGATTTAGTAGAACAAGCTGGAGATATTATTTACAGAACGGATCTGAAAGGATACATAACTTTTGTCAATGACTCTGCTCTAAAGATAATGGGTGGAAAAAAGAAAGATTATATAGGCAAACACTTTTTAAAGTTTGTAAGAGAAGATTATAAGGATCAAATACTAAATTTTTATCAAAGTCAGTTCGAGAAAAAGAATAGGATCTCAACTTTAGAATTTCCTGCTATCACTAAAACAGGTGAAGAACTATGGCTAACGCAAAAGGCTAGAGTTTTACTTGATAGTTCTAAAAATGAGGTATTTGGCTTTGCTGCAATCGCCAGAGATATTACTCAAAATGTGCATGCTCGAATTGCTTTAAAAAGAAGTGAAGAAAAGTTTAGAGGTATTATTGAAAATATGAATCTAGGTTTATTAGAAGTTGATTTAGATCAAAATATTTTGTTTGCCAATAAGTCATTCTGCAAAATATCAGGTTATTCTCAAGATGAGCTAATAAATAAAAATGCAAGTATTCTTCTTAAAGCGCATGAAAACTCTTCAAATCTTGAAATGCTGGAAAGTGAAATTAAAAAAAGAACTAGCGGAGAATCAGGTGCTTATGAACTTCAAATTGTAAATAAAAATGGCGAAAAAAAATGGGTTCTAATAAGTGGTGCGCCAGTTTATGATAATGCTGGAAATATTACTGGTTCTATAGGTATACACCTGGATATTACAGAACAAAAGATGGCTAGAGATCAGATATTATCTAGGCAAAAAAAGTTAGAGTCTATAGTTAGCACTTCTCCAGAGTCAGTATTTATTTTGGATGAAAATGAGCGAGTCATTGAGTGCAATGATAAAGCTTCTAGCCTATTTTGTGATAATCCTAAAAAAGAATCTAATTTAATTAGCAAGATTATACCTGAGCGTTATTCGAGTATTCATAAAATTGGAATTGGTTCTATTTTGAGTCAAAAAGACCAAAAAATTGAAGTTGATGTAATCAATAAATATAAAGAAGAGATCGCTGCAGAGATAAGGGCTTCTTCCTTTACGTTTGAAGGAAAGAATCATTACAGTGTTTTTATCAAAGATATTACTCTTGAAAAGCAAACTAAAATAAATTTAGAAAGGGCATTAAAAAAGCAAAGGGAACTTAATGAGTTAAAGTCAAAGTTCGTCTCTATGACTTCCCATGAGTTTAGAACGCCTCTTACAACTATAAGAAGTAATATTGAGCTTCTCAGCTATCATATAGCTAATTATCCGGAAAATCCTAAGATTAATAAAAACATTGAAAGAATAGGTAATGAGCTGAATAGAATTACCAACCTAATGGATGATATTCTAACTATAGGTAGAATAGAATCTGGAAAGATAAAAACAACATTTAAATTAACTGATATTTCTTATACTTCTAAGAAGATGATTGAAGCTTCCTTTAAGAGTAGTACTAAAGGGTTGAATGTAGAGCTTAAAATCATTGGCGATCAACGTAATATTTCAACTGATGAAAGCATTTTTTCACATATTATTTCTAATCTTTTAGGCAATGCAATTAAATATACTTTAACTAATAAATCTCCTATTCTAACAATAGATTATACAAACCCACAAGAAGTCGTATGTAATATTGAAGATTTTGGTATTGGCATACCCGAGCAAGATTTACCCAATTTGTTTGATTCCTTTTTTAGGGCTTCTAACGTTCAAAATATAACAGGAACAGGCTTAGGTTTAGCTATTGTAAAACAGTTTACGCAGCTTATAAACGCTTCAATATCTGTAGAGAGTGAAAAAGATAAAGGCTCAACGTTCAGTCTGGTTATACCTGGGTAAAATTTACAGTATAAACTTCTTACAATGGAAAGATATAAAATACTAATAGTTGAAGATGAAATTAACATAGCTGAGTCTCTTCAAGAAATAATTGAAATTTTAGATCACGATGTTGTTGGAATAGCTGATTCGGCAGATACAGCTATCGCTATTTTAGAAAAAGAAGAAGTTGATTTAGCTTTATTAGATATTCAAATTAGAGGAGCTAAAGATGGTGTAGAACTAGCCGAGAGTATAAAAAGTAGATTTAAAATACCGTATATATTTACTACAGCTTACGCTGATAATGAAACTATTAGACGAGCGAGTAATCAAAGCCCCTATGGATATTTGGTTAAACCATATGGCATAAAAGACATCAATGCTGCAATAGAAGTCGCAATTAGTAACTACCAAGAGTTTCGTCATCTTACCACAAATGAAGGTAAATTCAGTAATAACCAACTATTTGTAAAAGTAGATTCGCGTCTGGTTAAAATTAATATTGAAGATGTGCTCTATGTTGAAGCAAAAGGAGATTATGCATTATTTAAAACAGAAAAAGAGAGTTTTATAATCCATTCTACGATTAAGAATATAGAAACCAAACTAAGTCCTGCATCTTTCTTAAAAGTACACCGATCTTATATTATAAATATTGATAAAATTATTGATATTGAAGACTCTAACCTACTGATAAAGGACAAAATAATACCTATTAGCAGATCTAAAAAGCCACTATTAATGCAAAGGATTAGCTTAATTTAATACATCCCTAATTTTCCTTTAACGGGCTAAACTCACCACTCTCAAGAGCATAGCTACCATTCATCTAATTTTCAAAAATTGCAGCTATCAAAGTAATTACTTTGGTAGCATGAAACAGACTATATCTGGTTTAAAATTGAGGCATCTACAAATCAATAATTAAGATGTGCTCCAAATAAAAAGACAGGTCACAAATTTTAAACAAATGAAAATTTCAATACTTACAACAGTTTTAACACTAACTGCCTTTACATGTTTTTCGCAAAAAACTTTTAGCGATAGTTTAAGCAAAAAGTTAAATGAGATAATTATAGAGAATCAGAAAATATTCTCAAACTATGATGCGAATAGTAGTCAATATGAGCTCAATACTCTAGACTACCTATTTGCCCAAGAAGGCAGCAACTATAGAAACTACGAGCAAAATATGCTAGAATACCAAAGAGATGCGTTACGAAAAGACTGGGGATTATCCTTTCATGCTTCTTATAACCAGAACTTTGGTGAAGGTCTGGAAAACTCTGATGAAAACTTTACAATAGCTCGTACTAGAATCGGCTTAGATTGGGATCTAGTGCATCAGGGTATTTTTAACAACAAATTGAAAATCAAATTAATAGATAATAAAATAAGGCTAAGCCAAATAGACGAAATGGAAGCTCATAAAGAAAATAATTACAGCTTCAACTATAATTTCATCATCCATTCTTTTGATATAGAGAAAACCAAATACTTAGATCAAAGGCTAGAGGTATTACTAAAGCAAAAAGAAATTTTCGAGGAGCTACATTTAAGAAGGTATCAACCTTATTCTGAAGTTCTTGGCATAGAAGCGAAAGTGGCAAAAACGAAGAATGCGATTAAGCACTATAACTCTTATATCATAGCTTTTTCAAAAATATTTCCTGACGCATCAGCTATTGAAACAAAAAAGCTGCCGGTGCTAAAATTAGACCTAAATAGGATGTTAGAGGTGCTTGAAAACTCTCCAGAAATCATGGAAAGAAGGTCGATTGAGCTCGAAAATATAAGTCAAGAAAAGTGGTTACAAAGAAATATTAGATTGAAACTCTATGTGAGACATAATTATAACCGTGGGCTAATCATAGGTCAGGATAGAGATTTTGTAACAGCTGGAGCAATACTAAATGTGCCTATAAATACTCATTTTTGGAAAGAAGATAATTATAGAAAAGATCTATTAATCAGCCAGGTTGATGAAAATTCCAAACTTGAGCTTTGGAATAAGCAAAAAGAGCTCATGAATTATTACTATGAGTATGAGCATAAGCTAAACCAGTGGCTTGCTTTTACACAAAAGCTTGAAACACAAAATGAAATACTTAGGCTTGACAGAATAAAAAATGATTTGCCCGATTTCAACTTCTCCCCTCTTACTTACATACGACACCAGGAGCAAAAGTTAGATTTAATCGCTGAAATAATCGAAATTAAGCAGCAACTGTACTTGCTTCAGTTAAAAATCTTCACTGTTTTAACCACTGAAAGCCCCTTAGAGTACTCCGAAGTTGTAACTCCAGACTTTAATGACAACAATGAAAGGCTGATAGTATGGGATTTACAATCAAAAGAAGAATCTCCATTTATCAAAGAGTATCTCAAGTCTCAAAAGCTTATACCAATTTTTGAAAAAACTGATGAGCCAAAAGGTAATAGCCTGTCTTATGATCTCTACTCCGTTGCAACAGATACGCTATGGGTAGATGTAAATAGTTTTAGAGATAGGGTTGAGTTAGAGAAGTTTATAAAAGAGAAAAAGCAGGAAAACCAAACCGTTTGTCTCAAAAGCTTAAAGGAACTAATTGCTCTAGATGAAAGAACATTAAACTAAGACCTATGCAGAAGTTTACTTTTCAAAAAAAGCCCTCTCTAATACGTACACTGAAAGAGCCTCCCAGAAAAAAGAAAAAAGTTAACTGGGACAGAATAATCTTTCTATCGCTCCTATTTGTTGGAGGTTTTTTCATAATCAGACATATCTATATAAAGGTTGCTATCATAGAAGTGGAAGGTCAGGTTGAGCTGGAGAATTTGCAAGTAGAGTTTACTGACGATATAAGGATAAAAAAAATACTAGTTAAAGAAGGTGATAGTATTGTTGCTGGCGATACTCTTTTTGCTTACACCCATAGGTTATTCGATGATAGAGATGCTTCCAGTTTTTCTATCAATTCTCAAAATCAATGGATAAAAAAAGAAATATTAAATACTCAAAAACAGATTGCTAATTTGAATAGCGAGCTGGCTTTTTGGAAAAATCAAATTAATAACTATGAAGAAGAGAAAGCAAAAACACTAAAGTTGATATTGCTTGAAGTCTATACCCAGGAACAACTAGACCAAGTAAACCAACGTCAGTTTTTAGCTCAACAAAAAAGGGAAGTTGTAGAACAAGAAATTGGTCATTTGTATTTTCATCTAAATAAATTGAAGAACGAAGAAGCATCAATGGTAAACCTCTCTACTGGAGGCTATAACTCTTCATTTACCAACTCCCTTTATATATCTCCAATAAACGGAATAGCTGGCAAAATCAATGTAGAGCCAAATGAAGTATGCTATGAGAAAGAAAATGTACTAGCCGTTCACAAAATAGATCAGCTATCTATTGAAGCCTTTTTCCCTCAAAAGTATATCGACCGGATATATACAGGTAGAATAGTAGATATACACTTCCCTGATGGAACGAAAGGGAAAGGTAAAATTCACAAATTCAATATTGCGACTATAGAACTTCCTCCTGAGTTTCAGAAAAAATATGAGCCTACCCAAAGAACTATACTTGTAAGTATTACCCCTATTGATGCAGATCTAAAAAAAGCATGGAAAAACTTTTACAAAATGGATGTAAAAGTAACCATGCCTATGTATGAGTTTTGATAAAGCTTAAACCTTTTCTCAATAAAATTTAATTTTTTTTGCAGTCAATATACAGCAAATTTTATTTAAATAATAACTTCATTTTTAATATAATTAAAAGCTCATTATAAGTTATTTAACTATAATATATTAAACTTTTTCTTTTATACCAATTTAGTTTTCTCCATACGACAAACTGCGTTTCAAGGTATCCCTTAAAAGCATATAGAAACGGAAAAAAGAAGATTCATAAACAACATAGTTAATTTGGTGAAGAAAAGTTGAAGCTGGAACAGTTGTATCACAAAGCAGGTAAAACGAAGTGATCCAAACACTTATTACTATTTTTTAAAAAATATCCTATGGATTCCATATAATCTCCTTTCACATACCATTCATCTCCATTAACAGTATGCTCATCGAAATATTTAATTATTAAGCATAAAGAAAAATAATTTTGAATCATTACTAAACTTTAAAAATCAGAACCATGACAGTAGCATTAAAACAAAAACTTGATCTTAAACAGTTAGCAGGGCTTTCTGTTTATCACAACAGTATTTACAACAACCTCTTAAATCACGAAGCTAAAATCGCTGTCGTGGGCTTAGGCTATGTAGGTTTGCCATTAGCCCTAGAGTTTGCAAGAGATTTTAAAGTAACAGGCTTTGATATATCTCAAGAAAAAATCGATCTGATACAACAGGGGATAGACCCATGTGATGAACTTGAATCATATCAATTTCAAAAGAAATACATAAACTACACTGCAAATGAAAGCGAAATAGCAGATGCCCGATTTTATGTGGTAGCTGTACCTACGCCAATAGACAAAAGCTGGAAGCCTAATTTAAGGGCTTTAAAAAGTGCAACTGCCTCTGTAGCTAGTGTACTGAAAAAGGGAGACTATGTAGTATTTGAATCAACTGTTTACCCTGGCTGTACAGAGGAAGTATGTTTACCAATATTAGAAAGCATATCTGGATTAGAGGTGAATAAAGACTTTAAAATTGGATATTCACCAGAAAGAATCAACCCTGGAGATAAAGAAAATACACTGACCAAAATCAAAAAAATAGTTTCTGGAAGCGATAAAAAATCCTTAGAAGAAATATCAAAAGTTTATAGACATATCATACTCGCTGGAATCCATGAAGCACCTTCCATAAAAGTAGCAGAGGCTGCAAAAATCATAGAAAACACACAGAGAGATGTCAACATTGCTTTGATGAACGAGTTGTCGATAATATTTGAAAAGCTTGGCGTGAACACCTTTGATGTTCTGGAAGCAGCTGGAACAAAGTGGAACTTTCTGCCCTTCCAGCCAGGTCTTGTGGGAGGGCATTGCATTAGCGTAGATCCCTACTATCTCATAGAAAAGGCAAAAGAAGCTGGCGTAGACCCAAAAGTGATTCAAAACTCTAGGTTGAGAAACGAGACTATGCCTCTCCATCTCGCAAATTTAGTAAGCAAGAAACTACAAGAAACTAGCAAACATATAAGGGGAAGTAAAATTCTCATTCAGGGAATTACGTTCAAACCAAATGTTACTGACATCAGAAACTCTAAAGTTGCAGACCTCTATGAGTGTCTTACTAGAATGGGTGCATCTGTAGAAGTAACAGATCCATTAGCAAGTAGAGACGAAGTAAAAAGAGAGTTTGGAATAGATCTTATTGATGCCCCAACAGAAGATTATGATGTAGTAATAGTAGCAGTAGATCACAAAGAGTACAAAAAACAAAAAGAAGTATTCTTTGAAGAAATTGGAGACGAAAAACTAATCATAGTAGACCTTAAAAGTGCCTTGAGAGGGCAAACAAATGATTTTGAGTACTTCTCACTTTAAAAGCACAATTTAAAATTAGCCTTAAAAGATGTTCAAATTACATCAGTTAAATACCGCCAAAAGCAAACGCTACCAGGAGCTACAGTTCCTGACGATAGAAAGCATCAATGAGTATGATTCAGAAAAAGCTCATGCTCATGATGCTATCATACTAAACATCAAAAATGCGCTCGAAGCGGAAGAGTCCATAAATCTGATACGACAGCAGACCTCTGTATCAGACTATCTAAAGCCAATATTTATATCTAAAGAATCTCTCAACAGGCAACTAAGAACCAGAAGTTATGATGGGTTTACCGATGCTGTAAACCTACAAGCAATTGCACAAACCACAAGAAAGATAAACGAAAGAATAAGTAAAGTTTATCGAACAAAAACAATCAACGATTACAAGCAACAACAGCTTTTTAAAGTTTTAGCATTCACATTTACCAGAAATATACATCTGGATCCTTACACTTCAAGGTATTCTAAACTAGGATACTCCTACCCTTTTTTAGATGCACTTATAGAAGAAGAACACTCACAAGAAATCCTAGAAATAGTAGAGCTTGGACTCAGAGAAGAGCTTTTTAGTGGCAAAATAAACGACAAAATTCACCTTTGTACATCATGTAGTAGTAGCTACATAAACATACGAGAGACCTGCCCTAAATGCCACTCTATAGATATAACTGAAAAAGACCTTATCCATCACTTTAGGTGTGCGCATATAGCACCAATGGAAGATTTCCAGAAAGAAGATAATCTGACTTGTCCTAAATGTGACCATAAGTTAAGGCACATTGGAATTGACTACGATAAGCCTTCTGTAATGTATAACTGCAACACTTGCCACCATGAGTTTCAGGAGCCAGAGATGAAATCCTACTGTATCGACTGCCACAAAGAAGATGAAATACACCATCTTGTTGAAAAGAAAATATATGAGTTTTCTCTAACTCCCAAAGGAGACGAAGTCGTAAAATATGGGCTCGAAAAACTAATAAATTCCAATGAAGAAATACCTAAAGATGTTCTCAGCTGCTCTTTCTTCAAACTTATGCTACAGCAAGAAATAGAAAGGGCTACAAATCACGACATTACAAGCTTTCACTTAAAAATGAACATCAATAAAAACCAAGTCCCTCAAATGACTGAAAGCACAGAGGTTGGCTTCAAAAAAGAAATAATCTCAATCATAAAAGGCTATCTGCTTTCTTCAGACCTAATAACTGCTGTTAGTGCTTATGAATATCAAATACTGCTTACAAATACCGATATCCATAAAGCTAACGAACTAACAGGCTTAATTACGAATAATTTAAACAAACTAATAACAGATAATCTTTCAGAGCAAAATGAAACTATTTGGAGTGAGTTAAAACCAATACAACAAGGATTGAAAATGGCATGAAAGAACTATTACCAGAATATCTTCAATATTGGGTCACAGTAGGCTTAGAAAAATTCATTAGAATATTCTGGTACTTTGTAATATTTGAATTCACCCGATACGTAATCCTGGATTATATAGTAGCATTTATATTTTGGCTTAGAAGGAAAAAAAGAAAAGAAAACTGGGACATAGCTGCACAAAAGCTAAGGATAGAAAACCCTCTCATTTCTATCATAATACCTGGAAAAAATGAAGGAGAACACATCTATAAACTAGTAAAATCGCTCAGTGAACAAACCTATAGAAACTTTGAGCTAATAGTAGTAGACGATGGATCTGACGATGAAACACCAATCATTGGAAAAAACCTGGAAAAAAATGGGTTGATTACTATGTTTCTAAGAAATGATCAGAGAGGAGGAAAAGCATCTGCAGCAAATACAGCACTTCGATTTTGTAAGGGAAAATATGTAGTACACCTTGATGCGGACTGCTCCTTTGATAGAGATGCAATAGAAAATGTACTCATTCCCTTCTATATGGATGAAAAGATAGGGGCTGTTGGAGGCAATGTAAAAGTAAGAAACTATGAAGACAGCCTTTGCTCAAGATTACAAGCAATTGAATACCTCAAAACCATCTCTGTAGGAAGAATAATAACCTCAACATTAGGAATATATAAGATAGTTTCAGGTGCTTTTGGTGGCTTTAAACTAGAAATACTCCAATCCATAGGAGGGTGGGACATAGGTCCTGGTCTCGATGGGGACATAACTGTAAAAATTAGAAAGTCAGGGTACAAAATACACTTTGAACCCAAAGCTATTTGTCTGACAAATGCTCCAAACAAATTCAAAAAACTAACCAAGCAAAGGCTGAGATGGGACAAATCTATCATACGATTTAGGGTGCGAAAACACAAAGATGTGTATCTACCAAATGCTAACTTCAAATGGTTAAATTTCCTGTCTTTATTTGAAAATGTCTTTTACAATGTCATTTTAGACATCACTTGGCTTGTTTACATTATAGACGTAATCATAAATTTTAGTGGATCCTTAAAATTTGTAATACTAATGAACATTACTCTGTACATGGTAGTCGCATATATACAAATGCTCTCTGCTTATATATTCTCTGAAAGAAGGAAAGAAGAGCTAAAACTATGGAATGTATTACCACTAATGACCATATACTCTGGGCTTTACCTACGAATAGTACGAACATCTGCCTACATAAAAGAATTCTTCTTCAAAGAATCATATGATGACCCCTGGAATCCAGAAAAATCTTCTTCTATGGCAAAAAGATATGGGTTCTAGCCAAGAATAACATCACATTGACAGATCAAAAATTTAATTTCAAACCAACCATAAACAAACCATTTCTTATCTTAGCATAGAAAAGTCTTTTTTTATGTTAAACATAGTATTGTTTGGCCCACCTGGGGCAGGAAAAGGAACCCAAAGTAAAAAACTTCAAGAAGAATATGAGCTAGTACATATTTCTACTGGAGATGTTTTTAGAGAAAACATAAAAAATAAAACTGAGCTGGGTATTCAGGCGAAGCAGTATATGAATGCTGGGAAGCTAGTTCCTGACAATGTTACAATTGGGATGCTAGAGAAAGAATTTGAAAAAAATAAAAACAGCAAAGGGATCATCTTTGATGGTTTTCCTCGTACGGTAGCACAAGCAGAAGCACTAGATCAACTATTAAACAAATACCAAACAGCCATTTCTTGCATGGTTGAGCTTAAGGTTGAAAATGAAGAACTTATTAAAAGACTATTGCTTAGAGGAAAAGACTCAGGAAGAGCCGATGATAAAAATGAAGAGCTAATAAAAGAACGAATTAATGAATACAACCTAAAAACTGCTCCTGTAGCATCATATTACAAAAATAAAGGCATCTATCAGGCTGTTCAGGGAATAGGTTCCATAGATGCTATTTATAAAAGTATTTGCGAAACACTTCAAAAAGAAGCCACCTAAAAAATTATACCGTCAATAAATGTCAGAAATAAACTTCATTGATCATGTAAAGATTAATGCAAAATCTGGTAATGGAGGGGCAGGATCTGCACACTTCAGAAGAGAAAAATTCATTGAAAAAGGTGGTCCTGACGGTGGAGATGGAGGAAGAGGAGGACATATAATCCTTAAAGGGAATAGAAACCTCTGGACTCTCTTTCATCTACGTTACCAAAAACATATAAAAGCTGAAAAAGGTCAAAGTGGATCTGGGAACTGCAAAACAGGAGCTCAGGGAGAAGACATCATCATAGAAGTACCATTAGGAACCATCGCTAAAAATGATGAAAACAACGAAAAACTAGCAGAGATAGTAACACATGGTGAAGAAAAAATAATCTTAGAAGGAGGAAAAGGAGGTTTAGGGAATGTCCATTTCAAATCATCTACTAGGCAATCTCCGCAGTATGCTCAACCAGGACTCGAAGGAGTAGAAGCCTGGGTTGTCCTTGAGCTAAAAGTACTTGCAGATGTCGGTCTGGTAGGGTTTCCTAATGCGGGGAAGTCTACATTCTTATCGGTAGTTTCTAATGCCAAACCAAAAATTGCTGACTATCCATTTACTACTATAAAACCTAACCTTGGAGTCGTCCCCTATGAAAAATTCAAATCCTTCATAGTAGCAGATATACCTGGAATAATCGAAGGAGCAGCAGAAGGCAAAGGAATAGGCTTGCGATTTTTACGGCATATAGAAAGAAACTCTCTCCTACTCTTCATGATTCCTGGAGACTCATTAGAAATCAAAACACAATACAACGCACTAATTAATGAGCTAAAAAAATATAACCCTGAGCTTTTGGATAAAGATAGAATACTCGCCATTACCAAATTAGATCTCCTTGATAATGAAGTAGTTGAAGAACTCAAAAACAACATTCCTGAAAATATTCCTCATATATTCATCTCTTCTGCAACGCAAACAGGGATAACAGAATTAAAACATCTAATCTGGAAACTGCTCAACAAACACAATAAATAAACTCAAAAGAACAACACTAACATACAAAATCAGGACACCCTTCCACAAGGCTCGTCCCGGCTGCCAAAGCTAGAGCTTACGCTGCAAGCCCCTCGATCTTTGGCTTAGCCTCTTTCCCAAGGGTGCAGGCATACCTTATTGACATGATATGATAGACCATCCAACCCTTCTATATCCCAGCATTAGAGAGTAAAAGAAAACGCGCTTGCTACCCTTAACTTGATTCAGGATCTAAAAGATAGCAACCACAATGTTTCTTGCACTTAAAGTCAAACTCAGATTACAATAACTATGACCTACTTAATTCTTTCCAACTTCTTCATAATCCAACTTTTCTCCTCCTCTACATTCACCTCCTCCACCCTATCTAAATCCTCTAGTAGTCTTTCAAGAAAAGTAAAATGACTTTTAGAGTTTGTAAAAAGTGGCTTATGCTCTAACCTGGCTTTAATCTTTTTCCATTTTTTCAAAAAAATAATTAAAGAATCGTCAAAAAAAGTATTGGAAAACCTATCCCAAATATATTCAACAGCCACATCATTAGGATGAATCAAATCCTTCTTATAAAATCGATAATCCCGCAAGTCATCCATCATGATCTCATACGATGGAAAGTAATGCACATTAGAAAAACTAGCTTCAAGCTCATGACAAGCTAGTCGCAAAATACTCTTACTGATACTGTTCTCCTGTAAACCATCTTTTACATGCCGCACAGGACTAACTGTAAGAATAACTTTCTTATCTTTTAACAAAGAAAGAGCTTCCGCAAACACATTCACTATCAAATCTTTATCGCTAACTACAGACTGAAATAAGTCAGAGTCCCTTTTGTGGCAATTAGCAACCATTTTCCCATTCTTCTTCAGCAAATATCCCTTCGCAGTACCCAAGGTCAATATAACCCATGAAGAACATTGTAAAAAAGCTCGAGTAGAATCAATCTGTTTTTCAATTTCATCCACAAGCTTTTCTCTAGATTCAGCATACACTTTCGAGCTAAACTCATGATGCAACCAAATATCAGCCTCTTTCTCAAACAACAAATCCAAATCAAGCTTCTGTTTGGATAGGCAATACTTCAAAAGCTGTACAATACTAAGAGGATGAAAAACAGTTCCAAAAGGATTAACCAATGCATATAGCTTATTTTCTACCAGCAAACTACCTATCTCATCTGAAAAACAAGAGCCCAAAAGTAAAATTGAATCCTTCAAGGAAACTTTTTCTTTGGAAGGGTCAGTTTGTATATCCGTTTTTGCCAACATTATCTTTAAAATCCAATCCGCTAATTGCACAAAAGAATAGCATTTACTGCTAATAACCAGATACTTACTATTATTTATCCAGGAAATTATCTCATGTATTCCATGTAACAGCTCCAATTATCTATATTTGCCTCCAAGCAAGTTTGATTTTTAAAACGACTAAAAAAATTAGATATAACTATGAGTAAAGGTTTTTTTAATGTACCAATAGCAACCAATGAGCCTGTTTTGAGTTACGCTCCTGGATCAAGCGAAAGAGAAAATCTCAAAAAAGCTTTAAAAGAACTTAAATCAAGTGAAAAAGACATTCCGATGCATATCGGAGGTCAGGAAGTAAGAACCAATAATAAAAAGAAAATTTCACCTCCTTATGATCATCAGTTTACTCTAGGACACTTCCACGAAGGTGATGCAAGCCATGTGAAGCAGGCTATTGAAGCTGCTTTGTCTGCAAAAGAAATGTGGAATAATCTTTCTTGGGAACACCGAGCAAGCATTTTCCTAAAAGCAGCAGATCTATTAGCAGGTCCTTATAGAGCTAAAATTAATGCTGCAACTGTACTTGGTCAGGCTAAAACAGCCTATCAGGCAGAGATAGATGCAGCCTGTGAGTTCATAGACTTTCTACGATTCAATGTTCAGTACATGACAGAAATATACATGGAACAACCAGAGTCGGATAATGGTATTTGGAATAGAGTAGAACATAGAGCGCTGGAAGGGTTTATTTTTGCACTTACTCCTTTCAACTTTACTGCTATCGCAGGAAACTTACCTGCCTCACCAGCAATGATGGGAAATACCATTGTATGGAAGCCAGCCTACACTCAAATATATTCTGCACAGGTAATTATGGAGGTATTCAAAGAAGCAGGACTTCCTGATGGAGTAATCAACCTGGTCTATGTAGACGGTCCTACGGCAGGCGATATCATATTTAGTCACCCCGATTTTGCTGGGCTGCACTTTACAGGAAGTACTCAGGTTTTTCAGAATATCTGGAAAACGATTGGTACTAACATCGATAAGTACAAAACATACCCTCGTATCGTTGGTGAAACTGGAGGAAAAGACTTTGTCATTGCACACAGATCTGCCGATGCTAAAGCATTAGCTACTGCACTTACCAGAGGAGCATTTGAGTTCCAGGGGCAAAAGTGTTCCGCAGCATCAAGAGCGTATATTCCAAGCAACTTGTGGGATGAAGTGAAAGGATACTTAGTTGAAGATGCGAAAAATATAAAGATGGGAAGCCCAGAAGACTTCACCAACTTCATGTCTGCAGTGATTGACAAAAAGTCCTTTGACAAAATCACCAAATACATGGATGAAGCCAAAAAATCTTCATTAGTAGAAGTTGTTGCTGGAGGAAACTACGATGGCTCTAAAGGCTATTTCATAGAGCCAACCATTCTTAAAGTAGAAGATAGCCAGTACGAAACCATGACAGAAGAGCTCTTTGGTCCAGTATTAACTATCTATGTCTATGACGAAAACAAATTTGAAGATGCACTTTACCTTGTTGATAACACATCTACGTATGGTTTGACTGGATCCATCTTCTCACAAGATAGATATGCTATAGAGCTAGCTTGTAAAAAACTAGAGCATTCAGCAGGAAACTTTTATATCAATGATAAACCAACTGGTGCAGTAGTTGGGCAACAACCTTTTGGCGGCTCAAGAGCATCTGGGACAAATGATAAAGCGGGTTCCAAGTTTAATCTATTGCGATGGGTTTCGCAAAGAACCATTAAAGAAACATTCGTTCCTCCAAAAGACTTTAGATATCCATTTATGGAAAAAGAATAAATAAGAAGAGTTGGACTTACTCTAGCTTCCAGGCTTTACACTTTACATAAATGCAATACTATTCAAATAAGAATTAATTTGTTGATTTATACTAAAGCTTTACTAGGTATTGCGTCAAAAATTTAGCGTAATCAAAGGTTTAAACTAACTATGAAAAGCCTTATAGCATTAAATTTTTAAGATTTTTCTTTGGTTCGTTTCTTTTTATCTCTAAAAAGAAATGAACAATTATAATTTAGCAGTTATATTTTGTTGCTGCCAAATAAACAGGTCATGTCTGATTTATAGTTGAGGTACACATAAGTAATGATTTAAGGTGTGTAACAACAAACTAGGCAGGTCATAAACTTTAAACAAATGAAACAGACCATGTCTGATTTATAGTTGAGGCACACATAAGTAATGATTAAGGTGTGTAACAACAAACTAGGCAGGTCATAAATTTTAAAAAATATGAAAAAACTTGCCTTACACTGGCAAATCATCATTGGACTGATTGCAGGAATAATATGGGTTTTAATCTCTAGTTCACTGGGTTTAAGCAAATTTACCATAAACTGGATAGGGCCTTGGGGTAGCATATTTATTAACCTCTTGAAGCTGATAGCCGTACCTCTTGTACTCTTCTCCATAATAAAAGGAGTAAGCGACCTCTCTGACTCTGGGACAATTGGTAGATTGGGAGCTAAAACTTTAGTAACATATCTAATAACTACAGTTGCAGCTGTTAGTATTGGACTTCTATTGGTAAATACAATAAAGCCAGGAAACTTTATTGACGAAGAGCAAAGAATAGTCAATAGAATTAGCTATGAAATTTGGATACAAGAAACGCCTGATGTTGAAATTTTGGATGGTAAAAACTATCTAAGCAATCCTAAATACGCTAACTATGTTTCAAAAGCACAAGAGAAACTAGCACAAGATTACAGCAATGAATCTGTAAAGAGTAAGATAAAATCAGCTAAATCTACGAAAGATGCTGGCCCTCTACAATTTTTAGTAGATATGGTGCCGAGCAATATTTTCCTGTCTCTCAACAATAATGGACTGATGCTCCAAGTCATCTTCTTTGCCATATTTTTTGGTATTGTGATGATCTTACTTCCGAAAGAAACCGTTGCACCAGTAAGTAAACTGGTAACCTCACTCAATGAAGTCTTCTTGAAGATGGTTCACGTAGTGATGAAGGGAGCACCCTTTTTTGTATTTGCCTTATTAGCTGGCAAACTTTCAGAACTAGCTGGAGATGACCTAAATAAAGTTATTGAAATCTTCAAAGGCATTGCCTGGTATTCTTTGGTAGTAGTACTTGGACTTGGGATAATGATATTTGTAATATACCCAATACTCGTTTCTTTTATCTACAGCAGAAAAAGCAAAAAGTCTTTTGTAGAAAGCTTTAAATACTTCAATCAAGGAATTAGTCCAGCTCAGTTAATGGCATTTTCTACTAGCTCTAGTATGGCAACACTTCCTGTAACGATGGACTGTGTGCATGAGCGACTAAAAGTACCTAAAGAGATTTCCAGCTTTGTATTGCCTATCGGTGCTACCGTAAATATGGATGGAACCAGCCTTTACCAGGCTATAGCTGTTGTCTTTTTAGCACAGTTCCACCTGGTAGATTTGAGTCTTGCACAACAAATTACTATAGTTTTGACAGCAACATTAGCTTCTATAGGTACAGCAGCCGTTCCTAGTGCTGGTTTGGTGATGCTTATCATCGTATTGCAATCGGTAGGTTTAAACCCCGCATGGATAGCGATTATCTTCCCGGTAGATCGGATTTTGGATATGTGTAGAACCGTAGTAAACGTAACTGGTGATGCAGCCGTCTCTACTGCTATTGCAGCTTCAGAAAACAAGCTGAGTGTATGAAAATAAAACTGGTTTTTTATTCTTTACTACTCCTTGGATCACTAACAGCCTGTCAAAAAACTGCTCCTAAAACTGAATTACCACCAATGGAGCAATTAAGAGGAATGTGGAAAATGCTTAACCATGAGGTTAAGAACAGCCAGGGAGTTTGGGAAGACCACCCTTGGATGAAAGGAGGCACTGGCTATATCATTTACGACGGCTTGGGACATATGGCGGTCCACTTTACCCCAAAAGACTACAATAAAACCAAAATAAACTGGTCGAATAATGTCTCTAAAGAAGAGGAAAGACCACTTTACGAAGCTTTTTCTGCAAAAGATAGTATTTCTACCCTTGCCAATTATGTGTACACTGCCAAGTGCAGAATTCTAGAGGGAGATATTATAGAACATCAAAAGCTTTCCCACGGAAACCCCGAATACTTTACTGAAACAGTCCAAAGAAAGTTTGAGATAAACCAAGACACGCTCTACCTCTACCCTATCTCCGAAATTGGAAAACGAAGGGTTAAGTGGGTGAGGGTGAATTAATTTCATGTTATGAAAATAGAAGAAAAAATAGCTTTAATAGATCAAATCCTTCCCAAACTATTCGATGAAAATGGAATGTTAACTGATTTTTTAGGTTCTCCAAAGTCCAATGTAGAAGACAAAAAATATAGAATAATTGAAAATGAGTTAATTGAACTTGGACTAGTAAAAAAATTAGGGGGAGGAGATAATTCAACCCCAAGTGGGTTTATCCGATTCATGATTGAGCCTAAAGGCAGTGAATTAATCATTCAAAAAAAATCAGTAAAATCATTGTACGATGATGAAATAGAAGCTTTAAAACTTGAGAAAGAATTAAAAAACTATCAACTTAAAGAGTTAAAGTATAAGGAAACAATTAGAGATCAAGAACAAGAGATTAGAGATTTGAAGCAAAAAGTGCTAAAATTTCAAATATTAAAAAATTATTGGTGGTTATTAGGTATTTTCGGTTATGGAATTGGAAAACTTATTGAAGCATTGATACCATACTTAAAAATGTAGTAAACCTTATTATGTGGAGTGAATCTCCTAACGCATGTAGGTCTGTGTATAGTTCTTGGTAACTCCAATAGCATCTTTTCTTTCTGTACTTTTTGCTTGATCAAAAAGTACTAAAAAATCAAGAATGTCCAAAGCTTCCACCCTGCATTCCCTCGCTCTCCCCGCTGGACATTCACCCCTCCCACTTTTTCTGTTTTTAAGGTTTTCCCAATTATTGTAGCTTTGAGCCCATGTCAAAAAAAGCCTATGATATCATCATTGTTGGTGCTGGTCCTGCTGGTTGCACCTGTGCCTATCAGCTTAGAAATGAGGACCTCACAATTGCTTTAATAGATAAAAGCACCTTCCCTCGCGATAAAATTTGTGGTGATGCTCTAAGTGCAGATGTAGTTAACCAATTTTACAGAATAGATGAAACCCTAGCAAAAGAGTTTGAAGATTTTGCTGAAAAGATAGACTCCCATGGAGTTCGCTTTTTTGCTCCAAACGGGAAGAAGCTGGATATCGATTTTACAAACCGAAACCACGGAAAAGCTGCAGGATATATTTCCAAAAGAATAGATTTCGACCACTTCTGGTTTAGGCAGGTAAAAGATCTACCCAATGTAACCACATACACAGGAGAAAAGGCTGAAGATATATCAATAATAGATAATGGTGTACAGGTAAAAACAGAAAATCATTTATTAGAAGCTCCAATGATAGTAGGTGCAGATGGTGCACATTCTATTGTCAACAAAAAGCTGGGCAAAATAAGGGTAGAAAAAGATCATTACAGTGCTGGTTTACGCCAGTATTATACAGGAGTAGAGAATTTTCACTCCAAAAACCATATCGAATTGCACTTTTATGATGGTGTACTGCCTGGGTATTTTTGGGTTTTCCCTTTGCCTAACGGGCAGGCAAATGTGGGTTTGGGTATTCTCTCCAGTGAGGTAAGTAAGAAGAAAGTCAATATTAAGAAAAAGCTAAATGAAATCATTACTACCCATCCCAATGTAAAGGAGCGTTTTAAAAATGCGACGCCATTAGAGGAAATACAAGGCTATGGACTGCCTATTGGCTCCAAAAAAAGACCAATTTCAGGAGATCACTTTATCTTATTAGGAGATGCGGCCAGCTTAATAGATCCATTCACAGGCGAGGGAATCGGAAATGCTTTACGCAGTGGGAGAATCGCTGCAGAGCATTTGATCAAAGTTTTCCGCCACAAACAGTTTGATAACTCATTCAATAAGCAGTACGACAAAATCATCTACAAAAAGATGTGGAATGAACTGCGAGTAAGCCGTTCTATGCAGAAGCTTTTGAAATATCCCAAACTATTCAATTACATTGTTAAAAAAGCAAATAAGAACCCATCTGTTCGGACATTGCTAACTTCAATGTTGGATAATGTTGATTTAAAAAAGGAATTACTAAAACCATCTTTCTACTTTAAACTGTTGTTTTATTAAACAGTATTTTTGCACATAGTGAGCGAACTAAAAATTAGAAGAGTCTACCCAAAAACAGATAATAAAGATTTTAGCCAAACTAAAAGTAAGCATTTTGACTTTTTTATCGATGGGACTTCCCTTTCTACTCTATTGAACATTGATAGGTTTGATTTGAGCTTCTCCGACTTTGATCTTGATATACCGTTTATTGATCAAAGCAAGTTTCCCGACTACAACCCTAAAGAAAGAATAGAGTTTATTAATCAAAAAGTATTGGAGTTCACGGGAAAGAAAAAGCCCCAAAATCAACTAAATACCAACTCGATTGTTTTATACAGATGCCATTGCGGCTGTGACTACTGTGGAATAATTTCTTTTGAGTTAAGCATTAATGAAAAGGAAGTAATTTGGAGAAATATTGGCTATGAAATGGATAAAGAGCCAGATAACAACGATGCGATAATTGAAGAAAGAAAGTTGGAAATAGAACAGGGAATACAAAGAATTGAAATGCTTGCATTTGACCGATCGCTGTATGAACTAGAGTTTGGGGATTTTTTTAATAGAATAAATAATAATTAATGCGTTTTAAAAAGAATATTTTACAAGTAAGCAAACTAGCCCTAATGATTTGGGGATTGATCTCTCTATTAATCATAGCTTATTTTGGAGGAAGGTATTTATACTTTTCAAGACCTTCTCTGCAAAGTAATATTACCAAACCAAAAAAGAATAAAGTCAGCTTTGTATTAAATTGGTGTAACCTTGGAGATGAAAGAATTGAAGAAGTACTTGAAAGTTATACTTCGGCAAAAGCTCTAACAGGAGATCATTTAGATGCTTATTCTATAAGAATATCACATGTTACAATTGATGAACTCACAAAAAATAACTCTTCCAGAAAATGGTATAGAGGAGATGAACTACCAAAGGTGGTAGATGAAGCCATAAAATTTATCGGAAATACACAATCGACGATCTCATGGTTTCCCTCAGAAGATAGAATTAGAACATCTGAGTATTATATTTATCCCTGGAGCATAGGTTTTCATAGTATAATGCCTACTTCAACAAAACTCATTATTATTCAACCAGCTGAAAAAACTGTCTTTTATATAAGTTCAAAAGTATAAGTTTCAGTAATGCTGTATACTACTCTTTGTAGGTGCTAAATTCAACAAAGCACACTTTAAAACTATTTTTTTTAATATATTCGAACTATGCTTTATCCTTAAAACATGAAAAATACTATGAAATACTTCTTTTTATCTAGCTTGATTTTCATCCTTTCAACAAGCTTCTCTAACATGAAAATAGAGCCTACTCTAAAGGATAAAAAGTTTAAGCCTGATGTTTCCATTAATAAGATTAAGCTAAATAGTCAAAAAAATATTGATGATTATCTTGGATCTGATGTAATGGAAAGACTTACTGATGCGCCAAACTATCAGTCGTATGTTCTTTCTAGAGACGGTAACCAAAAGTTTACATTTTATTTTCACCCAGGGGGCACAAAAAAAGAGTTTGCTGAGTTTAAAGTAGAATATGCTGACTCTACTGATGATAATGCAAGAAGGGTAAAAGACAAAGAGTTTAAAACTGAAAGTGGAATTAAGCTCGGAATATTAATTGATAAACTAAAAGCTATCAAAGGCAAGCCACATAAAACAGTTGATGGAGAAATAAAAACTCTACAATATATAATTGATGACATTGATAACTCTAAGTTTCTTCAGAAACACAATTCACATTTGTACTATGCAAAGTATACCTTCAAAGAAGGAGTTTTGATTGAGTTTATATTTGGCTTTGAGTATCCTTAAATCAAATAAGAGAAGTTTCTCGAAATGGAAGTTTGGCAGAAAATTCAAATTGATAAGCTATCAAAAAAACTGGCAGTAAATGAGAGTAATGCACAAGAGCTTTTAGAAAAATGCAATTATAATTTTTCAAAGGCTTTAAAAATGCATGCAATTCAAAATAATAAATATATTGAGAGCATTAGTCTAATTTCAAAAAATGGAGAAGAAAGGCTTAATAATTTTTGGGTACTTATTTGTGATCTCTTAGACTCAAAATACAAAGATGGAATGTGGCTAACTCTCGAAGGGCTAAATAGTCTCCCTACCCCTATTAAAGATATCTTGGTAGTCTGGCAGTGGTATGCTTTTTACGACTATGAAGGAATATCTGTTGAGCAAAACTTTACTGATGAAGTGATCAAAGTACTAGAAAGCAAACTTTGCTTAGGTAAATTTGCTGAAAATTTGAGGCAGATGAAGTCTTTAACTAAAACTTTTTATTCAATACACTCTTATGAGGTGGTCAGCCTTGAAAGACAGTTAGAGATTAAAAGCGCATTAGTATCCTCTGCTGAATACCAAAGTTATGATAGTGCGATTACAGATAACGAAAGTTTAGTTGTAGAAAAACTAAATGATTTCTTAAGCGAAAACATAGAAGGGATAAACCAGCTAGTTGTAAAAATGAGTGCTAATATGAAAAGTAATTGATAGACAGTTTTTTTATTTAAACTGCTACTTTCTGAGCACTAGCTTTTTTTGCATTGTTGATTGAGTCAACAAATGTTTTTTTGAAGGAAAGCAGTTCTGTTAGTTCTCTTGCTTTAAGTGAGCCAGACTTTGAAACTAGTTCTTTAAACCTGTTTTTTGGCATTTTCGCTATACTTGTTGCTGTAGACATAAAAACATTTTTTGGTTTTCACTTCTATAGACGACTATTTTGGCAAAAACGCAGGAAGAATTTTAAGTTTTTTTTAGATTTTATTATAACTTATTGATATTCAATAGTATAAATTTTATTTTTTTATTGTGAGAAGAAAATTATTAGCCATTATACTAATTCTATTTTTTGGAGGATTCTATTTTTTCAGATATTTAAATGCACCTGCAACCAAAAAGGGTTATGTAATTCAGGGAAAAACTTTCGGGTCTATAAGTTATACCATTAAGTTTTTATCAGAAGAAAAGAAAGATTTACAAACTGAAGTGGATAAGATCTTAAATGACATTAATACCACTTTTTCTACTTACATACCTAACTCTGAAATTAGCCAATTCAATCAGCTAGATACTACTAATAGATGGCTTTATCAAAGCTCTCATTTCTTACCTGTTTTACAGTATTCTAAAGAGGTATTTGAAAATACGAATGGAGCGTTTGATCCTACTATTTTGCCTTTGGTCAAAGCTTGGGGCTTTACCCCCAATAATAAAGGAGAAATTGATACAGTTAAACTATCTAGTTTACAGAAAGCTGTAGGGTTTGAGAAACTTTACTTTGATAGTGAAGGGGTAAAAAAGTCATTGAATAATATTCAATTGGATTTTGGAGCCATAGCTAAAGGCTATGGAGTTGATGTAGTAGCTGATTACTTTAAGTCGATTGGGATTTATGATTTCATGGTTGAAATTGGAGGGGAAGTAGCCTGTAGTGGCTTAAAAATGAATGGCAAACCATGGGTAATAGGTGTTGATCACCCAGTTGTAGAAAATAGTGAAGCCTCGAAAATGATTCTTTCATTGAAGTTGAATAATAGATCATTGGCTACTTCTGGGAACTACAGAAATTTTTTTATTAAAGATGGCAAAAGGTATGTACATACCATTGATCCTAGAATAGGTAAACCCGCTTACAGTGATCTTTTAAGTGCTTCTGTACTTGCTGAGAACTGCACAGTTGCTGATGCATACGCCACTGCGTTCATGGTGTTAGGCTTCGATGAGTCTATTGCAGTTTTGAAAAAACAAAAGCATTTGAGTGCTATTCTCATTTATGAAGGTTCAGATGGGAAGCTGAAAATTTCAGCTACTCCTGAGCTGGAACATGTTATTCAACTAGTATATTCTGATATTTCTATTGAGTGGATCGAGAGGTAGTTATGCCAGTCAGCTGATAGCACCCGAGGCTTGGAGACACAGGGCGAGACCGAAGTGGATTTTGTGGGGAAAGCAGGCTCGACCCGTCGGATGGGCTTTGCGCAAGGGTGCCAAATTTATATTAAACCTCGTGCTTTTAGCTCCAAATATTTGTTTATGGTATTGATCGTTAGGTCTTTAGGTTTTGTTAAAATCGCCTGAATAGCAAATTTTTGAAGGGTTATTACCATCTTTTTTTTGTCAGAAAGAAATTGATGAGCGATCGTTTTGGTGTAAATGTCTTCCAAATTAGAGACCTTGGAAAAAGCATACTCAGATAGTTCTTCATTCTCAAAAAAAACAACAACCAATAGATGGAGTTTATTTATCCTCTTTAAAATGGGGATGACTCTTTCCAGAGAATAGGAGCTTTCGAAGTTAGTAAATAAAAAGATTAAGCTTCTGGACTTGATGCTATTTCGAATGCTTTGGTATAAAAGCTCGTAGTTAGGCTCCTCTTCTGTGATCTGTGCATTATATAGTATTTCCAGCGTTTTTTTGAGCTGCAAAGGCTTGCTTTCTGCTTTGAGAAATGTTTGGATCTGCTTAGCAAAGGTAATGATGCCAGCTTTGTCTTGCTTTTGTAAGCTGACATTGGCAAGGGAGAGGCTTGTATTTATGCTATAATCTAGGAGGCTGAGGTTGTAGAAAGGGGTATACATCGATCTTCCTAGATCCAAAATGCTATAGATTGGCTGTGATTTCTCATCCTGATATTGGTTTACCATCAGCTCTCCTCTTCTAGAAGTTGCTTTCCAGTTTAGGCTTCGATAGTCATCGCCTATTACATAGTTTTTTATTTGCTCAAATTCATAGTTGTGCCCTAGCTTTCTGATCTTTTTGATTCCAAAGTATTTGCTAATCTGCTCTATTGTTTTCAGGTCATAGTTTTTCATTTGGATAATGGATGGATAGACCGGAATTTGCTCTTTTGCAGGGATAGTTATTCTTCTTTGAATTAGCCCCAGATAGGTTTTGAAAAATAGGTGAATATCACCAAAAGTATATAGCCCCCTATCTGTAGGGTGTATCGTGTAGTTTACTACTTTGGATTCGCTGGGTTTCATTTCTAGCTGAATAAGCAGGTCTCTTATTTGCAACTGCTTGGGCAACTCGTCAATGATGCTTAGGTTGAAGCTTTTTTGGGATTGGTTTTCTAAGTTTATTTTGATGGTGTTGTCATCACCAAGGGATAATAGTTTTGGGCTAATTCTGGATGCTTTGAATTGTATCGATGAGTTGAATAGCTGATAGATATCCACTACAATGATTATTACAGATAATGCCAGAGCTATTTTGGAGGGCAATAGTAGTTCTGGTCTAAAAAAGCTTATGATAAACAATATGGCAACAAAGATGTTGACATAAAAGAATCGAGATGTTAAGAAAAAGCCTTTTATAAAACTTCTCACCTTGGAACTTCTATTGATTTTATAATTTCATTTATGATTTCTTTGCTTTCCATGCCTTCCATTTCCCTCTCTGGCGATAGAATTATTCGGTGATTTAATACAGGAAATGCTACTTCTTGAATATCATCAGGAACTAAGTAGTTTCTCCCTTTAATTACCGCCATCGCTTTTGACGTTTTTAGCATTGCCAAGGATGCTCTTGGTGATGCTCCAAGGTAAAGGTCATTGGAGTTTCTTGTGAGATCTACGATTTCTGCAATGTATCTGATGAGATCGTCTTTTATGTATACATTTTCTATCTGCTGGAGGATTTTTTCAAAATCTTCCTTGTGAAAAACGGCTTCTACTTCGTTAATTACATTTCCCTTAAAGTCTTTTTCAAATCGATTTAGGATTTTTATTTCTTCTTCGAGTGAAGGGTATTCTAGTATAAGCTTGAACAGAAATCTATCTAATTGAGCTTCTGGTAATTTGTAGGTTCCCTCCTGCTCTATTGGGTTTTGCGTTGCCATAACAAAGAATGGTAAACTCATTGGGTACGTAGTCCCATCGTAGGTAACCTGCTTTTCTTCCATTACCTCAAAGAGTGCTGCCTGTGTTTTGGCAGGAGCTCTGTTGATCTCATCAATAAGGATTATGTTCGAAAAAACAGGACCTTTTTTGAATTGGAACTCTGAGCTCTGCATATTGAATATGCTTGTTCCTATAATGTCAGTGGGCATAAGATCTGGCGTAAACTGGATTCTGGAAAAGTCTAGCCCTAAAGTTTTGGATATGCATCGTGCCAATAGTGTCTTCGCTATTCCTGGAACTCCTTCTAGCAATACATGTCCACCAGTAAAAACTCCTGCTAATATTAAGTCGATTATTTTTTCTTGCCCAACTATTACTTTAGAGAGCTCATTTTTGATCTTTTGAATAGATTCTGCCACCCATTCCACATCAGGCTGAACGGAGGGTTTTTCTTTATTAAAATCTTGATTATCAATACTTTCTTCCATTTTTTATATAAACTTAAATTTTGCTTTTTACACTTGTTTAAACTGATTAAATCGCTCAATTTTTTCATTGAGGTCAATCAACTCTTCTTTAGATAAATACTTTTTCTTAGATACTTTTTTGCATTCTACAATTAGAGAGCGAATAATTCTTTCATTTACTCCTGATCTTTTTCTCAGCTTTTTTTCAAATTCAGCATCTAAATGTGAGGTTGATATATGAAATTGATTTCGAATATCTCCCAAAAATAATTTCATTTTTAGCATTGCTAATTTTTTGTGATTTTCTTGTTTGAAATACAGCCTTCCTACTGTTTTCACAAAGTCCAAAGAGGTGTTAAGCTTAGGATCAACCAGAGGAATAATTTTCTGTTTTCTTCTTGATTGTACTACAACATATAAAAGTACCATAACAAGAATTATATACCATGCCCATCTCAGGCTTTCATGGGTAAGAATAAACCACATCGGTCCTTTGTCAAATCTTGGACTTCCTTTTCTGTTCCCTTTTTTATAGTAGCTTATTGCATTGTACTTATCCCAGTAAAAGTCTCCTTCTGTATATGCCAATGCTCTTTCTACATAGTCTTTTCCTTCTTTTTCTCTGAGGAAGTAATTGGTAAATGCCAGTGGTATGGTGTGAAAGTATAAATTTCCCTTACCATGTTTTATACTGAAAAATATTATCTCGTCTTGATTTGCATAACCAAGTTTTTGAAACTGATTTGAGGTATCCTTTTCTGTATATAGAGAGTCAAATGCAGCCCAGCCAGCTGTTGGCTGATAAAACTTACTATCTCCTGGGTAAAATGTTAACTCATGTGGTTTTTCAAGAAATAGATGATCACTGGTAAAGTTTAAATCTCTTAATGTATCTCCTATCCATAATGTTTTATATGTATACCCCCAACTCGAATAGGCTGCAGAGTCTTTTGCGAAACCACCGACTTTTTGAGTAAAAAACTTCTCAAAACTGTATGGGAGGGAACAGGAAGCTATGAAAGCATTATTTCCTTTTTCTACAAATTTCAAAAGAATATTAAATTGATCTTCATTTATATAGTAATGTTTACTTAGAAAGAAGTAGGTGTTTTTCTTTGGACTAATTTGAGTAGAGTCAGCAACTTTTGAAAAAGTACTTAGGTCTTTTTTAATGAAATGTAGCTTTGAACTATCCTCAAGTGAGTTTAAAAGCCTGCTTAAAAGGTATGTGTCATACGGATTTTTCCCATTGGTATTGAAAGTTTGCCCCCAGGAAACGCCAGGTTTTCTATTTAGAAAATAGAAAGTAGCTACAATTAATAGAACTGCAGATATCAATATAAATAAAACAATATTTCTATTTTTCTTCTGTGACATCCAATTCTGTTATCATTTTTTGAAATAAAGACTCAAGTTCTGAAAACGTATCTATGGGCACTTCTTTGTTTCCATACCAGAAAAAATCAAAGCTATTAGTAAGCTGTAAAAACTGCTGGTAATAGTTATTGCCTTTTAGTTCTTCTGCATATATTCTATTAGTTTTTTTCTTCTCCCAAACTATATATTTATTTTCATTAAGTTTCTGTAAAACAATTAGATAGTATATACGCAATGCCACTAAGTAGTTTTCATCCTGTAGTGCTTCTTCTAGCAGTTTGGTAAAATCAGCTCTTTCAAGATTTTCTTCCGCCTCTTCTAATTTTTCAAAGGTTATTTTTGGGAAATTATCAACTTTTTTATTCTTTCCCTTGAAGTTTTTGATAAGGAAAATAATAAACCATAGAAGAGCAATTGCAATTAATATCAGAAAGAAATATCCGAGGGGCTTTAAAAGCAATAAAAGTGCATCCAAAAAGGAAGAATCAAATTCTTTATCCTCCTCTTTTTGTTTTTTTTTCTTTTTTTTAGTCTCGTATTCAAGTTCTTCCTTCAGGTCTTCCCACTTTTTTTTATCAAGTGAGCGAGGGTTTACTTCTTTTCTTTCACCTGTTTTGTATTGTTGAAGTTTTTCTTTTTCGTTTTTCCACTTCTCTTTATCAAACCTATTGAGGTTAATATTTTCCTTTTTTTCTTGGGAAAAAATAGACAATGGCTGCGTATATAAAATAAGGAAAGCAATTATTACCTTAAATAAGGTAATTAATATTTTATGTGCAATTTTGCTCTTCAATCCTTTTGTGCCTTATTATAAAATATAAAACTAATCAAATCCTATAAGCTAATAAAGTTCTTTGGATAAATTACTTTAACCCTAATAATTCGAGACGTACTCAGTATAAATTAGTAACTCTCTAATTAAAAAGTAAGTGATAATACAAGACTTAGCTAATTGACCCCTAAATTTTGAGAATAAAATGTCAATAAGTACGTGGCAGTCAATTGCTGGATGCCCTTCCTTATAAACAATACAAATTAAACAAACTATTCTCCCACCATTGTAGATTATATTATTCTTATAAGACTATCAGGTTTAATCAATGGATTAGAATTAACAAAATTCTGCATTATACCTGAGTTTCGATATTAAAAAGCAATAGATAATATTCAAAAAATCCATTAAAACGTAGATTAGATATGGTAGTACTCAGATTCTCTTATCCAAGTTACTTTTTTTGTGATTCAGTTAATGTAGAATATATGTTATACAGAACTAACATAAATACAATCCTTGTTATATGCTAACTACGCTTTTATTTTATCTTTTGGAATTTCTTTAGACTCAAAAGTGCGCTCCAGGTATTCAACTATTTCTCCTGCAATATCCTTTTTTGTTGCAGTCTCAATTCCTTCCAAGCCTGGTGACGAATTAACCTCTAATACCATTGCTCCCCTTTTAGATTGTAACATATCAACACCTGCAATTGCAAGCCCCATGCTTTCAGCTGCTTTCAATGCTGTTGCCTTTTCATCTTCACTCAATTCTACTATGTTAGCAATTCCCCCTCTATGTAAATTAGATCGAAACTCTCCCTCCTTGCCTTGCCTTTTCATAGCTCCAACAACTTTTCCATCAATAATAAATGCACGTATATCTGCTCCGCCAGCTTCTGCAATAAACTCTTGCATTATGACTCTTGTCTTTAGGCTATCAAATGCTTCAACAATAGATTTTGCTCCTTTTTCTGTTTCAGCTAATACAACTCCAAGACCTTGCGTTCCCTCAAGCAGCTTTATAACTACAGGGGCATTTCCTACATGCCTCATAATTTTATTTTCTCCTTTGCTGCTATTGGTAAAGGCTGTTTTTGGCATTTTCACACCAGCTCTTGATAGAATTTGTAAGCTTCTCAGTTTATCTCTGGATCTGGTAATAGCTAGAGAGTTAACTGCGCTTAAAACCTTCATCATTTCAAATTGCCTTACAACAGCAGTACCATAGAAAGTAACTGATGCGCCAATTCTAGGAATTATTGCATCAATATCGTCTAATTTTTCTCCTTTATAATATAAAAGCGGACCAGCCTCATCCATTACAATATCACAATTTAGGTGATCGATAACCCGACCATTGTGCCCCCTTTGTTCAATTGCCTCGATAAGTCTTTTTGTAGAATATAATTTTGGATTTCGTGATAATACTGCAATATTCATGTTGTGAATTTAAGCTAAATTAAGTTAACCTGAAATGTTAGTATGAGCAAATAACTATTCTATTGATGATTCGTTTACACGCGTGAGCTACATCATTTTTGCATTGTAGGATAAATACTTTTTATCAACATCTACAATAAACCTTGAGCGAAGTAATTTTCTGCCTAATAAAACGGGGAATTTCATTTCAGATCTATCTGACAGTGAAAATGTAGTTTTAATTTTTGTTCCAAACAAAATAACAACCGTATTTATAATATACCTTTCCTCCAGATGACCTGAAGAGCTTCGTACTCCTTTTTTAAAAAAGTCTGTACTATAAAATTTAGTAGTTCCATGACTACTATCTAATGGAATATGGAAGACAATTTTATCTACTCCATTTTCTTGTATTTGGTGAATTTTTGAACAATGAATTGCAGATCGATTGGCACCAGTGTCAATTTTTGCCTCAATATTAGTTAAGCCATATTCTGGCAAATCTATTTTATCAATTCTACCTATTACAAGCTTCTCCATTTGTTTTATTCAAGTGCTTTTTTTATTTCATCAATTGATTAAATTACACCTTTATCAAAAAATTCCAAGTTATATCTACAATTAATTTTTATGGAATCTGTAAGATAGTTTTTGGAAAAAATACTAATATGTATATGGTTATAAAAAACAAAGTATATCCTTATGTAGAATCAATTAATTGCCCTGTTACAATAGATAGAAAATGAAATAAACCATGTTTGATTTAAAATTGAGGTATACACGAAGTAATGATTAAGATGTGTTGCCAAATAAACTAAGCAGGTCACAAATTTTAAAAAGATGAACACTAAGGAATTAATCGTTCTTGGAGAAAGCATAGCTATGGGCGAAAGCAAAAGACTTAACCTCAATATGGCACGTCTTTTCACCAATACATTAGTAGATACTCCAGTATATGTTGAGCGTTCAAATAAACCAGGCCCAACAGTACTTATCATGTCGGGAATTCATGGTGATGAAATAAATGGAATGGAAATAGTAAGGCAGGTGATTTCAAGAAAAATAAATAAACCCAAAAGAGGTAGCACAATTTGCATACCTGTTGTTAATGTATTTGGATTTATTCATATGTCTAGGACATTCCCCGATGGAAGAGATTTGAATAGAGTTTTTCCTGGAAGTAAAAAAGGATCATTAGCCAGTCGATTTGCTAATCATTTTGTTACTGGTATTTTGCCTTGTGTGGATTTATGCATGGATTTCCATACTGGAGGAGGTCAGCGATTAAATGCTTCTCAAGTTAGAGTAGAAGCAAGTGATGAAGAGTTAAAAAAATATGCTGAAATTTTTCATGCACCATTCACTGTCTATTCTAAGGACATTCCAAAATCACTTAGGGCAACTTGCAAAAAGATGGGTATACCTATTTTACTAAATGAGAGTTGTAAAACTTTGACTTCTAATAAGCAGATGGCTAAAAGTGCAGTTGATGGAATAATGCGTATTTTATCTCATTTTGATATGCTTGATGAAAAATTTACAGTGCCTATTCCAAAATACAAAAATACCATTATACTAACTTCTAAATGGATTAGAGCTTCGCGATCTGGTTTTTTACATCCAAAAATTAACATTCATGATTTTGTTAAAAAAGGAGATACTATAGCTACTATTGTTAGTCCTTATGGAGACTCGCGTAGCCTTATCAAATCCCCAAATGATGGATATATCATCAATGTAAACGAATCACCTATGATTTATCAGGGTGATGCTATATTTCATATTTCAACTAAAGTTGAATCGTAGAAGAGAGCACCTAGGTTCAGTTTCCAACCAAACGTTTAGTTACTAGTGTCCATAGTGGACTTAAGAAGATGGTTATTGACACAACAATTACGGTAATCTGATAGGTAAAAGAAGAAATAATTTGATTGTAATATCCTAATGAAGCTAATACAAAACTAAACTCTCCAATTTGAGCTAAAAAAGCTGCGCCATAAAAACTTTCTTTCCAGGTATTCCCCAAGAATTTGAGAGAAAAAGCATTAATTCCGTGATTTGAAACAAAAACACCCACGACCAAAAGACTTATTATTTTCCAGTTTTCAACTAGAAAGTTTAAGTTTATTAGCATCCCAATGGAAATAAAAAAAATGGAAACAAGGATGATTCTAAATGAGTGTAAGCTATTATGCAGCCACTTAGTTGAAGGAGAAGAGTGAACGAAAACACCTCCTACAAAGGCACCCAAACTTGCAGACAACCCTAAAATAGAAGTTAGAAAAGCAAGGCTAAAACATACAATTAGTCCTCCAAACACTTGCAACTCTTTATCACTTTTTAACTGCTTGTGAAATGGGAGAGATATGGTTTCTTTCTTTAGAAGAAAGACTAGTAGAGTAGTAATAAATACTCCTCCAATAATTTGTAATAAAAGTTGATTCCCCTCTATAGCTTTTCCACTTAGTAAAGTCATAATTATTAGCATTGGTGCTATTAATACATCCTGAGTGAGAAGTATGCTAATAATATTTTGACCTATAGAACTTGTTTTAAGATTATAATCTTGTAGTAATTTGATGACTACAGCAGAGCTACTCAAAGAGATAATAAACCCAAGTAAAATAACTCTGGTTATTGCCCATCCAAAATATAGCCCTATCATATACACTAAGAAAATACTAAAGGCAATTTGCAAGCCTGTACCAAAAAGCGCCACTTTCCACTGACTGATAAAGTTTTTGATAGAAATCTCCATACCTATAAAAAACATCAGCATGATTAAGCCCAGCTCTCCAATCATTTCTGCTGTTTCGTATTCGGTGATTAGCTTGAAACCATGTGGCCCTAGAATAATTCCTGTAATTATGTAGGCGATAATATATGGCTGTTTGATCCTTTTAAGTAATAGTCCAAATAGCAAAATAAGCCCTGAAACTCCTAGCAAGATATTTAGCTGATTTCCTAAAACGCTCAATAAAATCATTGTTCAATATACTTGGAAGACAGTTTTTTACTTTAACAATAGTACACTTCCTTTGACTTTAGTGCTAGCAAACTCGAGCAAATAAAAATACTGCCCTGAAGAAAAGTTTTTTGCTTGCCATACAAAGTTGACATCGCTACTCTCAAAGACTCTCTCTCCCCATCTGTTGTAAATAAAAATACCTTTAAAATCATTCACGCAAGGATGATTTTTCAAGTTTTCAATAGTGAAACCATCATTATAATTATCTTCATTTGGCGTAAAAGCATTCGGATAACTCCTCTCCTGCTCTATTATTGGCTGTAAGTTGACTCTTAGCATTATAGTATCACTTGCAGAAGGCTCACATTCTTTTCTATCTCGCAATACAAAAGGAAACTCAAGCTCAACAGGTGAGGTTACTAATTCAATCAAATTACAATTGATTTCCCATTCAAATAGCTCTTCTAAAGGTGAATTACCTTCTGCACGAGTAAAAGAAAAGCTACTTCTTTCTAAGAAAGGTGCAAGAAATTCATTTTCAATAAGCTTCAAACTTAGAAGATCTTCACTGTCTTCATCAATACCTTTTAGAGTTACTGCAATAACATCTCCTATTGTTGCATCGATTATGAGTAAACTATCGTAGCTAATTTGGTTTAGGTTTGCCGTGATTTCAGGCACTTCATTTGTAAATGGCTTGGGTTGAACTGTAATTTTTATGTCTAGCTCGTCTACTTGTACAAACTGACCACAAGAATTTCGCTCTTGAAGTAAAGCTGTAAAAAAATAATCTTTTGCTGTGAAGTTCGAGCCCAATTGACTGCAATTAGGCATCCAACTAAACTCTACAATAGTTTCACCATCCTCATTTATACTCTGAGTAGTAGTAGCTCCAATTGCTGCTAAATCAAAGTTTCTTCCATCAAATAAAATTCTCAAATCATCTCCATCCAAATCAGATGAAAATAAGTTGAAGTTTAATGATTCATCTATTTGAATTTCAGAATAATAAATATTATTTTCTAAATCAAAAGTTAAACTTGATTTTAGCTCTGGGAAAGAATTATCATCTATAATTCTGACCTTTACCAATGTTGTATCATAAAGAGGTTGGCTACAGGAATTATCCCCTATTCTTACTATATAATCAATTGTTTCATTTACTTTAATTGGACAATCTGTAAGGCAAAAAGTAAAGAGAGCATTATTATTCTGTTCGTTAATTATTTGTCTTCGAGGTTGGACAGTAAAGTCTGGTGATCCTCCATCTACAGGAATTATCTCTGCAAATAGAGTTGAAGGAACTTCTACATCTGTTGTACTGATTTGAAAGCAAGAGTTGTCTTCTTCAATATCAAAGGTGATTACTTCTCCGTCAATATAGTTTTGTCCATCACTAGAGGTGGTAGATGTTATTTGAGGAGGGTTTTGAAGCGGGCAATCAATTACTAATATTTGAAAGTCTCTTCTCAAAGCTCCAATCAACTTGCCATCTCTGAACTCTTCACATAATACAGAAAAGACATGTAAACCAGAAATAGTTGGAACAATCTCTAACTTACCTAAAACAGGGTTGATACTAAGGGAAGGAGACCCTACAATGTAGTCATTTTGATAAGAAGGCAAAAAACTAACATTAGGATAAGGTCCAGAAATAGGATCTGGATAAGGATCATCACGGCTACTAAAGCCACTCAATGGTTCTATCAAAGAGTAGTGGAGTGAGTCCCCATCTGGGTCAATCGCTTTAAAGGAAGCACTAAAAGGTCTATTCAAACAAGCATAATCACTAATTGGAGGGAATAAGGAAGGACTAGAGTTGAAAAAAGGATTTCCAGAAGCATCTAGTAATGCTGGAAACTCTAAATAAAATACGCTCCCAGCTCCCCCTGGGTCATCAATATTTTCTATGGTTTCGTTTCTACAGCACCTCTGGTACACCATATAATATCCCTCCTGATCAGAGTATCTTGCTGGGTTAAGCCGTATATCTGTCTGATAGATTATTTTACTTGTTATCAAGCTACCGATGGCACACCTAGGCTGTGTATAAGGAACAGCCTCTTCTCTCATAACTGGGAGATCAAAGCTTTGTATATACCCATTGGTTCTTTTGGAAAAAATATCTATTCGGATAACTGGATCTTTAGCCCTTGGATCTCCATTAAATTCATCAAAGTACAGAAATAGTGATAGTTGGTATTGATTTTCAGTAAGATGCCTAAGCTCGATCTCCCCTCCTACTATGTGGGTTGAAAAAGCATTATTAACTCTACAAAAAGTTAAAGCAATCAGTATAAATATTGCAAAAACATAGTATTTGTAACTTGAATGACGCATTTCAGAAACGACTGTAAAAAATCTTACTTAAAGTTATACTTATTCTCTGGTATAACTAAATTTTTATTTTAATTCTTGAATATTGTAAAAATGGGATATATCAAGTTTGAATTACATGTTTTTTGACTTTTACTTAGTTAGTAAACATAAACAATAACTCTGCTTCGTTTCAATCCTACTTTCATTTTCCTATTTTTGAGTTATCATTTAAACAGAGACAATTGTTCATGAAAAAAGACGCAGAAAAATTTTTATTCAAATATCTTAATAATGCATCTCCAACAGGGTTTGAGTCTTCTGGTCAGAAGATATGGTTGGATTATATCAAGCCTTATGTAGATGAAACATTTACAGACACATATGGTACTGCCGTAGGGGTTATCAATCCTAAGGCAGAGTACAAGGTAGTTATTGAAGCACATGCAGATGAAATTTCTTGGTTTGTCAACTACATTTCCCCAGAAGGGTATATTTACGTGATCAGAAATGGTGGATCCGATCATCAAATCGCACCATCTATGCGAGTAAATATTCATACCAAAAAAGGCTTTGTAAAAGGAGTATTTGGTTGGCCCGCAATACACGTAAGAGACAAGAGCAGTGAGCCTGCACCTTCCCTAAAAAACATCTTTATCGACTGTGGCTGTAGCTCCAAAGAAGAAGTGGAAAAGCTGGGTATCCATGTGGGTTGTGTCATCACTTTTGAGGATGAATTAATGATTCTTAATGGTAAATATTACTGTGGTAGAGCATTGGACAATAGAATTGGTGGTTTTGCGATTGCGCAAGTGGCTAGAAGTATTACAGAAAGCAAAACTAAATTACCTTTTGGTCTCTACATTGTTAACTCTGTGCAGGAAGAAATTGGGTTGAGAGGTGCAGAAATGATCGCTGAAAGGATAAAACCAAATGTTGCAATTATTACAGATGTGTGCCATGATACTACCGCTCCAATGTACGAAAAGAAAGAAGAGGGAGAGACAAAATGTGGTTTAGGACCAGTACTCACATACGGACCCGCTGTGCAAAATAACCTTTTAGAGATGCTTATCAATGTAGCAGAAAAAGCAAAAGTTCCTTTCCAAAGAAATGCCACCTCAAGGTATACTGGTACGGATACAGATGCATTTGCGTACAGCAATAGCGGTGTTGCTTCTGCGCTAATCTCTATTCCTTTGAAGTATATGCATACTACGGTAGAAACAGTAGATAAAAAGGATGTAGAGAACGTGAGTAACTTGATGCATGAGTTCCTCAAGCAACTACCTAATAATCATGATTTTAAGTATATTAAATAGATCTCTAAATTAGGTTGGGTTTAATAAAAAAACTCAGCCTTTTTTTATTCTCTTTTATCCTATGGGGTTTCGATCTTTTCTAAGCAAGCCACTGGCAAAGTATGTTGTCAAAAAACAAAACAAATGGAGTCTGCAAATGCCAGTGGAAACCCAGCATAGAACTCTCAAAAAGCTTGTACAGAAAGCTAGTTCTACTGCTTTTGGAAAAGATCATCAATTTGAAGCTATTACTAGTTATGATACTTTCAAGAAGCATGTTCCTATTCGAGATTATGAAGGGTTAAAGCCTTATGTAGACCGTATAATTGCTGGGGAAAGAGATATCCTTTGGCCTGGAGTCCCACTTTACTTTGCCAAAACTTCTGGCACAACTTCTGGAGCCAAATTTATTCCTATCTCTAAAGATTCTATCAAACATCATATTAATGCTGCAAGAGATGCCTTGCTCAACTATATTTATGAAACTGGCAACTCTTCTTTCTTGGATAAAAACCTGATTTTTCTATCGGGAAGTCCAGTTTTAGATAAGACGGGAAATATTTTGACTGGAAGGCTCTCAGGGATAGTAAATCATCACGTTCCTAGCTATCTGAGGTCTAACCAGCTTCCAGATTACAAAACTAACTGTATTGAAGACTGGGAAGAGAAGCTAGAAAAAATCATTGAGCAGACTCTTTCAAAGCCAATGTCACTAATCTCTGGTATTCCTCCTTGGGTACAAATGTATTTTGACAAAATCATTGAAAAAACGGGTAAGGGTATTCAGGAGGTGTTTCCTCACTTCTCCCTTTTTGTACATGGAGGGGTCAATTTCAGACCTTATGCTGATAAATTATACGATTCTATTGGCAGAAAAATAGATACTATTGAAACTTATCCTGCTTCTGAAGGGTTCATCGCTTTTCAGGATAGTCAGCATGATGATGGGCTGTTAATGTGTCTGAATAGTGATATGTTTTTTGAGTTCATTCCCACAGAAGAATATTTCAATGAAAACCCAACTAGACTCAGCATCGAAGACGTAGAGCTAGGAAAGAATTATGCTCTCATTATTCATTCTAATGCTGGCTTATGGGGTTATTCTATTGGGGATACCATCAAGTTTGTATCTAAAGACCCATATAAAATAGTAGTTACTGGAAGGATAAAGCATTTTATTTCTGCCTTTGGAGAGCATGTCATAGCTGAAGAAATAGAAAAATCACTAATCCATGCTTTAGAACAGTACAGTGAAGCAAAAGTAGCTGAGCTAACTGTTGCTCCGCAGGTAAACCCACAAGAGGGTCTCCCCTACCACGAGTGGTTTATAGCATTTGAAAAACGACCTTCGGATCTGAATAAGTTTTCGGAAGTTCTTGATCAAAAACTACAGGAGTTAAATCCTTATTACAAAGATTTAATTCAAGGAAAAATCTTAAAAAGATTAGTAATTACTCCTCTAGCTAGTAATGCCTTTGAGAGTTATATGAAGTCTATTGGAAAACTAGGAGGGCAAAATAAAGTACCCAGGCTATCTAATGATAGAGTTATCGCTAATAAGTTGTATGAATGGAGGTTGTAGTAGGTTTAATTAATTATGAATATAAAAGTAATTAAAACAGAAAAAGATTATCAGGAGGCTCTCAAAAGACTAGAAAGTATTTTTGACGCACCAGCTGACTCTATAGAAGGAGATGAAGCAGAGTTGTTAACTATATTAATAGAAAAATATGAAGATGAATATTATCCAATTGAAGCAATTAAGTTTCGTATGGAACAAAGTGATTTAGCTAAAATTATTGGATACAAAAGTAGAGTTTCAGAGATTTTTAGCCGAAAGCGTAAATTGACTTTGCAGATGATTCGAAAACTACACAATCAATTAAGAATACCATATGAATCTTTAATTGCGGAATATTGAGTTTTTTGCGAAATGCAAAAGGTTGCTTAAAAAATGCCACTTTACTTCAACTCTGGCCATTTTATTGTTTCCTCATCCTCAAAAAGAGGCGCCCACTGAACTTCGCTTAAAGAATCTTCATCAAACCAAAAGTTCATGCTCAACGAGTCCGAAGAAAGTAATTCGTGTGAGAGATTTTCAATAGTTGAACAATCTTCGAATACAAGATCTTCAATACCTTTCTCTTTGAGTTTGGCCTTTAGTTCTTCTTTTGACAAACCTATAGGGTTAAAATCATGGAATTTGTAGTCAGCAGAAGCAACTGCAATTGTACCAAGCCGCCAGTCGTCTTCCTGATCAAATGCTAGGGATAGTTCAAGTTCATCATAGTGCCAGTTTTCTGTCAGGTTCTCTTCCGTATCGGAATACGAGTATTCTTCTTTCTCATCTGGTTCCCCAAGAATTGAACTTACCACCTCTCTTGTAAGACCAAATTTCAATTCTCCCAATCCTTCCCCTTCTATAATGGAGTTAATGTTTAGTTTATCTTTTTTCATGGTTATAAAGATCTTACTTTAAAAATAATTATCAAACTTGATAAAGCTTTTAATTGGAGAGTGATATGATAGATTACTTATACAGCTATTGAGATCTGCTGAAAACCTATAAACTCCTCTAAGTTGTTTAACTCATCCTCACTTAGTTTTTCTACACACAGCTCTACTACTTCTTTTAGGTTTTTTTGCAATTCATCTAAGCTCTCAGCCTGAGTATAGGCTCCAGGTAAATTGGGAACTATCCCAACATATAAACCTGTAGACTTGTCTCGTTCAATCTGAGCTGTAAATTGATAATGTGATTTCATAGCTATCCTTAACGGTCTCGGCTATGAACAGTTGGGAGTTTTACACCCTAACTTTTCGGTTTAGAATTTACCTTTGTTTTATGTTTATTGTTTCGTTTTATCACTTTCGCCCCAATTGTTTATAGCCATTGTTAGCTCTCGTTTTTTTCTTTCATTTTTAGAAAATTCAATGGTGTCATTACGGCAATTGAAGAATTTCTGTAATCTTTTATATTTCGCGTAATAATTGCGTCCAAATCTTTTATTGTTAGTGCAGAGGAATATTGGATAGAATCTTCATAATCTGAAAAATTATTTTTCAATGCTTGAATAATCTCTTTTTTCGTTGTTCCAATAATTTCTGTCATTTCGGTTAGTATCTCAACAACTTCGAGCGTTTTTTTGTGCCCTAAAAATCTTCTCACGATATAGTAAATGTTATTGATACTTATTGCAGACAAATATAATTTTACATTTCCTTGTTCATTGAGTTCAAAAAGTTCACTTGCAGGGTTTGCGTGAGGTTCTCTGTCGGTAAAAAAGTCGATGACTACGTCCGAATCCACAAAAAGTTTATACTCCATATTTTTTGGAAAGTTCTTCGGTTAAAATTTGTTTGTAGTCAAGGTTATTTTCTGTTTTAATAATTCCTCTTAATTTTCTAACTTTTGGTGAAAGTTGTTTTTCTTTAAGTTTAATCCTTTTTAGGGTCACAAACTTGAAATAGTTTTCCACCATTTCAGAAAGACTTTGTCCTTTCTCTTTTGCATATTCCTTTGCAATTTCAATGACCTCTTTTTCTATTGTCAAAGTTAATTTCGTATTCATATTATTTTCTTTTCGGCAAAAATACGTGTTTATTTTTAATTTTTAAACACGTATTTTTTAAATGAAAGCTAACAACTTAATAAAGATAATAATTTCATTATTTTCCTTCTATGTTGAAGCATTTAAAGTTTAGACTAAAAAGATAACAGCTGTATTTTGATCTATTATTGATGTGTTAATTGGAATGCATAATTTTAAAAACATCAAGCATACCAGGAATTCGGCATTTATTATTTAAAGCCAAAAAAATTATCAATACATTATTCGCACTTCATAATATATATGCTACAATTGTTAAATTATAGAAAGGCAGTTTTTAGAAATGCAACAATACAAACAAAACTTTAATGGCAAACAAGGCGAGGACAGGACGAGGCAAATACTAGGTAAGCATTTTATTTACAATGTAAGAAGTATTGATATAGATGGTATAGACTTTTTCGTTGAATTACCTCCTCAAAGTAGAACAGGACTTAATGAAGACAGAATTCAAGTTAAAGGTAGAGTGCAATCAAAGTTTTTTGAAAACAATAATGAAGTAACGATCGCTAGAGAGTATGCCGAAGATGAAAATGGCAATATAAGAACTGATTTTTTTGCTTTATTACATACTGATGATACTAATGAAAATGAAATTTACTTTTTCTTTACAGCAAAGGACATTAAAGAGCAATTTAGACTTAGAGATGATTATTTTATTTTTAGTTTATCCAAAGAACGAAAATTTGAAAAATTCAAAAACATCTCAAAGGTAGAGATAAACAGAAAAATAGAATGGTTAATTAGATCAACAGAAGAATATAAAAACCAAAAATTTATCAGTTCCATTGAGGAAAACTATAAAACAATAAACTTTAAAAGTTCAACATTCGATAATCAAAACCAAGAATTATTTGAAAGAATAAAAAATAAACCTATTGTTGATAAGCTTTATGAAGTTTTATTCGAATTCAAAGATTTCAGACGAATAATACCTTGGCGCTTAGTTAACAAGATGTCTTTTAAAGATGAAAGTAAACGCACGTTTACTTTTACTAATTACTCTCAATTTTGTTTGTCCACTAATAATAGTCAGATATTAGACTTTTTTAAAAATTTAGAAGTTAATGAAGAAATAACTATAAGAAATAGGAATATCTTCAAAAATAGCAAAAATTCTCTTAATAAATCATTATACATTGTTAACACTTTAAACAGTAACCTTATTTTTAATGTAAGAAACAATGATACAAATGAAACTATTGATATCAAGGTTAAGAATAAGAAAGTTTGCGATTGTATTTCGTGCAATTTTTATATTCTAAACTTCAAAAAAGCTTACAGTTTATTAAGAAGCGGTTCACAAAGCTATGATTTATGGGACAAAATGCAATATGCTCTTATTTGGCTTAAGTTTGGATTTTATGAGAAGGCTATAGTCTCTTATGAAGAAATTGCTTTAGAAGCAATGCAAAATAAGCAAGAAGTAATTTTATTCTTAGCAAAATTAAACCATAAATTAACTACAAGAAAAAACTTTGATGCTGAATCTCCAGATTTAAATCTGGAGATTGAAAAGGTAGCTCTTAGAAAAGAATTAAAGAAAATATTAAATTCACTGGATAACTACACTTTATTAAACGGCTTTAGAAATGAAATCAATGAAATATATCTAAAAATTAAAGATTATAAACAGCGTGAGTACGTAAATAACACTTTAAATTTAATTAATCGATCACTTGTTCTTGCTTCTGAGTATTTAAACTTCATAAATGGTAATTGGATAGCATTGATTGAGTTTGAAGAATCAGATTTGTTATTTGAAAGGTTAATAGAAAGTTGCCTTATTTCATATTCTCTAAGTACAGATTTCTCTGACCATTTTAGCTTTTCTAATGATAGTTTAGTCGAAATATCAATTCACTACTGCAATTCAGAAAAATTATTAAGTTTTTTTCAAAAAAATAATATTCAGATAATAACTTATAAATCGAAAAAAGATTACTTAAAAAAAGCTTTATTCAACTTTTTTTCAAATGAAAATGTAGATTTTCTTATAAATGAGGTAGGGTATACTGATGATCAGGTAAACAATTATGAATTTAGAAGAAGAGTTAAAAGAACATTTAGCAATTTGATTACTCTATTAACGTATCTTGATTTTAAAATTGATTTAAAAGGTTTTATAGATAGTGTTATTTTTTTTATAATAAAGCTAGACTTTACTTCTCATGATATTTACACATTATCTCATTTAATATTAAAAAAATCAGATCTTTTTTCGGAAACTGATATATTAAAACTACTAAAAACTCTATTACTCAAAAAAAAATTAAGCGATGGTTTTTTGATAACAAACTGTTTGTATGTATTAGAAGAAAAAAAGCACATATTTTCATCTGATGAATCTGAAACTATTAATTTATTAATTCAAAAATCTATTAAAGATCCGAGGCTTCAGTTGTTAGATATCCTTCCAAAAGTTTTAGATAAAAAAGATTTAATTAACCTCCAATCAAAAATCAAAGACAAATTAGCTACAAAGTTCGATAATGAACTGTACTATGATGCTATAACTTCTTCTAACATCAGAATTTCAGAAAGCTTTTTTTATGATTATTTAAATTTTATAGATAAAAAACTTGACTTTAAGACTGAAACTTTTCTCAGCTTAAAAAGCCCTTTTACAGGAATACATGATCCTTTGAGAACTTACCTTAATGAGTTAGTTGAAATCTTTTTTGTATTGAATAATCAAAAGCTTCTTCAAAATAAGACTATAAAAAAGATCATACAAGAATCACCTTATTATAGCTTTATACTTAATCACAGTAACTTTGATTATGATAGTGGGTTTAATATACTGTGGCTTTTAGAAAATCAATCAAAGTTTGTTTTAAAAGAAATAGGGAAAAATGATAAAATTAAATTCAAGTTGAAAAGTTTTTTCCTAAAGGAACATAATAAAAATTTATTGCAAATTTATGCTAGGTATTTTTCTAATTAGTATAACCCAAATTTTTGCACCCTAGGGAAAGAGGCGAACGGCAAGACCGAAAGAGCCTTGTGGGAAGCAGGCTTGACGCGCCGGGACGAGCTTTGTGCAAGGGTGCCCTACTTTATTTACAGAATTGTTTAAAACCTTGTCCCTACTACTACTTTTTTAGTGATTTTGTCTACGTTTCCATCTAAGTCAAAGACTTCTATAAAGATGAGGTAATAGCCTATGCGCACTTTTTCGCCTTTAGTATCTGTTCCATCCCACTGGATTACATCTTGTCTAGAAAGTAACTGGTTTTGTGCTAGCTTACGCACTTCTCGACCATAGCTATCAAATATGGTGATGTTAGCCACTTTTCCCTGCGCTTCACAGCCTATGAGTAGGTTAGTGTAGTCGTCTGTACCATCAATATCAGGAGAAAATACAGGAGGATCTACAGAGAAACAGTCTTCCGAGAGGTTATCTAATGGGTTTTCACCAGCCTGCGAGTTGATTAGACCTGGTGTAGCATATCCCACCGTACTTGCCGCAGATTTCCAGTTGTTAGGATTTTCGGTCGGTAATTCAAAGCTCACTCTCTCCAAAGAAACTCCATCTACATTGTTGAGTAAAGAAAAATGGTAGTCTTCACTGTAGTCAAACCAGTCTGCTACCTCCTCCCGATCGTTGAGTAGAATAGCTGACCCTTCACTATCCGGATAAGAAGGCAGATCGAACTTGACTAGGTTTTCTTCCACTGCATTGAGGTAGTTGCCTTTCAGCACCGTAGGATCTGGAGTAAAAGCAAGAAATTGCCCTGGCGCAATAGTGGTAGCTCCAAGCCCAAAGTCCATCTTCTTCACAGTGTTGACAACTAGTTCGCCATTGTCATTTTTGGTAGAGTTTGCCAATGCCCAACCGTTCAGATCAATGTGTTTGTCAGAAGCATTGTAGATTTCCACGAAGTCTACCCCACCCGACCTTGGGTTAAATAGTATCTCGGAGATGAATATATCGAAAGCTCCTCCTGATTGTGGAAGATAAAATTTGGCTGTATTGGTTTCTGCCATGGTGTTTTCAAGGCAATCCTGTACATCTCTGACCGTGAAGGTATATTCTACTCCAGACTGCAATTCATTATCTAAGAAGATGTATACCGTATTAGTCGTAGGAATGTTAAATTCTATCGTTCTGATCTGAATGCTATTATTTATTTCAAAAACAGCATTTTGGACTGATGTGCTATCCAAGGTTTCACTGAATACCGCATAGATGGCTGTAGTGCTTACTACTGAAATGCTTTCTAGTACTGGAGGTCTGCTGTCCGTCAAGGTTCCAGATATGGAGTTTATCAATCCTGGTGTTGCTCCAACTACTTCATTTTCAGAAGCTTTCCAGTTTTCCCTTCCCGCACAAGGATTGTTAGGATCTATCATTTCTATGGAGTAGCCACCAGTGTTTTTGTCACTATTGTTGTAGTACTCGTTATCAAAGCTTCTTTCATGAACTAGTTCGCCAGACTGGTTTCGGATTACAAAGTAATCGAAGGTATTTCCTATAGAGTAGAAGGTAGAAAGTCCTACTGAATTAGGAGAATTGAATTCCGACAAATCATCTTCATCTGTGACAATAAGGTATTGGTTAGGCAAGATTAGCTTTTTAGGAAAAGCTATTGCTCTGTTGTCTCCTACCTGCAAAGTCATGTTCTCCAAGTCAAATATTTCACCTGTTCTGTTGTAAATCTCTATGAACTCGGCATCTAGTATTTGTCTGGGTCTTGCTGCTTGTGAAGAACTAGGATCTTGATCAGTATATATTTCTGTAATTACCAGATCATTAAATCCTGGTATTTTTCCTCGAGCTATTTCCGTCTGGTAAACTTCCATGACGTTTCCACTACAGTCTTCTAGGTTTTGGATTTGCAATGCATATAGTATTCCCTCTTGTAGCTCAGTGAAATAAAGGGTTATTTCTTTTTCGTTTACTATTTCTATTCTTTGAATGACAGCGTTATTGTCTAAGCTGTAGTTAGTAGTCTCTGCAAGTGTAGCTAGTTCCATTTTTTCTGAAAATGTAATGCTCGCTGTCTCTGCATTAACTAAGTTTACTTCAGCTATTTCAGGAGTTTTTTGATCTGGATTATCGGCAAGCACAGAGTTTTGTGCTCCTGGTGTTCCTCCTCTCTCATCTATAGATGCTCGCCAGTTGTCTTCTTCTCCACATAAGTTGTTCGGGTCTATCATCTCTAATGACCAACCGCCATTGTCTTTCTCCGAGTCTCCATACCAAGAATTACTGTAGCTAATGCTGTTTATCTTATTACCTTGTTCATCTACTAATGCCAAATACTTTCCTCCATCTGTCAGACTTGGAATCCCTGATACACCTATCACTTTTATTCCCTCTCCAAACAATTCTACTCTTGTAGTACTTGTCAGTACGGCATATTCTCCAGGTTGTAGTAAGTTGTCACCCAATGATCCGCTTCTATCCAAATCTTCCTCTTCTATAAATATCTCTTTAAGGGATAATAACTTCTCCGATCGGTTGTAAACTTCCAAATATTCTGCTTCTGGCAATCCTACTGGTGGATTTACATCAGCATATACTTCAGTAAAGATGAGTTCGCCTTCCGACGGCTTCTCTCCTATTCCGAAGGTTAATGTATTATTCTCTCCTATGGCATTGCCTGCACAATCTGTTGCATTTTCCACAGTCAATGTATACAACTCTGTTCTGAGTAAATCCGAAGATAGGTTAAGAAGTACGGTTTTGTTGTCTTCGATTGCAAATCCGCTAACTTCTGCATTGTTAGTGAGCACATAATTTTCTGTTTGAGAAATACTTGCTTCATCCATCTTTTCGCTGAATGTAACTCTTAGCTGATTGTCCGCTACTATTTCTACTTTAGATAAGGATGGTGATTCCTCATCAGGATTATTTGCAAATACAGAATTTTGCTCCCCTGGTGTTCCTCCTTGCTCATCTATCGATGCTCGCCAGTTGTCTTTTTCTCCACATAAGTTGTTCGGATCTATCATCTCCAATGACCAACCACCATTGCCTTTCTCCGAGTCTCCATACCAAGAATTACTGTAGCTAATGCTGTTTATCTTATTGCCTTGTTCATCTACTAATGCCAAATACTTTCCTCCATCTGTCAGACTTGGAATCCCTGAAACTCCTATCACTTTTATTCCCTCTCCAAAAAGTTCTACTCTTGAAGTGCCAGTCAATACGGCATATTCTCCAGGTTGCAAAAGGTTTTCTCCCAATGATCCACTTCTATCCAAGTCTTCTTCTTCTATGAATATCTCTTTAAGGGATAATAACTTCTCCGATCGGTTGTAAACTTCCAAATATTCTGCTTCTGGCAATCCTACTGGTGGATTTACATCAGCATATACTTCAGTAAAGATGAGTTCGCCTTCCGACG
>JAUIAB010000022.1 GCA_030425505.1 Bacteroidia bacterium | reverse complement strand
TTGTATATCGAAAGCCGTTTTTTAAATGACTCAATACCAGTATCTTATCCCAAAATCGTGTCAAACTCAGGAAGAAGGTTCAAGATAAGATATATAAGGTAATTGAAGCTATTGAAACCCTTGAAAGAATTCCATCAAATTACCTTAAAGCTGTTACTGGAACTAAAGGCTTATACGAAGCGAGGGTTCAACTTGCCTCAAATATTTGGAGAGTATTTTGTTTCTTCGATAAAGGCAAACTAGTTATACTCTTGAATGGGTTTACTAAAAAGACACAAAAAACTCCTCAAAAAGAAATAGAAAAAGCTCTTACACTAGTGAAAGAGTACTATAACTAACTATATAATATTTACTAAAGTAGATACCGCTTTTAGGGATATTTTAAATGTAGAAAAATGAAAAAAGAACATATTAGCACATGGAAAGAAATTAAAGATTCTGTCTATGGGAAAAAAGAAACCAGCAGAAGAGATGAGCTCGAAAGAGACTTTGAATCTTTTAAGATAGGATTGCTGCTTCGCAAAGCAAGGGAAGAGAAAAAGTTAACACAAGAACAACTAGCAGAGCTTATCAATAAGAAAAGAACCTATATTTCGAGAGTTGAAAACAATGGAAGTAATTTGACTTTAAAAACCTTGTTTGATATTGTAGAAAAAGGTTTTGGAGGAAAAGTTAAAATTTCTATTGAATTATAAATAATTCTCTTCATAGAGAAATTAAAAACGTAAAAAATGATAAAGATAACCACAATTTTTAGCATCTGGTTAGTAATTACAGTTGGTTTGCTAGCTTGCTGCGCTCAAGAAAAAACGGCAAAGCAGCATTTGTTAAGCCCAGAAGCTTTTAAAGCTTATTGTGACTCATTGGAGCAAGTTCAAATAGTAGATGTACGGACACCAGAGGAATGGCAAAGTGGCATCATAGAAAACGCTACTCGTATTAACTGGTTTGATAAAGAGTTTGAGCAGTTAGTTTCAGAGCAATTGGACAAAGAAAAACCTGTGATAGTTTACTGCGCATCGGGCGGAAGAAGTACCAGAGCGCAAAAGAAATTCCTACAACTCGGTTTTAAAGAAGTGTACGACTTACAAGGTGGGATAACCCTCTGGAAACAGAAAAAAATGAAAACAGTCATGCCATGAGAGGCATTGGTATATTCGTTTTTTTACTGATGGTGGTTTTTTATAGCAATGCTCAAAAGGTTAAAAGCAAAGCTTATAATGCACTGCTGAAAACTATTCTAAAAAGTGATGTACCCGAAGTAAGCATTCAAGAGGCAGATAGTCTTAAAAAAGCAAATAGCAATATTATATTCATTGATACTAGGGAAAAGAAGGAATATGAAGTAAGCCATATAGAAGGTGCAGTATGGGTTGGCTATGATGACTTTGACTTGGAGCGAGTAGAGAAAGTTGACAAAGATGCTCAGATTATTGCATACTGTTCTGTTGGTGCCAGAAGCGAAAAAATAACCCGAATACTGATTGAAGAAGGTTATACCAATGTGAGCAACCTTTATGGAAGCTTATTTGAATGGGTTAATCAGGAGAAGCCTGTAGTAGATGAGCATGGAAAGCCGACCAAAAAAGTTCATGCTTATAGTAGAACCTGGGGAATTTGGCTAAAAAAGGGCGAAAAAGTGTATGACTGAATATTGGGAAATAGTTAAAAATAGCTACACAGGCTATTGGAATTATCTGATCAATGAAATCATGTATCCTTCCTGGGGGAATTACTTTTATTGGCTTATTGGTCTTTCGATATCGGTTTGGTTACTAGAAATAATAATGCCCTGGCGAAAAAAACAGTCCATTATTAGAAAAGACTTCTGGTTGGATGGGTTTTACATGTTTTTCAACTTCTTTCTATTTTCTTTAATACTTTATAATGGGCTATCGAATGTAGCAGTAAAGGCTTTTAATGACTTTCTTCACCTTTTTGGACTTAAAAATATTGTAGCAATTGAAATAAGTTCTTTGCCCGTTTTTTTACAGCTAGCTATTGCTTTCGTAGTAGCTGACTTTATACATTGGAATGTTCACCGGTTGCTACATCGTGTACCCTGGATGTGGGAGTTTCACAAAGTTCACCATTCTGTAAAAGAAATGGGTTTTGCTGCACACCTTCGGTTTCATTGGATGGAAACCATTTTTTACAAAACAATTCAATATATTCCCCTTGCAATGATTGGCTTTGGCATTGATGATTTTTTTATCATTCACATTATTGCTGTAACAATAGGTCATTTGAATCATGCTAACCTTAGTTGGAATTATGGTGCTTTAAAATACATAATTAATAATCCAAATATGCATATATGGCATCATGCGAAAGCACTACCAGAAAATCATAAATATGGTGTTAATTACGGGATATCGCTTAGTGTTTGGGACTATATTTTCAAGACTTGTTATGTCCCTAAATCAGGTAGAGATATTGAACTAGGCTTCGAGGAAGACGAAAAGTTCCCAAAGAGTTTTCAGTCTCAAATAATTTATCCTCTAACCAAAAAGTAGATGGAAGATAGTACAAAATTTATGACACTCTTACTACTTTGTCTTACTTTAGGGCTAGCTATTTTTATCTCTTGATAAAATGATAGAAGCATTTGAAGGTAGAATTGTAGTAAAGTAAATAGATTTTATAAAATGAAAACATCAAATGGCTCAACATATTCGATTAATCATGATTTAGTGATTAATGCAGCTATAGATAAAGTATTTGAAGCTATAACTGAACCTAAGCACTTAGAAAACTGGTGGCCACTAAAGTGTAAAGGAACTCCTAGAGAAAATGAAGAATATAACTTTTTCTTTACACCTGAATACGATTGGTACGGAAAAGTTACAGAATTTGAAAAAGGTAAGGCTTTCCATGTAAAAATGATTAAGTCTGACCCAGATTGGGACTCCACTTCTTTTGGTTTTGATTTAAAGAAAGATGGAGATGCTGTTCAAGTTAGCTTTTGGCATATAGGCTGGCCAGAGTGTAATGCGCATTTTAAAAGATCGTCTTTTTGTTGGGCAATGCTTTTAAATGGATTAAAAAATTATGTAGAAAAAGGAATTATAGTTCCTTTTGAGAAAAGAGAATAAGGTTTCTAATCTAAGTAGAAGTAAATTGACCTAATTTCAAAATTTCAAGCTTTTCATAAATATTTTCTGCTTTTCTAAGCAGAATTTTATCATACTGGTCATAACTGTATTTAGAGGGTGCATGAGTTTTTCCTTGGGTGCAGATTTCTTGGCATCCTAGCTTTTTACTTATAGAAAGAAAAATTTGTTTAGGGTTGTTTACTAAATCCTCAAAAGATACTAGAATATAATCTTCTTTGAAGTTTTTCAAAAGGTAGCTGTAGTAATTAATCCAATTCAATAACCAATAATTGATATCGCTCAAAGAATACTTCTCTTTTTCTTTTAAAAAATATTCTGTTAATAGAAAAGGTTTATGATTTAGCCCAAATTCATAATGGCCTAAAAAATCAAAATACTGCTTTACAAACACATCTTCTCTTTGCATTTTCATGAATTTATTATGCATTTTCATTAGTGAAGAAGCATGTTCTAATGGATTTCGGTAAAGGATTATTATTTTACTATTTTTAACTTTAGAAAGAGAGTCTAATCGTAAAATATTGTTATTGTTTTTTGAAAGATATCTTTTCTTGTTTTTCGATAGACATATTAAAGAAATATAAGTAAGATATTTCTGAAGGATACTTTGAGAAATGGGGTGGGGGTGAAGTCCCTTTTTTACATATGAGTTCAGTAAAAACACCTTCCAGAAGTATTCATCAAATTCTTCTGGACTCTGACTGTTAATTATTATTCCATCTTGATGTGCTCTTTCTTTTGATGTTATTTCTTTATTGTTTTTCCACAAATTTGGTAAGAAAAGAAAAGGCATATTTGAGTATTGTAGAGAAGCATAGTCTGATGTTTCATATATCTTATTTGTTAAAAAAGTTGTTCCAGATCTCGCTAAGCCTGTCACAAATATATATTGATCTATTTCTACCCTTTTTATCTGACTGCCAAATAAAAGCTCTTCTATTTCTAGAGAGGACTTAGATATGAAGTGGTTGGAAAGATATAGCTTATGTAAAAGCTTTTCTATTTTTGAATATTTTGACATATCCGTTTTTAAGCAATACAAATAAGAAAATAGCAAATAAAGATAAGACTATACTTTCCCAACTGTAAAGCAGATCAATAGAAATTTTTTGGATAAAAGTATGCCACAATAGTAATGTGGTAAAAGGTGTTAGTGTTAAGATGATAGTTACTATTAACTGAATGACTTTTTTCAATTGATACCGAAAACACCACAATAGTTTTTTCTGCCTTTCACCATCCTCCATTTTTTTATCAAGCATTATTTTGAGTTGTAACTTATACGATTTGCTAAGCTTTTTAATTAAGAAGTTTGGTTTAAGAATATCATAAATAAGGCATGATATAAAAGTTGAAATAAATAGTGCAATCCAGATCATTTCTTCTATTAAAAAAACAGTTTAATAAACAACTCTACTCCAGTTTAAGCTTGTTATTTTTTTATTGTTTATTCTTCTTGCAAACTCAATTTTTTTATTTGTAGAGTCACCGAAAACAGTCCTTCCCGCATCTGTTTCTTCAACAAAAAGATCTCCATTAGATAGAATATCGCATCTCCCTCTTGTAAGGGTTTTAATTTTATTTTGTTTAAGCATTTGTTTATAAGGGGTATAAACTGTGTCATTTATACAGTCATATATATATACTTGATTATAGGGTCTTTTTTTACTCAAAAAACCCTCTATACTATTTGTATTACTTATACGATCTTTAATTCTTGTTTCTTCTCTTATTACATCATTTCCAAAAACGACCACTTTATTATTCTCAAAAAAGTCGCAATCATGCTGGTTGTACCAAGGCTCTTCTTTTAACCACAGTATTTTATTAGTAGTTGGCCTGTACAAAAAAACTAAGCTCAAATGCCGAGAAGAAACCAAGAGGTCTCCCTTTAGCCAAAAGTCAGAGTTTGTAGTTGCCGGCTGAATATCATTTAAATGAATTGGGTCATTGCTAATTAGCCCTTTTGCAAGAATTAAATTTTCATACCCGTTTTCTTCTAAAATTTTCAAAACAGATTTACTAAAAACAGCCTTACCTGTTTCTGCATCTATCTTCGTTATTTCATCATCCAATAACTTTTCTCTGTATTTTTCCTTCTCAGGAAGAAAATCAAACTCTGCTGATTTGAAGGGAGCAGTACAAACATAGATATTTCCTTGATCATCTGACTCTATAGAATGGTGGTATTCTCTATCATTTTTTACCCATATTATTTTACTATTCTTATCAATTTTCACTAAACTGTGCAATGTGGTAAAAAAAAGAGAGCTATCTTTAGCCAAGAGAGGGTGCGTAAAATTATAATCACTTCCAAAAGGTAAAGCTCTTGTGTTTGACTTATTGTAAGTCAATTCAGAAATTTTCCTACTGTCTGGAATCCATTTTTTTAATGTTTTTCCTGTTTTAATATCTAATAACTCAAAAATATTATCAAACCTTTCCCTTTTATAGGATATCAATAGCTTAGGGTAACCAAGTAAGCTATCTTTTGAAACATAATAAGTAAAACCATCTTTCAGAGTGATATTGCTTATTAAATACTCAGGGTCAAGAAATAGTTTTTTAGTGTCAGAAGGAAGTTCTGCAAGAGTTTTAAAAATTGTAGTAAAGCCGCCAAACCATTTTTCTCCGCCATGATCAGATAAATAAATATTACGAACTGTAGATGAAATGAAAATTGTATAAAATAGGATTAAGCAAATTCCTATAAATACTATTCTAATTTTCTTCAGTCTCACTTGTTTCGTCTAATTATTATTCTTTTGCTTTTGCATTCTATTCTTAATGAATTTGAAAAGACGTTTCAGAGGAATCCAAAAAACAGCTACTAAAAATGAAAAAAATGTTAGTATTACTCCTACAATTATTGCTGCTATCCCTCCTCCCAAACCTGGGCCAATATATCCTATCATTTAGACTAGATTTTCAATTAAGAAACCAATTTCCTTTTCCTTTCTTTTAACCTTTCCGTTTTCTCTATTTTGAGTCTACTTGATTTAGCTTGTATTCTTTTAAGAAGACTCGCTGTAATATTAATAAAGTTTTCTTCAGTAATAAGTCCGACTAGTTTTTTATTACTCACTACTGGTAGGCAGCCAATCTTTTCTTTACGCATCAATTCCATTGCTGCGATGATCTCATCTTCAGGCTTTACAGTATAAGGCTCTCTTATCATTAAATCTTTTAAAGTAATATTATCTTTTCTTGTATTAGACTTATACATGTCATTGAAATGGTCTAATAGATTATGAGAGGTTATTAACCCCACAAGCTCACCTTTGTTATCTTCAACAGGCATATATCTTAGCTGTTGCCACTCCATTAAATCGGCACAAAATTCGGGAATATCGTCTTTATTAGCCGAACTAATATCAGTAGACATAAACTCTTCTACTAGTAAGGAAGACGGTTTCCATTCATCTATATCTTCTAAAATTGCAAGATCCCACTCATGTACAGGTCTTTTGCTAACTTGATTTTTATGCATACTGGCAACAATAGCCGTTGTAGCTTCATCTTTTGTTGTTTGCTTTATTAGTTTTGAGTAAGACTCTAAAATCCACCTTGAACCAGTTTTTGCAGATTTTGTTCTTTCTACAATCACTCCAAGGTATCTATCAATATCTCCAGAGTCTACATTTGCTTTTTTGAGTCCATTCTCAGCAATCGGCAACAATTCTTTTTCTATAAGGTCTGTATCACTAATTTTTTTATTATTTGTCCAAACAAACTTGGCTTCTACACCAGCTCTACAAGCTTTGTGAAAGTTAGCTTTTGCATCATCAAAGTCCATTACTTTAGTAATATCTGAGTAAGCGTCTTCAAACCCATTCATTAGTCCTATCCAAAAAGCAGCATTGGCCACTTCATCTATAATGGAAGGACCTGCAGGGAAAATCCTGTTCTCTATTCTTAAATGGGGTTTACCACTATTGCTGATACCATAGCAAGGTCTATTCCACCGGTAAACAGTAGAGTTATGCACATTTAGCGCCCAAAGTTTAGGCGTTTTCCCTTCTTCTACCTGCTTCATAACATCATCTGGTACATCAGTAACCAGTAATGGCCTATGTCTTATAATATCCTCTTTATAAAGATTAAGTATAGAGTCATGAAGCCAAGTATTTCCAAAGGCTACTCTGGGGCTAGATTCTCTTAAATGTTCTCCGGTTATTCTAGTATCTACTGATTGCTGGAATAATGCTATTCTTGTTTCATACCATAGTCTTTTACCAAAGAGCATAGGAGAGTTAGTACTTATAGCTAAGACAGGTCCTGCAATAGCTTGAGCAATATTGTATTTAGAAACAAACTCATCTGGTTTAACTTGAAGGTGCACTTGAAAACTTGTATTACAAGCTTCTAGTAGTGCTGATGTGTGCTTTAAGTTCAATTCATCAAGACCTTCTATTTTCAACTCGTACTCTTTCCCTCTAGATCTTGTAATTGCCTCAATAAGAGCACGGTATCTATCCATGGGTGTTAAATTCTCAATTTCTAGATCTGATTTTCTTATTGTAGGTAAAATACCAGTCAAAACAGGGTTTACATCAAAGTCATCTGCTATTTCAACTAGTTTACCTAGTAAACTATCCATTTCATCTTCAAACTGCCTAAAACAGTTCCCTGTAAAAGGAACAGGTGAAAGGTTGGCTTCAACATTAAACTGAGCTAGTTCCGTGGTAAACTGAGAAATATTTAATGCATCTAATAAAGGAACAGATATTGGAGCAGGCTTTTTATTTTCATTTATCAAACAAACTTCTTGTTCTGCTCCAATGCAAATTTCATCACATTCAAACCAGTCATTTTTTAACATGTATTCTAATGCTTGCACATCTTTCAACAAAGACTTGGTAAAAGCATTAACATCTTTTCTGGTTTTTGCTACTTGAACTCCTTTAGCACCCATATTTTTTGATATTTTTATGAAAGAAAGTGAAATAAGATCAGATTATCAATAATGCTATTTGTGATCTATGGATTTTAATCAAAATTAGAAGTAAGGCAAGTTGAAAAATATAACTCCTTCATTAATCTAATCCTCCCAACATAACAAATGCTCCCCAATACCTAGGCTCAGGAAAACTTTCTCTTAACGTCTTTTTAGCAACTAGAAAAGCTTCTCTTTTTCCCATCTTTTTATCTATCCAATTTTGGTAAAAGTTAAGCATCAACTTTAAAGTTGCTTCGTCTTGAACTTCAAATAAGCTCATAATCAAGGACTCGGCTCCAGCAATCATTAAAGCTCTTTGTAAGCCATAAACGCCTTCTCCTACCTTTGACTCACCTCTGCCTGTCTCACAAGCACTTAATACAACAGTGCTGGTTGAGTCTAATGAAAGGCTCATAGCTTCATAGGCAGTGAGTATGCCGTCTTCAGAATTATACTTAAGAAAATTTTCTACAGAATCCATGAGATCACCTCCGTGATTCATTATTATACCAGATCTTAGCAAAGGACTGGAAAAAGAAAAATTACTGAGTAATTCATTGCTTTCAGCTTGAGTTTTATCTTCCAAAAAGAAACCATGAGTTGCTAAATGTAAAATAGAAGGATTTTGAAGAGCTTTTACTTTACTCTCAGTTGCACTCATATTTAAAAAAGCGTCAACTTTTAAATTACCTTTTTTCTCCAAAAGTTTTTGGATAGATACAACTTCTTCATAAGCCCCTGGGAGCTGAGAGATTTGTTTTTGATTATATGCATTATATTCATCACTCATCAACCCCTTATAATAAACTGGATTCCCAAAAAGGGCTATGTTTCTATTAAGAGTAGTCCTTGATCTTTTGGTAATTAAATCTTTTATGCTTGTTACTAAAACAATGTTTTTACTATCAATCAAATACGTGCCTTCTTCATTAGTAATAGTTTCTAGGTTAATTTGATTGTATACACCATCTCCTGAGAAATAAACTTTCGTTGCACCATTCAATTCTTTTTCTATTGGCTTCCAAAAATTTAAGTAAGACTCTTTATCTTTCAAGTCGAACTCCATACATGTTCTATAGTAAGCCAGATGCTTGCTTTCAAGGTCATTGCCATTTGGTAAAATAACCATTGAGGGAGCTTTATTTGCTTCAGCAGTTATAACAAGAGCAGAATAGATCACAGAGTCTTTGAAGCTTCTATCAAAAAACCTATATCGATAGATTTCAACAGCAACCTCTCCAGGTTTCAAAAGGTTTCTTATTTCTTTCCAGTTAGTCTTTTCTCTATTCAATTTTGAAAAATACCCCGACTGAAGAATTAACTTTTTTTCAATAGATTCAACTTCATTCTCAATTTTTTTAAGATCAATGCCTTCTTGCTTTAATTGCTTTTGAGAAGAGGAAAGAGCTTTTAGAAGCTGATCTTTTTTTTTGTTCCAAAGAGCATAGTTTCTCTTTAGATCCTCATTATTACTATTAATAATCCTGTTTCTAACTTTAGCTGAGTTACTTAGTAAAACAGACTTAGTTTTTAGCACATAGTTCAGAAGCTCTGACCTTAAGTTATCATCACTAATATCTTTTTGGGCAAGATTTGCATAAAATTCAAAATCACTTTTAATCAAGTTCCAATAATTTGCTTTTTCCTGATCACTCAAAACAGGAAAAAATCCATCTACATATTCCAAATGCTTTTTTATTGCATCTTCGAGATGTTTTTTTGATCGTGAAAAATCTCCATTTACATAATATGTTCTGCTTAACCCTATAGTAGCCTTTACATATAAAGGGTGCTGGTTACTCAGCTTACTTGAAAAGACCTTTTTAGAGAATAAAAATTCACTTTCAGCATTAACAATATCTCCCTTTTGTATATAAAGATCTCCCAAATGCAATCCGATTTCAGCACTTCTGATATTTTCTTTTTCTTTGAGTCGCGTAGACCAAAGAGCTCTTGCAATTGTTAAATTGTTTTCTGCTTCCTCCAGTTTATTCCTTTGGATGAGAACTACAGCCAGATCTTTCAAAGCCTTAGCATACAAAGGGTTTGTATTACCTAAAGTAGAAACAATAATCTCTTTTGCTTTTCGTAAAAAAGCTTCAACTTCATCCTCATTTTCTTTAGAGAAAGATTTAGCAATAGCTAATTGTGTATATGACTGGGCAAGTTCAATATGATTTTCACTATAAACTTTTTCCTGAGTGGTAATTACATTTCTAATTATTTCTTCTGCTTTATTAAAATTACCAAAAGCCAAATTCACATTAGACTTGATAACCATAGCAGGAGTTGCTCTAAGAGAGCCTTTGCCAAAAAAGCCATTACTAATATCAATTGCTTTTTCCGATAGTGAATCAGCTTTAACAAACTCGCCTTGTAATAATGCAACTCTGGCCAAATAGCTGTAAGGCGTTACTAAATACTGGTTATCATTACCATATTTTTTCTTTCTTAGATCAATTACCTTTTCTAAAATTTCTTTTGCTGATCTGTAATCTCCAGTTTGCACATACACATTTGCCAAAAAATCAATTGTATTAGAGTTAGCAAGGGAAGAAACCGACCTTTTATTTAACCTTTTAGCTTTAGAAAGGTACTGGGAAGACTCTTCAAATAAACCTAGCATGGAGTAATAAGTAGCTGCAGTCTCTAAAGCTTTTGCATAATCCTTTTTATACCCAAAAAGCTCTCTAAAATTAGATTCTTCATAGATATTCAATGAACTCAAAATATGCGAATCAACATCTTTAAACTTTCCTGCTTTTATTTCTACATCTGCTAACTTTTGTAAACTTAGAGCGTAATTAATGCTATTTTCAGTAAATATTTCTTTGGCTATATTACTTGCTTGTCTAGCTTTCTTTAGCGCATTTAACACGTTGTCCTTCTGATCAAAAAACTTAGCTTCAACATCTAATACTTTAATGTATAGTGGGCTAATAGAGTCAATTTTTGACTTTAGCACATTTATATCTTCTGATAGAATTTGACCTATTTTTTCTGTTTCATTAGTATAACTAACAAGAAAATTAGCGAGCAGTAATTTCGCTTTTAAATAAGGTAAGGACTCATTACCATAAACTCTTTTATACGTTTTAATGAGCTTATTCAAATAACCTTGTGCATCAGAAAAATTATCCTGAGCAATAGATACTAAATAGAGCTGTTGAACTATTTCTCCTCTTTCTTCATGATTTGCAGGCACTTTATTATAGTCAGAAAGTAGTTGGTTTAATTTTTTTCTAGCTAACTCATAGTTTTTTGAATAAAAATTTTTCTTGGCTTCTAATCGTTCAACAGTAGCATAATACTTAGTGTCTTTACCATAATACCTGGAAGTATTCACTTCCATTTCCCATCGTTGCAATCTACTTTTTTTGAAATATCTGCTTTCAATATAATAGTCAATTAAAGCTTCATGGATTTTTAAATAAACCTCATGAACTAAACCTAAAAATCTTTCTGCAAGGAATATATTTTTTTCCAAGAGATCTTTTGCTTCCTCAGTACGAACATTATTTTCTAGCATCATTAAGCAGAGCTCATACCTATTTCTTATAAAAGCTTCTCCCTTAAAGCTAAGGTTCTTTTTTATCCAGTTTTCAGCTTCGTGAAATCTCTCTTTACTTAGGGAAATATTGCCCCTTAACTTTTCTAATATGCCCTTTAGAGTTAAAATTTCGGCTAAATCATTTTTTCTTTGCCTAAGCTCAAATGGAGTCAGTTTTCTTTCTTGAAACTCTAAAGTCTCTTCTTCAAAATAAACCTCCTTAGATCGGGTTCTCGCTTCTCTTAGGCTTTCCAACTTCTCAATAGTTTTTCCAGCCTTTTCAAACTCACCAAAAACCAATTCTTGATTTAGCTGTAAATACAATATTTTATCATCAAAAAATGACCATGCTTCGGGCTCTAAGTCATTTCTTTTTTTCTTGACTTTTTCTAGAATATTTTCCCCCTCTTCAAGAAAGGAAAAAGCAGTTGAATAATCAGAGTAATCTATATAGTAAGAAGCAACTAAAAGCAATGATTTAACATATGAGATTGATGGTTCTTCTTCTTTTTTTTGTGTTTCTAGCAACTCCTCAGCACCTGACTCAAACTCACTATATTTTCCCAGAGCAACTAAATACTTTAACTTTCTAGCAGTAAGCTTTAAAAGCAACCTTTCATTATTTACTTTTTCTTCCTTTATAATTATCTTCTCAAGATTAGATAAAGCTTTTATGTAGTCACCATCTGAATAATATCGTTCTGATATCTCAAGAGCGTGCTTGTAACTCTGAGAAAAAGCTGAAAAAATCAAAAAGAAGAATAGTAATCCTGAAAAAACAAAAACTTTCTTATCCCAAATCATTTTTATTACTACATCTATTTAGCCTATGCAACTCATCGATACTTCAGAGCATAAATTTACCATTACAAAAGATAAAAAGCACTTTAAACTGCAAATAGCTCTCTATAGATTTTTTGATAATTCTTCAAAATAACTTACTTATTAATCTTTTATATTAAAAAAAAGTAATGAGTAATTAAAAAATCATATATTATTATCACATCCTTTAACAAAATTGTTTTTTTGACGTTCTAATAAATTTTAAATAAGAAGATAAAATAAATGAAAGTAAAACTCGAGTATGTTTGGCTAGATGGATACAAGCCAGAACCAAACTTAAGAAGCAAGACAAAAATTGTAGAACTGGATAGCTTTAATGGAGAACTTGAAAAAGTACCCTCTTGGTCTTACGATGGAAGCTCCACCATGCAGGCTGAGGGGAATAAATCTGATTGTATCCTCAAACCAGTTAGAACGTATTATGATGCTGATAGAAACAATGGCTGGTTAGTAATGTGTGAAGTTCTAAATCCTGATGGAACTCCGCATCCATCGAATACAAGAGCCAAAATTAAAAATGATAACACCAATGATTACTGGTTTGGGTTTGAGCAAGAATACACATTAGTAGTAAGTGGACGCCCTCTAGGCTTTCCTTCCGATGGATATCCAGCTCCTCAAGGTATGTACTACTGTGCTGTAGGGTCAACAAATGTGGCAGGAAGAGAAATTGTAGAAGAACATCTTGATCTTTGCCTTGAAGCTGGGATTGATATTACAGGAATTAACGCTGAAGTTATGCTTGGTCAATGGGAGTTTCAATGTTTTGGAAAAGGAGCTAAACAATCCTCTGATGATTTATGGATTTCTAGATACTTACTATTTAGGGTAGCAGAAAAATATGGCGTAAACATAGAGTTTTCTCCAAAGCCAGTTAAGGGTGACTGGAATGGCTCAGGTCTTCATACAAACTTTTCTAATAAAAACATGAGAGAGAATGGAAGTAAAGAACTATTTATATCTATTTGTGAAACCCTTTCTGATAATCACGCAGAGCATATTGCTGTATATGGTTCTGATAATCACCAACGGTTGACAGGATTACATGAAACACAGCATATAGAGAAGTTTTCTTATGGAATAAGTGATAGAGGAGCTTCTATTAGAATTCCTGTGCCTACCATTGAAAGTGACTGGCAAAGTGGATATTTGGAGGATAGAAGACCTGCATCTAATGCAGATCCTTACAGAATTGCTTCGCGAATTATGCAAACAGTATCTGAAGCAGAAAATACTTTGGCTTAGGTAAACTTTCTAAAGAACTAAAAGTCTTAGCTAAAATAAAAGAGCTAAGACTTTTAGTTCTTTAGATAAAATTAATCAAGATGAATGTAAACTGGCAAATGATCGCTATATCCACCCAAATATTTGTTGCCAGCATAAGTTCGATACGGATAGCCTTTATATTTCTCTCCATAAGCACCATTTTGTAGCATCCATTCTTGTTTATAAATAAAGAAAGACCCTTTTACGTAATTTAGTTTAATATCTTCTTTGTATGCCCCGTAAGAAATAATAAGCTGATCAAGCATGTTCCAATCTCCTTGGTAGCAGTAAGAGCCTTTATTATTTTTTACAGCTTTATGAGAAGTGTTAAATAACTCTTGCTTCGAGTGTTTAAACCCTTTTCCTCTAGCCATTAGAGTGTTTTTAATACTATTATTCTCAGGTTCGTCATTAAAGTCTCCCATAATAATAATCTTGGCATTAGGATCTGAAGTTAGCAAACTAGAAACAGCTGTTCTTAAAGTTAAAGCTGCAGCAGTTCTTTTTGGCTCTGATTTAGCAAGTCCTCCTCTTCTGGATGGCCAGTGGTTAACAAAAAAATGAAACTCATCATAATCAGCAAATCTACCCGTAACATGCAAAATATCTCTGCTTACAAAATTAGAATCTGAAGGCATTTTAACTGGGATTGCAATGCTATTTGTTACCTCAAAGACATTTTTTTTATAAAGTAGTGCGACATCAATACCTCTTCTATCAGGAGATTCAAAATGTTCTATTTCATAATTTTTATTTTTAAGCTCTGTTTTCTTAATCAAATCAACCAGCACTCCTCTATTTTCAATTTCTGAAAGTCCAAGTATTTCAGGACCATTAGAGTCGCCCAGTTTATCAATTACTCTGGCAAGACTATTAAGCTTACTTGTATATCTTTCTTCATTCCATTTCTTTTTAGAGTTTGGAGTAAACTCTCCATCGTTGATTCCATCATCATTAATGGTGTCAAAAAGATTTTCAACATTGTAAAAAGCAACAGTGACATAATCTGAGCTATACTCCTCATCCGAAGCATACTTAATAAAAACAATAGAAAATAGCGCAATAAGTATAATTGATACTAAAAAAAATCTCTTTAAAAATTTATTCATACTATTACTTCACAGGAAAACGTAAAACCTTTACTAAGGTATGTAAAGGCCAAAAAGAAAAAAAGCTTTTTTCTTTACTGAAAACCAAGAGTTTATATAACATAAACCACAATATAAATTAATCCTATTTTGAAAAATAAGTGCTATAGTTTAAAAAATCAGCTTTTAAGAATTCCAGTAAAAAAGTCAGTCATATAGAATTGACTTAATCAAAATATAACAAATGAGTTTATGATCCTTTAAAAGATTGAGTTTACTTTGCTTTAATTAGAATAATAAAAAATTATTAGATGGCTATTATTGAATTTATACAAGCAAGGCAAATTCTCGATTCAAGAGGAAACCCAACAGTTGAGGTAGAAGTATTCACTGAATCTGGAAATATTGGAAGAGCAGCAGTTCCATCTGGAGCCTCTACAGGAAAGCATGAGGCAGTAGAGTTGAGAGATAATGACAAACAGTACTTTATGGGAAAGAGTGTTGAAAAAGCAGTGGAGCATGTGAATCATCTTATAAATGAAGAGCTTTTTGGAATATCCATATTTGATCAAAGAGAAGTTGATATGCTTTTGCTAGAGTTGGATGGAACAGAAAATAAATCTAATCTAGGAGCTAATGCCCTGCTCGGAGTTTCATTAGCAGTAGCTAAGGCTGCAGCTCAAGAAGTGAATATGCCATTGTATAGATACTTAGGTGGTGTTAATGCTCATGTGCTTCCTGTTCCCATGATGAATATTATTAATGGTGGGAGTCATGCAGATAACTCTGTGGACTTTCAAGAGTTTATGATAATGCCAGTTGGTACGGACATGTTCTCTGAAGCATTACGAATGGGAGTTGAGGTGTTTCACCATCTAAAAGCAGTTCTTAAAAAACGGAATCTATCCACAAATGTTGGAGATGAAGGTGGTTTTGCACCCAATCTATCTTCTAATGAAGAAGCTCTAAAAATAATCATGGAGGCAATAGAAAAAGCAGGATACAAACCTGGTGAAGATATTCAGCTTGCTCTTGATGTTGCAAGCTCTGAGTTTTATAGCGAAAAAGACAAAGTATATCACCTACACAAATCTACAGGAGATAAGCTAAGTTCTTCTGATATGGCAAACTACCTAAAAGAACTTTCGGAGAAATACCCAATAAGGTCAATAGAAGATGGGATGCATGAAGATGACTGGAGTGGTTGGAAATATTTAACAGATGCAATAGGTAATAAAGTGCAACTAGTTGGAGATGACTTGTTTGTAACAAATAAAACTAGACTAGAGAAAGGTATAAAAGAAGGTATTGCTAATTCGATATTAGTGAAAGTAAACCAAATAGGAACGCTGACAGAAACTCTAGATACGATACAATTAGCGCAAAGAAATAATTTTACGACAGTCATATCACATAGATCTGGTGAAACAGAAGATACCACAATTGCAGACTTGGCAGTTGCTGTTAATGCTGGTCAAATAAAAACAGGTTCAGCATCTAGAACAGACAGAATGGCTAAGTATAACCAGTTATTGAGAATAGAGGAAAGCCTTGAGGGGAATGATTTTTTCCCAGGAAAAGACTTTTAATACAATTAAATTTTATAGTCTTTATAATTAATATTTAAAATCCATATATTTGTAATAGAAAATTGGGATTAAGATTTGAAAGGGGCAGTAAAGCCCCTTTTTTTATAGAGTAGAAGTTGTTTGCATGATGAATAACCAGGAAATAGAAGATAAATTGAATAAAATAGTTGAGGAAGAGATTTTCGATAAAACACTATTTCTTGTGGAAATCAACGTAAAAGGGGAAAGTAGCAGAAATATAGAGATATTAATGGATGGCGACAGTGGTATCACCATTGATCAGTGTGCTAAAATGAGCAGAAAAGTAGCTAATAGAGTAGAGGAAAATGAATGGATAGATACGCCATACACTATTGTAGTGTCATCTCCTGGAGTTGGGAGTCCTTTGAAAAATATCAGACAATACAAAAGCAATATTGGAAGAAAAATAAAACTACAACTCAATGATAAAACAGAAAAAACGGGGTCATTGGTTAATGTTACAGGTAGCAAGGTGGTTTTGAGAGAAGAAAAAAGTAAAAACCCGAAAAAAGAAGATCATAAAGAAGAAGAAGTTGAAATAAGTCAAATAAAGAGTTCAAAAATATTAGTAAGCTTTTAAATACAAAAAGATGAATAGTTCCGTACTTATAGAATCGTTTGCAGACTTTGCTAAACTTAAGAATATAGATCGTCCCACGATGATTCGTATTCTTGAAGATGTATTTAGGTCTATGATCAAAAAAAAGTATGAAAGTGATGAAAACTTTGATGTCATTATAAATATTGACGAGGGGGATTTAGAAATACTCCATTATAGAGAGATTGTACCTGATGACATGGAAGATATAGATGAAAATATACAAATTAAACTTAGCAAAGCACAGAAAATAGAGTCTGATTTTGAAGTAGGAGAGGAGGTTGCCGAAGAAATACAATTGGAGGATTTTGGAAGGCGTCTTGTAATTACTGCCCGACAAACATTGGTGCAAAAAGTTAGAGACCTTGAGAAAGATCTCATCTTTGATAAATACAAAGATCTTGTAGGTGAAATAATAACAGGAGAAGTTTATCAGGTGTTGGGTAGAGAAATCATAGTTGTTGATGGTGATCAAAATGAGCTTTCATTACCAAAGTATGAGCAAATATTTAAAGATCGATTTAGGAAAGGAGATACTATAAGAGCAATTGTTCATAGTGTAGAAATGAACAATAATAGCCCAAAAATTATCCTTTCCAGAACATCTCCTAAATTTTTGGAAAAACTATTTGAAAGTGAAGTACCTGAAGTATTTGAAGGCTTAATCACTATCAAAAAGGTAGTAAGAACTCCTGGGGAAAGAGCAAAAGTATCTGTTGAGTCTTATGATGATAGAATTGATCCAGTAGGAGCTTGTGTTGGAATTAACGGTTCTAGAATACATGGGATTGTTAGAGAGTTGCAGAATGAAAATATAGATGTAATTAACTACACGGAAAATATGGAGCTATATATTTCTCGTGCCTTAAGCCCTGCCAAAATCAACAGAGTAGTAGTGGAAGAAGACAAAAGCAGAGTTGCTGTTTACCTAGATAGAGATCAGGTTTCTAAAGCAATTGGTAAAAATGGTCAAAACATCAAACTAGCTAGTAAATTAATAGACTTAGAAATAGATGTATTCAGAGAGCTGGGGCAAAACGAAGACTTTGAAGAAGATGTAGAGCTTACTGAATTTTCTGACGTGATAGATAACTGGATGCTAGAAGAGCTACAAAAGATAGGTTTGGATACAGCAAAGAGTGTATTGGCATTAGAAAGAGAGGATTTAGTAAGGAGAACAGATTTGGAAGAAGAATCTGTTGATTACATTCTTGATATTTTCAAAAGAGAATTTGAATAGAGTTAATCCAACCTTTCAAAGCAAATGAGCTTTTTGCAGGTAAAAAACCTAACAAAAAAGTTTGATCGGCAAATAGCAGTAAACGATCTCTCCTTTACCGTTGATAAAGGCGAGATCGTTGGTTTTTTGGGACCTAACGGTGCCGGTAAATCCACCACCATGAAAATCATCACTGGGTTTACATCTCCAACTAGCGGAAGTGTAGATGTAATGGGAGTAGATGTCCAAAAAAGCCCATTAAAAGTAAAACAGCAGATTGGCTACCTTCCAGAACACAACCCTCTTTATGGGGATTTATATGTAAGAGAGTATCTTGCCTTTGTTGGCAGAATTCATCAGTTAAACGGCTCAAAATTAAAAAAAAGAATAGATGATATAATATCCCTTGTGGGATTAACTAAAGAACAAAATAAGAAAATCAGTTACTTATCGAAAGGATATAAACAAAGGGTTGGGCTAGCTCAGGCTTTATTACATAACCCAAAAGTACTGATATTAGATGAACCAACCTCTGGCTTAGACCCAAATCAGCTGTCAGAAATAAGAGCTGTCATAAAAAAAATAAGCAGCGAAAAAACCGTAATCTTTTCGACTCATATCATGCAAGAAGTGAAAGCATTATGTGATCGGCTAATTATTATCAATGATGGCAAACTAATCATTGACGATAAAATCGAAAACATTTCTATCCCCACTGAAAAGAGAAAAATAAGTGTAGAGTTCAAAAACCCTGTAGAAAAAGTGTTTTTCTCAAACATTGAAGGAATAGAAGAGCTGCAAAGAAAAAATCAAACAAGTTTTGATATCTACTCCAATACTAACTCTGATATAAGACCTGCAATATTTAAAAAAGCAGTAGAGTTAAATCAAATAATATTGGAAATGAAATCTGAAGAGATTCCATTAGAAAATATTTTTCACAAACTCACTACAAAAGCATAATAAAGGGGTTACCCTTCCGTTAGTTAATTGTTTTTAATAAACCAGAATTAACTAATATGGAAATGAAAAAGATTGCTTTGCAGCTCATACTCTTGTTTTTTGTTACACTTTCAACATTTGCTATAAACCCTCCTAGTTTATATAGTCCTAAAAAATAAGCATCTACATGGAGCAGAGTGGAGTTTAAGTGGAGTGATAAAAGGGCAGCTTATTATGAAATAGAAGTAGCATATAAAAGTGATTTTCCAAATCATGGGTTTTTGATACTACTAATGAGTCTTTTGTAATTAGGTTCTCATTTGGTCGTGATGTATACTGGAGAGTCAGATCTGTAGATAGGAGAGAAAATAAATCGGAATGGTCTGAAGTTAGAACATTTTACATTGTTGATAATGTTTACCCTTTGTTATCTAGTGATACATATGAATATTACACCCCTTTAGATACTAAAGTATCTTTTAATTGGGCAAATCATCATGGAATTACTGACTATCAAATTCAAATTGATACTTCTATAAACTTTAACTCTAATTTACTATTTACGATACACAGTAATGCTCCAAGCCTTGAAAGCCGCTCTTCTAAGACTTCTATTTCTGATCTTAAATACAATACGAAATACTATTGGAGAGTTAGGGGGTGGCATGACTTTGATACCACTTCTTGGAGTAAAATATTAGCCTTTAAAACTATTGATAAAGTTGAAGTCAGATCAATTTTTAGCCCTTATGAAGATACAACTTCGATAGCACCAAACTTTATATGGTATTATGAAGATGGTGGAACTCAATACGAAATACAAATAGATACAGACTCTGTATTTAACTCTGAAGACCTTATTATAGAAAGAATAACTCCTAGAAGACACGAGTATTCTGGTGTATATAACTTTATAGCAAGCTTTGGAAAAAAATACTATTGGAGAGTTAGAGCTTCCAATAATAAATATACCTCGAACTGGAGCACGACCAGTGTTTATTATTCTCCTACATTTCCTTTAATGGCAAAAGAACATGAAGAAAGTTCTTGGCTAGAAAAAACAGTGAAATGGCTCAAAATTGATGGGGTAGAAAAATATATATATGAAGTTGATAAAAGCCCAGACTTTAATTCTTTCGATAAATTAATAGGAGAAACTAACTATGATACCACTGAGACTACGTTAAACCTAGAAGAGTTTAATAAAACGTACTTCTTTAGAGTAAAAGCTGTGAATGGGAACGATCATTCACAGTGGTCAGAAGGAATAAAAATAACCACAGATAAAAAAATAGAAATTATTAGCCCTAGGAAAGAAGCATACAATGTCTCAAGAGATAAGGTTAAGTTAACTTGGAGAGATAAAAATGGAAATATACCTAGCTTTCAGATAGAATATGATACCACTAACCTCTTTAACTCTAACATTAGGTTTAGGATTACTCTCCCGAATACAAAAAACTGGTGGGATGAACAGACCTTAACTGTCTTAAATATGCGAGATAATGTAGTATACTTTTGGAGAATAAGAGCAGTAAATCAAAAGGGTTACTCGAATTGGTCTGAATCGCACTTTTCAACTGGAGATAGATTTATTGAACCATCAATGCCTCAACTGCTTGGACCAGATGATGAAAAAGAAAATGTTCCATCCGAAGTAAAGTTATCATGGACTCTTGTTAATGCACAAAGGTATCAGTATCAAGTGGATACAGATAGTACTTTTTCAGACCCTATTACAGGAATAACAGGCGAAAGCTATGTAAACATTGACAACCTTAAAAAGGGAGAAGTTTACTATTGGAGGGTAAGAGCTATTTCTAAAGGCTTTTATGCTGACTGGACGTCATGGAGAATATTTAGAACAGAAGTTCCAACAGGTATTTTTAACCATAATCTCAAGGAAAGTAACAACTTCACAAACCCAGTCAGCACTACCTTCTCAATTAAGCGAGAGAATCAGGCCTTTACTTCTTTTAGCGTAGTTATGCTAAATGCCCTTGGCAAGAAAGTACTTTCAAAAGAAAACATAAGCTCAAGTGCTTCTTTTGATATCAGTAATTTCGAAAATGGTATATACGTTTTGACTATTTTCGAAAATGGGAAACTGATTGCCTCAAAAAAGATTCTTAAGAGGTAGATGTAGAGAGCAAGGTGAAGAGTTTAAAACTTCACCTTGTTCTTTTTCTTTTTAGTTAAAGAATAATAACCTTTATTTTCTGATAAGTATGTTTGCTGTATAATTCATTATTCAATCATAAAAAACATAGCCATATTGACTTTATTTGTTTTTGTGTTACAAACACAAAGCAGATTTATTTTATTTCTTGCCTTTAAGATAAATCAGACAGAAATAATTCAAAAGCTATGTAAAAACCAGTCAAAGCCAGAGCTTAAATGTAATGGAAAGTGTTATTTGAAAGACAAAATAAGAGAGTTTGAGAATACAAGTGAAGAGCCAAACCCTTACAGAAAAATAATTTCAAATCTCTCTGGGAAACTAGAAATAATCTTATTTGTAGCTGAACAAACTAAAGTAATAATTAAACCTACCGAAGAACTTTTAGAAGAGTTTAGTTATATCAAAAAAAAATACTATTACTCTCATATCAATAAAGTTTTTCACCCTCCCCAGCTGGTACTATAATTTACTTTTGATCTAGAAAGTGCACCGCCAAACTCAATATAAAGTTTGGCTCAAATACCTGTAAATTGTAGCATAACTGCAAAATAATCATAGAATTGCAGGTGCTTTTTTGATCAAAAATAAGCGTTACATAGCTACATGAATCCAGGATCTATGCTGGAAAACTTGTTTAATTAATGCATTAATAAAAATGAAACAGACCATGTCTGGTTTGAAATTGAGATATACACATAGTAATGATTAATATGTGTGCCAAACAAACTGGACAGGTCACAAATTTTAAATTAGATGAGAAAAATGATAAGAGGAGGAGTGATCTTATTGTTTTTTTGTCTACACCATTTTGCAATCGATGCCTGTAATCTATGTGGGTGTAACTATCCACAATACATCTACGGGTCATCGTGGCTAAGGCAAAAAAACTACATAGGATTCTCCTGGTTTAGAAGTAACTATAATAGCTATCCATCTTCTTTAGTGGGAAGTCCAGAAATAAAGCATCAGGAGCTTATTGAATTGATAAGCACTATCAATTTAAATAAAAGAGTTTCAATAACAGGAAGAACTGGGTACTATACTTTTTCAGTGAAAGAAGAAAATGATACAAAAGAATACTCGGGAATAAGAGATGCACAGATACTGTCTACCATTGTAATTTTAGATACTCTAATTGGTAATATTTATCATCAATTCAATCTTTCTGGAGGAATAGAGTTTACACCAAGTACCTTGTTGGGCGAAAATAAAACAAGCAATGAGGAGGAAGGTTTGTCTACTTATAACTCTAAAACTTTAGACTGGATACTAAATAGCTCGTACCTTATTCGCTATAAAAGTGTAGGGTTGAATGTGATTGCATCGTATAAGATTAATCCAAAAAATCATGACAACTATAAAATTGGCAACGAATTACTTTTCAATGTAAACTTATTTACAACACGAAAAGTATTTGGCAAAGAGATAAACTTTTTTGGTGGCTGGGTATACACCAAAAATCAGAGAGATGAAAGCAACGGCTATTTTAGAGAAAAAACAGGCGGTAAAGTACATTTTGGGCAAATTGGCTTAAGTGCCTTCTTTAAATCTCTTAATATTCAAACAAATCTGTCTTTGCCACTATATCAGAAATTGAATAACAGTACTTCAAAAATGAGTGAACAGTTCTCTGTATCACTCAATTACATTTTTTAACCATTAAAATTTCGAAAACATGAAAAAGATAAATTATATACTATTTATAACACTAGGGATAACATTTTTTGCTTGTGATGATGATTCAAATCAAACTACTACAGATAGACAAGCACCTGTTATTCAAATTATATCACCACAAGATGGAGATACATTTCACAATAATCATAGCTTAAAAATCACAGCGCTAATCACAGAAAATGATGAACTTCACACGTATGGTTTTGAGTTAAGAAACACAACATTAGATTCCATAATAGCATCAGACTCAAAACATAACCATGGAAAAGAAATAGAACTTGATACAACTGTTGTTATTAATGTATCAGATCACTCGAACTTTGAGCTAACAGTTAGTGCAGACGACCATAATAACAACTCTGCTACTGAAACTATTGATTTTCACATACATCCAATGTAAACTAAACTTCACATAAGCAAGAGGTATATAAAAATCCTCTTGCTTATATTTTATCTACTACCAACTTATATGTAGGGTCTTCAATCACGTTGACATCGATTATTTCCTCGGCATTTTTCAATAGCTTTCTACAGTCTGGGCTCAAGTGCTTCAAATGAATTTTTTTACCTACTTTTTGGTATCGTTCTGTAATCTTATTTAGGGCTTCAATAGCAGACATATCCACAACTCTGCTTTCAGCAAAGTCAATTACCACTTCCTCAGGATCGTTTAATACATCAAACTTTTCATTAAAAGCAGTTACAGAAGCAAAAAATAGAGGACCATAAATCTCATAATGCTTCACACCATCTTCATCCATCCACTTTCTAGCTCTAATTCGTTTAGCATTATCCCAGGCAAAAACCAGGGCTGCTATTATTACTCCACTTAAAACGGCCAAAGCAAGGTCTAAAAACACCGTAGCAACAGTTACCAAAACCATCACTAGAACATCAGACTTTGGCATTTTATTTAACGTTCTAAAACTAGCCCACTCAAAAGTGCCTATAGAAACCATAACCATCACACCTACCAGGGCTGCCATAGGCAACTTTTCAATAAGATTAGCCCCATACATAATAAAAATAAGCAACATGATAGCCGAAAAAATACCAGATAACCTTGCTCTTGCTCCCGAAGAAATGTTAATCAGACTTTGCCCTATCATAGCGCAGCCTCCCATTCCAGAAAAGAAACCAGAAAGAATATTAGCAAAACCCTGAGCAACAGCTTCTTTATTTCCTCTACCTCTGGTCTCCGTTATCTCATCGATAATATTTAAAGTAAGTAAACTTTCAATTAAACCTACACCAGCTACAATAGCTGCGTATGGAAAAATCAGCTTCAATGTTTCAAAAGTGAAAGGTATATTAGGTATGTGAAAAGGAGGAAAACCTCCGCTAATAGTAGCATTTTCATCCGTCGATTTTACCATATCGATTACCGTTTTTGTATCGACCTCAAAAAGAGTAACTATCCCAAAAACGGATAAAATAGCAACTAAAGATGCAGGTATAGCTTTACTTAACTTAGGCAAACCCCATATAATAAACATGGTAAGAAGAACCAATCCTACCATAATAAACAAACCTTTACCTGTAAGCCACTCATCGGGAGAAACTTTAAACTGATCTAACTGAGACATAAAAATCACTATAGCAAGACCATTAACAAAACCCAGAATGGCAGGCTGAGGAACTAGTCGCATTAACTTACCCAGCCGCAAAAAGCCAGCTGTAGATTGCAGAATTCCTGCTAAAATGATAGTGGCAAAAATATATTCAACACCATGAGACTTAGCCAAACTAACTATTACTACAGCTACAGCACCAGTAGCACCAGAAATCATCCCAGGTCTACCTCCAAGTATAGATGTTACCAGCCCCATCACAAAAGCAGCATATAAACCAGTGATAGGGGACAACCCTGCTACCATAGCAAAGGCAACTGCCTCAGGGATCATAGCTAGAGAAACAGTCAAACCTGACAGTATTTCTATGCGGTAATTTACTTTTTGAGATAAATCGAATAAATTAAAATACTTTCTCATCAAGATGTCAGATAAATAAAACTAAAATTGGATACGTTGAAAGACTTTTATAAGTTGAAACAATATTTTTCAGACGAGTACCATTTCTTTAAAAAAATGAAGATGCAAAAGTAGAGTTGTTTTAGACAGTAAAAAAATATAAAGCACATAATTATAGCATTGCTATCCTTTAACATTACTCAGGTAGCCTAAAAAACCTTGAAAAAAGAATGAAGAAAATAATAACACTAACTTGTTTCACTTCTCTTTACCTAATTTCACCAGTATTCGCTCAAAAAAGGGATACGCTTACAATAGGGTATAATATTGCTCCTCCATTTGTAGTAGAAAAAAACAATACGCTCGAAGGAGCCTCAGTGTGGCTGTGGGATGAAATTCAAAAAAAACACAAACTTCCATACAAAACAGTAGCTCTACCATTAGATCGCCTCATTGAAGAACTTCAAAAAGGGACTATTGACTTAAGCCTTTCTCCTCTTACGATTACAAGTGATAGAGCAGAAAAAATAGATTTTTCTCCACCATATTATACAGCGCACTCTGCAATTTTAACCACTAACACCTCACGTTTTACCAAGTTATTAAGCTATGTAAAGTCGTTTTTTTCTGTAAACTTTTTTAAGGCATTAAGCGCATTAGTTGTCGTAATACTGACTTTTGGGTTTCTAGAGTGGCTTTTTGAGAGAAAACATAACCACGAAGAATTTGGGACGGGTATGAAAGGACTATGGAATGGCTTTTGGTGGTCAGCGGTAACTATGACAACAGTAGGTTATGGAGATAAGTCCCCAAAAACAATTGGGGGTAGAATAGTAGCTTTAATTTGGATGTTTACAGCGATAATCATCATTTCTGGCTTTACTGCAAGTATCGCCTCCTCCCTAACAGTAAATCAGCTGGGAGGAAATGAGAATAAAATAGAAGACTTTAAAACAAAAAAACTAGGTACAATAAATAAATCAGGAACGGAAAAGTGGCTACGAGATAATTTTTACAACCAAAAACTGCATTTTGAAACAGAAATGGAACTAGCACAAGCTTTAATATCTGGCGAAATTGATGCAATAGCATATGACAGACCAATACTACAAAGCATCGCTACACAAGATACACTAAATAGGTTTAAAGTGTTACCAATTACTTACAATGAGCAATTTTATGCTATGGGTTTTAGTCAGAACCTATCGGATGATTTGAAGAAAAAACTGTCAATAGCAATATTAGAGACAACAGAAAAGATAGAGTGGAAAATAGTACTTTCTGAGCATAACTTATTGAAGAACTAGCGTGATTTAACCACAAAAAGGTGGAGCCATACACTAAATAGAGAAAACTAGGGCACCCTCCGCAACGCTCGTCCCGGCGAGTCAAGCCTGCCTGCCCACAAGGCCACTTCGGTCTTGCCTTTCGCCTCTTTCACCAGGGTGCAAGTGTAATAAACTATAGCTCAAAACTAATAGGATTTTATGTCGCGTATGAGGTTTAAAACTCTAATAAAAATCACATTTATACTTTTAAAAATCTTACTGTTTGGCACTAAATTTCACAAAAAAGTACAGAAAAACCTTCCATTTTTTCAAAACAGAAAACTTGACATTTTTCTATCATAAATATTTGTAAATCATTTAATTAAGCATTGATTTTTGTAGTTGAAATTTATAAATATCAACCACAAGTATGGTGTAGAGTATAGGATTAGCTGATACTTTTGTCCTCAAGCACAAAAACAAAGTTTAAGAAATTTTATAACAGGTAGAAAGAATTATTTATGTCAGCTAAAAACAAGTATAAATCAATAATTATTTATATAGTTATTGCAACTGCAATAATCGTAGCTAATCTCACCTCATTTGGGCAATCTCCAACAGCAGCTTCCTTAGGTAGATTTGCGCAAACACAAGTAAGCAACTATACAGGAATCCCGGGTATAAGCATCCCCTTGGGAGAACTGAAAAGCAAAGAGCTTTCCGTACCCATATCTTTAGCCTACCATGCTGGTGGAGTCAGAGTATCCGATGAGTCAAGCTGGGTAGGCATGGGATGGGCATTCAATGCTGGTGGGATGATAACCAGACAAGTCCGAGGAATTCCTGATGAAACTCCGGAAAGAGGCTATATCTATGTGAGTGACCATATCAGCGACTTCGAAAACATGGATATAGAAGAAAAAGGAAGGTGGGCACAATGGACAAATGTCGGTTCCAGATATTCCAGAATTTATGGAGGCGAAGCAGCGGAAGAAGATAAGGATGGCGAACCCGATATTTTCTATTTCAATTTCCTTGGCAGAACAGGTAAATTTTATTTAACAAGCCTTCATGAAGATGCTATCGTTATTCCTTATCAAAAGATAAGCATACGCCCTGTTATAGAGAATGACAAAATCATGTACTTTAATATAACAGATGAAAATGGGGTCAAATACCGATTCGGAGGAGAAGAAGCCATAGAAGAAACCAGAAGTAGAAGCTTAGAAGTAATAGTAGCCAAAAGAGGCATATACAATGAGCTTCAAAATCCGGTAGATGGCTTGAGAAGACTTTTAATAGGGGAAAGCGGAGAATGGTACTTTGAATTTGATCCAGATTATTTAAGATACTCTGAATATACAGAGTATAGAAATGATACCTGGTATATTACAGAAATCAACTCCCCCTTTCGTACAGATCAGATTACTTTTGAATACGAGAATGCAGGGACAGTTACAAACTTGTCTAGTCCAAGAATCGAAAAGCAAGGTTTAATTACTGCAACACATCAAATGCAGGGAGCTTTAGGGTTATTTCCAGCAGATTTTTCAGATAGAAACCCTTTTGACGATATAGCATCTCTGAGATTGAAAAATAATCCTCTAAATGAAGTTCCTAATGGTGAGCCTGTAATACCTTCAGGAAATTCTTTTTTTCTAGCGGCTTCTTCTCAAACAAATAGATATCAGATAAACCACTCGAAAACACAAACCAAGACAAAGAGATTAAGTCGAATAGCTGCTAGTACAGGTGCATACATCCAATTTACACCTACTAATACGGATAGAGCTTTACGATCAGTAAGCATTTACAACCATATTGGGGATAGAATCAAAAAATACAATTTTGATTATTACAAAATCACATCAGAATATTGGGATAACCCTGAACTAATTGAACCTCTTTCGTTACTAGAACTCCTTTTTTTCAAAGATGCTAATTTAGATAGGCAAGCAGCACTCCCAGATGGAAGCTTTGATGCACCAGCATTAGCTACCCAGTTAAATCGAATTCCTACAGATAATGAAAGAAACTTTATTTCATTGGCTTTTGCTAAAAGCAATTACCAACGACTTTTTTTAGCAAGTGTAACAGAAGAAAATCAGGCTAACTTATCTCCTTACCAGTTTGTCTATGATCGACCAGAAAAACTGCCGAGAAAAACATCTGTATTGCAAGACGTATTTGGAAGAGTACAAACTGATCCAATACTTACTACAGAAAATAACTTCAAAATTCAGGATAAGTATGGTGTATATGATGCGGAAAACATGGGAGATGGAACTATTGGGCTGCTCCAAAAAATAGTGCTACCTACTGGAGGATATACCCAATTTGAATTTGAACCACATAAACCAGTCAACTACAAGGCATTTGGAGCAAGGATAAAACAAATAACCACCTACGACAAAGAAGAAAACCTCGCTTCTGTACAAGACTATAGGTACAAAAACGGTCAAATTGCTCAAAGACCTGTAACTATCAAATTTAAAAGAAGTATTCCAATGCAAACTCCTGCTGGAAGAGAACTCAAAGAAGCTATACTCTGTAACTACAGCATCAATGAAATCATTACCACACAAGGAAGTCAGATAGGGTATGCTGAAGTACGTGTTTATAATAGCCTAAGTAAGGAGACTGTTGGAGGTCTAGGGTATGAAGAGTTCGCATATACCCACTTTGGCTCTCACCCCAATACTCCAACTACTAAGTATGAAATAGCGTATGATACTCAAGCTGGAGAAGAAGATGGACGAGATGTACTTATACTAACAGCTCGAAGCATAGAGCGTTCTTATGATCGCCAACCATATTACCCTTCGAAAAGTAATGATGAGCAAAGAGGACTTCTTTTAAACCACTTTGTAATCAACGAAGAAGATGAAGTAATTCAAAAAACGGAAAATGCATATCAGTTTGAAATAGAGGAACTTAGGTCAATTTCAATAGGTGGGTTAATGAGCGATAACTTCGGCAAAGTAGGATACTACACGATCACTTCCCGCCCCGTTCTTTTATCTTCCTCTCGAACTACCATCTACGATGAAGATAATCCCGAAATTTCTACCCAAAAAACAGAAAACTATACCTACAATGAACACCTCTTACCTGAAGAAATTACCACTACCACTACATCGGGAGATACGTTGATTCAAAAGATAAAATATACATTATCAGATGAATATAGTTTTGAGGAGATGCTTAGAAACTGCTTTGCAGACTTTCAAAACTGCAATAATGAATGCAACATATTACCAACAGAAGCAGAAAGAATTGCATGTTCAGCAGATTGTAACCAAATACCTGATGGTTGTGCGGTGCAAGATCCGATAACATCAGGTTTATTTGAACTTAGAAGGCAAGAAATAGGAGTGCCTGTAGAAAAAATCAATCTCAAACTAACCAATGGAGAACGCTACATTCTGGGAGGAGAAATTACCCATTATCAAGAAGTTGCAGAAGATATCATTCGCCCTATACAAAAAAAGTCTCTTCAACTAGCTGAACCCTTACCAGAAAATGAATTTAATTACTCTTTCATAAGCGAAGAAGGAAACTACATTTTTGATGAAGCACAATACCAGGAGTCAGAAGCAACTTTTGTATACAACGACCATGGGCAACTTATCCAGACAGAAAACAGAGAAGGAAAAACCTCTGCCAAACTCTTTGACCCAGCTACAAACACTCCAATTGCCAAAGCATCCAATGCTAAGCATAAACAAATATCAGCCACAAGCTTTGAGCCTCAAATAGACGAGTTTCCCTCAGAAGAAGACTTTTTTGTTACAGGTAACTGGGCAATTTCATTGCAAGAAGAAGACCTAGAGTCACAAATCATCTGCGATGCAACGGCCAAAACAGGTAATTGCTACTTTACTGGAAGGATACTATTCAAATCATTGATCAACTGGAGTGAAGGCAAACACTACAAATTAAGTCTGTGGGCAAGAAGCAATAATGCTAACTCATCCATATTAGTCAGTCAGCAAAATAGGCAGGAAGTTCCTCCAGATAATGAATGGCATCTTTTAGAATTTGATCTGGGGCAAACCAATTTCGTAACTGTCGAGCTTATTGGCGAAAGCACACAGATAGACGAAATACGCTTGCACCCAAAAGATGCAGAAATGGTAAGTTATACTACCAATCCAATGGTTGGTATCACCTCCGAAAACGCCCCCAACAACTACATTACCTACTATCAATACGATGCGGAAAATCGCCTGATCAACATAGTAGACCATAAAAAAAGACTAAGAGAAAAATACGAATACTACTATGCAGATGTGCCAATAGTAGAAGCCCCTAATAATTCAGGTCTTCTATCCATCATAGAAAGAGAGAGTGCAAGAAATGCGGAAGTCTGCGAAGAAGAGTACACAGAATGTGCTTCTCGATGCCGAAATGAAGGAGATATAAACAACGACAGAGAACGCTGTATAAACGACTGTCAAGCACAAAAAGCTAACTGTATTCAGGGGAGTAATTAAAAAGAATTAAAGATAATGAAAAATATTTATCCATTTTACATAAAAATGAAAAATAAAATTACAAAACCAACCTTGAAAGTCATCCTGAACTTGATTCAGGATCTGATAACTAGTACCACTGGAGCGCGTTTCCAAACGCGTTCTTCCTTAAAAAACATCCTAAAACTAACATTAATAACACTAATAACTCTTGCCTTCCTAAATACCCCAAACCAGGCACAGGTAGCTGAACAAGACTCTTTAGCACTTGTTGCTCTCCACGAAGCTAACCCCGAAAATGCTTTGGGCTGGGATCTCGAACAACCAATAAACACCTGGGAAGGAGTTGTCATAGCAAGTAACAGAGTTATACGACTCTTACTAAATGGAAAGAACCTTTCCAATATACCAAATGATTTAAATGCACTAGATGCAATAAAAAAAGTACATCTATTTTCTAATCGAATTAGATTATTTCCAGCATTTAATTGGCCAAATTTAGAAGAATTACTCTTGCACCAAAATGAACTAGAAGAACTAGAAGTAGGAGACTGGGAGTCGTTACGAGTTCTTTATTTATACAATAATAATTTAGCAGAGCTAGAAACTCGAGAATGGTCAGAATTAAGGTATTTCCATGTAAACCACAATCAGTTAGAAGTGTTGGAAAGTAGAGAATGGCCACAGTTAATACGACTTCATGCACACAATAATGGATTAATAGAATTTGTAGTACAAGAATGGCCTAGGCTGGAGTCGCTTCGATTGCAAAACAATCAACTTACCTCCTTTAGAGGAAGAGATTGGCCTGTCTTAAGAGAATTACTCTTACACCAAAATGAGTTAGAAGAACTAGAAGTAGGAGACTGGGAGTCGTTACGAGTTCTTTATTTATACAACAATAATTTAGCAGAGCTAGAAACTCGAGAATGGTCAGAGTTAAGGTATTTCCATGTAAACCACAACCAGTTAGAAGTGTTGGAAAGTAGAGAATGGCCACAGTTAATACGACTTCATGCACACAATAATGGATTAATAGAATTTGTAGTACAAGAATGGCCTAGGCTGGAGTCGCTTCGATTGCAAAACAATCAACTTACCTCCTTTAGAGGAAGAGATTGGCCTGTCTTAAGAGAATTACTCTTACACCAAAATGAGCTAGAAGAACTAGAAGTAGGAGACTGGGAGTCGTTACGAGTTTTTTATGTATACAATAATAATTTAGCAGAGCTAGAAACTCGAGAGTGGTTAGAGTTAAGGTATTTCCATGTAAACCACAACCAATTAGAAGCACTGCAAACTCGAGAATGGTCACAGTTAATTCGTTTCTATGCTGACGACAATAGACTGGTAGAACTGACTGAACAAGAGTGGGCAGAACTAGAATGGCTGCATTTACATAATAACCAGCTTACAACTTTTGTAGGAAGAAATTGGTCAAAACTAAAGCAGTTACTTTTACATCAAAATGAGCTAGAAGAAATAGAAGTAGGGGACTGGGAGTCATTAAGAGTTCTTTACTTACACAACAATAACTTAGCTGAGTTAGAAACCAAGGACTGGCCTTCACTTAGATACCTTCATATTAACGACAATAAATTGACTTTCGATGATGTAGAATACTATATTGACTTACCTCTTCAAAGGTACATTTATTCGCGTCAGAACTCATTTGGCTTTGACACCACCATTTATATCAGGGAAGGAGAAAACTACCTAATTAACTTAGGTATAGATGAAGAAATAGAAGATAATGAATATGTGTGGTACAAAGACAATGAAGAAATTAGCAGAGGAAATGAAAATAGTTTTCTTTTAGAAAATATGGTAGAGGAGACTGCTGGAATTTACAGAGTTACGGTCACCAACCCAAGAGTCCCAAGGCTAACCCTTCAAAGTCATCCCATTACCCTAGCAATAGACGACAGACCAACTTGTCTCATTACAGGAACGGAAGAGATCTATTACAATGGTCAAACCTATACCTATGCATTAAACAGTCGATTTGAAAACGAAGAAATAGAAAACATAAACTGGAGCGTAGAAGGAGGAGAAATAATAGCAGAAAACGAAAGAAGCATAGAAGTACAATGGGATAGATATGCCGAAGAGCCAATAGTGAACGTTAATCTTCTTCTAGTAGAGGAAGAAGTGATTGCCTGTAGAATGGCGGTGCAAATGAATGCCATCCAAATTGCAGGGCAAGATACCATACGAATATTTGATGAAGAATATACCTACCAGGCATTGCCAATATGGGCAGAACACCCGATCGAAAGATTAGAGTGGCAGGTAGAAAACGGAGAAATAAGGAGACAAAGCCCTGACCAGCAAAGTATTACTGTTGTCTGGGAAGAAAATGAAGAATTACAGCAGGGTATGATCTATTTGACCATCCATTATCAGAACCCAGAGTGGGAAAGTGAAACCTTGGAATGCCCTGTCCATTTCAACCCTTTCCAGCCGTATATAGAAGGAGAAGAAAATATAAGTCAACCAAATATTGTCTATAACTACACCTTAGAAGACACCCCACCAGAAAGCGAAATACAATCCATAGAGTGGTTTGTTACAGGTGGTACTATGCAGGAAGAATTTCCTCGATGGGAAACCAATATTAGCTGGGATTTTCAGGAAACAGAGCATCAGGTATCTGCATTAATTTACCTAAACAACAGACCGCAACCTATTTTTGTAGTACTTGAAACACAGCCTCGGCTCCCCAACCTTTGGATGGAAGGAGACAGTATCGTCTATGCTGGTCAAAATTATACTTATCAGCTGCAATTGGAAGGAGAAATAGACCCTGCTTTTCAAAATGTACAACTTTACCTACAGGATCGGCATATAGCAGATATACCATTAAATGATCCTCAATCCATTCCTATTTTATTTCAGGCGGAAGATATAGGAATACGATCTCTTCAAATACGATTAGGTGAGCTCAAGCTTTGGAGCAAGAGAATTATAGTACTACCACCAGGAGAAGAGGATATCAGAGTAGTATTTCCTGATATACAGGCAAGATTTCCAGAAATACTGCCAATGTTTCTCAATGAAGTAAACGAAGTATTAGCTGGAGAGAACCCAACCAAGCACTATGTACGAAGCTATACCTTTCATGAAGAGACCTATCTGGAAGATTTAGAAACAGATATAAATGGGAGATTGACACCAGATAACTTTGACCCTGAAAATGTTAGCATACAGACCCAGTATTTGGATGGTTTGGGAAGAAAAATTCAGGAAAACAGCTGGCAGGCTAGCCCACAGCGAAAAGATGCCATACAAATACATAGCTACGATCTTACGGGCACAGAAAATATACAATATCAATCCTATGTATCAGATAGTCAGGCTTCTGACTATCAGGAAAATGCATTTGAAAGCCAGAGATTATTTTACCAAAACGATCAAAGCAGTATTGTAGAAAACAGATACCCTTACAGCTTAACATTACCTGAGAAAAGTCCACTTCGAAGAGCAGAGAAAAGCTTTGCACCTGGGGATAGCTGGATGGGTAGCATTATCTCAGAAAATCCTAAAAACACACAAGTAGAATATAGTTTAAACCACGATGAAGATAACCTTCTGCCCGTTATTGATTGGGAGGTGGTAAATGCCCAGTTGGTAGTGAACTCTGATATGCCTTATCATTCGGAAGCAACACTTCGGGTTACCAAAGTAACCGATGAGCATCATCACTCCATGTATGAATATACCAATGGCTTAGGACAGACTGTCTTAAAAAGAGCCATTCATAGAGAAGGAGAAGAAACCCATTACCTCGATACCTACTATGTATACGACCACTTCGGGCAGTTGCGATATACCATTCCTCCCAAAGCAACTAAGGCTATCGCTAATAACTTTCTGGCAACCCACTATCAGTCAATTATAGAACAGTTGGGCTATGCCTACCGATACGATGCGAGAGGAAGAAAAATAGAAGAAAAAATACCTAGTGCGCAGCCAACTTACTTTGTTTATGATCGCTTGGACAGACCTGTACTCATGCAGGATGGGCAAATGCGATTGCACGACCAATGGCTGTATACCAAATACGATCGCCAGGATAGAAAAGTGATTACAGGGCTATTTACCGATCCACAAGGGAGAGATAGAGAAGAGTTGGCAAATACGATTAAAGACTGGGAAAACCTGGATGTATTTCTCACAGAAGAAAACCCACAGTGGCAAGATCCTAAAGTTGGAGCGTACAGCGATCTTGCTTTTCCTCCTGCGGAAAACTGCGAGCCATTGAGTATCCAATATTTCGATGAATATATTGACACAGAAAAAGAATTTGTAGAAGTGCAGGCAGAACAGTTGAACCCCAACTATTCTGCACCTGCTTTGTATTTGCAACAGCTAAAAGGATTACCAACGGTGAGCAAGACAAAAATTCTGGATTCGGATCAATGGCTGGAGACCATTACCTTTTACGACGAGGAACAAAGGGTAATTCAGGTGCAATCGGAAAACCACAAAGGCGGAGTAGATATTGCCACCAGCCAATACGACTATTCAGGACAAACTATGGCTACTTATCTCAGCCACCATAACCCTGTAGCAGAGCAGAGGGTAACACTACAAAAAGTCTATGCATACGATCATGCTGGAAGATTGATGAGTATTCAACACAGACTAAACGATGGTGAGTTTAAAGAAATTGCCAGCTACCAATACGATGAGCTGGGACAGCAAATTGGCAAATCGGTAGCGAATGGTTTGCAAGAGGTTTCGTATGAATACCACCAAAGAGGCTGGCTGAAAAAAATTAACGATCCAGAAAGTAATGCTACCCTGGAAAAGCTATTTCACCTCTCTCTGCAGTACGATCAAAGTGCAGAGGGCTTTGAGCAATACAATGGGCAGATTGGCGAAGCCCATTGGAAAAGCGTTACTGACCAGCAGCAAAGGAACTATCGCTTCCGCTACGATGATCTTAACCAACTAAGTCAGGCTCTTTTTAGTGGGGCAGGGGGCGAAAATTACTCCGTGACAGGTTTCGACTCCGAAGATAGAGAAACAGGTATCCGTTACGATTATAATGGAAACATAAAGCAGCTTTCCCGGTATGGTTTGCAAAATGTGGAAAACCAAGAGTTTGGTATAATAGATAAACTCAATTATAGCTATGCCAATGGAGGAAATAGTAATTTACTTACCAATGTATTTGAGCAGGCAGAAATCCAAGGGGTTGGCAATGACTATAAGAAAGCAGCTTTTCCTATAAACAACAGAGCTTTTGAGTACAATACCATTGGCGCTTTGTCCCGAGCAGATAAAAGAGGTATAACCTCTATAGGCTATAACCACTTGCAGTTACCTACTCAGGTGATGGGTAATATTTTTCATAGAACTTCCTATACCTACGATGCCAGTGGTATGCGATTACAAAGAAGGGTGCATATCGATGACAATAACAACCCTGAGGAAATATATGATTATATTGCAGGTTTCGTTTACAAAAACAACGAATTGCAGTTTTTACAAATGGAAGAAGGGCGTATCGTATTTCCTGCCTGGCTGGAAGAGGAAGGAAATGCGAATGCCGATACTCCAACGTACGAATACCATTACTCTGACCATCTGGGCAATCTTCGATTGGCTTACCGAGGAGAAGTACATGGCACAATGACGGCAGAAGTGCAAAGTGCTGAAGAGGAAGAAGCTTTCTTCATGAACCTAGCTTTATACAGAGACAATGAACAAAGCAGGTCAGGAAGAGAGTCTGTACGCCTGGCTAACTCCAACCCAGAAGAAGAGGCTAGTTATGTTTTTACCATGCCAATTTCTGCCCAAATGGGCTATACTTACACTGCTTCGGTATACATAGCTGCGGAAGGAGCAGAAAGAGAGTTCCCCGACGGAAGAAATAGAAATGCAAATGATTTCTTTTCAAGCTTTAGTTTTACGGGAGGTGCTTTGCCGAAAGCTTCTAGTGAGACGGGCAATGCAAAATACCCATTGCAGACAGGAGTTAACCTTTTAGGCTTGGCACAAACCAGAGGGATATTCCCTGGAGGAGGTAACAAACCCCTTTCTACCCCTCTTGGTAAGCTTGCGGTGACTCTTTACAGTGCTAATGATCAGGTTTTAGAAGAAGTAATAGTACAAGCAGATGCCTGGGATAGCTGGCAAAAGCTAGAAGCAGATCTCACTTTAGGCGAAGAATGGGAAGAGGGTAGTTACATAAAAGTAAAAATATGGGCAGAAAGCAGTCCTGTATGGTTTGATGACCTAAAAGTTGCTAGCATAAAAGTAGTGCAAGAGACACACTACTACCCATTCGGGCAAAAACTCCAAGGCATCTCAAGGAACTACCTAGCCTACAACTACAACTGGCAATTCCAAGGGAAAGAGAGGGAGCAGGTAGGAAGTTTCGTTTATGATGACTTTGGTTCGAGGTTCTATGACACCCAGTTAGGCAGATGGAATGCCACAGATCCCCAATCTCAGTTCCACTCTCCTTACCTGGCTATGGGGAATAATCCCATTAGCTACATAGACCCTAATGGAGAATTAGCATGGTTTGTACCGATCATTATTGGGGCGGTAGCAGGAGCTTACTCTGGTGGGGTTGCAGCCAATGGAGGACAGTACAACCCTGGCAAATGGGATTGGCAATCGGGTAGAACTTGGGGGTATATGGCTGGCGGAGCTGTTGTAGGTGGGGCTTCTGGCGCTTTAGGACATGTTGTAGCTACTTCAGGAGGTGTATTTGCTAATACACTTAGTATTGCTACTGCTTCATTTGTTAATTCCATAGGAACTAGCATCTACCAGGGTGGATATTACGGACAGTCAGAAATAGGGGTAAGTTTGGGAGTTGCTTCTTATAGTTTTACACAAAACCAATGGGGCTATCTAGGTAAAAAAGGTAATTCTACTTTAGAGAACATTGGGTATGGATTGGGTTTATTTGCTAATTTATCAGATACTTATAGTTTCATAAAAGGAGCATATGGTAATAAAGCAAGCGAAATTGATTTGGTAACTAAGAATGATCCTATAGGACACTCTGCACTTGTTGACGAAAACGGAAATAATATAGTATCTGTAGGTCCTGATTGGAGCAGAGCAGTTCAAGGAGATAGTTTTTGGAATGCACCTGGAATGAATGATTGGTATAATCATTTAGATGATACTGGAATAGATAAATTAACTGTATCTAAAATAAAAATTCATAATGTAAGATTAGATAAAGTTAATGAATATGTTAAAGATAAATTGACAAATGCTTTTAGGTATAAAGCTATAGGTCGTAGTTGTGTGACTGAAACATCAAGAGCTTTATTAAAAGCTGGAGTTTTAAATATGCCTTTCTTGAGGCATCCATCTTTACTACAATTCCAAATGTTTTTAAGACAGAATACATACTTTACATCTTTCATTAATAAATAACCATGAAAAAAGTTGTAATTCTTTATTTTATCATTTTATCTATAAGCTCTTGCATGAAAAATAACTATATAATGCAGTGCCATAAAAATATTCAAACTAAAGAAGGTGAAAAATACTGTCTTTCTTCATTAAAAGAATTAAAAGATAATTTACCAAAAAGTAAACCTCTATTCTATATTGGGTCTGATTCTGCATATAATTATTTTGTTTTTTATGAGGATAGAATAACAAAATTGACTATTGGGCTCAAAACTTCTGTAAGAGAGTTTGAAATAAAATATAATTTTCCGTTTGAACAGAAAAATTATCATTTAAGAAAATATCCTATTTATTTGAAAGATCTTTGATTTTAGCTAGCAGGTAAGGATAAAATACTTGTTTTTGGAAGACATCTATATCTGTTAAGATTCCAAATATGGGGATTAGACCTTCCTTGTTTTCTCATTACTTTCTTAACCCTCATTTGAATGACTAAGTTATTTTTAGCTACATTAATTTTCTTGTATACACTAAATGGTGATGTGGAGGAAATATATACTGGTAGCTCTTTTGGATGGCAAATCTATTATGATTCAAAAAAATCTCCTTCAGTTGTAGAAGTTGGAGGGATCAAATATGGTTATCTTGATTATCTAAAATGTGAAGATAAGCATCTAGATAAAACTCATAAGAGGAGTAAACTTTATACTAAAAAAGGCAATTTGTTTTATAAAAATGATGAGCTAGGTATCAATATAAGACTTAAAAAGAAATCCTACTCAACAGAAATAGACTATCAAAGATGCAAAATTTTTGAAATCAATGCTTTTAATGAAATTAGAAGATTGCAAGATTCCTTAAATACAAAATTTGATTTTAATTCAGAGTTTGACTCTCTTGTTAAACTAGATTATCAATTTTATAAAGAGAGTTCTAGTATGCCAAAAAACCATATTCCAAAATATAAGGAACTGTTTTTTAGAAGCTTAAATTAGAGGTGTTTTTCTGCTTCTATCATATTAGATAATTGTATATTCTTGTTTACGGATAAAGTAAGGGTTTTCGAGAATCCACCCATGGTTTTTTTGCAAAGCTTCCAGACAAGGTATTTCAAATTCAGGGTAATTTGTTAAAGTCAAAGAAGATTCCATGCCCTGGTAAGATGGTAGAGTTAAAATGCTCTGCCCAAATCCTGGCGTTCTCTTCTATAGAATTAGTAGGAGGTAATATCAACTCATCTTGTTCATTCATAATGCAGCTATATTCTTCTCAAAAAAATCCTTGAACTTCTTCTTTGTAAGCATAGTATCAATAATCTTCAAAACAATTGACCTATCCTCATCATCAAGCTTGTTCATCATATTAAATTGTTCAAAACCTGGCTTGTCCTCTAAAGTAACTTCCTCTGGTAATGCACCTTCATAATTCAAAATTTGATCTGTGGTCATACCAAATAACTTAGACAGAAGTTGCAGTTCCTTCACAGAAGGTTCTCTAATGCCGTTCTCCAGTTTATTGTAATTAGATGCTCCAATATTTAACTCTGCTGCTACCTGTTTTTGAAGCATGCCCTTCTGTTCTCTTATTCTCTTTATTATACTACCTAAATTCATACTGGCAGGATTTGTACTACATCATAAAAATATCGATAAAGAAAACTTATAGCAACTTATTTCGATTTATACAATATATTTATTGCGATATAGTAAATTTATTTTTAAACTTGTTATTGAATATATCGCACAACATTTTTCCATTATGCACATCCACAAAATCAAGACCCACCTCACCATCACAGAGGTACTAAGTCATTACAACTTAAAAGCTACTGCTAGTGGATCACTAAGCTGCCCCTTCCATACACCCACCAAGAAGAGTAATAAGAAGACGATGCAAGTCTACAAGGACAGTAACAGGTATCATTGTTTCCACAAAGAATGTAGTGCAGGTAATGGAGATGTAATTGATTTTATAGAAAAGATGGAAAACATATCTAAAAAAGAAGCCATAGAAAAAGCCAAAGAAATCATAGGTATACTGCCAGAGAGTAAAGACAGTAAAGAAGCCCAGACCGATCAGGTCTACTCTCAGCAAGGGACTGCTTCTACATCAGGAAGCAGTTCTGTAGCTGGGATGCTCGATACTTCCAACCCAGAGCATCTGCAGTACAGAGACGAAAGTCTTGGGATAGACATCTTGGGCGGCATCCAGCTGATGGGCTTGGACAGACTTCGCTGTACCCTTAAAATCAAAGACCTATCTACTCCAAATAAGAGAAGCCTCCGCCACAGCTTGGATCTATACAATGACGACCAAATCCAAAAACTGATTCGCAAAACAGCAGAGCGATTAGAGCTGGGAACAAGCATCATAGAAAGCAGTCTTCAAAAACTCACAGATCAACTGGAAGCCTATCGCTTGGAGAGAATAGAAGAAGAAAAAGAAGCTACACCCAAAACCCCACCACTAACAACAGAAGAAAAAGAGGAAGCAATAGCATTCTTAAAGCAGCCCAATCTGATGCAAAGAACCAATGAGCTACTTGGAGAAAGTGGTATTGTAGGAGAAGAGATAAACAGACAAATACTATGGCTAGTGTACAGTAGCAGAAAACTGTCTAATCCCTTGCATGTGATCTGTCTGGGAGCATCTGGTACAGGGAAAACCTATTTGCAGGAAAAAGTAGCCAGATACATCATCGAAGAAGAAAAGTTCACCTTTACCTCCAGCACAGGCAACGCCTTTTACTACTTAGAACCCTATGACCTCTACCACAAACTAGTCCTTATAGAAGACATGGACGGAGCGCAGTACCTGTTGTACCCATTACGAGAACTACAAACCAAACATTGGATCAATAGAATAGTACCTATCAAAGACAGTCAGGGAATCACCAAAACAAAGAAACTGGAAGTATATGGACCTATCTGTTTAAGCGGAACAACCACCCAGGAAAAACTCTACGAAGACAATGCAAATAGATGCCTGCTTCTTCATCTGGATAACAGCCCTCACCAACAAGAACAAATCATGGACTACCAAAGAAAACTCTTTGCAGGAAAAATAAACATCCAAAAAGAGAGAGAAGCCACAGGAACACTACAAAACATCCAAAGAGTACTCAAGCCTACCAGAGTAATCAACCCCTATGCAGAAAAGCTAAAAATCCCGAGCTACTGCTTCAAACCATTACGGACAAACCAACACTACTTGCAATTCATAGAAACGGTCACTTGGTATCACCAGTACCAGAGAGAAGAAAAAATAGATAAAGAGACGGGAGAAGTATATATACAAACCACACTGGAAGACATAGCCATCGCCAATCATCTGATCAAAGACGTATTGCTTACCAAAAGCGATGAACTGCCAAAATCCATACGCAGCCTCTTTGAACAGATCAAAGCCTACCTTAAAAGACAAAACCAGGACAGCTTCTATAGCAAAGCATTGAGACAACAGTTTAGGATCTATCCGATGAAACTAAGCAGATACATTAGGACACTGGTAAGCTTTGGTTACATCAGCAAAAAAGGGGGCAACAAAAAACAGGGCTACGAATACCAGATAAGTCAATGGGAAGAATACGAAGAACTACAAAATGGGATCAACCAACTAGACAAACTACTGGAAAACCTTAAAAATCAACAAAATAATCAAGAATAACATAAGAGTAACAGAAGTATAACACCTTTCATAAAAGATGCAGAAATCACAAAACCAGATACTTAAGTTCTAGTATAACAGAATAACAAGAATAACAGGAAAGGGTCAAGCGGGGCTTTTTTTTCATGAAGCTCATGCTTCCTTTAAAAGAGAAACATTGGAACTACTCAACACCATCTTACTACACCACTACACCAACATACAAAGAATAAAAAACAAACACTGTTTGCATCGGACTGGGCATAGGCAAGAAACAGGAACAGACCATGTCTGATTTAAAATAGAGGTACACAGGAATCAATGATTAAGATGTATACCCAAAAAACCAGGCAGGTCACAAACATTTAAATAGATGAAAAGACTACACCTACAAAATCAGAGCTTCAGATACTTGCAGCAGAGCTTCAAAGAATGGCTGGACATCCAGGGCTATGCTGCAAGCACAATTAAGAGTTTGCCTGTATACATACGGGAACTACTCCATTACCTGGAGCAAGAGGGAGTCTATCCCATACAACAGCTCAATCAAACACACATCTTAGCCCACTACCAAAAGCTTAAGATCAGAGCAAACCAAAACCTGAAAGGAGGACTCAGCAATGCCTACTTGAACAAACACATACAAGCTATCAAGCGATTTATAGACTACCTGCATCTAAGTGGTAAAGTGAGCATAAGTCTTAGTGAACTACAAAGAGAAGAAACTACCCAGTATATCAACTACCTTACATTAAAAGAAATACAACTCTTATTTGAGGCAAGCTACCATACCCCTACACCATCTGCATACATCTCTGTCAAAACCTATCAGGCACTACAGTCAAGAGACAGAGCGATGCTGGCGGTATACTATGGTTGTGGACTTAGAAGTAGAGAGGGTGTACAGCTAGATGTCTCGGACATACACTTTGAGAAAGGACTATTAAAGGTGAGGAAAGGTAAAAACTACAAACAAAGACTAGTACCAATCAGTAAAAAGAATCTATACTATCTGACCCAATACATCTATGATCATAGAGTAAACTTACTGAAAGGGAGAAAACAAGAAGCTTTATTTATATCCCATCCCTCAGCTAAAAGAATACAGGCGCAGACACTTTCCCTACGGCTTAAGGGGCTACAGACTACGACACAAGATCCAGAGTTACTACAAAAGAAAATAGGATTACATACACTACGTCATTCCATAGCTACCCATCTGATGGAAACAGGGATGCGTATAGAAGCCATATCCCGATTCTTGGGACACAGCAGCCTGGAAAGCACACAGAGATATACGCATTTACCCCAACACCATGAGCTTTAGAGACTATAAGAAATACCTTTTAGAAAGAGACTACAGAGCTACTACGGTTGAGGGCTATATGAAAAGAATAGCCAAGTATCAAAAATGGTTAGAGGAGGAGGGCATAAAAGATAATCAGGTCAGACATCAGGAGATCATTGGTTACATACAAACCCTCAAAAACGAAAACCTATCGCAGAGATACCTGCAGCAAATTGTAGCCATCCTAAAGCAGTACTATGCGTTCCTGATAAAAAAGGAGGTTATAGAAACCAACCCAACCATTGGGATACAGATACAAGGAATACAAAGAAAAAAACTATATGACTTACTAGATGTAAAAGAGATGGAGCAGATATACTACCAATATCCAAGCAAGTCAGATAGAGACATACGAAACAAAGTAATACTAGGGTTACTGTTATTTCAGGGGATACAGACCAAAGAACTAGCTAAACTGGAACTACGGGACATCAACTTAGAGCAAGGCAATATATGCATCCCTGCAACCTTGAGATCTAATGGCAGAGTCCTAGACCTAAAACCCCAACAGTTCATGAACCTAAACAACTACATCGCCAAATCAAGGAAGAGACTACTAGGGAAAAAAGAAGATCTAAACAACCACCAACTAATAGTAGCAGAGGGAGGGAGAGAGTATCGGATGAGTAACTTGTTAAACTACGTGCTTTTAAAAGCCCAAAAAATCCACCCAAAAGTAAAAAATGCGTATCAGATCAGAGCATCCGTAATTACTCACTGGATCAAAAGCTATAACTTGAGAGAGGTACAATACATGGCAGGGCATCGGTATATTAGTTCTGCAGAAAGCTATCAAATCAACAATCTGGATAGTTTAATTGAAGAAATAGAAAAATATCATCCACTGTAAACCATAATCATGAAATTCTTGTTAAAGAATCAGTATATTTGTACCATTATGGTACACTAATTAAAAAGAGTATGTTAATAATAAGCAGTAGAGAATTTAGACAAAACCAGAAAGAGTACTTTGAGAAAGTAGATAAGGGAGAGCATATTATAGTTCAGAGAGGAAAAAATAAAGCCTATGCATTAACTCCTATTAGTGCAGATGATATGTACTTCAATTCCGAGATGGTTAAGAAAATCAAGCAAAGTATTTTAGAAGTTCAACAAGGAGAAGTCCAAACTATATCAACCCCTGATGAAATCAGCGATTTATTGGGTTTATGAGTTATACATTAGAATTTTCTAAAACAGCATTAGCAGATATTGGGAAACACAAGAAATCAGGGGATACTCCTACACTAAAAAAGATTGAAAAGTTACTCAATGAGCTAATGGATCATCCTACTACAGGAACTGGTCAACCAGAAAAGCTCAAACATAATTTACAGGGCTTATATTCTCGCAGAATTAATAAAAAGCACCGCTTGGTTTATTCTATCAATGAAAAAGTCGTTACTGTATATGTATTAAGCGCATGGTCTCATTATGGAGACAAATAATCCCCCCCAGCACAAGGGTTCCCAATCCCTTCAGTCCCCCTTAGGGTTGCTGCTTGGAGCAGCAAAGGAGGAAGCGTGGAGTTCGGTCTTCTTTTCGTCAGCAGATACAAGTGCCAAGCTGTTAAGGCACATTTTTATGAGAAGTTGAATGATAAGGCATAAAAAAGAGCCTTACCACCCAAGGGTCTACGCTACCGCTTCGAGCTTGTCACGTGTATTGCTATTCCTCGGTCAGTCCTCACGGCAGTTTTTTCTGTCTGCTTCTATCGCTTCGCTATGCTCAGCCATATCGCATCCATTCACTGCCCAAGATTTTAGCTCGCCTCTCGGGTCGCAGCGTGTTGGGTTTAGAATGATTTATCTAATAAAGTCAAAACCCAAGCAGAGCCACAGACAAAATATGTTTTTACAAAACAATTTTTTTGTCAGGCACTTGCTCCACTCGCTGGCGGCTCGCTATCGGGCTATTACGCATATGCTCCACAGCCTTAAAGCTCCCTTAAAACAAACACTTTTGCCATCTTCCGCCCTCTGCAACTGCCCAAGAACACATAAATATAGCAATCGGTTGGATACTTTTTTTAGAGTGTAAGCTGCTTCAATACAGCCCACATTCTAAGCTTGTACTCTAAAAAAAGTGATACCTTAGTGGTAGTGGGCTGCTTGAAGTTGACATATTATGAGAAGGAGGGTTTAGAGGGAAAAACCTTCACTGTCTGGAAGGGATCAGGAAGCAAAAGTAGTAGTACAAAAAGAGGTACTGGGTATTCACCATTCGGGCAGAAGCTGGAGGGTATTTCAAGGAACTACTTAGCCTACAACTACAACTGGCAGTTCCAAGGCAAAGAGCGGGAGAAGGTAGGAAGTTTCGTTTATGATGACTTTGGTTCTAGGTTCTACGATACGCAGCTGGGCAGATGGAATGCCACAGACCCCCAATCTCAGTTCCACTCTCCTTACCTGGCTATGGGGAATAATCCATTTAATGGAATTGATCCTGATGGAGAGTTTTGGCATATTGTTGCTGGGGCAGTAATTGGAGGGGTGATTAATCTTGCCGTGAATGCTAATAATGTAAATAATTTTTGGGAAGGGTTAGGCTACTTTGCAGTAGGCGCAGCAGCTGGTGCAGTTGGAGCTGCTACCTTCAATCCTGCAGCTGCTTCGGCGGCTGCTACTGGAGCGAGTGCTTTAGGTAGTTTTATATATGCGGGAGCTGCTTCGGGAGCGCTCAGCGGTGCGATCTCTAGCGGTGGCAACTCTATATTAGGTGGTAATAATTTTGGAGAAACAGTGCAAGCTACCGCTACTGGTTTTGTAATGGGAGGAATTACTGGAGCTGCAATGGGCGCTGCGGGTTATGGTTTAGGGAAGGTAGCAAATAGCTTAAAAGCAGCTAATATAAATGATAAAATTTCGCAAGGTAAGCTATCTGTTCCTAAGCCTAAAATTACTCCTCTCAATAATAAACCTGCTGCTATAAAAGCAGATATTAAGTTAGATAACTTAACTACTAAACTAAAAGTACCAAATACTCTAAATAAAGATGCGTCTCTGTTAAGCACTAAAGACATCAAACTTGGAGGCGATTTTGCTGGTAAGAAGTTTAGTTTTGGAAGTGGGAAAAGCTTCAGTTCAATGATGGATGCTTCCGAAGCAGCTAGGTATAATAAGTACTGGACTAAATATGCTTCAAAGCAAGTTTCCCCAGGAACTAAAAGATTAGATTGGACGAGAATTAGTGGTAGAACAGGAAGACTTGAAAGTTCACGAGTAATATATGATGATTTTGGTCGTCAAATTTATCGAGTAGATTTCTCAAATCACATGAGACCATTAAATCATAGTGTTCCTCACCTTCATCAATATCAATATGGTTACAAATGGTCAAACTTTGGTAAAGAGTCAGTATTTAACTTCTTTGGACAATGAGGAAAATAAAAGGTATAAATAAAATAATGAAGGTTAATAAAAGTTGGAAACCTTCAGACATAGCATTTATTTCAAAGCTAGGGCTATCAATGGGAAACTTAGAACTGTGTTGTTACTCCCAACAGAGGAATAATTCTTTTGAATGCGAATGGCCAGATTTAAATAAAGCATTTTTTGAGATTTCAATAATTTTTTTAAATGTATGTAACCTAAAGATAGAATGGGGAAATACTAAAATCCATCAAATATCTGGCTTTGATATTTTGGATATTTCTAAAGATGGTTTAGAAAATATAAGCTATCAAATTGAAGATTATGAAAATGATACTATTAGTTTTTTCTGTAAAGAAATTATGATAAATAGTATCTCAAAACTTCATGAATTAAGCTTGTAAATTCCTTTTCCTGCTATCTAATCTATGGTGGCACATACTTGCAAATTAATTTAGTTAGTGTCTGCAAGAAAACTGTATATTTTTAAGTAAAATATTGATAATAAGATTGTAACACTAAAAAATGAGCCAATTTTTCATTTGAATCTCAAACGAATAAATGGATGCTATTTCATGTAAAACCCTGATAAATGCTGCCTGTATGGTTTGTAGGAGAAAAAATATATGAGAGATACCATTTTACCTCATTAGATTCGAGGCAAAAATTAATTTGATTTTAAATATAAAATACTGATAATCATAGTTTAAGTGAATAAAAATGAATTTTCTTGCAGACACTAGTTATGGAAAAGCAAAAGTCAAATAAGTCAATTTTAGAACTGTTGGAGACCCTTGAACTAGTAGGAATAACTTTTATCAGAGGTTATATTCAGTTTTTAGTAGAGGAGTCAATTTTAAATACTTATACTTTACCTAGGCTAAAAACTAAAGATAAAACTATTACATCAAAAGACTTTGGCTATTATGATACTTTACACTCATTGATAGGTAAAAAAATTATATCTGCCTTTGAGGAGGAAAAAGAAGAAAAAATTGCAATTAAATTTGAAGATGATACAGAGCTTTTAGTGTCTTTAAAATCTGAAGATAGGAATTGTGTAGAAGCTGTCATGCTTCAGGTTGAAACAAATGGTGGATGGAATATTTGGTAATTGATGCCCTCTATTACCCTTAAGATTTAAGGAGGTCAGGTGCTTTGGGTTACTGGTTTAGATAATTGTATATTCTTGTTTACGGATAAAGTAGGGATTTTCGAGAATCCACCCATGGTTTTTTTGCAAAGCTTCCAGACAAGGTATTTCAAATTCAGGGTAATTTGTTAAAGTCAAAGAAGATTCCATGCCCTGGTAAGATGGTAGAGTTAAAATGCTCTGCCCAAATCCTGGCGTTCTCTTCTATAGAATTAGTAGGAGGTAATATCAACTCATCTTGTTCATTCATAATGCAGCTATATTCTTCTCAAAAAAATCCTTGAACTTCTTCTTTGTAAGCATAGTATCAATAATCTTCAAAACAATTGACCTATCCTCATCATCAAGCTTGTTCATCATATTAAATTGTTCAAAACCTGGCTTGTCCTCTAAAGTAACTTCCTCTGGTAATGCACCTTCATAATTCAAAATTTGATCTGTGGTCATACCAAATAACTTAGACAGAAGTTGCAGTTCCTTCACAGAAGGTTCTCTAATGCCGTTCTCCAGTTTATTGTAATTAGATGCTCCAATATTTAACTCTGCTGCTACCTGTTTTTGAAGCATGCCCTTCTGTTCTCTTATTCTCTTTATTATACTACCTAAATTCATACTGGCAGGATTTGTACTACATCATAAAAATATCGATAAAGAAAACTTATAGCAACTTATTTCGATTTATACAATATATTTATTGCGATATAGTAAATTTATTTTTAAACTTGTTATTGAATATATCGCACAACATTTTTCCATTATGCACATCCACAAAATCAAGACCCACCTCACCATCACAGAGGTACTAAGTCATTACAACTTAAAAGCTACTGCTAGTGGATCACTAAGCTGCCCCTTCCATACACCCACCAAGAAGAGTAATAAGAAGACGATGCAAGTCTACAAGGACAGTAACAGGTATCATTGTTTCCACAAAGAATGTAGTGCAGGTAATGGAGATGTAATTGATTTTATAGAAAAGATGGAAAACATATCTAAAAAAGAAGCCATAGAAAAAGCCAAAGAAATCATAGGTATACTGCCAGAGAGTAAAGACAGTAAAGAAGCCCAGACCGATCAGGTCTACTCTCAGCAAGGGACTGCTTCTACATCAGGAAGCAGTTCTGTAGCTGGGATGCTCGATACTTCCAACCCAGAGCATCTGCAGTACAGAGACGAAAGTCTTGGGATAGACATCTTGGGCGGCATCCAGCTGATGGGCTTGGACAGACTTCGCTGTACCCTTAAAATCAAAGACCTATCTACTCCAAATAAGAGAAGCCTCCGCCACAGCTTGGATCTATACAATGACGACCAAATCCAAAAACTGATTCGCAAAACAGCAGAGCGATTAGAGCTGGGAACAAGCATCATAGAAAGCAGTCTTCAAAAACTCACAGATCAACTGGAAGCCTATCGCTTGGAGAGAATAGAAGAAGAAAAAGAAGCTACACCCAAAACCCCACCACTAACAACAGAAGAAAAAGAGGAAGCAATAGCATTCTTAAAGCAGCCCAATCTGATGCAAAGAACCAATGAGCTACTTGGAGAAAGTGGTATTGTAGGAGAAGAGATAAACAGACAAATACTATGGCTAGTGTACAGTAGCAGAAAACTGTCTAATCCCTTGCATGTGATCTGTCTGGGAGCATCTGGTACAGGGAAAACCTATTTGCAGGAAAAAGTAGCCAGATACATCATCGAAGAAGAAAAGTTCACCTTTACCTCCAGCACAGGCAACGCCTTTTACTACTTAGAACCCTATGACCTCTACCACAAACTAGTCCTTATAGAAGACATGGACGGAGCGCAGTACCTGTTGTACCCATTACGAGAACTACAAACCAAACATTGGATCAATAGAATAGTACCTATCAAAGACAGTCAGGGAATCACCAAAACAAAGAAACTGGAAGTATATGGACCTATCTGTTTAAGCGGAACAACCACCCAGGAAAAACTCTACGAAGACAATGCAAATAGATGCCTGCTTCTTCATCTGGATAACAGCCCTCACCAACAAGAACAAATCATGGACTACCAAAGAAAACTCTTTGCAGGAAAAATAAACATCCAAAAAGAGAGAGAAGCCACAGGAACACTACAAAACATCCAAAGAGTACTCAAGCCTACCAGAGTAATCAACCCCTATGCAGAAAAGCTAAAAATCCCGAGCTACTGCTTCAAACCATTACGGACAAACCAACACTACTTGCAATTCATAGAAACGGTCACTTGGTATCACCAGTACCAGAGAGAAGAAAAAATAGATAAAGAGACGGGAGAAGTATATATACAAACCACACTGGAAGACATAGCCATCGCCAATCATCTGATCAAAGACGTATTGCTTACCAAAAGCGATGAACTGCCAAAATCCATACGCAGCCTCTTTGAACAGATCAAAGCCTACCTTAAAAGACAAAACCAGGACAGCTTCTATAGCAAAGCATTGAGACAACAGTTTAGGATCTATCCGATGAAACTAAGCAGATACATTAGGACACTGGTAAGCTTTGGTTACATCAGCAAAAAAGGGGGCAACAAAAAACAGGGCTACGAATACCAGATAAGTCAATGGGAAGAATACGAAGAACTACAAAATGGGATCAACCAACTAGACAAACTACTGGAAAACCTTAAAAATCAACAAAATAATCAAGAATAACATAAGAGTAACAGAAGTATAACACCTTTCATAAAAGATGCAGAAATCACAAAACCAGATACTTAAGTTCTAGTATAACAGAATAACAAGAATAACAGGAAAGGGTCAAGCGGGGCTTTTTTTTCATGAAGCTCATGCTTCCTTTAAAAGAGAAACATTGGAACTACTCAACACCATCTTACTACACCACTACACCAACATACAAAGAATAAAAAACAAACACTGTTTGCATCGGACTGGGCATAGGCAAGAAACAGGAACAGACCATGTCTGATTTAAAATAGAGGTACACAGGAATCAATGATTAAGATGTATACCCAAAAAACCAGGCAGGTCACAAACATTTAAATAGATGAAAAGACTACACCTACAAAATCAGAGCTTCAGATACTTGCAGCAGAGCTTCAAAGAATGGCTGGACATCCAGGGCTATGCTGCAAGCACAATTAAGAGTTTGCCTGTATACATACGGGAACTACTCCATTACCTGGAGCAAGAGGGAGTCTATCCCATACAACAGCTCAATCAAACACACATCTTAGCCCACTACCAAAAGCTTAAGATCAGAGCAAACCAAAACCTGAAAGGAGGACTCAGCAATGCCTACTTGAACAAACACATACAAGCTATCAAGCGATTTATAGACTACCTGCATCTAAGTGGTAAAGTGAGCATAAGTCTTAGTGAACTACAAAGAGAAGAAACTACCCAGTATATCAACTACCTTACATTAAAAGAAATACAACTCTTATTTGAGGCAAGCTACCATACCCCTACACCATCTGCATACATCTCTGTCAAAACCTATCAGGCACTACAGTCAAGAGACAGAGCGATGCTGGCGGTATACTATGGTTGTGGACTTAGAAGTAGAGAGGGTGTACAGCTAGATGTCTCGGACATACACTTTGAGAAAGGACTATTAAAGGTGAGGAAAGGTAAAAACTACAAACAAAGACTAGTACCAATCAGTAAAAAGAATCTATACTATCTGACCCAATACATCTATGATCATAGAGTAAACTTACTGAAAGGGAGAAAACAAGAAGCTTTATTTATATCCCATCCCTCAGCTAAAAGAATACAGGCGCAGACACTTTCCCTACGGCTTAAGGGGCTACAGACTACGACACAAGATCCAGAGTTACTACAAAAGAAAATAGGATTACATACACTACGTCATTCCATAGCTACCCATCTGATGGAAACAGGGATGCGTATAGAAGCCATATCCCGATTCTTGGGACACAGCAGCCTGGAAAGCACACAGAGATATACGCATTTACCCCAACACCATGAGCTTTAGAGACTATAAGAAATACCTTTTAGAAAGAGACTACAGAGCTACTACGGTTGAGGGCTATATGAAAAGAATAGCCAAGTATCAAAAATGGTTAGAGGAGGAGGGCATAAAAGATAATCAGGTCAGACATCAGGAGATCATTGGTTACATACAAACCCTCAAAAACGAAAACCTATCGCAGAGATACCTGCAGCAAATTGTAGCCATCCTAAAGCAGTACTATGCGTTCCTGATAAAAAAGGAGGTTATAGAAACCAACCCAACCATTGGGATACAGATACAAGGAATACAAAGAAAAAAACTATATGACTTACTAGATGTAAAAGAGATGGAGCAGATATACTACCAATATCCAAGCAAGTCAGATAGAGACATACGAAACAAAGTAATACTAGGGTTACTGTTATTTCAGGGGATACAGACCAAAGAACTAGCTAAACTGGAACTACGGGACATCAACTTAGAGCAAGGCAATATATGCATCCCTGCAACCTTGAGATCTAATGGCAGAGTCCTAGACCTAAAACCCCAACAGTTCATGAACCTAAACAACTACATCGCCAAATCAAGGAAGAGACTACTAGGGAAAAAAGAAGATCTAAACAACCACCAACTAATAGTAGCAGAGGGAGGGAGAGAGTATCGGATGAGTAACTTGTTAAACTACGTGCTTTTAAAAGCCCAAAAAATCCACCCAAAAGTAAAAAATGCGTATCAGATCAGAGCATCCGTAATTACTCACTGGATCAAAAGCTATAACTTGAGAGAGGTACAATACATGGCAGGGCATCGGTACATTAGTTCTACAGAGAGTTATCAAATCAACAACCTGGATAGTTTAATTGAAGAAATAGAGAAATATCATCCCTTGGGATAAGTAAACCTTTAACTTTACAAGTTATCCAAAATAAATAAGTTTAGTACTCAATACCATGACTAAAAACGTAACACCTGATACAATACAGACCATTTATGAGAAAGTAGCGAAAATCATAGAAGAAGCAAGGAATACTGTTTATAGGACAGCTAATTTTGAAATGGTAAAAGCGTACTGGAATATTGGTCAGAAAATCGTAGAAGAAGAACAAGCTGGAAAAAATAGAGCGGAGTATGGAATAAACCTCATAAAAGAACTAGCACAGAAATTAACCATAGAATATGGAAAAAGCTTTAGTAACAGAAACTTACGTTATATAAGGCAATTTTATACTACTTTCCCAAAATGGAACGCAGTGCGTTCCGAATTAAGCTGGACTCACTACAGATTACTCATAAAAATTGATAATCAAGAGGAACGAAACTTTTACTTAGATGAATGCATTGCCGAAAATTGGAGTACAAGAACATTAGAAAGACAAATCGATAGCCTCTATTATAAGCGAATCTTAGCCACTTCTAAAGAAAATCAATCGCTGGTAAAGCAAGAAGCTGAAGAAAAGAAACAAGCCCTAAAGCCAGTTGACTTTATCAAAGATCCTTATGTTTTAGAGTTTTCTGGGCTAAAACACAATCAAAGCTTTTATGAACAAGAGCTTGAACAAGCTATAATAGATAAGTTACAAGACTTTTTACTCGAGTTAGGTAAAGGCTTTTGTTTTGTGGAAAGGCAAAAGAGAATAAGCTTAGATCACGAACACTTTTATATTGATTTAGTATTTTACAACTACATCTTAAAATGCTTCTTGCTAATAGATTTAAAAACAGGAAAGTTAACCCATCAGGATATTGGACAAATGGATACCTATGTTCGTGTTTTTGAAGAGACAATCAAGCAAGAGAGTGACAATCCAACGATAGGGTTAGTGTTATGCTCAGAAAAGAATAAAGCATTAGCTAAGTACAGTTTATTGAGTGATAGCAAGCAAATTTTTGCATCAAAATATATCACACAACTGCCAACAGAGGAAGAGTTACAGCGGGAAATAGAAAAAGAAAGACATCAAATTGAAATAGAGAAAAAACTAAAAGAATAATCCCCTCCCTTCAGTCCAGCGCTGCGGTTGCTGGTAGGCAGCAATGTGGTGAGAGGAAGCGTGGAGTTCGGTCTTCTTTTCGTCAGCAGATACAAGTGCCAAGCTGTTAAGGCACATTTTTATGAGAAGTTGAATGATAAGGCATAAAAAAGAGCCTTACCACCC
>JAUIAB010000021.1 GCA_030425505.1 Bacteroidia bacterium | reverse complement strand
AAGCCTCTACCAGATCTTTTTGCTAAAGATCAGATAATCAAATATTTACAATAATATTGTATATCGAAAGCCGTTTTTTAAATGACTCAATACCAGTATCTTATCCCAAAATCGTGTCAAACTCAGGAAAAAAAGCTTATAAGAGCTTTTTTTAACTATCATCTAAAACTTACGCATTAACTAAATTCCCGTATAGCTTTTGCCTTTGTTGCTCTACTTCTTCGCTTTCTATGTATTCATCATAACTCATTAATTTATCAAGAAACCCATTAGAGTGTATTTCTATAACTCTATTAGCTATTGTCTGAGTAAACTCATGATCATGTGAAGTAAAAAGCACTGTACCAGGAAAATCTTTCAATGAATTATTGAACGCTGTAATAGATTCAAGATCTAAATGGTTAGTAGGCTCATCTAAGATCAATAAATTTCCTCCAGAAAGCATCATTCGAGATACCATACATCTTACTTTCTCTCCTCCAGATAGTACATCTGCTTTTTTAAATACTTCTTCTCCAGAGAAAAGCATCTTTCCTAAAAACCCTCTTATATATGCCTCATCTTTTTCTTCTTCTGAGTATTGACGCAGCCAGTCTATCAGGTTTAGATCTACATTGAAATATTTCTCATTTTCATTAGGCAAAGTTGCTATGGTAATAGTTTGCCCAAATGTAAAGCTTCCTGCGTCTGCTTCTATCTCACCAGATAAAATTTCAAAAAGGGCAGTAGTAGCTAGACTATTTTTAGATATAAAAGTGATTTTATCTCCTTTATTTACTCTAAAGCTCAAATTACTAAACAGCTCTATTCCATCTAATGACTTTGATAGACCTTCTACATTAAGTATTTGATCCCCTGCTTCTCTATTTTGAGTGAAAATAATTCCTGGATATTTTCTGGAAGAAGGCTTAATATCTTCTACATTTATTTTATCTAATAGCTTTCTTCTACTAGTTGCCTGTTTGGATTTAGATGCATTTGCACTAAACCTTGCTATGAACTCCTGAAGTTCTTTTTTCTTTTCTTCCGCTTTTTTATTGGCAGCATTTTTCTGGCTCAATGCTAGCTGGCTTGACTGGTACCAAAATGTATAATTACCAGTAAATAAATTAATTTCCTGAAAGTCTATATCAACTATATGCGTACAAACAGTGTCCAGAAAATGTCTATCGTGAGAAACTACTATTACCGTATTCTTAAAGTTCAATAGAAAATCTTCTAACCAGCTAACAGTATGAATGTCCAAATCATTGGTTGGTTCATCTAGTATTAGGATATCAGGATTACCAAATAATGCCTGAGCTAATAATACTCTTACTTTTTGGCTTCCATTTAACTCTTTTACTAGCTTACCGTGCTCTGAGTCTTCAATTCCTAAACCACTCAATAATGCTGCAGCGTCTGACTCTGCATTCCACCCATCCATTTCAGCAAACTTTTCTTCTAGTTTTGAGGCTTTTATTCCGTCTTCTTCAGAAAAGTCAGACTTCATGTACAGCTCATCTTTTTCTTTTTTTACTGCCCATAGCTGTTTATGACCCATCATTACTGTATCTAAAACGCTTACCTCATCAAACTCAAAATGGTTTTGCTTTAATACAGCCATTCTCTTGCCTGGCTCAACATTTATTTTTCCAGAGTTGGGAGTAACCTCACCTGAAAGAATTTTTAAAAATGTTGATTTCCCTGCACCATTAGCTCCTATTACACCATAGCAGTTACCTGATGTAAACTTCAAGTTTACATCATCAAAAAGTACTCTTTTCCCATATTGAAGAGTTATATTATTTGCTGATATCATTATGTCTTTTTTAGATCAATGAACAAATTTACAATATTGTTGTGGTACAATTTTCTTAAAAACAAAAAAAGAGGCTAATCCTTATGGATTGCCCCTTATAAAAAAGCATTACAGAAATAAATGACTGGCTAATCTATATCATACTCACAGTTTTGGTATTCTAATAGCATCTCAAATGCATTGTATATCTCCGGTATTTGTGATCTATTTTCTGTATCAAATATCCTTGTTGGGAAACTATCTATATTCTCATCGGTATCATTTTCAAAATAGATAGTTTCTAAATTTATTCCCCATCGGTTTAATTTTTTCACTTCTGCTACCAGATTCATATTGTAAGAATCAGGAACTGCAATTAATGCTCTATCTGCAATAGGTCTAGTATAGCAATTTTCTATTGCCTGATTGTAAAAAGGATTCCAGCTGCTTGTATTATATGTTATTTGGTATATGTATTTGTATGGCATTACTGGGTTTTCGCTAAGATCTTTCTCTCGCAACTCAATAACATTACCGTAACTGTCTGTTAAAACATCAAATAAATGATACCCTTGGTCATTCCATTGCATTATATTGATCAAAGCACCTTCTTGATGGTAAATGTATGTGTAATCTTCTTTATTCTCTTGTACTTGTTCACCTCCCACATTTCTATTTTCCCAATGAGAATAGTTTATTAGTCGTCTATCTTCGCTATAAGTGAATACTGATGTACCTGAAAAAGCATCTGAATAATTTACAGTTACTTTCTCTCCACCAGACCTCGTGCGCCTGTAAGAGTATTCAGCAACTGTAAACCCTCTATCCAGATCTGCTATCCTAGTTAATTTTCCTCTCTCATAGATAAAGTTATAATCAGCAAATGTACCTTCTATAATATCATAGGGTGCAGTTATTGTCGCAAGCCTACAATTAGGGTAGTTAAGGTAGTTTTGTTCACCTGTAGGATTAATTTCTTCTAAATCATTAAGGTTACAGCTGGAAATTATCAATAGAGATAATAATCCAATTAGATGGTTTCTTGTTATTAATTTCATAGTTATTTGGTTATTTAATTTGATCAAATTAACTAAAATTCAGTTATTTAGACAAAAAAGCAAGTTGCTTTCCATTAGTATAGCATCAAAAAAACATTTTTACACAATGTTTCTAAATGCTTGAAAAAACTATACTTCCATAATGTATAAGGTCTTATCTTACAAAATCTTAAATTAATGCGTTAGTGAATTCTAAAAAATTAAAGAGAATAGTATTTGTAGTTGCTTTAGCAAGTTTATTAATATTGGTTTTACTTCATTTAGCTAGCTTTTTTATTGAATATAAAATTTCAAAAAAAATGAGCCAGCTTGATATTGAAAATTTTAGTTGTGATAAAATTGATGTTAGTATTCTACAGCGCAGTATTTCATTTAAAAGCTTGAGTTTATCTTTTCTTTCAGGTGAAGACTCAGTAACAATTGATTCAGATAGTATCAGTGTCTCTGAAATTAATATAATCAAATATCTTTTTTCAAAAGATTTATATGTAGGTTCTTTAGCTGCAGATTCTATTCATTTGAGTTTCAAAAAATCAATCGAAAAAGGTGAGCAGAAAGAGTTACGCAAAAAGAAAACGAGTAATAAAATTCCAAAGATCTTTTTTGACAAAATACAGGTTACTAATGGAAAGTTTGAATCGTATAAAAAAAATACTTTAAGTTCCAAAACTAACTTTTTTATTCTTGCTCATGCCATTTCAATAACAGATAAGATAAAGCTAGAAGAAAGTGATCTTATTTTAAAATTAAATAATACAAAAATTGCTGCGCCGCAATATCATATGACCTCAATAAAAAACACTCTACTAGACACAAAAAAAGAAAGCTTGATATGCGATAGTATTTTGGTGAGATCTAAATATAAAAAATATAGGTTAAGTAGAGTTTTAAATAAAGAAATTGACTGGATAAAGGCAGATTTGAATAAAATAGAAGTTGCTGGTATTAATTACCAAAAGCTCTTAAGTGATTCCGTACTAAACATTTCTAATATAAATATTAGCTCTTTAAATGCTTTGTTTTTTAGAGATAAACGCTTGCCTTTTAAAAATGGGAAAAAATTAATGCCACATGAGTTTATGCAAAAGATAAAACTCCCTTTTTCTATTGATACAGTTAGGTGTAAAGACTTTTACATAAAATATCAAGAATTTGTAAAAGAATCATTTGGACCAGGGGAAATTAATTTCAATCATCTTTATGCTACAGCATATAATATAAGTAATATAGATTCTTGTGAAGCAAAGACTAATTATATTGCTACATTAGATGCTAAGACTAATATTATGGGAAAGTATCCTTTAAGCGCTACTTTTACTTTTCCTTTACCTCATAATAAAAATTTTACTTACGAGGCTCATGCTACTTTAAGCCATACAGATATGCAAGCTTTTAACCCTATGCTTGTGTATGTAGCCTTAATGAAAATAAAAAATGGGAATATTAAGAAAATGAAAATGGATTTTTCGTATAACTCTGCTCACTCTACGGGAACTATGGAGTTAGAGTATGAAAATTTAAAAATAGCCGCTATTGATAAAGACACTAAGAAAAGTGAAGGTTTAGGCAAAAAAATAAAAACACTATTCTCCAATATTTTAATAAAAGATGCAAACTTAAAAGGAAACTCTCAGATGTTTAGAGTTGGTAAAATTTCTTTTGAAAGAAACCAAAGAAAATCTTTATTCAATTATTGGTGGGAATCAACTCTTTCAGGTTTCAAATCTAGTACAGGCATTAAAAAACCTTTTACTAGAATAGATTATGACTAGATAAATCCTTATAGCTATTTTTTCTTTGTCTTTAAATCATCAAAAGATATTGACCCATCAATATCTTTTTTAAATGCTTCTACGAATGCATTCTTCAATGTATTTGTTATTGTAGTCCAAATTTCTATATCAGGATCATTCAGGTTACCTTCTAAAGGCACCTGTGTTGCAAATTGATCTTTAGGTTGATTTTCAAAAATTTCCATAACTGCCCCTGCTAATCCTTCCCATAAAAGTTTTAAAACTCCATTATCACTATCTTTCTTAAGATTGAAAACTTTAACTCCATTCAAGATTGGTTTTACATATCCTTCTAAAATTCCATCGTTTATTATTATTTCAGTATATAAATTGAAAGTTCCTTTTTCAAAATCAAGCTTTGCATACTTTTCTGTAAACTTATTCAAAGAAGGTAAGTATACTTCTTCAAATTTTAAGTTTAAATCAAGGTCTGGTATTTTTCTTAAAACATTCGCCTTACACACTATATTTAATTTGCCATTACCTATGGATGTAGCTGAAGCATTAATTGTTGATGGTAGTCCACTTTGTTCTTCTGTATTAGATAGGTTTTTTGCATTTAAATTAATTAATTTAAGGTCTAGATCTATAATTGGATCTACGGTATAATCTTTAAAATAAGCTTCTCCATTATTTATAGTAAAGAGGTTAATCTGTAATGGAATAAGTTTTTTTAGAGGTTCAGTCCAATCTGCTTCTTTTCCAACTTGAAGCGAATTGGAAGTATTTTCTTTCGATTTATTTACTACAAAATTAACTATGGGGTTAAATAATATTACTTCACCAACGATTTCTCCGTCAAATAATGCTCCCCAGTGAACTGACAAATCAATTTTTTCAATATTTAAAAATGGTACAGGAATATTTCCATCTGTTTTTTCTATTATTAGACTATCAATTCTATATGCTCCTCTTAGCAAACTAATACCTACGCCTTGAATAGATCCTTGATGTCCAGGAATCTCATCTAGTACTTTATTAACATAATCTTTCACCCAGTATGGCAGATAAATTCTAAAGCCTATTAGAATTATAATAATGCCTAATAAAATTTTATATTTTTTTTTCATTTCAATTTTTTTCTACTTGCTCTACGATTACTGCATGCTTAGCGGGCTCTATCTGATCGCCTTTTTCTTTAGAATATACAAAGGTGAATTCTGCTCCAAAAAGTAGAATTACTGAAGAGAAGTATACCCACACTAGTAGTAAAACTAATGATCCTGCTGCACCATAGGCATTACTTAATGTGCTATTTCCTAAATAGAATCCTATTAAAAATTTACCTCCTAAGAATAATAGTGTGGTAACAAAAGCTCCTATCCAAACATTTTTCCATCGTATTTTTGCATCAGGTAAAATTTTAAAAAGCATTGCAAAAATTACAGTTATTATTATTCCTAAAAATAAAAAATTGAGTATCGAAACCATAAAGTAAGCTCCATCACTTAAAAAATTTGTAAGAAAATCTTTAAATAAAGAAACTACGGTATCAACAATTAATGAAACTAACAAAAGAAAACCTATACTGATTACCATTGCTAAAGAAAGTAATCGATCAATTGCAAATTTTATATATCCTTTTTTTGGCTTTGGCTTTATTCCCCAAATGTGATTTAGACTATCTTGAAGAGCTATGAATACCGTTGTAGCACTAAATACCAGAGTTGCTATACCAATAACTTTTGCAAAAGTATCAGACCCAAATTCTACAGCATTAGTTAAAATTTTCTCAATTGTATTTGCACTATTCTCCCCAAATAAGCTATGGATTTGTGAAATTAAGCTTGATCTGACGGTTTCATCATCATAAATTGACCCAGCTATATTTATTATGATTATTAATATAGCTGGAAGAGAAAAAATAGTATAAAAAGCTATAGAAGAACTGTAATTCATTGGTTTATCTTCAATGAATTTTTTAACGGTTTTTTTAGTGACTTTCCAATAGTTCATTAGCTTTTTTTACTAAAGATGCTTAGCAATTTGTCTTTTATATTAAACTTAGTGCTATCGCTATCATATAAATCATCTTTTAGTAGAAGGCTTATGGATGTTAGCTCTTTATAATGTTCGCAAAAAACCTTAAATATAGCAGTATAAGGTAGTGCCAAAATCATTCCTGCTACTCCCCAAACTGCTCCACCAATAATTAATGCCAAGATAGCTACAAGAGCATTTAAGCTTAAATTGGAACCTACAATAAAAGGGCTTAAAAAGTTTGCTTCTAGTATTTGTATAAACCAAAATATTAAAATTACCCCGACGGGGTACCAAAGTGAGTCATAGTTTAAAAATGCATATAACGCCGGTATGGCTGCTCCAACTAAAGTACCAACATATGGAACAATCGCTAATGTTGCTGCCAAATAGCCAAAAAAGAAAGCGTTTTCAATTCCTAATATTAATAAACCCAGACTATTTAATAAGCCTAGTATAATAATAAGAGTAACCATGCCAGTAAGGTATTTTTGCCCTACTTTTTGCATGCAGGCTATCATATTATTATAAACTTTCTTTTTGCTACTACTCACAAAACTCATTGTAGCATCTTTTAACCCTTTCCTATATAGAAGAATGAGAAAGGCATAAATAATGCTTAAAGAAATATTTGTAATTAAAGTTGATGCATTACTAAATACTGCTTTTGCTATTGCATCAGACTTATTAGACAACCAGTTTTCGCTTGTTTTCTGTAACTCCTCTTTATTAATATTGGGTAATATCGAAATTCTGTTGTTTAAAAAGCTTATAGTAGAGTTTAAGGTCTCTTGAAGCTTTTCGCTAAAGTCACTAAGTTCTTGAATAATATTTACTACCTGGCTAGAGAAAAAATATAATAACCCTAAAGTCAATAAGATTATTGACATCATACTAAGAAACACTGCACTTCGCCTATTAATATTCTTTTTTTCTAAAAAAGTACAGATAGGATATAATATAAATGAAACAAGAAATGCAAATGCAAGTGGTACTAGAACAGCTTTTCCAAAATAAATAAGTAAGCCTAATCCCCAAAATATTAAAACTACATAAGCAGTTTTTTGTATTGAAAAACTGATTTTTTCTTTTTCTCCCACTTTTTTTTCTAATAAATGCTTATAAATTCTTTTTCTAAAGATATCTTATATGCTCGATACATACCAGAAGTATTAAAAGGCATAGCTACATTTCCTAGAGTATCAATAGCAATAAGACCTCCTCTTCCTCCAGCACTTTTTAGAACGCCGTTTATTATCAACTCTGAAGCATCTTCTAGTGTTTTATTAGCATATTTTATAAGAGATGAAACTTCATGCGCAACACAGTATCTCAAAAAATATTCTCCATGACCTGTACAAGATACTGCACAAGTCGCATTATTAGCATATGTTCCTGCTCCTATAATAGGGCTATCCCCTACTCGCCCGTACTTTTTATTTACCATACCTCCTGTAGATGTGGCTGCAGCAAGATTACCTTTTTTATCTAACGCAACGGCACCAACTGTTCCAAACTTATTATTTGATGCTTCATCATGATCTAGAGCAACTTTATTTTTTTCTTTTGCTCTTAACCACTGGTTGTATCTACTCTGATCAAAAAAGTACTCTTTAGGCTTTAACTCTAAATCTTGTTCTTTAGCAAAGTTTAGTGCTCCTTCCCCTGTTAGAAGAACATGTTTTGACTTTTTCATCACCATTCTAGCCAGTAGAATAGGATTCTTGACATCTGTAACTCCTGCAACAGAACCTGCCTTAAGGTTTCTTCCATTCATTATTGCAGCATCCATCTCATGCTTTCCATCTGCAGTAAAAACTGAACCTCTTCCTGCATTGAAAAGAGAGCTATCTTCCATTATCATAACAGCTTCCATAACTGCATCTAAGGCTCTACCCCCTTTTTGTAATATTATAGACCCTACAGTTACCGCCCTTCTAAGTACTTCTTTATATGCTCTTTCTTTCCATTTGGACATCGAGCTTTTGGAAACCGTGCCAGCTCCTCCATGTATTGCTATTGCAAAATTTTTAACCTCCACTTTCTTTACGTCTAATTTGTTTTTTTGACCGTTAGCATTTTATAAAGAGTTGTCGCATCAACATTCATACTATTAAATACAGGAGTATTTGTAAATGCCTTTAGTTCTTTTATATGAAGTGGCGAACTTGAGCATACACCTGAAATGATATCTGGTTTTAGCTTAAAGCTTGTTTTTAAAACTTCTAACCCCCCTATTGCTCCGAAGGCATCTGCAGCACAAAATATTAATTTGTGGATTCTTTTTCTAACATCTTCAGATTTTAATAGCTGAGCTGTTTCTCTCTGATTAATTCCATCAGCTAACTCTACTACCCAATAGTTATCTTTGTTATTAGCGTATTTCAGATCTAAATAATTGAATACCTGTAGCATTTCTTCACTCCCTAACATGTAGGTAGAAGGGTATCCTAAAAAAGAGAAGTCTGCATAATGAGTTGCTCCAGCATCGTTCATATGTAGAATATCTTTTAGGCTTGCTGTACCTGTAACTTTTGATGCTCTTACATTTTTTCCCATTGCCGCCAATGCCCAACAGCAAGATGCTGCAGCAGCACTTTTTCCAGAGTTCATTGCAGTTCCAACTACTAAAATAAGCTTTGCCCTAGGGAATTTTTTTTCTTTATTTTTTGGGTCTATTAATGAATGTTTTTTTGTATTAATAAGATTCCCATCTTTATCACAAACATATCCTAAAACTTGAACCCTTGACGGATCTGCTATTTTAGTACTTTTAGCTATTACCTTCCCTACTAACCCTGATCTAGCCATTAAATCCACTTCGGCTTCGTGTTTTTTAGGTATTAGACCCTCATAATAATCAGGTGCATACCTGTTTCCATAAACAAAAACAGCATATGATCCTTTATGGATATTATGAATTCTTCCCTGCGCATTTTCCAATGAGTTATGCTGGCTTATTCTCGTGATTTGTCCATAAACTAAATCTCCAATTTCAGGCTTTTTTTCTATCTCTAAATAACCCTTAATCGTTTTTGCCGAGATTGTAAATGCTGCACTCGGTATTATAAAACCTTTGCTTAGTTTTTTCATCTTCCTTAATAAAATTCTTGCACAAAAGAACTCTTTATTTTGTTTTTAAGGAAGGTTTTTTTCTATGTCTACTTAAAAAATAGATACTGAAAAAAACTTTTCAAGGACTGTTAAAATAAACAGTGCTCCCAGAAAGATTGGGCAGATGTACCTGATTGCAACGTCAATATATTTTTCTACAAATGAACCTTTAAAATTAGGCGCCCCTGTTTCTAATTCTTTGTTTAAATTTTCTTTTTTCCAGACATAAGCCACAAAGATAGACATAAGAAGACCTCCTAAAGGAAGAAATGTATTTATTGAAAAATCTTCTACTACTGTCATAAAACTTTTCGGCGCATCACTTCCAAAGTAGGAAATAAAGCTTGAAAAGAAGCCAGAAGCTCCATTAGAAAGAAGGGAAGGTATTCCAATTATATAAATAACTAAGGCTACTAACCAAGTTGCTTTCTTTCGAGGGATATTATGCTCATCTACTGTGTAGGAAACAGGCACTTCCAAAAGTGATACTGTTGAAGTCAATGCAGCAAATGATAATAGTAAAAAGAAAAGCCCCCCAACTATTACTCCAGTTACCGACCCTAATGATTCAAATACACCTGGTAGTGTTATAAAAATTAACCCAGCTCCACCGTCTGGTGCTATACCCTGAGAGAAAACGAATGGAAACATCATTAAGCCAGCAATAAATGCTATTCCAATATCAGCAAGGGTAATTAGTGCTGCTGATGTAATTAAATTTTCACTTTTTGAAACATAACTTCCATAGGTAATCAAAGCTCCCATACCTAGTGAAAGGGAGAAAAAGGCATGACTCAGTGCTGTATAAACAACTTCAGGTGTAATTGCTGAAAAATTAGGAATTAGGTAAAACTCAATTCCCTTCATTGCATTAGGAAGTGTTAAAGAATACACTATTAATGATACAATAATTATGATCAAGACAGGCATTAATATTTTAGCTGCTCTTTCGATACCACTACTCACTCCTCTTGAAACTATTAAAGCTGTTGCTGCCATAAATATTAGTCCATAACCCCCTACTTTAACTACGTCTTTTATAAAATCGGTAAATTGCCCGCCTATTTCAAAGTTGCCACAAACTATTTCCACAAAGTACCCAAATGCCCAACCAGCAACTACATTGTAAAAAGAAAGTATTAAAACTCCTGTAATGACACCTAGCTTTCCAACAAATGACCAATTTCGAAACCCTAAGCTTTTAAATGCCCCATCAGGGTTCTTACCCGTTTTTCTCCCTATTGCTAACTCTGTAACTAATACTGGGAAGCAGAATATAAAGCAGAAAATGAGGTACATTACCAAGAAGGCTGCTCCCCCACCCTTTCCTACTTCAAAAGGAAACTTCCAAATATTGCCTAAACCCACAGCAGAACCTGCTGCTGCTGCTACAAATCCTATTTTACTAGAAAAATTTCCTCTTTTAGCCATAGCTTTTTATATCAATTTTACTTCGAGCAATTTCAAAACTAAAAAATTCTGGTAAATTTTAAGTTTATAGTTCTAACTTATTGTACCTAAAATGCCCAATAATTTTATAATCAAACAGACAATCCTCTAAAACCTGACCTAAGCCAATATTATGAACCACCAAATTTCTTTTACTATTTTTCGATTTTTTATCAACCAATATTCCAATATGGGTTAATCCATTTCCTAATTCCCAACAGATAATATCCCCAGGTTTATATTCATGTGGTTCTTTAGTTATTTTCAAAGATTTCCCTTTCCGTTTGAAAAACTCCATCAGGTTGGGTACTCTTCTGTGATCAATATTTCTATCTGTACTTGAAAGCCCCCAGTTTTTAGGATATTTTTCAAAATTAGCTTTCATATCTTCATGAATTTCTTTTTGCAAATCAATTCCCAACTTTCTGTAGGCTCTAACAATCACATCTGTACATACCCCTTTATCTGACGGAACATCACCATTGGGATAGTCTAAAGTATAATATTCAGGATCATATTGAACTTTAGTGTGCGTCAATGTTATTGCCGAGTCTGCTAACTCTTGGTAAAAGCTCTCTTGAGCAATAGCATAGTTTATTATGCATAAACTAAATACTTGGAGTAATCCTATTTTTATGCTATTGGCTATTGAACTACGCATTTACCTCGCATTCTGTTTTCAAATAGCTGATAAACTCATTAACATTCATACTTCCTAGGTCTCCTTCTCCTTTTTTTCTTACCGAAACCGCCTCACTTTCTGCTTCTTTTTCTCCAATAATCAACATTATTGGTAGCTTTTGAACTTCAGAGTCTCTTATTTTTTTGCCAATTTTTTCTGCTCTAAAATCTGTCTGTCCTCTAAAACCTTCTTGCTTGAGTCTGTTATCTATCTCCACCGCATAATCATGATATTTTTCAGATATTGGTAAAATGATGTATTGGTCTGGAGATAACCACAGGGGAAACTGCCCTCCTGTATGCTCTATCAATATTGCTATAAATCTTTCTAATGACCCAAAGGGTGCTCTATGGATCATTACAGGTCTATGCTTTTGACTATCACTTCCTACATACTCTAACTCAAACCTTTCAGGAAGTTGGTAGTCAACCTGTATAGTTCCTAATTGCCATCTTCTTCCTAGAGCATCTTTTACCATAAAGTCAAGCTTTGGTCCATAAAATGCCGCTTCCCCATATTCAATTATAGTATTTAACTCTTTTTCTTCTGCTACTTCTTTAATTTCCTGCTCTGCTTTATCCCATAATTGAGTATCGCCAATATACTTTTCAGGTTTTTCCGGATCTCGTAATGACACCTGAGCAGTATAATCTTGAAAGCCTAATGCTTTAAAAACATAAAGTACTAGATCTATAACCTTAGCAAACTCTTCTTTTACCTGATCTGGTCTGCAAAATATATGAGCATCATCTTGCGTAAATCCTCTAACTCTTGTAAGTCCATGAAGTTCTCCACTTTGCTCATACCTATAAACTGTTCCAAATTCAGCGAGCCTCAAAGGCAAATCCCTATAGGATCTTGGTAATGACTTATAAATCTCACAATGATGTGGACAGTTCATTGGTTTTAACAAAAACTCCTCATCTTCATCTGGAGTTTTAATAGGCTGAAAGGAATCTTTTCCATATTTTTCGTAATGACCTGATGTTACATATAGCTTTTTGCTTCCTATATGTGGAGTAACAACAGGCTCGTAGCCTGCTTTTAACTGAGCTTGCTTTAAGAAGTTTTCTAAACGCTCACGCAGAACAGCTCCTTTTGGTAGCCATAGTGGCAACCCCATTCCTACATTTTGAGAAAAGGTAAATAGTTCTAATTCTTTCCCTAATTTTCTATGGTCTCTTTTCTTAGCCTCCTCTAGTTTCTGAAGATACTCTTTAAGCTCTTTATCTTTAGGAAAAGTAATTCCATATATTCTAGTAAGCATTTTATTTTTCTCATCTCCTCTCCAGTATGCTCCTGCAACATTGAGAAGTTTTATGGCTTTGATAAAGCCAGTATGAGGAATATGAGGCCCCTTACATAGATCTACAAAGTTTCCTTGCTTGTAAAATGTAATTTCACCATCATTCAACCCTTCTATTAGTTCTAGTTTGTATGGATCTTCTTTATTCTCAAAGTACTTTATTGCGTCACTTTTAGAAACTTCTTCTCTTATATATTCATTTTTTTCTCTGGCTAATTCATTCATTTTTTTCTCTACTTTGGGAAAGTCATCTGAAGAAAACACATGATCTCCAAAGTCTATATCATAATAAAAACCATTTTCTATGGGAGGACCTATTCCAAGTTTTACCCCAGGGTATAGAGCTTCCAATGCCTCCGCTAACAAATGAGCTGAAGAATGCCAAAAAGCTAATTTTCCCCCATCATCTTTCCATGTGAGTAGCTTTAAGGTGACGTTTCTACTAATCGGTCTATTTGCATCCCAAATCTCTCCATCTATTTCAGCTGCTAGTACATTCCTAGCCAGCCCTTCACTGATACTTAATGCTACATCATACGAAGAAACCTGCTCTGCATAGTCTCTTGTTGAGCCATCTGGAAGTGTAACTTTGATCATATTTATTCTATCTATCTTAATAAGATCTACAAAACAAGCAATTTTACTTTTAGATTGTAAATCTAAATACAAGGTTTTTTCAAACTATTCATGATTTAGACAGTTTGATTTAAGGATTGCATTATTTAAAAATGTGGCTTTATGGAGAGTAAGACATTAAAAGAAAAGATTATCAATGGCTATATAGACTTTCTTGTAGAAAAAGAAAGCCGTCCTGATTCAATTTATGACTTTATAAAAGAGATAGGTATTGAAGAAAAACCTTTTACTGAAGAGTTTGGTGCTTTAGAGGAGGTTGAACAAGAGATATGGAAGAGTGCTATTGAAAAAGCTATTGAAGGCTCGAATAATGAGCCTGAATATAGTGATTATTGTATACAAGAAAAGATTTTGTCTTTTTATTTTACTCTATTTGAAGTGTTAAAGAAAAATAGAAGTTTCTATCAACTTTGCTATAAGCTATCACACAATCACTTTCTCCCTTCCTTTCTTAAAAAAGCTAAAATTGCTTTTCGCAGTTATTTAAATACCCTTTTAAAAGAAGGTCTTAATACAGGAGAAATAGCTGAAAGAAAACTTGTATCAGACAAGTATTATAAGATTTTTGAATGGCAAATGTTGCTAATAGTAAGACATTGGATTTACGATACATCATCTTCTTTTGAGAAATCCGATGAATTTGTAGAAAAGTCAGTAAATCTATCTTTTGATGTTGTGGGTAGAAACTTTTTAGACTCTTCATTTGAGTTTGTAAAATTCCTTTTAGAAGGAAAAGGTTTTGGGTGTAAAAGCTAAGATAATAACCTCTTTTTGAGCTTTTAATAATCAACCATCTAGCTTAATTGTCTAATGCCTGTTGTTTTACTTCATTCACAAAGTCAGAAATCCTTTTTGAGCCATCACTCCCATAAGAGTCTATAATTGTTCCTTTCAAGCCTTTGCTTGTTTCTAAGGCATATATTATTGACATATCGCTAGGGTTAGACATTCCTTCAAAACGATGAAATTCTACAAGCTTTGTCTGGCTTGGAGAGATTTTTCCGAGGGTACCTTCTCCTAGTATTTCTAAGAACCCATCTTTTGAAACACTGAAATCATATTTATAACCTTTATCTTTTAATTTTCTTGTAGCTTCTACTAATGTCGAATACAAATTATTTTTTTCCATATCTGTTATTGTTTTTTATTTACAAGTTAAACCTTCTCTAAAATGATTTTCCCCATTCATCTTTAAATAAAAACTCATCTATCTCTTTTCTTGGAGAAGTTGAATTTTCTGATTTTTTTAAATTTTCGGGTAATATATTTTTATCTCCTATCTCGCCAATTACAAACATAGTAATTGGTTCATATTCCGCTGGAATATGAAAATTAGACGAAATTTTATCTCTTGAAAAACCTGCCATTTGATGAACATATAGATCTAGAGCAGTAGCTTGCAAAGATGCTACAGACATAAACGCTCCAGTATCATAAAATCTATGAAGATTTATTCCTTTTTCTTTGTTACCAAAGTACTTCTTTGAAAAAGCAGCTACAAGATAATGTCCAGTAGTCACCCACTTTTTATTAAACTCAACTAAACAATCGTATAATTTTTCATAAGAAGAATCTCCTTTTGTAGCCAAAATAAATGCCCAAGGTTGTTCATTATAGCTAGAAGCTACTTGGCTACCTGATTTAAATACTTTAAGTAATTTTTCCTGAGGAATTTTTTTATCAGAAAATGCTCTTGGACTCCATCTTTTTTTAAGAAGATCATTTATAACCTGATCACTGTTAACCTTATTTTTTGATATTGATACCATAAACTAACAACTATTTAACACATAGTTTATGTCAAGATAAGTGCCATATTAGAAAAAGTAGATAATGCATATAGGTTATGAGATACGTTTATTTTTTTTATAAAACACTATGAATACAGCTCTACACTTCTGTGGAATATAGTTCACTCAATTTTCAAAATTGATAAAACCCAAACTATGATAGTTTGGGTTTTATTTTCGCTTAAAATCGTTTTATTTCTTTACGATCATCTTTTCATATGTGGTATGATCCCCTGTTCTTAGTACAAAAATATAACTCCCAGTTTTTGCTGATGATATATCTACTTCTAAAGCATCATTTATCATTAGTTCTGTATTTCCAGATATCATATTTCCTTTAAGATCAAATAACTCCCATATTACATGCTCATTAGGATGCACATTTCCCTTCTCCCCATCCTTCCTATTAACTTTAAGATTGAGCTTACTAATAACTGGATCAGGAAATATATTCATCTCTAGATTATGATGGTCGGGTTTAAGATCATTCTCTGCTAGAGATTTATCTCCCATTCTTTTATTGCCTGACTTCCCTCCAACTATTCCATTATTTTGCCTAGCTTTTGATATATGGCTAGGCTCCGATTCTACTTTCTTGTTATATGCAATTACTCTGTAATGAAAGTCATCTTGATGTATACCCATTAGAACTTTTTTATCCACAAACCTTTCTGCATCTGCATCAAGCACAGCTATTTCTTCCCAATTTCCTGAGTGAGCTGCTTCTCTTGTTGGTGCTCTTAAAACTTTATAATTAGTCTCTTTTCTACTATTATCTTCCCATACTAAGATCACATCGTTTGAACTCTTTGTAGCTGTCAAATGTGTTGGCTTGTATAGTTGAGACATTCTATTAACCGTATTTGAAAAAGACTCTCCTATCTCATTGTAAGTTGATATTTTGTAAAAGTATCTTGTGCCTTCTTGTGGCACTCTATTATCTGCATAAACCCATAGATTAGGATCTACTTCGCCGATTAGCTCAAATCTACTCCCAGAATACAGTGACCTATATACTTTATATCCTTCATGAGCTTCTTGCCAGCTAGGTCTAATTATTGATTCCCAGTTAATAATTGCTGTGGTACTAGTCATAGATAGTATTCTAAAACCATCTGGTGAAATAGGTAATCCTTTAAAGTGTACCCTGGATTCATTTGTATATCTAGAGTCTGGTCTTTGCCCAACTACTTTGATCCTATACCTATATACTTCACCTGGCTCTAGATTTGAATAGTCTGTGAACTCTTCTGTTCCATAAGGAAGAATAACCAATGACCTGAAACTAATATCACCATGCAAAAGTGCTCTTTCAACTAAAACCCCCAAGGGTTCAACGTTTCTTTCCTGAACTGGCAGATCCCAAGTAAGGCGTGTAGAGTTTTCATCTAACTGATTGGCTACAAGTTCAGATGGAGAGTTATAAGTATTACCTGCTAGATCTCCTAAAACTTCAAACTTTAAGTTTCTTCTCGTCGCTACTGTTCTACCGTTTCTATTCTCCAGGGCTGTTCCTCCACTACTCTCTCCTTGCCAAAGCCATTTTCTATTGCTTTCTAAAATAACCGGAGTAACTCTTAACCAATAATGACCACTTCCTAACTCTAATGGTCTATCGAAGCTCAAATGAAAGTCCATCTTGTTTTCAGCTCCAGTAAGAATGCTAAAGTTGCGATCTTCTTCGCTATAATTTTCAGAAAAAACCTCCACTCTTCCATCTCCTTCTTGCTTTTCAAGTGAAATTCTCACACGCTCAGGAGAAACCGATCTCATTTCTCTTTTACCGTAAACTTTAAACTTATTTACTCTCCAGGTAGCCCCATTTGGAATTTCAAAATTATCTTGTAACTCAATTATCTCATCTCCCTGTCCTGGAATTCTATTTATTGAAGATGCATAAAATTCCATAGAACTTTCTGCTTGCCCATATAGTAAACCCAAACTAGAAATTACATTAATTTTTAACGCTCCTTCAGCTATCATTCTATCTGGGGTTGTCGCACAAACAGTTAAATAAGTTGTACCAACACCTGTCGGAGTTATACTCAATTGATCTCTGTTTATGCTATAGCTGGCTACTCTTTCATCAAATGCATTATTTAAACCAGAAAAGCTAATTGGATCATTATCATTATCTGAAAAGTAATTGGATAAGTCTATATTCAAGCCTGAGCCAGAAACCAATGTTATTTCTCCTAATGATTGAGTTTGAACTGGAGGTTGATTATCTCTTCCCATATAAGCACTTACCACTCCACTTCCATAAACACTTGCTATTACTTTTCCATCTATAGCTCTAGATTCAACTCTAGTAACCGTTTTAGAACCTATTAGGCTGCCTGCTTCTCTAGACCAACTTATAGTGTGCTGAATAGCTAATTCCTCATCATCTGTTAATGTTAAGTCTTCAGTAGAGAAAAGACCATTATCCGTTGCTAGTAAGATTTTTACGTAGCCTGGTCTACTATCAAGTCTATGAACCTCTATCCATCTAATAGAGGGTGAAATCAAATTTCCACCATCAATATTTTGAATTAAATTTCCAGTTATATCATGCCAGTTATCACCACCATCTTTTGAATAAAAAATATTTCTACTATTTGGGCTTTTATAAGTAACAAATACCCTATCTGCATTTAAAGGATCTGTCTTTATACAAGATACACTTCCTCGCATTTTTGGCATATCATATTCTGTAATATCTGTAATTTCAGGGTTTCTAGTATTAGCATTAGCAACTTTAAAAACCTTATTACTTTCAAGGCCTACATATAATATATTAGCAGGTCTTTTAGATATTTCCAGAGTATAAATTTTACTCCCTCCTAAATTAAGTTCTGGCAAATTAGTAAACCTGTCTTCTCTAAATATATTATTGTATCTTCTAATTCTACTAGTACTATCTGCTATATAGGTCATTCCTTCTATATTTGGATCTAGCTGAAAGAAGGCTCCTGTTCCCCAAGAAAAACCAGTTCTAATAGTTCTTTCATTTATAATTTCTTCAGTTGCATTATTAATACCATGTACCGTTATTGACCCTGACTGATTACTAGAAAGTAAATAATGACCATTATTACTAAATTCGCTATGTAATCCATCTGCCCACGCTACTCTATTCCACAAGTATTCAGAACTCTCTTCAAAAGACATTTGAGTACCATTATCCTGCAGCCCAACTGCAATCATCGAGCTTCTAGTACTTTCTGGAAAGGTAATACTGTAAGGTTGAGCAGTAACATATCCATCATTCAAATTTTCCCAAACTAAACCATTATCTCCTACTACTCTGCTACTAATATTTTGAGTTTTATACACACCTCCATCACATCCAACAAAAACCTTAGAATTATTTCTGGAAGAAAAAACAACAGAATGTATATCCACATGAAGAGATCCTCTTCTTCCGTTGTTTAGCTGAGATATATTTCTATCTGTACTAAAACCATCTGTAGACCTCATTAAATGTGTTCCCCCTAGTAAAACGAAGTTAGGATTGTCTGGCTTAACTTTTACACAAAGCTTATATTGACTTCCTCCCAATAAATCTTCATTAGGTAAGTTTGTACTCCTATCCTCCCATCTAAACTCTGGCTGCCCTTCATCATAAGTTGTATTACATACATAAAGCATTGTAGAAAAATGAAAGCTATCGTTTTCTTCTTCTTCTATTACTTCCATAAAGAAATAAGCTTTCCTATTATTTCTTATTATTGTTGAAGAACCTATTTCAATTCTAGAAATATAGCTTGGTAAATTAAATCTATCTCCAGTAGATATATCTGGAGTTATATCAGACCATTCACCTGCTGCATTTCTGTAGTATATATTTCTTTTAGAATCTTCTCCTTCAGGATAAGCAAAAGATGCAAAAGCTTCTCCAGTCTCTAATACTTCTACGTCAGTTGTAACGTGCCTAAAATCTCCAACATAAGACATATTACCTGGTTTTTTTCTTTCAAGCAAAGCCCTCTCATTATCTGTTGAGACTTCAGAAATTCCATAGTCACTAGCTACAATAAGTTTACCGCTATTAGGATCGACTCCAATATCATGGATGTATGTATGGTTATTAAAAAGATCGTTTCTAAAAGATTGCCAAGAAACTCCATTATCTCTTGAATAATATATACCACTGCCTTTATAGCCATAACTTAAACCCATAATTCCAGAAGCTGCTGCTAATCCAATATTTTCACCAGTACCATAATACCACGTGTCCTTATGATTAGGCCTTGGATCTTGGGCTAAACATCTAATACCTAATCCTTCATTAATAGAAGAAACCATTTCCCATGAATCTCCTCCATTCTCTGACCTCCATAACCCTCCTGTAGTACTTCCTGCCAGAATAATATTATCATTTCTAATATCTACTGCTAAAGCTCTTGTCCTACCCCCAACATTAACAGGACCTCTTGAAACCCAATTAGGTGGCACCTCTTCATAGTCGCCATCAGGAGAATAATCTGCTTCTGGTAATGATGATAAGTAAACATCAAGCTCTTCTTTATTTTTATAATCAATTATTGCATTATTCGATGATTCAAAAGGTGTTGTATTCGAGTTTTGAAAAGATAAATTCTCACTTTTCTGCTCTTGCTTATGCTTATTACCTACTCCTCCTATAAAAAGTAAGATTACTGGTAGAATTAATATAAACTTTCTCATGTGTAAAAAATGTATTTATATACACTGATACGTTGTTAATTAAAATAAGTTTTGTAAAAATTTATTTTTGATGCAAAAAACATACATCTACTAATTATTAAGTTAATTTATTAATTAAAACAATTTACAGCCATAAAAAACAAATTAAATAACTTTATTATAATTATTTTCATTACTATATTTAATATTAATAATTATAATTTTATTTTTAATGCAAAGAAATTACTTATATAAAAAAATGAAAATATTACATTTTTATGCAATGATTACTCATTAAACTTTTTAAGTACTAATAGTGTATTTAAGGAAGGAAATTCTTGAAAATACTATTTTGAAAAAATCAGATCAAAAGCTCCAAAAAAGTATCCCTTCAACTAAAGTCCAAAGAACTAGTAAGTTCTTAAAAACGGGGATCAAGGTTGGGAGAAACTATGTTAAGCATTATGCTAAAAAGCTCTCAAATTCAAACCTTTCTAAAGATGAGCTTCACAATGACAATGCCAAAGATATTTATGATGGATTAAGTGAGTTAAAAGGAAGTGCTCTAAAAGTAGCACAAATGATGAGCATGGAGAAAACTTTACTACCAAATCAATATGCGGAAAGGTTTCAAATGGCTCAGTACTCAGCACCGCCACTTTCCTATCCTTTGGTTGTACAAACATTTAAAAAGAGTTTGGGAAAGTCTCCATTACAGCTATTTGATTCTTTTGAGAAAGATGCCTCTAATGCTGCCTCTATTGGTCAGGTACATCAGGCGTTTTTAAATGGAAAAAAGCTTGCTGTAAAAGTACAATACCCAGGTGTGGCTAAAAGCGTTGAATCTGACTTAAATTTGGTTAAACCATTTGCTTCCAGGGTTTTAGAGATAGACAGCAAAGAAGTAGCGTATTACATGGAAGAGGTTAAAGAAATGCTCTTTTTAGAAACTGATTATGAAAATGAACTTAAACAGTCTTTAGAAATAAGCATGGCTTGTAAAGATATTCCCAACACTTTTTTTCCTACGTATTATAAAGAGTTTTCAAGTAGTAAAGTTCTTACTATGGATTGGATAGAAGGGCTTCACCTTAAAGACTTTTTGCAGACAAAACCCTCGCAACAAGAAAGAAATAAGGTTGGGCAAGCTCTATGGGATTTTTATAATTTTCAAGTCCATAATTTATTTAAAGTTCATGCTGATCCTCACCCTGGAAATTTTTTTGTTTCCCAAAATGGGACAGTTGGTATCATAGATTTTGGTTGTGTCAAGATTATCCCTAAAGATTTTTATACATCTTATTTTAACCTTCTAGATCCTAAAGTGCAAAATGATGACTCTCTTCTAAAGTCTCTCTTTTATAAGTTGAATTTTATACACGAAGAAGATAGTGAAGAAGATAAGAAAGTGCTTTTTGACTTTTTCAAAAAATTAACCTCTTTATTAGGATTACCTCATCACAGTGATTCTTTTGATTTTGGAAACAGCAGCTATGTAAATGAGATATATGAGTTTGGTAGTACTTCTTCTAATATTAAAGCTCTAAAGAAGCCTAAGAAGCCAAGAGGTTCAAAGCATGGACTTTACCTTAATAGAACCTATTTCGGCCTTTATTCAATCTTACATGATCTAAAAGCAGTGATTACAACTAGCTTTAAAAAAGCTTAAAAAAGGAAGCAATCAAGGGTGATACAATTAACAGCCCGTCAAAGCGATCCAAAAAACCTCCATGACCAGGAATTATAGAACCTGAGTCTTTTACCTGTATACTTCTTTTGAACAAGGACTCCACCAAATCACCATAGGTGCCTGCTACTACTATTATTCCCGCTACAGTAAACCACTGCCACAGATCTAAAACATAGGAGTAATGCGATATCACATAACTTGCCATAAGTGCTACTATAGCCCCTCCTAAGCTTCCTTCCCAGGTCTTCTTCGGAGATATTCTTTCAAATAATTTTCTTTTACCAAATATTCTTCCAAAGAAGTATGCACCAGAATCACTAGCCCAAAGTAAGATTAGTAAACTCATAATAATATCCCAGTTATATCTGGTCTCGGTAAAAACAGAAAAGTTTAGCAATGAAAAAGGTAATGCTATATATACAACCCCCAATATTGTATATGCTATATTTTTGAAAGGTTCCTCATCCTTTTTTTTATACAGCTTGATTAAAAAGACAGCCGATATACTTATAAATATGATAAAGTAGTACTTCGAGTCTATTATTCCACTTTCAATTAAAAACGATAACGTAAATAATATGAGTCCATTAATAGTCCCAATAGTTTTTGAGGGTAAATTACCATCTAAACCCAAAAGTTTGTAAAACTCTAGGATAGAAAACACACAAATAGATGCAAATATTAAATAATAACTCCACATACTCCACCAAACAGCAAATGCTATTATTCCTCCTCCCAAAAGACCACTTATTATTCTTTTTTGTATCTCCGTTAAACTATTTGCAATCAAATTATTTAGTATTTACTACGTGTTATGCTTAAGAATCGATGTTTTTACTTCTTTTCGAATAATATAAAGTAAAATAACTACTATCAAAATAGATATTATAGCAAATTCTATCATAAAGTCTGGCTTTGACTCTAAATCTACATCTGTGATACCCAAGCTATAAATATAAACCATTAGTAATGTAAATGCATTATTTACAAAATGAGCAAATATTGGGACAGCTATATTTTTTGTCCAGTAATATAAATACCCAAATAAGGCCCCTAAAAACATTCTTGGAATCAAGCCATAAAACTGAAGGTGGAAAGCACTAAACAGAAATGCACATAGCCAAATACTTATATGCACATTCTTTATTGACTTGAGCAGTTTATTTTGTATCAAGCCTCTAAAAAATAGCTCCTCTCCTATCCCTGGTATTAGAGCTATTATTACTATCCCAATTAAAAATTGCCCTGTTGATTCAAAATCTATTAAAAACTCTGTGAGTTTTCTTAGTTGATCTTCTGTACTTCGCAAAAGAATCTCAAGATCTTTAAGTGGCTCTGGGAATGTAATAGTCTCATTGAGATAAACTAAATACCTACTCAGCGGCATGTAACAGACTACTAGAATAAGCGTCAATCCTAAAATTCTTATGTCATTATTCGAGGTCTTTTTGAAGCCATAGTTTTTTAGTTTTTTTCTTTCGTATAAGTAAATGTAAGCGAGCGGTGTAATTAGGAATAATGTGGTACTACTTACTGCTTGCATCAACAAAAATGCATTTCTATTCTCTGAACCAAACTCAGAACTACTCATCACTTTCGCTAACTCATAGGCTTTGAAGTCAAATAATGGAAGAACTATAATATATGCTAAGAACTGTGCAACGAAAAATCCAGCAAGTCCAAATAATAAAAGTATTAAAAGGTCTTTCCAAGGATCATTCTCTCTAGCTAACTCCAATTTTTCTTCTTCGATCATAGTATAATTTAGAGCACTGTTACTTTTAAGTTTTTATTTTATTCTTTTCTAAAAGAACTTTGCAAAGCAAAAAAATAACCAGTGGTAAAAATAGGCAATTTAAACTTAGGAGATTTCCCTCTTTTGCTTGCTCCCATGGAAGATGTAAGTGATCCTCCATTTAGAGCTGTTTGCAAAGAAAATGGAGCTGATGTAATGTATACAGAGTTTATCTCAGCTGAAGGGTTAATAAGAGATGCTACAAAAAGTTTAAAAAAGCTAGATATTTATGATTATGAAAGACCCATTGGTATCCAAATTTTTGGGGATAAAATAGAATCTATGAGGGAAGCAGCAAGTATTGCTGAAGCTGCTAAGCCTGAGATATTAGATATAAATTATGGCTGTCCTGTAAAAAAAGTAGCTTGTAAAGGAGCTGGGGCAGGCATTCTTCTAGATCTTCCTAAAATGCAGAAAATGACAGAAGAGATTGTCAAAAACTGTACTATCCCAGTAACTGTAAAAACAAGACTTGGGTGGGATGAGAACTCTATAAAGATAGTGGAAGTTGCAAAAAGACTACAAGATGTAGGCATACAGGCGTTAACCATTCATGGAAGAACCCGAAAGCAAATGTATAAGGGTGTTGCTGACTGGAGTTATATTGCTGATGTTAAAAATAACTCTGATATTCATATTCCTATATTTGGAAATGGGGATATTGACTCACCAGAAAAAGCGCTTGAATATAAGAATAGATATGGGATCGACGGAATTATGATCGGAAGAGCTGCCATTGGGTATCCGTGGATTTTTAATGAAATAAAGGAATATTTAGGTTCTAGTAAAAAACTACCTCTCCCTTCCATTGCAGAAAGAGTAAATACTTGCAAGAAGCACTTGAGCTTCTCTATTGACTGGAAAGGTGATAGAAAAGGAATCTTTGAAATGAGAAGGCATTATACTGCCTACTTTAAAGGGATTACTAACTTCAAACCTTTCAGGACTAAGCTTGTAGAAGCCTTAACACCTAATGATGTATTCGCTATCTTAGAAGAAATAAAGAGTACACTTTTGCTAGAGTACTCTTAGTTAACCTTGCAAGTAAACTTTATTTAGCAAAGTTTACAGATCTCATTTCTCTTATAACAGTAACTTTTATTTGCCCAGGATATTGCATCTCCTGCTCTATCTTTTGAGATATATCGAAAGATAGCTGTGCTGCACTATCATCTGATACGCTTTCTGCATCTACCATTATCCTCAGCTCTCTACCAGCTTGCATGGCAAAGCACTTATTTACTCCTTTGAAACTTAATGCCAAGTCTTCCAAGTTTTTCAACCTCTTAATGTATGACTCCATCACTTCTCTTCTCGCTCCAGGTCTAGAGCCTGATATAGCATCACATGCCTGCACTATTGGAGAAATCAAAGATGTCATTTCTATTTCATCATGGTGTGCTCCTATTGCATTGCATATTTCAGGATCTTCCCCGTATTTCTCTGCCAGCTGCATCCCGAGAAGAGCATGTGGTGTTTCAGATTCCTCAGGCCACACTTTACCAATGTCATGAAGTAGACCTGCTCTCTTTGCTTTCTTTGAATTTAAGCCAAGGTCTGATGATAGAGAGGCACAAAGTTTAGCTACTTCTCTTGAGTGTTGCAAGAGGTTTTGTCCATAAGAGGATCGGAATCGCATCCTTCCAATCATTTTTATCAACTCAGGGTGCAAACCATGTATTCCAAGGTCTATTACCGTTCTTTCTCCTAATTCTATAATTTCTTCATTAATATCTTTTATTGTCTTAGCTACTACTTCTTCAATTCTGGCTGGGTGAATTCTTCCATCGCCTACAAGTCTTTGCAGAGAGATTCGAGCGACTTCCCTTCTTACAGGGTCAAAACCAGATATTATTATTGCCTCAGGAGTATCATCTACTACTATTTCAACCCCCGTAGAAGCTTCTATGGCTCTTATGTTTCTTCCCTCTCTTCCAATAATTTTTCCTTTGAGCTCATCATTATCAAGGTTGAATACAGAAACACAGTTTTCAATGGCATGTTCAGCTGCAGTTCTTTGAATAGCTGTAATGATAAGCTTCTTTGCTTCTTTTGTGGCAGTAATTTTCGCTTCTGCTATGATATCTTTTATATGGCTTGAAGCTTTGGTTTTAGCCTCGTCTTTAAGAGTCTCGATTAATTCTTTTCTTGCATCCTCTGCTTTAAGTGATGCTATTTTTTCCAATTTTTGAATTTGCTGGCTTAATACCTTTTCGGACTCTTCTAATTTTCTATCAACATTAGACCTTTGAATACTTAATTCTTTCTTTATTTCTTCCATTTCAGAAATTTCCCTCTTAAGCTTTTCTCTGCTCTTTGATGCTTCACTTTCTTTTTTCTTAAGTTGGCTTTCTGCTTCTCGTAGCTTACTTTCTTTTATGGCTATTTGATTTCTCCTATTACTTATTTCTTCATCTAGTTCGGATTTCTTTTTGAGAAATTTTTCTTTTGCCTCTAGAAGTTTATCTTTTTTTAATGTTTCTGCTTTTAATTCAGCTTGTTTCAGCAAAATTTCAGCTTTTTTTTCTGCATCAGATTCTTTCTGCTTGCTAAGTCTATTAGACAAAACCCTTCCTATTATTACTCCAATGATTAATGCGATTACTGGGAAAATATATACTTCCATTTTATTAACTCTTTAAAAATTTAAATTGAGCTTATATGGCAAGGAAGTTATTGGGTTTGTGCAATTTTCTCTATCTCTTTAAGACCTTCTATAATTTCATCTTGCTCTTTCTGAAGCTTAACATAATCTACTGCCATGTCAAAAGCAACCATAATTAGAAGATCTTCTTTATTTCTTGTTGCACCCTTTTCAAAAGATTCTACTTTTGAATTCAAAAGAGATGCTGCCTTTAATATTGACTCCTTTTCTTCAGGAGAAACTCTAAGAGAAAAAATTTTATCTCTTATCTTTATTTCTATGTCCAAAGCCATTGATCGATTCATTAGATGAATTTCGAATCGCCTCAATGCAGAAATCTATTTTTTCAATATATTTCTCAATTACACTGATTACCCCTTCTTTAGCTTCCTCGTCATTTACTCTATTACTTACAATATTAGCAAGTTTTGATTTATAATGAAAGAGCGGCGATGCATGTTTATTTCTTTTTAACTTTTCTTTAAGCTCCTGATTTTCAGTTTTTAATTTTTGAAGCTCTTCTTTAGTTTTCAAAAAGTTTCTAGCAAGAGCACTTACACTATGCTCAACGCTTTTTACGTAGGAGTTGGTTTCTTTTTGCTTCATCTCACAGAATTGTAAAATGATTATTTAATTAGTTTGTAGCTTTAAATTTAATCAGTTTTATATGACTTTAACAATTATAGTAATTTAATTGATATATGAGTTTTAATATTGAGAAAATAAAAGTCTTTGCATTTGATGTTGATGGGGTAATTACAGATGGTACTTTTTTACTAGATTCTCATGGTAATGAGCTTAAGTCTTTTAATGTTAAAGATGGGTATATCATCAAAAGACTTATAAATGCTGGATTATACGTTGGAGCAATTTCAGGAAGAGCTTCCAAAGCTGTAGAAACAAGAGCTGCTGAACTGGGTTTCCATTTCAATTTCCTAAAAGTGAAAAACAAAATAGAAATCGCTCTAGAAATTGTAAAGCAGTATAATCTTACGTTAGAAAATATGGCTTATGTGGGAGATGATATTCCTGATATAGAGCTGATTAAAAAATGTGGCTTTTCTGCCTGCCCTGCTGATGCATCAGAGCATATCAAAAAAGAAGTTGATTATGTAGCTAATGCAAAAGGAGGAAAGGGAGTAGTAAGGGAAATTGGCGAGCTTATTTTAGATAAACTAAACATTTCGATTATATAAATTAGAAGTATCATTATGCAAAAAACCTTAGTTTTTATAATTCAAAAAATTCCTAATGAAAAATAAAAAGACTCTTCACAAACTAGAAAAGGAATTAAACGAGTTAAACTATGCTGTTAGGTATGAAAAAGGAAATTTTAGTTCAGGGTACTGCATTGTTCAGGATAAAAGAGTTGTAATTGTTAATAAATTTTTCTCTATGGAAAGTAAAGTTGATGCCTTAACTGAAATTTTAACTGAAATTATTCGACTATCTAATCTAAGTGCACCTTAAATCTTCTTAAAAAAAACAACTGAAAACTTTCTTAATGAATTCAAAAATCATAAATATCTAATAATCAATAATTAAAGCCCTAATAGTAAAACTTTAATTAGTGTGTTTTTATTTCAAAATAAATAATGAAAATAACATTTTTGGGAACTGGAACTTCGCAAGGGGTTCCTATAATTGGTAATAATTCCAAAGTAAGCAAGTCTCTTGATTTTAGGGATAAAAGGCTTAGATCTTCTATCCTAGTTTCTGTTGATAGCCTAAATATTATCATTGATACTGGTCCAGATTTCAGACAACAAATGTTAAGAGCTAAGCCTGAAAAAGTGGATGCCGTTTTATTTACTCACGAGCATAAAGATCACACAGCTGGGATGGATGACCTTAGAAGCTTTTATTTTAAACAAAAAAAGAGTATACCTATTTACGCTCAACAGCGAGTTCTAAATCAACTCGAAAATGAATTCGAGTACATTTTTGCTAAAAAGAAGTACCCAGGAGTTTTAAACATAGATACTTTTCCTATTGAAAGTCAACCTTTCTTTATTCAAAAGACAAAAATCACCCCTATAGAAGTTTTACATTATAAACTACCTGTATTTGGATATAGGATTAATGATTTCACTTATATTACCGATGCAAATTACATTTCTCAAAGTGAGTTGGAGAAGATAAAAGGGAGCAAAGTTTTAGTATTAAATGCTCTTCAAAAAGAAGATCATATATCTCATTTCACTCTAGCTCAAGCGTTAGAGGTAGTACAAACCGTTCAACCCGAAAAGGCATATTTAACGCACATCAGCTTCAAACTTGGCTTACATGCTGAAGTGAGCAAAGAACTTCCAAAAAATGTTTTTTTAAGCTACGATGGATTAGAAGTAGAGCTTTAACCCGAATAGTTCGGGGCTTATTTAATGGAACAGGTAACTTTCTTATTAGAAAGCAATTGATTTAGAATAAAGGAGCTCCTCATGAATAATGTAGGTTAAGAAATTTTTAACTTAACATTTTTTCTGATATAGCTTCTTTATACCACAGAGGATACTCCTCAAGCATTTTATCAAATAGTTCTTGATCATCAGCTTTATTAGGGTTTTGAACATTAAAAAAACCGACATTATCTACTTTTCTTTTTTCCATGGAGTCTAGTTTTTTTAAGAACGAAAAATCTTTTAAAAAGAATTTCTCAAACCAGCCAAAAATGTTTTTTTGAGCATCATCTTCTCCCTTACCTATTGCCATAAACTGCCAAAAGATTGGCTCATAGGATGAGTGAATAAGTTGTTTGACAGTTTCTTCTTCGTCCACAGTGGTTCCATCAGAAACAAACATTACATATACTGGCCGGTCAGCTTTAATTACTTCTTTCTTTTCTTTAGAATCATCTGCCGAAAAATAATGTTCTCTAACTCTTTTAATAGCTTTACTATAATAGGTTCCTCCAGCAGAAATAAATTTTTTTCTAGCACCATTAATAAAATCCTGAAAGTTCTCTAAGTTCATTTCACCTGCGTAGCAGGCTGTTTCTCCAAAAAGAAAAACATCTATAGTGGCATTTTCGTCAAACTGACTACTTAATGCCATTACTCGCTCAGCAAATGATTGTATTTGACCCGAATGAAATAATGATTGCATAGTACCTGAAACATCAAGACAAAGAGCTACATGTGCTTCATGATCAACCATATCATGGCTACGAAGAATTTTTTCAACAATGGATGAAGCTTCAATTAACTGAGGAGCTTTTTCTTTGAGTTTAGTTAATTCACGCATATGTTTTCAAGTAAAATCAATCTAATTTAGGAAGAACAAAGTCATCTAATGCACTCTTTTCTTTCATTAGCTTTTCTATTTCGCTTACTTTTCTTGGTGCAAGTGCAGAAATATTAACAGGCTTTTTATCTGTTATCAAAATATCGTCTTCTATTCTCACAGCTATTCCCCACCATTTTTTATCACAAGGACTACCATCAGGAATATATATACCAGGTTCAACCGTAATGATATTTCCTGCTTTAAATGAGCCATAAGTACCTGCATCATGAACATCCAAGCCAATGTAGTGAGATGTGCCATGAGGAAAGTAGTTATGGGATTCTCCCTCTTTAATTATTCCAAGTTTAGCCAGCCCTTCATTAATTACTTGCTTAGCAACAACGTTTGTAGACCAAAAACTATTGCCTACTATACACTGACCAATAGCTTCATTTTGTGCTTTTAATACGAGTTCATATATAGCTTTCTGCTCTTTTGTAAACTTTCCATTAGCGGGGATTGTCCTGGTAACATCGGCAGTATACCCTCTGTATTGAGCTCCTAAGTCCATCAGAATCAAATTATTACCAATTTTAGGCTTATCATTGGTAATGTAATGCAATATGCACCCGTTATTTCCAGCACCTACGATAGATGGGTAGCCTTCAAATTCAGCTCCATACTTTTTGAAAACAAACTCATGCAAGCCCTGCACTTCTGCCTCAGACATTTCAGAGTGCATCGCTTTCATCGTTTCAATCTGACCTATACAAGATATTTTTATTGCTTTTTTGAGTAACTCAAGTTCTTTTTCCGTTTTTACTTCTCTCAAACTCGCCATGTATTTCTCCAAGCTATACCCATCGATATTTAATTCAGGAACTGATTTTTTCAATTCCTCTCTCTTTTTTAAATTATCACTTTTAATGTAGCTAATGAGTATACCATCTGTTTTTAAAACAGGGTTTGCATTAAGCTCTGAACCAATAATTCTAGCTACTGCCGCACTATTTTTTACATCTGTAGCCTTGATAAGGGAGTATAATTCTTCTTTTTTAGATATATAATATTCTGGAATATTTGCCTTTTCTCTAAAAGAATTAATCAGGTTGTATAAATCATTCAGATCGTTTAGGTCATCTCTTACATCATTTTTAAAATTGATAAAAAAGACCTTATCGAAACTAGCGTAATCAATTTCAAAATCTTTAAACTGATCATTAGGTAAAACACAATCTATTTTTAGATTTTCTTTTACTCCTTCAACACCCAACCTTTTGCCTGTCCAGAGTTCTTTTAAAGGATCTTTGGGCAAAGCAAAAAAAACTTCATCTACATTTTTTGCACCCGAAAAGTCTTTCTTTTCAGAAAAAAGCATTAGCACTGCATGCGGCTCTTTATAGCCCGTTAAATAGTAGAAGTTTGGGTCTTGGTGATATACATAGTCAACATCATTAGATCTATTTCGTATTGGATTTGTAAAAAAGACAGCCACAGAGTTATCAGGGAGCATACTCTTCAACTTTTCCCTCCTTTCTTTATGGAATTCAGCTGATAAATAACCATCCTCTTGATCTGGTTTTTTAGCAATCGCTTCACTGTAAATTAAAAAGGAAGCAATAAATACTACTAATATCTTTTTTAACTCTTGCATTTGTTCTTAATTACTTTGACACTTATACCAATTTAACTTCAAAAAAGGATATTGGTATACTTAAAGAGTAACAAAACGCATTAAAAACGCGCTCTATAAAATTTTTCATTACATCAAGTAAAGCCTTTTTCTTCTGTATAAGAGCCTAAAAGTCTCCTAGTGTTTCTTCTAACTGCTCTAAAGCCTTTTTGGTTTCTTCATCATTAGGAGCTACTCCGTGCCACTTATGCGTTCCCATCATATAATCTACCCCATATCCCATTTCTGTTTTCATTAAAATCATTAGTGGCTTCTGATTTCCAACCTCTTTTTTTGCCAGGATAATTGTAGAATATAATTTTTCCATGTTATTACCGTCACACTCAAATACATTCCAGCCAAAAGACTCATACTTATCTTTAAGACTTTCTACAGACATTACTTCATCCGTTGATCCATCTATTTGTTGCTTATTGTGATCTATGAATGCTATTAAATTATCTACTTTGTGATGTGCAGCGAACATTGCTGCTTCCCATATTTGACCTTCTTGTTGTTCCCCATCTCCCATCAAAACATACACTACCTTATTTTCTTTGTTTAATTTCTTAGTAAGAGCTGCTCCGATTGCAACAGATAGCCCCTGACCTAAAGAACCAGAAGCCATCCTTACTCCTTCCAGCTCTTCATAAGGGGTTGGATGCCCTTGAAGTCTTGAATCTATTTTTCGATGTGTTTTCAACTCTTCTACATCAAAGTAACCAGACCGAGCAAGTACACTATACCATACTGCTGAGATATGACCATTAGAAAGAAAAAACAGGTCTTCATTTTCTCCATTCATTTCAAACTTTTCTTTTCTCTCCATTACTTTAAAGTACAGTAATGTTAAAAGGTCTGCGCAACCCAAAGCCCCTCCAGGGTGACCATTGCCAGCATTATTAACCATTCTAACAATATCTCTACGCACCTGCGATGCTATACCTTGCAGTTCTTGTAATTCTTTTTTTTTCATAGACTTTACTTTCTGAAAATTCCAAACACACTAAAATAGCAAAACTACTTTACGATAAAGTAATTCTCGTATTTTAATATGCTTTATGTCTGTTTAAAATTTATAACCTGCATAGCCTATGTGGTACACATCTTAATCATTGCTTCGTGTGTGCCTCAACTTTAAACCAGAAATGGTCTGTTTCATTCAATTCTATTGTTAAACTCATTTTTTAGCTTTATAAGCATTTTAGAGTTGTGCTCTGAAAGCTTTACAGTTTTTCCTTGAAAAGGAGTTTTTAACTCATTGTCCAACCTTTCAAAAACTTGAAGAATTTCATCAGACCACAAATTTTTAAACCAAGCTTTTCTAATATCTACAAGAAAACTCCAATCATCTGCCCAAAACTGATTAATTTCAAAACCTTCTTTCAGCTTATTAATCATATTTTTCAGTTTTGTTTTAATTAACTCATAAAACTGACTTTTCGCTCTTCCTTTTAAATCACCACTTATTATTTCTATCAGTATTTTTTTGAATGCAATACTAAATCTGAGTTTCTTTTTCTTTGCATAGGCATTTAGTTGATCTGGCCACCCTGAAGAACTCTTTTTTAACTCATAGTTCTTTTCTAAATGATTTTCTATTAGCTCGCTTATTCTATAATTACTATTTGATCCAATTTCAAAACCACATATAAATGAAGTAATAGAAATTCTAGATTCTGAAGTAATATACATTCTTGTTCTGAGGATAAAATTGGTTAATGTTATTACTTCATTATAATTTAATATATTCATTACTGATACAATAATTATAACTAAAGTTAGCCCTTTAAAATATTCTTATAGTATTTTTACTGAACAACACTTTTTATTGACAGTCTAAATTAAAATTAGATTCATGAATAATAATAACACAGTGCTTGACTTTGAAAAACCAATCGTTGATCTTGAATCTAAGCTTAACGATATGAAAGAGCTTGCTGACAAAAATGATGTTGATGTTTCAAAGGCAATAAAAGATCTCGAAAAGAAAATTGAAACCTTAAAAAAAGACACCTATAAAAATTTAACTCGATGGCAACGAGTACAACTATCCCGTCACCCAAATAGACCTTATACTTTAGACTACATTTATGAGCTGACCTCTAGTTTTATAGAGTTGCATGGAGATAGATCGTACGGAGATGATAAAGCCATTGTTGGTGGTCTTGGTGAAATCGATGGAAAAACGTTTATGCTCATAGGTCAGCAAAAAGGTAGGAATACCAAGCAGAGGCAGATGAGAAACTTTGGGATGGCCAATCCTGAAGGATACCGAAAAGCTCTTCGTCTAATGAAAACAGCTGAGAAATTCAATAAGCCAATCATAACTCTTATTGATACTCCTGGGGCTTTTCCAGGAATTGAAGCAGAAGAAAGAGGCCAAGGGGAAGCAATAGCCAGAAATTTGAAGGAAATGTTTTCTTTGAAAGTACCTATTATTTGTATTGTGATTGGAGAAGGGGCTTCTGGAGGTGCACTGGGTATTGCTATTGGCGATAGAGTACTAATGCTAGAAAATACCTGGTATTCTGTTATTTCTCCTGAGTCATGTTCTTCCATCTTATGGAGAAGTTGGGATTATAAGGAACAAGCAGCTGAAGCTTTAAAATTAACTGCCGATGATATGTTAGGCTTTAAACTAATAGATGGCATCATTAAAGAACCTCTGGGTGGAGCTGATAAGGATTTGCAAAAAGCTTCTAGTGAAATAAAAAAAGTAATTTTAAAAGAAGCTGAATCTCTCTCACAACTTAGCATAGATGAGCTCATTAATGCAAGGATTGACAAGTTTTGTAAAATGGGAGATTTTAAGCAAGAAGAAGCTAATGTAGGGGTTTAGGGTTTAACTCTTATCAGAGTTAAACTCTCTCCCTCTATTTTATTTCCTGGAATAAATTTTTATTTGATTTTCTAACTTTTTTGGCAAATTGAGTATGGTCTTCTTCTGATCTATGCCCTACTGCTGCAATAACACATGCAGAAAGTCCTTTAGAGGGCAGCTCTAAAATCTCATCGTATTTCTCTGGTTCAAAGCCTTCCATGGGGCAAGCGTCTATTTTTAACTCCGCACAACATGTAAGCAAATTACTTAATGCAATGTAGGCTTGCATAGCTGTCCAGCTCTTTATCTGATCCTCCGATTTTTCACTTAACTTAAGCTTCATAAAGTCTCCATATCCCTTCAGTTTTTCTATATCTATACTTTGAGTGGATGACCTGAGTTTGATATAAGCATCTACAAGAGGTGGACTTACTTCTTTATAATTACAAAATACAAATAGATGAGAAGCATCTACTGTTTGAGACTGATTCCAAGAGTGGAGTTTTAGTTTTTTTCGTATATCCTCATTAGTAATAATGAAAACTTGATATGGTTGCAAACCATATGAAGATGCCGATAGGTGAATTGCTTCTTTAACTTTTATAATATCTGAATCATTTACTTTCTTACTAGAGTCAAACTTTTTTGTAGCATATCTCCATTTTAAAGCTTCTAATAGTTTCATATTAATCGTGCTATAATCTTTTAAATAATCTATTGAGTTTGCTCTTTATCAACTTCTAACTAATGAAGAGCATTGTTGTTCGACTCAGCGCATTGGAACTTCCATTATCAATACTCTTGAGCTAGACTTGAATTTTAAAGACACTTCATTCTCTTCCCAAATACCCAAACCATCTCTTTTGCTTAGTGTTTGGTCTACAACTGATAGCTCACCCTCAATAACAAATACGTAAATGCCATTATTCTTATCTTTCCATTTATAGATTGCCTCCTCATTAGTATCAAAAGCGCCAAGATGAAACCATGCATTTTGATGTATCCAGACTCCATCATCTTCTGCATTTGGAGATAGTATTTGCTGAAAATTATTTTTTAATTTTTCCTCATTCAATGTTATTTGATCATATCTAGGTTCGATATTCTTTTTATCAGGAAAAACCCAAATCTGTAATAGCTCTAAACTTTTGTCTTTTCTTTTATTGTATTCACTATGAAATATCCCTGTTCCTGCGCTCATTACCTGAACTTCACCTTGTTTGATTACTGAAGTATTACCCATACTATCCTTATGTTCTAATTCTCCTTTTAAAGGTATGGTAATGATCTCCATATTATCATGTGGGTGAGTTCCGAATCCTTTACCAGGTGCTATAGTATCATCATTGAGAACTCTTAAAACACCAAAATGCATTCTAGATGGATCGTAGAAGTTTGCAAAGCTAAATGTATGATATGCATTTAACCAACCGTGGTTTGCATGACCTCTTGTTTCCGCTTTATGTAGTATCTTTTTCATCTTTTTAAAATTTGCGACCTGCCAGTTTATTTGGCACACATCTTAATCATTGCTTCGTGTGTGCCTCAATTTTAAATCAGACATGGTCTGTTTTATTTTTTAGATATTTACTTTAAGCAAAAGTGGCGATCTAGTCTTTGTGAAAGAATATCATTAACTGACCAAATATTATTAAAATCCGATATTTTGAGAGTCTCTAAAAAGCCCAGGACTTTGTTTTGTCATCCTTTTAAAAAACAAACTAAAATTACCTGGCTCTGTAAAGCCTAGCTGATACGATATCTCTTTGCTAGTAAGGCTAGTAAACAGTAAAAGTCGCTTTGCTTCTATTAAAATTTTCTTTTGCAAATAATTCTTAGCTGTAGTTCCCATCAAAGACTTTATGGTTCTATTTAAATAATCTGCAGTGACATTAAGACCATCAGCATATTGCTGAACCTGATGCCATCTATGGTATTTTTTTTCTACTAGTTCTCTGAATTTTCGCATTAAATCTTCTCCAGAATGAATTTTAGGGAGGTATTGATCGCGGAGGGTGCAGAAACTATTAGCTTCTATCAAAAAGAGCTTAAGCCAAGCTCCAATTATTTGATATTTATATTTTCTATCCTCTTTATTTTCTTTTTCTATCTGAGTAATATAGCTCAATAGTTTATCAAACTGTTGGTGATCAATTTGAAGTGGAGGCGACTCTCCATAATTTCTAAATATGTTGATATCATCAATAAAGCATTGATCAATTTTATTTTCCACTAAAAACATTTCTGAAAAGGTAATTACATAGCCAATAGGTTTTGCCTTCTCTATTAGTTGATGAACCTGACCTGGACTGATAAAGTATATCTGAAAGTTGCCCAAACCGTAAGTATTAAAATCGACTGTATGCTCCCCTTTAGCACTTTCAACAAATAAAATGGTATAAAAATCATGTCTATGAGGTTCGTCAGGGTTTTCTCCTCTTTTATCATAAACATCTCCCATTTTTTTTATATTAAATGAGCCATAAGTATCTGTGAGTTTTACATACTCATATTTTTTTATGGAACTCACCCAATTAAGTTTTTGAAAGAAATCACTTCTTTAAAAAGTTCTTCTTCTATAATAATGTAGAGATTTGATTATTAAAGCTACTTTGATATATGACCTATAATTCTATGGAATCCATTTAATATCTTTAAAATTAGGTTTTCGCTTTTCTAAGAAAGCATTTCTGCCCTCTTTTGCCTCATCTGTCATATACGCTAACCTGGTAGCTTCACCTGCAAAAATTTGCTGCCCTACCATTCCATCATCTGTAGCATTGAAAGCAAATTTTAGCATTTTAATTGAAGTTGGAGATTTAGCTAATATTTCCTGCCCCCATTCATATGCGGTCTGCTCTAACTCTTCATGAGGGATTACAGCATTAACCATTCCCATCTCATATGCATCTTGAGCTGAGTAATTTCTACCCAAGAAGAAAATTTCTCTTGCTTTTTTCTGTCCTATCATTTTCGCTAAGTAGGCAGAACCATACCCTGCATCAAAACTTGTAACATCTGCATCTGTTTGCTTAAAGATTGCATGCTCTTTGCTAGCTAAAGTCAGATCACAAACTACATGAAGGCTATGCCCCCCCCCTACTGCCCAACCTGGCACTACAGCTATCACTACTTTAGGCATAAACCGAATCAAGCGCTGAACTTCCAGTATATTGAGCCTTGGCATTCCATCATCATCAACATACCCTTGTTTGCCTCTTGTATTTTGATCTCCGCCACTACAAAATGAATACCCCCCATCTTTTTTTGAAGGTCCCTCAGCAGAAAGCAGCACTACTCCTATGGATGTATCTTCTTTAGCATCCCAAAAAGCTTCATAAAGCTCTGCTACCGTTTTGGGCCTAAATGCATTTCTAACTTCTGGTCTGTTAAATGCTATTCTAGCAATTCCGTCAGATTTTTTATAGGTTATGTCTTGGTATTCTTTTACTAAAGTCCAGCTTTTTTCATTGTTCATATATTTCAAAGCTTGATATTCTCCACTTAAAGGTCACCTAATTAATACTGTATCATATTAAATTTTAACCCTGTATCGTCCATAAAGTCTTCTGCCTCTAGTAAAACTTCATTATCATCAGGATCAGAAAAATACCAGTTTATTTCAATACTTTTCCCTTTTCTCTCTTTTTCTTTAAGAATGAATAGCATATCCAAAATTCCTCTTGAGGAACTAGTATTAAAATACGATAGTCTAAAGTCTAGTTTTATACCCTCATTAACATTTAAATAATCTTCTATCCAAGAAGATAGTTTTTTATAAAAAGATGCTGCTTCCTCTGGATAAGATTCTCCCGAAATAATACACTCCCCACTATTTGCAGAGAACTTTACTGTAGGAGTAAAAAAAAGGTCACTTTTGCCTTCTATTACCAGGTCTTCTATTTTTTTAAACTCTTCCACTTATTAATTTTTTATTCTTAAAAGTTTGTTTTGATAATCAAATTGAATAGCAAATATCCTTTACTAATTTCATAAAACTCGTACTCCAATTTACCATGCGACTTGATAGCAATTTGTACCAAACCTATATTCCCAGTACTTGAGTTTTCATTTTCTATTCTAAACTTCTTTTTAAGGTTACGTAAATCATCGTATGGAGATTCATTAATCAAATCACACCGCTCTTTTATTTCATTTTTATCCGCTTCTTTTACAATATTTTGTGTTGCTATTTTATATTGATTTCCACTTTTTAAAACCGCTATTATTCCATTACCACTATTACTTAGTTGTTTGTATCCAAAGAAATTTTGATCACATGAATATCTTGAAATATTTTGGCAAAGCTCAACTATTATAGCAAATATCTTAGCAAAGGTTTTATTGTCTTCATTAAAGACCTCCCTCAAACCTTCTCGAAGCTTAGACAAAGCTTCATTATCGAAAACACCATCGTAATAAATTATAAGATTTTCTTGTTGTAGAGTTTCGGGGAAAATCTGTTTATAGAATTTCATACTCGTTTTATAGAAGTCGTAATGATTAGTTATGGAAAGATAAGAAACTATATATATAGAAAAAAGTAAAAGCCACGCAGTGCATGACTCCTACTTACAACTCCTATGTTCACTATCTATAAAACGTTAAATATCTATATTAGTTATATTAAAATATTTTTTAAAATTCAACTTCTGCGATACATTAAACAAAGCTAGAACCAAAAACATAAAAAACTGAAAATCAATATTTTAAATGTTATTCAATTTTCCCACCTGTCCCAATTTGGGAATTTTCTCTTATTTCTAGAGTAGAAGAAAATTTTTCTTTGTCTAAAGGGTTTGGATTAAAGCTAATTTTAAGCTTAATTTTATTGATTGATAGTAATTCTTTTCTACTATGCATGATTTATTTATTGATGAAACAATAAAAACCCCTAAAATTTTTTTTAGTCCTCAAGCTAAAAAGTTTGAAATTTCTGGCAGGTCTATTCCAGAAAACTCTATAGAGTTTTATAAACCAGTTTTTAACTGGCTGGCAAGTTATATTAAAAGCCCCCTAGAGGATACTACTCTTAATATTAAATTAGAATACTTTAATACCAGTTCATCAAAATGCATCGTAGAGATCTTAAAAAAATTTGAATTGCTTATTAAAAAGGAAAAAAGAGTCACCATTAATTGGTATTATGAGGAAGATGATGAGGACATGCTAGAGTCAGGAAAGGATTTTAAGAATGTAACAAAAATTGATATGAACACTATCATGGTTTAATGTCTTTTTATGGATATTAAAAAACTTCAGGCTTTAATTTCTTTAGTTGATGATACTGATGAAGAGGTATCTTCTCAAGTAGTTGAGGAGCTAAAATCTTCAGGAAAGGAAGCTATTGAACTATTAGAAAAATATGCAACTGAGTCTGCAAGTGATAAAGCTAAGTCTATAATTCAAAGCATTACAGATAGTCTTCGCTTTAAAGAGTTAAAAAAAAAGCTAAAATCATGGTCTACTAAAGAGTCTGATGATATCCTTAAAGGCTTATGGATTTTATCAACTTATATTTATCCTAATGTTAGCTTGTCTTCTCTAAAAAAGAAAATAGAACAAATTTACTACGAGGTTTGGGTTGAGTTTAAAACAGATATTCACTCCTTTGATCAAATCAAAAAAATCAATAGCGTTTTATTTGACAAGCTTGGTTTTAAGTCCAATACCTCTGACTTTTATGACCCCTCCAACTCTATGATCAATGATGTCATTGAAAAAAAACTAGGAAACCCCGTCAGTTTGTGCACTTTATATATGATTATAGCTAGAAAGCTTAAACTTCCTGTAAGTGGTGTCAATTTACCTTATCTCTTCATACTAATTTATGAGAAAGAAAATGCTAGTTTTTATATAAATGCTTTCAATAAAGGTCTTATATTTTCCAAGCAGGATGTTCATAATTATTTAACACAACTTAAAATACCTCTAAAAGGAGAGTATTATTTAGCTTGTGACAATGTTACTATTTTGAGAAGGTTAATTTTAAATTTAATTCAAGCTTTTTCCTTTAAAAAAAACACTTCCAAAATTAAAGATCTGCAAGAGTTATTAGAAGTATTAGATTTTAATGAACAAATTAGTTAAGACTAATTTCTATTTTACTATTAATTTTCATTCCTAATAATTCGGAAGCATTACCCTCATTAATAGCTATTTCAAGAAAATTACAATAGTTAAATAAAGCTAAACAGTCTCCTGGTTGTACATCACTGTAATCCTTGCTTATTGAAGTAATTTTCTCGTAATCAATTTTTATTTCTATTTCTTTTTTAGAAGAGTGCTCGTAGAGCTTGTCTTTGGTTATATTTAATATGAGGTTTCCCTGTTGGTCAATGTATATTATGCTAGCTATTATTTTTCTTTCTGCAAAATGAGGGTTCGGTATTTTTTTCACAATAAAACTATCAAGTTGCTTGTATTTTTTCTCAAGATCCTCAACTTCAAAAATCACATTTCGTAAATAGCTTGAAAAAATTTCCACTGACTGAAAAGATCTAACCTTAACGGATGGAATTTCACCAATAAAATCAAACTTATTACTTATTATGCTAATTAAGCCGTTGTTAGGCATCAAAAAAATTTGGTCACATTTTTTTGCTATAAGATAGTTCTTACTCTCAGCTGAGGAAGACCCGACAGCTATCAAGTGAATGGTTTTTTTAGGGAACGATTTATAGCCAAACTTTACAATCATCGCTCCAGAGAGAATATCGTTTAGTTTGACTTCATTACTTAAGTCAATAATTTTAATATCCTTTCTAGCATCTAAAAGTTTTGCTTTTAAAATCCCTAAATATGGGTCTTTTGTGCCAAAATCTGATGTAAGAGTTACAATTTGCATTACATTTTAGAGAAATATCATTTATTTTTATTTTTTAATTCTTTGTATTCGTTATCTAAAATTTAGCAAGGTTAATTTAATTTAAGTTGATAGAAAAAGTAATTAAACTCGAAAATATATCTTTAGTTGATTTTTTAGGGGTTGAAAATGCAAATTTAAAACAAGTAGCTGATGCTTTTCCTAAAAGCAAAATAATTTCAAGAGGCAATGAAATTAGGATTCAAGGGAGTGGCACTGATGTTTTACAAGTAAATGACACCATAAATTATCTCCTTCAATACTATAACAAGTACGGTAAAATTGAAGCTGAGACTATTCAGGACTACTTGAAAGTCAATGACTCGAAGGAAGATTTTACTCTAAAAAATGAAATATTAATTTATGGTACCAAAGGTGTAGCCATAAGGGCGAAATCAGCAAATCAAAGGCTCTTAGTAAAGTCTGTACTTGAAAATGATTTGAATTTTGCTATTGGTCCTGCGGGTACTGGAAAAACATATGTATCCGTTGCCCTGGCAGTAAAAGCATTAAAAAATAAGCAAGTAAAAAAGATAATTATCACAAGACCTGCTGTCGAAGCAGGTGAAAGTTTAGGCTTTTTACCTGGAGACTTGAAGGAAAAAATAGATCCTTATTTACGACCTATTTATGATGCATTGGATGATATGATTCCTTCGGAAAAGCTCAAGTATTACCTGGAAAACAGAGTAATTGAAATTGCCCCTCTTGCTTACATGAGAGGAAGGACTTTAAATCAGGCATTCATTTTATTAGATGAAGCGCAAAATACAACTATTATGCAAATGAAAATGTTCCTGACAAGAATGGGACCTGATTCTAAAATGATTGTCACTGGGGATAACTCTCAAATAGATTTGCCTAAAGGACAAGCATCCGGCCTTATTGAAGCATTGAGTGTATTAGAAGATGTGGTTGGTATAGGAATAATTAAGTTATCTTCAAAAGATGTTATTCGTCACCGACTAGTAAAAAGTATTATTAATGCTTATAATAAGAAGGACACTAACTTTTCAAATAAGATTTAATGGGTTTGAGTAATAAATATAAAGGGTTTTCTCTTTTTTCATCTAAAATTCCCACCGCAGTTATCGTGGGTCTCTTTTTAACACTTACTGTATTTTCTAGTTCCTGCAAATCAACGAAAGCTAGTAGAATGCACAAAAAGAAAATGAAGCAAATAAAATCTGGCAAGTCGCTTCCATGTCCTACTTCAGATTGCTAGAGAGCCTATTCACTTTCATCCTCTGGGGCAAGTTCAAATTCTAAACCATCCATTTCATTAGAAGGATAAATTTGACATCCCAGCCTGCTATTTTCCTGAACGAAATATGCTGAATCTAGCATATCTTCCTCATCTTCACTAGGTTCTGGCAGTTCTATACTTTGAGAGTGGATATACATGTGACAACTAGCACAAGATGCAATACCGCCACAGGTACCCTTTACAGGAAGTTCATTTGCTTTACAAACTTCCATCAGGTTTAAATTCATATCTGTAGGAGCTTGTATTTTGTGTAGCTCTCCTTTCCTATCTTTTACAATAAGATTGATTGTATTTTCCATTTTATTGTTTAAAAAGGATTAACGCCGTTTACAGTAGTATATTTAAAGCTTAGATGTTTATCTGGATATATTCTTTTAAAGGCTGATTGTACCATCAATGTTGCTTCATGGAAACCACACAGAATCAACTTCAATTTTCCTGGATAATTATTAATATCCCCTATGGCATAAATACCCTCTACATTGGTACTATAATCTAATGGATCTACATTTATTGAGTTAGAGTCCAAACTTAAGCCCCAGTTTGCTAAAGGCCCTAACTTTGGAGACAAGCCAAATAGTGGGATGAAATAGTCTGCATCTAAATCAATTTGGCTTTTTTCTTTATTTGTAAGTGTTACTTTTTGTAAATGCCCATTGCCGTTAATTGATGAGACCTGGCAATTTGTAAACATATCCATTTTTCCTTGGGTTGCTAAGGAATGTACTTTTTCTACAGAGTCTAAGGCTCCCCTAAATTGCTCTCTCCTGTGAACTAAAGCTACTCTTTCCGCAACTCCTGATAGCAATATCGACCAATCTAATGCTGAATCTCCTCCTCCAGCTATGACCACTTTTTTTCCTCTATATTTTTCTGGGTCTTTAATTATATAATCTACGCCACTTTTTTCAAAATCAATAAGGTTTTCCAAGGGGGGTTTCCTTGGCTCAAAGCAGCCCAAACCTCCTGCAATAGCTATTACTGGAGCTCTGTGTATTGTACCACCACTAGTTGTTACTTCCCATCTCCCATCCTCTAGCTTATTTAAGTTCTCAGCTCTTTCTCCTAAGGTGAAACCTGGCTTGAATGGATCAACCTGCTTCAAAAGATTATCGATGAGGTCACCTGCAAGAATTTCAGGGTATCCTGGTATATCATATATTGGTTTCTTAGGATATATCTCAGCACACTGACCACCAGGCATTGGTAGTGCATCTATCAGGTGGCATTTTATCTTTATTAATCCTGCCTCAAATACTGTAAATATCCCTACTGGACCAGCTCCTATTATTAATATATCTGTTTCTATTACCTTTTTTTCCATTTACTGAACTTTAACTGGCTTAAATTTGCAGCCAATTTTTAATTTGTTACTTAATATTTTGACAAAAATATCAAACCAACTTTAAATACTCTATTTTCCTTTAATTGAAGCAACTATTTTTTTGCGTTTTTGTTATTAGATTCGAGTACTTTTGAGATTTTGTTGGTTATGATTCAGATTACAGATAAAGCACATAAAAAACTTTCTACTCTTCGATCGGAAGAAGGTCATGATGAAAGTTATAACGTGAGAGTTAGCGTTAAAGGAGGCGGTTGCTCAGGGCTTATGTACGATCTTACTTTTGATGATACCTTAAAAGAAGAAGATAAAATTTTTGAAGATAAGGGAATTAAAGTTTTGGTCGACAAAAAAAGTCTCCTTTATCTTTTAGGTACTACTCTCGATTTTAGTGATGGTTTAAATGGAAAAGGCTTTCAGTTTATTAACCCCAATGCCTCTCGAACCTGTGGTTGCGGAGAAAGCTTTGCTGTTTAAGTTATTCTAATTAATTAAAGTAAAGCTTCGTTTGAACATAGATACAAATTTTTTACCTCTTCTATTTGAGAAAAATGATATCTATTCTTTTACAGAAGAAGATATTTTTTATCTAGGTCACAATAAAGAAAATATCTTAATTCTTATTGATTATTCTGATGGTGATTTTCTAAAATCAAGAGAATATTTATTACTTCTCAAAATTATGGAAGCAGTTAAGCTAACTCTTAATGAGTATGCTGTTTATAATTTTGGAGAAAGTGGCGATCTATCTTTTCAGTCATTAAGAAAGTTTTTTCTCCCTGATAAAATTTTGTTTTTTGATCAAAAGCTTTCTGAAAAACTATTGTCTAAGCACTCTGAGCCTTATAAACTTTCTAAGTTTGATAACATTGACACCCTCACCTCAGATGCTCTTACTGACCTTGAAAAAGACACTAACCTAAAAAAATTACTCTGGAAAGGCATTAAGCAGTTGTTTGCGTGAGGTTTTTATTTCGTATACTCATCTAATAGTTTCTTAACTCTCTAACCTAAGACTGATTTATTTTTTACACAAACAAATTCAATCTCTATAGATCAAAGCTTCGCTTAAGAATGGGATGGCATAATCTTTCTGAAGCTTTTTTTCTTTCTGTACTCTTTGCTTGATCAAAAAGTACCAAAAAATCAAGAATGTTCTAAGCTTCCTCCCTACGTGCCATCCCACACCCCGCAGGACATTCGACCTGCCCTCCAAATCCTGCTTCTTGCAAAATTGATTCACACAAAATTACTTATTCGAGTGTAAGCATTTATGCAAAGCGATCACCATTGTATTGTAAGAGTTAGGAGAAAGCTATATGCTAAAGCTCATTTAAAAAGTCTTTAGCTGAAGTAGTTTTTAATTTGCCTTTCTTATAAAGTTCAAGTTCTTTAAATCCTTGCTTTATATTACTAGCAGTTGCACTATTTGAATTACTTTTTTCTTCTTCAACATGAATGAAATCAAAGTTTTTGATTAGTTCCATGAAAAAATGATATTTCATTTCGCTAATATTTAAAATGATTTTCTTCATTAATTATTCTATGTAGAACAAGCTTTCATATATTTTTAAGAAACCCTGTTTTAACTAAAATAGTTAATGAAAAGAAATAAATCTCTGTGAAACTCTTTTTTGAATTAATTTTATTCTCTAAATTCGCTCCTCGTTTCTAGGATGGTGATGTAGCTCAGTTGGTAGAGCATCGGACTGAAAATCCGTGAGTCGGTGGTTCGAGCCCACTCATCACCACCTTTTTTTACCCTCTCCTCAAATTATTATACTTTAATAATTACATCTATAAACTTTTTTTAGGATAATTGCATTGGAACAGTAATTATCAGTAAGGTGTTAAAATCATAAACCTAATATTACGCTTTGAGGAAAATAATAATAATCTCTGCTATAGGTCTTTTAAGCTTTATAATAAGTAGCATAAATTGCTCTGCACAAGAAGGCAATGAAACTACTGCTGTCCCCTACTCTGCCTATGAAGATTCTATCCAGTTAATCTTGAAACTAAACGGTGGTGAGCGTCCTTCTATAGAACTTAATCCAGGAGAGGAACAAAGGAAAAAGGAAAAAGAGCAGAAAAAGATAAAAAAGAGGAAGAAAAACGTTTTTTATGGAATACGCTCCAAAAAGAGGTTTATTAGAACAAAAAAGGGTAAAAACGATATCATTGAAAAATTTTATGTTTTACGAGAATATCAAAGTCCAAGCCCATACGTGTATGAAAAGACTTATTTTGATGAAAAAGAAAAAAAACTAGTAAAAACTACTAAGATTGATCCTAAATATGGAATGCCTCTTCATGGTACTTATTTAAAGCTTTACAATGGAGATACAATTATTCATGGCATTTACCATAAAGGAGTAAAGCATGGAAGATGGGAAAAGTATGGAGATGATATGCAGCTCCTGGATAAGAAGTATTACTACAAAGGGTTTCCGAAGGAATCTTCTATTTCTTATCATGACTCCAAACAGGAAAAGCTAAAAGAGATAGTCCCTTTCCAGCACAACTTGAAAGAAGGAATTTATTTAGCCTTTTATAAAAGTGGCCGCTTGAAGGAGGTTGGTGCTTATAAAGAAGATTCTAAAGTTGGACTTTGGAGGGAGTTTTATGATAGGGATAGAAGAAAGGAAAAGAAAGAAATTGTTTACCCTAAAGATCCTTTTTCTGATAAAGACTCTTACGTTAGAAGAGCCTGGGACGAAAAAGGAAAGCAAACTATTAAAGTTAAAAGGCACTAAAGTAATAGTACAAAGCCTAGGAGAGTATTACATGAGGTTCAATTATTAATATCTTCTTTAATTATTATACTATTTCTCTTCGCTTTTAACTATTAAAATAAGATTTTTATAAAAAAAATAATTCTGGGATGATTGATAAACTAGAAGAAATAAAAGAGAGGTTTGAGAATGTAAGCCAGCAGCTCGTACAACCGAATGTGGTTTCTGATATGAAAGCATATGCTAGGCTTAATAAGGAATATAAAGAGCTGGAAAAGATTGTGCTTCAATACAATTCTTATAGAAATATTCTAGATAATATTGAGAACACTAAAAACTTACTATCTACAGAAAAAGATCCTGAGTTTAGAGAAATGGCTAAGGAAGAGTTGGAAGACTTCATGAAGAAAAAAGAGATAAATGAAGATGTTTTGAAAAAAATGCTTATCCCTAAGGATCCCAACGATAGTAAAAATGTAATTGTGGAAATAAGGGCTGGTGCCGGAGGAGATGAAGCTGCCATTTTTGCTGGAGATTTGTATAGAATGTACATGCGATTTGCTGAAAAAATGCAGTGGAATGTTAGTTTGATTGATTATACTGAAGGAACTTCAGGAGGTTATAAAGAAATAATCATGAATATTTCTGGAGAAGATGTATATGGTAAAATGAAGTTTGAATCGGGTGTTCATAGAGTACAAAGAGTGCCTACTACTGAAACACAAGGAAGGGTACATACTTCAGCATCTTCCGTTGCTGTTCTCCCAGAGATGGAAGATGTAGATGTGGAAATTAATATGAGTGATGTAAAAAAAGAAACCTACTGTTCATCTGGACCTGGAGGTCAGTCTGTTAATACTACTTATTCTGCGGTAAGATTGACACATATCCCCACTGGTATTGTAGCTCAGTGCCAAGATCAAAAATCACAAATCAAAAATTTTGAAAAAGCATTGAATGTACTTAGATCTAGAATTTATGAGGTAGAGTTAAAAAAACACAATGAAGAGGTTGGTGCTGCAAGAAAATCTATGGTCGGTAGTGGTGATAGATCTGACAAGATTAGAACATATAACTTCCCACAAAGTAGAGTAACTGATCATAGGATTAATCATACTGTATATAACCTTCCTGCAATTATGGATGGTAGTATTGAAGATTTTATTGAAAAGCTAAGAATTGCAGAAAATGCTGAGAAGTTAAAAGAAGGAAGTGAGGCTGTTTAATTGCCGAAAATTTAATCCTCTATTTCTGTTAAGTTTTCTTTAAGTGTCTTCTTTCTTAATCTCATATTTAAAAGCTCCACGGAAAAAGAAAATATCATTGCAAAGTAGACATATCCTTTTGGTACTTCATGACCAAATGCTTCTACGACTAATAGAAACCCTATCAGAACTAAAAATGCAAGTGCAAGCATCCTAATTGGAGGGTTTTTTTCAACAAAACTTGATATATACTTTAAGAAAGAGTACATAATAATTAATGCTATAACTACAGCAATAATCATGATTATAATGTTATCTTTTACTAGGCCTACTGCTGTAAGAATAGAGTCGAAAGAAAAAATAACATCTATTAAAACAATTTGAATTATTGCTTTAGCAAAGCCTCCTTTTATGGTTTGTTTATTTTGCGAAGCATTATTTTCATTTTTAAACCTATCGTGAATTTCAGAGGTTGTTTTTACAATTAAAAACATTCCTCCAATAAGTAGTATTATATCTTTCCCACTAAAAGAAGGATCTATACTGAGTTTTTCTAATATATTTAAAGTAAATAAAGGTTGATCTAATTTTATCAACCAGGTAATCCCAAAAAGAAGTAAAATTCTTGCTACAAAAGCAAAAAACAGACCTACTTTCCTTGCTGTATCTCTATAATCATCAGGAAGCCTATCACATACTATGGATATAAATATGATATTATCAATCCCAAGGATTATTTCAAAAAACGTTAATGTAAGTAAACTAACTAACCCTTCTGTTGTTGCTAATTCAGCCACCTATTATGAAGTTCTTAATTTTATGTAAATATTGTTATGTAAATATAATATTTTGATATATGAGTAGATTAACGACGATAATGAACTTAAAGATCCATTTGATCTAATAGAAGTTCTCTTTTTTCTTTTTCTAGTTCCTCAATATCTTCCTGCAAAGTTTTGATTACCTCCTGGTTTTCTTTTTCAGACTTTTCTTTTTCTTTTAATACTTTATTAAGTTCATTTATTGTCTCTATCATTCTTTCTTCTTTTTGCTTTTGACTTTCCGTCATCTGTTGTGACTCTTCTAATAATTTGACTATTTGATCGTTATATTGAGCATTGGAAATGGCTGCGGCAAGTCCTCTAGTAATTGCCTCTACAAAAGAAATTACGTAATTCGGCATTTCTTTTAAAGATGCAACCTCAAGGACTCCAAAAACTTCATTATTCAACAATAAGGGTACTATTAATACACTTTTAGGTCTGCTAACTCCAACTCCTGAAATAATATTCACATAATCCTCAGGAATATCATTCATATATGTTGTTTCCTTTTCAACATAAACTTGCCCAATAAGCCCCTCTCCTTTTAATACTTCTTTTTTTAATATTTTCTTTTTAGAGTATGCATATGATGCCTCTAAAATTAGTTTTACATCTTTACCTACACCTCTGGCGATGAATATAGCTCCATGACTTGCTTCAATATACTTTACTAGATTATAAAGCAATTGATCTACCATTAAACCCAAATCTTGGGTATTATTTCTCATGGTTTCTGAAAGTAAAGCATTACCTTCTGCCGCCCACCTTCGTTTTGATTCCTCTTCATTAGCGTGCCTGAGGTTATCTCTCATACTCATTAACGAATTACCCAATACATCTTCTTCATCACCTACCTCAAAATCAACAGAGAAATTTCCTTTACCTATACTTAATGCTACTTTAGAGTATTCATTAAGTCTTACAATAAGTCTATTTAGAGCATCAAAGGTATTTTTTGCTAATTCATTGCTTTTTGCCGAAATAATAGAAATTTCTTTCCCTGAAGCCAGTTTATCTATATAACCAAAGACTTTGTTAATTGTATTTTCAAATCTTTTGAATGATAGTAAAACAACGATGATACTAATAATAAGTGCTGAGCACATGTAAAAAATTATATCCCATCTTAGACTTGATAATAGCATAGAAATAGTTTTTTCTTCATTTACTTCTAATGCAATAAAAATATCGTATGGCTCAAAATAGCTAAAAAACTGAACCATTGAGTTTAAATCCCCTTCTTTATCATCAAAGTATCTATAAAGATCTCTTTTGGTACTCTTTGCATAATCCGTAAACTTCGGTCTACCAACTATTTGCCCTTTTCTAGTTGAATGTACTTGTATGGTATCTGTAGATGAAAAGATATAAGGAGTGTAGTTTCGATTATTTTTTCTTCTATTAAAAAATGTAGCTATTTTGTCAAAAGACTGTTCACTTTTGGAAAGACACAAAAAGCCAATGAAATTACCATTCTCAAAAATAGGATCACAGGCAGAAAAAAACTTTTGGTTTAGTTCTTCTGTAGTTCCAATGAATGTTTGACCCAGTTGTAGTTTTTCTAGTTGAGGTGCATTATCTTCCAAAACACTAAATTGAGCACTTTGCCCTGATGAGAAATTTAAGGTAGTTGCTATTCTTACATAGCCTACTTCTGTTTTTTGGAAAATAGTTATTTCGTAACCTGATAGTTTACTGAGGTCTTCAAGGATTGGCTGGTTTTCATATATGAGGGTACTATCATTAATTATCCATACTGGGGCTTCAACTTGGCTCTTCGATAGAGAGTTAGGTTCAAATATAGAGAGGCTAGTTGTCTCACCTGTTTTGACACTTATTGTTTCTGTTAGTAGTCTATGTATCAAGTTTAAGGATGACTGAATGTTATCTACTTCTTTTAAATACTCAACTTCTACGAGATTAGCATACTCATCTAAATGAGCAAACATCTGCTTCTCATAGTTAGTAATGAATGTGTTTTTCAGGTCTGAGTAAAGAATAAAACTAATAACCCCAAATGTTATAAGTAGAGTAAGAAATACCCTAAGACTAGTTTTGATTCTTAGGTTAAGTGATTTAAAAAAATTCATATTATCAAATGTCTATTTAGCCACACGAAAAATCTTTCAAATCAGTATAAAAGACCTTTTTATGAGATATTTTCTGAAATTTAAGTTATGCCTAATAAAAATCTTAAAAAATTTGAATGCTCTTCCTCTTTCCTTTCCATAGCATTACTTTTTCTCCAATAACGCCAAATTTTTTGACGCCCTAACCATCCAAATATTTTTTACATTACTTGAAGTTCTTTATTTAATACTACTAGCTATTTATTACATAATCTTCCCATATTTTGCATAAATCAATTTTATTCTAGTGTGCAACAATATTTGTTTTAAGGATAAAAAGAGAATTATCTTGATCAAAAGGAATAAACTGATACTCAAACTGTTGCCCTGTCTTTCTTGCTATATCTATTAACCCTAGTCCTGCACCACTTTTCTCAGATAATTTCCCCTCTTTTATTTGTTTTCTATACATACTGGTAAGTTCTTCTTTTGATGAAGCATTTACCTTATCAATAGATTTTTTTAAGTTCTCGACTTTATCATTAGATACCCTATTAGATGTAATAACATAATACGTATCTCCTTTTTTGCCAATAATGAATAACCCACTACCTGCACTCGACTTTTCAGAGTAATCACTAGAGTGTTTATTCATATTTTGTAAAGTTTCAACCATTACATGAAAAACTTTTCTTCTTGTAGATGCTTCTTCGTGATTTCTTTCCATCTCTTCGTTAGCCATGGATGTAAACATCTTTGTGATCTGATGGGTAAACTCGCCCATATAAACCAATGAGCTATTGTTATTCAACATTTCACTGTATAGGTTGAGTACAGATCTAACTACGTTAATACTTAAGTTCATTCTTTTTTCTTTTAGTTAATTCGTTTATCAATGATTCTAAATTAATGATTTATTTATATAATCAAGCTTAAATATAAATCATCGTCAAAACTCTTATTATTTTTATAAAAAACCAGTAGATAAAATTACCTAAGGTTTGTACTAAAATAAGCAAAGAGCAATTAATGAGTTTAGAAAGTATTTTTAGAAAAAAGTTAATTCGAGTCCAGTTTGAGAGGACTATAGGCTTATTTGGAGCAACAACAATAGGAGTTGGTGCTCTAATGGGAGCTGGCGTTTACGTTCTAATTGGTATGGCTGCTGATGCAGCTGGATCCTTAGTATGGGTTTCTTATTTATTATGCGGAAGCCTTGCTTTTTTAACTACTTTGCTTTATTCAGATTTAGCAAAGCTTTTACCAGTTTCAGGAGGCGGATATGCCTACTCCTACAAAATACTAGGCAGCTTTGGTGGGTTCATAGCAGGATGGTTTCTTGCCCTGGGTAGTGTTTTTGCCTGCGCCTTGTATGCAGTTGGTTTTTCTCAATATTTTTCTAAAATTTTAGGATATGACTTGCCTGATTTTGGCATCAAGATAATTGCTTGTATTCTTATTTTGGGATCTACACTTTTAAATGCTAAAGGTACTGGAGGTTCTGATAAGATTCAGTCTATATTGACCTGGGGAAATATTGCTATTCTGGTATTACTGATTTTGTTTTCTTCTTTTAATGTAAATACAGAGTTAATTAAGCCAAGCCTTGATAAAGGTGTAGGAGGAATTTGGGAAGCTATTTCAATAATATATATTTCATTTTTTGGGTATCAACTTATTGCCAATAACACGGATGAGATTAAAAACCCTAAAAAAACGGTCCCCAAGTCAATGAAGCTATCTATGATAATTAGCTTTACTCTTTATCTACTGATCGCATTAATATCCATTGCAGTTATTGACTGGAAAGAGCTGGCAAATTCCAATGCACCCCTTGTCTTAGTTGCTAGTAAAAGCTTTGGTAAGTTTGGCTTTTTGCTAATTTCTTTAGGAGGAGTGCTAGCTGCTGCCAGTGCGCTGAACAGTACTATTTTATCTCAGGGAAGGCAAATCTATACAATGGGGACACACCGGTTTTTACCTGCTTCATTAGGTAAAATTCATGAGGTAAATAAAACTCCACAAATTGCTTTACTTTCTGGAGGTATTTTTGTCCTTATTGCTGTATCTCTTTTCGACCTAGAGTTTATAGCAAAAAGTGCTAATTTCTGCTTATTAATATCTTTACTTCCAGTTTCACTTGCTCTTAGAAAGTTTTATAGGAAAAACCCTAACCAAAAACCAAAGAATATTTTTAAAAGATCCTTACCTGAAATTACTCTCATAACAAATGCATTACTATTATTTTCTCTAGATTATGTATCACTTTTATTTGGATTGCAATTAGGCATTATAGGATTAATCATTTATTATTTTTATTCTAAAAAAAGTGAGTATAGATCTAGATCTGGTGTTAATATTACTTTATCTGAAAAGAAAACTTCTTTTTTATCAAGAGGTATAAGAATTTTGGTGCCTGTAGCAAACCCTAAGACTCTTGAACCCATTTTAACAACTTCTAAAGCATTACTCCAGCAGTCTCAGGGAGAGTTGGTTGCACTTTCTGTAGTAAATACCCCAGAGCAAACAGATTTTTATGCAGCTTTATCTGAAGAAAGTAAAGAGGCTTTAGAAAGAATAGAACAAATCACAAAACTAGCAGAACAGTTTAAAATAACTGTTAAACCTGTGATTAGAGCATCACATAGCCTTTCTCATGGAATTGTGCATGCTGCAGAAGAAGAAAGCTGTAATCTTATAGTAATGGGGTACTCAGGGCAACATACTAAAGCTTCTGCAACTATCATGGAAGAGGTTCTGCACAAAGCTAAAACAGATATTATTTTCTTAAAACTCAACAATATAGAGACTAAGTTTGAACCTAGTAAGATCGGTATATCTCTTGGGAGTACTCTAAACTTAGACCTAATAATAAACCTTGCAGGAAGTCTTGCTGAAACATTTAAAGGAAAACTATATTTTTATCACATTTTGCCTGAAAATTATACTAGAAAACAAAAAGACTATGCTGGGAAGGTAATATCCGAAGCCATTGAGACCCACATAGGGCTTGCTCTTTATAATATTAGACTTTTAACTTCTAATAATCCTCTCGAAGAGTTAGTTTCTTTATCAAAAGATTTAGATTTAATCGTGACAGGTGCTACTAAAGTGGGATTATTAGAAAAAGCTACTATTGGAAGCTTTGCATCTCAACTGGCAGAACAAGCACATTGCTCCGTAGCAATTGTAAAAACAGTTTCTGCCGCTAAAAAAATAATCTCCACTATTAAGCCTTCTTAGAAACCAAAGCTTAACTCATTTCTTAGCAAAAAACATACATCCGTATGATACTTTCTATAATAAGTCGCAAAACACCAAACTGTTAGGTCTTAACTCCTGTATACTAAAGGGTAACTAATTATAACTAAATCATGCCACAGAATATAAGATCAACTCTTGCAAAGTTCTTCTATTTGCTAATAGTTATTTGTTTAATCTCAGAGAGTTCCCAAGCTCAATACTCGATAGGTAGTTCTATTGGGTCATATGGTAGTAGCAATGGAGAGTTTGATAACCCTAAAGGTATCAATGTAGATATCTATGATAATATCTATGTTGCTGATACGGATAATAACAGAATACAAGTATTTAGAGATAATGGAACACATGTCAGAAGCATAGGTTCTCAAGGAACTGGCGATGGAGAGTTTAATAGCCCTGAAGGAGTAGCAGTAGATGTATTTGGAAATATCTATGTATCAGATACTGGCAATGATAGAATACAAAAATTTGATAGTACAGGAGTATTCATCCTAAAGTTCGGATCTAATGGGACAGGCGATGGAGAGTTTGACAACCCTACCGATATTGAAACAGATGCAGATGGAAGCATAT
>JAUIAB010000020.1 GCA_030425505.1 Bacteroidia bacterium | reverse complement strand
GCAAAAGTGCCAACTATTTCTATATTCTCCAAACTATATCACAATATTTTTATAACTTTTTTTGAAATTTGTACATATATAAGATACAATACTGAAAATCAAATGGTTATACACAAAAAGTTTACCAGTCGCAGTATCTACCAATGTAAGCACTCGTTTCAAACGAGCGCTATCCTAGTCTTTTAAATATAATCATGCCTCTAGAGCATGATCAGCACCCTAGGATTGGAGGCGCTGGGCGAGATCGAAATGGATTTTGTGGGCTGAATAGCTCGACCCGCCAGATGAGCCTTGCGCAAGGGTGCCCTTTAACCTATCTTTCTTGCTATTTTTGTTTGTATGCTGAAAAGATTTTTGCATTCTTTTACCGATGAAGTTTACTCTACTACTACTTTTTATTTTATTTTATTCTACTGCTTTTAGTCAAAAAGGAGGGTTGTCTCCTGTCATGGATTCCGCTTCAGGTATGTGGGGATACAAGAAAGAGCTTTCTGAAAGTTTTAGTATCAAACCCATTTTTAGTAAAGCCTACCCATTCTTTAATGGAAATGCTGTAGTAGAAATAGCTAAAGGGTTTTCTATTATTGATGAAAAGGGGAAGTTTAGAAAAGGAGTTTTTTATGATGAAATAACTTTTTTAGATAATAATTTATCATCGGGTTTTACTCTTTACCGAAAAGGCTCTAAATGGGGAGTTTTATCTTTGAAGGGAAAACAGGTTACTGAGCCCTTATATGACTCTGCTTTAGTTGTAGATGAAGAGGCTTTTGCTGTTTTAAAAGGTCGAAGTTGGTTTTTGATTAACTCAAAAGGTAGAAAAGTTGGGGGAAAGATGTATGATGAGATTTTGCCATCAGGGTTAAAGAGCTTTGCTTTAGTCCAAAAAAATATGAAGTGGGGGTTAGTAAAAAGTAATGGTGAAGAGAAAATCCCCTGCTTATATAAGGAGGTTGTTTACTTAGGACAAGACAGGTTTGCTGTTAAAAACCATAAGGGCAATTATGCTATTTTTTCAGCGGATGGTTCGGAAGTATATCCACATACCTTAGATAGTATCCGTAATTTTTCGAGTGAAGGCTATGCTGTAGCTTTTAAGCATTATTTATCAGGTCTGATTGATGAAAATGGCGATGATGTGATCCCTTTTGAAAATAAGTGTGTTCGCCTTCTGGATAATGCGTTATCCGTTGAGGTGACTCCTTTTGATAAATGGACTTATGAAGATTTGACTACTGGCACGAAGGGCTTTTTTTGGGGTGACAGTGTTAGCTTCCTTAAACCTGGTTTTTTTACTATTTATGATGATAAGGGAATCTATGTCGTCGATTCATTAGGCCAGGTTGGTTTTTTTGAAGGTGTCACTCATCTAGAGCTTTTTCATGATGATTGTTTAATATTTGAAGAGAAAGGCAAGTTTGGATTGGCTCGCTTAGATGGCAAGGTGGTTATTCCAGCTAAATATTCTGCTATTTCTTTAGTTGGCGACTTTATTCTTGCTAAGGCCTTAAAAACTGAGGTTTTTGCTTATGATTTTGATGGCAACCTATTGAATAATATTTCTTTACATTCTAGTAAGGGTTTTGAGTTTCCTCTTTTATCAGAAAAAGGGCAAGGCTATTTTTTTGTGAATGAACGATTTAAAAAAGTAAAAGAGGTTGATTTTCAATGGGCTACTCCTTTTAAGAATAAAAGGGCTATAGCTAAATATGAAGGTTTTTTTGGGGTGCTAAATCAGGACTTAGAGTGGATAATATCCCCTGTTTTAGATACTGTGATATTGTTGAATAGTAATGTTTTCTTATTTGAAAATGATGGCGATTGGGGTACGGTTGATGAAAAAGGGTTTGAGCTATACCGAGATGAGGAAAACGAATATTTTGTAACAGAAAATGGATTATTTGAAGTTTTGAAAGCAGAAAAAAAAGGTCTATTGAGCCCATTTGGACATCTTTTGCTACTACCTATCTATGACTCTGTTTCTATAGATTTTGACAAAAGTATTGGATTAGGTTACTTAGGTAATCATCAGTTTTTTGCTCCCTTTGACAAAAAAACTTCTCCAAAACCAGACGTATTTGATAACTTGAGTATGGTTTATGGCTTTGGGGAAAATGGTTTGGCTGTAGCAAAAGATCAAAGTGGTAAGTTTGGTTATGTCGACTATTTGGGAAGGTGGACAGTTCCCCCAAGGTATGATAGTGCTGTTGTCTTTTCTGAAGGGTGTGCTTTTGTGAAATTAGGAGGGTTATGGGGTATTATTAATGAGTTTAATCGCATAGTTATTCAACCTAAGTATGAAAGTGCTTCCTTTTTTGGAAAAGATAGCAAGGCAATAGTAAAAAAGAATGGGAAGTTTGGTGTGATAGATAAAAAAGGTGAAGTAATCTTATCTTTTAAATATGATTTTATTGAGAAAAACAGGTTTAATAATTGGAAGGTAAAAACCCAATTGGATGTTGGTGTTTACTCAAATGATGGTTTGGTGGGTATTTACCCTAAGTATGAAGATGTAGAGGATTTAGGGAATGGGTGGGTTGTTAGTTATAATAATGGTCTTAAAGGTTTAGATGATATTCACGGTACTACATATAAACTTCCTTCTTTTGATGAAATCATTCCCGTAAAAGGAGGGAATAGTGTATTTCTTTTCAAGGTTAAAAAGGAAGGGTATGAGAAAAGTTTGCAGAGAGTTAATAAATAGCTATTTAAAGTCTAGCTTTTCTCAGAGAAGAACTTATCTATGAGCCATTGAGTAATTAACCCAAATAAAACAACAAGACCGCAGCCAACAACATTGTACCACAAGTAACCCATTTTCAACCACCACACTGCTGTATCACTTGCGTTTACAAAGTGAATATAAACCACACAAGCTTCAGCAAGAACTGCAGCAAGGAATACAGCATTTCCTTTGATGTACTTTACATAAAAAGCAACAACAAAAATCCCTAAAATGGTGCCATAGAAAATAGACCCTAGCAGGTTGACTGCCTGAATGAGGTTTTCAAATAGAGAAGCATATGTAGCAAAAAGAATAGCCAAAGCGCCCCATAAAAAAGTAAACCACTTGGAGGAAAGTAAGTAGTGTCTATCAGAGCTGTTTTTTTTCAAAACTCTCTTGTATAGATCAACAGTAGTGGTAGAACTAAGGGCATTTAACTCTGACGCAGTGGAAGACATAGCAGCAGAAAACATAACAGCGAAAAGCAAACCAATTAGACCTACCGGCAGGTGATCCATCACATACGACATAAAAACGTAGTCTTTGTCATTTGTCTCTGCATTTGGATTTGATTTTTTTACAATCTTTTTTACATCATTTCTAACTTTTTCAGAAGAGAGCAATAGATTTTGAGCCTTTGACTTTAAAGCAGAAACTTTATCTTCCTCTTTGTTTTCAATGGCATGTGTCATTTCTACCAATACATCCTTTTTTTCTTCAAAAAGTTGAGTGTATTTTCCTTCCAGCCGACCGATTTCCTCCTTATACTCTGAATTTTTAGCATTATCTAGAGCCACTTGGTTGAAAAATACTGGTGGCTGTACAAACTGATAAAACACAAACACCATCACCCCGATCAGTAGAATAATAAATTGCATGGGAATCTTCAAAAGGCCATTCATTATCAGACCTAGCCTACTTTCAGCTATAGATTTTCCTGTAAGATATCGCTGTACCTGAGACTGGTCTGTACCGAAATATGACATAAAAAGGAAAAAAGAAGCTGTTATTCCTGACCAAAAATTATATCGATCGTCAAAATCAAAATCAAAGGTCACGATATTTAACCGATCCATCTTACCCGCAATATGAAGTGCATCTATAAAATTGACTTCCTTCGGAAGCATGGAAATAACCATAGCTCCGGCTATTACCATCCCACCCATCATCACAGCCATTTGATGTTTTTGTGTTTGAGTAACTGCTTTTGTTCCTCCAGATACTGTGTAAGCAATCACCAGAAGACCAATTATAATATTGGTTAGCGTAAGGTTTAAACCAAGCAAGGCAGACAAGATAATTGAAGGCGCGTATATTGTAATCCCCGCTGCCAAACCTCTCTGTACTAAAAATAAAATAGCTGCCAAAGACCGTGTCTTCAGATCAAATCTGCTTTCCAAAAACTCATACGCAGTATAGACTTTCAATCGATAAAAGATAGGAATGAATGTCACAGAAAGAACGATCATAGCAATTGGCAACCCAAAATAAAATTGCACAAATCGCATCCCATCACTGTAAGCTTGACCAGGAGTTGATAGAAAGGTGATTGCACTCGCCTGAGTTGCCATTATAGAAATACCAATTCCCCACCATTTTGTATCGCTATTTCCCTTCAGGTATCCTTCCAAACTCTTTGTGTTGCGGGTCTTCCAAATACCATAAGCCACTATAAAAAGTAGAGTGCCTGCTAGTACTGCCCAATCCAAAAAACTCATGAGAAAAAGCGGGTTATCCAATAAAAAACACCAACACAGAGCGATAAACTAGCTATAAGCAAAAAATACCAGCCCTTCCACGACCTGAACAAAGGAATATTTGACTGACGATTAACTTTCTTCATATAAACGGTATAATCATATCAAAAAACTGGGTACCCTCCACAAAGCTTGTCCTGGCTGCCAAAGACAGACCTAACCCTACAATACCCTTCAGTCTTTGGCATGATCTATTGATGAAAATAGGTATCGAAAACATCTCTAATAGTAGCATATGTATTAGGATAAACCAAATTCTTAACCTGATCTCTTTCAACCCAAAAAACATCCTCAATACTTTCTTCTAGCTGAGGCTTGATATGGCTATCGTCATTGCATTTCATACAAAACCAGTGTGTGTCTTTAAGATAGTCTTTTCCATTAAGGCTATATGAATGAAAAGAGGTACAAAGCTTTGAAATGACTGATGCTTTAACGCCACCCTCTTCCAAAACCTCTCTTTTTGCTGCTGTTGTTACCTCTTCTCCTTTTTCCATTTTACCTTTTGGAAGATCTAATTTTCCTAACCTTTTAATAACCAAAACTGAACTGTCTTTCTCAACAATACCACCAGCAGCTCGTACTTTTTTAAAACCAGAGTTGATTTTTGCTACAAAGGACTCATAGTCAGCTACTACAAAAAAATAATTTCTAGTATTTGAGTCATCTATTTCAATCGAATTATAAACTTCAAAAAAACGCTCAAAAGAAGGGTTTTGTATCACTTCAGCATCACTGCTGCTAGTACCATTGAAATGAAGGTTACTTCTCACCTCAATCAATGAATCATTCTTATAAAATTTCATTTTTTGTATAACCCTATGGACTAAAAGTCTGAATTAGATAAATAAAACTACTTTAGTCTATCCAAAGAGATTGAATGTTTGTAAACTCTTTTATTCCAAAACTTGAAAGCTCTCTTCCATAGCCCGAGCTTTTCACTCCTCCAAATGGCAGTTTAGGGTGTGACGTTACCTTAGCATTTACAAATACATTTCCTGCCTCTATTTTTCTAGATAATGCCTTTGCTTTATCTAAGTCTGATGTCCAAATAGATGCTCCCAAACCAAAGTCTGACATATTAGCAAAATCTATAGCCTCTTTTTCACTCTCAACTGTACATACTGACATCATTGGACCAAATGTTTCTTCATAAAAAACTGGCATTTCTGGAGTTATAGACTTCAACAGTGTTGGATGAAATATATTTCCTTCTATTTTTCCACCTGCTATCAAACCCGCTCCTTTCATTAAAGATTCAGACAACTGTTCATTTAAAGAATAAACCAAATCTTGGCGAGCCATTGGTCCCATTTGCACCCCTTCCTCCATTGGATTACCTATTTTAAGGCTTGCCACCTTAGCTCTTGCAGCATCCATAAAATCATCTGCTACATCTGCCATGATTATAAACCTCTTAGCTGCAATGCAACTTTGCCCTGCATTTTGCATTCTTGCCCTCACACCAACTTCTACTGCTTTTTCAATATCTGCATCTGATAATACTATAAATGGGTCACTTCCTCCAAGCTCTAGTACTGATTTTTTTATGTATTTTCCTGCTAGTGTAGCTATTTTAGAGCCAACCTGAGTGCTACCTGTGAAGGATACTGCCTCTACCATTGGGGAAGCAATAACCTTTTCTACAGTTTTGCCATCTATAGTCAATGATTGAAACAAACCCTCTGGAGCATCTGATAAAACAAACAAACTTTCTATCGCTTTAGCACAACTAAAAACATTGGAAGCATGTTTTATCAATACAGAGTTTCCAGCTGCTAATGCAGGTATAGCAAACCGCATTACCTGCCAAAATGGATAGTTCCAGGGCATTACTCCAAGTATTATTCCCAATGGCTGATACTGTACGGCACTATAGCTCGCTTCTGTTGATACTCCCTCATCTGCCAGATGCTCCTCTGCATAAGATGCATAGTAATCGCATAGGCTGGCACACTTATTAACCTCTGCCCTACTTTCAGTTAATACTTTTCCCATCTCCTGAGTTATAATCTGGGCATAGTTATCTACATTTTCTTTTAAATTTTCTGACAAAGAAGTTAATAGCTTTACTCTTTCTTCTATGCCTTTTCTTTTCCAACTCTTATAAGCTCTATACGATTTTTCTATTGACTTTTCAATGTCTTTGTCAGACATGCCTTTGTGCGTATCAATTACTTTATCACTATAAGGGTTAATGCTCTTAAATTCCATATTGTCTAATGTTTATTATACAGCCTGTATTCGTTGCTAAGTTATTATTTACATGGAATCCATGAAATAATTAAGTGAGATATATTTGTAAAAAACTGATTATCAGAAAAAAAATATATTTTTTATGAAGTTAATTAATGGACTTTATATAAAATAGAGCATTTGAAAATGAGAGACTCTTTTATTATCCTATTGTATCCTAAGCACCCAATAAGTTTTAATAAAAAAATAGTAACAAGTAGACAGTTTAAGAAACTAATTTTTCGATTAGCTCATTGAAAAACTCTGGCTCAAACCCTTTTTGAAATAGATAATTGGAAATTTTATACTTTTTTTGGTATATGTTTTCTTTCTTGTTTATACTAATTTTCTTTTTTACTATTAGCTTTTCTACCATTGCTTTGTAGTCAGATCCATTGACTTTATTAAGCTCTTCTTCAATCACTTTTTTTTCTAATCCTTTGTTTAAAAGTGCATACCTAATTTTAGTTTTACCCCAAAAGTTATACAAGAGTTTACCTCTTACGTAAGAAGAAATAAACCTTTTGGAGTTAATATAATTTTCCTCATAAAGTTTATTGACAAACTTATCTTGTTTTGCCGCTTCCAGTCCCAAAGCATTTAGTTTTTCCCTAATTTCTTTTTCACACCTTTCTCTATATGAGCAAAACCTAGTTACTTTAGTCCAAATAGAATTGAGGTCTTCTTTATTTAAATCTAAACTCACTATTTAAACAGTTTAGTTATAAGATCATCAAATTACAACATAGCAGCTTAACAAGAAAAGTGATTTGAAGAAAATACTTATACTTCGGTTTTCATCTATTGGTGATATTGTTCTCACTACACCAGTGATAAGGACAATAAAAACTCAAATGCAAGATGTTGAAGTACACTACTGTACAAAAGAGAAGTATGCATCACTGTTAGAAGAAAATGTCTATCTTGATAAAGTTCACCTATTAAAAGAAATAGGTATTAAGGATCTTATCCTACGCCTCCAAAAAGAAAAGTTTGATTATGTAGTTGACCTGCACAATAACTTAAGGACTTTTTACATTAAAAAAAGGCTAAGGGTAAAGTCGTATACTTTCAATAAGCTGAATTGGAAAAAGTGGCTGATGGTTAATCTCAAAATTAATCTGCTTCCTAATGTGCATATTGTAGATCGATATTTAGAAGCTGTAAAACCTTTGGGCATTAAAAATGATGCTTTGGGCTTGGATTATTTTATACCAGAAAAAGATGAAGTTGAAAGAAAATGGTTACCAGAAACGCATAGAAATGGTTTTGTTGCAGTAGCTATTGGTGCTCAACACAGTACTAAAAAGCTTCCTTTAAAGCGATTGATTGAACTTTGTGATAAGATAAACAAGCCAGTTGTTTTACTGGGCGATAGTAATGACAAGGTTGTAGGAGATCTAATTGAGGAATTTTTCCATAAAACAGATGATCGAAATACAGAAGAGTCTCTACTTGAGTTAAACAAAAAAACCATAATCTTTAATGCCTGCGGTAAATTAAGTATTAACCAGTCTGCTTCTATTATTAAACAAGCCAATGCTGTATTTACTCACGATACTGGTTTAATGCATATCGCTGCGGCATTCAAGAAAAATATTTTCTCTATTTGGGGTAATACTATTCCAGAGTTTGGAATGTACCCGTATAGGACTTCATTTACTATTTTTGAGAAAAAAGGACTTAGTTGTCGACCTTGCTCTAAGATAGGTCATAAAAAGTGCCCCAAAGGACACTTTTTATGTATGAATAAGATAAATTTTGACTTCTACTTGCCTTAATTAAACTATAAGATTAATACTATCTTTTCATTATTTGAACTCTCTGATCAGGCTTATTAGTTTTTGGCTTAAGGTTTAAAAAGTAATTACCATTTTGAAGTGAGCTGATATCTAAAGAATGTTTATTATTTTGATTTAACTTTTTTGAAAGCAATTTTCTGCCATTTATATCATATACTTCTAGATTAGATACTCCTTCCTTTTCTACATAAAGCATATCAGTAGCAGGGTTGGGGTATACATTAACTTGCGTTTTTTCGTCTGAAAACTGACTCAATCGCTCTAAACCTATATTTGTGGTAAGAACAAATGCTTTTTCATAGGCTAAGCCTCTTCTGTCTTCACAACGGATTCTAATATTAAAGTTGGGTCGTCTAAAACCAAACCTCGCACTTAACAATCTATCTTCAATGATTCTAAACGATGCGTTATCATCACTTCCCTCACCTGGTACTAATCTAAAACTGTGAAAGTCATTTTCATCTTCATCAATAGCTTTTATTACGGTGATTTCATCTCCAAAACCAGCACCTAAAGATATCTCTTCCTCCTCAAGTTCTATATCGATAGGTGCTTCGTTAATGTTTTTTACTAAAATGTCAAAAGACTTTTCAATAATGATATTTCTACCATCTGTTTGTTGGCATTGAATCAATACATGATACACTGACTTAGTTTCATAACTAATTTCTCCCTCTTCAAAGTTTATTAGGTATAGTTTATTTTCCCAAATTAAGAAGTTGTTGCTATCCTCTCCTCCTTCTCCATTGATAATGGAGAAAACCAGGTCTCCTGAATCAATATTTGCATAAACTGTTCCAATGAGCGCAAAGGGTCTATTTGTTTCAGAGACTGTTCTTTTGCTTAATAATATATTTTGAAGCTCTGGTGAGTCTATTTGTTGGGCTAGTAATGGGTTTAATGTCAGTATGTAACAAAATAAAAAGATATTTTTAAAGAGCTTTAGCATAACATAAGGAGTTAGATGATAATGTGTTTTGTATTTTACAAAGAAACAAGCTAGAAATATTTTTTCCACCAATACTGAAAGGCTAAAACTGCCCATACTTGGTTTTGGTCAAAGTTAGTAGAAGAGAAAACTTTCTTTTTTAAGTTTTTTATATATTCTGGCTTAAAGATTTGTTGCTCTTCTATAAAAGAATCTTTCAAAAGATCATTTTGAATCCAAGACTTTAATTCTCTTTTGTATCCTTTTGCTAAAGGAACATCAAATCCATGTTTTGGTCTTTTGTACAATTCGGGAGGTAGTATATCTCTGACAGCATCTTGCAATACCTTCTTCTTCATTTTATTATCTATTTTAAATTTTGAAGACAGGGTAAAGGCAAAATCAACTACCCGGTGATCAAGAAAAGGAACTCTTACCTCTAAGCTGTTTGCCATTGACATTGAGTCAACTTTGTGAAGCATGTCATTAGGTAATAAAAGTTCTATGTCTGCTTTTAAAAATTCGTTAAAGTCATCTGTCTTAATGGGAGAAAGAAATTCTTTTCTTAGCTCGTTATAATTGTCTATCTCCAGTTTAGCTAAAATGTCATTATGAAACATTTTAAGCGTTTCTTTTTCTGTCCTCCAGGTAGATAGAAACCAATATCTGTCCTGTGGAGATTGCTTTACCCCAGAAGAAAAGCGATGAAACTGCCTAATCTTATTACCTAAAAAAGAGTTTCTGTTTTTTGGTAAAACATTCCATAAAGGAAGCAAACCAGCTAAAACCTGAGCTTTTATGCCTCTTTCTCTAGCTTTATACTCTCCTAAGTATTTATTATATCCTGCAAAAACTTCATCAGCTCCATCACCAGATAAAGCTACAGTAATTTTTTTTCGGGTTCTTTTACTTAAAATGTAAAAAGGAATAGCGGATGCATCAGCAAAAGGCTCCCCGTAAAAATCTAACAGTTCAAAAATGTTGTCAAAAATATCTTGGTTTGTAAGCTCAAACCTAGTGTGGTTAGTATTGTATTTTTTCGCAACTAAGGAAGCATATTTTGACTCGTCAAACATTGGCTCATCCTTATAAGAAATAGAGAATGTGTTGAGGTGATCCGTATATCTTGACGCTAAAGCAACTACTGTTGAAGAGTCTATTCCTCCACTTAAAAAAGCTCCAAGAGGCACATCAGAAATTAAGCGGTCTCTAACAGCATTCTCTATTAAATCTAAAAGTTTGCCTTTTACAGAGTCATAATCTCTGAGAACAGAAAAGTATGAGGGTTCTATTTTGACTTCGTAGTACTTTTTTACCTGTACTTCTTTATTAAATGCTGATATCTTTAGGTAGTGTCCTGGTTGAAGTTTATGTACGTTTTTGAAAATAGAAATAGGCGCTGGAATGTAGCTTAGTTGAAAATAAAATAATAGAGCATTGTAGTTTATTTCTTTAGGAATATTAAAACCTAATAATGATGTTATTTCTGAGGAAAAAATTAGCTTATCCTCATCTTGGTAATAGACTAAGGGTTTGATTCCATATCGGTCTCTTGCTACAATTAAGCTTTCTTCCTCTTTATCATAAATGGAAAAAGAAAAAAAGCCATTGAGTTTTTTCAAACAGCTTTCTCCTTCTTCAATATATAGGTTTAGTAAAACCTCCGTATCACAATTCGTTCTAAAAGCATAACCTCTATTTATTAATTCTTCTCTTAGTTCCTTGTAATTATATATTTCACCATTGAAAATGACTGTATACCTGCCTGAGCTATCTGTAAATGGCTGATTAGCATCAGGCGAAAGGTCTAGTATGGATAACCTTCTATGCCCTAAGCCAATTTTGTAGTCATCATATAGCCCTTGAGCATCAGGACCTCTATGCTCTAATGCTCTTGTGGCGTTTGATAAGTTAACTAAAAAGATCCTTCCTATTTCATTGAAAGCATATATGCCTGCTATACCACACATAACTAGATCAAAATGATTTTAGGCGATATTACATAAGTTTAGATAGAATTCATTGTTCCTTAAGTTTTATTCATGACACTTTTTTAGTTTTTCTAAGATTGAATGAACTGTAGCTTCAACTGTATCTCCAGCCGCTAGTTTTATATGCGATTGGCTGTAATATACTTCTCTTTCTTTCGCTAGCGCTCTTAAATTATTTAATGAAATATTTTTTAATAAAGGTCTATTTTCATCTGATTTAACTCTCTCATATAGCATGTCGAGGCTTGCTTTCAAGTATATAGTTACCCCAGAGCTATTCATATATTTCATATTGTCAAAAAAACATGGCATCCCTCCCCCAGTAGAAATGACACATGCTTTCTTTGGTAAGCTCCTCAACACTTCTTTTTCTATATCTCTAAAAGTACTTTCTCCCGATTCTAAAAAAATAGTGTTAATTGACTTTTGCTCTCTTTCTTCTATTAAGATATCTGTATCTATAAACTCCCAGCCTAGTTCTTGTGATAACTTTTTTCCAATGGTTGTTTTTCCTGACCCGGGCATTCCTACAAAGTAGATTGGTTTTTTCATTTTAACTCTTAAGCCTTTCTATATAACTATGTGTAAATTAATTTCTTTAACTTTAACTTTTAATTTTTTAATAAATAGAATATATGAAAAAGATTTACTTGTTGTTAACTGTTTGCTTTTTGTTTTTTCAACAGGCAAACTCCCAAGATATTAGTATCAAAGGGAAGGTTAAAGATGCTAGTGGTAGTTCACCTTTGGTAAATGCTTCTATAGTTGTAAAAGGAACTCAAAAAGGGACTAGTACCGATTTAGAAGGCTCTTTTAATTTTTTAGTAGATGAGTTACCTACAACCTTATCTATTAGCTATGTTGGCTATCAAACAAAAGAAGTACAAGTAGAAAACGAAGATTTTTTAGAAATAATGTTGAGCTCTTGGACAGAGCTTTCAGAAGTTACAGTGGTTGGTTCACGGTTTGTTCCTAGGACTTCCATTACCAGTCCTGTACCAATAGATAATATCTCTGCTGAGGAATTAACCCTATCAGGTAGAATTACGATGGATAAAATGCTAATGTATAAAGTCCCTTCTTTTAACTCTACTCAGCAAACTATTTCGGATGCAACAGCCCACTTTGACCCAGCAGACTTGAGAGGTTTAGGACCAAGTAGAACACTAGTCTTGATCAATGGTAAAAGAAAAAACCCAAGCTCGTTAGTATTTATTAATGATACTCCTGGTAAAGGAGAGGTTGGTGTAGATATGAAAAGCATTCCTGCAGCTGCAATTAAGAGAATAGAAGTGTTAAGAGACGGAGCCTCTGCAATGTACGGATCTGATGCAATTGCTGGTGTTATCAATGTCATTTTAAAAGATTCTTATGATTATACAGACATTAATTTGTTTTCAGGTGGAGCTTTGGAGGGAGATGGGTTTAATATTGGTTATGATATTAATACAGGTTTTAAAGTTGGTAAAGGAGGCTTTTTGAATATAAGCACTTCTTTTTTAGATCAGAAAGAAACAAATAGAGCTGGAGAGCCTGGAAGAGATGACCTGCTTGGTGTTGGTTCTGACAATGCTTGGATACAAAATAACCCTTCTCTTGGAATGCGGGTAGGTTTGCCTAATATGACTATGGCAGATGTTTTTTTTAATGGAAGTGTGCCAATAGCAGAAGGAAAAGCTGAATTTTATGGCTTTGGGGGTTTGACCGTAAGGAAAGGAAAAAGTTATGCTTTATACAGAACTCCATATTGGGTGCCTGATCCTTTTAACCTAATTCATTCTGAAGGAAGTAACTATGAAGGCTTTCAGCCCACTTTTGAGACAGATATTTTAGATAATACACTTGCCTTTGGTGTTAGAGGAGAAAAGAATAATTGGAAATACGATGTAAGTGCCAGCCTTGGAGGAAATAAAGTAGACTATACTGTCAACAACTCTATTAACCCAGATATGGGAGCAGAAAGCCCTACCAGTTTTAGACCAGGAGGTTATGAGTTTAAACATGTAGTGACTAACATAGATATTGCTAAGACTTTTTTTGATAAACTGACATGGTCTTTTGGTACAGAGTTCAGGAATGAAAATTTTATAGCTAACTCTGGAGAAGAAGCATCTTATATAGGTGGCGGCACACAATCTTTCCCTGGAATTCAGCCTAGAAATGAAGTGAATGCTTTTAGATATAATATCGGAGCTTATACAGATATAGTTTTTGATATTACAGACGATTTTCTCTTAGGTGCTGCTGCTCGATTTGAAAACTATAGTGACTTTGGAAATAACTTTACCTGGAAAGCAAATGCCAGATATAAGTTCTTGGAAGATAAGCTTTCACTTAGAGCATCTGCTTCTACGGGGTTTAGAGCTCCCTCTCTACATCAAAGATACTTAAGTATTATTCAAACTTTAGTTTCAGGTAATAGTGTTTCTAACCAAGGTACTTTCAATAATGAAAACCCTGCTATTAGAGCTCTTGAAGTACCTTCTCTTAAAGAAGAAAACTCTTTTAACTTCACTGCTGGTGTAGCTGTAAAACCAACTTCTAGCCTCTATTTTTCATTAGACTACTACAACATAGTTGTTGATGATAGGGTTGTTTACTCCAGTAGTATCGCTACTGATGATGTGGACACTCCAGTTGGGCGAGTTTTAGATAGGTATAGTGTTACAAGTTTGAAGTTCTTTGCTAATGCAGTAAATACCAAAACATCTGGTGTTGATTTTGTTGGTAGTTATGATGCTGACCTTGGAACAGGAAGTTTATCTGTATCTCTAGCTGCTAACTTTAATAAAACGGAAATAGATGGTGCTGTTGATACTCCTGCACCAATTCGTGCTACAGGTATTGAGATTTTTGATAGGTTGGAGCAGTCAAGACTAGAAACAGCTAGACCAAACAGCAAGATTATACTTGGGCTTGCTTATGAAATTGGAAAGTTTAAAGCGGTAATTAATAACACTAGGTTTGGAGAGGTTACTTGGAGGCATCCAGCTCAGGTAATTAGAGCTCCAGAAAATGGGTTTAATGCAGGAACAGTTATTGATGGAGACCAAACTTTTTCTGCTAAAATAATTACAGATCTTAACCTTCATTACAGGTTTAGTGATACCATAGGTTTAGGCCTGTACGTAAATAACTTACTTGATATTTACCCTGATGAAATTGATACTAAAGGAGATGCATTGACTAATCTTGGAGGCAGGTTCAAGTACCCTTGGGAAGTTAATCAGTTTGGTTTCAATGGAACTATGATTCAAGGTAAGTTGAATATAAGGTTTTAAAAACTTTTATCTCTAACTACTTAAAACCTCTTCATGAAAGAAATTGTGGAGAGGTTTTTCTATACTGAAAATATTTAAAAACTGAACAGAGAATTTGATTTCTAATAACTCTTAAGCCTTTCAATTTTTAACCCAATATCTACGATTTTTTCTTCCCAGTATTTTATAGCCTCCTCTTTTTCTACCAATCTTTTCTTTTTCCCTTTTCTTAGAACTCTGGGTATACGATAATAGAAGTTAAAGTTTTTATTATAGTCTTTTAACTGTTCACTTTTGCTTTCAGGAGAAGCTTTTGAAAGCCAAAACTTTTTCTGTTTGATGAAATCGTTCTGTTTGTTAATTAAAAACTGTATTAGAGCTTCTTTGTCTTTCGGGATATAGCCTGGTCCGGTACATCCACAAGAATGATATGTTACCCCTGACGTGTATAAGTTTTTCATATGACTCCACGCCTTCTCGTCTTTTTTCTTTGGTGACTCAAAATCTAAGCCCATATTAGCCATAAGATTGCCACATTCAGGGCATTTGGCTGGAATGGTATCTTTCGTTTTACCATATGCCATATCTCTATCAATATCTACCAGAAGTCTTCGTTTAAACGTTTTCCTACACGAAAAACAAGTATAATGCTGCTTATATGGTGTTGCATATCGACACATTGCATGGGTATCTTAAGACTTTATCTAATCAATAAACCACATAATAAGTTCACTTTTCCACAAGTAGCTATTTTACTTTTATTGTTTCCGGGTCTATTAGATAGGCAACCAAAACTAATAAACCTATAATGGCTATAAACATAACTATTTGAGTAAAAGTTGAGAGTAAAAAGATATTCCACTTTCTGCTTTTTGTATAAACTCTACTACTCCAAATAAATAGAAATGCGAGAAAAAGAGGGGTAGTATAGTTAAGAGAAAGCCCTATTACCAAATAAGCCAGGTCACCGATTACAGTACAAACTATTATGCTATAAGAAAACAGATAAACATTTGCTGCAAAATGTTCAATGAGTGATTTTTTAATTTTAATATAGCTTAAATAAGTTGTTAGAGTGTAAAGAGGAAGTATTAGAATTATAAATAAAAATTGAGGAGTTAAAATAGTTTTTATCCCTCCACTAAGACCTTGGAGAGATACATTAAACCCTAAAATTCTATTACTTACAAAAGCTAAATGTAAGCCTATAATGAAAATCGCATAGAAGATCATTTGACCCGGACTGAAATAATAAAGCCTATTTCCAGCTAGGTAATTTTCTATTATAAACTTTGGCTTAACAGTTAAACTTTTCAAAGTGCCAAGAATCCCCCTTTCTATAGAAAAAATACCAGAAAGTAGTGCCTTGAGCGCATCTTTTACTGTAACTTTTTTGAAAGTGGCTTTTTGTCCGCAGTTATAGCAAAATGAACCAATCAGATCCGTATTGCAAATAGAGCATTTAGGGTTTTGTAGAGATTTATCCATTTGCTTTCATTCCTTTTTTTCTACTTTTACAAGTATATGAATATACAAAGTATGAAGCATATATTTTGTTAATAGAGTTATGCTTTTTGTGTTCATTTTCAGGTATTTATAGTGTTTTTTTCTTTCCAAGTATCTTTGTAGGTTATATATAAAGATGAGTATAAGTTGCTTTCACTGTAGTGAGGACTGTGAAAACTTAGCTATTAAGTCGGGTGGTAAGAACTTCTGCTGCGAAGGATGTCAGCTAGTATATGAGATACTGAATGAAAGTGGTCTTGAAGGATATTATGATAACCTTGAAAGGTCTAAAAGTAAGGTAAAAAAGATTTCTTCTCATAGGTTCGATGCTTTTGACAATGAAAAAGTAAAAGAAGACTTCCTTACGTTTAATGAAAATAATATTGGCAGGGTTACTTTTTTTCTTCCAGCAATACATTGTAGCTCCTGTATATGGCTACTAGAAAATCTGGACAAGTTAAAGTCAGGGTTTATAAACTCTCGGGTAGATTTTTCAGCAAAGAGATGTACGATCACATTTGATCAGCAAAAAATATCTTTAAAAGAGGTAGCTATTACTCTTGCAAAGATCGGATACACCCCTGAGATAACCAGAATAGATAAAAAGAAGGGAGCAAAATCCGATAAAAGCCTGTTGTATAAAATTGCCATATCTGGGTTTTGCTTTGGGAATATTATGCTTATCAGTTTGCCAGAATACTTTGATACTTTAGGTAATATTGATCTTTCTTTTAGTCGCTTTTTTGTTCTTTTTAAAGTTTTATTATCTCTCCCCGTTTTAGTTTACTGTTCCATAGATTATTTTACTTCTGCATGGAAAGCTCTATCCATAAAGTCAATAAATATTGATGTCCCTATTGCAATAGGGATAGTTGTATTATTTATAAGAAGTGTTTACGAAATAAGCTTTTTATCGGAAGATGGATATTTCGATTCGTTGACAGGTTTAGTCTTCTTTTTACTTATTGGAAAGTGGTATCAGAGTAAAATTTATGGAAACTTATCCTTTGACAGAGATTATAAATCTTATTTTCCATTAACAATCACAAGAGTTGAAAGAGAGGTTGAAAGTAATACCCTAGTAAAAGACCTTACTAAAGGAGATACATTAAGGGTTAGAAATCAAGAATTAATTCCTGTTGATTCAGTTTTAAAAAGTGGGTCTGCAAACATCGATTACAGTTTTGTTACTGGAGAGTCTATGCCAGTATTAAAGAAGAAGGGTGATATAATCTATGCTGGAGGAAGACAAGTAGGAGATAGTATTCTTTTAGAAGTAACTAATGAGGTTGAAAACTCAGACCTAGTATCTCTTTGGGAACAAGAAGCTTTCCAATCAAAGGGTGATTTTTTTCTTAAGAATATAGCAGATAGAATTAGTAAGTATTTTTCTATTATAATAGTTTTAATTGCCTTATTTACAGGTTTTTATTGGGCTTTTTTTGATAAAAACCTGGTTTTTTATACTGTAACATCTGTACTTATTATAGCTTGCCCTTGTGCGCTTGCTTTGAGTGTTCCGTTTACGTTTGGAAACTCTATGCGTTGTTTAGGTAGAAAGGGCTTTTTTTTAAAGAAAGCAGATCTAATGGAGCGCTTATCTACGATAGATACCATTGTTTTCGATAAAACAGGAACAATAACTGATCTAAACGAAAACCATATTAGCTATATAGGCGATGATTTGACTATAGGTGAGAAAGAGGCTTTAGTAAGTTTAACCAAAAGCTCAACACATCCTTTGAGCAAATCGATTTACAAGTTTCTAAGAAAAGAAATAAAAATTAGTAATGAAGAAAAGAAAGTAAACTCTTTCAAAGAAGAGGTTGGCAAAGGGTTGAGTGGAAGCGTAGAAGGTTATGCCATTAAGCTTGGAAGCCTACAGCTTATTGGTGAAGTTGCGGTTGAAAGATCTATTCGCTCTGTTGCTTACTTGAAAATAGATGAATACTATAAAGGTAGATTTGAGTTTGAGTTTGCACTCCGCAAAGGTTTGAAAAGTACTATCAACAGCCTGATAAGCCAAGACCATGAACTTCATGTTTTGTCTGGAGATAACGATGCTGAAAAAGAAAGACTCCAGGAAGCTTTTTCAGACAAAGCAGCTCTTAATTTTTATCAAAAGCCTATAGATAAGTTAAACTATATCAAAACCCTGCAAAAGCAAGGTAAGAAAGTAATGATGTTTGGAGATGGTTTGAACGATGCTGGAGGATTGAAGCAAAGTGACTTAGGGGTTTCTATTGTAAACGATGAGTATGGATATTTTCCCGCATGTTCAGGTGCTTTAAGGGATAGTTCTTTTTCACTTATCCCTAGCTTCATAAGTTATGCCAAGAAGTCCGTTGGTGTTGTAAAAGTAAGTTTTGCTATTTCCTTTTTATATAATCTTATTGGTTTGTTTTTTGCCGTTCAAGGCTTACTCACTCCTGTTTTTTGCGCTATTTTAATGCCGATAAGCTCTGTTACTGTTGTTGTATTTACTGTGGGCGCTACAAATTTGTTCAGTAGAAGAGCTTTTAATAAAATAAACTATGGTGGCTAGTAGGACTGGTTTCTATTTTTCACTTTCGCTATTACAGCATCATCTTCATCAATTAGTGCTTTCTCTTCTGAGTTTAGTTCTAGCTCATAAATAGCTCTAGCTTTAGAAGGTCTGTTGATAAAAAACACAACAATAATAATAGCTGAAAAAGCAAGAAACATGAAGTTTCCTGTCACTAAATAACATACCAGAGCAAAGAAAGAGGGAACTTCTAACAGTGCTAATTTCAGTACTTGCAAAGTACGGTAGTCCCCAAGCTTTTCCTTTAAGTCTTTTTTTTCTCTTATTGTTTTTAGCCTATTTTTTGAAAGCAGTGTACTTCCAAAAACTCCACCAATTACCAGAAAAGGGATTAAGATATTAAAAATAGAGGTTAAGTCTTTAAGCTCTTCACCAAGTTGTAGCTGACCCGATGTGTTTAGACCAAAAGCTACTCCACCAAAAAGTATCTGCCCAAATAAAAGTGCAGCATGGATCACAGTTAAACTTTTAAAGTATTCTTTAGATGTCAGTTCTTTACTATTCATACAAATAATTTTAAAAAATTTCTATCCTAGAACCTTTTCGTCAACTAAGCATTGAAAAGATTCTTCCATAGTTTCTTTCATAGGTCTAAAGGTAACCCCCAATTCTTTTTTAATTTTAGAGTGATCTGCTTTCCAAGGAATATTAACGTTATTACGAACGAACTTTCTTGTAAAAAGTTTATTTGTAATTGGTCCAATAATCATCAATAACCACTTAGGCAATGCTTTTTTGGGGAGTGGAAATTTGTTGCCAAACTTAGGCAACAATACTTTACCCATTTCTACAAAGTCAGTGTCATGCCCTGAAGTAATATAGCGACCTTTTGCAGTAGGGGTAAACCCTGCTTTGAAATGGGCTTCTGCTACATCTCTTACATCAACAAGCCCTAGACCTATTTTGGGTGCACCCATTTTCATAGTTCCGTCTCCTAATTGCTTCAAAATACTAAAACTCTCAGAAGTTGTTGCTTTTAAGTTCAAGGGAGGACCCATCACAAGGCTGGGGTTTATAGTAACCAAATCCCATTGAGATTGATCTTCAAAAATTTGCCAAGCCTTTTTTTCAGCCAAAGTCTTTGAGTAAGAATAAGGTTGATGCTTAAGAGATGCTGTAGTATTCCAAACCTCTTCTGTTAATATTCCTCCAGGAGCTTTTTGGCAATCAATTGCATCCGTATAAATAGCTGCACAGCTACTTGTAACAACTACTCTTCTCACAGAGGAGGTTTTATTAGCTGTTTCCAAAACATTTTGCGTGCCTTTTACAGCGGGATCGATTAGATCTTTTTGTGGATCTTTTACATCTGTTACAAATGGTGAAGCGGTATGAAAAACAAGCTCACAGTCTTTCATTGCTTCGGTATAAGATCCTTCTGCTAATAAGTCAGATTTAAAGTATTGAATTGAGCCACTAGTTTGTGCTGCAATTTTATCAAGATGAGCAGTTTTAGTTTTATTTTCAGGGTCTCTTACTGCAGCGTGTACTGTTAAGCCCTCTTCCAAAAGTTTTTTAACTAACCAACCTGCTACATATCCTGTAGCTCCAGTAACTAAAACAGGTTTTGTTTTATCAATTTGTGCCATAATGAGTTTTTAGGTATCGTAGTTTATGAATTGTGAATATAGGGGATTTTTTAAAAGCTCGACCTATTATATCGAACCATAAGAAACCTATCAAATGATTTCATTATTAGCATTAACTTGTCTTATAAACTGTACGCCTATAGCTTTTTGCGAGTCTAATAAAAAAGCTTTATAAATTAAATATTGAATGGGATTACTGTCAATAACTACTCTCGAATTATTTTTTTCAAGCCTATTCTAATATCATTTTTCGGTGTTTGATCTTTAGGTTTTCCAACTCGAAGAAGTATAGCTGGATACTCCTCTTTTAATTCAGAAAAAAGAGTATAAAACTTGCTTTTTTGTTCACGTAAAATTTCGTGATATTTTTCTGGAAATGTATGAGGTTCTTTCTCAAACTTTGTCAAGTACTGTGGTAAAGCTCCATAAGGGTGTAAGGAGAGCCCTTTTGAAGTAGCAAAAAGCCATAGTTTTTCCATAGCTCTACCAGCTTCCATATACCCAGCAGGGTTTGAGTTTTTTGAGGATATAATACATATTGCTCCTGCTTCCTGCAGTTTTGAAGCCAAACCATTAGCCATTGCCAAAGGATTAATATTCTCGTCGAAAGCTCTACTCTTAAGCAGCTGCAAAAGAGGTGCAGCCTCAGGAGGCATACCTAAGACTTTCGGACTTAAACCAAATCTTTTTTCTTCAAGCTCTTCCTCTGAAAGCCTTATAATATCAAATAGCTCTTTGTGGAAAGGTTCATGGTCTAAGCGTATAAATGATAAACTGGCGTCCATTTCAGTAATAGCTTTTAAGTTCTCTTTCCCTGCAACCCAATGAACTCCTGCATGCATATCATGAACACTACTGCTTAACTCTGATAAAGTACTCTCATCCAGAGGTTTATCATCGTAGTCACTTCGGTTAGTTGTTCGTTTATCAATCCATGGACTCAAACTATCCTTATCTATGCCATCAGAAAATGTAATAGTTGCGCTAGACTCTTGATACTTTACATTAGTAGCTAGACCTTCTAATGAAGCTTTCTCAATTATATTTTGAATTGCAGCACCTATGCTTACCCATGAAAACATATCACTGACATCTGTAGGAAGTTTTCTTGAATTAGACATAAAAACTTCAATAGAATGATTATGTTTCTTAAACTCCCATGGCTGCATATTATCAGCGGAAGCTGCTAGCGAGGCAGCACCAATTAAATTTTTGAAAAGCTCATTTGAAATAATAACAGTATTCTCCATAAGTAGCTGGCTTTAGAGTTAAATTTGATTTTTTGTTGATCTGAATGCTAATATAAGTATATTAGACTCTTTTTTAAATAAGGAAAATATAAAAATTAAGAAAATTTAAGATATATTTTACCCTAACACATGTATGTCGCTAAGAGGAAGGAAACCAACTATTATTCCAAAAAGAAGAATATGCTTTAAGCATATTCGTTAACTTTCAATTACTTGAATTTTGCGTTGCTCAGCTGACTCTCTTAATAGCTGCTTAAGTAGTTTTGATCGTTTTGCGCTTGTATTATATGTAATAGATTTCGTGCCATTAGCTAGTTTGAACTCAACTTTGTAGTTACCTAATAGAATACTATTAACATCTTGCCAGTTTAGTTTTATCAAAGACTTCCAAAAACTAGTTTTTAACTCAATAAATTGATCTGATATTTTAGCTTTAGCAGCATACTTTGAGTTAACTGAGAAACCCAGAAATGAATATACTGCATAAAATACACCTACCAAAAGCATCAATACTCCTAATATCATTTGATGAATTTGAAGTTCTTTGCTAGTCAAATATATAACTCCGTTGCTACTAAATATTACAGCTATTAGTATCCAAAGTATTCGACTTCGTCGCTCAAGTAAAATTGATTTTTCCATTTTATTTTTAGGTTCAATTAATAATAGTGTATCTACTCAAACAAACTTTTTTGTTTATAGCTAGATGAAATGCTGTTTGTAATTTTGCACCCTATTCTTTTATCTAATTCATCAATAAAAAACTCTGTAAGCTCAGGGCATAAAACCTCTCCTGGTTGATGAATAAAAAAATACACTTTTTCTAAGCCTTGCTCTTTCCATAATGATATTCTTCCTATCCAATCTACCACTCTAGAATAGTCAGTTTTGTGTAGACTATTGCCAGTAAACCGAATGAAAGCAGTATCTGAAGTTAATGCCTGATGTAAAACATCTCTTCGACCACTTACATCGGTAATAACTAAACTTATGTTTTTTAAAAATAGCCACTCGCACAACTCCCAAAACACAGTATCTTCTTCAAACCAACTTTCATGTCTTAACTCTACTGCCAAAGGAAAACCCTGTGGGAAAAACTCAACTAATCTTTTCAGATCAGAAAAATAACTGGTATTAAAATACTCAGGAAACTGAATAAATGTATGTCCCAGTTTATCTTCAAATAAAGAGACACTATCAAAAAACAATTTTACAAGGTTATTTTTTAAATGTGCATTGGAAGAATGACTAATAGACCTAGAAACTTTAGGACAAAAAATAAAACCTGGAGAAGCATTTTTCTTCCAATTTTCAACAGTGCTTTTTTGCGGTATTTGATAAAATGTAGTGTTGAGTTCTATAGCATTAAAAGCCTGAGAGTAATACTTTAGATAGTCTTTAGGACTACATTTTTCTGGATAAATTTTTCCCTTCCAGTCGGGGCATCCCCAAGAGGGACACCCATAGTGAATAGAAAAATCTTTTTTAGGAGGTCTTTCCCTTTTATCCCATACTTTTTTAGTAAAAAAATGATCTTCCTTTAGCTTAAAATCAACTTCTGAAATATCATTTAGCCTACCAAACTTCATGCACCTGTAGATCTTATACTCTGAATTGCTTCATCCACACTCAATAGACTTTGTTCCCCAGAAACCATATTCTTGAGATTGATCTTTTGCTGACTTAGCTCGTCTCCACCAATAATACCAACAAAAGGAATACTTTTATTATTGGCATAAGTCATAGCTTTTTTCAACTTACATGGCTCAAAATATACCTCAGTATTAATGCCACTACCCCTAAATGAATTTGAAGTTTTTAAAGCAAACTCTAAACTACTTTCATCTAAACCAGTTAATAATAACTTTGAAGTAGAGGTTAAGTCTTTTGGAAACAAGTCTAGAGATTCCATTAAATCATAAATCCTATCAATACCAAAAGACACTCCAACACCAGGTAAATTACTAACTCCAAACACCTCTGTCAGATTTTCATATCTACCTCCTCCACTGATACTTCCCACATGTCCTTCCTCGCAAATAGTCTCCAAAATGACACCAGTATAATAAGACAGCCCCCTTGCCAAAACAGGGTTGAAAACAACTCTTTCTGTACTCACTTCCAAAGCATCTAAGTAGTTATAAACACTTTCTAACTCCTCTACACCTTCTGCGCCAATGGAGGTACTGGAAAGCTCACCTTTTAAAAACTCAAACCAGCTCTTGTTATCATCAAAGTCTTTATCCAAAAAACCAGTGATAGAATCAATAGTCTGTTTGGAAAAATTACTTTTCTCTAATTCTAGCTGAACACCATCCCAACCTTTCTTATCTAACTTATCTAAAGCTACGCATAGCTCGTTCTCTTTTTCTTTTACGCTGAATTTTTCAGCAACAGAAGACAGGATTTTTCTATTATTAATATAAACTTTAAATGGAAGGTTTAAGGTCGTAAAAGAATTAACCAAAATGTAGATCAGTTCTGCTTCACAGAGCAGAGAACTACTGCCAATCACGTCAATATCGCATTGAAAAAACTCTCTATATCTTCCTTTTTGAGGCCTGTCTGCCCTCCAAACTGGTTGAATCTGATATCTCTTAAATGGGAAAACAAGATTTCCTCTATTTTTGGCTACAAAGCGAGCCAAAGGAACTGTAAGATCATACCTTAGTCCTCGTTTTGAAATAATGCTAGATAAATGCTGATATCCTTTCTCATAATCGTCGGAAGAAGATTTACTTAAATAATCTCCTGAGTTAAGAACTCGAAATAACAATTTATCACCCTCATCTCCGTATTTGCCCGTAAGAGTAGATATATTTTCAAGAGCAGGTGTTTCTAAAGGTTGAAAACCAAAACGCTCAAATGTGTTTTTTAAAGTTTCTAATATAAATTGACGCCTAATAACTTCTACAGGAGAAAAGTCTCTGGTTCCACTTGGAGTGCCTAAATTTTTATCCGCCATTGCATTTAGTAGTTTATGCAAAATAAAGGGTAAAACTTAGATCAGCATAAAAATAATTCACACAAAAAAAGGATATTAAACAAAGTATAAGTCATTTTAGCATATCTTAAGTAAATTCGTATCGTATCAAAACAAAAGAGTACTTTATAATGAAAAGAGCCTTAAAGGTCCTTGTATGTACACTAGTAATAGCTCTTTCTTCATGCTCAACTAAAAAAGAGGATGAAAAAACATCAGGCGAAAATGATCAAAAAGTCGATAATGCAGAAAAAGAAGAGCAGAAAACAGCCATTTGTCTTTGGGAAAAAATTTCTATCAGAGATGCAGCTAGTTCAAAAGGCAAGTATTTGACTAATGTTTTCCTTGGAGAAGAAATTTACCTACTAGGTGAAGAAAAAGTGGATGAAAGTGATAACAAAAAAAGAAGTTATAGCAAGGTTAAACTTCAAGATAATACTGAAGGGTGGATTCAGGATACTTTTATGGCTAAAAATGCATATGGAGCTGCAGTGATAGAAGAAAGTACCATACATAAAAGACCTGATTTACTTACAGCTACGGGCAGACAATTCTCTTGGGGTAATTTTGTGGCTGTACTTGATGAAAGCAAAGAATGGATAAAAGTTAAGGGTAAACCATTGGGAGGAACTTGGTTTGAAGAAGGGTGGATAGAGAAAAAAAATATAAGCACTTTTAAGCCTGATATAGCTTATGCTGCTATGTGGCAAAGAGCAATGACCGAAAAAGACGATAAAAAAAGAGAAGAAGAAATACAAAAACTAAAACAAAACCCTGCACTTAGAGAGTCTATCTTTTTTTCAGATCAAAAAGCTGAAAAAGTAACTAAACAGGAAACTTCTATTAATGATTTGTATGAATGCTGGTTTCAACAAAAAGAATCCGATTTAATTGATGAGTCAAACCCAAAAGGATACTTATCCATTGCAGATAAAAAATTCCATATGTTCCAAGAAGGGACTAATGGGATTTTAGATTACTATGGTCAACAGGGGTTACTATACTGCATAACTAAAGGCTCTAATAGCAGGTATGAGGGAAGCTATAGTATGATTGAAGCAATAAAAAACTATACTGGGATAGATGCACTTCAAAACAAGTATGACCCTTCAGATGCTGGATTGAAGTTCAAATATATTAATCCTGAAGTAGTAAAATGGGGATATAATAATATGATTCCTGACCCTGAGTCTTATATTTTTGGAGTGAAGTGCAAAACCATTTATAATAAAATGTTCAAAAGGTTTGCTCGCCTCATGGTTCAGAGTTACTCCTACCTGACCGTTCAAAAAAACATTGAAAATGAAGCCGAAGAGTATAAAAACAAAATGGAATCAGAGCCATACTTTGATGCTATTAGCTATCTCAATACTAAATATGGTCCAGGAAGACCTTTTGATGAAAGTGTTTCTACCTATGATGAATATTACGGCATGACCAGCCAGGTTGCTATTGGATTTTGGTTAAGAAGATACATTGATGGATCTTTTGATCAGCTTTATGTAGGTCTAAATAAATTAATGCGAAAATATGATCAAGAGTGGTATGAAAAATATGACCAAGGTTAATGACATTACTTTTTAGATAAAAAATAGCCTCGTAAAAGAGTCGGTTTCATGTAAAATAAATCTATAAACAAATCATTTCGTTAAATTACAAATACGTTGTGTAATTAATACAAAACCTAAAAAGTAGGTTAGTAAAATGTATTTAGAAAAGGTAATCTCGACTTCTCAGGGTCTTCTTCAGGAAACAAGTTTAAGTAAGCTCTGTAGCAAGCTTCTATCTGTTGTTTTAGACAATACAACCATAGAAAAAATACAAATTCTAATAAGATCTGGAGAAAACTATTGTATTAGAGGATTAGCTGATCGTTCAGGTTTTATGAAAACTATTGATCAGCAAGCAGCACTATCTGAGAGAAGCTTTCCTGTAACAATATTTGAGATAGCTAAAAAAAGTGCTAATACTTTTTCGTTACATTTTGACGAAAACTCGATTCATACTAGCGGAGATGAATACATTAAAACGATTAAACCTTTTGTCGTTTATTTTATTCCTATTATCAGCAATAACCAAAAGCTAGGGTATCTCTATTTGGAAAATGATAAAGAGGATCATGATATTTCAGTTGAAGAGCTTTCATTTATTGAAAAGCTAATGCCTTACATTGCCATCAGCTTTCGAAATGTAACTATTTATGAAAATTTAAATAAAGACATAGAACAATCTTCCACAGACTTAGATGCAGAAAAAGAAAAAGCAGAAAAATACTTTGAAAACCTAAAAATATTAGGAGAGATAGGTAAAGATATTGGAGCTCATCACACCATAGAAGGGATTATTAATGCTGTTTATGACAACGTCAACAAGTTGATGGATGCTACAGTATTTGATATCGGAGTTTACAATGAAAAAGAAAACAGAATAGAGTTTCCTAACTCAATAGAAAGGGGTAAAAAGCTTTCATTTAACTATATAGACCTAAATGATAACTCTAAAATTGGAGTGTTATCCTTCAAGTATGAAAAAGAAGTTCTAATTCACAACTTCACAAAAGAATACAATAAATATTTCCCAGAGCTTGTTAAACCACCAAAACCTACTTCTGGAGCTCTAACCAAATCGGTTATATATCTCCCACTAACGATAAAAGGCAAAAAAGTTGGGTTAATGACAGTGCAGAGCTTTAAAGAAGCCCAGTATACTACCTACCACTTAAATATTCTCAAAAACCTCTCAGGATATATTTCCATAGCATTAGATAGTGCAATGGTCTACGGTGAGGAAAAAGGAAAAACGGAAGAGTTGCTCACTATTACTAAAGAGCATGAAGGAGAGCTAGAAAAAGCATATGAAAATATCAAAACCGTAACAGAAATAGGGCAAAATATTACTGCAAATCTTGATGTTAGTGGGGTGCTTAAAACGGTTTATCAAAATATCAGCAACTTTATTGACGCACCAACTTTTGCTGTTGGTCTACACGACCAAAAAATGCAGCGCCTTAATTTTTATGGAATTGATAATAAAAATATAAACGAAATAAATCAGGGATCTGACTCACTAAATAGCAAAAACTTACTTTCAACATGGTGTTTCGAAAACGAAAAAACCATTTTAATAAATGATAAAGAAGCAGAGCTTAAAAACTACCTTCCAGATGTAGAGCAGTTTCCTAAGCAAATAAACAATAACTCATACATCTATATTCCGCTATTTGGAAAGAAAGATAAATTAGGGGTAATAACTGCACAAAGTGCATATAAAGGTGCGTTTGATGAAGCTAATTTGAACTTCATGAAAAACTTAGCCCTTTATGTAGGTATCGCAATGGAAAATGCAGTACAATATGAGAAGCTAAAAGGAGAAGTAGTTAGTACATCCCAAGAAGTAAGCAAAAAAGAAGAGAAAATTAGCAGTCAAAGAGATGAGCTGGCAAAAGCTTATAGAAATGTAAAACTCCTAAGTGAAATAGGGCAAAACATTATTAAGCATCTCTCTGTAGAAAAAATAATTTCTGCGGTATATGAAGAAATAAACACACTGATGGAGGCACAAAGTTTTGGAATAGGCTTGTGCGATTATCTTAAAAAAGAAATAACCTATACAGGTTTTATTAAAAATGGAGAGGTTGTACCTGAGTTTAAAGAACCCTTACTTAAAGACCAGTCACTATCAGGTTGGAGTGCAATGCACAGTAAAGAAGTATTTATTTCTAACCCTGAAGAACTTGAAAAATACATTAGTGATGCAAGCAAGCTAGTAATACCTGTTGATGGTTCTGTGATACACATACCATTAATCTCAAAAAAACATGTAATAGGGGTATTAACATTACAGAGCCCCCATACAAAAGCCTACACTGCTGCTCACTTAGGAATAGTTAGAAACATAGCGATATATACAACTATAGCATTAATTAACGCTAGCTCTTTTAAGCAGATGGAAATACAAAAAGAAGAGCTGGAAAAAAACAGCGAAAAAGTTACCTCAAGTATTAAATACGCTAAGAGAATACAAAGTGCGATGCTTCCTGTTAGGACGCTGATTAAAGAAATTCTTCCAGAGTCTTTTGTATTCTTTAAACCAAGAGATATTGTGAGTGGAGACTTTTTTTGGTTTAAAAAAATAAAGAATAAAACATTCGTAGCAGCAGTAGATTGTACAGGGCACGGAGTACCAGGTGCATTTATGAGTATGATTGGTAACAACCTCTTAAATGAAATAGTTGTTTCTTCTCATATAGAGTCTCCAGATAAGATCTTAAACGAATTACATGAGAAAATCACGTATTTATTACGGCAAGGGGAAACAGACAATAAAGACGGAATGGATCTATCGCTATGTGTAATTGACGATGAAGAACAAAAACTGGAATTTGCTGGTGCTAAAAACCCATTAATTGTTATAAAACATGATGATCTTCATCTCATAAAAGGAGATAAATTACCTATTGGAGGAATACAGCTAGATAAACCAAGAGACTATAGAAAACATACTTTAGACATATCAGAACCTGGCATGTACTACCTTTTTTCTGATGGATATATTGATCAGTTTGGAGGAGAAGATAACAGTAAGTTTATGCTAAAAAGATTTAAAGATCTGTTATTAAAAATAAATAATCAGCCAGTGGAAGATCAGAGGAAAGAATTAAGAAAAGAGCTACAGGCTTGGATGAAAAACCAATCCATGCAAACCGATGATATACTTGTAATGGGATTTAGGCTGGGAGGATAATATGGTCTCAATCACCTTTCAGGAGATGCTCAGGATACTCAACCTTCGCTAAATATAAACCATCTGATGGAGCAGAGTTCCTAGTTAAAGAGTGATTCTTAGAGGAAAGAGCCTCTTCTAATTCTTCAATAGTGAGCTTTCCTAAGCCTACTTTAATCAAATTGCCGACAATAATCCTTACCATTCCTCTTAAAAAACGATTAGCAGAAATAGTATAAATCAAAAAATGATCATTACATGTCCAATTAGATTCATATAATGAGCACTCAAACGTATTAACATCAGAGTGGTACTTACAAAAAGCTTCAAAATCTGTAAACTTCAATAATGCTTTTGCAGCTTCCTGTAAGGTTTCAAAATCAGGCTTTTGGTATAAAACCCAAGCCAGACCTTTATTAAAAGGATCTTTTCTTGTAGAAATGACATAATGGTACGTTCTTTTCAAAGCAGAAAAGCGAGCATGACACTCTTTACTTACTTTCAAAATATCATTTACAGCAATATCTTGAGGAAGAAGAGCATTGATTTTTTTCAAAAAGACAAGAGAATCAATATCAATATCAGAATCAAAATGTGCAAACTGCTGCTTACAATGAACACCCGTATCCGTTCGTCCACTACCAGTGATACATACATTTTCTTTAAGAAGTATACTTAAACACTTTTCCAAGGTCTCTTGTATAGTAGTAGCGTTTGGCTGAATTTGCCATCCATGAAAATTAGTTCCCTTATAACTTATTTCTATTAAATACCTAAAATTCAATTTTTTAAAGACTCAATATGTTTTTGATAAACTCCAAGGTTATAGCATTTATATCTCTGACTAAAGCACAAAATGCAACTCAGCAAATTATCTCATACACTCCTCATATAAACAAAAAAAGCGACAGCAAGTTATAGAATGAGGTTCTTTTTAATAGAGTTCAAAGTAAGATAAAAAATTATAAAAAAGGTATTGATAATAATATTAAACAGAATAGGTTTGCACCTTTTAAGAAAGAGTTAAAATTTAAGCAAAGCAATTAACCGTTCATAATGGATTTACAATCATTACTATTAGTAATAGTATTTGCTGCTGGGTTTGTAGGAATAATTTTCGAACATTCTCTAAAGGTAAATAAAAGCTGGGTTGCTCTTGCAACAGGTTCTGTAATGTGGATGATAGTAGCTTTTGGAAAAACGCCAGAAGCACTACATATAGCAATACGACACAGCTCAGCTGAAATTTTTGAGTTGGTCATTTTCCTCATGGGAGCAATGACCATAGTAGAAATGATGGGGCATTTCCGGTTTTTTTCCTGGATAGAAGCCAAACTATTGAAGTTTAATATATCAAATAAAGGTTTATTCTGGATTCTAGGGCTAATCACTTTTCTTTCCTCTGCTCTTTTAGATAACCTCACAAGTACCCTTGTCATGATTCAGATAGGAAGGCACTTGTACATTCAAAAAAAGAATTTTACCGTATTTGCAATAAACACGGTAATAGCAGCAAATGCGGGTGGTGCAATGTCTCCTGTAGGAGATGTAACCACCATCATGCTTTGGTTAGCAGAAAAATTCACTGCTCTACAAATTTTGTTTTATGGGATAGTACCTTCTTTAGTTGCATGGATAATCCCTCAGGCTATACTTACTTCTAAGATAGAATCAGAGGATAGAAAAGGAAGGGAATCTCTAGAAATATTACCACTACAATGGGAAATAATAATAATAGGCTTATCCACATTTGGATTTGCAATAACAGTCAATGCATTGCACCTTCCTCCTTTCTTTGGAATACTTTTTGGCTTGGGAGTAGTAGCGATAGTAATAGATATACGACTCAAAATTGGTAGCCTAAAGAAAAAAGCGGGTCATATCGTAAACATTATCCGAACAATTGACATGGCTACTCTAACCTTTTTTATAGGGATATTACTAGCTGTAGATGCATTAAAACTTCAGGGGATACTTGGAGAAATAGCTAAGGTTATATTTGGGGAAACACCAGGCGCAGATGAAACAAGAATAATAATAGGACACTCATTACTAGGCTTAATCTCTTCTGTATTGGATAACGTACCCTTGACAGCTGCAGTAATAAAAATGCTTCCAAGTGGAATCAACTTTATTTATTGGGTACTTCTTGCAATAACAGCAGGTACTGGAGGAAGCATTATGGTAGTAGGATCTGCTGCTGGGGTTGCTGCCATGGGGCAAGTGAAAGAACTCACCTTCATGGAGTATTTCAAAAAAGGATCATTAGCAGCTTTGCTTGGCTATATTGGAGCCATTGCATCCTGGTACTTTCTATTTATTTTTTAAAATAGGGCATCCTTCTCAAAGCTCGTCCCAGCTACCAAAGCCAGACCTAGCCCTACAATACCTTCGGTCTTTGGCTTAGTCTCTTAGCAAAGGGTGCCGATCATGCTTACAGCTTGATTAGTCTATCCCAACAAGCAAAAAATAATTACTTTTGCATAAAAAAAGAAAGGTCGTGAGTACAGTATATGTTTGTAGAAAAGAACATTTTAATGCTGCACATAAACTATATAATCCAGCTTGGTCAAAAGAGAAAAACGAGGAGGTATTTGGTTCTTGTGCTAATGAAAACTGGCATGGGCATAACTTTGACCTGATAGTAACAGTAAAAGGAACGCCTAATCCCGATACAGGATTTGTGATAGACTTAAAGCTTCTTAGCAAAATAATACAAGAAGAAATTACAGAAAAAGTAGACCATAAAAACCTAAACCTGGATGTAGACTTTCTTGAAGGCGTAATGCCTAGCTGCGAAAATATAGTTATAGCATTTTGGGAAATATTAGAAAGAGAAATTCAGAATAAATGCCCAAGAGCAAAGCTTCACTGCATCGAACTTCATGAGACAAAAAATAACTTTGTAAGGTACTATGGTAAAAACAATAACACTATCATTTAAACTTACGCATTGTAAATAGTGTTATGAAGCAGATCGAGTCTGATTTAAAATTGAGGCACACATATAGCAATGATTAAGATGTGTGCTAAACAAATTAAGTTGGTCACAAATTTTAAACACATGAGAAATCTGTTTTTACTTCTAATCCTTTTTTCTAGCTGCTCGGACAACAATAGTCCTGTAGAAAAGCATTCATCTAGCTTTAAGATTTATTCTGATTCCAGGATTCAAAATAATTCCACAGAAATAAAAATTGAAAGCGGAGATAACCTAGTATTTGAATACGTATTTAAAATACCTTCAGAACCTGATGTCGATGACTCAGGGTTTACAGAAAAAATTTTATTTGAGATAGACCCTAGTTTATCTGAGTTTGAGGTAAAAGATGATAAAATAAACGAGACAAACTGCCTATACAGACAAATTTGCTATTGTGAAAACACACAGAGTATCCAAGTGGATAAAGGAGTAGTAAAAGGCACAAAAATAGATTCTTCTACTTGGAGTATAATGATAGATATTGAAATAGACCTTAGAGGTAGAACAATAGAAAAAAGATTATCGCATGATTTTTTTAAAGAGTAACTTTAACCAGAACTAAAAGCATTTTACTGCTTAGGTTACTACTCTAAAAATAAAAGTTAATGAAGCTATATCTTATTGCTGGAGAAAAATCTGGCGATTTACATGCCTCCAATTTAGCTAAAGCACTAAAACAAAAAAAAGATGTTCAACTAAGAGGAATCGGTGGAGAAAAATCTCAAAACGAAGGGCTTCACTTATTTATCCATTATAAAGAGCTAGCTCTCATGGGTTTTTGGGAAGTAATCACTAAACTTAGCAAAATCAAAAAAATACTAAGAGCCACCAAAAAAGATATCAAAAAGTTTAACCCTGATGCTATTATACTTATTGACTTTGCAGGTTTTAATCTGCGGATAGCAAAATTTGCTAAACAAAACAATATACCAGTCCTATATTATATTTCTCCTAAAATTTGGGCTTGGAATGAAAAAAGAGTAAATAAAATCAAAAAATGGGTAGATAAAATGTTCGTTATCTTACCATTCGAAAAAGAATTCTACCAAAAACACAATTACCAAGCAGATTATGTTGGTAACCCGCTATTTGACGAAATAAAGTTCTTTCAACCAAATCATAACTTCCGAAAAGACAATTCACTTTCTTCAAAAGAAATTATTGCTATTCTTCCTGGTAGTAGGAAGCAGGAAATATCAAGAGTTCTTCCTGAATTAGTAAAAATAAAAGACAAGTTTACGGAGTATCAGATCGTAGTCGCAGGAATATCACAAATGGATAAATCTATTTATACATCGGCTTTAGAGAATGATGTTAAAATAGTGTATGACCAAACCTACGACTTACTAAACAACTCTACAGTTGCAATTGTAACATCGGGGACAGCTACTCTTGAAACAGCATTATTTAATATACCACAAGTAGTTTGCTACAAAACAAGCAAATTGAGTTATGCTATTGCCAAAATGCTAATAAAAGTAAAATACATTTCTTTAGTTAACTTGATTGCTCAAAATGAAATTGTGCCAGAGTTAATACAAGCTCAATGTAATCCTAACCAAATACAAAAAACTCTTGCAAGAGTAATAGATAGAAAAGAGCAAATAAAACTGGATTATCAGGAAATGAGAAAACAAATAGAAACAGAAGAAAGCACATCAGACAAAGTAGCAGAGTTAGTGATATCGCATCTTAGAGGTAAAGCGAAGATGTGAGTCCACAACAATTTTCAAAAAAGAAGATTATATCTTCGCATGGACTATATGCTTATACATTTTTAACTAACACATTAAGAAACACAAGTATGAAAGAATTATTAAAAAAATTTGAATCTCAAAAGCCAGAAATAATATTTGAGTGGAACGATATTGAAACAGATGCCAAAGGGTGGGTAGTAATAAACTCCTTACGAGGTGGAGCAGCTGGCGGTGGTACAAGAATGAGGAAAGGGTTGGATAAAGATGAGGTTAAAGCTCTTGCCAAAACCATGGAAGTGAAGTTTACCGTATCAGGGCCTCAAATAGGAGGTGCGAAATCGGGAATAAACTTCGACCCGTCCGATCCCAGAAAAAAAGAAGTATTAAACAGATGGTATAAAGCTGTAATACCATTACTTAAAAACTACTATGGTACCGGAGGAGATATGAATGTAGACGAAATAGAAGAAGTAATACCAATAACAGAAGATTACGGACTTTGGCATCCACAAGAAGGGGTTGTAAAAGGGCATTACGACCCAAAAGACAAAGATAAAATCAACAAAATAGGTCAGCTACGACAGGGCGTTTCCAAAGTAATAGAAGACCCAGATTATACTCCTACATCTCCCAGAAAGTATACTATAGCAGACCTGATAACAGGTTTCGGAGTTGCTGAGTCGGTGAGACATTACTATGAACTATGGGGAGGAGAAATTTCTGGTAAAAAAGCCCTAATTCAAGGTTGGGGAAATGTAGCCTCTGCTGCAGCACTTTTTTTAGCTAAAGACGGAGTAAAAGTGGCTGGCATCATAGATAGAGTTGGAGGAATAATAAAAGAAGAAGGCTTAAATCTCGATGAGGTAAAACAGTTGTTTTATGATAAAAAAGGAAACCAGCTAGTTTCTGACCAATTAATCTCCTTTGAAGAAGTAGATAAGAAAATATGGGATATAGAAGCGGATATATTCATTCCTGCTGCGGGATCGAGACTGGTTAAGCCCGATCATTTGAAAAGAATGAAAGAAGCAGGGGTTGAAGTAATATCTTGTGGAGCAAACGTTCCTTTTGACGATAAAGAAATATTTTACGGATCAAACTTTGAGTATGCAGATAAAAACTTTTCTATCATTCCAGATTTTATTGCCAACTGTGGTATGGCTAGAGTTTTTGCTTACCTAATGGGTCATGAAGTAGAGCTGACAGACAAAGCAATTTTTGACGATACCTCAAAAACAATTAGGGTGGCCTTAGAAAAAACAAAAAGTAAAGTAGGAAATGAGAAAAAGAACCTGGCTGCAGCATCTTTAGAAATTGCACTAGAGAAGCTGGTGTAGTAGCAACTTAATAGTTAAAAATGAATAGCAAAAATTTAAAAAGATTTTTAATCTACTACTTGTTTTTTGTTTTCCTGAGCTACTCTCTTTTTTTCATAACTGAGCATTTGACCATACGAAAAGTTCTTTCACCCTTATTTATTTGGCCAATTCCAGTTGCTATTATGGTTTACATCAATAGAAATAAGAAAGACCTATTTTAAAATTTAGAAAAATAAACAGAAACCCCACCTCCATCATTCACTTGGAAGTGGGGTCTTTTTAAAACAAAAATTTGAATTAAGCTTTAGAACAAAACCATAAAATCAAAACTTATTTTTATCTTAGTTTTTCTTCAATGCAAACAAAAGAATTGCTTGATAGAAAACAGTACCATGCTTCGACAAGTCAAGCTTTTAATCATACCGCTAATAATAGCCTTAACTAGCATTACAAGTCTTGCAAGCAACAATAACATTGAAGACAATAAACAAGAAGTGGCCTACACAGAGCCTATTGATGAAGAACACTCAGAACATGGGCATGCAGCATCTCCCTATTCTGTAATCCCTTTCTTTTTATTATTGATAATGATTGCTTCTGGGCCGCTATTTTACGAGCACTTCTGGCATAAAAACTATCCCAAAATAGCCATATCGCTTGCTACAATAGTTATTCTGTACTACATCTTTTTCCTAGATAACACACACAGTCCTATACATGCTTTTTTTGAGTACCTCCAGTTTATTTCCTTACTAACAGCACTTTACGTTGCTTCAGGAGGTATAATGATAGATATTGATAAAGATGGAAAACCTTTACTCAATACAATACTACTATTTGCAGGAGCAATAATTGCCAACATCATTGGAACTACTGGAGCATCAATGCTATTGATCAGACCATTTATTAGGCTGAATAAAAAGAGAATCCAACCTTATCATATTGTCTTTTTCATAATGATGGTAAGTAATATCGGTGGTTGTTTAACACCAATAGGAGACCCACCATTGTTTCTTGGCTTTTTGAAAGGAGTTCCATTTACTTGGACAATTACACACAACTTTTTTCCATGGCTATTAGCAATTGGCTTATTTTGTATCATATTTTACTTCTACGATAAAAAGATGGGCAAACTCAACCCTCTTTTTATGGAAGAGTATAGGGAGAGAACAAATAGAGTAAGCATGAAAGGGGGCAAGAATTTCTTGTGGCTATTTATTGTAATTCTAGCAGTATTTCTTGATCCTGGCAAAATATCATGGTTTCCAGCTATTATACAAACAGCTGATGGTAACTTCTCAATAAATACCCTCAACGGGCTAACAAGTATTGAAAAAGAAGGAGCAACAGTCTTTTCCTTTATAAGAGAAATAATAATGCTTACAATCGCTATTCTTTCTTACAAAACAGCAAATCAAACAGCATTAAGAGGAAATGAATTCAACTTTGCTCCCATTAAAGAAGTTGCTTTCATCTTCATAGGTATTTTTGGAACAATGATGCCCGCATTAGAACTGGTTGCAGCTTTTGCAGCCTCTCCTACAGGAAAAAGCTTAATAAATCATGATACATTGTATTGGGGTACTGGTCTTCTCTCTGGTTTTTTAGATAATGCTCCTACCTATTTAAACTTTTTTACCGCAGCCATTTCTTCACAAGGTGGTGATATTAATAAAGTTAGCAATGTAGTAGATTTTGCTTATGGATCCCCAATATACTTAGACTCCGTCCTGCAACTAGTTGCTATCTCAGTATCTGCAGTATTTTTTGGGGCAATGACCTACATAGGAAATGGCCCCAACTTTATGGTGAAATCTATTGCAGAGCAAATAGGTATAGAAATGCCCTCCTTTTTTGCCTACATAATAAAATACTCCATACCAATACTTTTACCAGTATTGTTAGTAATTTGGTTAGTGTTTTTTGCTTTTGCTGGGTAATTCCAGTTTAAACTATGTTCTACTTCTTATCCAAAACAATAGATGTTTTTATAAAACCAGTTACATGGTTTTTACTATTACTTATCATTAGTCTACTGGTAAAAAATAAGACTAAAAGAAAGAGGATACTATTTTTCACCTTAGCTATTATTTATCTCTCTTCTAATCAATTCATTGCAAACGAGTTAATGCTCTGGTGGGAAATACCCCCAGTAACTATTGCATCTATTCAAGAAGAAAAACCTCAAACAGCAGTTGTTCTAACAGGTATTGTAAACAATTTCAAAAAACCAGAAGATAGAGTACATATTAGCAGAGGAGCTGACCGGGTATTGCATCCATTGCAGTTATATTCAGAAGGGGTAATAGAGAAAATAATAATAGTAGGTGGTTATACAACCTATGATGGAATAACTAAAAAAGAAGCAGACAAATTAAAAAATTTACTTACTGTTTGTGGAGTAAATAAAGAAGATATTTGGACTGAGTCAGAATCTCGCAATACGTATGAAAATGCTGTGAAAGCTAAACAGATAATACAAGAAAAATCCTTAGAAGGAGAGGTTTTATTAGTAACATCCGCATTTCATATGAGAAGAGCAATTGCTTGCTTTGAGAAGCAAAACATAAAAGTAAAAGCCTTTTCTGTTGATTTCTACACGTCTGACAATAGCTATAACTTAAAGTCTTTTTTACTGCCTGATGTAGGTGCTCTTGAGAAGAATACCAAGTTAATAAGAGAGATAGTAGGGTTTTTAGTATATAAAATCAGAGGCTATATTTAGCAAACCTTGAAACCTTATTCATAAAAAAACCATTTATAATAGAACAATTAACAAAATAAAAACACGATCTTCTAGTAATGCAGTTAGCAAATAAGAAAGTTTTAGTTTTAAATGCAGATTACAGAGCTCTAGCAGTATGTAACGTATATAAAGCTTTTCTATTGGTTTATATGCAGAAAGCAGAAATAACAGATACAAAAAAAAAAATAAAGCTTCGCACTGTCTCTAAATCTTATGATGTACCCTCAGTAATTAGACTGAATAAATATGTCCACATACCATATAAAGGTATTATGATGACAAGACAAAATATTTTTAAAAGAGATGGAAACGAATGCCAGTACTGCAAATCGAAAAAAAACCTAACCATAGATCATGTGATCCCAAAATCTAGAGGCGGAAAATCTACATGGGAAAACTTAGTAACTGCTTGCAGAAGGTGTAATACCTCTAAAGGAAGTAAAACACTAGAAGAAGCCGGAATGAAACTATCAAAAAAACCATTCAAACCTTCCTTTGTCATGTTTTTACGTGACTTTTCAGGAACAACAGATGAAAACTGGAATAGCTACTTAAACCTAAAACAAGCATAAAAAGCAATTATGAATTAACCCAGATAATTATATTAAGTCTTTTAATTTAATTTCACAAAAAACACATTTTCCTCTGATAACCAGATACTTACTTATATTTTTCATGTAATCATATCATAGATTCTATGTAACTTCACATAACTGTTGGCTAACTGTTTCTTATATGGGGTCGACATGACATTATATATGAAGTACTATTCCTTACATAGTTTAACGAAAAGCATAAAAAACCATCTTGATAAGATTAACAAAGAGATTTGGGTAACTGCAGAAATAGCGGATCTACAAGATAGGTATCATTATTACCTGGAGTTGGTACAAAGAGATGAAGATATTGTAGTGGCAAGAGTTAAGGCTGTACTTTGGAATGATATAGCAGAACAGTTACTGAAAAAGCTAGAAAAAGCATTTTATGAAGTGCTAAAAGTAGGCAGCAAAGTACTCATAAAAATAACAATTCAATTTCACGAAGTTTATGGCCTTTCCTTAGTAATAAGAGATCTAGACATAAGATACACATTAGGCGAGCTAGAGAAAAAAAAGCAGGAGACTCTAGAGAAATTAGAAAAAGAAAGGTTATTAAAAAAGCAGTTAGAGTTAACCCCCAAACTAGTATTCCAGAGAATAGCAATCATATCTTCTCCAACAGCTGCTGGGCTTGAAGACTTTATGGATCAGCTCCATAGCAATATTTACGGATATGCTTTCTCAACAAAACTTTATCCAGTTTTTGTGCAAGGAGAAAGAGCTGCAAAAAGCATCATTCACAAAATAAACTCTCTAAATTATAATAACTACGACTGTATCGTAATACTAAGAGGAGGTGGATCCAGATTTGAACTAGATGTATTTAATGATTATGAACTTAGTAAAACCATAGCTCTTTGTGAGCTACCAGTAATTACAGGAATAGGTCATTTAAAAGATGAAAGCGTATCTGATATAGTTTCCTTTAAATCGTTGAAAACACCAACAGCTGTAGCGGAGTGGCTAATAGAAAAAGTACTATTTTTTGAATCAAACTGTAAAAACGTACTAGACAAAGCATTAGATATGGTAAGTCAAAAATTAGTGAAGGAAAAGTTAGCTATATCCCAAAAGCTGAATGAAATATTGATTTTATCTAAAGTTTTCATTTCTAATTCAAAAAAAGACATCTTCGATAAGTTAACTCAATCAAAGAGTTTAGCTTTGAGGTTAGTTGATAAAGAAAAAAATAGAATTGACTATTTATCAAAAACTATTAAAACACTTGATCCAAAAAACTTATTAGAGAAAGGGTATACCTATTCTACTATTCAAAACATCCCAATAAGCGAGCTTGATAGTATAAGTATCCATGAAAAACTTATAACAATAAGTGATAAATTTAAAATATCAAGTAAAATAGAAATAATAGACAAGCTAGAAACAGACCGTGTCTGATCTAAAATGGAGACACAGAGAAAGATGATTAAGCTGTGTGCCAAAAAACTAGACAAGTCACAAATTTTAAATAGATGAGAAACTCATTAGATCTTATAGAACCTTCGTCAAAAGAATGGGTAGAAACAGTTATAAATGACTTCGATGCATTCCTTCAAGATCACGCAGACTGTGAAAGAAAAGCATCGGCAATGGCCTTAAGCTTAGTTGCAAAATACCCTGATAAAAACGATATCATTCCTCAGCTAATTGAAACTTCTATAGAAGAATTGGATCATTTCAAACAAGTATATGATTTGATGAGATCAAGAGGAATAAGCTTGGCCAAAGAAATTGAAAAAGATAACTATGTAATAGAATTACTATCGTTGACACATGGTGGAACACCGCAAACACGATTTAGAGATCGCCTACTTGTTGCTTCTGTAGTAGAATGTAGAGGTTGTGAAAGGTTCAGGCTAATTAGCGAAGCAATACAAGAAGAAGAAATGAAAAAATTTTACAAAATACTCTGGGTTTCTGAGGCAAAGCACGGAGATATTTATGTAAAAATGGCATTAAAGTATTTTAATGAAAGTGAGGTATATAACAGACTGGAAGAAATAATAAGTAAAGAAGCTGAAATACTTAAAAACCTACCTCTAAAACCTGCATTACACTAGAAGAATAATCATGAACGTTAAAATAGACGACTCCTGGAAAAAGCACTTATCACAAGAGTTTGAAAAAGAATATTTCAAAAGTTTAGTTGAATTTGTTAAAGAAGAATATACAACTCAAAGAGTTTTCCCACCTGGAGGTTTGATATTCAATGCATTTAACAAATGTCCTCTTTCAAAATTAAAAGTAGTAATAATAGGTCAGGATCCATATCATGGCATAGGTCAGGCCAACGGTTTATGCTTTTCAGTAAGCGATGGGATACCTTTCCCACCATCACTTAAGAATATTTTTAAAGAGATAAAAAGTGACCTTAACACAGAGATACCCAAGTCAGGAAATTTAGAAAGGTGGGCTGAGCAGGGAGTTCTTTTGCTTAATGCTACCTTAACTGTAAGAGCTCATCAGGCAGGGTCACACCAAAATAAAGGTTGGGAGGAGTTTACAGATGAAACAATAAGAGTAGTTTCCAGAGAAAAAGAATCGGTAGTATTTATTCTGTGGGGAGCATTTGCACAAAAAAAAGCAGAGCTAATAAACCCTCATAAACACCTTATTTTAAAATCGGCACATCCATCACCTTTTTCTGCCGATAGAGGCTTTTTTGGCAATAAGCATTTTAGTAAAACAAACGACTACTTAGTGGAGAAAGGAAAAGAAGCAATAAAATGGTAAGCTTTCTAATATACGTTTAGAGAAGGATCAATTTTTCTAGCGTATTCTATTATTCCTCCCTTTAAGTTATATAAATTATCAAAGCCATATTGAGACTCTAGTTGCATAATTGCAAGAGCACTTCTCTGACCACTTCTACAGTGAACCACAACCTTTTTATTTTCATCTACCTGATCTGAGTTTTTTAGGATAGTATTTAAAGGAATTAGTTCTCCTTTAATATTAGCAATATTGTACTCTTCTTGATCCCTTACATCAATAAGTTGAAAATCCTCATTAGAATCTATCAAAAATTTTAACTCTTCTACTGTAATTTCTTTCATTCTTAGCAAAGGTTTAAGCTAAGATAATTCAAAAAACTTTTTTAAGAACTCTTCTCCTATAGGCTTACTTATAAAGCCATAAATAAAATCATATTTGTCAACTAAACTCTTGTCTGAGTCTCTAATAGAAGCAGTAATAACTGCAACTCTAGCATCTTTATTTAACCCATAAAAATGTTTCTGATAATTCTGAAGAAACTCCTCACCGTCCATTACAGGCATACTTAAATCAACTAATATGTAAGAAGGAAATTTACTTTCCTCTTTGCAAGACTGTAGATAAGCTAGTGCCTGTGAGCCATTATTTGTTTCAGTAACTATATACCTATCAACGCCCAATCGCTTGATAAACTGCTTGACTACAAAGTTATTTACTTCGTCATCATCAATAAGTAAAATCTTTTTTAAACTATGTGGCATTCCAAAAAGCTGTTAAAAAGGTATAATAGTTCTAGTAAAAAGTAAACTAATATAGTAAACAAGAAGTAAATAAGTAACAGTTATTTATTTGACAAGTATATAGAAAAAGCATTTGACTTTTTGTGTATAACTTTACTTTTTCATATAAATGTTGTTTTTAGCATAATAAAAATATTTTGTAATATGAAATATTTAGTTTTCTTATCATTTCTTCTCATAACTCAATCTACATTTGGTCAGTGTGCAATGTGTAAAGCAACTGTTGAAAAAAACATTGCTGAGGGAGCTGAAACAATTGGTGCTGGACTCAATACTGGAATACTATATCTTATGGCAATACCCTATATTGTTTTTGCAATCATTGGCTTCTTTTGGTATAAGCAAAGTAAAGTAAGAAAAAAAATAAAGATAGGTAATATATCCTAACAACTTTCTTATGTAGCATCTATTAATTAACTTCATGAAAGATGTTTTTTGATGCTGATAATCATATTCTTACTAATGTTTCTTAAGAAACTATCTCTTTGATTAAGTGTAAAATGAAAAGCAACAAATATCTCTATTTAGGACTAGGTGTTTTTCTTTTCATTATTTCATTACTAACTGAAAGTTACCTATCAAATAGAAATCACAACCTTTCTATAAAAAAAGAAATAGAAAGAAATGTATCAGACCAAATTTCTAGAGCAATACAAAAGTTGGAGTTTTTTGAGGACTATGCTAAGAACAAGCAAAAAATTGTATTTTCAGAGCTTCTAGAGATCGAAGAAAGAAACCCCGTTTTAATTTACAAGCATGACAGTTTGGTTTTTTGGAACAAACCAGTAACTGTTAGTAATGGGCTAGTTAATATTGAGGATAGCCTTTTTTTTTATAAAAACAATAAAGAAAAGTTTCTAGCCGTTAAAAAAAGCATCGCAGATAAAACTTTGGGATATAGTGCTCTATATCTTATCCTACTAGAAAAAAAAGATGCCTTCAAAAGAAAAAATTCTGGTTTTAATGAAGCTGTTTTTGGTAATCTAAAACCCTTATTGATCACTGCAAATAAACTTTCTGCAGCAATTCAGATCCGATCAAAGCAAGATAAAGAGTTGTTTTATGTGAAATTAGGTGATAATAACACAAAACCATCAACTGCTTCAACTATACTAATCATACTAGGAGTAATATTCTTAATTATTAGTATAATTATATTTTTTAAGAAGGACACGAAAAGAAGAATATACAAATACATCTACTTTTTCTTAATAGCACTTTTAATCAAGCTAGTACCTTTTATTTACCAAATCTTTATAGAAAAAAGCACTTTACTCTTCCTGGAAAAGAGTCCAGGAAAAATACTATACTTCATTTACGATGCTCTAATATTAAACTTATTTCTTTTTCTTGTCTTAAGAGAGAACCGAAAAATATCGTTTTTCAAAAACATCTTTCAAAACACTCTTTTTGATAAGATTTTACAAACATCCTTGCTAGTCTTTATTTGCTATGGAATCACTTACATTACTTTTTTTATGTATCGCCAGGTTTTTTTTCTGGAGAACTTAACAATAGATGTATCAAAGTCGCTTTCTGTAAACCTAGAAATATCTTTAGCTTTTAGCTTACTCATATTATTAGGGCTACTACTTTTCTTTACAATTAATGTGCTGTGCAAAATAATTGCTAAAACATGTACCAACATTAGGGATGTAGCATTTTCTATGCTTATAGGAGCATCCTCATTCTATCTTACATTACAGTTCATTGGGTATAAATCTGTTACACTATTCAACATATCTACAATAGTTATAGTAATACTTATTATCAGCAACTCACATAGAAAACTAAGCAAACTAAGCTTTTCTAATGTTTTCAACTTTCTAATAATAGCTTCCTTAACTGCTGTTATAGGCACAATAGTAATCGTAGAAAAAAAGAGATATGATAATGCATTAGGGAAAAGTAACTTCATTCAACTTTTAACTGAAAGCAATCCTAATGACGAAAAGAAACTTGCTGAAATGATGAATACCCTTAAAAAGGATACATCTACAGTAAATAATTTTTTAAAAGAGGATACAAAAGAGTTTTACCGAATAGTTAATAAGCAAAGTGGTCAAAAGCTAACAAAGTTTGTAATTGCATTCCATGTAATCTCTAAAGAAGATAGCACAAATAGCATTTACAAAGAATTTTTAGAAAAACTAAAAAGACCTGAGCATAGAACAGAAAATGAAAGCATTTTCTTTATCAATGAATTAGAGTCAGGAAACAAAAGATATATATGCACTTTGCCTGTGATAAGCAACCAGGATACATTAGGAAAAATAATAGCTGATGCGTCCTACAGAGAACCTCTAGATAATATATACTATGCTAACAGCACCTGGATTTCAGATGAACTAATTAACCATGAAGATTATAGCTATGCAATATTTAAAAATGAAAATTTAGCTTTTAGCTTTGGTAGCTTTTCATACCCCAAACATTATATTAAAAGTTTTTGGAACTCCAAAGGTTTCTATAACAGAAAACTAGAAGATAAAAACTATGAACACTTGAGAGTTCCTATCGATCTCACACGACATATAATAGTCACATCTATAAAGCCCTCATTCGTAGATACTTTTTCAAACTTCTCTCTTATTTTCCTTCTAATGGCATTTTTAATATTCTCAATCGTACCAATAAGAGAGTATCTAATCAATAAAAGAAAACTTAGAAACTTAAACTTCTCTACCAGAGTCCAGTTTTATCTTAATATTACTGTGTTCTTACCATTAATAATAGCAAGTGTAGTATCTGTAGCAGTACTAACATCTTCAAGTAGAGCAGAGAGAGAGAGAATACTCTTAGAAAAAAGTGAAATTGTATCAAATAGTCTTAAAAGTGATTTTTACTTAGCCAATGATAAATTTTATAATGATGAAGAGTTTAAGAGAGAGCTAGAGGAATTAGCAAGGTTACTACACATCAAAATTTCAATATACAATAAAGAAGGGTATCTAATCACAGATACAAACCAGGGTGAACAAAGTATTAAGCAAGAAAAAAACCTTATTAATCCATTAGCTTATCTAAATATCATTGATAAAAAAGCACAAAATTACTTTTTCACCTCAGAGAAAAGCACCAGAGAGTTTTATGACTTTGCTTATGTTGGAATAAAATCAATACAACATGCTGAAGTTGCCAAAGTAATTGAAATAACACCAAGGTTTAAACCAGAAAACACAATAGAAAACCAAAATGCATCATTGATAACACCTATACTTAATTCTTTTACAGTAGTATTTTTAATTCTTTTGATACTAGGTTACTTATCTTTCTATGCTATTACCTATCCCATTAAAATACTAACACAAAAAATTAAACAAACAGCCTTAGGAGGAAATAATAGACCCATACAATACAATGTAAAAGATGAGTTTGGTTCACTGATAGCTGCATACAATAAAATGATATTAAACTTAGAAGAAAGTAGAGAGGCACTAAAACAGTCTGAAAAAGAAACAGCCTGGAGAGAACTCGCAAAGCAAGTTGCTCACGAGATAAAAAATCCGCTCACACCCATTCGGCTCAATCTTCAACAGCTTCAAAGAAAGTTTTTATCAGAAGATCAAAAACTTCAGGTTATAATAGATCAATTAGATATCATAAGCGATATAGCAGACTCATTTTCTTCTTTTGCAACAATGCCGCTACCAAAAGAGGAAAAAGTAGATATTAAAGCTTTGCTTCAGGAAGTATTAAATCTTCATATTTCCCAAGATGTCAAAATAAAACTCGACTACACAGAAGATAATATCTTCATCAAAGGAGATAATAACTTATTTGCTAGAATATTTTCTAACCTAATCCTTAATGCTATTCAAGCAATACCAGAAAATAGAGAGAAAATAATTGAAATATCACTGGTTTCCATATTCCCAGATAGAGCTTTAGCAGAAATAAAAGACAATGGAGCAGGAATACCCAAAGAAATACAGCACAAAATTTTTGCTCCTAACTTCAGTACAAAAACGCAAGGATCAGGAATTGGTCTTGCAATGGCTAAAAGAGGAATAGAGCATTTCAAAGGGAATATCTGGTTTGAAACTAGCCCCCAAGGCACCTCTTTCTTTGTAGAGTTAACTGTTTTTCATGACTTGCAAAACACATAGCACTACAATTTCGGTTTTGAAGAGGAGAAAATAGTGTTTTATTGCCAAGTTTTTTCTACTTTTGCACTCTTTCTGAATTTTCCAAAAAACAGAAAACTAAATGTCTTTAATTCAACAAATACAAAAGAAAAGTTGGCTAATGCTAGTAGTAATAGCAGTAGCTATGCTATCATTTATCTTTGGAGATTTATTTTCCAGAAACAACTTTGTTTCTGAGGATAAACAAATAGTAGGAGAGATAGCAGGAAAAGAGGTAAACCTCGCTGAGTTTAATAGGTTACTTGCAATGGCAAAAGATAACTATACTAGGCAAACAGGAGGTGCTGCACCCAATGATATGGTAATGAAAAGCTTGCAGCAAAATGTCTGGCAGAAAATGCTTAGCGATATTGCTTATGAAAAAGTATATAAAGATTTAGGTTTGAGTGTTTCGAACGCAGAGTTATTTGACATGGTTCAAGGGAATAACATAAGCCCGCAAATCTCTCAATCTTTCAAAGATTCACTAGGTAATGTTGATAGAGCTGCTATCCAAAACTATCTTCAAAACTTGAAAAACTCACCCGCTGGAACTGCAAACTTCATTCGCTTCGAAGATCAGTTAGCGCAAGCAAGAAAAAAAGAAAAACTTGAAAAACTTGTTTCTAAAACAGAATTTATAAACAAAGGACAAGCTAAGAAAGAGTACCAAAAAGATAAAAGATCAGCAGATGTTCAATATCTTTATGTACGCTATTCTACTGTTCCAGATTCTCTGGTAAAGTTTACCGAAGCTGATTTAAAGTCGTATTACAATAACAATAAAGACAGATACAAAGAAGAGTCAAATAGAAGTATAGAATATGTCACATTTTCTTTAAAGCCAACAGCAGCAGATAAAAAAATAATACGACAAGAAGCTCAAAGGTTAGCAGAGCAATTTGCTAAAGCTGCAAACGATACGTTTTTTATTGAAGCAAATACGGAAGGACTAGATACCTTTATTAAATATAGCCCAAAAGATTTGCCAGGAACTATAGACCAAGAAAATATTGAGATAGGAAAAGTTTATGGACCAGCGTTGCTAAACGATACATATAAAAGCTACAAAGTAGTTGGTATAACAGAAGACTCTTTATCTTTTGCTCGAGCTAGCCATATATTGATTAAAACAGGCAATGAAACAAGTGATGCACTAGCCAAGCAAAAAGCGAGTAGAATCTTGCAACAAATTAGAGGTGGCGCAGACTTTGCAACAATGGCAAGAGAACACAGTGAAGATGGTTCTAAGTCTAAAGGAGGTGATTTAGGGTGGTTTCAAGATGGGGAAATGGTAGATAGCTTTAATAAAGCAGTGATGAGTGCTAAGAAGAAAGGGCTAATCAGAAAACTAATTAAATCTACCTATGGGTACCATATCATTAAAGTAACGGAGACAAAGACAAATAAAAAATACATTGTAGGTATATTAGAAACAGAAGTTATACCAAGTGATGAGACAATAAATGATGCCTTTAGAAACGCTTCAAAATATACCAGATACAAAACAGCAGACGAGTTTGTAAAGGCTACGGATGAAGATTCTGCTATTGTTAGATACAAAGCATATACAATACGTAAAGATGCTAGAGATATCAGCAATCTAACGGGATCTAATGTAAGACAAATAGTAAGGTGGGCATATAATGACAACACAGAGGTAGGAAGTGTGTCTGACATCTTTGAATTAGAAGATAAATACGTAATAGCGATGCTGAAAGACAAAAAAGAAGAAGGTTCAGCAGAGTTTTCAGCAGTTCAAGAGAAAGTAAAACAAGACTACTTAAAAGAAGAAAAGAAAAAAGTAGTTTACAATAAACTTAAAGACCTCAGTGGTTCTCTTGAAGAGATAAAAGAAAAATATGGAAGAAGAGCAAATATTGACAAAGAGAAAAACGTAAAAATCACAAAATCTACACTTTCTGGGGTAGGTTTATCTCCGAAAGCAATAGGAGTTGCATTAGCACTTGAAGAGGGGGAAGTTTCAAAGCCTATCATCGATGAAAATGCAGTAGTGATTTTGAAAGCAGAAAAAGTCAATAAGCCTGAAGAAATAGCTGATTATAACACCTATAAGAAAAACCTTGCTTCAAAAAATAAAAGCTCTATGTTCAAAGTAGGGCAAGCAATTGAAAAAGAAGCAGATGTTAAAGATTATAGATACAAGTTTTTTTAGAATAATTTAAAGGATTTTAATAATGAAAAGGACGTATCAACCTTCAAAGAGGAAGAGAAAAAATAAGCACGGGTTCAAAAGCAGAATGCAAACAAAAAATGGTAGAGCAGTTCTAGCTAGAAGAAGAGCAAAAGGAAGAAAAAAACTAACGGTTTCAGACGAGAAAACACACAAATAAGCCAAAAATAATGAAGACTAGAGTAGCGAAAAAAATAGTGAAAAATAAAGAGAACCTTAACTATACTGAAGATCAGGTAAAAAGAGCTGAGCAACAGGTTAAGAGAACTGAAAAAAAATAATCCATCAAAGGATTTCAAAAACTTCCTAAAAAAGAACGACTTAAATCAAGAAAGTTGATAAAACAGCTTTTTGAGTCCTCTATATCTGGTTTTTATTATCCAATAATAATTAAGCTAATCTATCATGAGGTTGATAAAAACCAGAATATAAACCCCTCTGAAAACTTACAGATAATAGTATCTGCTTCAAAAAAGAGGTTTAGGAAAGCCGTAGATCGTAATAAAATAAAACGAAGAGTAAAAGAAGCTTTTCGAAAATCGAAATACAGACTTAAGCTGACTGACCCTAAACTTCAAAAAATTTCAGAAATGGCAATAATTTACTGTGGGAATGAGATTTGCTCACAGTTAAAAATTAATAATGCCTTAGAAATAGCATTGACCAAAGTACAAGATCACAAATAAATTGATTACAAAAAAACTTATTTGTAATAGTAGGACGAGAGAAGCAAAACTGTTTTTCCCTTTTTCAAAAGGAAGAAAAACATAAATCAATGATAACAAGAAAGATACAATTAGCCAACCAATGTAATTGCTCACTGGAATAAAAGAGCCTTCCCATGTCCAAAAAGAATACTCAATAGCTACTGGTTCAATCAAAAAGTCAACCGCTACCATACCAATACTACTAAAAAAAATGATACAAGCTTTTTTAGATAAAAACCTAGATATTACTTCTGACAAAGAATAGTGCAAAATAATCCAGTTGACACCAATGATTATTGGAACCCCAAAAACCTTCCACCCCAAAACTCTTCCATACTCATAGTTTCCGAATAATAAACTTGTATTGACTCCAACCCATTCGCAAAACCACCCAATAAAAAAAGTAGCTAATAAATAACTTAACAACCACTTACTCCACTTCCTTACACCCAGTAATAGGGTAAAAAGAGTTAGCAGTAAATTAAATGGAGTTAACTCTAAAAAAGAAGAAAAGGGGGTAATTATAACTAAAACTTGATTTGGGAAACTAAAATGGAGACTTAAAACACCAGTTAAGTACGATAAAAAGAGGATAACTTTGAAGAAAAGTAAGATCTTATCTTTTGAAAGCATTGATTTGTGTACACTCATAAAATTATATAACTGATCTTGGCTCCATAATGCTGCTATTAAGAATCAAAAAACAAACTACTTTGTTTTTTGATTCTTAACTTTACTTCAAAGAAGAAAAATGTTAAAAACATTACTGTTTATTTTTTTGCAAAAAACAAACGATGCAATAGAAATGGCGGATATATTTCGTCAAAATGGAAAAATATATGTAGTAGTTGGAACAGTTTTAATACTATTTCTTGGTTTTTTCTTTTATATCATAAGCTTAGATAGAAAAATTAAGAAGTTGGAAAAAAGAATAAAGGATATTTCAAAATGAAAACAACACATATAATACTTATTGCCATAATAGCAGCTATGGTGGGCATAATAATAGCTACTGCAGGTGACGCAAGCCAATATGTAAACGTTGGTCAGGCATTTGACTTAGCAAAAGAAGGCAATAGTGATAAAGTACATTTGATTGGAGAACTTAAAAGAGATGACAAAAAAGAAGTAATAGGACTAAACTATCAACCAAGTGTTGACCCAAACTACATGTCTTTTTTTATCAAAGATGAGAACAATAGAGAATGTAAAGTAGTCTGCTACAAGCCACCTGTATCTATACAAGACTTCTTGAAATCAGAAAAAATAGTAGTAATAGGTAAAATAAAAGAGGACTACTTTCTAGCCGACCAAATCCTAATGAAGTGCCCTTCTAAATACGAAGACAATCAGGTTGAAATGGAAAGATAAAAGAAAGATAATCACACTGTCTGTAACTGCTTTTTTGATTCCATCCCATAAGCAATTATTCTGTCAATAAAATCGTAGGGCGTTAGGTTTTCCAGAGCAGCTTGATGAAAAATGCAGGTAGCAGGAGTCATTCCAGGTAACGAATTAACTTCAATGAATACTACCTCAACATTTTCTTCTTTAATTCTTACAAAAGCATCAACCCGAGCATAACCTTCTATATTGAGTACTTTAGCCGCTTTCTCTATTTCCCTTTTCACTATCTGTGAAATCTGAGCATTTCTTTGAGTATCATTATCAAATCTAGCAGGAGTTATATTTTGCCCTTCTCCTGCCAAAAACTTCTCTTCAATAGAAAGAATACCCTTAGCTGCAACTGCTTCTGAAGGTTCGAAAATAGTATAATCAATAATCCCATCTCTCAGATTAGTCAGTAAACCGCAAGTAACTTCTAAAAAATGACCAACATCTTCTTTAGTAATATACTCTTCTAATAAAAAAAACTCTTTCTTGGGAAACTCCTCATTTTCAGATAACTGCAATTGTTCAACTAGCTTGTCACTAAGCTCATCAGAATCTCTAAAAATAGCAATCATAAAGCTTTCTAAGCCTTCCCTGCTCTCTACTTTTTTGACTGCAGAACTGCACCCATCATCCGAAGGTTTTAAAATCAAGGGGTAACTAAACTCACTTTCAATACTTGAAATTAACGCAGAATTATCTCCTTCACTCCACTCTAATTTATTAATCAACCTTCCTTTAGCTGTTTTTAAACCATTCTTTTGAAGAATTTCTTTCGTCGTATATTTATCAATCGTTATTTGAGCAGAGGCTACATTAGAACCATTAAATGGAATACCTTTCTTAGCTAACTCCTTTTGAAGCTCTCCATCTTCACCAGGCCTGCCATGTAGTGCAATAAAAGCAAAGTCAATACTATCAGAAAGCTCACCAAAAGAAATTTCTTTTGATGACAATTGAGAGCCCTCAACATACTTCTCAACAATAGATTGGTATTGAGAAGAATCCAAATAATTTACCTTGTTGGTATTAGATATTAATTGATCTTTAATATCATCAGCATTATCCTTTAAAAGCAAATTTATCGGAATAGAGAAAAGCTTTAACTGTTCAGCTTCCTTACATAAGAATATAGGAAGGGGTTTATACTTAGTAGAAGACGCAAGCTTCTCATAAATATTTCTTCCACTCTCCATAGAAATATGCCTTTCAGAAGAATATCCTCCCATGATTACTCCCACTTTTATTCGCCTATTTTCACTATCTTTCTTTTCTTCTAAGCTTTTTTGTAGCGAACGGAGCAGTTTGGTATTCTTAAAATAGTTTTTTCCTTCCTTAGATCGTTCCCTTAAAGACGCCTCAATAATATAAGAAATAATCTGAGAAGGGTTTAGACCAACTTCTGCTGCCTGATGAAAGAAAAAAGAAGAAGGCATCATACCCGAAGTAGTATTCGGGTCATTCAAATAAACAGCCCCTTTCTCTGTCAAAAAACCATCTATTCTTGCGTACACCTGCATAGAAAGAGCTTCAAACATCTCTTCACAAGCCGTTTGTATTTTTAGAATAGAATCCGAAGAAACATCAATAGGAGTTTGCTTCCTTACTATCCCAGGAAGATACTTAGCTCGATAATCAAACACATTTTTATGCTTATTAATACCCGTTGGAGGAAGAGCTACTGGCTTACCAAGAGGATCTTGTAAAACAATACACGAAAACTCTCTACCTTCAACAAACTCTTCTATTAAAACACTGGCAGATTGGTCAATCGCACTTAACGTGACCTTTTCCAAAGTACTGTTTTGGAAAAGGTCTTCAATAGTTTGAAAAAGCTCATTATGATGAAAAACCTCTATCTCTTTTTCTGAAATAATAATGGGGAATCCCAAACCCGCCTTTATATCTCCAACTCTATGGATAAACTTTTTCTTTTGATCTTTATCTAAACAGCTCCAATGGCTCTTACTTATCTCCTCAAGAAAAAAAGCCTTATTGCAATACCTTTCAAAAAGAGCAAAATCATCTTCAAATAAAATATTAACACCTATAGAAGATCCCTGCAGAGTAGATTTAATAACTAATGGGAAAGATATCTTTTCTTTTAATCCATTAAACAAATCTTCCCTACAGCTCTGATTCGACCAAGAACGTAGAGATACCTCTTCAAAATTGGGGGTTGAAATTCCCATCTTCTGAAATAAACCTTTTTGCAAAGCCTTATCAGATGAAAAAGCACTTGAAAAAATACCAGCTCCCGAATAAGGGATCTCATACCAATCTAAAAGCCCTTGCAAAGTACCCTCTTCTCCATACGAACCGTGCAGAGTCAGAAATGCAAAATCAAAAAACTGTTTAAACTGATGAGGTTCAATTTTCTTACCGACCTTTGAAACTAAATCCTCAAAAGAGTTATCACCCAAGTCCTTTAATGACTCAATATAATACTGATAATTATCATCTAAGTCTGAAGTAAACTCAGAAGGAGGATAAAAATCCCTTATTGTTCCTTTGTATAAAAACTGCCAATCAAGAAGTATAAAATTTCCTAAGGAATCAACGAAAACAGGAACTGGAGTAAAAATAGACTTATCCAGATTATCGAATATAGTTCTTCCTCCAGCGAAAGAAACTTCCCTTTCACGAGACCTACCACCAAAAAAAATACCGATCTTCATTTTACTCAAAATAAATTCAGATAAAGTTCTGTAATTAATCCCATAAAACTACTTATCCAGCAATTAATATAAATCCAAGTACCTAATACATTATTAATTATTAGATAATTAGTATTAAATTCTTGCCAACTATTTGTATAAAAAGAGCGCCAAAAATTTGGCGCTCTAGAAGAGAAGATGTTATTATGAAAAGTTGTAGAGCGTTCAAATTTTTAAGATTTTTCTTTGGTTCGTTTCATTTTAATCTCTAAAAAGAAATGAACATAAAAAACAACACATAAATAATAACAAAAACCCTTTCTACACAACAACCAAACACACCATATACTTCTTTAAAAATCAAATTGTAGTAAATTTGGATAATCACATCTCATAGATGCAAAAAATACTCATCGCCATAGCCTTAACAGTATCCTTTACTTTTAAAGGATTTACTCAACTTAGAACCTCAAGAAGCTTTTCATTTTTAAACACACCATATACCTCAAAACAGCAAGCACTAGGAGGAGAGCTAATTTCATATACAAAAAAACATGAAGTAAGTAGATACTTCTATGCAAACCCAGCCTTACTTAGTTCATCAAACTCTAATGACATCAGTATTAGCTACCAGTTTCTTTCTCCAAGAGTAAAAGCCTCATACATAGGGTATACTACAAATTATAACAAAATTGGAAACATAGGCATCGGTCTCTACTACGTAAACTACGGAGAAGTAGAAGGATACGATGAAACAGGAAAACACACAGGAAACTTTAGATCTAACAGCTTTGCTTCCATAATAAGTTGGGGATGGGGAAACGATACCTTTTCTATAGGTAGTAGCTTAAAATATACTCTTCAAAACATAGCTGGTTATAAATCTTCAGCTTTATTCTTTGACTTTGGAGGATTATTTGTTCACCCTATCAAAGAACTATCTGTAGGGATAACTTTTAGAAACATTGGGTTTCCTCTAGCAAAAAGCTCTACAGAAAAATTTACAATGCCTGTCAATATATTACTGGGAACAACCTTTAAGCCTGCCAATATGCCAGTGAGGTTTAATGTCGTTGCACAGCAACTGCATACATTCAAAATAATCAACAGTGCTTCTTCCGAAGCAGAACTAAACCTATTTGGAGAGTGGGAAGAAAATAACCAAATAACCTGGGTAGATCATCTTCTAGGTCATTTCAACCTTGGCATTGAGCTTGTAGCAGGTAAAAACATAGGTTTTTTGGTAGGTTACGATGTTAAAAATAGAATAGAACTTAAACTAGAGAATGCATCAAGGCTAACAGGGTTTTCTCTTGGTTTGGCTTTGCATTTAAAAAAACTGGATCTGACTTATGCATATAAAATTCAGCACATTGCAGGTAAAACAAATCAGCTTACTTTGCATCTAAACCCAAAAGATTTGATCACAAAAAACAATTCAATTTTATAAAAAAATTAAAAAGACATTTTGATGGAAAACTATTATACCCCAAAACAAATAGTAGAAGAGCTCGACAAATACATAATAGGACAAAAAGAAGCAAAAAAGAACGTAGCAATATCGTTGAGGAACAGATGGAGAAGGTTAAATGCTAGAAAAGAGATGCAAAAAGAGATTGTTCCTAATAACATTTTAATGATTGGGTCGACAGGAGTTGGTAAAACAGAAATCGCAAGAAGGTTGGCTAAACTTGCTAATGCTCCTTTCACAAAAGTAGAAGCGTCTAAGTTCACAGAAGTTGGTTATGTAGGAAGAGATGTCGAAAGCATGATCAGAGATCTGGTAGAGCAATCTGTCAACATGATAAAAGAGGATAAAAAAGAAGAAGTAAAAGCCAGAGCAGAAGAAATAGTAGAAGACAGAATTTTGGATGCACTAATTCCACCAATAAAAAAAGACGTTAGCTTAGGCATCAAGACCACACAAACATCTGAAGAGCAAGAACTTAATGAAAAAACCAGAGAAAAGTTCAGGGAAAAGATAAGAAACAAAGAACTAGAAGATAGAAAAATTGAAATCTCAATAGAGCAAAAAAATCCAAACATTGGAGTTGTTGGAGGAGCAGTTGATGAAGTATCCATGATGAATATTCAGGATATGATAAGTGGGATGATGCCTAAAAAAAGTAAAAAGAGAAAAGTAACCATAGAAGAAGCCAGAAAGCTCCTAATAGAAGAAGAAAGTGCAAAGCTTATTGATATGGATGATGTAAAAGAGCTAGCCATACAAAAAGCAGAAAATACAGGAATTGTATTCATCGACGAAATAGATAAAATAGCTGGGAACTCGTCCAAAAGTGGTCCAGATGTAAGTAGAGAGGGTGTACAAAGAGACCTTTTACCAATAGTAGAAGGAAGTGCTATCAATACTAAATATGGAATAGTCCATACAGATCATATCTTATTTGTTTCGGCAGGTGCATTCCATATATCCAAGCCCTCAGACTTAATTCCTGAGCTTCAAGGTAGATTCCCAATACGAGTGGAGTTGGAAAACCTAACTGAGGATGACTTCTTCCACATTTTGCGAGAGCCTAAAAATGCACTTACCAAACAGTATCATGCTCTTTTAGAAGCTGAGCATGTAGAACTAACCTTTGCAGAAAATGCTCTGAAAGAAATAGCTGCTACCGCCTTCAAGGTGAACGAAGAGATTGAAAACATAGGTGCTAGAAGGCTGCATACCGTTATGAGTCATCTATTAAATGAGTTCTTATTTGATATCCCTGACAAAATCGGTGCAAACTCCAAAATACTGATTACAAAAGAAATGGTTCAGGAAAAACTATCTGGGCTAGTAAAAAACAAAGATTTGAGCCATTATATTCTATAAGAAAAAAACTGGGCAGCCCTGCACTAGGCCTGTCCCAGCTGCTAAGGCTAGAGCTAGCCCTCAAAGTCCCCTCTGATCTTTTACAGAAAATTCTTTTAACCCAAATTACGCATTAGGGATTTGAAGGGTTAAATCTATCGGGTAATCTCATATACCCATAAACCATTTTCTTCGTTTTTTATGTAGAGCTACATTTAGTTTTATAGTGTTTTTAGATTTTTGGAAGTAAGCACCAATAGCAAAGACTTTGTAGCGCAATGTAGATAGTGTTTTCTGTGCCTTTTCTTGTAAGACAAAAAGTCTAAATACACTCATTAGATTGTAGGCAATCATGACAAAAATTAAGCTTGCTTCCGTAGCCCAAAAGTCTTTTAAGCAAAAATTATCTGCACCAAAGTCTTGTTTGAGTTCTTTGATTCTGTTTTCACAATCGGCTCTCCCCCGATAGTTTCTCCACACATCGGTTGCACTGTACTTCTGGTTGGTAATGTAGGAAGAGTAACGGTAG
>JAUIAB010000019.1 GCA_030425505.1 Bacteroidia bacterium | reverse complement strand
GATGAGACTAGGGTTACACCGAACCACTGGTTTGAGCCATACGCTGATGCTACGCACTGGCAGGGACCTCCTCTCGCTGGTCCTAGGGATTTGCGTGAGCCTGAACCTAATCAAAATAACGATACCCCTCCTCAGTTAGATCCAGCTCCTGATGGAGAGGGGAATAGAAGACCTGTAGGAAGAACTTTAACAATATATGCTTCTTTAGATCATATAACTGCTTCCATTCCTATAATTGTATACGCAGCAGCAAATTACGCAGGAACGGTAAATACAGTTTGGTATTCCCCTTGGGCGATTGATGGATACACTACAGAGTTGAGCATAACTGCTGCATCACTAGCGATGAGAGCCCAGGCGCAAGCAGGAGATGTATTAGCCATATCTTCGGGTATGGAAACAGCTGCTGCTTTTAATACGGCATTGACCTTTAACGGGAATGGAACATCAACCTTTACTGCAACAGGTTTAGTTACTCCTCAAACTTTTAAAGTGAACCCAGGTAACTTTACTGGTTTAGGAAATGTAATTCCTTTTAATATGCAAACAAACTATGGCTACTTAAGTCAACCCTGGCAAATAGAAGTGCCTGGTTGGCCAACATCTATAGCTGGTTATAGCATAGGAAGTAACTTTAATATGAGAATGTTCATGGCAGATGCGAATAGCAGATAAGAAAAGATTTAGTGGAGGGCTTTACAGAAATTAAGCCCTCTATTTATCCAATACCAACACCCAACAGCAAACGTGCTGTTAAAAAATAGACAGCTAAGCCGAGCAAATCGTTGGTAGTAGTAATAAAAGGGCCAGAAGCCAAGGCTGGGTTAATATTAAATCGATTGAGCACTAAAGGAGTAAGAGTACCCATAGTAGAGGCAAGAATAACAACACAAAAGAGAGATATTGATACAATTGCTGCCATAGAAAAAGAAGAAAAAGCAATATTGAAAAGAAAAACAAGAATAGCTATGGCTAAACCATTAATAATAGCTACAGAAAATGATTTTGCAAAAAGCTTTCTTTTCTTTCCAAGGAATTCGCCGCTACTGGCCAAAGTTTGCACAATAATAGTAGAAGACTGAATACCAACATTCCCCCCAGTAGCAGTAATAAGCGGTATAAAAAATGCCATTGCTGGAATGATGGCCAAATCTCTCTCAAATAGCCCAATAAACTTTGCCCCAAGTAAACCTCCTGCCATGCCAATAATTAACCAGGGTAGGCGGGCTCTGGTAATCATCCAAATAGTATCGCTAGCTTCAATATTCTCTGAGATACCAGCCATCAATTGCTGATCTACTTCTGCATTTTCCGTAATTACATCCACTATATCATCGATAGTGATTCTACCCATCAGCTTACCTTGCACATTGACAACAGGCACAACCTCAAGGTCGTACTTCTGCATCATATCGGCAACATCTTCGTCAGAATCGTAAGTTTGGACAGCGTGAATATTGGGAATGCAAATATCTTTGATCTTAACATCGTCTTTAGACAGAATAATCTTCTTCAAAGAAACCCTTCCTTGCAAAATACCCTGGTCGTCTACCACATAAACAGTAAGAACTTTTTCCACCCTTTTTGCCTGCCTTCGTATTTCTTCAATACACTCCTTCACCGTCCAGTTAATATTGGTAGTGATAAACTCCTTCGCCATGAGGCCACCAGCACAGTCTTCTTCGTAATAGAGGAGGTCGATAATATTCTCTGCAAACTCCTTATCTTCAATGTTTGCGATGACCTCTTCCCTCGTTTTTACCGGAAAAGAAAGAAGAATATCCGCAGCATCGTCAGAGTCTAGGTAGTTGATAAGCTTAGAGATGAAGAGAGGGTCTTTCTCCTTTAATATTGTCTTAACATCGTCTTCATCGAGGTTGGATAAGATAAGTGCGGAAGACTTTAGTGGTAACGTATCGATAATAAACCGCTGATTTTCCAGAGAGAACTCAGGAAATATCTCCTCAAAATCTGCTGGATGCATCTCTTGGGCTAAACTTTGAATCGCATTAGCATCTTGACTATCTACAGCTTCTTCAAAAAGAAGGATACTATTTTTTTCCTGATCTTGACTCATTACTTCAGAACTGCTTGATTGAGCTTAAGTACCGAATAGCAATTTAAGCACAATTACTCAAAACCAAGTTTTTACTAGTCAATAAAAGTCTATTTAGAATATATACCTTCAGCTATAATTAAGTCAAGTAAATTGCTTGATATTTGATGAGGGGAGCGTCAAAAATTTGGCGTTCTCGAAGGTAGAGAGTTCCTATGAAAAGCCGTAGAGCGTTCAAATTTTTAAGATTTTTCTTTGGTTCGTTTCTTTTCATCTTTGAAAAGAAATGAATATAAAAAGTAATGGAGGGGGTATTTTTTTCTTAAAGGTTTTTGCCAAAATTTATTTGATTGGAAAATTAGAGAATGTCTTTAATTTCTATATTACATAGCTAATTACTCCCTGAAGACCATTTATCTAACTTATCTTTTAGCTATATTTATTACGCTCAAGCCGCTGGGCTCCTACTTTTTCCATTGCTAAAAAAGTAGGCAAAAAATCTAGGCAAAATAATTCCAACCGCACTTGCCTTCGCATCCATCACGATTTTGCCTTCCCTCGCTACTTTAAATTTAATAACCATAGTTTGTCATTCTGGTGAAAACCAGGATCTAAAATATAACGCATCGTATACGCTATGATTTTTCTTAGTTTAAAAATAGAACTAAGATAACTAAGCAGCCTGGCTAAGGTGCTTCAAGAAAATCCTTTTGGCAATAGGGAAAAGCGTTTCCTCAAAAGGGCAGGGGAGTTTGGAGTGAATAAGATACGTAGCAGGATTAGGAAGATGCTTATACTTTTTTACAATATTTAGCTTGATAGATTCATAAGTATTGCCTATCCCTTTGGTTACTTTTTCTAAAAAAGTAATATTAATACCTCTGAATTTCTCATTAACACTTTCGAAAATGGTAAGCTTATAGTTAAACACTTTAAGATCTGTAGTCTTAACCTCACTCAAAAAAATATACCCTTCATCATTCGATAGTGGGCTAATACCTACAGGCTCAAGCTCTATATTTTCTTCAACCAAATCATAAATTTCTTTTCCCTCATTCATTGCTATCTCAAACTGGGGGATTGCGTACAATACTATTTCTTCCAACTCTTTCATCAGCTCGTCATCGTCTATCATTTTTTTATAGCTCAGCTTTAGCTTTTGAAAGTCTGCTTTGCTGATCTCTTTTGGGAAACTGTCATAGATAATATCCTTATTGCTTCTAACCTTTAATAGGTTTTTATAGTGAAATACCAGATCGCTGAAAAAAGGATACAGTTTCTTTTCTCCAAAGTTTTTTCGGATAGATTTTAAATAGGCTAGGACTATATATTTTTTGTACTCAAAATCAACAAGTCCTTCGGATAACCAATTGTCTTTCAAACTTTCCATATCATTAGACGGTTAGTTATTTATTAAACGATAAAAGCTGGTAAAAATGTTGTCTGACAATAAAAAAAGCAGCTAAATAGCATTCAACTACTTAGCTGCTTTTATAACAACATATTGAGTACTTAAGAGTCTTTAGACTTTAGCAAAGAGCTTTTCTTTGTGTTTTTTCACCTGTCTTCTCAGGGACTCTACTGCTTCATCCGTTGCCGCTTCAAAAGAATGATTAATTTCTTTAGAAAATAAAGTATCTCCAGGTAAATTTATTTTAATCTCTACCGCTTTATTTTCTTTTCCGTGGCTGCCTTTTTCTAATTTGAGGAAAACTTCTCCATCAGTTATTCTATCATAGAAAGTTTCCAATTTATCTACTTTTTTTTGTATAAAATCTAATAACTTTTGGTCTGCATCGAAATGAATAGATTGGATTTGCAATTTCATTTTTTTATTCGTTTAAAAGATTAAAAAATCACTTAATTAGTAATTCTATAAGTTACTAACCAATACAATAAAATACAACGTAAATTATTAGGACTTTGGATGCGCTTGTTCGTATATTTTTTTGAGTCTTTTCAGAGAGTTGTGTGTGTATATCTGTGTAGCAGATAGATTAGCGTGACCTAAAAGTTCTTTAATTGCATTTAAGTCAGCGCCTTCATTGAGTAAATGTGTAGCAAAAGAATGCCTCAGAGTATGTGGGGATTTTTTATCTGTAGAAGAAAATAGCGATAAGTATTTTTTGACAGTTCTTTGAATAAGCATAGGGTAAGACTTCTTACCACTGCTTGTTTGAATAAGAAATGGGCAGGTTTTATCAGGAAGTAAGCCTTTGTACTTTTCAATTAGCTTTAGAACTTTGATAGGCAAAGGAATGATCCTTTCCTTGGCTCTCTTACCAAATACCTTAATGGTATTGCTGCTCGTATTGACATCTTCTAGCTTTATATTTATCAACTCCTCTCTTCTAATCCCTGTAGCGTAAAGTAGAGTAATAATCAGCTGATCCCTTTTCCCTTCAAAATCGGAAGTAAAATTGCTAGAGTCAAAAATTACGTCTACTTCTTGTTGTTTAATAAAATTGGGAGTTTTCTTTTCTGTTTTCAGAGACTTAATTTCCTGAGCAGGGTTTGAACTAAGTATATTTCTTATCTGAAGAAACTTGAAAAAAGATTTAAGAGAGGCTATTTTTCTATTGATAGACTTTTCAGAAAGCTGATCTTCTTTTAAAGAAATAATCCAGGATCGAATGTGGTTTCGAGTACAATCTTTGAGTGTAGTAGTAAATGAAGTGCTAATATACTTTTCAAACTGCTGAATGTCAGATATATAAATATTTACAGTGTGCGCACTATATCGTTTTTCATTCTGAATATAAGACTTAAAGCTTTCAACCATTCTATATCATTTCATTTGTCCTAGTTTATTTGTTACACATCTTAATCATTGCTTCATGTGTGTCTCCATTTTAAATCAGACAAGGTCTGTTTCATTAGAAGTTTTTTAATCTAGGATTTAACAAAAAGATAGTCTTTTCTAACTTGCAAAAGAAATTATTGTCGTAAAACTTTAAAAGTAGTTAGTTGTTCAAGCAAGTCATATATCAGCTTTTCGTAAGGCTTTTTGGAAATAAAAAAGAAAACCTAATCAAGAATGGAAGTATTGAGGAAAATGGTGTTGGAAAATTTGAGGATATTAACGAAGCTGCATTAAGAGAAATTAAAAAGCTGGGAGTATCTCATGTGTGGTACACTGGAGTTTTATGCCATTCAACCACAACAGATTATAGTAATTATGGTTTAAGTGCTGATCCGCAATCCATTGTAAAGGGAAAAGCAGGATCTCCCTATGCGGTAAAAGACTTTTTTGACGTTGACCCTGACTTGGCAGAGAATCCTTTAAAGAGAATTTGGGAGTTTGAAAGATTGATTGCTCGAACGCATCGAAACGAATTAAAAGTAATTATTGATTTCATTCCTAACCATGTAGCCAGAACGTATAAAGGGTTAGACAGAAGTGGAAAGGTATTGGGAAGCAGCGATAAAAAGGATCAGTATGATATTGATAATGCCTTTTATTACATCAATGGAGAAAGTTTAGAGATTCCTGATGGTAAAGAAGTTGACTATCAGGAGTTTCCGGCAAAAGCATCTGGCAACGACAGTTTTACCGCCAAACCCTCTGCCAATGATTGGTACGATACGGTAAAATTAAACTATGGAGTAAACCATCACACAGGTGAGAAAGAATATTTAGAAAAGATTCCTGCTATTTGGTTTGAGATGCGGGAAGTTTTGCTCTTTTGGGCAGGTAAAGGAGTAGATGGCTTTCGCTGTGATATGGTAGAGATGATTCCAATAGAGTTTTGGAAGTGGGTAATTGAAGAAGTGAAGTCATTGTTTCCAAATATACAGTTTATTGGAGAGGCTTATGCTATTTCCAATTACCATGACCTAATCAACCAGGCAAAATTTGATTTGATATACGATAAGACGGGGTGGTATGACTCTATGAGAGATATTTTACTTGGTAAAAAAGAGCTGACTTCTCTGAGAGGTATAATGCAGAGCTTAAAAGGACTTGAAAATAACCTTTTACACTTTCTGGAAAACCATGACGAAGTACGTTTAGCTTCAAAAGAATTTTTGGGAGACTCTGTCGCAGCTATTCCAGCTATGGTAGCTATGTGTACCTTGCCAGATAGCCATATAATGGTTTACGGAGGGCAGGAGTTGGGAGAGAGTGCAAGCGGAGAGTCGGGGTATAGTAGTGATGATGGCAGAACTACCATTTTTGACTACTGGAATGTTCCAAGCATCCAGAGATGGATGGGGAAGGGGTATTTTAATGGTAATAAGCTATCTGAAAAAGAGAAAAAGTTAAGAATTTTATATAAAAAATTATTGAGGCGTGTTGTTACGGGGTCGCAAGTTTCTTCTGTTATAACAGGGGACACTCTTTTTTTAGATGAGTATAGCGATAATGTTACAAATGGCTTTGATAAAACAAAAGTTTTATGCTATTTAAAATATAAAAAGAAAAAATACGGCTCTTACACGTATTTAATTGCTTGCAACTTTGATAGAAGCAAAAGCCAACTGTTTTCTCTTCGAATTCCAGTCATTTTTTGGAATGCACAAGAAGCTCAAGAGAAAAAACAACTACAGTTTATTCAACAGTTCCCTTCAGTAGAAAAGACATTAGTCTTAAGTAAAGAACAAGTAATCAAGTTTGGTATTCCACTAAACTTAAACCCTTCAAGTGCTATTATTTATAAGATTGCAAGTTGAGTAAGCAATTGTTTGCGTAATATCATTTGCACAAAACTAACTAAACTTCAAAGTAAATATCTTAGTTTCCTAGGTTACCTTCCTGAAAAAGTACCACTAACTATTAAAATAAAGGTCAAAAAACGGCCTTTGATTTTCTCTCAATTAACATAAAAAAGCTAAAAACTCCGAGATGCGGTTCATTGATCGAAAACGAAGAATAGAATATTTGTTAGAAATGATAAAAAGAGGGAGATGTCTTTCTTTAAGTCAAATAGCAGATAGTTTTGACTGTAGTGAAAGGACGGTAAAAAGGCTTATTTCAGAGATAAGAGAAGAGGGAAACGATATTAGATATTGCCGTAAGCAGAAAAAATTTATTGAAGAACCAGAAAGAATATAGAGGGACAATTTTTGTCCTTTTTGGAAAATAATTTTACCAACAAAGGGAAGCCGAAAACTTTACAGAGTAGGCGTAAATTTAATTTTTTTTATTATGAAAGTAAAAAAGTTATCAAAGGTTAAAGGATTTAACCTTACTGGTGCAGCTGCTTGTTGTTGCTGTTGTTGCTGTTGTAATTGTAACTTTACAATTTTTGACTAGGTCTTAAGAGCAACAACGAAAATTTAATTTTTTCAAATTAAAGGTGATTTTAGGGTTAAAGTAATTTTTAAAAGGAATGAATAGCCCAAAATCAAAGGCCTAGTCTTCTATGTTTTAATTGCTCCTAAGATCACCTTTATTTAACTCCTTAATGAAATGTTTAAAGAATTTGATGTTTTTTTTGACGAAGTAAATCAGTGCTATCAAATTAGGACTAAAGCCAACTCTTTTGCCATCGACTTTGATGATGACTCTAAGAAAGAAGTTTTTGAAAGAGTTTTAAAGTTAGATAGTAGTAGTTTAGCTAAAAGCTATCAGCTACTGATAAAAGAGTTTGACCAGAGTAAGGTTATTGACGTTTTTTCTACACTTAAAGACAATGGATTACTACCATTAGAAGAATTGGACTCCATTCCAGAGTTACAAGAAAAGAAAACTGCTGATTTTGGTGCACAGCAAGAGTTAACTTCACTAGAAGATCTTAGTGTTTTAATATTAAGTGATGGAGTTATTGGAGAAAGGCTAAAAGAAGTTCTTAAAAGAAATAATGTAACAAAAATTACACACTTGTCACCAGAAGAGTTTGCTAGTAAGTCAGAAGAAAAAATAGAGCAGCTAGTAAAGGGTTCTAGCTTTAGTTTTTTTGATGCGACTAGTTGGAATCCCAAAGGGCTTGAACTAATGAATACCAAAGCTTTAGAATATAAAAAAACCTGGCTGCATATTGGGGGTTTAGAAGAGTATCTTTTTAAAATCGGGCCAATTTTTCAGGGAGATGAGACTGGTTGTTACGACTGTTTGATGAAACGGATGAAGAGTAACTACGATCATTCAGACTATCTTAATGAATATGAGAAATACTTAAAAGAGATGGGAAAGAGCGCGAAACCAGATAAGTTTATTCATTTAGATAGCTTTTATGACATATTAGCTAATATGGCTTTTATAGAATTAACTAAGTTTATTCAATTCTGGGCTGTACCAACTACATGGAAAAAGGTTATTACAATCAACGCATTAGACTTTCAAACTACATCGCATGATTTATTGAAAGTGCCATTTTGCGATACCTGTGGCACTCACGTAGATTTTAATCCAGCACCATGGTTAGAGCCACTAAAAGTATAGGTCTAACCCAAGATAGGATCTGTTTTATAAAGTTTAACTAACTGATTATTAAGTATTAAATGAGCCTTTTGCTTATTTGATAGACGTTTAAAAAAATTGAAAATGAGTACAGTACAGTTGATGCAAGGAAGTAAAATGGTTTCTTCTGAGCTCGGAATAATAGCCAATACGATCAAACTACCATGGATGTCACAAGATCCAAGGTGGTATAACTATGGGATTTGGCCTTGTAATACACTTCATTTGGGCGGTGAGTTTTTTAGTGGAAGAAGTGGAGCTTGCCACAATAATTGGGAAAATGCAGTTTTAGCAACTATCGGAGAGACTATTGAGCGTTATACTCCAGCATTTTTTCCGAAAAATAGCGGAATATATTCTTCTTATAAAGATTTAAAGAAAAAGGCGGTTCACCCTAGTGAGTATGCTCTTTTTTATAAAAGTCAATTTGAAGTTCTTAAAGAAAGAAACTACCGATTAGATCCTTTTGATGAGGAAATAGAAGTAACTTGGATACCAACAGTAGATCTTGTAAATAATCAAGAAACGTATTGCCCAGCTCAATTTATCTATATGCCATTTAGCAGAGATAAAAACTTAATAACAGCTGGAAACTCAACAGGTCTTGCAGCGCATACAAACTATCATAAGGCAATATTGAATGGTTTGAATGAATGTATTGAGCGAGATAGCTTTGTAATTACATGGTCGAATAACATTGTGCCACCTAAAATAAAGCTTTCTAAAGAAATTCAAGATTACCTGTATGAGAGATTCCCAAAAAGCTATGAGTGGCATCTTTTTGATATGACCTATGATCTGGGTGTTCCAACTGTGTTTGGAATATGTATGGGAGAGAATGATTTCGGAAAGTTTGTGGCAGTTGGTTCGGCTACAAGAAGTACAATAGGTGAAGCAGCTAAAAAAGTAATTCAGGAGATTGGGCAAACTTCGCCTTACTTTCGGTGGCTTTTAGATGAAAGAAGAGACTGGGAACCTTCTGATGACTACCATGAGCTGCTGTCTTTTGCTGATCACTCTATTTTTTACCTCAAAAGACTAGATAAATGGTCAGTTTTTGATAAGTGGATCAACAGCAAAGAAGGGTTGAGTATTGATTTCAATGAAAAAGAAACAAGAAGTACGGTAGAAATTATTAGAGAAATCTTAAAAGTATTCAAGTTAAAAAACTATAATGTTTTGCTCAAAGACCTGACTACGGTTGATGCTAGGCAGTTGGGTTTTTATAGTTTAAAAATATTTATCCCACAACTAATACAAATGTCAGGAGGATATCCTTTCTATTTTTTAGGAGGGAAACGGTTATATGAAGTGCCAGAGTTGATGGGTTACCCTAAGTTAGACTTTGATTCCTTAAACAAATACCCTCATCCATTTCCTTAGAATTAGCTACTTACTTCTTCTATGGTTTAATCACTCGAACTACAAACACAAAAAAAATGAACATTAAAAAAATAAAGCAGATCTATGAAAAAAAGGATCAGGGTTTATATGGTACGGTAAAGATCAAAGACCTATTAGGAATGTTGTACCATGAAAACTCGAAGTTAGATCGATTTACTTCAAGAGAGCTTGGTCAAGCAGTTGGACTCTTTTCAGACCCTTACATAACTACCCGTTCTACTAGACCGCATAAAAGGTATCTTTCAAAAGAAAGATATGCATTTGACGAATCAGTATTAGAGTCAGAGTCTGATGCGTTTTTTGAATTGGTGAAGAGTAGAAGGAGTGTGCGAAAATACAACCCCGATTACAAAGTATCACTGAATGAACTATCCTACATTTTGCACTATGGATATGGCGTAACACTAAAAGAAAGCATCAATCAGGATGGAGGATATATGGGCTACCGGAATGTGCCCTCTGCTGGGGGCTTGTATCCTTTAGAAATTTATGTGTGTCTTTTCAATAGCCATCTTAAAGAGGGGCTATATCATTATGATGATTTAGAGAGTTCTCTAGTATTGACAAAGCAAGGTAACCATCTGGAAACAGTTAAAGACCTTATCCAGGCAGAACCCTGGGTAGATATGAGTTCAGCTTCAGGTGTTATCTTAATTACTGGCATGATTGAGCGGCATGCAATCAAATATGGTGAGAGGGGATATCGGTTCATGTTACAAGAGTGCGGGGCAGCATCCTATCTTTTGAGTTTAATTATAGAAAAAGTAGGTCTTGGTTCTTGTATGGTTGGTGGGTTTTTAGACCAGGAAGTAAATAAGTTCCTCGAGGTTGATGGCAACTATGAAACGATATTAAATCCAATAGTATTTGGTAAAAAAGAAGGCTAGTATGAGATCATTCGTAAGCTTAAATAGCGTTAGTTTTTCTAACAATGGGAAAGAAATCATTCGAGACATTGATTTAGAGATAGAATGTGGAAAAGTATTAGCCATTTTAGGCCCAAATGGTGCTGGGAAGTCAACATTATTGGAGCTTATATTGAAAGACTACAAACCATCAAAAGGAAAGATAAATTATCATTTTAATGAAAAAAATATCTTCAAAAATAAAATAGGAGTTGTATACAATAATCAACATATTTTCCCTCAACTATATGTGAGAGAATTAGTTGATTTTTATAAAAAACTATACAAATCGGATGGTAAATATTTAAGTGAACTCATTACATTATTTGATTTAAAAAAACTTCAGGATAGCTTGGTTAGAAAGCTTTCAGAGGGGGAGAAAAAGAAGCTACAGATTGCGCTTGCAATATTTCATCAGCCAGAGTTTATAGTAATGGATGAGCCTTTCTCTAATGTAGATATCACCATTACAGATATTATCTGGACGGAAATAAAACGTATTGGCGCTACTACGGTTCTTGTCACACACGATTGGGAGTTTGCAGAAAACTTTGCTGATGAAATACTCTTTTTAGATAAAGGAGAAATTCTTCTAAACAAATTTTCTCCTAGTGAGAAGGAAAACATACTTTCTGCTAAGAAAAAGCTTATAACAGAGAAAAATGATGCGCTATTACAGAGTTTGCTGAGTAATAATTTTTACGAAAAAGATGCTCAGCTAAACATTATGATGACTTCAGAGTCTGACTTGCAAGTTGTTAAAAAGCATACATTCAATTACTCCATCATGGATGTTACCATAAGAGATATTTATAACAAACTATCTGTAGCTAAATAATAAAGAGATGATCAGAAATACATATTTAAGTTTTAAAGTACATTTCTTAAGCTTTTTCAGAAACAAAAATGCCTTCTTTTGGGAGCTTGTATTTCCTCTTTTCATATATGTAATTTTCTATACCATTTTTGGAAGTTTCAATGACGAAGGTTATTCTCTTTTTTTATTGACAGGCGTACTGGGAATGACTCTCACTGCAGATGGGCTTTTTGGGGTAGGACCAGTTATAAAAATGAATTATGAAAATGGAACAATACGAGTTTTAAAAAAGCTTCCTATAAATATAGTGTTGTACTTTTCAGGACTGATAATAAATCGATTCATTATTCTATCCATACTATACATTCTTTTGAACCTGGTGTCATTCCTAATGTCTGGGATGTTCTTGCCAATAGAAAAGACACCTCAGGTATTTCTGGGGATCTTTTTAGGCTTGTGGATTTTCTCTTTTTTGGGTTTAAGTCTATCTTTCTTAAATATTAAAACCTCCTCAGAAAAGGGGATGAATAATATTTTATACTTTATCATACTATTTACAAGTAATGCCTTATACAACATAAGTGCATTCAACCCGGGAGTAGAAAAAATAGCAAATTTTTTACCTCTGAATGGTGTGTTACATATCCTCAGGTCAGAACAACCTGAATTTTTAGGTTTAGTACTGTGGATGGTTATCCCAGTCTTTCTTTTTTATTATGCTTTTAACAAAGTTCAGTATTCGAGATGAGCCTATTAGAAAACATAGCTCTAACGGCTCTATGTTTGGGAGTATTACTGGTAATCCATGAACTGGGTCATGTGATTGCTGCAAAAATACTTGGTTTGAATATTTTGAAAGTAGGCTTTACTCTGAAGCCTGTTCCACATGCCTACGTAAAAGTAGACTGGCCAAAAAAGAGAAATGAAAGAACTATTTTCTTACTATCAGGCTTTGCGATAAATCTGATATTGTTGGCTTTAAGTTTTTTATCTGGTATCAGCTTTAAGCCGCTTCTCTTGGCGCTTTGCATCCAGATGGTAATAGAAACAAATCCAATTTACTCCGATTTTGTAATCATAAATCTTGCAAATAGAGCTTCATCTGAGGTAAGGAAAACACGAAGCTCCTACTCAGTAGTGTATCAAAAACTCTATAAAGAATACATGCATAGTTCAAAGTGGTATCTGCATTTTGGGGTTTGGGTTCTAATCATAATCGCCTTAATAAACATTGCTAAAAGTTTCGTGCTATGAGAAAGATAGTTTTATACTTTCTGCTATTGTACTTGCAGATTCCTATAAATAGTTGCGAGCAAATAGCTCAGGGAAAACCGTACTATTCTTATAATCTGGATAGCTTAAATGCCTTAGGTCTTCAAAATATCCAAAAGAAAATAAACCAGAATTTTGTCCAGTCTCTTATAGCAAAAAAACCAGGTTTACTTTATGAGTTAGACAGTAGCCTTATGCGTTTAGGCAATAAGTATCAAAATCCGTTAATTGATTATTGGAGGGGTTATTTGCAATACTATTTAGCTATTTACTATTTAGATAGTGGGGAAGATCATCTTTCAGAGAAGACAATAAATGAAGGAATTAAGCATTTAGAAACGATCAAAAAAAAGAATTCAGAAGATTTAGCACTCTTAGCTCTACTCCAAAGCTTCTCTATACAATTTAAAATGGGCATGGAAGCGGGGGCTATTAGCGGTTTAGTTAAAAAGAATATAAAAAGAGCCTTAATGCTTGATAGCGAAAACCTTAGAGCTCATTTTGTAGGAGGAAGTATCGACTATTATACGCCAAAACAATTTGGTGGAGGACAAAACGCAGAGTCCTATTTACTCAAAGCAGTGGAATTACCTTCACAAAAGATAAAAAATGACTACTTGCCCTCATGGGGAAAAGAAGAAGCATATGAGCTTTTAATAAAAATGTACATCCAAGAAAAAGACTTTGATAAAGCGAAAAAATACTTTCGCATAGGGATAGAGGAGTTTCCTAAAAGTTATCTAATTAACCAATTAGCTCAAAAACTGATTGGAAAATAAGTGAAGTATAATGAAAACCAGCATCTTTATACTAGCATTTATTCTTTTATCTATAAGCGGATTTTCTCAATCGGCAATTAGGGGTAAGGTCAAACAAAAAAATGGAGTCCCAATTTTTGCAGCAAATGTTTATTGCAAGAGCGATTATAGCAATGGAGCAACAACAGACTTTGAAGGGAGTTATGAACTGAAAATTTCAGAAAACTGCGATACATTATGCTTTTCATTTGTAGGGTATAACAAAAAGTGTGTATCAGTAGAACAACTAAAAAAAAATAGCTTTGTAGTTATACTTGAAGAGCAAGACCACCTATTAAACGAAGTTTTAGTGGAAGCAAGTGATCCGATTTCAGAAGACTTTGCCGTGATCAAAGTCCAAAAAATGGACATTTACCAAAACCCAGTTTCTGCTGGAGACCCTCTTCGAGCAATAACATCACTACCATATTCTACTAATGCGGATGAAACGGCTAACCCAGCACTTAGAGGTAGCTCAGCAGATAGATCTAGGGTAATAGTAAATGGAGTTCCAATCAGAAACCCTGTTAGAAACGGACAACTTAATGGCTTGGGAAACTTTAGCTTGTTCAACTCCGAAATAGTAGACAAAATGTATGTCTATGCAAGCAACCCTCCATTGACTTATGGAAATACAACGGCTGGTTTAGTAGAAATAGAAACAATAAAAGAAATAAATGAAAGCCAATATCAGATCTCAGCTAGTTTAGCTAATGTAGGTCTATTTGCTTCTCAAAAAATGGGTAGTACTAGCTTTTTGCAAGCGTACGGGAACTACCAGTTCTCTAAACCCTTTTTGAAACTAAATAACCCCAATTTTCCCCATCTAAAGGATTTTAAGACAAAAGACGCAGGATTAAACTTGCGAATAAAGACAGGAGAAAAATCCTATTTGAACTCCTTCTCTTATGGAATAGATGAGTCGTATGACTACCAGACTAATCTCTTTTCCTACGAAGGGTTACTAAAGTCTAACAAGAGGAGAGGTTTTACAATTAACAATTGGTCTCTAGCTTCAAAAAAAGGATTTATGAGAATAAATAGTTTGATAGATGCAAGTGAGCAATTTTTTTCCTTAGGCAACCTAAAATCCGATTTTGAAAAATTTCATACGTATACCTCTATAGATAAAAAGCAATTTTTCGGGAGTAATTTTAGTTTACAGTTTGGAGCTAATTTCCAGACTTGGAATTACCAGGTTAAAAATGATACCTCTGTATATTACTATGCGATTCACCCATCTGCTCCATCAAATACACAGGATACAACTATCCATCAAGAAAACCTTGAGGCATACACCTATTTAACCTGGGATGTGAATCCTAAATGGAAATTTTCGGCAGGGTTAAGATCCAATATACCTTTATTTGAAGATCATAGCTATACGAGCTACCAGGCATCTATAACATATCAGCCTAATGAATCACATCGACTCTTGTTGAGTGGGGGAAAGTATCACAACTATCGAACTCTAAACTTTACAGAATTAGAGCTTAACCTATTAAAAAGCCATCAGCTAGCCCTAGATTATACACTAGATTGTAGAAATTTCAACCTTACAAGTGCGGTTTTCTATAAAGTAGAATCAGGTAAAAATATTACTGCCAACTTTCTGGGATACGACAAAATCAAAACAATGGGATTGGAGCTTTTTCTCAGAAAAGAGTTTTCAAGAAAATGGATTGTAACCTTGGCAAATACCTTTTTAGATCAGAAGATCTATATATCTGATCAAGCATACAACAGCCCAAACAACTTTGATTACTTAACAAAACTGACAATACAGTATAATAACCCATCTTTTGCCTCCATGGCTTTAACGTATATTACAAGACCAGGAAAATACTATGCGTCTATCGTAACTTCCATCCCAAGTTCATTGGCAGATATCTACGAGCCAATATTTGAAGAGCAAACAAACAGCAGTAGATACGAAAACTATAATACCTTAAATTTTACTTGCAATCGATACTTTCCTTTGAAAAAATACAGTATGGTTGCATTTGTTTCTATCAACAACCTACTAAATACCAATAACCAGATGATGGATAGATATAATTCCGACTACTCCATTAGATTCTTTGATCTTTATCAAAAGCGATCTATTTATTTTGGGTGTGTTTTCTATCTCAGATCTAACTCAGAAAAATAGCCTCTACAAGCTGGCCAAATGGTAAGACTTTCCTGTAAGACCTTCCCGAATAATAATTAGAAAAAAACTTGATTTGTATTGGCAAAGAATCTCTTTGAAGGAGTTCTATTGAAATATTACCAAACCTTTGAGGAATAATCGTAGCCTTATCTTTATAAGAAACTTTTGGCTTCAAGTAGTATCTTTCAAAAATCTCTACATATTTGGGTTTATCATAAAACTTCCTGCTCCCCGAATACAAATAATATCCCTGATCAAGAACTCTTTCTTTCCAGTAGTCCATCAAAAAGAAAAAATCTTCCTCATAAAAATGTTGATCAAAGTCGATAGCAAAACCGTTGGCTCCTGGTGACTCCAGAACGTGGATTTTACAATCTAAACTCCTTTTTTCTTTAACTGCATATAAATACTCCCTTTTTAACTTCTCCATGAGCGATATAGAAGCATTGTCCTCAAGCCATTCATTATAAGAATCTACATACGAGTTGCTTCTTTTTAGCTGTTCAGAAAGGTAGAGTAGGGGATTACTCTGATTAGGGGCTTCATATGAACCAAATATCTTATCCAGAATTTGTTTTATAAAAGACATAAAAAGTAATTACAGGTATATAAACTTTTGAATATCTTTTAAGTTTAGTTTGCTTGAATGGTTAAAAATCTAATTGTTTCTGTATCATCTGGCCAGAAACACTCTTTTCAAAGTCTAGTAGCCATTTTTTCCTATGCAAGCCACCAGCATAACCAGTTAGGTCTCCATTTTTTCCAATAACTCTATGGCAAGGAATAATAATGAATACTTTGTTTTGCCCGTTGGCTGCTGCAACAGCTCTGATGGCACTAAGGTTATTTAGCTTAATAGCCTGCTTTTTATAGGTTTGTGTTCCCCCAAAAGGGATGTCTAGTAAACTTCTCCAAACACTTTTTTGAAATTCTGTACCATAGAGGTCTAATGCAACATCAAACCTCTTTCTTTTACCAGAAAAATACTCGCTTAACTCAATCTTTAATTGTTTTAGATGATTGCTTTCTTCTTCTATTATCCCAGCATTAAAACTTGACTTTAAGTATTTAATACATTGTTCTAACCTATCTTTTTCAAAAAACTCAAGAGCGCAAACTCCATTATTAGTAGAAAAGGCATAAATAAAACCAATGGGGCTGTCAATTTTAACAGAATAGATTAATTCCTTATCCTTTGGGAGAGTATTCTTATCATCAAAACTCAAAAAATAATCAAAAGTATTGGTCAAACCGTTTTTGCTAAAGTTGAACTAAAGAACTACTTTCCATAGGAAGAAAATGACCTTGAACGATAAGACCTAGACCCTGTTCTATACCTAGAGTTACTTCTTGAAACTTTGCTATTTACTTTATTTTTAAAGCTGCTATTTGAAGAAAGCCTTCTGTGAAAAGAAGGATTAGATTTTTTGGCAGAACTAGAAAAAGTCCCGTATTGGCGAGAGCCAGAAGATGTTTTTGTTCCATAATATGGCTTTTTTCCATAATAACTTCCTCTATAGTCATAATAAGATCTTCGGTAAATCGGACCTCCATACATTCCAAACATCGAACTTATAAAGGCATACTTCCCATAGAAAGACCAAAAGGAGTTACCACTTCCATCTCTTCGCCACTCTCCATATTGAGGATTCCCCACATACCTAGAATAGCCTGGAGGAGAAACTTGACGAACAACTTTACCGTTTGTCTTACTTACAATCTCCATACCCATATCGTTAACATGACTTTCAAAAAAGTCTTCACTTACTTCATGCCACTGTGTTAAACTATCAGTAAAATTACTTTGATCTACTTGGCTTATTTTAAGAGAGTCATTTTTTCGTATAGTATCATAAATAGCTTTTTTTCTATCATAATCTTCACTAGAGGATAGAACATTATTGCTCAAAAAACTACTGCCACCTTTTTGAATAATAACCTTATACTGATGCTTGTATTTCTTGAAAAAAGAACCTTCTATATCCATATCATGTAAAATGATAGAGTAATTATCTACTTCATGAAAGTTCTTTATTAAGTCATCAATGGGTGTTTTGTGGTAATTCGTTCCTCCACAAGAAAATAATAGTATAATTAAAAAAAGGTAAACGAATTTTTTATAACTAGTTCTCATATAACTCTTAATACGTTTTCTGTACAAAGAATACTTAGCTTAAGAAGTACTTCTTTATACGTTTAGATGAATATCCTTAAAGATAGTTACTAATTATTACCAGGTAAAATATTGGAGAACAAAGATGGCGCTACAACAATTCCCGTTGATGCTTCAAACTCATCATCTCCCCATTGCTCTATGGTCAATGTAAACTTCTCCGTTTCGTCGTAATAATCCCAAGAAATAAACTCATACGATTCTTTATCCTCATGAATATTTTTAAAATATCCAGGGCTTTCTTCTTCTCTATAGTATACTTTTCCTTCTAATATAACTTCTTTGGGAGGGCGTTCATTTTTCTTTATAGCATCTTCTACTTCATTCCCAAGCTTACCAAAGCTAACTTTTTTGGAAACTATACATTCTAAGATATCATCATTTTCAATACTAAGAAATAATATATCGCTGCTATCGCTCACAAGCTTATATTCATAAGTAAAATACTCATCCCCCCAATCGTATTCGTACTCTTCTTTTACTTCCCAGGTTTTCAGGTCATAATCCAATACAAAGCCTTTTCTAATATCAGTTATTTTAATATCTGTGGGATCGAAATGAGGTTCTTTTTCCTCTTTTTTCTTTTTAAAAAAGTTAAACATATAATTTTAATAGAGTTAAGGTCTAATTATAACCAAAAATATGATTTAATAATTTCTCTTTTTGAGGGTTTGTTACAGGTAAAATATTAGAAATAAGCCATCCTCTGTTCAACCCTTCTCGATTGAACTCAGAAAGTTCAAAGTACCAGTTATCTATTTGAAAAAAATGAAACTTTACTTCATTAATAGCTGAAAACTGCAAATTACCTTTCTTAAATTCATATATAAATAAAGTAAGCAAATCAGGTTTATATTCTTTTTCGGTGTAAGGAGTTATGCTTTCTCCAGATCGAAAAACCTTAACCAGATTCATAAAATCCAATTCATGGCTTAGAGGGTGTAGAAACTTTGAGCTGTCTTTGGTAGAGACGAAATACTTGGCAAAAGTATCTGCGTAAACTCCTTTTATTACCCACTTATAACCTAAATTCTCTTTTTCTAACTTTAAGAATAATCGTACAGGAATACTTTTTCGATTAAGTAAAAAGGTAGCACTCACTTCAGAAAACCAGTCATTACCATGGAAATCTAAATAAAATGGACTTTGAGAGCTTGTAACATCACGTATAAAATTGTCTTTTATTCTTTTTTCAATCTTTTGGTTTTTAGAATCAAATAAAATTTGGATAAACTCTTTTCTAAAGTTTTCACTATGATATCGTTTGTCTTTTACAGATAGTTTTTTGCCAGCTTTATCTTCTTCAGCATTAAATCTTCTAAAAAACTGATTTACTTGTTTTGTTTCGGCATAAAAGGCAGTCTCATCTCCTAAGTAGTCGCCAATATTTTGAGGTAGTGCAGGTGAGAGTATAACAAAACACACTGATATTACGAGTAAGAGCTTCATAATTGATTTTCAGTGAAAATAAGTAAATAAATACTAACACAAAAGTGATTAGTTAAGAGAAAAAAAAGTTGTTAAAACAATGTGTTTTAGTGGTGATAGTATGATAAGATGTAATTTTTCGTTAAATTAAAGCTACAAATTAATTCAACCAGTTTATGAAACAGCTACTTTCTTTCAAGCCAGTAATATTGATATTTATTATTTTAGGAGTCATTTCCTTGTTTAATGTAAATTTCTTTTCTTTAGAAGAAGAAGATGAAGAAGAATATACTTCTGTATCTACAGTATCTAGAAAAAGCGTAGAATATTATACTGAATTTGTCCAATATGATAAAAAAGGATTGGAGGAATTACAATCTATTCCAAAAGCAGATTATCGATTGGGTACGGATAGATTGCCTGAAGCAAAGCCTGCTTTTGAAAATATAGGGCCTTACAACGTAGGAGGAAGAACAAAAGCCTTGGCTATAGATATTACCAATGAAGATATAATAATGGCAGGAGGAGTAACTGGAGGCTTATGGCGATCAGAAGACGGAGGAGAACACTGGGTAAGAATAACATCTACAGAAAGAATTAAAACAGTTTCTGCAATAGTACAGGATACAAGAAGAGATTTTACTAATAGATGGTATATAGCTACTGGAGAATGTGAGCTTAAAACTTCTAGTGGAAACTATGTAGAACAAAATGCTTATGGTAGTGGTATTTATTACTCTGATACCAAGGGGTTATCTTGGGAGAAGTTAGAAACCCCAAGTCGGTCACTAGATCTCTCACAGAGTTTGGCAGTGAACCCTTTAAATGGAGACCTATTTATTGCTTGTGAAGAGGGTATATTTAGAATTACATACGAAGGGGAGTTTTCCAGATGCAGACTTAATTTTGAAAATGTGCAAGGTAAATCTCAAAGATATGCAGATGTGGTTTCTACTCCTGAGGGCCAGATCATAGCTTCATATTTAGGGAATGTTTTTTACAGAGATTTAATAGGAGATTGGCATCGAGTAGAAATGAATAATTTGGAAGAGTGTGATAGAGTGGTTATCGGAGCTTCGCCTAGTCTCAATAGAGATGGCTCAAGAAAAGTATATTATTTCGGAGTCTCTAAAAATCATAATCCAAAGTACAGATTATACCATCAACTTATTACAGAAAGTGCACCTGGAGAAGTAGGTATGCGAAGAGTAAATGGTATATACAATATAAGAGACATGTTATGGGACGTTGTTGATTGGTCAGAGTTTGGTTTTGGGGGTGGTGCATACAATCAATGTATTGCTGTAAAACCAGATGATCCTAATGTAGTACTTCTAGGTAGTAGAATATTGTATAGATCTACTGATGGTTTCAAAGACCCAGCAAACGTAGAAATGATTGGTAGAAGCAGTATAGATGGGTTTTTTTCTGATTATCCAAGTGTATATCATTTGGATCAGCACAAAATAATATTCTATCCCTCTAATCCCAGGAGAATACTAGTTGGAAATGACGGTGGAGTTTACAGATCTAATAATGTAATGAAAGAGCTAGACTGGGAAATGTATGAAGAATTAGATTGGCAGCCTCTTAATAATGGTTATCTTACTACACAAGCATATTCTGTGAGTATTCCAGAAGGCGATAGTAAGATGATTGCTGCGGGTTTTCAAGATAATGGTACGCAAATGGCTTTTAGCAATGAGCATGGTTATTCGTGGGTCAATACAGGAAATAATGATGGTATGCACTGTGTGTTTAATGCCAGTGGCTCAAGGTTAATAACAAGTCACCAAAAAAACTATTTCAATGTCAAAATAATTGATGAAGGAGAGAGAGAAAGAGAACATGATTATGGTATCTCTACAAACGGTAATGGATTTGATAATAAGTCAGGAATGGCAGCGGTTTTTTTACCAGGTACAAATGGCAAATTCTTCATAATCAAGGATGGAAACTCAGTACGGTACTATCCTGATATCAATGATGAGGACAGGGTAACAAGTTTACCAGATATACCAGAAGGAGAGTTATATACACTTGCTATTTCTACAGAGCCCGCATATATATTATACGCTGCTACGAAGGGAAGAGATGCTAAAATATATCGATATACCAACGCCACAAGTAGAAGGGCAAGTATCGAAGAAGTATCTGTTCCAGAAGGTGCGACAGAAGGTTCAATGAGTTGCATAACGGTAGACCCACTAGATGCGAATAGAATATTTGCAGTATATGCAGGCAAAGGAAGTGACTCAGATATTTTTTACAGTAAAGATGGAGGACAAAGATGGAGAAAAATAACAGCAAACCTAGATGAAACTTCCATATCTGCCAGGTGGCTTACCATTCATAGAATGGATAGTAGACCTGAGTACTATAGAATATTTCTTGGCACATCCCATGGCTTGTTTTCTACTAATGATATACCATTATTAAATGGAGGTAAAACTAAAGGAAGTATAACATGGAGAAGAGAAGCAGTAGAGACAATAGGTTGTAGTGCAATAAACAGAATAGTCTCTCGACCCAGCGATGGACTGATGGCTATAGCTACGTATGGTAATGGGATATTCACTGGTTATGCAGGACTACAGGCTATGCCAACTCGACTAAAAAGAGATTTGGGTACCATCCAAGTAGCAGCTGTAGATAATAACCTTGAGATAGACTTAAGCTCATATGTTAGTTTTGAAGAAGAATATAATTTTAGGCTTACAAGTCAGAGTGATGAAGAAGTGGCAGGTGTAAGCTTAGATGAAAATATACTGACGATAGATCCAAGAAGATCAGGAGCTAATTTTGTGAATATAGAATTGCATAAAGAAGGAGAAGAAACGTATGAGGAGGGACTATTAAAAATAATGGTGACAGGTAGAAGAGGAGATAGGATTGACGAAGTATTATATGACCAAAGTGTAGCTGGAAAGCAATATTACAAATCTTCAGAAAATAGACTATTGGAGCCACCAAGTCAGGATATACAGAGTTATAAAGATGAATTTAGAGTGCCTAAAGGGCAAGGTTGGGATGTAGAGAAAGTGATGGTAAAGGGAAGTTATGAGGGGAGATTATCGCAAATGGAAAGAGTTAGAATAAGCATAGTAGAAGCAGATAGCATCTACTATGAGCTAGTAGCAGGACAAGGATATCAACCAAGAGTTGATCAAGGAGAATATAGCTTCAGCAGGACATACGATATAGATGCTAGCGAAGTGAGTTTTAGAAATGGTAATTTCACATTTTATTTAGAAGATGAGGATATACACTTACAGCCTGGTAAATACTACTTATCGATAAGCCCAGTAATTATAGAAAGCAATAAGCCATGGAAGTGGCGAGGGGATAGTGAGTGGGGGAATGCAATACGTGGAGCAGGACATAATACAGAGCATCATCTGTGGTTTAGATTGAGTGGGAAGTATTTAGGAAGAATGGTAGAAAGATCATACCACCCTCCAAAACAGGTAATCCCTTATCAAGAGGGAGAAAATAGTATAATAATACCATGGCAGGAGAATCAGGATAATGCAGGAGATCGACCAAGGGTAGTAGAGGTAGAGAGGTCAGAAGAAGGTGTAAATGGTTATACACCACTAGCTACATTGAGAGCAGAGATAGGTCAATATGTAGATGAGAATGTACTTTCTGGGAAGAGATATAACTATAGGGTGCGTTACAAAGCCGGAAGCAAGGGTCAATCAAGGTATGTATGTACAGAATATATTCAAATTAAAAGAGCACCACTAATGCCACAAGATTTTAGAATACTTCAGACGGGAGAAAAACATGCAGTTCTTGTGTGGGAGCCTGATTTTTTAAATCCTATTGAAAACAGAGTGGATGGTTTTAAGCTGTATAGAAAAGTAACAGCTAACAGAGATAATAGCATGGATGGGTTTCATCTAATTGCAGATTTAGAGCCTAACCAGTTCACATACTATGATGAATATAAGTTAGATAATAACTATGTACATTACTTAATAAAACCGTATAATATTGCTAGAGAAGACCTTGAATACAACTCTGATTTAGATGCGTATTCATGTAGTATCACAAAACCACTTTCGCCTTCTAATATCGAGGCTACAGTATTAGAAAATAATGATGTTCGAATAAGCTGGAAAGATGAAAGTAGAAATGAGGTAAAATATAGTTTGTATTCATGCGACTCTGCAGGTAATAATAATGAGTTAATATACGAAATTAGACCAATGGAAGATGGAGAAGTTAATTATAGTCAAGGAGATACAATAACTTTTGTAAAGAAAAACAATAGAGGGTTTTCTCTTAATCAAGGGAATTATTTTAAAATATTGACATTAGGCAGAAGCCAAGTTCAGTCTAGTAGAACAAGAGTTTTTCAAGCAAAGAGGCCTGTTTTCATAGACGTAAATAACGGTTTTAACTTTGGGTTTAGAAAGAGTAATTTGGTTACAAGCGAAAAACTAAAAGTATATCCCAATCCATTTACAGGAAATAGGCTAAACATAGAGTTGCCAGATAAGTTGAAGTTTAGGGAAGCACAAGTTACTATCACCGATTTATCTGGAAAGGAAACTTATACAAGCAACATTTCTTTTGAGAATAAATTAGGAGAGATAGAAATCTTTGGTAAGATTAATCCTGGAGTGTATATGGTGATAATTGAAGCTGGTCATGAATCTTTTGTTGAGAAAATAGTTGTTGAGTAAGCAGAAGTTAAGTTCTTTGTAAAAAAAAAGCCCTCCTAAAACCATTAAAATTTAGGAGGGATTTTTTTTAGGGATATTCAGAGGTAGTATAAATATTTGATATTCAGCGTTTAAAGCAGTATCCTAAAGAAAGAAAACACCCCGAAAATCACCAATATTGGCAAAAAACGGGGTATTTCAGTTCTTATACTTCCTAAAAACAAGTTTATAAATCATTTTCAGAATATAATCATGCTTAAAACAAAGCTCATTAAAGTGTTTTTATTTTATATTGTCCTATTTTGAGTATTTCTTAATAACTAATCCTGTTACTTCTGAATGTCCCTTTTTGCAAAAAACTTATAGATACATAATACACCTTTAGATAAACTACTCAAATCAACCCGGTAATTCTGAATATTGTTAAGAAATAGGTTAAAAGGATCTTCTATATGCATTAAAAAAGCCTATTTGACTGCTTTTTTCCTTTAGATATAGTCTGACATTTTTTTATCAAAAAAGCCTCAACTATTATTCGCTTGTCTTCTCCTCAGATGAGGATGAACTTTCAGAAGCTTTGCTCGAAGAAGAGTTATTTACATTTTTTAATTGTGCTTTTAGCTTATCTAGCTCGCTAGAAGGCTGTTCGACTTTAGTAGTGCTACTTTCTTCTCCATTATTACTAGGTTCTGATTTTTCAGTACTATTATTTTCTTTCAATGCCTGCTGTTCAGCCATCTTGGCTTTTAGCTGCGATAAAGAGTCTGATGATGCACTTTCTCCAAGAGCCTGATCAATCTCATCATCTACAGATTTATCCATATCTGCAACTTCTGCATATGATTCTGCTAAAGCTTCCTGTTCAGCAACTTTCTCTTTCATTCGCTCAAGTCTTGCTAATGTATCATTTGAGTCAACTCTAGCCATTTGCTTATTAACCTTTTGAGAAGCTTTACTAACTGTAGCTCTTGCTTTTAGCGTCTTCAACTCATTTTCCCATTCAGAAATTTGAGACTTAAGAGTCTGAACATTAACTTCCATTTTAGAAGTCATTTGTTCGTATTGGTTAACATTCTTCTCTTGGGTGGTAACTCTACTAAGTAACTGTTCTTTTTTACCTAGTGCCTGGCTGGCAAGCCTATCTGCTTCAGAAGATTCAAGCTCACCAGATTGAGCTTTTTGCAATAAAAGAATTGCTTTATTTTCATAATCAGTAGCGGTCTTTTTGGTAACCTCTAGCTCTCGTCGGGCTTTAATCGTCATTGATTTTACTTCGGCAAGGCTTTGAAGACTCTTTCTCAAATCCTCTTTCAAATCCTTAATGCCTTGTTCTGTCATTTTAACAGGGTCTTCCATTTTGTCTAAAGCTGAATTTGCCTCTGCTTTTGCAATACCAAACAATCGTCTTAACCAACCAAACATATATCTAAAATTAAAATAAAAAAGAAACCTAGACTAGATTACAAAATTGAGCAATAACATCAAGTAAACCTAATATAGTATGATCCAATAAGTTTAAACCTCAAATCTAAAGAATACTTCTCAAAAAAGTGTTTGAAAAAGGAAAGTTCAAAGTTTAAAAAACTTAAAGTTCTCCTATTTGTGCTTTTCCTTCAAAAACTGATAGGCTTCATTGATTTTTTTAGTAACGGCAACAGCGATTTTATAGTTTTCTTCATTGCTAACATACAGGTCGGGGTGATAGACTTTAATTAACTTTCTATAATTGGTTTTGATTACATCAAGCGAAGATCCGTAAGGGATTTCTAATGCCTCATAATACTTCGCGTCTGGATATGTAGTATTTTGATTAGCTGAAAACCCTTCAGAACTATCGCCAGAAAAAGAAGTAGATTCTTCTTCAAAATCGTAATCCTTTTTATTAAAGAAATCGTCTAAATTCAAGCCATTTTCAAGAAGGTGATTAAGCTCTGACTTTAAAATGCCTTTCAATCGATCAATCATAAAGACAAAAATAGTTAAAAATGGATAAGAGAGTGCTTAAAAACATAGTGGAATACGTAAGAGGGAAAGGTTATCAATAAAGCTCCCAGTTTCCTTTCCTGTAATAATCAACCAAAACAGGTTTATGGATATAATTCACATCTATTTTTGTAGAATCAGAGAAAGAAACATTCTTTCCAAAAGAAGAAATTAAGTAAAAAGCATCTTCATTTAGCCAAGTAGTGGGTAAATCATTTGGAATATTAATAGAGCAAAGTCGTTTCCTTAAAGCTTCAGTACTAACCTTTTCTTTAGATCCTACTATCCATCCCCATTCTCCCAGAGTAAGAACCTGGTTATGTAAAGGAAGAGTACTAAACCCTACAGATGTTAAGGTTTTGTCAATGCATAAAAATGCGTTAGTAGCAAAATAAGGGCTTCCAGCTTGAGTTACTACTAAACCATTAGGTCGTAAGTGCTTATTGCATAAGCTATAAAACTCATAGGAATAAAGCCTTCCTAAATCAATAGATTTGGGGTCAGGAAAATCCATTATAATCACATCAAAAAACAAATTAGAGTTATTTACAAAAGAAAAGGCATCTTCATTGACTACTTTTACCTTAGTGTTCCAAAGAGAAGAATCGTTTAAAGAAAGAAAGATTGGGTTGTCTTTGGCAAGTTGTGTGACTTCAGAGTCCAGGTCGACTAAGACTACTTCATCTACAGAATTATATTTAACAATTTCTCTGACTGCACAACCATCACCACCCCCTAAAACAAGAACTTTTTGTGGAAAAGGGTGCAGCAACATAGCAGGATGAACTAAAGGTTCGTGATATAGCTCTTCATCCAAAGTGCTTAACTGCAAATTTCCATTAATGTAAAACCAAAAATCATCTTTCCATCGGGTAACAACTAAGCGTTGATAAGCAGTTTGTTTTTGAAAAACTACTCTGTCCAAATACCGCTTTTGTTCACCGTAATTAATGATTTTATTAGCAAAGAGACCTCCAGTTGAAATTAATAGGAATAGAAATACCGCAGAAAAGTTAAGTCTTCTAAACCAGCTAATAGAAATAGAATTTTTGAGAGCAAACAAAAGAATAATAGCTACAATGAAATTCACTCCACCAAGAACAAATGGAGTATAAGTAAGTCCTAAAAAGGGTAGACCTACAAAAGCAAAGAAAATACCACCCAATAAACTTCCGTAATAATCCTTCTCCATGACAGAAGAAATATTAACTTTCAATTCTTCAAAATGCTGGTTCAGGCGGGCGACTAAAGGAATTTCAAGACCTATTAAAAGGCCTACTAGAACACTTAAAGCATAAATTATGATAGCTGTTGGGTTGAAGCTGAAAATCCATAGACTATCGTTAAAGCTAGAAAAAGAAGACACTAAATAAGTAGCGCAAGCACAAAATGAAACTAAAAAAGAGAGTAAAAATTCTATAACCACAAACTTCTCTAATAAGTGGTCTCCAATGAACTTGCTTAGCCTGCTTCCCAAACCCATAGAGAAAAGCATAGTAGATAAAACTAAAGTCCATTGGACAACAGCATTACCCAAAAAGTAAGTTGCCAATGTAGATAAAACATACTCAGCAACAATTCCGGATAGCCCAGTCGCAAAAAGTGCGATCTTTAAAATATTTGACTGATTAAAAAAGCGAGCCACTCAAAAATGAAATAAGATTAAACAAATACCTTCCTTTTATTTTATCCAAAATACCTAGACAGAGTTTATAGCATAGTAGCTGTTGGTGCATTTGATGATCTATTGAAACTCCCCCATTTTTTTATGTAAATATTCAACTTTTATTTAGAGTTTCTCTAGCTTTTTGTACGACTCTTTTATAATCTCGGTCAAATAAAACAGCTAACTCTTTTTCAAGAATACACTCAACCGTATTGAGTACGGTTCTTTCAGAACTATCTTCGAAAATAGGCAAAGAATCTTTTTCATTATTCCTTGCTAGGAAATCAAAGAAAACAATAGCTTCACTAGTGCTCAAATTTATATTAACTCTGGGATTCATATTTAGTGTCAATAAAATCAAATTTTAAATAATTTCTATATTATACAGATTTCGTGAATTCTCTTTCCTAAAAGAAGGAATTTATTGCTTATAATCAGATGATTACTGAAGTATCTCGTAAAATTATCTTATGGATTCCATATAAATAGGCAATTTTGTATTGAGGATGCATGAAAAAAATGAAACAGACCATGTCTGATTTAAAACTGAGGCACACACGAAGGGATGATTAAGATGTGTACCAAACAAACTAGGAGGATCACAAATTTTAAACAGATGAAAAAAGAAAGCTTTATAAAAGTAGGTGGTGCAGAATTAAATCAAACCCCACTAGATTGGGAAGGTAATAAAAATAACATTCTAAGAGCTATCGAAATAGCAAAGCAAAAAGAAATAAACATACTGTGCCTGCCGGAGTTGTGTATAACAGGCTACGGTTGTGACGATATGTTCCTGGCATCGTTTGTTCAAAAAAAGGCAGAGGAAATACTATTACAAATAGCTCTTTATACGGAAGGCATCCTAGTGACACTTGGGCTGCCTATAAACTTCAAAAATAAAGTGTATGACTCGGTAGCAGTAGTTGGAAATAAACAAATTCTTGGAATAGTTGCTAAAAAGCATTTGCCAAGAGATGGAGTACATTACGAAAATAGGTGGTTTACGCCTTGGGTAGAAAAGAAGATTGAGCAAATAAAGGTTGAAGAAACAGAAGTTCCTTTTGGAGACCTTTATTTCAATATTTCAGGGGTTCGAATTGGGCTTGAAATATGCGAAGAGGCTTGGGTACAAGATAGGGTAGGGGTAAACCTTGCACAAGAGTGTGTAGATATAATATTAAACCCAAGTGCGAGCCATTTTTCTTTCGATAAGTATTTGAAAAGGAGAGAAATAGTTGTAGAAGGATCTAGAGCATTTAAGACAGCTTATATATATGCGAACTTACTAGGCAACGAAGCTGGCAGAATAATATACGATGGAGGAGTAACGATAGCTCAGGCGGGTAATTTGATCACTGAAAGTGAAATGCTAACCTTCCATAATGTGAAAGTTACAGAAGCGGAGGTAGACTTGAACTACCATAGACAAATACGGCGAGAAAGTACTCCTGCGCAAGAAAAGCTATATTGTGTAGATTCAAATTTTGAGATTACTTATAGAAGAGAAAAAACTACTAATGGCCAACTAGAAAAAAAGATTAATACATTAAGTAGAGATGAGCAGTTTGCAAGAGCAGAAGCACTTGGATTATTCGACTATTTAAGAAAAAGTAAAGCATCAGGCTATGTGATTTCTTTAAGTGGGGGAGTAGATTCAGCAACTGTATTGGTATGCTGTTATCTAATGATAGAATATGCTATAGAGCAAATAGGAATAAATGGTTTTAAGGAAAGGTTAAGCCATATTCAAGAGATAGAAAACTGTAAAGCAAGTAAGGAGATAATTCATCAGTTAATTACAACTGTGTATCAATCAACAGAAAATAGTGGAAATACTACTCTGGAGGCAGCTCAATCTTTAGCTAACTTCATAAATGCATCTTTTCATACTATAGATGTGAATGAAGCGTTTTTGTTTTATAAAAAAACAATAGAAAAAACAATCAGTAGAGAAATAACCTGGGAGAAAGATGACATTGCTTTACAAAATATACAAGCAAGAGTCAGAGCCCCAGGTATATGGATGCTGGCAAACATAAAAGGGGCTTTATTACTTTCCACAAGTAACCGATCGGAAGCTGCAGTAGGCTACGCAACTATGGATGGAGATACAAGTGGATGCCTAAGTCCTTTGGCAGGAATAAATAAAACCTTCTTGCGAAAATGGTTAGTCAAAATGGAAAAAGAGGGTATACTGGGAATCAAAATTCCTATTTTAGCAAAAGTTAATAGCCAGCAACCAACCGCTGAACTTCGTCCCAAGGAAAAAGAGCAAAAGGATGAGCAAGACCTAATGCCTTACGAAGTATTAGATTATATCGAAAAACTAGCTATCGGAGATAAAAAAAGTCCTTCAGAGTGCTACGAAGAACTCAAAGTAAACCATTCAAAATATAGCAATGAAGAACTTCAAAAGTGGGTAGATCGGTTTTTTAGGTTATGGAGAAAAAACCAATGGAAAAGAGAAAGATATGCCCTGTCTTTTCATTTAGATAATCACAGTTTGGATCCAAAAACCTGGTGTCGTTTTCCTATACTTTCTGGAAAATTTTAAGTAAAAATACGTTTGGTTTAAAGTAGTAAAAAAATTTAATGCAATGAGCAAAAAGCGGATAACCAACATAGCAATTTTTTCTGGAATAGCTATGTTAGGTCTGATACTAGTAGAGTTCTATTGGGTTAATACAGCTATTGGCATACAAAAAAAGCAATTTATTCAACAGGTAAACCAAGCGTTAACATCTATAGCTGAGAAAATTGAAAAAAACGAAGCATTTCATCTAATTCAAAGAAAAATAAATGAAAACGTTAATGCCAATGACTTTTTTGAAATAGCATACGATTCAGCTGGCAATGCAAAGTGGAAAGAAAAGCAGACAATTACCAACACTCAATTTTTCAGCTCTGCTGAGCTAGCAAAAGACGGCTATGCCTACGAAGTAGAAGAGCAGGTAACTATAAGCAAATCTGGAATCGCCAGGAAAAGAGAAATAAACCAGCTAGGTTTAGATAAAGACATTACCAGAGAACTAATAACTAACAGCAATACAATTCCATTAGATTCTACCGTTCGATACAGAGGCTTAGGCAAAAATCTGGGTGCAAGATTAGCAATGAAGACAGACATGGTAGAGCAAATACTAAAAGAACTAGCTCTGGCAGGTCAGAAAAAAGAAATAGAAGATCGACTCAACTTTTCCTTACTAGACTCCATCATAAAAAATGAAATTCTCAGTAGAGGCATTAAGACAAAATACCACTTTGGGATACTAAAAAATCAACTGGGAAAAGAAGAGTTTATCTTTTTGAGCAAAGGGAAAAGCATAGATCTTGAAAAACTAAAACAGTCTTCGTTCAAAGCCAGGCTATTTCCGCTTGACATATTTGATTCCAGAAACACACTCTACCTCAACTTTCCAAACCAAGACATATATGCCTTCCAAAAAATATGGGTAGTACTGCTAGCATCCTTGCTTTTCACCACAGGATTAGTCTTAAGCACTGTATACTCTGTAAGCACCATCATAAAGCAAAAGAAAATATCTGACATCACCAATGACTTCATCAGTAACATGACTCATGAGTTAAAAACCCCAATTTCAACAGTTGCGCTAGCTTGTGATGCGCTAATGGACGATGATGTGAAAAAATTGGAAACCCTCAGCAATCGATATCTCAACATGATAAAAGAAGAAAACAATAGGTTGGCTCAGCAAGTAGAACGAGTACTCCAGATAGCTCAATTAGAAAAAGAAGAAATAAATCTCAAGATAAGCAAAATAAACATTCATAAAATAATAAACGAAAGCATAAAAAATTTCTCTTTAGCGATAGAGAATAGAAATGGAAAAATAATAAAAAAACTAAATGCAGAAAAAAATACCATAGAAGGAGATCTGGTTCATATTACAAGCATCATCCTTAACCTATTGGACAATGCAAACAAATACTCTGATCAAAACCCAAAAATTATCATACAAACCAACAATGTGGCTCATGGTATAGAAATTAGAATATCTGACAATGGAATAGGAATACCTAAAGAAATGTTAAATAAAATATTTGACAAATTCTATAGAGTATCTACAGGCAATGTACATGATGTAAAAGGGTTTGGCTTAGGGTTAAGTTATGTTAAAACCATGATAGAAGCACATAGTGGCAAAATTTCTGTAACAAGTGAATTAAAAAAAGGAACTAGTTTTACCATATATTTACCTCATAAAAATGGAAAACAAACCTAAAATACTACTTGTAGAAGACGATGAAAACCTTGGAAGTGCTCTTTTAGAATACCTTCAGGTAAAAGGGTACGACATTTCCCATGCCAAAGATGGAGAGCAGGCCTATGAGCTATTTATAGAAAGCAAATTTGACTTATGCCTTCTAGATGTGATGATTCCAAAACTAGATGGATTTTCATTAGCAGATAAAATCAGAAAAATAGACCTGGATACACCACTCATTTTCCTAACTGCAAAATCTCTTGGAGAGGATAAGTTGAAGGGCTTTGACGTCGGTGGCGACGATTATATCACCAAACCATTTAGTGCTGATGAGCTGCTGGTTAGAATAAAAGCAATACTTAAAAGAACCTACAATCCAGATGAAATAATGGATGGGGAAAACGAGTTTAAAATAGGAACGTTTGTATTTAAATCAGAAGAGCAAAAACTCATCAGACAAGATGGACACGAATTTAAGCTTACCTCTAAAGAAAGTGCCCTCTTAAGAATGCTTGCAGTTCGCAAAAACCAAATCTTAGATAGATCTCAGGCGTTGGTCAAAATATGGATGAAAGACGACTATTTCAATGCCAGAAGTATGGATGTATACATCACTAAACTACGAAAGTTTCTAAGCACAGATGAAAACCTAAAAATCATCAACGTACACGGAAAAGGCTTCAAACTAGTAGAGCTGAAAGGAAACTAAACAAAAATTTAGGGCAACCTTCACAAAGCTTGTACCAGCGCGTCAAGCCTGTCATTTTGCAAGTCGCTATGACTAAGGCTTTTAGTGCAACAACTAATAGGTTAATAGGCATAATTTATATTATCGCATTAGCACATTAACCCAAAAGCTACGCAATAATAATTCCCAGCTCTTCTGCCACTTCTTTTTTCTCCTTGTAAAGATTGATATAAATTTTTTGCAGTTCCTCCTGTTTTTCTATTGTTATTTTCTCTTGAGAATGGAGTCTATCTAGTGCTTCTTTGCATAGGGTTTGTAAGTGCTTGTACTTTAATCGCAATAAGTTTTTATGAATGATTAAACTAATCTTTTCATCTTTTTGAGGTACCAAGATTTGAAACTTATCTTCCCAGTGTTTACTTAGCACATCTTTATCACTTAGAAAGCTAATTACCTCATTAACAACCCCTTGATCATTCTGGTGTAAAAAAAACCTTTCATCCACATACTGGTTTTTGCTAAACTCCTCTTTATAAACATTTAAAATCTTATGAAGTGTGGGGTTGCTTAACTCTATCCCTTCAATTTCGTTGATTAAAAGCTCTCCTAATTTTTTACCTTCCTCGACTTCTTGGTTTCCATAGCAAATTAAAATTCTTACAAACTCTTTTTCTTGTAAATAACCCTGATCTTCCCACGTAACTGTCTCATCTAGCTGAATTAGTTTTTCAACTTCCTCGCTAGTACTTTCCTTACCGATAATAGGCAAAGTAGAATGGTCATCTGTTTTTTGTCGTCCTTTATAGTTCTTTGTTTTTTTGAGAATATGCTTATTCCCTTCGTTTATTAGAGCCTCTTCATCAATCTGAAGTAGCTCGCTGCATTTTTTATAGTATAAATTCCTTTTAATCAGGTCAGGGATATTAGAGATGCTAATCGCTGTTTCTTTTATCTTTTCTGCTTTTAAAATAGGGTCATTGGTAAAATTGGAAATGGCAGGGTCTAAAAAGAATAAGATAAAATCTTTAGAAGAATGAGCAAGAAAATCTTCAAACTCTGCCTTGCCAACCTTTTTGATGTAGCTATCGGGGTCTTCTCCTTCAGGAAGTAAAGCCACCTTTACATTAAGATCTTCACTTAGCATGAGGTTAATACTCCTTTGTGAAGCCTTAATTCCTGCAAGATCTCCATCAAACAGAATCGTCACATTCTTGGCATAGCGCTTTATAAGCCTGATTTGACCTTCCGTCAAAGAAGTCCCAGAAGCTGCTACCACATTTTCTATACCTTCTTGCCAAAGCGATATAACATCCAAATAACCCTCTACCAGATAGCACTCATTTTTAGATCGGATGCTATTCTTAGCCTGATATATACCATAAAGAATATCGCTTTTGTGGTATACTTCCGTTTCCGGCGAGTTCAAATACTTTGGCTTATCCTCTTTCTTTAGTGTTCTGGCCCCAAAGCCAAGCGTTTTACCACTTAAATTGTGGATAGGAAAAATGACTCTCCCCCTGAATCGATCGTACTTTTTTCCATCCTCTTTTTTTATAATCAGCCCAGCACCTTCTAATATCTCCTCTTTAAAACCATTTTTGAGTGCTTCCTCTTCCAAATGATTCCATTTGTTTAAACTATAGCCGATTTCAAACTTTTCAATTGCTACAGCGCTAACCTGCCTCTCTTTCAAATAGCTTAAGCCTATACTTTTTCCCTCTTGCGAGTCATGTAGATTACTCTTGAAATAGTTTTTTGCAAAATTCAAGGCAATATAAAGGCTTTCCCTAATGCTAACATTTTCTTGATCTTCGAGGCTATTCTCCTCTTCTATTTCAATATTATATTTCTTTGCCAGAAACCGGATCGCCTCAAGAAATCCAATCCCCTCCATTTCCATGATAAAACTGATAGAATCTCCACCTTTGCCAGAGCTGAAACATTTGAAAATCCCTTTTTCAGGAGAAACAGAAAAAGAAGGGGTCTTTTCATTGGTAAAAGGTGAAAGTGCCCACCAATTTTGCCCCTTTTTTTTGAGGGGCACAAAATCTTCGACAACCTCTACAATATCAGCTGCTTCTTGAACTCTTCTTATGGTTTCCTGGCTAATGGACATGAAATCTCAATCAAAAGGGTAAATCTAATTTAGATATTTCGCTTACCAAATCTTATGTATAGCTCATCAATAAATTTCATAAAAGGTTAAGTTTTTTGCTGATAACCAAATGCTTACTGTAATTTCTTTTGAAATTACATCATAGACTCTATTTCTATGTAAATTTACAAAGAAGTTGTCTCAAATTTGCGTTTGACAACTATAATGGAAAAGATAACATATGATAGTACCCAAAAAAGATATATTAAACGCTTTAAGTACAGTACAAGATCCTGATTTGAAAAAGGACTTAATAACCCTGGGTATGATACAAAAGCTAAATATTGAAGAAGACAAAATTAGCTTTGATGTCGTATTAACCACACCAGCATGTCCTTTGAAAGCAAAAATAAAGTCAGACTGTGAGGAATCATTAAAGAAGTATACTAGTCAAGGTATTGAGCTTGCTATCAATATGACTTCTCAGGTCACTACAACTAGAAGTAACCACAACATACTACCAGATGTAAAAAATGTAATTGCCATTGCTTCAGGAAAAGGTGGAGTAGGGAAGTCAACCGTTACTTCTAATCTAGCAGTGGTATTAGCCAAAAATGGAGCTAAAGTTGGTATAATAGACGCAGATATTTTCGGGCCATCTATTCCGGTAATGTTTAATGCAGAGAATGCAAAGCCAGGTATTGCCAAAAGAGAAGATAGAAACCTTATGGTTCCAGTAGAGCAATATGGTGTTAAGCTTCTTTCTATAGGTTTTCTTGCTCCTCCTGAAAATGCGGTAGTTTGGAGGGGACCAATGGCCAGCTCTGCTTTGCGACAGTTTCTTTCTGACTCCCACTGGGGAGAGCTAGACTATTTACTTATTGACCTCCCTCCCGGAACAAGTGATATACATCTAACATTGGTTCAAACAATCCCAGTTACAGGAGCGGTAATCGTTACCACCCCTCAAAAAGTAGCTCTTGCAGATGCACAGAAAGGAATGGCTATGTTTCGGCAAAAGCAAATAAACGTACCAATATTAGGAGTTATTGAAAATATGGCTTACTTCACTCCTGAAGAACTTCCTGAAAATAAATACTACATTTTTGGAAAAGGGGGTGGTAAAAAGCTAGCAAATAGGTTTGAAGTTCCATTTTTAGGTGAAATTCCTCTGGTACAAGGAATCAGAGAATCGGGAGATGAAGGGACTCCAGTCGCTTTAACTGATGAAATGACGGCAAAAGCTTTTGATGAAATTTCGCAAGAGTTGGCAAGGCAGATTTCTATTGTAAATGCTAGTAAAGAGTTGGTGAAGGTTTGACAGCTTGTAGCAGTAAAAAAACTTATGCTATTAGGCTTTTGAATTACCATTCAATTGTTTTTAAATCTACAATGTGTGAAAAGTGCTTGTCCTTTGTGACAAGTGTTAGTTTATATTCTTTTGCCAAAGAAGCAATCCATATATCATTTTCTGGAATGAGTGTTCCTTTTTTTCTTAACTCTGTTTTGATTTTGGCGTATAATTTTGATGTCTGTTTTAGTGTTCAATAAAACAGTTAACTCTAATAATTTTTCAATTTGCTTGATATGATGCTGTTTTCTTTTAGAGTTTTCTGCTCCAAAATACAGTTCAGCTACTGTTGGAAGAGGTAAATAAACTAATCTTGCTTTATTGAAACTTTCCACAACCTGTTCATCCCCTTTAAAAAGATCAATGACAATATTTGTATCTAGAGCATAGTTATTTCCAGTCATCCTGGTTAATCTTTTCACAATTCTCTTCAATTACGTGTTGCATATAGTCTCCTTCTTCTTTGCTAATAACTCCCATAACATCATACACAGAAATTTTATTCTTTTCTTTTGGTTTTTCTAACTTTAAAAGTTTCTCTAGTTTATCCAATAGTTTTTCATTATTTAAATGAAGAAACTCCTCAATGAAGTTTAGCTTCCTTGTTTGCAAATCCATCTTTATAATTGTTTGTATTATAAAGTTAACGATTTCTATAAGTAAATGATTTACTCAAAGTGGAAGGTTTCAGATAGTGCTACTATATAGAAGCCTTAACTTGATGGAGAATATGAAAATGGTATTTACTACTATATTAAGTTATGATATTGGTTTGAATATTATATTAACCTCTTATAAGAATATTTAGAGTGAGGAAACCTATTTTATTATTATTTTTGATTAACATAACTTTTTCTCTAAAAAGTATGAATATTCTACATAATGAAACGTATTAAAAATGCAGGAAGCTTCTAAAATACTAAGCCTACATGAAAAAGTAGAGGAGGCTTTAAGCTCTATTCGACCTTACCTAGAAACAGATGGGGGCGACTTAAAACTAATAGAGATAACAGAAGATAAAGTTGTAAAAGTGGCTTTATTAGGCTCATGCGAAACCTGCCCAATGTCTGAAATGACGATGAAAGCTGGTGTGGAAAAAGCTATTTTAAGTAGAGTGCCCGAAATACATTCAGTAGTCTCTATCAATGCTTAAAAAGACAACTCGGCTACAAACTTAGAAATTAACTGCTGTACAAATAACCTGCTAAATTGAGAATAAAGGAATGCGTCAAAGAAACTTTAAAACTCTATTCAATAAGAATTTGAAAAAAAGTCTTATTGGCATATTTGTGATTTTAATTTTTGCCTTACACTCTTTTGGAAAAAGTGAGGGAAAAATAAAGATTATTGAAAACAAGGGACAGTGGGATGCTGAAATAAAGTCTTTAGCGGCAATACCAGGAGGATATATTTATTTTTTGGAAGATGGGTGGACATATTCTTTTTTACAAAAAGGAGAGCACCATCATGAGCAAAACCATAGATCTGAAGCTAAAAAAGGAAAGGGGCATGCTGTAAAAGTACAGTTGATAGGTAGTCAAATATCATCAGCTATCTCTGGTTTTGAGGAATATAACTTTAAACACAACTATTATAAGGGGAATGATCCCTCAAAGTGGGCTTCTGGTGCTAATATTTATCGTGGCTTTAAATACGAAAATATATACTCTAATATTGACTTGACTTTTAAAGAGTCGGAGGATAAACTCAAGTATGAGTTTGAAGTAAGACCTGGAGCTGACCCTAGTGAAATAGTGATCGAATATAAAGGCGCTGATAGGGTGAACCTTCATCATGGTGATTTGGTATTATCTACCTCAATAAACACAGTAGTAGAAGAAAAACCGTATTGTTTTCAAATAATCAACGGAGTAAAAAAGGAAGTAAAGGCAAAATTTAAACTCGAAAATAATGAGTTAAGATTTGAATTCCCTGAAGGATATGATACTAGTTACACACTTATTATTGACCCTGTTTTAACCTTTTCTACTTTTTCGGGTTCTGTATCAGATAACTGGGGATTTTCGGCTACTTATGACAATGAAGGTAATGCTTATGGAGCAGGAATAGTTTTCGATCCAGGTATAGGCTATCCTACTACGGAAGGAGCATTTGATGTAGATTTTAGTGGAGCAATTGATGTAGGAATAATGAAGTTTAACTCTACAGGCGAAGAGCTATTATATTCTAGTTTTTTAGGAGGGACATTAACAGATGTGCCTACAAGTTTGATTGTAAATAATAACAACGAGCTTGTAGTTCTTGGTGTGACCAGCTCGCAAAACTTCTCGGTTACGAATAATGCCTATCAGGCAGAGCACAATGGTGGCAATGATAATGAACCTATTGGCAATATTCGATTTGTTTTGGGAAGTGATTTATTTATATCCGTTTTAAGTGAAGATGGAAGTCGATTGGTTGGCTCTAGCTATTTTGGAGGTAGCGGTGACGATGGGGTCAATTTGCCAGTAGATCCTTCAGACGTTACCAGTAACAAGATTTTAGATAGAAACTACGGAGATGAGCTTCGAGGAGATCTGGCAATTGACAATCAAAATAATATTTATATAACTACCTGTACCACTTCACCAGACCTGGAAACGAATGGTTCTTTTCAACCAAATTTGGGCGGAAGACAAGATGGTGTTATTGCCAAATTCAATAGTTCCGTTTCTAACTTAGTATGGGCATCCTATTTGGGAGGAAGAAATGCAGATGGTATATATTCTATAAAACTAAACCAAAATAATGATATTGTAGTTGCAGGGGGTAGTATAAGTCCTGACTTCCCTACGACGAATGGCGCTTTTCAAGGCGCAAGTGAAGGAAATGTAGATGGTGTGATTTCTGTAATCTCTAATGATGGACGAAGCTTGCTAAACTCCACTTTTGTAGGAACAAGAGATTACGATCAAATTTACTTTGCAGATATAGACCCAGATGGAAATATAGCTGTTCTAGGGCAGTCAACGGGTGGTATGCCTATTACGGAAGGCGTGTATTCCAATCCTAATAGTGGTATTTTTATCCAGCTTTTCTCTTCCAATTTGAGTGAGAGGCTGGTTTCCACTACTATTGGTTCGGGTCAGAGTTCTCCTAAAATATCTCCAACAGCTTTTATGCTCAATGAATGCGGAAATATTTATCTCTCTGGATGGGGAGGAAATGTAAACAGCTTTTATAACCATATTGGAGGAAATACTTCTAATCTCCCTACAACAGCAGATGCTTTTCAAAGAAATACGGATGGTTCAGATTTTTATTTGATGATTCTTTCCAGAAATGCAGGTTCTTTGTTGTATGCAACCTACATGGGAGGGAATGGTGTTAACGAACATGTAGATGGAGGGACAAGCCGCTTTGCTCCAGATGGCGTAGTATATCATGCAGTATGTGCTTGTAATGGCCCTGAGTCAACTTTTCCAGCTACTCCTGGCGTGTTTTCCAATACAAATAATTCTCAAAACTGTAATTTAGCAGTCTTTAAATTTGACTTAGAAGTATTTGATGCTGACTTTGACGCCCTAGACAATAGAGGAGCAGAACTTACCGAAGGTTGTGCTCCTCTTGTAGTGCAGCTAGATAATGTTAGTGATGGGGGAGAGTCTTTCTTATGGGATTTCGGTGATGGAACTTCTACCAATAGAAGAGAACCCGTATCTCATACGTATAGCGAACCTGGCGATTATATAATAACATTAGAAGTTGGTAATGAGGAACTTTGTGAAAATGTTTCTAGGGTACAGAAAACGATAACTGTATTCCCTTCTGAATTCACTATTCCAGAAAATGTATCTATTTGCCAGGGAGAAAGCATTCAACTGGAAGCAAGTGGAGGAAGTATATATGAGTGGAGTCCTCCTCTAGGACTCAATAGAGATAATATTGCTAACCCTATTGCATCTCCAGAGGAAACAACAAACTATACAGTTCGAATAGAGAATCAATTTGGTTGTGAGTTTGAGGGGAATGTTTTAGTAGAAGTTTTTCCTGGAATTGAAGCAGATTTTGAACTAGAGGTAGAAGAGGGATGCACATTATTTCCAGAGGTGCGACTTACAAATGCTTCTATAGGTGATGGAGAGTTTACCTACGATATGGGAAATGGAGATGTAATAGAGGCAGAACAGGGGGAGATAGTATATCGGTATGAACAGGAAGGAGAATTTGAAATTACCCTGAATGCAGATAATGGTAGATGTACTGCTACAGAGATAGAGAGAGTAGTGATTTCAAGAAATGAAGAAGCACTATTCTACGAAAATGTAACTGTAGAGGAATATATTCCAGTTTGCGTAGGTGAAAATGCTCAGCTTAATGTTACGGGAGGGAGTAGATACCAGTGGACTCCAGTTGAGGGTTTAAGCAATCCCAATAGTAGAAATCCAGTTGCTACGGTTGATGAATCTCAAGAGTACAATGTCAGAATTTTTAATGAAGATGACTGCTTTGTAGACAGCACAGTAGTGGTAGAGGTTTTCCCCAATGTGGAAGCCAGTTTTGAAGTTGAAATAACGGATACATGTGAGCCGCTGCCTAGGGTAGAGATAATCAATAATTCTACAGGATTAGAGGAGTATACTTTTAGAATAGATGGACAAGAGCCAATTGTCTCAGATCAGGAGAGGTTTGACATAGATCTTCAGGCTGGAAGACATCAGATTGAGCTTATTGTAGACAATGGTAACTGTTTGGATGAGTTTAGCCAGGAGGTATTAATAGAGTTTGACGAGACTGCATTGTTTTATGAAGAGGTAGAAGTTACAGAGTACCAGGTTTTATGTTTAGGCGACCAGGCAAGCTTGAATGTCTCCGGAGGAGCTTCCTACTTATGGAGTCCTGCTCGCGGACTAGATAGAGCTGATGTGGCAAACCCTGTAACAAACGTTGTCGAAGACACAGAGTACAATGTGAGAATATTCAACGAGAAAGGCTGCTTTGTAGATAGTATTGTAATTGTAGATGTCTATCCTAACGTAGAAGCTAATTTTGAGGTAGAAATAGTTGAGAAATGCGAGGTTTTACCAGAAATAAGAATTGAAAATAACTCTGATGGGCTGCAAAGATATACTTTTGATATGGGCGATGGTAATGTAGTTACTGTACCTTCTGAAGAAGAATTTTTCACTTACCAATATGACCAAGCTGGGCAATACGATATAAAGCTAAATGTAGGAAATGAGTTTTGTGAAAGTGAAATAGTGAAAAGAGCAGAAATACTCTATGATGAGACCGCATTATTTTATGAAAATATTACTCTATCTGAAGATCCTATTCTTTGCTCTGGGAAATCTGTAGAGCTTAATGTAGAAGGAGGAGATACCTATGTCTGGACGCCTTCTGTTGGACTTAATAGGGTAGATATAGCTAATCCTGTAGCAAGCCCTCTTCAAACGACAGAATACAGTGTGAGAATTTTTAATGAAAAGGGCTGCTTTGTAGATAGTACAATTACTGTTAATGTAGTTCCAAATATTAAGCCCAACCTTTCTGTAGAGTTTATTGAGGAATGTGATACCATACCATCTGTTTCTTTTCAAAATCTTTCTGAGAATTACACTACTGCTCAAATAGATTTGGGAAATGGTGAAATTGTAGAGATAAATGAAGAGCCGTTGGAGGTAAACTATGAGGTTTCTGGACGATATGATATTAGGCTAATATTGGAAGGCGAGTTTTGTAGAGAAGTCTATGAAACAGAAATTGACGTTCCTTTTGATTCAACAGCACTGTTTTACGAGAACGTACAAGTTTCTGATAATCAGGTTATTTGCGATGGAGATGGCACAGAGATATTTGCCAGAGGGGGCATTTCATACCTTTGGAGCCCTTCTACAGGGCTTAGCAATGAAAATATTGCAAACCCAATTGCAAACCCAGAGCAAACTACAGAATATAATGTAAGAATATTCAATGAGAAAGGCTGTTTTGTAGATAGTACTGTTATTGTGCAAGTAGCAGCAGAAGTTGCCCTGGATATATCGTATGATATCCCTTTTGCTTGCGGAGAAATTCCTGAAATATCCATTCAAAACAATTCTACTGGAGCAGAGATATATACCTGGAATTTTGGAAATGGAGATATTTTAAATGGAGATATTACTTCATATCAATACTCCCAAAAAGGAACATACTCTTTCTTGCTAAGAGGAGAAAATGAGGCATGCTATGATGAGCTGGAAATAGAATTTGATATACCTTATGTCTTCCCACCAAGTGCTTTTATACCCAATGGAGATGGGTACAACGATTTTTTCATAATTGGAAATACCAGACCAGGGTGGAAACTAAAAGTTTATAGTCGCTGGGGGGAAGAGGTCTATTCGTCTGAAGACTATAAAAATGACTGGGATGGCGACGGTAATTTAGGACAGTATTACTATCAGTTAACATCTCCTAACGGAGAAGTTAACTGTAAAGGGAGCATTCTAATTCTTGATGGAAACTAAAAACTACTTCTAGTTATCAGAAGCAGTAGAATCGGTAGAAGAATTATCATCTTCAGGTACGATAGCTTCTTCAGTAGTATTATTTGAAGTGTCTTTTTGTTCTACTCCTTCGATATTGGGAGAGATATCTTGAGGTGAATCATTTTTTATAAAACCAGTAAAAATGACACACATTATAAAAAGGGCTATTCCAAATCCCCATGTTGCTTTTTCAATCCAGTCCATTGTTCTCTTTACTCCCATTATCTGACTTGCTCCACTCATATTAGATACTAATCCACCTCCTTTGGTATTTTGGATAAGAACTAATAAAACTAAAATCAAACAAATGATCGAAACAATAATAACTAACAACGTCAACATATCTTTCTTAGACTAAGATTAAAATGCAAAAGAAAGAATTTTTTTTAGCAAATAAAAATGAGCAGAAAAATAAAAATGCGTTATTCGTCACCATTTAAAAGTTTTTCTATGCCGGGAGGTATTCTGCTTCTATCTGTACCAGGTTTGCTCTCTTCTTTTTTTATAATGGAGTCCATTATTTTTTTTTGGTCTTCAATGACTTTGGAGTCACTAGTCGCCTCCTCTTCAAAATCAGGGCTTATGTATGTTCCTTGGTTACTACTTTTTGATTCCTTAGAATCTTCTATTTCCACATTACTACTATCTTGTGAATTATCTTCAGCATTATATGATTTGCTTTTTTCTTCTTTATCTTTTTTTGAGGACTCATAGTCTTCTAAGTAAGAGTCTTTTAATTGCTTTATTTTATTCATATTTTCAAAAATCTCATCCCTAACAGAATCAGCATTAAACGAATTGTCTTCTTCTTCTTCATAATTAATTGAGTCTGCATCTTCCTCCTTTTGACTTTCTTGATCTTCAAAATGCACTAAAGCGTCATTGTCAGGTTCTGATTCTAAGTATGGAACTGAGTTATCAAGAGTAGACTCAAAGCTGTTTTCTGTTTGGCTTTTAGTTTGTTCTACTTCGAAGAACTCATCATCTTCATACTCTAAACCTTCAATATGCACAGAAGAATCTAAGATACTTATAGTATTGTCACTAGCTAATGGAGATGCGTTTACACTGTAATTATCAATGTTCCACAGACTAAAAAAAAGCCCATTGAGAATAGAGCTAGTATGGTTTTTATCTGTTTTAGATTTAATGAGAAGAAGCCTTGCCAAAGAAAAAAAAGGATATTCTTCAACAGCTTGTCTTAGAGAATCCACTCTGTAGTCATCCAAGTTGGAGCTGTTAAGTATAGTTGTAGAGATAAGATCTTGCATAAAAACTAAACTTCTTTTTACACTAAAGATAACTAAAAAAACATCTTATTGAGTAGTATAATAGAAACTTCTCTAAAATAGAGATTAATTAAAGTGAAAGAAATAAAAAAATATTACTCTGCATTTAACCCAAAAAAGAACAAGGGCAAATATTTTTTGTAAGTAAAAAGTGCATGATATCTTGAATAGCAAAAATTTAGGGTTTTCAAAAGCTAGTATAAACGAAGAATAAATCACATATAAGCTCTTGGGTATTAGTTTACAAGTGGTTACAAAATTTTGGATAGTATATTTATTGATTGATTTTTATTATAAACAATACTATTACTTCTATGAAACAACTACGTTAATTATGTGCTCCTCAGCTGAACCTACCTATTTCCAAGATTTTTCATCATTATTTGATGGCGTTTGTTATGTATTTGATTTCGATGATAAAAAGTATGTATACGAAAGTAATAAACTAGAAAAATATTTAGGCTATACTCCTTCTGAAGTAGAAAAAATGGAGGATAATAGAGCTAAACACTTCATACATCCTTCCGATCAAAATGAAATAAGCAGTATAGTAAATCAACTTATAAACGGCTTTATTAATGAATTTAAGCTTGACTACAGACTGCGTCATAAAGATGGAACCTATCGATGGTTTCAAAAAAAAGAACGTGTTATTCAGTATAATGAAAAGGGAAAAGCAAAGAGAGTGTTAGGGGTAATTTCTTCTGTGGATAATATTAAAAAGAAAGAAGAGCAGGTTAAAAAAAGTGAAATAAGGTTAAAGCAGATTACTGAAAGTTTAGGAGATGCGTTTTTGATTTTAAATAAAGACTTAAAAATTCAATTCTTAAGCAAGGGGTGCTCAAAATTTATAGCTAATGGTATAACGATAAAGAATGCTTTAAACACTAATATTGAAAATAGCCTGCCTGTAATTGCTGGGGAAGGTTTTATTGCAATGTGCAAAAGGTCTATTGAACAAAACAAGAAAAATAAAATTGAAATAAAGCTTAATTTTTTAGAGGAAAAAAAGTGGTTTGAAGTTTTAATTTACCCTTACAAAAAAGGCTTATGCATTCTTGTAAAGGATATTTCTAGTGAAAAAAGAGTTCAGAAAGAGTTAGAACAAAAGGAAGCTAAATACAAAGCAGTAATTGAGACTCAGACAGAACTTTTATGCAGGTTCTCTCCAGACTTTGAAATTATTTTTAAAAACAATGCGTTTACTAATTTTTTTAGCGAAAATAAATATGATTCGTTTACAGAAGTATTTATCGAAGACCTACAAAAAAGAGTTCGACAGCTTATAAAAAGGACAGGCTTAAAGAAAGAATTAACTAAAAGTATTTTTCAACATAAAGTTGAAAATAAGAAAGCCTGGATCGAGTGGACATTTTATCCAATTTTTGATCATAAAAATCAGCTTATAGAATTTCAAGCAGGAGGTGTAGATGTGACTGAGCAAAAGAAAGTACAAAGACAAAAGGAAAAAGCATTAAAATCGTTAAAAGAGAAAAAAGACGAGCTACTTAGCTCCTTAAATGAGCTAAGAAAAGTGCACAATCTAGTTTATGAGAGAGAGCAACAGTTATTTGCAATTATAAAGCAGGCCTCTGAGGCTATTTTTATTTTAGAACCTAGCGGAGAAGTAATATTAAAAAACCAAGTTGCCGATGAACTATTTGGTTTAGAAAATAAAAGCTTAAATAATTTTAAATCTATTGTTGCGAGAGAAGAAGAAGACAAAATCCAAAAAGCGCTACTACAAGGCAAACAAAAAAATAAATGCAAACAAGTATTGGCAGAAGAGATTAAGTTCACTTCTTCTTTAGAAAAAAACTTTGTAGGGGAGCTTTCTTTAAGCCACATAGCTAATAATGGAAAACTACAAGTGGTAGCGATAGTTCGAGATATTACAGAAAGGAAAAATAATGAGCTAAAACTTGTTAGAGCTAAAAGGGATTTAGAGAGAGCACTAAAAGAAAGGGATAGGTTCATATCAGTGGTCAGTCATGAGATAAGAACACCCTTAAATGCTATTAGTGGGATGTCTCATTTATTAATGGATAGTGATCCAAAAGAAGACCAAATAGAAATAATAGATATTCTTTCATTTTCAGCAAAAAATCTTTTAACGCTAATCAATGATATTTTAGATTTTTCTAAAATTCAAGCAGGTAAGCTTAGATTAGAAAAAATATCTTTTGACCTTAAAAAAACAGCGGAGCAATCTTTTAAGTTATACGAAAGTAAAATAAAAGATAAAGCCATTAATTCAGAGGTTAATATTGATCCAAATATACCTAATCGACTATTAGGAGATCAGGTAAGGCTTTCTCAAATAATAATGAATATTGTAAATAATGCTGTAAAGTTTACAAGTAAGGGTCATATAAAGTTTAATGTAGAGCTTCTAGAAAAAACAGAAAGCGATGTAAGGGTTAGAATTCAATTATTAGATACAGGAATAGGAATACCAAAAAATAAAATAAAACAAATTTTCAAACCTTTTGAGCAGGCAAATAAATCAACATACCGAAAATATGGAGGTACAGGACTTGGTCTTTCCATAATTAAAAACCTAGTTGAATTGCAAGAGGGAAAAGTAGAAATAAAAAGCGAAGAAAATAAAGGGACAGAAGTTGATATTTATTTGCCATTCAAGATTGATAAAAGTTCAAACTCAATAAAAATAAGGCAATCTGTTAGGTTACGACTTGCTCCCTTACAATTACTTTATGTGGAAGATGTAGTTCCAAATCAGTTTTTTGTAAAAAGTCTTGCTAAAAAATGGAGTTTGCCTTTAGATATAGCTGAAAATGGCGAAGAAGCAATCAATAAAGTCTATGATAAGAAGTATGATTTAATCTTAATGGATATTCAACTACCAGGAAAAGATGGATTTGAAACAACAAAGGCAATACGAAATGGGAAGTCTGAAAATAAAAAAACACCAATAATAGCTGTAACAGCTGAAGTATTAGACTTTGATCTGGATAAATGTTTTGAGGTAGGTTTAAGTGATTATATATCAAAGCCTATTGACCCGGAGAAGCTGTACCAACTCTTTCTTGAATATGGTAAAAGTCTTATCCCTGTTTCTGAAAGTAAAAAGCTGAAAAGCAGTCAATCTGTGAAGCTTTCTTCAAAATTAGAACCCTTATTTGATGATGATATAGAGGGATACAAAAAATTCTTAGAAATAGGTTGGCAAACGATGGTAGAGTATAGGCAGCAAGTAGTGCAAGCAATTATAGAGAGCAATGATAGAAAAGCTTCAGATATAAGGCATAAAGCTACAGGAAGCTTATCTTACTTTGGAGAAACAGAAATACTTAGTTTTTTAGAAAGGCTCAAAGGGCTACCTTTATTAAGCCAAAAACAAAAAAATACATTAATTCAGCAGGCAAATTATTTATTTAATATTTTAGAAAAGCAAATTGAAAATAGTATTGGTGAATTGCAGAAAAAAGAACATGATTTAGACAATAAGACACTAGCTCCTCACCAAATTAAAATATAGTATATAAATCCATCAACCTATTTTCCCAAGGATATGACGAGTCATTGATAGGGAGAGACATATAATATTACTAGTCCTAGTAATATTATACTGAATTAACTTTTAAAAAGCGTATTTATAAAATATTGGTATAGTATGTATAAGGCTATTTTTGAAAAGAAACTTATTTTCCTTAGTTGCAGATCAGTATTTAAAATATTACGGAATTGCTTTTTTTAAAGGACTTCTCTTTCTTAAAAAGGATACAAATATTTGCAATAATTATACTAAAGATGTAATAAAAGCTTCAGACATTCTTATAAGTTTAGTTGGAGCAAAAATCTTTTCACTTTCCATCCTTTCAAACTTATCTGCTAACTCTCTTATTTTATCTTTTTTATTTCTTCTCGTTTCACTCATAGCAATTTTTAAAATTTTAGTTAAAATTACTATGTGTTCACACGACTCTTTCCCTTGTATCCTTATCTGTCTTTGGATACTATTCATCAATTGATTAAAAAGATCGGAGTCTTTTAGTAAGCAATACTGGACTGCAAGTATACTTTTAAGTTCAAGTTGAGCAAAAGGCTGCTTTTTTAAGCTTACTTCATTTAAAAAGTTGTTAACCACTTTAGCGGCATCTTCATAATTGTCAGCATAGTAAAAGGAGAGGGCATTATAGGCAGTGTAAGTAAGATAAAGTGGCAGATCATTTACATCAATCTCTATTTCAGAAAAGGTGCTTTCATTTTCACTTTTAATTTCACTAACATCATCCAACCTTATATATCTGGCCATTTTTGTTACAAGGAATTGAGGAGTGTATGTGTAGCTTCCAAAGTTGGATAAAAATAAAGCTGCTTTTTCATTTACATCTTCAAAATACTCTTCTGCTTTTCTATGTAACTTGTAAAAGTCATAATATTCTAAACGGAGGAAGTCAAAAACCAATCTTAGGTGGAAGTATACAGAGTCCATCTTATAGGTGTCAAATATTTCGAAAACCTTATCTAAGATATCTTCTATAGGCTCTTTAGAATCATCTTCTACATCTCCTTTTTGAATAAAGAGGCGATGAAAGATGGTCAAGCAGCTTTGGTATACATATAGTCGATGTGATTGATAAAGGTTACAAACATTATCCATCTCTTGTAACATCAACTCAAGACTCATTTTTTCATTCTCTCCACCATTTAGCGCAAAGTCTCCAAAGCGAGCAAAGTAATCAGAGAGTATATCTTCAGCTTTATCAACTGCTAGCATAAATGCTACATGTTTATTGTAAAGCTGAGAATAAGTGTAGTATTCGGGATTATTTCTGTATAGCCGTTTTAATATTTTATAGATAACCGTTAACTCATTAGATAAGTCATAGTCCAGCAACTCTTTTTCCAACTTCTTAAGAGTTGCTATGGAAATAGTTCTCTTTTTTGTAAATACTATTTCACTAATGTTAGCAACTTTCTTAATTAGATCTGTACGTGGGCTCTCCATTTGTTGGAGTAAATACTCTTCAATCTTCTGATTGAGTCGGGATCTTAGAGTATAGTAAGCATTTGTATTAACCTGCAACTCTTCCATTATTTTGGAATCAGAAGCAGATTTTTCTCTCATTGATTTTAAAAGATAAGCGGATTTATCAGCACTACTTTCTATCAAAAGATCATAGATGTGAGTGTAATCTTCTACAGAAAGTTGTTTTATTATGTTTTTAAGCTTTGCCATTAATCTTAGGAGTTTATCTAAGAGAACTATTTTATTGTGGAGGATATCGGGCTCGAACCGATGACCTATACACTGCCAGCGTAGCGCTCTAGCCAACTGAGCTAATCCCCCCCCTTCTAATAAATATCGCTAAATTAAATAATTCCTTACAAATAAAAAGTTTTTCTATTAAGGCTTTTTTTTTCTTCGGGTATTTTCAAGAAGTATTAAACCTAAATTACTCTTTTTCCAATTATAAAATATTTTTTCCAGTAATTCGATAATAAATCGTCCTCTCTTACACCTTTGCTTGTCGAGGTATGAATAAATTTAATTTCATCTTTCTTTACTTTCGAGACGATTCCTACATGGGATATTCTTACTTTTTTCCTAAATGAAAAAAACACTAAATCTCCCTCTTGAAGCTTATTCAGGCTTACTTTTTGTCCGATTTTCACCTGATCTCGAGCAGATCGCGGAAGTTTTACCCCTACAGATTTGAATGACTGATAAGTAAGCCCAGAGCAATCAATCCCTTTTCTATCCATACCACCAATTTTATGTTTTACTCCATAGTACTTTCTAGCTTCTTTTAATACCTTTTCTGATTTCGAACTGACCTTACTGCTTGTTCGAATAGGTTTTTTGGCTGTAATGTGGTTTGCTTTGCATGATGATATTATAATTACCAAGATCGTAAACAATAATTTTTTTAACCAACTGAGCTTCATTATTTGAAATTTAGGTAGTAATAACTTGATGTGCTTTTATATTCCTGTTTTATTTGTATCTAAATGTATTAAATATGAGTAATAAAAAAGAAAATAATAATTCGAATAATAAAAAAATAAATATTGAACTGTCAGAAGAAATAGCAGAAGGCAAATATGCTAACCTAGCTATGATAGCACACTCAAATAGCGAATTTGTAATAGATTTTATTCGATTGATGCCAGGTTTACCTAAGGCTAAAGTAAAGTCAAGAATTATTCTCACTCCAGATCATGCTAAAAGACTACTAGCTGCTTTACAAGAAAATATTGATAAATACGAAGCTAGTTATGGTGACATTAAACAGGCTGAGAACTATCCAAAGTTCCCTATGAACTTTGGGGGAACTATTGGAGAGGCATAAAACTAGTTCTTTTTGATAAGCCTTAATTCACAGACTTTTTCGGTAGAGGCAGTGATTTTATGTTTATCATCTATTCTATAACCTGATACCCAGATAATTTTATTATTAGCATCAGTAATAACCCAAAGTTTCTTTTTGTCAACTAAAGAGACTTTATTGTCAATAAAAAAGTCACTAAGCTTCTTTTGAAATTTCATGCCAAAAGGTTGGAACTTATCCCCTTTTTTCCATTTTCGTGCTATTAATGGATAGGTTATTTTTGTAGAATCTAAATAAGCTATCTGCAAATTATTGTAGTCTGGAGAAGAACTGAGAGGATAAATTGCCAGTTCTAAAGATTGATATTTATCTAATTCTATTTTTTGATTTTTCCTTTCTAAAATGTATTCTCTTACACTTTTCTCACCTTTATTTTCTTCTATAAGAAAACTATTTCTGTCTAGTGTTAATATATATTGATTATTTATGATCTGTCGCCCAGTTTGAAGAGGCTCTTTTAGTATCTTTTTTAACTCCTGATAATTGAACCCAAACCTTTTTAGTAAATAATAATAATCGACTGGTTTCACTTTATCCTCTAAAGATATTTTAAAGGATGTACCCTCCCCTTCTTTTACAGAGGGAAGGCTCTCAAAATACACCTCTTCAACCCTTTTTAGCTTTTCAGTAATTTCAAATGCTCCAGTATCCACCGATGGGTTTATTTCTCTTAGGATGGGTAAGACTTTATGCCTTATTTTATTTCTGGCATAATCACTTTTTGCATTAGAGCTATCTTCTCTCCATTTTAACTTGTTTTCTTCAGCATATTGGATGATATTTTCTTTAGATAAAAATAAAAGTGGCTTTATCCTGCTGGCATCTTTAGGCAACATACCTCTTAAACCTGATACATCCGTGCCTTTGGCTAGGTTGAAAACCAGAGTTTCTAGTTGATCTGTAGCATGATGTGCTGTGGCAATAGCAGCAAACTCCTTTCGGTTTTGTTGCTGGTCAAACCATTCATATCTCAGGCTTCTTGCAGCCATCTGTATAGAGACCCCATTTTCTTTAGCAGTCCTTTCTGTTTCAAAGCGTTGAGTAAGGATTTCTATTTGATATCTATTTGCAAGTGATCTTACAAATTGCTCATCTTCATCAGATTCTCGTCCTCTTAGTTGAAAGTTGCAGTGAAGAGCTGTAATTGAAAGATTGGGGAAACAAGCTCTAAAAAGATCCAATAGTACGACTGAGTCTACTCCTCCACTGAAAGCTAATAAAATAGTTTGTACTTCTACAAGAAGATTATTTTCATTACAAAACTCTTTGAAGTTTCCTTGTATTTTTTTGGAGAAATTTGACATTTACATTAAAGCGATAATTTTTTTATGAATATCCAAAATTTGAGGCATTATTAGGGCATTATCATCATTGATAATTCTATAATTGGCTAATGAGATCTTTTCTTCTTCTGACATTTGCCTATTGATTATATTAAAAACCTCTTCCTTAGACCTAAAAGGATCTCGTTTCAAAACTCGCTTTACTCTTAGCTGTTCAGAAGCAGTGACTAATATTGTTGCATCCAAACTTTTGTAAGATCCAGACTCAAAAAGTAAAGCAGCTTCGTTTATGACATAGGCGTGATCTCTTTTTTTAGAACACCAATCTTCAAATGAATTTCTGACTTCAGGGTGGATAATAGAGTTTAAGTTCTTTAATCTTTGAGGGTCATTAAATACTGTAGTAGCGATATAGTCTCTGTTCAAGCGTCCTTCTGGCGTATATGCTTCCTCTCCAAATTCTTTTTTGATGGAACTTTTGAGGCTGTCACTTTCATTTACCAATTGCTTTGCAACTAAATCTGCATCAAATACAGGGACTTGAAGTACTTTGAACACTTTAGCAACTACACTTTTTCCAGCTCCAATACCCCCAGTTAATCCAATTTTTAGCATTTTTTTACTTATTATTTGATTTATTGATCAAGGTAAAATTCAATACTCTCTACTATTTCATCCCAGTTTAGATAGTTATTGTAAGATGCTTGTCCTATCTCTTTTAGTAATATGAAACTTATTTTTTCATTTTCATTCTTTTTGTCTTGCAACATAATAGGGTAAAGCTGTGAAATCTCATTTTTTGATAAGCTTACTTTTGGGTAAAGCTTTTGGATATAATTATTAATTTCCTGAAAAGAATCATTGCTAAGCGTCGACTTTTTGTAAGATAAATAGGCTTCACATACTATCCCCATGGCAACTGCTTCACCATGTAGTATTTTTCTTTTTGAATCTTCAATAAGATAACTTTCTACCGCGTGACCAATAGTGTGTCCAAAATTTAATAATTTTCTGATTCCCAGTTCTTTGGGGTCTTTTTCAACTACATGTTTTTTTACTGCATACGATTGTTTAATTATTTCAAACCAATCGGCTTCATGGATATTTAGCTTAGAAATAATTTCCCATTCTTTCGAATCATTTATTAAGGCATGTTTAATCACTTCTGCATACCCTGATTTTATTTCTCTCTCTGGCAAAGTACTTACGAAGCCAGGGTATAGAATTACTTTTTCAGGGTTTTGAAACAGTCCAATATGATTTTTATAGGTTTCAAAGTCTATCCCTAGCTTACCTCCTATACTAGCATCTACTTGAGCCAATATTGTTGTAGGAATTTGCCAGAATTTCATACCTCTTTTGTATGTGGCTGCACAAAATCCACCCATATCTCCAACTACCCCTCCTCCTAGGTTAACTACTGCAGATTTTCGGTCAAATTTTAACTCTGTCAGCTTTTGCCAAATTTCAATACAAGTATTGAGGTTTTTATGCTCTTCTCCACTTTTAATCTGTATACAATAGTGTTTGGGTAAATGCTCTTTTATTTGAGGATAACAGTGTTTTAGAGAGTTTTCATCAACTATTACTGCTACTTTGCTAAATTCAGATAGTTGCTCTAGTATTTGTAGCTCACCGCTATTTTGGATTAAGCAAATTTCATTCATATGTAAAATTAGTAAACCCAGGTCTAATCTTGGTTTTTAGATGTATATGTGGTATTTTAATTATTAGCTCCTGTGAATTTGTATGTAAATTGGATAGTAACAACATTATTACGTACTGTTCTTAACTTTACATAGTGAAAAAAGTCATTATAATTGGTGCAGGACCTGCAGGACTTACGGCAGCTTGGGAGATTTTACAAAAGTCTGACCTGAAGCCAATTGTAATTGAAATGGATAGTCAGGTTGGCGGTATCTCCAAGACCGTTTTTCACAATGGCAAAAGGATGGATTTGGGTGGGCATCGTTTTTTTTCCAAATCTTCTAAAGTTTTAGATTTTTGGTTTAGCTTTTTGCCTCCCGAAAAAAAAATAAAAGACTCTCAACTTTTTACAAGCTACCAAAATCAATCGCACAGCTTTAAAACTCCAAATACCAAGTCAACTTCTTCTGAAGAGTCTTTTCTATTGCGTCCTAGAAAGTCGAGAATTTATTTTGAGGGTAAATTTTTTGATTATCCTATTTCACTTTCAGCAAAAACCTTGAAAAATCTAGGCTTAATCCGCTTGATTAAGGTTTTTTTTACTTATCTGTCAGCTAAGTTATTTCCAATTAAAAAAGAAGAATCCCTAGAGGATTTTTACATCAACCGATTTGGGAAAGAGCTTTACCAAACCTTTTTTGAGTCTTATACAGGAAAAGTATGGGGTATTCCTTGCAAAAAAATCAGTGCAGAATGGGGTGCTCAACGAGTAAAAAACCTCTCTGTTAAAAAAATAATTAAGGAAGCAATAAAAAGCTTTTTTGGCTTTAAAAACAACTTGAAAGAAGCGGAGACTTCACTTATAGAGCAGTTTCTTTACCCGTATTATGGTCCAGGTCAGCTCTGGGAAGAGGTAGCCAAGCAGATAGAAAAAAAAGGAGGTGAAATTTGGCTTAATTCTATAGTTGAGAAAATCAATCATTGTGATGGAGTCATTTCTGATATGGAAGTAAGAATGAAGAGTGGAAGCACCTCTACTTTAAAAGGAGATTACTTCATTTCTTCTATGCCTGTTCAAAACCTAAATAGGGCTTTGAATCCTTCTCCTAAAGAAGAGGTTCTGTCTATTTCTGACAATCTATCGTATAGAGATTTTTTAGTTGTTGGGGTAGAACTGAAAAATTTATCTAAGAAAAATATTAAGGATAATTGGATCTATATACAATCTGGTAAAGTCAAATTAGGCAGGATTCAATTTTTTCACAATTGGAGTCCGGGAATGAACCCTAATTCTTCTACCTATTGGCTTGGCTTGGAATATTTCTGTTTCACCGATGATGAGATATGGAATTGGGAGGATAGCTCTATTGCTGATTTTGCCATGGATGAACTTGAGAAAATTAATATCGCCAAAAAAGAGAGCTTGATAGACTACAAAGTGGTAAGGATTCCGAAAGCATATCCAAGTTATACTGGTGTGTACTCTCAATTTGATGAGGTAAAAAACTGGGTCAGCCGTTTTGAAAATCTATTTTTGGTTGGCAGAAATGGGATGCATAAATATAACAATCAAGATCACTCCATGCTCACTGCCATGAAAGCAGTAGATTTGATTATCAATAATTCATTGGATAATAAAACCTCTATTTGGGAGGTAAACACAGAAAAAGAGTATCATGAAGAAGTTGATACAGCAAATAGTTAATAATGGATATGCGTTTTCCTTAGCAGTATATGCTTCCTTAAGTCTAGTATTCTTTTGGTTTTACTCCTGTAGAATTGACCCCGATGGTATTAGCTATATAGAAATTGCTAAATTTTATGCCAATGGCGACTGGGAGAACGCAATTAATGCGTACTGGTCTCCGCTGATTAGCTGGATTTTAACCCCTTTTGTTTATCTGTCTTTTCCAATGCCTGAAACCTTTAGGTTTTTACTTGTTTTTGTAGGGTTTGGAGTAATTTATGAGATAAACCAGATCCAGAAATTAGTTTTAAACCTCAAGTCACTTTTTAAAACCTTCTTTTTTTGTGCTTTAAGCATTAAGCTAAGTCATTTTTCGCTTCTCCACACTTCTCCTGATTTGCTTTCTGTATGGCTTCTTTTGGTTATTTTTCGAGTCTATCTGAAGAAAGACTTCTCTCTTAAAAATGCTCTTTTTGTAGGTGTTTTAGCTGGAGTAGCCTATTATGCCAAAGCATATAACTTTCCTTTTTTAGCGGCTCTTTTTGTAGTAGTTTTTTTAGTCTTCAGGAAAAAAATTTCCAGAAAGTTTTTCATTATTCAGTTCTCCATCTTTTTAGGTCTTGCTATTACTTGGGGAAGTATTTTAAGTACAAAATACGATGGGTTTCTGCTCAGTTCTGGAGGGAATTATAATTTGGCAAAAGCATCTCCAATTTATCAACATGAACACCCTATGCTGGTAGATGGGCTACTGTCTCCTACTTCTTCCCAGCATTACTCTGTCTGGCAAGACCCTACCTTTTTAGCTGATAAATTGGACTGGCATCCTTTTCAGAGTTTAGGTTCTTTCAAATACTGGCTAATGCATGTAGTTCTGCAGAACTTTATTAACTACTTAAGCAGCTTGAATGTATTTCATGCTGTGGCTCTTATCTTTTTACTTCTTTCCTTTTTCTCAAAAGAAAAAATGAAGTTTTATGAAAAGCTTCTTTTGATTATTTCTCTACTATATCCCTCTGGATATCTTCTTATTGTGATAGAAGAAAGGTATACTTTCTTTTTAGACCTGCTGATGATGTACTATGCCTTTTATAAAGTGCAACTGCTTCTTCCTTACCTTAATAAACTACAAACCAGAGTACTTGCTTTTGTGATGCTGGCATCTTTCACAATTTTACCAATAAAAAACTATGGTGCTTATGTGATGAATTATGCCTATAAAGTGCATAAATTCAAAGAGATAGGGGTTGCTCTCAAGCCGATGCTCCAGAATGCTAAGGTTGCTAATCTATATGGTTACGATGATTGGCACTATAGCCTTTATGTTGGCTGGTATGCCGATGCTCAAAATTATGGCATGCTAAAAGATTACAAAGACTGGAAAGAGGCAGAAGACAAGCTAAAGAAACACAAAATCCAATATGTGATGAGTTGGAAAAACCAGTCTCCCCCTGAAGACTGGAAAGTTGTTTACTCGGATGAGTTGGTAGGGTTTAAAGTTTATAGAATTAATTAAGTAACTGAAGGGAATAACATATCAAACTAGATTAATAACAGGCAAAACAGTTCATGAATATTTTATCCCTTTTTTTATGTTTCATTTTAATCTCATTCCTAGAAAAAAGGTTATTAGAAAAAGGGAATTATAGATTATCAAATAGAGCTATATCTGCCTCTTTTTGTGTATTAATTCTAGTTCTAGTATTTGTAGTTCAGGAGTACAGAAAACTGAATTATAGCTTTTAACTTGGAGTATTACCTAGTTTTCTGGCAGCTTTAGGGTATCCATTTATATACAGAGCCTTAGGGCTTAAGCTGAAAGCTTTTTTTATCAATCCATTTATCGCTCAAGTATCGAAAACATTTTTTATTTTGACGCTATATGAAATTATTCTCTGGTTAGATGGTAGAAACTTTGATTTTTTTGATATCATATTTACTCTGATTGGAGCTTTATTAAGTGGAGTTATCCTTGAGGTTAAATTTAAAATGCATAAAAAATAAGTTCTTTCAGAGAGTTTTTTTTACCGATATCTTTAAACAAAAAATGAGAATAGAGCATATCGGAAGATTGATTTATTACTATATAAAAAATTGATTATCATTATTTTAATTCAATGACTTTAGAAAAAATCAGAGAAGCAAAAAAGTTTTTAAACGAAGAAGACTATCTTCAGTGTATTTCGTTATTATGTAAATCCTTTGACATTTTTATAAAAGATGATGGAGATAGCATCAAAAGCTATAGGCAAAGTGACCTGGAACGATTTGACGAAGTCTTATCTATAATAAAGAGAATATTAGCACACCCTATTTTTATTAAAAACAAAGGCTTTTCTTATATGTTATCAGGAACAGAAGCCATGCTTAATGAAAATAAGGAAGCTTATGATTTAGAGCAGTTTAAAGAGTTGGGTTTTTGGCTAGCAATAATTTTAGAGCAGCTTGATGAGGCATTATGTGATAGTTCGATATATGATATTTATTTAGGCAACTATAATGCTAAAAGCGGCTATGTAATTAAATGCGAAGGCTTTGAGGATGGAGAGCTTAGAATTGTATTTGTAAAAGAACTAGCTTTTTCTAAAAAAGGTGTTTTTTCTTCAAATGAAGACGCTCTAGAAAAATACTTAGACTTTAAGTCTTTATGTAGTGAGGCAAAAAACTATAAGGCAATCAAGTTGGCTTATTTAGATTTTATTCAAAGCACGTATTATGAACTAGCTATTGAAGCCAGTCAATTTCTTCTAGCTCAAGCGAAAGAAAATGAAAATATAGTATTGGGAATAAGAATTTATGATATTTTGACCTGTATAGGGGCTTCCTATTTCTTTTTGAAAAATTATGAAAAAGCCATAGACTATTACTTAAAAGCATACCAAAAAGGTGAGTGTAAAGAAGACACTGAATTCAATGTTTGGGAAGCATGCGTAGGGCTTATTAAGCTAGCTCAAAATGATGGGGAGAAAAAGAAATGGAAAACATTTTTCAAAAATAAATTTCCAAATAGTCCGCATGAAATCAACTACTAATTGCTCTCTTCATAGAGAGTTTTTGGCAATAGAAAAAGAGCTATTGCTAATTTGTAACTTTTAAGTTACATTTAGCGTTATGAAAGTACAGCAAGTAATTGCTTGCAAAAATTATTTTAGAGACTTTTTGGCTGAACAACCTAAGAAGGTTCAAGATAAGATATATAAGGTAATTGAAGCTATTGAAACCCTTGAAAGAATTCCATCAAATTACCTTAAAGCTGTTACTGGAACTAAAGGCTTATACGAAGCGAGGGTTCAACTTGCCT
>JAUIAB010000018.1 GCA_030425505.1 Bacteroidia bacterium | reverse complement strand
AGTACCAAATGTTAGAAGAGACCTGATAGAGGAGCTATACATCCCCGAAGAAGATCCAGAGCTGGAGGGCAATGAAGACTTCATAGATGCTTTAGTAGACGAAGCCTTGTTCCTGACAGGTAATCTGGATGCAGAAGATATGAATGAGCGCGTAGAAAGTGGCGGTTCTAACCAAAGAATAATGGGAAGAAGATGGACTCCTGCAGGAAGAATAACAATGAGAGATAATGAGCTAGGTATAGTTCCCATAGAAGGCGCTAAAGTAAGAGCAAGAAGGTGGTTTACTACCAAAAAAGCATTTACCAATGCGCAAGGTCAATTTAGGTGCAGTGGGTCTTTTAGAAGAAGAGCCAACTACTCCATAAAATGGGAGAGATATCACTTTAGCATTCGAAGAGGAAGTGGCTTTAGTATGCAGGCTCTTTTCAACGGACCCAAAATGAAAGGAGACTGGAATTTGAATATCGATGGAGGTAGATCTGCCTATTATGCTGTGGTTCACAGAGCGGCGAATCACTATTACTATAAAAGCATAAAGAGTTTGAGAAGACCTCCGTTAAATAGTCCTGTAAGAGCTCAAATGAAAATTGCAGTGGTTTTTAATGATAATGAATATGGAAACCATAATCAGTGGAGAGGAATACTAGGCATACCTAGTAGAATTAAAATTTGGCATACACAGCCTCCTTCTAAAGGAACCTATGCAACTACTATCCACGAACTAGCTCATGCTTCTCATTGTAATATTATAAGTAGTGTATTGCCATCAATTAATTGGGAAGCACGTATTGAAACTAAGGTAAAAGAGTCTTGGGCAAGAGGTGTTCAATGGGAACTTACTCGCATGGTCTATCCAGCGTATTGGGGTGGTGCAACTAATGAAACATATACTAATGTAGTAATAGATATGATAGATACTCAAAGAGATGACTTAGGAAATAATGGTCACATTTTTCCAGATGATCAAGTAACGGGATATACCATTCGGCAAATTGAAGATACTATGAACAATAGCTACACATGGAATGAATGGAAAAATAACATTATAAACAGATACAATAATGCTACAGAAAATAACTTACAAAGGCTTTTTAATAGCTGGAATTAGCCTTTGTTTTATAGCAATTAGCTGTGATGAAAAAACTGATTTTTTAGTTAAAGCTAGATATATTTATATAAATGATTCACAGCATCAAATAGAATGTATTTCTCATTCTCCTTTCGTACTTTCTCCTTTAGAGGAATATACAATAGAGTCAGTTAGTGACGGAAATAAGAATACAACAGAAGATAGCTATCATCCCCCTTTTGTAAGTGCATTACTTATCTATGATGATATAAAATGTGACACATTGGATGCATTGGGAAAAGCAGGACGGGGTGAAGGCATTATCGGAATACAGAACTATCAAAGTAGACAGCTAGGTAAGCGCTATTATGAATTCACTTACCGTTTTACAGAAGAAGATTTCAATAAAGCAGAGAGTTGTGAGTAAGCTTTAAAGCCATTTAAAGGAGACTGTCCTGACTTTTGAGGCAGCCTCCTTTGATAGTTATACTTCGAATAAATAGAAAGTGACATTATAAACAGATATAATAATGGTACAGAACATAATTTACAAAGGCTTTTTGATAGCTGGAATTAGTCTTTTCTTGTTATTTATTAATGGGTGTGGCGAAACAGAGCATTGGTTAAATGTTGATTTTATTTTCAAAAATGAAACAGATAAAAAATTATCTTTTTTTGGATATGAAGGTTATAGCGAAAGTGATTTAAAAAATATTGTAATAACACCTGACTCTCCTTTTGATACAATCAGCATTCTGGCAGTAGGTGGATATAAAAGACCTGTTCCAACAGATTGTTGCCAGGGAGTACTCAACAGCGTCCTTAATGAAAATGGGTTAGGAATTACTGTAAATGATTCTGTTTGCATTACTTATTTCCCATTAGATATTCAGAACTATGAGTATGAGGTGATTGGAGATAGGCACTTTAGATATACATTTATTTTTACTGATGATGTGTTAGACAAGTTTATAGATTGTCAAGAATTATAATCCGTCAGAGAGGTTGTCTCAATACTTTTGAGACAACCTCTTCTTTTTCTAAGGATAATTATACTTCGAATAAATAGATACAATAATGATACAGAACATAATTTACAAAGGCTTTTTGATAGCTGGAATTAGTCTTTTTTTGGTCTTGATAAGCGGTTGTGGCGAAACAGAGTACTTAGTTAAAGCTCGGTATATATACATAAATGATTCGCAATATCAAATAGAATGTATTTCAGCTGATTCTTTTAATCTTCTTCCATTCGAAGAACATATTATTGAAAAGGATGGGTTTGGAAATAAAAATATTACTGCAGATAGTTATTATCCTCCTTTTCTTGGTGCTGTAATGATTTACGATAGTATAATGTGTGATACACTGAATAGCTTTGGAGGCGGGAAAGGCGAAGGCGTTATTGGGATACAAAACTATCAAAGTAGACAGCTAGGTGAGCGATATTATGAGTTCACCTACCATTTTACGGAAGAAGATTTCAATAAGGCAGAAAACTGCGAGTAGGTTTTAAAGCCATTTAAAGAAGCGTATGATACAACCTCATATGCTTCTTTTTTATCCTTACAGTGCCTCTCTTTTGAGTATATGCCTGATTACTTTCATTTAAAAAAAACATGGACTTTAACATTACAAAAACATGCTAAGCATTACTATTTCACGTCTTTTATGCTCTTTTTTTGGAGTACTATTTTTACTTGCCAACACCTGTACTTTAGCCCAAAACCAAAAAGTTAAAAGTATAAAAACAGGTCTAGGCTTTGCTTTCTTTGATGAAATGGACTCTGGTTTTACTGGAGATGGGTTTGTCTACTTAATTGGTTACCAAAAAGATATAGGGAAAGGCCGTTTTCGGCTTAACCCCAATATGCTTATTGGTTTCTTTGATGCAAGTTCTACTTCAGATGTTCGTGATCAGTATCAAAATACAATTAGCCTCGAGGGTACTATCGAGGGAGATATTATTCGATACAAATCACTTTCTCTATTAGTAGGCATAGGAGGGTTTGTTAGCCATATGAGAGGCTATATTGACAGAAATACTCGCAGTATGGGGTATATTCGTAAATACTACATTGGATTGAATGGTAAGATTGGCTTTCGAATAGCTCCAAAGAAAAACAAAGTTGCTTTTGAGTTTTTACCTCTTAGCGGGTATATGGGAACGCAAAAGTATGGTTTGCTTAGTATGCTTGCCTTCAATGTTGTGGTTAAACTGCATCATGATGATTAGCTTATAAACTGTCTCCCTTCAGGCTACTTTCTTTATAAGATTAACACCTGACCTTTTAGACTCTGGTTAGCACACTATTCTATTACATGTTTAATCAAGAATGCCCTAAGCTTCCTCCCTGCAAGCCTTCTCGCACCCCGCGGGATATTCGTCTAACTGAATGTAAGCACTCGTTACAAACGAGCGCTATCTTTTAGATCCTGGTTTTCACCAGAATGACAGGCTTTTTTGAAAAAGCCTAAAATTTGCTACAAAATTGCTCCCTTCATAAACCTGTTAGGTTTTGAAACCTAACAGGCGTGTTTTGTGCTACCACAGCTTTTACTCCTCCTTCAACTGATAATCTGGATGCCCCGTTTGCCACAAAGCAAAAGAAAGTATATCTACTAACTCCTCATTGTATTTACTGACAGATGCTCCAACTCCATGACCTCCATCAAAATCTACAGAAAATAATACAGGGTTTTCAGAAGTATTGAGAGCTTGCATTTTAGCGGCTAGCTTCCCAGGCTGCCATGCAGGTACTCTGGCATCATTCATTCCTGCTGTTAAATAGACTGCTGGGTATTTAACTCCTTCTTTAACGTGATGATAGGTATCCATTTCTAATAAATAAGTGAACTCAGCAGAATCTTTAACCGTTCCATATTCTTTTATATTATTTTTACCATTAGCACCAAACTCTCTACGAATAGTATTTACAGTTCCTACTTCAATAATTGCAACTTTGTACAAATCAGGGCGCTCTGTTATGGCTCTTCCAATTAAGATTCCACCAGCACTTTCACTTTTAGCTGCAACTTTAGAAGAAGACGTGTATTTTTCATTAATTAAGTATTCTGTGCAAGCAATAAAATCTTTCCATGTATTGGGCTTTGTTTTTTTATACCCTCCTTTGCGCCAGGCATCTCCTTTTTCTCCACCACCCCGCACATGCGCAACAGCAAAGACTCCACTTTCATTAATCCAGTGAAGCATATCACCTCTAGTGTAAGGAACACTAGAAGACCCATATGCACCGTACCCAGCAATTAATAGTCGGTTATTACCATCCTTTTTTAGCCCTGACCTATAAATAATGGATAGCGGAACCATTACACCATCATGAGAAGGAACTTCTATTTCTTCTATTACTACATCCTCTAACTCAGCATAACTAGTTTTAGGGAATATATTTTCTTTGGTAAAGGTCTTATCTTCAGGCTTATACCTATACCGCTCTCCCTTTTGAGTCCATCCCCATGTTTTAATCCATACATCATTAAATTCGTATCCTCTGGTATATACATAAATAAACCCTGCTGGGTGTGGGATGGGTATAGGATAAGATTTTCTTTTCTCATAATCATACCTGAACAACTTCGCTTCTACCCCGTTTTTTGTCTTTACATAATAGATCCCATCCTTTGATAGTGCTACATCTGTAATAACTGCATTTTTATCCTCTTCTACTAAGGTTTCACAGTTCACAAAATCAGGATTGGACAATGGAGTGCTATATATTTTGAAGTTAGAAGCATTTTGAGCACTTGTAAAGATGATATTACTCTCTGATACATAAAAACTCTTTACTTTATTTTCTTTTTTGTAAAGTGACTTCCAGTTTACTCTAGACTCATTTTTACTAAAATTTTCTACATAATAATAATCAGAATAACTCCCAACTCCTTCTATTCCACCAAATAGAATTTCTTGATTGCCTTTTTTAATTACTTTAACTATTGGAAAGTCTTCTGGGATTATTTTTAATTCTGGATTGTTTTTTTTGGATAGAATTACTTTTAATTTTTTTGGATCCTGACCTATAGTATACAATACAGATGCGGTATTTTGCGTATACCCATTCGAGTTTTTATCAACATCTGGTATATGCGTATATATAAAACTTTTATTATCCTGAAACCAAGAAACACCCCCTAATTCTGATGGCCAACAATTCGTAATGACTTCTTTATGCAACGTTTTGCTTGCAACATCTAAAATTATCATTTCACCAATTTCTGCTCCGCCTTTGGCCATACTAATAACTACTTTAGAACCATCATAATTTGGACTTATGTAATTGATCGAATACTCTTTTTTATAACTAGTAACATCAAATAAAAAAATTTCTTTACTTTCATAACCACTTCTATAGTATAACTTATCATTATCTTTTTCAGGAACACTTTTTAGATAGAAGTATAAGTTATTGGATTTGATTCTTAAGTTCCAGGCAGCAGTATCTCTTTTCTTATCTAAAGCATATATATTTTCTTTTAGTTTAAGCCTTCCTGGAATCTCATGAAGAAGGTTTTTAGCATACTTTTCCTGATCTTTTAACCACTTAATCACACTGGAGTCTTCTAGGTTTTCTAAGTTTCGGTAAGGATCTTTAACCTCTTTTCCAAAATAGTTATCTGTTACTATCTCTTCAGGAAATAAAGGAGGCGGTGAAAAAGACTTTTTACTAGTTGTACAATTGGATATAAGTATACTAATCCATAAAACAGATAGAGTTTTCTTCATATGAAGTAAATAATTTTAGTGTTAGTTTATAAACCTAATGCTATTTCAAAAACAAGCAAAAATATGAAAATGGATTACTTAAAGATGTTTTTATAAAAAAATTGATATAACCTTCTATATAAATCCAGAATGCACATTCTGTAAAAAATCACATTGAACAAAAATAGAACTGTTCAAACTATTTCCAAGCAGCCTTGATCTCAAGATAAACTTAGTATGATAAAATAAAGAAATGAAGGTGTTTTTCTGATATACAGAAAAACACCTTCAAGAAAAAATCTATAATGTTTTTCTTTTTGGTGGCTTTGTTTGTTGTTTATTATCACCACTTACATCTCCATTATTATAATCACCTCCATTTATCACAGAAGGATTATTGATTTTTGCAATCTGAAATTTCTTAATACCTAATTTTTGTTCTTTAATTTTCTTCATGATATTGTAGTTTACGTTTAAAATTGTACTTGGTAAAAGTATCACCAAACTTACTAAAAAACCTAATTTTAGTGGTTGATATTTATAAATTTCAACCACTAAATTCAATTATAAAATAATGATTAACAGAAAGTTAAAGTGAATCTTCACTATTTAGCTGTTTTATGAAATAAGAAGGGTAAATTCCTGTCTTTTTGTAGAAAGCATTGGAAAAAGACTGCGCTGTATTGAAGCCTGTACTCTCTGCTATTGCTTTTACAGTATACATCCTAAACTGCTTATTGGTAGATAATTTCTCAATGGCAACATCAACTCTCAAATCATTCAAATAATGAACAAAACTGGTTTGCTTTGTCATATTAATAACTTTAGAGAGATAAGTGCTGTTTGTGTTGATTTCTTTGGCAAGCATGTTTAGAGTGTATTTTTTACGAATAAACCTATTGGACTCTTCAAACTTACTCAGGGCTATCAAAATTTCTTTTGCCAAATGCTCTGGAACTTCACTATTGCTAAGGATTTTTACATTATCGCTTTGTGTTTTAGACTCCTCCTTATCTTGCCTTAGACTCTCCATAAGCTCTTTGTACTTGCGCTTATTGGATAAGCTATTTCTTATGTAGAGTAAAGTAGAAATCAAAAGAATAGCTGCCAGAACTAAAAGAAAGTATATATACTTCCTAGAGATTTTATTTTCTCCTTTCAACTCTTGAATAATCTTGTTTTTAGATGCGACCAATTCTTGAACTTCATATTTTTTTATAATGTTTTTAGAGAGATATGTATTATTATCACTTAGTGTGCTATCGAACTTTAAAAGCCGATTGGTATAATAAAGCTGTTTCTCTACATTTTTAGCTTTTTTTTGAAGTTCAATTAATACAAGGTATATTTCAAGGAGTTCAGGCTTGACATTATTTGTTTTTTCCAGAAAATCATCTACTTTATCCAAACAAAAAAAAGCACTATCCTCTTTACTTAGAGCATAATAAGATTTACCCAAATATAAATTAGAGATGGCATTAAAATTCTCGCTATAAAAAACTTGTTTACTTTTAAGTATGCTATCAATTGCTGCTCTATAATTTTTTAAGAAATAAGCATTTACTCCAGATAAATAGATGTAATGTGCATGCATTGAGGAATCTTTGAGTTGTATAGCATACTCCCCTCCCCTTTTTATTGTAAAAGCAGCAGAGTCGTTCTTGTTGTTATAAATATATGCATCTGCTAAAGAATATAAACCTCGTATTAAATAATAGTCTTTATTTTCTATATCACTTTCATCTAAATAACTAACGTAAGATTGAAAGGTTTTTAGAGCTTCTTTATTCTCCCCTATTTTATTTTTTAAAAGTCCTATGTTATGCTTTGCAGCAAGGGCATATATTGGGTTATTATTTTGCTTACTAATATTATAGCATTTTAAATAATAATCTAGTGCTTCTTTATACTTTCCGGCATCGTAATAGCAATTCCCTTTTTGGAGATAACCTAAAGCTGGGTAATATTTATCACCTTTAAGGTGTTTGGTTACTTGTATTATACTATCACTATAAGCAAAAGCTTTCTCTAATCTGGATGCTTTACATAAATAATAATAAGCACTGGCTATTGTTATCGTGTCTTTTAGCTCAATAGCTTTTTTCAGGTATGCCCTTGCATAAATTACATCGTTTACAGAATCTACATAGTTTTTATCCAAATACTCTTCCAGTGTGCTAAAGCCCTCTTTTGATAAGGAGTCTATTTTTGCAGTTTGAGAAAGCCCAACTTGGCTAAAAAGCAGGAATAGGATCGTTACCAGACTTTTTTTAATAGGCATTAATCTACGTTTTTATGAATTTTAAAATTGTAGAACTTGTGTAAGCAATCATAACATACCAGCTCATACAAACGCTGTTTATCTCTAAACAAGCGATTGACCATCATATGCACATAACTAGAGAGCAAACTATCTATCGATAATTGGTTTAGGACAGCTTTTTCTGCTATTTTTTTGCTTATCCGCCTCATTTGTTCCATCTTTTTATCGAGCAAATCTAATAATGGCTGATATTCTGGATGGCTATTTATCGTCAAGAAAAGTTCTATTTTATCCTTTAATGCTTGGTGCTTTTTACTCAGCTGCCTGCTCAAATGCTTGTCAGAGTTAAACTCTTCTTTGAATGCTTTTAAATTCCATTCTGCAAGAGTACACTTTTCGTGGTTGTCCAATCCGAAAGCAGTTAATGTATCTTTTATAGAACGCAGCCCAAATAGAAACAAAAGCTCATCCTCTTCTATGTATTGCAATGCATCTACACAAGCTGCACTATCATAAAAAAACAACTCTTCTGATTCAGAAATGGTATTAGTGCCATATCGTTCGAGTTCTCTTTGGTAGGTATCTGTTTGCAGATCCCAAATAAGGTCATTATCCAAATAGTATCGGGTAGATGCGTTAAACTCTTCAATTACGAAGCTTAAATCATCTTTCCTTTTAAGGTGAAAACGAACTCGAAGGTGAGGCCTGGGATCTGTATAGCGTATAAAAAACCACTGATCTATCCAACCTTTTTTTAATAACTTTTCGGAAAGCGGTTTTATAGCATCTACCAGAATAGAATCTGCCGTCCTCCTCCCACAATATAGCTTGTAGTACAGCCATTCATCTCCTAATATAAACTTTCTTCTCACCAATTAAATTTTCAATTTATCCTGATTATACAATGTAATAATGCACTCATTGGTAAAATGCCTCTGATCTTTTTTCACCACACCATCTGCTACATGTAAAAATTCTTCTAACCTTCCTTTTTTCTTTCCTTTAATACACTCTAGCAAAAGTTGGATGCTATCGTAATGCTCCAAGTCGATCAAAAGTGTATTATCGTGTTCTACAAACTGTACATATTTAGGAACTTGATTATCATGACGCCACTTTTGGACAAAAGTAAATAAGGAAGCTTTACTTTCTTTTCTATACTTTAAAAATGTCTTTATATCATCTTCAGACAAATTCCATTTCGCTTTAGAAAGAATGATATTTTTATAGATTACCCTGGGCAAAAAAGAATGCTTTTCTGTTATGGATGGCCACCGAAAACCCAGATGGGATACTCGACTCTGAAATTGTAAGTCGCAGAGAAAATGATAAATGGGAAGAGCTTTAGGAGCATAATTATGCGCATTCGTCAACTTAGGCAAAACTTCTTTATTAAGTCGTTTAGATCTCAATACTACTCTTTCTCCTCTCACAGAAACCATTAAGTCTTGAAGTGGGATCTGCTGAGAAACAGGAAGATTCGATTTTGCCAAATAAGGGATTTCGTAATTTCTCAAATGAGATCTTTTCAAAACATTTCCCGTTCGGGACTCTGGCAAATGAACAATCTCTGCCAATATCTTGTCGGGGTATAATGATTGTTCCAAAGCGGTTATATGTTGGGTATGTTTTTCTATTTCTGTTCCGGTATAAGAGAAACGTCCCAATAAACTGGCTGCATTGGCATGAATCCCACTTAATACCAATTGTTCGTTTTCATCGACTTTCACAATTTCAGCAAATGCAGATACTATATCTGGAACATATTCCCAATTGAATTGAATATGTGAAAAATCATCATCCGACAGCTCTAACTGATAGCTATTGCTTTTTTGAGCTTCTAATAATTTGTTATAAATACTACTATCTACCTGACTCCAATCGACTATTTTCTCCGCACTCCCCTTCCTTTGAGGTGTAATATCGTTTAAAAAAGGTACTGTATCCGAAATTCTTTGATTTTGAAGGTACCCGATACCTGTTTCTATATCCAAAGCCTGGCTTAATGGAACTTCTTGCATTTCATAACGCTCCACAAATGCTTTTCGGAATGTTTTTAAATTATAGTTCTCTTCAGAAGGGCATAGTTTGCAAAGTAGAGGAAGAACTCTTTTTATAGAATACGCATGCTTTACACTCAAGCCATTCGTTTTGGTTTGTGTAAATAGATCTGTTTGAAGCACATATTTTTTATCATAATCAACTTTTATCTTATCAAGGTGCTCAAAAACAGAGGCATACTTTTTTTCTGAATTACTTGTTTCTTCATCAAGTGCAGCAATACTTTTTTTAAGGGCGAGTAACTCCTTTAAATCATTTTCGCAGTTAAGAGTCTCAAGAACCTCTAATAAGGCTACAAAAGACTCTTTCCCTGTTACCGAAGGTTCCAGCTGACTTACCAAGAGTTGGTTATCTATCAAATCATGGATAAAATCCACCGCCTCCTCTTTGGAAATGTCATCATCAATTAAAGTGTCTGCTAATTGCTCAATGGTCTTTCCTGTTTTGGAAGTTTCTAAAACAGCCTCTATGTATGGCGACTTTTCTATTGCTTCCACAGAATAATGTCTTGTGTTTTTTTCTAAGGCATATTCTATGTAGCGATACTGATTTGCTATAGAATACAGTGTACTGTTTGGAAAGTACAGTAACTGTTTTTTAAGCTTCGCCTCTTTTTCCAGATGCCTGATTAGAGCAACTAAATAGTTCATATCCAGCCGAGTATGTCGCTTGTAGTTATCTACTTCCTCCAAAGATATTTCTGAACTATCCGACAGTTCTCCAGTGCTTATCCCCGCAAACAAGCCAAAAGGAGTACAACGTGTGGAAGCTCTGATAATGTATTTTAGGAAGGTGTATTTAAGCTTTTCCTTTTTCGAGTTCTCTTCTATTTCTTCGTTAAACCATTTGGAAAGTTCCTCATGAAGATAAGGCGAAGCTAAAAATATCGCTTCTCTTAATAAAGGATTCTCCCACTGCGATTGGAGAGAGGTATCCTCTATTTTGTCTCCCTCCATCAAATCTATAAAATTTTCTAAGGGTAAAAGAGGTGTTCTCAAACAGTATTTAGAAAGGAAGTGATATGACTTTTTTGCACTTTTCATCTTTTTGAAATTTTTGACCTGCCTTTTTGTTTGGCACACATCTTAATTATTGCTTCGAATGTGTCTCCATTTTAGATCAGACACAGTCTGTTTCCTTGATTATTTTGGCGTTAAACCCTTAAAGACAAATTTTTTAGGCTACTATCCAATAAAATCATTTCAATAAACTGAATATCAATTACTTAAACCATCTATTTATTAGTTGAAATTTATAAATAACAACTTGATATTTATAAATTTCAACTACTACTTTTTTGAATACCCTCAGCTTATCTATTGATTTGACCTCAGATTATTGCTGCAATAATAAAAGGAGGAAACCGAAAAGCCTTTCTAAAAGAGTAGGTATGATTTCAAATTTATCATCAAATGGAAAAAATAGATTTAAAGAAAGTAAAAAACTTTCAGGTCACAGAACTTGAGGAGAGATTAGAAATGACTTAGTAGCCAGATCTTAATTGCTTACAGCAAAGCGATAAATTTTATCAGCTATGAGGATAGTTAACGATTACATGGTTCGCAAACAGAATAGCACTAGTTACGTACTAAGCATTCATGCTCTTAACAAGCATTTTGTTATAAACCAATCCGTATTAGACTTTATCAAATATTGGTCAAAAGAAGGCAATTTAATACAGGCTACTCAACACTTCAGAGATCAAGGGTTATTGTTAAAAAATGACATTGAAATTTTTTGCAATGGGAATTTATTCCGCTGTTTAACAGATACCTATGCCCTAAAAGGAGATAAGGAGTTAAGAAGCACTTATTTAAAAGTAAAAGTCATTCTTTTCTCTTCCAATTTTAACCTGAGCATTTGTAAGGCATTATCGTTTCTAATTAGTCAACGGGCTTTTTTTACTTCGCTCTTACTTTTTTCCGCTGTATTGGGTCAAGTTTATTTTTTAAACAAAGACATATTATACAATGTGCCTTCTATTGGCTTTTTCGGATACTACATATTGACCATGTTCATTCATGAGTTTGGTCATGTAACTTCCCTATATAAATACTCAGGAAAATCATCACCGATTGGGTTTGGTTTTTATATTTTTCAACCAATTCTTTATTCTAATGTTTCAATGAGTTGGTCTTTAGAAAAGAGAGAGCGAATAATAATTAGCCTTTCGGGCATTTATTTTGAGTTTATCTTATTGACGATAGTATCTTTTATTCTGTTATCATTAAATATCTCTCCGCTTAACCTACTTATTGCTTTTTCTATTCGATCTATCTACAATTTAAATCCTTTGTTTAGATCTGATGGGTATTGGGTATTATCTGATTTCATAGAATTACCAAACTTAAAAGAAGCCTCTAATAGGCAATTAATTGATGTTTTACTTTACAGAAAAAAGATCAAAAACTATCGCTTATTTGCTTATGGAATATTTAGCTATGTCTTCATTGCACTTATCGCTTACAATCTGATATTTAACTATGGTGTGGATTTTTTTCTATATCTGTTAGATCTATATAAAGAGCTAAAAAACAATAACTTATATATAGCTGACTTTCTATCAAATAATATGCTTCTTACTTTCGTGTATAGCATAATAATCGGCTGGATTATCAAAAAAGTGAGGGCAACAATCTATAAAAAAGAAAGAACCAAATACAACCTAAGCTAATGAAAATTCTACATTAGGGATTTTCTTTACCCCTTCTAAAAACTCCTTTGAAAGTTCTACTCTATAACTTCTTGTCATTAATGGAAGTCGGAGGTTTTTTTCTGCATCCATTATTTCAAACTCTAAATTGCACTTTCCAGGAAATTCCTCTACCAACCGATGTATTTCTTCAATGTCTTTTTCAGATAAGCTCTTGGACTCAAACTGAAACTTAATTTTGTTACACATTTTATCCTTTACATCCGCCAATGGCATCAGTTGCTTGGGAGAAAACTCCCACTGTCCAGGCTGATTGTATCTCTCTTCTACTTTTCCTTTGATGAATACAAATTCACCAGGTTTTATAATATGTGCATTTTTCAAAAAAGTCTCCCCAAATAATGCCATATTTTGAGAGCTGAAGTAATCTTCCACAGTAAATAGCGCAAACTGGCTTCCATTTTTCCCATATTTCAGAGTTACAGACGAAATCACCCCTCCCACATTTACTTCTTTGCCTTTTAACTCTTGAACTTTCATCAAAGGAACACAAAAATGATCCAACTCCTCTTTAAAAAGATCTAAAGGATGACCCGACAAATAAAACCCAACCACTTCTTTCTCATATTTCAGCTTCAAAAGCTCAATCCATGGCTCGCAGGCAGGGAGTTTTGGTCGGATAAACTCTTTACTTTCTGCATCTCCAAATAAGCTGATCTGAGCGGATTGTTTTTCTGCCTGAGCATTATTACCATGCTTTATCAGCTTCTCTATCCCAGTGGTCTGATCACCATCGGGCTTATAAAATAGTTGCGCTCGGTTCACTTCATTGAAAGAGTCAAAAGCACCTGCATAAGCAAGACTTTCTACCGTCTTTTTATTGACAGATCGCAAGTTTACTCTTTCAATAAAATCCCAGATATCACCAAATGCCCCGCCTTCTTTCCTCTCATCAATTATAGAATCTACTGCTGCATCTCCTGCCCCTTTTATCGCAGCAAGACCAAATCGAATATTCCCTTCCTTATTGGCATTAAAGGTTCTCAAACTCTCATTCACATCAGGCCCTAAAACATTGATATCCATACGCTTGCACTCTTCGAGGAAATAACTGATTTTATCAATATTCCCTAACCAGTTGCTCAGCACAGCAGACATATACTCTGCAGGATAATTTGCCTTTAAATAAGCCGTTTGATATGCTACCAAAGAGTATGCTGCCGAATGCGATCGATTAAACCCATAAGCAGCAAATTTTTCCATAATGGTAAAAATCTCATCCGCTTTCTCTTTAGGGATATCGTTCTTCTCCTTAGCCCCTTCAACGAAAATTGCCCTCTGCCGCTCCATTTCTTCCATCTTCTTTTTACCCATCGCCCTTCTCAGAAGATCCGCTCCTCCAAGTGTATATCCTGCCAAAATCTGAGCAGTCTGCATAATCTGCTCCTGATATACCATAATACCATAGGTATTACTCAGGATTTCTTCCAATAACGGATGAGGATAATCTACCCTCTCTTTTCCATGCTTCCTATTGATAAAATTTGGAATAAACTGCATAGGACCAGGCCTGTACAGTGCATTCATAGCGATTAGATCCTCCACATGCGTAGGTTTTAGATCTTTCAAATACATTCGCATACCCTCCGACTCAAACTGGAATGTTGCTACTGTTTCCCCTCTTTGATAAAGCTCAAAAGTCTTAGGATCATCCAGAGGAATTTTGTCTATATCTATCCTTGTTCCATGGTTTTGTTCAATCAGATCCAATGCATCCTTGATAATAGTAAGCGTTTTAAGACCTAAAAAATCCATCTTTAGCATCCCAGCATTCTCAATCACCTTTCCATCAAACTGAGTTACCAACAAGTCTGCATCTTTTGAAGTGCAAACAGGGATGTATTCCGTCAAATCATCAGGAGCAATGATGACACCCGCAGCATGGATTCCCGTATTCCTCACTGATCCTTCTAAAGTCTCCGCTAGTCGAACCACCTCATAATCTTCTCCTTCTTTCTTATTCCTAATCTCTTTCAACTCCTTCGACTCTACATAGGCTCGCTCTAAGGTCATTCCTGGTATTTCAGGCACCAACTTCGCCAACTGATTCGTATCTGGCAGAGGATACTCCAATACTCGACCGACATCCCGGATGGACATTTTCGCTGCCATTGTACCATAAGTTACTATTTGAGCAACCTGATTTTTACCATACTTCTCTACCACCCAGTCAATCACCTTTTGCCGTCCCCTATCATCAAAATCAATATCTATATCAGGCATAGATATCCTTTCTGGGTTAAGGAATCGCTCAAAAAGAAGGTTATACTTTATCGGATCTATATTCGTAATCCCAGTGCAATACGCCACTACGGATCCTGCAGCCGAACCCCTTCCTGGCCCAACAATCACTCCCATCTCTCTCGCTGCCTTGATGAAGTCCTGAACGATCAAAAAGTAACCTGGGAATCCCATTTCCTTTATTATCGATAGCTCATGATCTATTCTTTGAAGAACCTCTTCATCTACTTCTTCATAATTTTCTTTTGCTCCTTCCAATGTAAGATGCCGCAAATAGTCGTCTTCACTACCAAACTCTTCTGGTATTGGGAAGGCAGGAAGCAAAATATCTCTATCTAACTTTAGCTGCTCGCACTTTTCTACAATTTCGTTCGTATTCTGAATAGCTTCCGGGAGATCTACGAAAAGCTGGTTCATCTCCTTCTGACTCTTGAAATAAAACTGATCATTGGGCAATGCAAACCGATAACTCCTACCACCACCAACCGGCATGCTCATTTGCTTCCCATCTTTTATACAAAGTAAAGCATCGTGCGCTGAAGAGTTTTCCTTATCTAAATAATAGGCATTGTTAGAAGCTATTATTTTCACATTGTACTTTTCAGAAAACTTTAATAGCACCTCGTTCACCCTATCTTCTTCTGGCAAACCATGTCGCATCAGCTCTATATAATAATCCTCTTTGAAGATAGAATGCCACCATTTAAACTCCTCTTCTGCAGCCTCTTCTCCCCTATTCAAAATTAGAGACGGTATCTCTGCATAAAGATTCCCCGTAAGAGCAATCAATCCTTCCGAATATTCTTTAACCAGATCCTTATCAATCCTTGGTACTTGCGCATAAAAACCTTCAATAAAACCAATAGACGATAGCTTACAAAGGTTTTTATAGCCTTGCACGGTCTTAGCGATGAGAACTTCCTGCGTTCTTCTATCCGGATCATCTTTCGTAAACTTATGCCTCTTCCTTTCCTTAGATAGATAAAACTCACAGCCGATAATCACTTTAATACTTTCGTCCGCTAGACCAGTCGCATAAAAAGCACCATGCAGATTACCATGATCCGTAATGGCAACAGCAGGCATTTTCAACTCCTTCGCTTTATGGACAATCTGCTTTACAGAAGCTGGACTCTGCAAAATGGAAAACTGTGAATGCACATGCAAATGAGAGAAAGGAATCACCTTTTCAAGTTTTTCTTTCTGCTTCGCTTTCCCTGGCTTTTGAGAATCTTCTTTCTTATCAAAATTGGCTTCCCCCAACTCTGGAGCTTCGTATTGAATATCTTTTACCAAAACCCCTTCTTCTGGCATTACAACCCCAACCTTAATCAACTCAAAAAAGCACCTTGCCGTAGCATCCACATCGTAAGCAGCATCGTGTGCATCTCCAAAACCTTTCCCAAACAACTTATAGTGCAACTCCGTCAATGTTGGCCACTTATACCTACCTCCTCTTCCGGGAATTGCCACATAATCCGTTGACTCATCTTTGGTATCTATTTTCCTTTTAGACATAAAGCCACTCGAGTGACTTGCCCTCAGCATTTCAGCACCAACAATATGGATATCAAAATCAACATTGTGCCCCACCAAAATTTCTGCTTTAGCTACATCCTTTTCAAACTCCTTCAACACTTCCCCCAAAGGATACCCCTCTTTTAGCGCCATCTCCGTTGATATACCGTGCACCTTCTCCGAGTTGAAAGGAATGGTAAATCCCTCTGGCTTTACTATTCTATTCCCTGCAGAAAGCAAATTACCATTGGCATCGTGCAATTGCCAGGCTAGCTGAACCAGCCTTGGCCAATTATCCAAATCTTCAATTGGCGCATCGTATCGCTGAGGAAGCCCAGTCGTCTCTGTGTCAAAAATTAAATACATAATTCAGATCCAATCATTAGTACAAATTAAATACTTCTACTCTAATCTTGGCTAACTTAACCCAACTCTAACTCTCTTTCATTCCAAATATTATAAATATGCTACACAGCTGGATATGGAAAACTATCGTTGTAGACTCTTAAGAAGACTAGACCCTTAATTTGTACGTGTTAAAAAAGGCGGGTTGGGCGAATGTCCCGAGAGGTGAGCGGTGATATGCTGGGAGGAAGCTTTGGACATTCTTGGGTTTTTGGTACTTTTGAGCCAAGTCAAAAGCACATAAAGAAAAAACATTTTATTCTCTGGTTTTCAGCACTTTAAACCTGTTTATTTGCACTTAAATCGGCATTATATACCTTCCACCACCGTACCAGACCAACTACGGACAACACTGCATAACCCACCATCAAATAACTGTAGAAAAGAAGACCTCTCTCCGAATACAACCAAATAGAAAAGCTATTAATTACAATCCAGTAAATCCAGCCAAAAAGAACCTTTTGGGTTTCTAAATACGTCGCAATAAAACTAAAAACCGTTGAAAATGCATCTGCATAAGGCTTTTCGGCATCCGTATTGGACTGAAAATAAAACCCCATTCCAAAAGAAAGTGCTACTCCTAACACAATAAAAGCGATGTGAGTAAAAACACGTATTCGCTTAATAGGCAACTTTTCCCCTGTACTTTTTGACCAATTCACCCACCCGTAAATGCCCATTCCTACGTAATACGAGTAAAGTATTGCCTCAGAATAAAGCTTCACCTCTACAAACAATACGATACTCAAAAGCGATGCAACGATTCCGAAAAACCAGCATGAAGCTCTTTCTTTTATAAGCAATAGCAGAAACAGCAAGTTGAAAACTACACCTAAAATCTCTATCGTACTGCTCCAAAAAGATGACATGGGTCGAATTTAATTGCACAAAAATAAAAAAATAAAGATACAGGGCACCCTCCGCAATACCCGTCCCGGCGAGTCAAGCCTGCCACCCACAAATCCACTGCGGTCTTGCCTTTCGCCTCTTTTCCCAGGGTGCTTAACATATAAAAGTAGGGTGGGCTGGCAAAATCGTGATGGATGCGAAGGCATGTGTGGTTGGAATTATTTTGCCTAGATTTTTTGCCTACTTTTTTAGCAATGAAAAAAGTAGGAGCCTAGCGGCTTGAGCGAAAAAAAGGAATAAAGTCAGGTGTTGTTTTGCTATGCCAACAATCTCTTAGACCCTGGTTTTCACCAGGATGACCAGCTTTTTTAACTTTCAGTATTTTACAAAATCAAGAGTTTTTCTAAATAGAATAAACCCAGTAATTCTCCTTTATAAAGCATTATATTTGGGATGTTATTATGAGGATACGTGGAACGCTCCTTTTTAAGTAGTTATATGTAATAATTTAACGATTCAAACTTTTTTTTATAAATGTTATTCTGTGTTAAAGGACTAGAAGATGATAATAAACAGTTCTCAATCAATAAACCTATTAGAGTTTTAGAGTCTGATAATCCCCTTTCTTATATAGACGGACAAGAATGTAAGGGTCATAAGAATATTGAAGAACTTAGAAAGAATTGTCCAATATGGAAGTCATACTATAAAGAAGATCCTTTATCTGCTCAGAAAATATGTGAAAAAAAATTCATCCTAAAAAAACCAGCTCAAATAATCATAACACCCATGGATGAAGAGTTTAATAATGTAAGCTATAAGCTTGTCAAACATACCATATTTGGTGAACTAAACAAAGATATTCAGGGTATTCACTTGTTTTCAACAATGAATAAAAGTATCAAAAACATAGCAATCAAAAAAAATCAAGATAAAAACGGTGTTTGGGTTGCTGATATTGAATTCTATTCAGAAGGAAGGAAAAAAACTTACGTTAAAAAAAACTCAAGTATGTTTCCAATACACTGGACTCCTAATATTTTCATGCTTAAAATATATTTTGCTTACAAGACAAAAAAACAATGTAATGATGATTCTACAATCTATCATTCTACAACTGATTGTGGAATTAGGGTAGATTTTGTAATTAAAAGCAACAAGTTGAGAACTGTTTACCCTATTTATGAAGAGTAATACTGAAGCCCCCATACCGTCATGCTTTCATAGTGACACATACTTTCAAATAACTAAAAATCATTATTCAAGCCTAACTAAACACACAGATCAACTCTTCTCTCTATCATTCAAAACCTTAACTTATTACGTACTTCTAATATTTTGAAAGCCTATCAAATAACTAGTTAGTTTTAAGTTCGATATCTTTGTCTTATTAAATGAAAAAACTTTACATAATAGCAGGACCAAATGGAGCAGGAAAGACAACTGCTTCTTACACTATTTTACCTGAAATATTTGACTGCCATGAATTTGTAAATGCAGATGAAATTGCCAAAGGGCTTTCTCCATTTAATCCTGAAGGTGTTAGTTTTCAAGCTGGGCGACTTATGCTAGAAAGGATTAATGAGCTTATCAAAAAAGGAAAAAACTTTGCTTTTGAAACAACACTAGCTACAAAAAGTTATCATTCATTAATCGCTAGAGCCCAAAAAATGGATTATGAAGTTACTCTCTTATTTCTAAGTTTAAATTCAAAAGACCTCGCAATTAGAAGGGTGCAGACTAGAGTAATGGAAGGTGGACACAACATTCCCAAAAATGTAATTGAAAGAAGGTTCAAAAATGGATTATTAAACTTATTCAACAGATACATACCTCTCGTTGATTCTTGGTTGCTCATTGATAATTCAGATGAACACTTCGATTTTATTGCGAAAGGATTTGGGAACGAAATTGATATTGATAACGTAACTAAATGGGATGATTTAAAACAAAAATATCATGGAAAATAAATTGAAAGAACTCGAAAATAAAGTTCGAAAAGGGCTTGAAAGTTCATATAAAAAACTCCTTGAATTTAAACGTCAAAAGAATACTCCCCTAATTATTACCAAAGACGGAAAAATAGTAGAAGTAAAAGTAAATACCATTGCCAATAATGGATAGTAATGAATACTCTAGCAAAAGCGAGCTAGTAAATGACCTAATTAGACAAGCGAGAAAACAGCAAGCTCAAATTGATTGGATAAGAGCAAAAATTGAAAAAGCGGAAAAAAGAGGGTTCACCAAAAATACAAAAGAAGAAATTCAAGCAGAAGCAAAGTCATTACTTAATGGCTAAATGCAGACTAAGTAATCAAGCCAAGCAGGACTTAAATAAAACTTTATACCTCTTCTTTTTACACTATGTTTTGTATAATGAGACATACTCTCACTAACCGAAAATCACCATTTAAGCCTAATAGTAGAAGTCACCCACTTCATGTACTAAATATACTGGTTTATTCTTCCCTCAGTTAAGCAAACCTTCTAAGTAATAAGTAACTTCAATAGCTTAGAAGTGATTTGAATTTACTTACAAAGTAAAAAGTAAAAATGGCAGGAAAAACCACAAAACGAATAATAAGATTAGCATTGCTTCTTGGAACTATCATCGCAATGTTCTTCGTACCATGGGCTTTAGTGAAAGCATGGATATTGCCTTTGCCAGATTCGGTTCAAGAACAAGTCAACAAAGCTATTGATCATGGATTTGACGGTATTATTGTCTATGTAGATCAGACAGGAAAACCACCAGAATATTATGCAGCAGGTTGGCATGATCCAAAAAATAAAATACCTGCTTACCCTGAGGCTCTATTCAAATTGGCTAGCATCAGCAAACTATATAATGCTGTCGCTGTTGCTAAACTGGTAAATGATGGTCGTTTGTCTTTGGATAAAACACTTGCTGACTATTTTCCCAATCTTATTGGAAGAATTGCAAACTCAGAGAAAATCACCTTGCGTATGATGGTACAACACAAAAGTGGCATCCCAAATTATACAGATATGCATAATTATTGGGCAAACCCAAAAGAAAGTAATAAAGAAAACCTTGAGTTAGTTCTTGATTTGCCTGCCAACTTTGAACCAGGTGAAGACTATGAATATAGTAACACAAATTATTTATTGCTTGCTGAAATAATGGACAAGGTATTAGGCTATAGTCACTTCCAATTCATTCAGGAAAAAATCTTAAACCGACTTAATCTAAAAAACACTTTTACATCTATTCGTGAAGTAAATCTGAAAGATGTAATGAGCGGCTATCATGTTGGACACCATTTAGATTTAAAGGCAGACAATCAAGGAATGTTAGCTACTGCCAAAGATGTTGGCATATTTTTGAGAGCATTAAACGATGGATCCTTGTTTGATGAAAAGGAACAAGAAATATATTCTTCCATTTACGTATATGGTCACTCTGGATTGATCCCAGGCTATCAGAGTATTGCCAAATACCATACAGACATCGATGCTGTAATTATTCAATTTACTAGCCCTACTTCCTTTGAAGGCTATAATTGGAATTTATCAGAGATTGTGTATAACCGCATTATACAAATACTTATAGATCAAAAAAGCCATACGGAATCCATAGAATAATTATAAATAACTAATTATCAACAGTATAACATCATAGCGAATTTGATCCGCCATGTTTAGATCCTGGATCAATATCTCTTATAAAATATACTTATTTCATGGGATGAAACACAAACTATTAATTGAACTCAGATCATTAAGCGTAATTGGAATAATCTATCATTGAAATATAAAAATATCTTTACTGGATGAAAAAACAACTTGGCAAGAACCCCTCCAAGTTTAAAAAGAAGAAAGAGGCGTTTCAAGAAAAATCTCTATTTAAAATCTAGATATCATCCTTTCAATTGGATATGCCCATACCACTATGATTCGCAGGATGGTATATATTTTCTAAACTATAAATCACTATTTTAGACTGGTAACAAAAAGGTTAAACATCGCAACAAACTAAAAACGATGAAGAGATATCTAATAGCAATTATTCTTCTCAGTATTTGCGCTTGTTCAAACCCTCAGAAAAAGGGAAATGAGCAACAAAGTACTCAAGAACAAAATTCGATCGGCTCCTTAACAAATACTGCAGTTCTTGATAAAAGCGGCAAAGAGTTGAAATTTAAAGAAACTAATGAAAAGGCGGTATTGATTGGAGAAAAAATTGAACTCCTAGATAAGAACCTAAATACTATTGATGATATTTCAAATTTGAAAGGAAAAATAATTGACATAAAAGGCATTTCAGATAGTTTATGTAATAAGTCTAAAAATATTTGTGACGCATTTTGGTACGTTAAGATAGAAACGAAAAATATTGTAGGAATTGTAAATGGCAGAAAAGTCTTTAAAATTCAAAATTCAAACCAAAACACAAGTTTTTTAATTGACAGTAATCAGATGCAAATCCTAACAACAGGCTTTTTAGGTATGGGAGTGGAGTATGAAGGAGATCTTCTGGGTTGTCCAGTGAATCAGCCTATTCTAATGAAAGACATAAAGAATAATTATTTTGGACTTGTTGCCTTGATTCAAAATGAATACTCAAAAAAAGCAAATTGGGACAATGAATATCCCTATTTTGAGCTAAGAAGCGATGATAGATGCAATGATAGAATTGATTCAATAATTTCAGAAAATGAAAAAATAAGATTGAAAATTCATAGATACTATCAAGAAGGTGAAAATGAGTATGAAGTAATGCTAACTTTCGACAATGAAAAATATACAGCAGAGTATCTGAATTTTGGAGAAATTAGATATAAATAATTAGCATTAGCAAGCTGTAATAAAAAAACATTAAGTATAAAATATCAAATTTGAACTACATAGTGATTTGGCAAACTTCCTACACTTAATCCAGTATAATCTCTTATCTTTCTCATTGTTATTCGCTATACGTTTGCTTATATTCTCTCATACATTTTTGCCATATTTTGCATAGTAGAATGCACTTTTGGGCTAAAATTACTACCCAGTCCTGATTTGTGGAAAGTATACGCCTCCTTTACTAAACATCCTAACTCCTTCTTATTTCTATTACCAAAACCTCAGTGCTATACGCTCTCTTAATATTTTGGAAATTTGGATTATTAATTTCTTTTTTTGAGATTTAGCACACTGCTTTTCGATAAACGGCAATTTGTCTCAACACTAAGAGTTCAAAGAAGGCACCTGGAAGCTGTTCAGTTAACAAAAATTATTATACATATTATGGAAACTTTGGTTAAACAATCAGAAGTAAAAAATTACATCGATGGAAAGTTCGTTAGAAATGGTCAAGCTTCAATGGATGTTGTCAGTCCTTTAACAGGCAATACCATAGCAACACTTCCGCTTTCAACATACGATGATTTAGATGAAGCCGTAAAAGCTGCAGAGAAAGCATTTCCAACTTGGTCAGAAATGACCTTAAAAGAAAGAGTACAAATATTTTTCAGATATAGAGCATTGCTCGAAAAAAATATGGATGAGCTAACACAGTTAGTTCATTTAGAAAATGGAAAAACGTACGGTGAGGCAAAAGCAGAAATAGAAAAAAGCATGGAGCTATGTGAATTTGCTTGTTCTATGCCACAAATTGTAACTAATGAAGTGCAGGAGGTAAGTAAAGGCGTTGAATGTAGAATTGAAAGGAAACCATTAGGAGTTGTAGCTTCCATTGCCCCTTTCAACTTCCCAAATATGGTACCTCATTGGACATTACCTAATGCCTTGGTTCTTGGAAATACAATGATCATGAAACCTTCTGAGTTAGTCCCATTGAGTGTTGTAAGGATTGCTGAATTGCTCAAAGAAGCTGGTTTACCCGATGGTGTCTTTAATGTAGTTAATGGAGGCAAAGACATCGTAGAAGCTATCTGTGATCACCCTGGAATTAAAGCAGTATCTTTTGTAGGATCTACCAAGGTTGCAAAAATTGTATACAAACGAGCTACTTCTAATTTGAAGAGGTGTGTTGCTTTAGGCGGTGCAAAAAATCATCTATTGGTTTTACCAGATGCTCATCTAGAGATGACTGCATCCAATGTAGTAGCTTCCATGTCAGGTTGTGCAGGGCAACGATGTATGGCTGCCGCTGTTATGGTTGGAGTAGATCGTGTCCAACATATCATTGATAAAATGGTGGAAGAGGCAAGGAAAATTGTACCTGGCGATAACTTAGGGTCTGTAATCAGTAAAGAAGCAAAAGAGAGAATTGAAGGATATATTACTCAAGCAGAAAAAGATGGTGCCAAAATACTCGTTGACGGAAGAGGAGCTACAGTAAAAGGGAAAGAAGGCGGATACTATGTCGGCCCAACTATTATTGACTATGTAACTCCAGATATGAGTGTTGCTAAAGAAGAAATTTTTGGCCCAGTAATTTCTATCATAAGAGCGAAAGACTTAAACGAGGCTATTGACATAGAAAACAGATCCAATTATGGTAATGCTGCTGCTGTATTCACACAAAGCGGAGGATTAGCTAAGCAAGTTATGGAAAAAGCAAGTGCAGGTATGATTGGTGTAAACGTAGGTGTACCTGTTCCTAGAGAGCCATTCCCTTTCGGTGGTTGGAACGAATCTAAATTTGGGGTAGCAGACATTACAGGAAGAAGCTCTATTGAGTTCTGGACACAGAATAAGAAAACTACTATTAAATGGAATCCCGAAGCAAAAACTAACTGGATGAGCTAATATGATGGAGACAACGATGATTGACACCGAAGCAATAATTCAAAACAACTTAGACCACACATTATTTTCTTGGTCTAAGCAAGGAGGATTAAATCCTATTAATGCTAAAACTGCAAAAGGAGTTTACGTTTATGACCAAGCTGGGAAAAAATACCTCGACTTCTCTTCCCAGCTTATGAATGTAAACATTGGTCACGGAGATCAAAGAGTGATGGACGCAGTCAATAAACAAATGGCTGAATTGCAGTTCGTTTTTCCAGGGATGGCTACAGAAGTTAGAGGAAAACTTGGAAAAAAGCTGGCAGAAATCACTCCAGGAAGCTTAAATAAAGCATTTTTTACATTAGGAGGTGCAGAAGCTGTGGAAAATGCCATCAAACTTGCAAGAGTGTACACAGGGAAGCCAAAAATACTTTCTTTTTACCGCTCTTATCATGGCGCAACCTATGCGGCAATGTCTGCTGGAGGGGATCCAAGGAAGCACGCAATGGAAGCATTTGCAGTTCCTCATATGATTCATGTGGAAAATCCATATGTTTATCGTTGCCCTTGGGGAACAAATTCGGAAGAGGCTTGTTCTCAGAAAGCTATTGAACATTTAGAACGAATTATTCAGTTTGAAAATCCAGATAGCATCGCAGCCATGATTTTGGAGGGAGAATCTGGCTCGTCAGGATGTATCAAATACCCAAAAGGGTACGTGCAAAAAGTAAAAGCCCTAGCAGATAAATATGGCTTTCTCATCATTGCAGATGAAGTCATGAGTGGCTTTGGAAGGACGGGAAAAATGTTTGGCATCGAACATCATGGAGTTGAACCCGATATGATGTGCCTGGCAAAAGGGCTTACCTCTGGATATTTGCCTCTGGGAGCATTGATGGTGACCCAAAAAATTGCCAGTCATTTTGATACTACTCCCCTACCGCTAGGACTTACCTATTCTGCCCATCCTGTTTCTTGTGCTGCTGCCTTAGCCAATATCAAGATATATGAAGAAGATAATTTGCCACAAAACGCTGCTGAAATGGGACGATATATTGAGCAAAGGGTAGAAATGTTGAAAACAAAACATCCTTCTATAGGAGACTTTAGAAACACAGGACTTTTAGGGTGTATCGAACTGGTTAAAAACCGTGAAACAAAGGACCCAACCACACCATGGAATGCAAAACCAGCAGAAATGGAACCTACCAATAGGATGGCTGCAAAAATTCGTGAGCTAGGCATGTTTACGTTCGTCCGCTGGAATTGGATTTTCATTGCTCCACCACTCTGTATCACAAAAGAAGAAATAGATGAAGGCTTAGCTATTGTTTCAGAAGCCATTTCAATTGCTGACGAATATTGTAATTAACTTTTCTAAAATGTAACACTCCTACATCACTAAAACTGCCCTGATAAATGAATGAAGAGATAGTAGAGTTAAAAGAAGATCTATCTAATTCTCCATTATACAGCGAAGACCTAGCTCCTGTTCCTAAAGAAAAAAGAACATGGAATACATGGCATCTTGCTGCATTGTGGGTTGGAATGGCAGTTTGTATTCCTACTTATTTACTTGCATCCTATATGATCAAAACAGGGCTTAATTGGGCTGAAGCTTTGATCATTATCGGTGTAGCTAATCTTATTATTACAGTTCCTATGGTATTAAATGGGCATGCTGGTGTTAAATATGGAATCCCCTTTCCTGTTATTGGAAGAGCATCATTTGGAACTAAAGGAATCCATTTAGCATCTATAGTAAGAGGAATAGTAGCCTGCGGTTGGTTCGGAGTCCAAACCTGGATTGGAGGATTAGCGGTTTATGCCATATTCAATGCTTTAACCGGAAATGAAGCTGTCTATGGTCTATCTATTGGGAAATTTATTGGTTTTGCTGTTTTCTGGATAATTAACCTATATTTTATTTGGAAAGGCACAGAAAGTATCAAATACTTAGAAAAGTACTCTGCTCCTATCTTAATTTTAATGGGGGTTGCGCTGATATGCTGGGGAACTATGACAGTGGGTGGATTTAGCAAAGTACTCTCTCAAAGTAAACAGCTTGAGAAACCATCAGCTATTTTGACAACCTCTGAAGAAGGTTCTTTTATTCATGTAAACCCTATCAAGGATAGTAAAGGTCAACATAAAGCCTCCGCTTATCAGCTTATACTAGATGGTCAGGCGCTTGGCTGGAAAAAATTAGAAGCAATTAAAATTCCTATTGATAAGAACACTATAAATAGTGAGTATCAAATTCAACTAAAAAATGAGCACTATGTCTCCCAAGCTGTTAAAGTAGCTACAACAGCAGATGACTCCAGTTTAGGCGATAAAATTTGGAGATACATTATCTGGCTAACAGCCATGGTAGGTTTCTGGGCTACTATGTCGCTGAGTATAGCTGATATTACTCGCTATGCATCGAGTCAAAAATCCCAAGTAGCAGGTCAGTTCATTGGACTTCCGGGCACAATGATGTTGTATTCCTTTGTTGGAATATTTGTAACGTGTGCAGCTGTAATTAGCTTTGATGATGTATTAATTGGATCAGATGCTCCATGGGATCCTGTATCTTTACTAGCAAAATTTGATAGCCCTACCGTAGTTATCATATCTCAAATTTTTATGATTATTGCTACGCTGAGTACCAATATAGCAGCCAACGTAATTGCTCCATCTAATGCTTTTTCTAATTTATTCCCAAAGAAAATAAGTTTTAGGACAGGCGGAATCATTACGGGTTTTATCGGAATATTGATTTGCCCATGGTGGTTGATGGATGAAATCAGCGGGATTTTAATTTTCATAAGTGGTTTACTAGGGCCAGTTTTAGGAATTCTATTATCTGATTATTTTTTGGTTAGAAAAAAAACCATTCAATTGGCAGAATTATACAAAGAAGCTGGAGCCTACTCCTATTCTGCAGGTTATAATAATGCAGCAATGCTCTCACTTATTGTAGGAATTACTGTCGCTATCATTGGTTATTTTATTCCTGCTTTAGAAGCCTTGTATAAACTTTCGTGGTTTACAGGGTTTATAGTATCATTTTTATTATATTACTTTTTAATGAAGCGAAAAAAATAATATGTCTGTATTAATAAAAAACGGGAAGATCGTCACTGCATCAGAGGATTTTATTGCTGACGTATACATTGAAGATGAAAAAATAACTGCCATTGGAAAAAACCTAAACTATAATGCCGAAAAAATAATTGATGCTTCTGACAAACTGGTTCTTCCAGGAGGAATTGATCCACATGTGCATCTCGATATGCCTTTCATGGGAACCTACTCATCAGATGATTATGAAACAGGCACAAGAGCCGCTCTACATGGAGGCACAACTTCCGTCATCGAATTTATTCTACAAACACAGGGAGATACTTTGCACAATGCGTTAAAAACCTGGCAAGAAAAATCCCAACACAAAGCAGTTGGAGACTACTCCTACCACATGGCTGTAACAGACTTCAATGATGACGTAGCCAAAGAAGTAGTGCAAATGATTGAAGAAGAAGGAATTACGTCATTCAAAACCTTCATGGCCTACAAAGGTGCCTTAATGATTGACGATGGACAAATGGTACAATTGATGAAGGTGGTAAGAGACCATGGTGGCTTAGTTACAGTTCATGCCACCAATGGCGATATGATTGACTCTCTGATTGCAAGGAATCTTGCAAGCGGAAAAACTAAACCCCTATACCATTATTTATCCCAACCTGAAGTTACAGAAGCAGAAGCTTCAGCTCGTTTTTGTGATATGCTACATTATACTGGTTGCCCAGGGTATATTGTACACATGACCTGCGAAGGAGCATTAAATGCAGTAAGAAAAGCTACTCTTCGAAACCAAAAAGTATTTGTCGAAACCTGCTCTCAATACCTTATGATAGATGCTTCTTTGTATGAAAGAGAAGACGGTGCCAAATGGGTAATGAGTCCTCCTTTGAGGGAAAAGAAAGACCAGGAAGCACTTTGGTCAGGAATTAATCAAGGACTTGTGCAAGTTGTAGGTACTGACCACTGCCCTTTTACATTAGAACAAAAAGCTATGGGGAAAGATGACTTTTCAAAAATACCCAATGGTCATCCAGCAATTGAACACAGAATGGAATTCATATATTCTGAAGGTGTTCATAAAGGAAAAATAACCCTCAACAAGTTTGTAGAAGTTTGTGCTACTAATGCGTCTAAAATTTTTGGAATGTACCCAAGAAAAGGAACCATTGCTATTGGTGCTGATGCAGATATTGTTGTATTTGACCCTAGCAAGAAACATACTATCTCTGTAAAAACGCATCACATGAATTGTGATTATTCAGCTTATGAAGGATGGGAAGTTACTGGCAAAACGGAAACCGTTTTGTTAAGAGGTAAAGTAGCAATAGAAAATGAGGAGTGTAAGCTAAAACCTGGAGATGGACAATTTATTCCAAGAGAAAAGTCTTCATTGATTATATAATTATAACATTTAAGCAAAAACACTATATTTTAATTTAAAATTTAAACTAGACAGTTATGCCAAGAATGATAAAGTCAGGATTGATACAAATGAGCTTGCCCATGACAGAGGGAGAAGGAACCGTACAGGAAATTTGTGAAGCTATGTACGAAAAACATATTCCTTATATTGAAGAAGCTGGAAAAAAGGGGGTACAAATTTTATGCTTACAAGAAATCTTTAATACTCCTTATTTTTGCCCAGGGCAGGATAAAGCTTGGTATGCCTCTGCTGAAGCAGTACCTGGTCCAACTACAGAAAGACTACAAGAGTACGCTAAGAAGTACAGCATGGCTATTATAGTTCCGATCTATGAAAAGGAACAACCTGGGGTGTTATATAATACTGCTGCGGTTATTGATGCGGATGGAAGTTACCTTGGAAAATACAGAAAAAATCATATTCCACATACTACTGGTTTTTGGGAAAAATTCTTTTTTAAACCTGGAAACCTTGGGTATCCTGTGTTTCAGACAAAGTATGCAAAAGTAGGAGTCTATATTTGCTATGATAGACACTTTCCAGATGGAGCTAGAGCTTTAGGGCTGAATGGAGCTGAAATTGTTTACAACCCTTCGGCAACGGTTGCTGGCTTGAGTGAATACTTATGGAAACTGGAGCAACCTGCCCATGCTGCTGCCAATGGATATTTCATGGGATGTATTAATAGAGTTGGAGAAGAGAAACCATGGGATCTAGGAAAGTTTTATGGTCAATCATACTTTGTTGATCCTAGGGGGCAAATATTTGCAGAAGCTTCTAGAGATGATGACGAATTACTCATCGCTGATTTCGATTTAGATGTGATTGATGAAGTACGTTCTACCTGGCAGTTTTATAGAGATAGAAGACCAGAAACGTATGGTGATTTAGTAAAGCTGTAATTCCCAATAATGAGTTCACAATTGTAAAGCACAGTTAAGATTTTTATACATAGATCAATAAACTAGCATATGAGCCAATACAAAAAACCCAAAAATGAGCAAGAGTTTGAAGCAAACTTCAAACAGAAAAAGCCATTGATGAACGATACAGAAGCATACTATGCGAGTTCAAAATGTTTGTTCTGCTATGATGCTCCTTGTATGGATGCTTGCCCTACAGGTATTGACATACCTCTATTTATTAAACAAATCCATACAAAAAACACAGAAGGGGCAGCAAAAACAATCTATGATTCTAATTGGCTTGGGAATGCTTGTGGGACTATCTGTCCTACTGGTGTATTGTGTGAGGGAGCCTGTGTTTACAATCATCAAAATGTATTACCCGTAGAAATTGGAAGGTTACAGAACTATGCTACGAAATCAGTTATTGAGTCTGGTAAACAGCTATATAAGCCTGGGGATGATAATGGTAAGAAGATAGCTGTCATTGGTGCAGGGCCAGCTGGCATAGCCTGCGCATGCGAGTTAAGAACGTTGGGATATCAGGTAGATATATTTGAAGCAAAAGATAAACCTTCTGGACTAACTGTTTACGGCATTGCTCCATACAAAATCACTAATGAAGAAGTCTTGGACGAAGTGAAATACCTCCAAGATCAATTGGGATACAATGTGAAATATAACAGCCCAATTACCTCAAAGGAACAACTCAAAAAACTTGAAGACAATTATGATGCTATCTTCTTGGGAGTTGGCTTAGGAAAAACAGCCTATAGAAATATCCCGGGAGAAGATAAAGAAGGTGTTGTTGGTGCTGTTGAGTTCATTGAAGAATTGCGGATGAAGCATGCAGAGACAAAAGTGGGTGATAATGTCATTGTTTTGGGAGCAGGAAACACAGCTATGGATGCTGCTTCTGAGTCTGCACGGATGGGTGCTAAAACGGTAACACTAGCATACAGAGGCCCTAAAGAACGAATGGGTGCTTATTCTTTTGAGTATGATTTAGCAGTAAGCGCTGGTGTTAAATCACAATTCAATGCTTCTCCTAAAGAAATTCTTGGAAATGGTAAAGTAGAAGGGGTTCTTTTTACTGATGAGAACGGAAAGGAATTTACCATAGAATGCGATATGGTAATAAAGGCTACAGGGCAAGAAAAACAAGGTAATCTCCTTGGCATGATTGATAGTTTACAACTGGATAAAAACAATATTATTCAAGTTAATAGTAAAACAAATCAAACAACCAATCCAAAATATTTTGCAGGTGGTGATGCCATAAATGGTGGCGCTGAAGTAGTGAATGGTGCTTACGATGGTAAGTTAGCTGCGAGAGGAATTCACCAATACCTAAATCAATAACCAAAAACAAAAAGGAAGATGACAGATATATCAATAAATTTTGCAGGAATAAAATCCCCCAATCCATTTTGGCTAGCTTCTGCCCCACCAACGAACTCTGGTTATCAAATTATGAAAGCATTTGATGCTGGCTGGGGTGGTGCTGTTTGGAAAACATTAGGAATGCCTACCATCAATGTCTCAAGTAGGTATGGCTCTGTTAATTACCGAAATATTCGAATGGCAGGATTCAATAATATTGAGTTAATATCAGATCGGCCATTAGAAGATAACTTAAGGGAAATAGAAGAAGTAAAGAAATACTACCCAAACCATGCAGTAATCGCCTCGTTGATGGTTGACTCTAGAGAGGAATGGGAGGCCATCATTAAGGAAGTACAAGATGCTGGTGCTGATGGCATTGAATTAAACTTTGGTTGTCCGCATGGTATGTGTGAGAGAGGAATGGGATCCGCTGTAGGGCAAGAACCTGAGGTATTAAAAACTATTGTTGGTTGGGTAATGGATGCCGCTAAAATACCTGTAATCACAAAGTTATCTCCTAATATTTCTCATATAACTGACCCTGGACTAGCTTCTGTACAAGGAGGAACCGATGCAATTTCTCTAATTAATACGATAAAGAGCATAGTTGGAATAGATTTAGATACCTATGCTCCGTATCCAGTAGTTGATGGGAAGGGTACAAATGGTGGATACTGTGGTCCAGCAGTAAAACCAATAGCGATGCATATGCTTAAAGAATTAGCCCAGCACCCAGAAATTAAAAGCACCCCCATTAGTGGAATTGGAGGGATAGAGACTTGGAGAGATGTAGTCGAATTTATTTTACTTGGTGCTACTTCTGTTCAGGTATGTACTGCAGTGATGCATTATGGCTTTGGCATTGTGAGAGAAATGGAGGCAGGTCTTAGGCAGTTCATGACAGATAAAGGTTACCAAACGATTTATGATTTTGCTGGCAAGGCGTTACCAAATGTCACAGAGTGGAGACACTTGAACTTAAAGTATGATGTAAAAGCTCATATTAATAAAGAAAAGTGTGTAGGGTGTGATTTGTGCTACATTGCCTGCGATGATGGAGCTCATCAAGCTATAAAAATCAATGATAATGACCGCAATAGAATTCCTGAAATTATAGAAGAAAATTGTGTAGGATGCAATCTTTGCTCTCTGGTTTGTCCTGTAGAAGATTGCATTACAATGGTTAGAAAAGATGATGGTTCGCAGCATGTAACCTGGGATGAGCTTACATTAGCAGATAAGATCCCTAATACGTTCAACGATGACAGGGCTGGAGGAAAAGGACATTTTGTTCCTACTCCTGATGATGCATTAAAAGCAAAAAGGAAAGATAGATCTGGACAAAACCAATTCGACTTTTAGAATAGATAGACGCAATAAGAAATATAAATGGATCCATTTTTAAACGAAGCTATTAAAGACGCAGAAAAGGGATTAAGTGAAGGGGGAATTCCCATAGGGTCTGTCTTGGTTCATGAAGGGGAAATTATAGGTCGTGGACATAACCAAAGAGTTCAAAAAGGCAGTACTATTTTACATGGTGAAATGGATGCATTAGAAAATGCTGGAAGACTTCCTGCTAAGATTTATCAAAATAGTATACTCTATACCACATTATCTCCTTGCGCTATGTGTTCTGGTACGATTCTACTCTATGGAATCCCTAAGGTTGTGATTGGTGAAAATGAAACGTTTTTAGGTGAGGAAAAACTCTTAAAAGAAAGAGGAGTAGAGGTTGTAGTACTAGATAGCCCTAAATGTAAGTCCATGATGCAATCATTTATTGCAGCTAACCCAACTTTATGGAATGAGGATATCAGGGTTTAAACCTTGAATGTAATTAGTTATTTTGATTATTAATTAAATCAGTAGTACCCAATTAAGTTCTACTAAAAAAAGTATAACCTTTCGATTGTTTTTTAGAGTAAAAAATTACGTACAAACACCATTACAAATAGTTATAATTTGACGGATACGCTTTATCCTTTTAAGGATGTAATCTACATGAGATATGAGTAAACTCTTAATGGAAGCTGTGGCTTACATAGACTCTTTAAAAGTTGAATCCTTAATCAAAAAGGGTGCTGACCCAAACTATATTGACCCAGATTATGATAATATAAAAGACAGGGAAGCACAACCTTATACACCTCTTCGGTTGGTTATATTTCGCATTTCTGACTGTTTACTTCAAGAAAAAGATTTAGAAAAATTTGCAAAAATTGCTGCTCTTCTAGTTAGAGCTGGCGCTGATCCCAAACCTGCAATTGAGCTATCTGAGTCTAGATATGGAAAATATGACTCAAATGAAAATTCTAAAAAAAACAATTTTGAAAAGGTTTTAGATGTCATTTACAGAGCTTCAAAATGAATTCCTGGAGCATTTGCTTATAAGTAAACCACCTTGCACCACTCTAAAATTTTTTCCTAAAAAAACTTAAGATAAACAACACCAGACTTTTCCTTTCGTTTTATAATTAGTAACATCACTATTGTTTTTGACTTTTAAAAATTTAAATAAATGACATAGGATTTAGTTAGAACTTTCAAATCAATATCACCATGGAAAAAATTGATCTTAACATAGACGTGAATCAGGAGCCTACAAAAGGAAGTTTATTACTTGCTGAGCCACTCATGCCAGACTCTCATTTTCAAAGAGCAGTTGTTTTATTATGTGAGCACAATGATGATGGTTCTCTAGGTATAATTATTAATAGACCCATGGAAATGTCGCTAGAAGATATTGCACAAGATTTGTGCATTGAGGGTCAACTGTTTCTTGGTGGACCTGTAGATCAGGATAATCTTTTCTTTATTCATACATTTGATGAAATTGAAAACAGTCTTCCCATAAAAAATGGTCTTTACCTTGGAGGAAATTTCAACTCTATTAAGGCTCTTGCGATGAGTGGCAAGATTAATAGTTCTAATTGTAAGTTTTTTTCTGGTTATAGTGGTTGGGGTAAGTTTCAGTTGAAGCAAGAAATTCAAAAAGGATCTTGGGTTGTGGCTGACTCAAGTATTAATGACATTTTTAGCATCAGTAATGGATCTTTATGGACAGATACGCTCAAAAATTTAGGGGGTAAATATAAGATTTTAGCTAATTATCCTACTGACCCAAAACTTAATTAAATACTCTTTCTTTTCGTTAAGATTTTCTACCTCTTTCCAATTTATTAACTTTGGGATTGTTGTTCTGAAAATGCCATCTTCATACGATTTTTTTCAGGATAATTGAAATGTTATTTTGTCACTCGAATCCTTTAAATAATGGAACACACAGAAAAAGATTTGTTGGAAACTGCTACATCTGAAAAAACAGATGAAACCTCTGAAAGTAATTTGAATTTGGTGAAAGAAGAAAAACCTGGTTTTAGTAAAGAGACCTCTTCTGATGTTGATGATGTCATGGACGAAAGTAATGAGTCAAATGATGACGAAGAAACGGATGAGTTTGAAGATATTGATTTTTCAAAGCTTTCCCTGGATGAGTTGATGCTTGAATCAAAGAAGCTTTCTGAAATTTCTGACCTTAAAAAAGCAGAGTTTTACCTAAAAAGTATAAAAGAAGAGGTAGATCAGACTGTTGAAGGGCTCAAAGAAGAAGCAAAAAAGAAGTTTGTTGCTGAAGGTGGTGAAGAGGACGGTTTTGAGTTTAAACCTTCCGCAGAGATTTCTACTTTTTATAGTTTATTTAAAGACATAAGGAAAAGAAGGAAAGAGGAAATTAGTAAGCTAAACCAGGAAAAAGATAAGAACCTCAAGGAAAAGAAAGCTATAATAGAAAAAATAAAGGAGTTTACTGACTTGCCATCAAGAAAAGCCTGGGAAGAAGTGAAGGATCTGCAAGAGAAATGGAAAAATATTGGTCCCGTACCTCAACCTCAAGCAGAAAATCTTTATAAGTCTTATCATGCTGTTTTAGATATTTTTTATGATCACAAGAGCATAGAAAAAGATCTGATTGAGCTTGACAGGCAAAAGAATCTTGAAGTTAAGCTAGACTTATGTACTAGAGCTGAAGCATTGGTTGCTAATGAAAATATTAAGCATAGTGTGAATGAGTTAAATGATTTGCACAAAGAATATAAAGAAACTGGTCCTGCGCCTAAAGGTATGCAAGAGGAACTTTGGCAAAGGTTTAAAGCTGCTTCAGATAAAATTTATGATAAGAAACGAGCTTTTATTGAAGACTTTAAGAAAGAGCTCAATCATAATATGGCTCTAAAACAGGAGCTTTGCTTAAAAACGGAGCCGTTTAGCAGTTTCTCTTCAGACAGAATTAAAGAATGGAATGCTAAAACGAAAGAAATTCTTGAGTTTCAGAAGGAATGGGAAAAAATAGGCGCAATGCCTCGTGAAGTTGCAAAAAATATTAATCGCCAGTTCTGGGGTAATATCAAGGAGTTTTTTAACAATAAAAGGAGTTTTTTTGAGGTTTTAGATAGGGAAAGAGAAGAAAACTTAAAAAAGAAAGTAGCTCTTTGTGAAGCAGCTGAAAGCATAATGAATAGTGATGACTGGAATGAAGCTGGAAAGAAATTGATTGAGCTTCAAAAAGAATGGAAAGAAGTTGGCTCTGTGCATCGATCTAAATCAGATGAAGTATTCAACAGGTTTAAAAAAGCCTGTGATCACTTTTTTGAAAGAAGAAGAGAAAACAGATCAAGCAAAGAAACAGAGTTTGTAGATAACTATAACCAAAAGGCAAAAATCTGCAAGGAGATTGAAGAGGGAGCTAAGACAAAAAAAGAGCTTAGTTATGAGAGTTTGAAAAAATGGAAGGATTCATTCTTTGAAATTGGGTTTGTTCCGAGAAATAAGATTAATGATATAATTGAAAATTTCCTCAATGCTTGTGAAAATTACCTTAATGCTCTATCAGATAAAGAAATTACGGAACAGGAAAGAGTAGAATTTCAATCTAGCCTGATGAAGGAATTTCCAAGTTTTACTAACCGTCATGAAAGGGAGGAAAGAAAGGTTAGGCAAAAAATACAAGGACTAAGAGATGATATAGCTCTTTGGGAAAATAACTTAGAGTTTTTCTCTGCTTCGACTACTGCTGAAAAACTAAAAAAAGAGTTTAATGGTAAGATAGAAAAAGCGCATGCTACAATTGAAAAGCTCGAAAATCAACTTAAGTTTTTCAATAAAATTGATAGGTTGAGTAAAAAACCTTCGAATGGCAAAGAGTCCAATAGTGGCGCTGAAGAAGAAGTAGAAAATTAGCATTGACTATTACTAGAAGCTTCCAAAAAAGTTGGAAGCTTTTTTAATTCTTTTTTAGTAAAACAGCTTATAGTTTTATACGCTACTTAAAAAGTAATCCTGCTTCCTACCAATACTAATATCATTTAATCCTATGTTTAAACTATCAGACTTCACTATTAGTCTCAAAAGACATGAGGCTATGAGAGCTTTCTTTTTCTTCGCTGCTTTTTTTTTATCCAATTTTCACTCTTTCTGTCAAAATAAGTTTTCAGATGAAGAAATTTTGCAAGGCTATGCCCATTCCGAAGACCAAACTATTTTCCTCTTTGATAGTGAATTATATGGCTTGAATCCTTCTAAAGTTGTAGTTACAGGTTCTTTTAGGGGTTGGGATCAGGATATGAGCAATAAAAAATGGGAGCTTAAAAAAGTTACTTCCACTTTATGGGAATTAAATGTTGATTCTTCTTTGAAAGATAAAGTTCTACCACAAAGTGAATTCAAATTTAGAGTAGATAATGGAGATTGGCTAAACTCTCCTCAAGAAGCTATAAATGTTAAAGGAGGTAATCTAGTTTTCTTACCTCACATCACCCCTCCTACCCTAAAAGCTGAGCTAGTTAAATCAAATATCATTAGAGCATATATTAATGGGCTAGAAAGAAGCCTAAACCCTTCTGACTATCTAATTACCACAGCTAAAGGAGAAAAGATTACTGCTAGTGAGGTTTTACCAAATAGCTTAGAGGAAATTCTGATTGTACCTTCCAAGGATTTAGATATTAAAAGAGTATACTTTCTCGAAATCCCAAAGTATAATTTAAAATCCTTCTGTTCTTTTGATGGCTGGTTCAAAAACCTATACTCGAACAAGCCTTTAGGAGCTATCGTAGATGAAGTCAACAACACAACTACATTCCGACTATTTAGCCCAAGAGCTAATAGAGTTATCCTGCATCTTTACGAGAAAAGAGAGAATAATATTGCTTCAAAAAGAATAGATTTGGCTATTGATAATCAAGGCGTTTGGGAGACAAATATCAACCAAAACCTATATGGTTTTTATTATGACTATACAGTATATGGGGCTAACGATACAGGAAACCATTTTTACGAAACAAACCCCATTCATATAAGTGACCCTTATGCTAAAGTAAGTAATGATACCTGGGGAAAGTCAAGAGTGTGGAGAGATACTGAACCTGCATCGCCTCTTAAAGGTGGTATCCCTAAAATGGAAGATGTAATTGCCTATGAAGTCCATGTCCAAGATTTTACCCATTTATTACCTGTTTCTCCTAGTTTGAAAGGAACTTTTAAGGCAATGGGTATGTCTAACCTCAGAAATAAGTATAATCAAAAGATTGGGTTTGATTATCTGGTTGATCTTGGGGTTAATGTAGTTCATCTGATGCCCGTTCAAGAGTTTTTGCATTATCCCGATAGTATTTGGAAAGATTCTTTTAAAGATGATCCCTACATGATACAGCAAGAAATTTCAGAAGAAAATTATCAATGGGGCTATAGAACGTCACATGCTTTTGCTTTAGAATCTAGGTTTAGAGAAAAGGGCAAAGAGCCTGGAGCTGAAAGGGAACAGTTTAAGGATTTAGTTCAGGCTTTTCATGATAAGGGAATTGCTGTAATTGTAGATATAGTTCCCAATCATACTGCTGAAAATATGGATGGAGAACAGTTTTTCTTCCATTTTAATGTTTTGGACAAGTATTATTACTACAGGACGAAAGACGGAAAACATATCGGTGCTTTTGGAAATGAAGTAAAAACAGAAAATAGACCCATGGTGCAACGCTGGCTTATTGATCAGTGTATGCATCTAATTAGCGAGTTTGGGATTGATGGCTTTAGGATTGACCTGGCTGGGCAAATAGACCAACAGACTTTGATAAAGCTTAAAGATGCTATTGGTCATGATAAAATCCTTTATGGTGAGCCTTGGATAGCCTCTAACGACCCTGATTACGAAGAAAATCCTGACTGGGACTGGTATAAGGAGGATGCCCCTATAACTTTTTTTCAAGATGAATCTAGAAATGCCTTTAAGGGATCTGTGTCCAACCCTGAAGGCACAATAAAAGACAAAGGCTTTGCTGGAGGAGACGGCTCTCAAAGAGAAAAGGTAATGATGGGCTTATCTGCTGGTTTTGAAGATGATATAACCCCACTTAGTGGTATCAATTACTTAGACATTCACGATAACTGGGCTTTGGCTGATCGGTTTGCAAAGCAAGATTTCAATGGACTCAAAGGCGTAAATGAAGATGCTTTTAAAATAGCTGCAGTTTTGCTTTTTACTTCACTAGGGCCAGTAGTTATGCATGGAGGTACTGAGATAATGAGAAGCAAGGGGATTGCCCCATTAGAAGAAATAGTAAAAGAAACTACTGATGGAATTAAAGTTTATATCCATGGGAAAAGGGATACTTACAATTTGAAAAGAGCAAATCAGTTTATCTGGGAAAATGTAGGAAAAAGAAAAGGCAAGAACTCTCCATGCGATTATAAAGGAATGTATTCTTTCTGGAAAGGTTTGATTCATTTTAGAAAAAGTGACTATGGAAAACCACTGAGAATTAGTACCAAACCAGATTCAAACTACTTCAAATGGTTTTTACCAAAAAATGAAGGGCTTTTAGGGTATAGGATTGATGATAAAATAATGGTTTTAATTAACACTACAGTAAAAGAAGAAGAATTCAACGCTATAGTCTTCCCTGAAGGCAAATGGAAATTAATTGCAAATAACAGGTCAGTAAATCACCTTTCTGGGATTAAGGATAAAAGAGAATACACTAAAATTGAGCCTAATAAAAATCTCAGTATAAAAATTCCTCCAAAATCATTTAAAGTATGGGTTAAAGGTTAACTCATCAACAAGTGCCTTGGATTTAACCCAAATACAAGTACATCATCTGTTTGCATGGTATCTCCTTTCCACTCCATAAATTCCAAATGCAGCTTTACTTGCTGGTCTGCCATTGGCAATTTGTAGATATCATGAATTAGCTTTTTGAATTTACCTACCATAAACTTCTGATCATTTTCTCCTCCAAATTGATCTACATATCCATCTGTAAACATGTAAATCATTTCTACCTCTTTTATTGGTATTTCTTGGTTAGTAAACTCATTTCCTTTCTTCATCTGGTTTGCACCTCCTCCAATTGCGAGTTTATCTCCTTTGATTACTTGTAGTTCTCCATCTTTAAAGTAATAAAAAGGTCGTTTTGCTCCAGAGTATTCAATTACTTCTTTTTCTAAGTCAAAACAACAGAGAGAAATATCCATACCATCTCTACTACTACTACCACTTCTCTCCTGTTCTTGGTCTTGCTCTAATGAAGTCTGTACAAGTGTATTAAGTTGGGTTAGAATTTGAGCTGGCTTTATTGCCTCGTTATCCGACCCTGAGTGAGCCAGTATTTCATTCAAAAATGCTGTCCCAATTAATGACATAAATGCTCCAGGCACACCATGTCCTGTACAGTCAGCCGCAGCTACATAAAGTCTCTTATTGTATTTATATGTCCAATAAAAGTCCCCACTTACTATATCTCTTGGTAAGTAAAGAATAAAGTGTTCAGGAAGTATTTCTCTAATTAAATTTTCGGATGGAAGCATAGCCACCTGTATCCTCTGAGCATAGTTAATACTACTTTTAATTTTAGTATTCTGGGTTTCTATCTCATCATAAGCAACTTTTAAGCGTTCACTATTCGCTGCTATTTGGTCTCTTTGTGCCTGAATTTCTTCTTTTTGTTGAAGAATTTCTGAGGTTCTTTTCTTCACTTCATCTTCAAGAGCCTTTTTTGCCTGTAGTAACCTGCTTTCTCTAACTTTTACAAAACCATAAATACCTACTACAATTACAAATACAGCAGAAAAGGTAAACCAAGTTGTTTGCCAAAAAGGTGGGTTAATTTGAAATTTATAGGACACCCTACTATTTTCTGAAAAACTATTTCCCACTGATGTATTAACTGAGAAGGTATATTCGCCTGGAGGTAAACTTGAGTACGTATTAAAGTTATTTTGAGTTAAAATCCATTCAATATCATAGTTTTCAAGCTTGTATCTATATCTCACCTTAGCTGGGTCTTGTAACCATACTGCCTGATAGTAAAAAGTGAAATGATTTTCATCATATGAAAATGATCTTTTACCCTTATTCAACAGTGGAGAAAGCAAAATTTGAATATCACTAATTTGAACTTCGGGCATTTGTTGATAACTGGGATCCAATGGGTGGTATTTAATTATTCCATTTGATGTCCCTATCCAGACATCTCCACTTTTACCTTTGCTGAAGGTATTTAAAAAAGGTTCCATATCAATAATACCAACCTCATCCCCATAGCCTCGTATAAAATTCGTTTCAGGATCTAAAACATCTATACCAAGGTTATTTATGATAATAACATTACCATTTTTATCAGAAAAAAGCGATTTGATAGCTGCACTACTCAAACCTTCATCAACTCCAAACCTAGTAAAGTTCTTTCCGTCAAACTTAAATACTCCCTCATCAGGAGTACTAAACCATTTATTGCCAAATTTATCTTCAGTTATAGAATATATGGTTTTAGCAGAAAGCCCATTCTCTTGATTATACTGAGTAAACTCTTTTCCCTTCATAAGAGTAACGCCACCACCATCTGTTGCGAACCATACATTTCCTTCTGAGTCAATAAAACTGTAATAAATAAAGTCACTTGCTAGACCATCATTAGCTGTAAAACCTTCCAATTCAATTACCTGATTGGCACCTCCACCTTCTCTTCTAATATCAACTTTAGTAACTCCACCAAGGGTAGATACCCATATGGTATTATCTTTTCCTGTTATGGATAGCACATCTCCACTTGTAAGTCCTTTACTTTTATCATATTTGTTAAGTGCTTTTGTCTTAGGGTTATACCTATAAAGTCCTTTGCCATACGATCCAATCCATAGATACCCATAAATATCTTCGTACAAGCATATGATATTTAAATTCTTAGAGCTATATGTCAAATGCTGCGTAATAATAGGATTATTATCCTCTCCTATTTCTAAAGAATGTAATCCATTTTCATTGCTATACCATACCTTCTCATCATTGGAGTACGAAATCGCCTGAATATTCTTTCCATCTCTAGTGACTTCGGTTGTAAGGTACTCAAATCTATTTGCTGGAGACTGTATAAGTCCCTGATTTGTGCCTATCCAAACATTTCCTTGGTTTCCATCCCACAAGGCTTCTACCCTATTTGACGCTAGCCCATTTGTGGTAGTATATCTTTTAAGCCTATTATCTTTTATATGATAAGAAAATAATCCGTTACGCTTGGTAGAAATCCATAGCTCTGTTTTAAGGTCAACAATGCCACTCACCTCTCCAAATGACCAGTTTGAAAAAACGTTATCAACTTCAAACTTCTCAGTATCATTATAATAAAAACAAACTCCTTTTTCTTGAAGGCCAATCCAATAACCGTCTTTTTCTTTTGACTTAACAATAACTTTTACAATTTCATCTGGCAAACCCTCTTGTGCAGATAACATTTTCACACTCTTCTCATCGTTTTCATCAACTGAGCATACAGCTAAACCAGCATCTGAGCCTGCTAAAACATTATTCCCTTTACCTTTTTCTAAAGAATAGATATAATTATCTGCTAAACCGTCTTCTTCTGAGATATTGTATAAACGGTTATCATGATAGTAGTAGATGCCTTCTCCATAGGTAGAAAACCACAATCTTTTCTGCTTATCAAATAAAATATCCGTAATTTTTACACCTGTAGGGGCAGCATCAGAATCAAAACGCTCAAACACATTATTTTGGAATTTGAAAATTCCTCCGCTAGAATAACCAACCCATATAACATTACTTGTATCAGAAGCTATAGACAAAACTTCACTACTTTCCGTATTTAGCTCATTGGTAAAGTTTTTACTATCTACCCCATCAAACCTTACCAAACCTGACTTTGTACCAAGCCACAAATAGCCCTCTTGGCTTTGATAAAGGCAATTAATTTTTAGAGATGAGTTTTGGTCAGAGTTGACATTGTGAAGTTTAAAAAATGGTTTTTGAGCATTTACTACCCCAAAAAACAAACAACAAATAGTAGTAAAGAGTAGTTTACTTGTAGATACTTTCATGAACTATGTATTTTCTTGATAATAAGAGTGCTAAGTTTTCAATAGAAAATGATCATAAAATTATCTTTTTCTCAACTCAGCCCTTATTTGAACATCTATTTGAGTAGCAATTTTCTGATTTACAATTCTAGGTATTCTAATGTCATGATCAGTTAGCGGCACTTCAAAATCTGCAGAAATAATAAGTTGGTCTCCCCTTACTTCAAGTCTTGATCGTATTATCCTTTCTTGCTCAACTCCGTGAATCTTCAAAATTCCTTTTGCCCTTATACTATTTACCTGATCCTTCGTAAAGTCTACAGATTCTATTATTTTACCTCTGAATTCTGCATAGGGATACTTTTTAGACTCAAGGTAATTTTCATTGAAATGAGTACGCTGAAGTCTACTGTTAAAACCATCAAACGATTCCATCCAAACTCTAAAAGCAAAGACCCTTTTTCTGGCGTTTATTATCCCTACCATATCAGAGCTCGCAGCCTGAATTAATTCTAATGGAGCATCAGATGTAAAGTTTATTCTACCATCTCTCGTCTGATAAAGTCCTCCATCCTTTTGGGCATTAGCATGATGGAATATCGCTAAAAAAAACGTTACAATAATTACTATCCTTAGCATGTCAAAATAATTGCTATCGAAATATACAAAGTTTCTTTTGATCAAGTTGTTTAAAGTTAATTTTTAATAAAGTTTTTTAGTTTCTCTACAAACAAATTTGTAATTCAATTGAACGCGTATAATACATTTCAGTTTAAGTAAATTTTTTAAGATTTTTACCCACTCGTGAGGTTTTAATATCTTAATGATTACTTTGATTAAAGAATTTTGCTTCATTACCATAACTCTTGGGCTTGCCCCGAGGTTAGTTGACTGTCATTACTATGAATACATACGGTAGCGCTTTTAAAATAACAACGTTTGGAGAATCTCATGGAGAAGCCATTGGAATCATTATTGATGGATGCCCCGCAGGTCTTGAGGTAACTGAACAAGATATTCAAAAAGAATTAGACAGAAGAAAACCAGGGCAATCTTCTATAACTACCCAAAGAAAAGAAAGCGATACAGTAAAGATTCTATCAGGAATTTTTGAAGGAAAAACTCTTGGAACACCCATTGCATTAGCCATTTACAATGAAAATACAAAAAGTAAAGACTATTCTCATATAAAAGATAGTTTTAGACCTTCTCATGCAGATTTCACTTATTCCTCTAAATTTGGACTTAGAGATTATAGAGGAGGAGGAAGAAGTTCAGCTAGAGAAACTGCTGCAAGAGTAGCTGCGGGTGCTATTGCTAAAAAGCTAATTTCAAAAGAAAAAATAGGATGCTTTGCTTTTGTAAGCCAGGTAGGAAGTCTGATTTATGACTTTGACTTAGAGAAAGTGGACACCTCTCTTATTGATGAAAATATTATCCGTTGCCCCGATGAAAAAAAAGCCGAAGAGTTTATCAAGCTTATAGATAAGGTTAGAAAAAACAGAGATACAATTGGAGGTAAAATAACAGGCTTCATCAAAAACGTGCCCCCAGGACTTGGAGAGCCTGTTTTTGACAAACTGCATGCTGAGCTAGCTAAAGCAATGCTAAGTATTAATGCTGTTAAGGGCTTCGAATATGGTAGTGGATTTAGTGGCTGTGAAATGCTAGGTTCTGAGCATAATGACATTTTTTACAAAACAGAAGATGATAAAATAAAAACCAAGACAAATTACTCAGGTGGAATTCAAGGGGGAATATCTAATGGAGAACTCATTTATTTTAATGTAGCCTTTAAGCCGGTTGCAACTGTACTCAAACCACAAGAAACCGTAAATGATAAAGGTGAAACTATTCAACTAGAAGGAAAAGGAAGACACGACCCATGTGTACTGCCCAGAGCTGTACCAATAGTAGAAGCAATGGCTTCAATAGTTATTGCTGATTTTTACTTAAGGAATAGGTTATCTCGAATTTGAGTGCTTTTTGTATTTCTATTTCGTGTATTTTATGGAAACCATGAGAGAAGCCAACGTCTGATAAAACCGATGATATAACTTTATGCCTTCCCTTTCTGAATTAAAAATTATACCAGTTAAATCTACTACAAGAACTAATTTACAACACCAAGAAGAAGCTCGACCAAGCCCAAATTCCTTTGATTTTAGGCAAAATTAGTGCATATCTACAAGCAAATAACCAAAAACTGAAAAATCAGAAAAATTAACCATAACCTTCTGTATATCAAATAATTACAATCTAATTTTGTAGTTGAAATTTATAAATATCAACCACTACTATGATGCTAAATAGAAAATTAGTGATTCTTTTTGCACCTGAAAGCAATATAAAATTATTGCTACACCATAAAAGAAAATTAGAAGAGTAGATTCAAGTTATAACTTACCATGAGCATAAAAAAAATATCGACAAGCGTTCAATATTATAAAATAACCCTTGCCATCTTAGCTTTTATTTATGTAAAAAGCATACAGGCTCAGAATACAAATAGCCTATTAAAAAATTATGACCCTCCCTCACCAGAAGCTTCTTCTCTTGGCAAATACATAGATCACCCTATCGATTATTTCACAGGTATCCCTTCAATTGAAATCCCTTTATTTGATATTCAGTCAGGAAGACTAAAAATACCCATCAAACTAAGCTATCATGCTTCTGGTATAAAGATAGAAGAAATACCTTCCAGAGTAGGTTTAGGCTGGACTTTAATGGCAGGAGGTGTAATAACAAGAACAGTACGAGGATATCCTGATGAATTTCAATATGAATATGCCTGTCCATTTGGAGATTATGACCAAAGCACATGTAAAGTTTTAGGGTATTTCCATTATAAAAACGAAAATATTCAAAACAAAGATGCAACACTATTTGGAGATGCAGGTACAACATATGATCTAGAGCCAGATACATACTTTTATAGTTTTCCTGGGAAATCAGGCAAGCTTTATTTTGAAAATATTGATAAAGTAATATTAACAGAAAAAAAAGACATTAAAATAGAAACACCTTTTATACCTGTAGAATTTGGGGAAAGACACTGTGAAGAATTAACTTGTTTTAAAACTAACGATAATGGATTTACTATAACTGATAATGACGGTTTAATCTATAGGTTTGTAGAAAAGGAATGGCAATCTAATGAAAGTACTTGTTTACCTGGAAACCTTGGAAATACAGCTTGTTATACAAGCTGGTATTTATCGTCAATAGAAGACCCTACTACTGAAGAAAAAATTGAATTCAAATATCAAAACATTAATCGTATTGAATATGATATGCGAAAAACTTCCAGCTTTGGAGGAGAAACAGGGTGTTCTTTAAAACAGCTAAGTATAGTACCTTATGGATCATGTGAATCAAGAGTATCTCTTCAGGAAGTAAAAGTCTTAGATGAAATTAGATATAAAAGTGGCTATGTGAAATTTTATACCGATCACGAGCGACAAGATCTTATAAATGACAAAGCGTATACCAGAATAGCACACTATAATAGTAATGATCAACTACTAAAAGCCTATGATTTTGACTATGCGTATGCAACAAAAAATAATAACCAGGAAGCTATCGCTAAAAGGTTATATCTAAAAAGCATCACTCCTATCGGTAGAGAGGCATTAGTCTTTTCTGAAGGAATTCCCAGGCTTACTGAAACCACTACTCCACCCTATATATTTAGCTACAATTCCATCAATGAGCTTCCCCCTAGAGACTCTTATGAACAAGATGTATGGGGCTATTACAATGCTAACCAAGCTAATTCTTTTCTGTCAAAAATCTATATTTATGAAAACATAGTAAATGAACCTTTCAATGATGACAAAGTTGGATACCTGCCTTTTGAAATGGATGATAGACCTGCATCTATTGTAACTAATGGCAATGATCGATCTTGCAACCCTAGAGTAGCTGATTATGGCATGCTACAAAGAATAGACTATCCAACTGGTGGCTATAAAATATTCCAATACGAGTCAAACAAGTTTATGATGAGAAAAGGTAATACGAGACTAAGTCCATATAGATTCACTGGAGGCGGAATAAGAATTAATAAAGTAATAAGCTATTCAAAAAAAGATAAAAAGCCTATAACAACACAATATAGATATGGTACTGGATATGGGTTTATTCCTGGCCCTTTACCTCAACTAGGGTTTCCTGCTAAACTTCCTAAAAATGATGACTATGATAGCGTTTTAGCAAAGTCTTGGCAAAACCAGGCAATTCTGGGGTCTAACTCAGGCAACTATGTAGGATATACAACAGTAGAGGTATTCAAGGTGGATGAAGAAGGCAGTAACCTGGGATGGATTACTTACGAATACACAGATGACCTTGATAAGCCAACAGAGATACAAGTAGTAAAATCATGCTCACCAAGTATCCTAAAGCATGCCTTAGAAAAAACCTATTTCCCTTTCTTTGAAATGGAAAATAGAGAAATAAGACGAGGAAAACTAAAAAAAATATCCTATTTCGATAATACAGATCCGCATTCACAAACTCCTATCAAAACAATAGAGCACAATTATAAGCTAATTTCTCGAGCCCATATGAACATTTGGTCTACTTATGAGAGTAGAGTATCTTCTTCTATATATCTCCGTCTTAAATCAAAGCGCAAGATACGGTCAGAGCAAATGCTTCTAACCTCCACCATTGAAAAAGACTATACTGATAATCGTATTAGCTTTAAAAAAGAAACCTATTACAACTATTTAGACAACAATACCCGTGGAGGAATAGATAACCTAATGCTTAGAGCTAAAGCTGAAGTCAACAATGAAGGAGACAGGCAAATAACTACTTTCCAATATCCTTTCGACTTTGATACCCCTGTAACCAACAAAATGGTGGACATGCACTACCTTATACCCATTATACAAGAAAATAAAGTATACTATGATTACGTTGTACTAGGCGATCCAAGAGATGAAGATAATAACTTCTCCGAAAGCTATCTTACCAATAGTAAAATAACAGAATACAATTTCTTCGGAGATAGCAATAAAACTTTCGCTTCTAAAATTTGGACTGCCAAACTGGAAAACCCTTTAGAAACAAATCAAGCACCTAATACTCAAAATCCAGCTAATCCAAACCTCGAACTCTATGAAAATAGGGTTACCTATGATCAATATGACAGCATCGGCAACTTGCTGCAATACCACATCCCCGATGGTTCTACTACCGCTATGATCTGGGGGTATAATAATGAAAACCTTCTTCTTAAAGCTGAAAACACTACCTACGAAGAGCTGGAAGGTTTTGCAGAAGACATAAAAGCTGTCGCACAACAAGACAACGACAACTGTCTTGAAAGAGAAGATTGTAACGAACAGCGCTTAAGAGATGAAATAGCAAGATTAAGAGTAGCCCTACCCGATGCCATGATCACAAGTTATACCTATGACCCAGGGATAGGACTAACAAGTATTACCTCTCCTTCAGGTATAATAGAATACTACCAATATGACACCTTCAATCGACTAAAATCCATAAAAGACCATGAAGGAAACATTATAAAACGTTTTGAATATAACTATGCAAACCATTCTGACAATGAAGAAGAGGATGGTGAAGAAGAAGAGAATAACAATAGAGATTGTGCTGAAGAGTTCTTTTTCTGTAATATAGATTGCTTTGGCGATAGGTGTTTTGAGGAGTGTGAACAGCTACGAGATGAATGCGAGCAAGAGCTGGAAGATGATGAACAAAATATCAGAAATTCTATTCGATTCAAAAGAATAGAAAATACAGAAAATGTAGTGTCCGGCTTCATTAATGTACCGACAAGGGGAACTTTAGTTTTACAGTTCTCTACAGAGGCACTATCAAACCCCGAAGCCGTAAGCTATGAAATCAGAGTTAATGGTATTCTAAAGCAGAATATTGGGCAACTTCCAGAAAATTTTCAAATGTTTTTTAATGAAAGAGCACTCATAAAAATAAGTCTCCTAATTCAGGATGGGGAAACAGGAACAGCCATTGCGAGAATCAGAGACTTCATTCCTGCTGAGCAGGAAAATCAGGTAATTAATATCATCGAACCTAATGAAATAACCATATCGGTAGCACCCAACATAAACCCTGCTGCATGCGAAAGAGAATTCATACAATGTACCTCCAGATGCTTTAGAGAAGATGATGAAGATCAATGCATTAGAGATTGTGAACGAGATCAACAAGACTGCCTAAATGGCAACTAATAAAACTAAAGGCAATGAAAAATAAATTTATATATTCAACCTCTTCCCTCCTGAACCCAACTCAAAATAGAGCAAAAAAAGCGAGTACTTTCTCCCAAGTACAAGAAAGCGTTCCAAAACGTGGGGTAGGCAGGACAAAATCGCGATGGATGCGTAGGTCTGTGTGGCTGGAATTATTTTGTCTTGACTTTTTGGTACTTTTTGGTCAAGCAAAAAGTACGATAAAAACGCATTCCCTAAAACTAGCATTAACCCTAACAACTCTAGCCTTCCTAAACACCCCAAGCCAGGCACAAGTAGCCGAGCTAGACTCCCTGGCTCTCGTGGCTCTCCACGAAGCGAATCCCGAAAATACTTTGGGCTGGAACCTAGAGCAACCAGTGAATACTTGGGAAGGAGTTACTCTGGAAAACAATAGGGTCGTGCAACTACAGTTGAATGAAAAAAATCTTTCCACAATACCTGAAGATCTTGCAGCTCTCGATGCAATCACTTTAATCAATCTTGAAAACAATCAACTCCAGTCCTTTACAGGGCAAGAATGGCCTTTATTAAGCGAGATAAGGCTAGGAAACAATCAAATTAGTGAGGTAAACTTGCCCAATTGGCCTTCTATAAGATGGTTACGAATTAATGATAATCGCCTGGAAGCTTTTATTGGAAGGGAATGGCCTAATCTACAAGGCATTTTCTTAGGAAGAAATAATATTTCTCAACTAGAAACCCAAGAATGGCCAATACTTCGTTGGCTAGTACTTAACTACAATCAGGTAGAATCCTTTACCACACATGAGTGGCCTAGAATATGGGGTATATACTTTTTTCGAAACAGATTACAAGAAATTCAAACGCATGAATGGCCTCAGCTGAGAAAACTAGAACTACAATACAATAGGCTCGATGAAATAGAAACACGTGAATGGCCTAGCTTAGAGCAAATAGCTTTAACAAACAATAACCTACAGGAGTTTGAAACCTTCGAATGGCCTAGGTTTGATCTCATTTATATCTCTGGCAATGATCTTTCAGAATTTCAAGGCAGGGAGTGGCCTAGACTAACAACTCTTAATATTGATCGTAATAGATTACAAACAATTGAAACCCATGAGTGGCCAAGGCTAGAGTACTTCACATTAGGTGGTAACTTTAGTCTTAATAGAATAACAGAAATACAAACTTATGAATGGCCTTTACTTAAAGAACTAGATATTTCGGGAAATGACTTAACAGAGATACAAACACACAATTGGCCTCTTCTACAAACGCTTTCTTTAGCCAGCAATGGATTAAACACTTTTGATGGTAGAGAGTGGTTAGAATTACAAACCTTAAATCTGAGTAATAATAATTTAACTGAACTTGGAAACTTCAACTGGGAAGGTTTGAATAATTTGTACATACACAATAACCAATTAACTTTTGAAGATATTATTCCACGCCTCAACAGTGCTAATAGAGTTAGTTACTCTAATCAACAAAATTTTGGAAGGGATACTACCATTCAAATCGTAATAGAACAAAGTCATCGTATAAACCTTGAAATTGATGAAGAAATAGAGGATAATGAGTATATCTGGCACAAAGATGAAGTAGAAATTTATAGAGGAAATGAAAATAACTATTGGATAGAAAATATTACTCCTCAAAATGCAGGAATCTATACCGTTCAAGTTACGAACCCCAGAGTTCCTGGGCTTACTCTAAGTAGCGCACCAATTCAAATACAAGTACAACAATGTGGTGAAGCAATTGAATCCGATTCCCTGGCTCTGGTAACCCTTTACCATGCCACTGGTGGCAATAACTGGACAACCTCCTGGGACTTAGAAGAACCTATACGAAACTGGCATGGCGTTGCTATCCAAAATTGTAAAGTAAAATCTCTAAACCTTAATAGAAATAACCTATCGGGAAACCTAAACGAGATAGAAAATCTAGAACAAACTTTTTCTAGCTTAGACTCTTTAGAGAATCTACAACTACAAGGAAACCGCTTATGGGGAACTATTCCAGAAGAAATAGGAATGCTATCTTCCCTTAAAAGATTAGATCTCAGCTCTAACCAGTTCACTGGAGCTATTCCAGAAAGTATAGGCGACCTTGCGCTTTTAGAAAATCTAAACTTGCAATACAACCGCCTGAATGGAGAGCTCCCAGAAAGCATGAGTAACTTGCTGGCATTAAAATACTTATACCTCAGAGGCAATGCGCTAAGTGGAGAAATGCCTGCCTACCTAGGCGAGCTAAATGAGTTACAAACATTAAACTTAACCAGTAATCGTTTTAGTGGACAAATACCAGAAAGCTTGGGCAACCTGGAAAACCTGCGATATCTCTACCTAGGTATGAATGGACTCACTGGGTCTATACCTGAAAGCCTAGCCAATCTATCTTCTATCTTTTACCTGCAGCTAAATCACAATGATCTAAGTGGAAGTATTCCTTCTAGTCTTTCTGAACTACAATCTTTGCGAAAATTATACTTACAAGGGAATCAGCTTACGGATACTATTCCTGCTTCTCTTTCTGAGATGCCTATGCTACAGTATCTGCATCTCTACGACAACAATCTTACAGGAACTCTCCCCGAAGCTTTAGGAAATCTTGAGCAGCTTCGGGATTTTAGAGTCCAAAGAAATCAGATTGAAGGAGAAATACCCCAGTCCTACCAAAACTGTGCACAGATGCGCGTATTTTATGCGGGCTACAATAACCTCTCTGGTACTATCCCCGAATGGATTAGCCAGTGGGAACGATTAGAGAAACTATGGCTGCAAGACAATGAACTGGAAGGAACTCTACCTCAAAGCTGGGCTTCTCTTGAAAACCTACAGACCCTCCGACTGGAAAACAACAACCTGGGAAGCCCGTTCCCTGCCTGGGAAGAGAACCCTTTTCCTGTCTTGCGAGAGCTCAATATTAGCGGCAACCGATACACCTTCACCGATGTCGCCTCTGCTGATCAGTTAAATGTTGCCAGATATACCTATGCCCCTCAGCAAAGAGTAGGCATACATACCTACCTAAAAGTATTGGAAGGATTTGAACCAGACTATTTCATAGAAATAGATACAACGCTGGAAAACATAAAATACGTATGGCATAAAGATGATTTAAACAATGCTCTGGAAAGTGATGCAGAAAACACAAGAAGACTTCCCTTAGAAGCCATTGTAGAACAAGACAGCGGGGTATACTACTACACAATTAGCCACGAAAATTATCCAGATCTGGTTTTACAAAGCAAAGAAGTAGAGCTCAATACAAATGCTGGAATCGCACTAAATGGAGAGCAGCAAATAGAAGATTTTTGTCGAAAATACTATTATTACATCAGCAATCTATCTATTGATAGAATCTACGAATGGGACAACTGGCAGGTAGTTGGAAGCCACAGAAATACGATCACAAACAATGCACAAGTAGAGACAGATTGGGATTTATCTTCAAACAGGCATTTCATAAAACTGGACTATAAAGAGGGAGAAGAAAGAACAAAGAAACGCTTGCACTTTCAGGTAGAAAAAGACGCAGACGCAGCTCCTTGCCCACCTATGCTAATAAGCCATCTACCATTGGATGAATGCGGTGGAGCAAGGCTATACGATCAAGTTTGGCACGAATCCTTTTCAGTAGATAATCCCCATTGGGTATCTGGCAAAAAAGGATCGGCTCTCTATATGGATGGCGATTCTACGAGAGCTAACTATCCTCTTTTTCGCTCTTTGGATGACTTTAGCATTGCATTTTGGGTTAAAAAGGCAGCATCCTTAGGAGACGAGCAGGAAACTATACTTGTAGCATCCGATACTACAAGTGCTTTCGAAGTAACTATTGTATACGACCCGAATGAACCCTCTCCGGTCTATAATCTTTTGATCAAACAAGAGAATGAAGAAACGCAAACCAGACTTCTTGCAGAAGTATCGGATCAGTGGCAACACATCGTAGTACGAAAATCTGAAAATCAATGGTCTGCCTATAATAATGGGCAAATAGAATGGGCAGAAGAAATAGATAGTGATTTCTCGCTAAATACGATAGCCTTGGGCAGAGCGCAAGAAGAAGAGGAAAAGAGCTTCCATGGATTAATCGATGAGATAGAAGTCTACAATTATGCTCTGGAAGAAGAACAAATAGAAGAATACCAAAACTTTCTTTTAAATCCGAGCTATTGCTATCCCTCCATACAGATGGAAGAAGACTTCAATAGCTGTGATATAGAGCAATCATTAGCATCTTTTGATACTCAGGAGGGCGTATACGCCTCCAAAGGAAGAGAAAATCAAGGAATTTATTTTCCTGGAATAGCAGCTCATGCAAGTAAAGTTTTGGAGGACACCGTAAGCAAAAACATGGCTCTGGCATTCTGGGTGAAGCCTCAAGACCTGGAGCATAATGAAAATACCATACTTTTTTCAGGATCGAAAAACTGGGATGTGTCCGGAAAAATAAAAGTGGTACTAGAGCGAAGAGAAGGGGTGCTAAGCTATGTTCTAAAAGTATTTGAAGAAGAGGAAAATATCGACTTGGTACTAGCCCCTGTAGAAGATAGCTGGAAGCACATAGCTCTTGTAGCAGAAGGACCTTTCTGGAAAGTATATCTTGATGGAGAGCTATTACTGCAACGCAACGATATGCCGATGGCTAATGTGGATCAGCTCCTATTGGGAAATAAAGAGGAAAGCGAAAGTTACTTTAAAGGATGGATGGATCAACTTCGCTACTACAACTCTGGTATCTCTCCAGAGCAGATAGAGGACTGGGCTACTACAGAAGATTCAGGAAAGTTCTGCTACCCTACACTTAATGTATCTATCAACCACAATGACTGTGGAGGAGAAGAAAATCAGGGAAGCATTAGCATAAACCCAACAGATGGAATTCCCCCATATAGCTTTACCTGGTCTAATGGTGCAGAAGAAAGTGAAATTAACAACCTTTCTGCAGGAAATTATTCTGTAATAGTACACTCTGCAGATGGAGCGCAAGTGAATAGATCGTATCAAATAGCAAATCATTTAAACTGGGCTGCAACCACAGGTTTAGCATGGGATGAGGAAGAAAATAAATGGCTCAAGCTGCAGGAAACAGATGCTCTAGGAGATGCCTATGCCATCAGCCGAAATGGCTTAGATCTCGGCCTGGAAGGGTCTATTTCCTGGGTGGTTACGCAAGAAAATATCAATTCTTCCTTCCAAATTGGCTTTTGGGAAGAGAGAAGCACTACCAATGTTGCTATCAGCCCATTAGCTTTACGGTATGAACCTGGAAATACTTCTTATGCTGTTTTCGAAGAAATCACAGTAGTAAACAATACGATACTACCAGGTGACGAGTTCAAATTAGAAAAGCTAAATGGAAGATTAGTAGCGTATTACAATAGCGAACAAATAGCAGAGGTAGAATACGATGATCATTCTATTCTCTATACTATCGGGTTCCTAAAATCAGGGTCTTTGCCTCAAATAGGAGCTACCTTCTGTGAACCATTACAGATTAATGCTACCATAACTCCTGTTCAGTGCCTGGAAGAAGACCTGGGAGGATCTATCGCACTAGAAGTAAGGGGCGGGAGTGGAAACTATGAGTACCTCTGGAAGCACAATGGCAGTAATGAAGCTATGGTAGAAAACCTGCCTGCTGGCAAGTACAAGGTGATAGTTAAGGATCTAGAAACAGGTGCCGCCTACAGCAAAGTATACCTCTTAGGTTATGGTATAGCCTGGAGGAGATGGGACAATCTGAGGGTAGAAGAAAACCGATTGCTAAGCGCAGAACACGATGCTTCTTGGGGTGTGGCAGGAGCTTTCTCCCGAAGCAGACTTGCAGAAAACAGCAGTGGAAGCTTGAGTTGGGTAATCCCAGAAGAAGGGCTACATACATGCGCTTATACCATTGGGCTTTCTGGCATGGAACGCAGCTTAAATAGCATCGGAATAGAGTATGCCTGTGTTTTTGAATATGGAAAGCTGAGCATCCAACAGTTTGGAGATACCAAATGGGAAAGCGGCCTATTAAACGGAGGAGAATCCATCACTATAACAAGAAAAGAGGATGAGCTTCTATTTTATCTCAATAATAACCGTTTAATCTACCGATGTGATGCTGGAGAAAACCGATCTCTATGGGTAGACGTTGCCCATAAAGCAGGTACTCTCCCTACCCTAGCTATCTCCACTTGCGAAGCAAACCCTGGAGAAGAAACGCTTGCTGCCGACCAGCAAAGAAACAGACCGCTAGATCTGGAAGACAATCCAGTTGATATAGCAGGAAGTGCGCAAGCTCCTATTAACCCAGTAAATGGAAGAAGAAGACCAAAAGGTATTCAGGGCAGAGAGGTAGAAGATAGAATAGCAGGACAAGACTTAGCTGCTGGAAATTATGTACGTGTGTTTACGGCAAAAGTACCTAACCTGACCGATGAGGAAATTCTCTCGGCAATGAACGAAGAAGTGCCTACTCCCAAAGAAGAGGTAATAGTAGAAACACAATACTTCGACGGTCTGGGAAGAGAAGCACAAAAGGTAATCAAGCAAGCCTCTCCTTTAGGAAGGGATGTTATCTCTCCTATCCAGTACGATGCCTTTGGAAGGCAGCCCAAATTATTCCTGCCCTATACTGCCGAAAGTGAAAGTGGGCTATATCGGTCAAAGGCGCTCGACTGGTACGATGAAGAGGAGAATCTAAACGAAGGGGAATTGTTCCAGTTCTACAATCCAGAAAATGATGAGTTAGCCAATAATTACGCTAAAACGCAGTTTCCCTATCAGATGCACTATTTTGAGGCTTCTCCTAGAGATTTGCTCTTGCACAGTGCTGCCCCAGGTGAAAGTTGGGCGGGGAGTGAGCTGGAGCATGCTGTGGATTACCAGTACAGACCCAATAGCGACGCCAAAGATGGGAAAATCATCCACTGGAAGGTGGGAAATAATGCTTCCTCATCTGCTTTGGTAGCTGGAATTATTTCTGAATACGGTGAAGGCGCCCTTTGGGTGGAAGGCATACAAGATGAAAGTGAGGAAAACAGAGAAACGCTGACTTATAAAGATAAGCTGGGGAGAATTGTTCTTAAAAGAGTGGAAAAAGGGGTATTAGATAATAATAAAAAAGACTATGCCGACACCTATTATGTCTATGATCATTTTGGAAGGTTGCGGTATGTCCTCCCACCTGAAGCTACGAAGATATTGAAAGGTTTAAGGCTAAGTTCCAACCAGTTTGATCTGGAAGAAGGCATTTTACAAGTACAAGATGCGCATGCTGCCAAAGAGTTAGTTTTCTATTATGCCTACGATGAGAGAGGCAGGGTGATGGAAACCAAAATACCCGGTGCAGATACCACCTACAAGGTATATGACAATCTCGACCGGCTCGTCATGGAGCAATCTGCTTTTTTAAGAGAATTAGATGCTCAAAACCCTCAGCCAAGGTGGAAAGTCTACAAGTACGATGTATTTAACCGACTGGTTTTCGAGGGTCTATTCAAAGACAATGAAAACCGAAGCAGAGAAGAGCATCAGCAAGCAGTAAAAAATCAGAACGTTCATCATGTGTACAAAGAAGATCTGGCAGAGGCTGAAAACCCCGACCTATGGAAGCATGGATACTATGACCTCTCCTACCCTGCCATAAATGCTACGGAGCTATTGAAAATAAACTACTACGATCACTATGATTTCGATGAAGATGGAAGGGTAAACAATGAAGATCACTATCAGTCCACCGCTAATGAATATGTGGGTTACGATATAGATTATGCACCTTGGAGCAGTACAAAAGGGCTAATTACAGGGATGAAAATACGCATATTAGGAGAAGAAGAAAACTGGCTTTCCAGAATATATTATTACGATGTAAAAGGAAGAGTAATACAGGAAATAGCGGATCATCATCTGGAAGGAAGAGATGTTACTACCACCAAATATACCTTTACTGGGCAGGTTGAAGCTACCCACTGGCAACACAATAGAGAAGAAGGTCTAGAAGGACTACAAGTAAAAAAACGATACGAGTACGACCATATGGATCGGTTACTAAGGGCATACCACCAGATAAATGAGAACCCAGAAGAAATGCTGCTCACCCATCAATACAATGAAAAAGGTGAATTGGTGAACAAAATATGGGGAGATAGCATTCAAGAGGTTAATTATGCCTACAACATAAGAGGGTGGCTTTTAAATATGAATGAGCCTGAGAATATAGATGCGCAGCACCTATTTGCTCATGAGTTGAGGTATGATGTAGGAGTAGAAGAACCCAAGTACGACGGGAATATTGCCAATACGCTTTGGTCTTCTATTACAGATAATAAAGTCAGAGCCTATGGTTATGCTTACGATGCCATGTCCAGGCTCAAGGATGCCGAATACTACCTCAAAGAAAGAGGCGATTCCTGGAATGCTACTCTACCAGGAGAAAACCATGAAATAAGCCACCTACAATACGATGATCAGGGGAATATACAGTTCATTCAAAGGCATGGGAAAATGGAACAAGAATACGGTATCTCCGATCAGCTGAAGTACTACTACAACCCCATTAACCCCAATAGCCTCATAGGCGTGGAAGATGATGTAGAAGCAGAAGTTCTGACACCAAATTTTCTGGATGGGCTTGAACCCTATATTGAATCTGGAGATGCTGAGTACTCCTATGACATTGCAGGAAATATGAAAATGGATGCCAATAAAGGGATTGAACGTATTCAGTACAATCACCTGCACCTTCCCGAAGTTGTGGTAAAAGAAGGTGGTACACGCATACAATATACCTACAATGCAGAAGGGATTAAACTCAAAAAGGAGGTATTCCAAAATGGAGAAGCCATTAGCCAAAATGATTATGTCAATGAGGTGCTTTATGAAAATAGTGCAGTCAATGCTATTCAGACAACGGAAGGTAGATATGTGCCAGAGCAAGGCTATGAGTACCACTACAAGGATCACCTAGGCAACTTTCGCCTCTCTCTACGAGATGGAAGAGACTGGAAGATGACAGCAGAAGAAGAAAATGCCGAAGAGGAAGAGCAAACCTTTGAAAACCTAGAAGAGTACCGAAATGAGGATAATGCTAGGTCTGGAAATCACTCTGTAAAACTCTTTTCTGGAGACCCAGACGATCCGCAAAGTTATGTCTATACCGAAGCAATTAGTGCAAATAGAGGTGCCACGATTATTGCAGAGGTGTGGGCTGCTAGCAATGAACCGCAAGACAATGAAAGAGTAGAAGGAAGAAGCGTTTTCTTCCCCAAAGTGGGGATAAGCTTGGGGCAACCTACCCAAATCAAAGGTGAAGTGCAGAAAGAAAAAAGCAAAAGACCTGGGGTACAGTTTAATATCCTCGGTCTATTCAATAAAAAAGACAATGTAATAGGCAGAGGTGCTCCCATTGGTGGTGGCGGTGAAGATGACCTGGGTAGTGAAAAGGCTATTTTAGTTATTTCCCTGCTTGATGAAAATGGTAATGTTGTAGAGGAAGAAAGAAAGGAAATAGGGGTTACATCCAATTGGAAAAAGTTAACAGCCAGTATCCTCATAGACCACGAAGACTTCAATGATAACTGGCAAATAAAAATAGCTATATTAGCACGATCCCTCTCCTGGATCTGGTTCGATGATATGTCTATAGCTGAAAAATTCATATTGCAAGAAGAAGATTATTATCCCTTCGGGCTAGCCTTTAACTCCTACAATAATACAGCTGCTGTGGGAAGTGGGAACGAGAATAGAGTTAAATTCAATGGAAGAGAACAGCAGAAGGAG
>JAUIAB010000002.1 GCA_030425505.1 Bacteroidia bacterium | reverse complement strand
AGGGCAGGTGCAAGCTAGTGATGAAGATGGAGATGCATTGGCTTACAGCATTACAGAAGGAAATACAGGGGAAGCATTTGCTATCAATGGCGAGACTGGAATGGTGACAGTAAATAGTACTGAGGTATTAGACTTTGAAACAACCCCGAGTTTTACTCTAACAGTGGCAGTAACAGATGGGAATGAAGGTACTGGAACAGGAACTATCACTGTGAATTTGAATGACGTAGATGAAAATGTAAATACAGCACCAGTAGTTACGGATGCTACCTTTACCATAGATGAGAACAGTGCTAATGGCACAGAAGTAGGGCAGGTGCAAGCTAGTGATGAAGATGGAGATGCATTGGCTTACAGCATCACAGAAGGAAATACAGGGGAAGCATTTGCTATCAATGGCGAGACTGGAATGGTGACAGTAAATAGTACTGAGGCATTAGACTTTGAGACTACACCAAGTTTTACTCTAACAGTGACAGTAACAGATGGCAATGAAGGAACAGGTACTGGAACTATCACAGTGAATTTGAATGATATTGAAGAGCAAGTAACTTCCGTTATTGATGATCTACTCGTTAATAGCGATCTTAATATTTTTCCTGTTCCTGCAACAGGAAAAGTTAATGTTTCTTTTACTTTAAAACAGCCAAAAAACTTGACTATTAAAATAATCGATATACCTGGTTCAGTGGTTGGAGAGTTATACAGTGGTTTAGTACAAAAAGAGTTCTCTAAGAGCTTTAGTACAAGTCACTTGCAAGCAGGTTTGTATATAATAAGCTTTAAGCTTGGCTCTGATCAAATTAACAGGAAGCTAATAGTTAGGTAAATTAAAGGAAAATAGAGGAGAGTTAAATTAGCCTCTATTTTTTTAGAACCTGTTACTTAACATAATATATATTATGTAACTTAGTTTTGGGATGCAGCTCTTTGTTTTTGGCTTTTTACTTTAAAAAGTTTAACGCTTAAGTAGCTTCATAGAGTTGTTTGATTTCTCCTTGGCTCAGTATGGTTCTTTCCTCTATATGGTTTTCCAGTCGTTGGAGGTGGATGTCTAATAGGTGTTTTTTTTGGGTGTGGCGACTCTCTGTTTTTTTTTACTGTCTCTCTCTCTCTTTATTTTTCTACAACTTCTTTGGTTTTTGCGCTCTTCCCCTTTCTCTGTGCGGTTTTATGTGGTTGTTTTTGCTTCACAACTTCTTGCGGTGTGCTATTCTTCCCTGTTTTTAGTTGCTGTAGTATTTCATCTAATACGCTGTGGATGCTTGCCTGTAGTTGTTCGTATTCTTCATAGCTCCTAATTTTATAACTGTAGCCTTTCTTTTTGTTGCCTTCGGCTTTTTGGATGTAACCGTACTGCTGTAGTTCTGCCATGTACATTTTTTGGGTGTTGTGGTTGATGCGTAAGGCTTCCCGGATCTCCCGATTGGTAAAGACCAAACCAGGCTGGCTTGTATTTGATCTCTGCTTCTTTTGTAGGTGTTGCTTGGTTTGCTCTAAGTAGCTCCGGCAACCACCACTTAGCTCGTCTGATTTTCTCAGTAGTATATGTTTCATCAGCCCGTTGGCTTCTGCGATGTCTTCTAGTGTTGTTTCGATGTATATTTCTCCCGTGTCTGGGTCTACCTTCGACTCTCGCTGGTATTGCTTGTAAAAGGTGATCGCTTCTATAAAGGCAATGTAATGGGCGTTTGTCCTTCTTGGCTTGAATACTTCTTTGGGTATTTTTAATTCAGGTGCGTAGGGGTTTCTTACTGTTATCGGCTCTAATACTCGCTGTACGTTCTGCATAAATGTTTTTGCTGCTTGTTCTTCTTCCTGCTTTATCAGTCCGGCACTTTGTAGTCTTTGGTAGTGCATGATTTTTTCGTCTTGTTCTTCGCTTTCATCTAGGTATATCAAGAAGCTCCTGTTTGCGTTGTCTTCATATATCCGCTCTTGTGTGGTACAGCCTGCGATGCTCACTGGACCATATACGACCAGGTGGATGGTTTTGGCATTGCCTTTTTTGTCTTTGATGGTTACGGTTTTGCTTATTTTCTGTTTGCTCTGTAGTTCTCTGATGGGATAAAGCGCTCCCAATACCCCATCCAGATCTTCTATTAATATAAGTTTATGACCCAGCTCGTCTTTGTCGAAGTAGTAGAAGGCGTTTCCGCTCAATGAGGTGATTTCTATTTTGTCCTCCTGGGGTATCAGTTCCCCTACTTTTTCCTGTAAGTGGCTTTTGCCAACTCCGCTACTGCCAAAGCTCACTATGTGTAAGGGTCTGTATGTTTTCCGAGAGGTGAAGATCAGGAACATGAGTAGTCTGTTTAGTTCTTCTCCGATTATTCCAGCTCTGCCTATCATTTCATTCGTGCGGGTGAGTAGTTCTGGGGATTGTAAGAATTCTACCGCTTGGTCTTTCTCTTCTTCTGTTAGTACTACTTTGGTATTGCTTGCCGCTGCTGATCGCTGGATTTCCTCTAAACGGTAGTTTTCCAGTTCGTCCGTCAGTGCTGCTATGGCTTTGCCGATGTAGCTTGTGCCTATTTCTAAGCGCTCGGCTGTTTTCCTTTTTAGTTTCTAGCATTGTGAGTCGTTGTATAGATCTAGGTTGTGGCGGATGGTTTCCCCTTTGAATTCTATTTTTATCGTTACACGCATCCTATCCATGTAGTCTAAGCGGATGCCGCCCAATACTGTAAATAGGATTTGTTCGTATTTCCAGGTGAGGTGTTCGGGATGGTGGGTGTTTAGTAATGCCATGTGTTGATTTTTTTGTAAGGTTTATCTATCCTCTCCCCTTGCTCTATTCCTTCTGTCAGTAGCTCATCTAAGCTCTCGCAATTGTAGGTTGGGGCCTGGGGCATGTACTATTTTTTTAAAGCTTTTTGAAAAAAGTTTACTTAGCGTTTTCGATTACAAACATAGTCTTTTTGCTATTTACATCCAAGCGTTTTTACTATTCTACTTTTCCAACATTAGCTTTTTAGATTCTTTAATAAGAACTTTACATAGCTTTTATGCTATTATTAATCTTTATTTAGCGTTTTTGATATGCAAAACTTTGGTGTTAATCTTAAGAGGTTTAGAACGGAAAAAGGTTTCTCTCAGGAAGCTTTTGCTGCTGAAATTGGAGTTCATGTTACTAATCTTTCTAAATATGAAAGAAATAAGTCTATCCCTTCTCTGGAAATCGCTGAAAAAATGGCTAATGTGCTAGATATTTCTTTAGATCAACTCGTCTATGGAGAACACAATCAAAAAGCGCAAATGCAAATTAAGGATAGTGAGCTACTACAGCTTTTTAATAAAACGCAACAGCTCTCAATAGAGCAAAAAAATACTGTTATGGATTTACTATCTGCTTTCTTGCTTAAAGCCAATCTTAAACAACAACTCTCTTGATTTTATAATTACCGCCTATTTAGAATGATTTTAAATTATAGTTTTTTCTTATGACTCATATATGCATCATTTGATGTATATATGATACTTTTAATTTAAACCTCTAGAGAGGGCTAATGCAGCTGATGTTGATGAGATACTAGCTTACTAACAAATAAAACCAAGATATACTAAAAGTTTTTTGCCATTTTTCCACTTAATCCACCCTTCAAGACTTCCTTTATCACAAGTCTTACAGTCATTATCACATTTTATCTTTATCCAATCTCCTTCAACCTTGAGTACTTTAAAAAAGTAGTCATTGTATTCATACACAACTTCTGCTTTCTCACTAGGGCTTAATCTTAAAGGGTTTTTTTGAGGGTTAAAACTAATATAAGCTAAACTTAAATAGTCTTCCCATTTGTAAAATTCAACACCAAATGAACTCTTATCCAGAATCTTTTCCTCTTTAGAATTAACTATAACTTTATAAGAGCTTTTATTCTCCTTAGTGCATTCAAAATGTAGTATTCTATTCTCAGGATAAAATAACCTAGGATTAAATAAATCCTTGTATGTCTCTAATGGAATATCAAATAAATTATAAGTATGCTCTTTAAGTTTTAAGTGTTGGTCTTTATAATTAATAGAAGCATATATACTACCGTCACTATTTTTTATTTGAATAATTTCTTTTGTCGCTTCTAAATCAACTACTACTACCCCTTCCCCATTAATATCTTTAGAAAAATGAACAGGATAAATTTCTCCTCCTACTTGATTTACTTCTCGTAAACTCAATTCCTCCTTTGTTATACTATTACTCTGATCTTCAAGGCTCACTTTCACTTGCTTTAGCTCTTTTCTCTTATTGTCTGGAGTACATGCAATCGAGAATGAAAGAAAAAATAGTATAAATAGTTTTTTATTTAGCATATATCAGAATTAATAAGATGGTAACCTTGGGCCATCGAATACTCTTGGTAGTTTGGTATTTTGTATTGGAGATCTAAAACCTTGAAGATGCAAGTGATTGTTATGTCCTTTTAAATGCGATGTTTTAGGAAGAAGATAACCATTATTATTATACGATTTTAAATCTCTATATCCGTACTTATGTAAAGCTTTTGTGAATTGAGGGTTTCTTATTGGATCAAATGCTGAATCAGTAACGTTCACTGGGCTACCTGCTCCATCTTTTCTTAAATATCTAAAATCTCCATTCTTTCCGTTAACGTGAGATACACTAGGAGAAGGAGACCCTCCATCTGAATAACTAAATTGAGTAACTGTAAAATCACTAAATCCTGTTTCAATAAAAGCTCCAAATAAGGAAGCCATAGATTCTGGACTAATATAAGCTCGATTAGATTGACCTGATTTTACAGAGAACCCAAATGATATTCCATTTTTATAAAAAGAAAAATCATCTGGAAGCTGTATTAGACCATTAACATTTTCAGTAAATGAGTTAATAAATGTCGTAGTATTATTTTCATCCACATAATAAAAGTTATGAGTAGAGCCAGTAATTACTCTTTCTATTGAACCATCACTATAAATGTAAAAATCATCCACTCCACCATCAGAATCCACTCTATTGATAGGATCATTACCCATAGAAAGATATGGACTAAAGTGTTGACGCATTGGATCTGGCGCCATCCACCTACCAATCACAGGATCCATCAACCTAAGTTCGAATGTGGCATAAGAAGTTTCCTCATCCCATTCTGCAAAGCTCCCTTGATAATTTCTTCTGCTATTTGCCGTAGTAGACAGAGTGCTATCTTCTGCATAGCTTAGCAGCGAACCAAAAGGGTAGTAGGATTTGGTATTGACTACTTTTACCTGCTCTTTCTCATGAACTACTTCAAAGTCCTCTACGAGTAGGTCTCGCTCCGCTACGGTTTGTACGTATGCTTTGATGCTACAACCTTCGCACTCCCCTATTTCATAGTTTGCTTTGGTCTCTACCCACTGCCCTTCTTCTGCCAGAGGAGATAGGTCTTCTAAAGGATATTGCTCAGAAGCAATGAGTTGCCCTTCCTCGCTCCATTTTTCTACTACCAAATGGCTTAAGTCTATATCGCCTCCTATGAAAATAGGTCTTGTCCTACCCGATATGTTTCTCGCTTTGCTCACGTTTCTTTGCTTGCTGTTTTTTAGCAGTGGCACTACGGATAATAAATTATCACATCCCCTTGACTGAGTTACAGTTGAAGGTGAACTTCAATACATCTCCATTTCGCTTTTTAAGTGTATATAATAATGTCCCTGGTTTCTTTACTAAGGTGTCTCCTTTTTTCACTGAATCCCACAAACCATCATCAAAATGAGAATACATCCCTGTATAAATAAGCGTATCCCTAAAATCTCTGATTGCCAATGTAGGAAATTCATGATTATCACTAATGTATTTTTTGATAACTATGCCATTAAAACCTTCTGGCTTCCATGATTTTCTTAAATCTTCTTTACACATTTCTTCTCTACTAAAACAACTATTTAAAAGAGATAATAATAAAGCAGAGATAATAAACTTAATCCTCATTTTCTACCATACTTTTTGTGAAAAACCTACTCCTCCATGGGCTTCTACTCCTGTCTCCTGTGCCATGAAGTCCAAACCCTAACTATTCTTTATTGCGCCTATAGTTATTAGTGTAACTAAAAGTGCAAAAGATAAAGAAAAGTATAATGTCCCTAAGATCTTTCTTCTCTTACTAATAGGATACTTCTCTGCTAACTCTTCCAACTTCTTAAAGGGAACTATTTTCGAATATCTATAAAGATTAAGTATTGCAATAACCCCTGCTATAGGGTATATAACATAATCAGAGAAGTTGCTACGTATGATATATAAATATTCTAATAATAAGAATACACTTAAAATATTAAATCCATAAAAAGCAGAAATAACAAAACTACAAGAAACATGGACTTCATAGTCTTCATGCATACGATAGATATAAAACCTGTATATCCTATAATACAAATAGTCTACAAATAGCATCTCTCCTTATTTTATTCCTCCATCAAATCTTGTATCTAAACTTGTTGCTTTTTGAAACTCACTTCTTTGAAATGCAGAATTATTCATTATTCTATTGGTATAGCTTTGCATGGTAGGTTTAACTCCTAGGAAATATCCTAAACTCAATGGCGTCCCTACTCCCGTATAACCTGCCAAATTAAAAGCAGCATCACCTGCTGCTTCTAAAGGTTTTGTTTTTCCATTTTCAGGTGAATAATAGCCTTTACCTATTCTCGTAGCAACCACAAAGCTTCCAAGAAAATTAGCACCTGTTCCAACACCGTTAAGCATTTTATTAGCTAAAACAGTAGCAGAACTTCCTCCTTTAAATAAATATGCACCTGCCCTTGCATAAAAACTTTTAAGTGCTAATGACTCTACTGTGATCCCTGTACCAATATTATCTATCAGATCAAGGGTGAAAAAGCCTGCCTGTGCCTGTATTATATTACTACTAGGTATGTTAAAAGTATTGAGGCTAAGTCCTGTTATATTATCTATTCCAAAATCTAAAAATGCGCCCCCTTCCCAATTACTGAGATTACTATAAATAGAGTTTGCCTCATCAAATGATACATTCAAATATTCTGCTAATGTAGATGCATTATCTCCTGCCTCTGCTATCAAACTTCCATTTTTCCCTGGTTTCCATGCACCACCATCAGGATCTACTCCATTAACAGGATCGTTCCCCATGCCTACATAAGGAGAATAGAACTGTCTATAGGGATCTACACTCAGCCACCTACCAATCACAGGATCTAGCAACCTTAGAGTGAAGTGATAATTGCTACTTTCTTCATCCCATTCTGCATACTCTGCCTGGTAATTTCGACGACCGTTTGCCGTAGTAGACAGAGTACTATCTTCCGCATAGCTTAGCAGCGAACCAAATGGATAGTAGGATTTGGTGTTGACTACTTTTAGCTGCTCTCTTTCGTGTACTACCTCAAAGTCTTCGATGAGTAGGTCTCGTTCTGCTACGGTTTGTACGTATGTTTTGATGCTACAACCCTCACACTCCCCTATTTCGTAGCTTGCTTTGGTCTCTACCCACTGCCCCTCTTCTGCCAGAGGAGACAGGTCTTCTAAAGGATACTGTTCTGTATCTATTATTTCTCCGTCACTACTCCACTTTTCCACTACCAAATGGCTTAGGTCTACATTCCCACCTATAAAAACAGGTCTTGTTCTAGCCGATATGTTTCTCGCTTTGCTCACGTTTCTTTGCTTGCTGTTTTTTAGCAGTGGCACTACGGATAATAAATTTAAATGAATTCCCTGCCATTTCCTTCTTTCCAGCTCATTTTTATCTTGAAGGCTTATCCCAAATAGAGGCGCTTGTAGGTTATTCCATAGGTTTGCGTTTTGAGGAGCTGCGGCTGGTGCTTGTGCGGGCTCTTCGTAATGCCAGATGCTTAGTCTTAATCGTTCTCCTTCTTTTACTTCTCTCAAGTTTAGTACTGGCCCTATCCCTCTGCTGCTTCCATCTTCCAGCTGCTCCGCTGCATTGAGTCTTGCTACATAGCTTCCACTTCTGGGCTGAGGGATTTCTATTTCTTCTCTCAAGGACTCCACTCTTTGAAAATGGGGTTCGTTTTCTTCTTCTATGTCGGTAAAGTAGATGCTGTCTGTTAGTGTGGTGGTAAAGACTACATGGACGTTTCCTAGGTGGTTATCCTTTTCATACAAAAATTTGATTTTCGGTTTTTCTGTATAGCTCTCTTTCCCACAAAAGCAATGCTTTTTCCTGCTCACTATTGCTTTTTGTTCCCCTCTCTATTTTTAGCTCTTTGTTTTTTATCGGTTGTTTTACTTCACTTTTCGGAACGTCTAAAAGTTGAACTCGATTTTTTGTAAAGTAAAAACGTGTGAAGGGTTTTAGCGTTTGGCTTTTGCTTTATAAAAAATGAGTATCCAACCGAAGGACGGAAGGTTTATACAATTCATGCGAAGCATACCGAGTAGTGTTTTTTTGCCGAAGCGGCTTTAGGGGCAAAAAATACTACCCAACAAGGGGTGGAAGGGGCAAGGTTTACTGCCCCTTTGGTAAGGGTTGGCGAGTGGCTATTTTACATAATGTGCTTATGTAATGAAGGGCTTATCTTTAGTTGCTTAGCAACGCCCCTACCCCGTAGTTACATAAGGTCACATTATGTAATTTAGCTTTGGGTGGTTTTTACTGGCTCATCTTTTTGTCTTGCGCGTTGGATGCAGCTCTTTGATTTTGGCTTTTTACTTTAAAAAGTTTAACGCTTAAAAAGCAATAGCAATGTGCTGCAAGGGCGGTTGGCACAAAAAGTATAACGGTAAAAACTACAGAAGGGATGGAAGGGGGAACAAAACAAAAGACAGAAGGTTTTTTGCTTTAGCAAACAAGGTGGATTTTGTTTTGTGGGGCTTAGGGTCGGATTATGAGCTTTATTTTTAGTTAAATGGATGGTGTTTCTGCAATAGGTCTGTCAGTCCTTCCAGTTCCTGTACTTCATAGTTTTCTGTTGAGCTTATCCACTTGTGCCCTGCCATGTATTGTACTTCCCGCTTGTTGTACATTTTCAGCCAGTGAAGGATTACACTTGCTCTTATGTGCCTGGCACTTGTTACACTTTGGTTCAGTCCTTTGAGTTCTTCGGTTATCCGTGCTATCAGGTTATGGCTGTTGTTTTCTATCAGATAGGTTTGGTTTTCTCCCAAGCGGTGCAGGTATTTGTGGAGCGGTAGTATTTGTGCCGTTTCCAGTTTTATTTCCCTGCTGTTGCTTCTTGCCGTACTCGGTAGGTAAATCATTCCCTGTTTTAAATTAATGTGCTGTTTCTCTATTTTCTTTAATTCTCCGCTGTGAACCGCTTGCCATATCATTAAGCCTAATACGACTATGCTTTTTTGTTTGCTTAGGTGCTGTTTGGCTTCTCGGATGGGTTTTTCTTCGGTATATTTTTCGTAATCGTAGTAGAGCTTTTCCAGTTCGGTATAGCTTAAGGGGTTATGGACTATTTTTTTTACCGCTCCTTTGATGTACAGTTTTCTTGCCGGGTTGCTTTCTGCTCTTCCTTCTTCTTTTAGATGTTCAAAGTATTTGCAGATGCTGTTTAGCCGGATGTTCAGGGTGTGGGTGCTCAGTTTTTTTGTTTTTAGGTATTGTATGTAGTTTAATAGTTCGGGGTAGGTCAGGTGCTCTATGCCAGTCAGGTCATTTTCTTTTGCCCAATGCATGAAGCGTGAAAGGTTCTTTACGTGTTCCCTGGTCGTGCTTTCTTTCAGTCCGCTGTCTTTTAGATAATATTCAAAGGGCTGTAAGTTCATATTCTTTTGTTTCTAATTGTTTGACGATATGGGTATAAAGCTGCGTTGACTCTAAATTGCTGTGTCCTAAAAATTTTGCTATTTCTTCTATCGGCATGCCGCTTTGTAACAGGTGGGTGGCTATGCTGTGACGTAAGCTGTGGGTACTGAACTTTTTTTCTATCTCTGCTTTTTCTCTCATGTATTTTATGCGGTAATCAAAGCTCTGCATCCTTCTACCCTGTCCGTTCAAAAAAAAGGCTTCTCGGTCTGTGTGCTGTTTCTGTTTCCCTGTTTTGGTATGCCAACCGCTGCGGTTGTCCTGTAAAAACCAGTATCGTCCTTCTTCCAGGTAACTGCGTAGGTCTTCAATGTGCTTTTGGGCTATGGGTACGTAGCGTTGTTTGTTGCCTTTCCCTTTTCGTACGAATACGGTTCGTTTTGTTAGGTCTATATCTTGCAGGTCTAGCTTCGACCCTTCTTCTTTTCGTAGGCCGCAACCGTAAAGTATGCCTATGATTGCCCGGTCTCTTTGACCCATTGCTATGCTGTTAAAGGTGGCATGCGGCTGGTATGTGGCTTCATAGAGTTGTTTGATTTCTTCCTGGCTCAGTATGGTTCTTTCTTCTACATGGGTTTCCATTCGTTTGGGGTTGATCTCTAATAGGTGTTTCTCTGTTTGGTGCACATATCTTGCAAAAAGATGGAGGCTGGTAATGTAGCCGTTCACCGTGCTTGCACTTAATCCGCCGCCGTATTTTAGGTTTCTTCTTGTTTGCAGGTAGCCTAAAAAGTCCTGTACGTGTCTTGGCTTTATGGCGGTGATATGGGTAATGTTTTTCTGTTCTAAGTAGTGGAGCATTTCACGGATTTCTAAGGGGCTTCTTGTTACGGTGCGTGGTGCATAGCCCAATATGTCTAACCACTGTGTAAAGTTTTGTTCCAGGTATTTGTAATTGCTACTGCTGAGGTGTAAATGTTTCATTGCTTGTTTTTTGGGTGTGGAGTCTCTCTATTTCTTCTTTGCTCAGGACTACTGGTCTGTTCTCTTGTTTTCCTTTTATGCTTATGTTCACTTCAAAGCTCTCTTGCCCTGTCTCTCTAAGGTATCTGCTGAACTGTCGCAGCGAACTCTGGTGTTTTTTTAGATAGTTTATGCTCAATCCCCCAGCTCTGTTTTTGTGTTTCCTGTGGCTTAGGTAGGTGAAGTATTCTTGTATGGTGCCAGAACAAATCTCTTTTGCGCTATTCACTTTTGTCTTCTCTATGAATTCTTTTATATGACTGGGGTTGCTTTTAATCGTTGATCCAGAGTAGTTTAAGGTTGCTAACCACTCTCTGTACCTCTCTAGTTTCTCTTCCATTCTCTTTTCTGTTTTTTGATGAACCTCTAAGCTATCTATTTGGCTTTCTGTGTTTTATGTGGCTCATCTCTCTTAATGAGCTACTTCTGAGCCACTGAGCTGTTACTTAGACTTATTTGCTACTTTTTTTATGGTCTCTTCTATTGTCCTGTTTATTTCTTCCCGTAATTGTTGCCCTTCTTCTCTGTCTGTTATTGCGTATTCGTAGCCCCGGTATCTGCTCCCTCCACTTATTTTCAGGTATCCATAGCGGGTTAGTTCTAGAAGGTAGCGCTTTAGGGTGCTTGGTGCTATTCTGTATTTTTTCCTCAATAGGTCTCCCCGTAGGACTTCTGTTTCTTTTTTTAGTTTTTCTAGGAATTTACGACTTGCTCCACTGAGTTCATCGCTTTTGTTGAATAGTACTTCTTCCAGTAGTCGTAAGCCCCATTGTATGTCTGATAGGTTGCTTTCTATGTATGGCTTTTCTACTGTCCCCTTCTTCTCTCGTTGGTATTGGTGGTAGTAGGTGATCGTTTCTATGAAGCTTAATAGTAGTTGCATGGTTCTTCTCGGTTTGAAGATGCTTGCCGGTAGTTCTAGTAGTTCTGCATAGGGGTTGCGTATCTCTATCGGTGAAAGTAGACGCTGGAGGTTTTCTAGTTGCCTCTGGCATGCTCTTTCTTTTGTTTTGTCTATTGTTCCTCCGTACTGTCGCTGTTGGTAGGCAAGTATTTTTTGGTCTTGCTCTTTGCTGGTATCTGTGTATAATAGGATGCTCCTGTTCGAGTTGTCTTCGTAGATTCTTTCTCTTGTGGTACAGCCACTTACGCTTACTGGTCCTTCTACCTGTAGGGTTACTGTTTTTAGATTCCCTTTGCTGTCTTTTAGTGTTACTGTTTTGCTGATTTTTCCTTTGCTCTGTAGTTCCCGTAAGGGATAGAGTACGCTCTCTGCTCCATCCAGGTCTTCTATCAGTATTAGTTTGTGTTTTAGCTCTTCTCTGCCAAAGTAGTAGAAGGCGTTTTCGCTTAGGCTCGTGATTTCTAGTTTTTCTTCTTCCGGAATCATAGAACCCAGTTTTTCTTGTAGATGGGTTTTCCCACTTCCACTGCTGCCCAGGTAGATCACATGTAAGGGTCTTTTTTGTTTTCTGCTCGTGTAGATAAGGTAGCCGATCATGCTGTTGGTTTCTTCTCCTATGATGCCACTCTCTTTTAAGAGTTTTTGGGTCTTTTCCATCAGATGGGGGCTTTGTAGTAGTTCTAATGCTTCTGCTTTTTCTTGGATGTTTATGGTTTTTTGGGCTTTTATTTTGGGCTTTAGCGCTTCTAACCGAGCTGCTCTGTAGTTTTCTAGTTCACTGGTCAGCGATGCCAGGGCTCCTATGGTTTCCTGGCTACTTCTATCCAGCTGTTCGGATAGTTTCTGGCTCAACTGTTCTACCTGGCTACTGTGGTATAGATCCAGGTTATGGCGGATGGGTAGGTAGTGTCTCTGCTCTCTGTGTTCTATTTTTAGGGTTACCCTAAGTCTGTCTAAGCCTGTGATTTTTATTCCCCCCAGTACTGTGAATTGGAGTATGCCATGCCTATAGGTCAGTAACTCCGGGTTGCTGGTGTTTAGCTCTGGAGAAGGATAGCCTTCTTCTTCTTTGGCTTCAGCTGATTGTATACTTGGTTGTTTTTCTTTTTCATTTGCTTTTGAAAGTAGGATGGACTTTCTGTTTTTAAGTAGGTGTTTTATGAGTTCTTTTTCTTCTTCTGGATGACTTATGATTATGCTGTTTGCATCTTCCCCCTCTGGGAGGGCTACATAGCTGGTCGCTAGATCTGGCAAGAGTTCTTTTATCTCTCTTGCGATTCGATCTGTTCCTGCCCTCCCTGCTGCATCACCGTCCAGCATTAGGATAATTTCTTGCAGGTCTTTTAGTGCTTGTATCGCTGCTTTGTGTTCTATAGTAAACCCATTGCTGCCATATAAGGCTAGTAGTTCTGTGCCTTCTTTTTCATAGTGCTTTACTATGCTCAATGCATCGATGACGGATTCTGTAAGGATAAGGGTTTTGGTATTCGCTTTTGGATAGCCTGGGTATAAGCCCCTCCTATCTTTGCTGTAGTAGTGTTTGCTCTTGCTCTTTTCTTGTATACTCCTGCCATAATAGCTCACCACTCCTCCTTTTTTGTCTCGTAACGGAAAGATAAGGCTATAACGCATCTCTCCCATGGTCTCTACATTGTAACCTATTGACTCTTTCTCTTCCACCCCCAATAAGCCCCGATCTGACAGGTATTTCTTCCCCCTGCTGCTTTTTTTTAGGTTTCCCTCCAGTATTCTAAATAGCTGTCCATAGTTCGGCTTTGAAGGTGTTCTCTCTTCTATTAGTTTGTATTCTTCCTTTAACCACTCTAGTGCTTCTTTGGTACTCAGGTTTTTTCTCTTCTCTACCAGACCTATCACGTCCATCGTACCTGCTTTGCAATGTCCACTAAAGCAGGTGGCGATCTGCTTTTCTCTACTAAATTGTAAACTCGGTCTTTTATCCTCATGAAACGGACACAAGGCTTTCTGGTATTTGTTCACTTCTATCCCTAATCTTCCCGCTAGCTCTATAATGTCTATCTGCCTTTTGATCGATTCTATGCTCATTTGGACAGGTGTTTAAGGTTTTGCTTTACTTCTCTCAATGCATCTTTATAGTCTTTCTCTTCTTTTGCCTCTCCTTCTAAGGCTTCTATGATTAGTAAGCGATCTCTTGTGGTAATCTGTACATGCTCTCCAATCCTAAAACCTAACTTCTCTATCCATAATCCTATCAAGCGTAGTTCGGGTACTCGCCTACTATCTCTATGTGTACTGTAGATTTTTAAGCTCCTGCTCTCTCGATTTACCATCTCTTACATTTTTTTGAAAAAAGTTTTAATTCCTACAAATATGTTGTAAAACTATAATATCTTCCTTACAAAACAAACATTTGTAGTTTTTATACTGCATTTATTTAGGCTATTTTTGTGTTATAAGACTAATATTTAAAGGAATACCTACATTTATGACCTTTGGAGAGCGTTGTACACATATAAGAAAGAAGAAAAAGTTTTCCCAAGCACAAATGGGTAAATTATTAAAAATTGATGGGGATGCTTACGGAAGGTATGAACGTGATGAAGTAAAGCCGTCCATTGAAATGGCTACTAAAATTGCTAATGCTTTAGAAGTATCTTTAGATTATCTCTCGGGAACTATTGATCTGGAACTTGACTCTAATATGCTTGATAGAGTACAAGAAGTTTCTAAACTAAATGAAAAGGATAAAGATTACATTTTTGTAACACTTGACGCTTTAATACGTGATTTTAAAAATAAAGTAGCTTACTCTAAATAAGATAATATTATGATAACCCTAAATCCCCAATATATTAAAGATTCTACCGGAAATAACCTCGTAGTACTACTGCAAAAAGAGTTCGATAAAATCATTGAACAGCTCGAAGATTTTGAAGATATTCGCCTTTATAAAGAGGCTAAAAAAGGTAAGCAGGAATTTGTCGATGCTCAAAAGGCTTTTCAAGAAATAGAGGATAAGCGAAGTAACAACGATGTTTAAAGTTCAAATTGAAAGAAAGGCACAAAAAAAGCTAGCTAAAGTATCCGAACCGTATTTCTCTAATATTAAAAAGGCTATTCTCAATCTTGCCAGTAACCCAAGACCTAACGGATATAAAAAAATGAAAGGAGTCGATGCCTTTCGTATCCAAGTTGCCAACTATCGAATCATTTATGAAATAGAAGATGATATCCTACTTGTTAACGTCATCACCATAGGGCATAGAAAAAATGTATATCTGTAAATTATTCTCATTATCTACTTTCTAAATTATATTCCCTCATTATATCGCCCATTCCTAAAAAAGAGACTGCTAATAAACATAAGTATATAACACTTACAAAAGTCAATACTTTTCTTTTTGAAGAACTCATTTTTTTATAATTCTCCATAAGAAATAGGTATTTTTTTTTATAGCCTAGAAACCACCAGAAAAAAAATAATGAAGCTACAGAAAAATATTTGTAGTATTTAAATATAGAGTTTATTGCCGATGGATTAATTTGATATAATATAATATCTATCAAAACAATTATAGTTAATACTACTATGATTGAAAGAATGCCAGAAGCAAAATACTGCGGAAATTCTTTCTCTTTGAAAACCTTAATGCAAAAAAAGTATAGCTTTGAAAAAATAACACTAAACAACGAAATCATACCTCTTATCAAGTTTTTACTTTAAGATTAGTAACCTAAAATACGTCTTCTATAAGGTAGCCAAGTATTTTGCTTCCATTTTTGGTAAGAAGGAATATTGGTAATCGCTCTTCCAGACTCCCAGCCTACACCCCAACTTGTACCAATAACAGGGATTGCTCCTATTCCACTAGACGTATGTTCTAAACCTCTCTGAAACCCATTAATCTTTCCAGAGCTATATTGTTCTTCTGTATCTAAAATTCCCCAAGCTGTAAAAACTAGCCCTCCAAATTTTCCAATAAACTTTAATCCTTTAGAAACCTTTAAAGGATCTCCATGGATAGTAGAAGGGTTTAATGATTTATTAATAGCCCTTTGATTATTGATTTCTTTTCCTGCTCCTTCTATTACCTTTTTTGCTCCTTTAAATATATTCCCAAAAATGAATGAGTTGGATGTAGAGGTAGGTAGCGGAATATTTTGCTGTGCTATTGCATTGGTATAACTAAATCCAAAACGACTTACGATTGTCGCTTCTGGAAAAGCTATTTTTCCAACTCCTTGTCCTGAATATCCTGTAAACTCTCCATCTACAAATATTCTATCAAAGCTATCTCCTGTATCAAATATGGTTACACTATTTCCATTTATATGTACATCATCTGTTATTCCCCCATCTGGATCTACCATATTAACAGGATCATTCCCCATACCTACATAAGGAGAATAGAACTGCCGGTAAGGATCCGATGCCATCCACCTACCGATTATTGGATCATAACTTCGAAGCTGAAAGTGATAATTGCTACTTTCCTCATCCCATTCTGCAAAGCTCCCTTGATAATTTCTTCTGCTATTTGCTGTAGTAGACAAGGTACTATCTTCTGCATAGCTTAGCAGTGAGCCAAAGGGGTAGTAGGATTTGGTGTTAACTACTTTTAGTTGTTCTCTTTCGTGTACTATCTCAAAGTCATCTACGAGTAGATCTCGCTCTGCTACGGTTTGTACATATGCCTTAATGCTACAGCCCTCGCATTCTCCTATTTCGTAGCTTGCTGTGGTCTCTACCCATTGTCCCTCTTCTGCCAAAGGAGAAAGATCTTCTAAAGGATATTGCTCCGAAGCAATGAGTTGCCCTTCCTCACTCCATTTTTCCACTACCAAATGGCTTAGGTCTATATCTCCCCCTATAAAAACAGGTCTTGTTCTAGCCGATATGTTTCTTGCTTTGCTCACGTTTCTTTGCCTGCTGTTTTTTAGCAGTGGTACTACGGATAATAAATTTAGGTGAATTCCCTGCCATTTCCTCCTTTCCAGCTCATTATTATCTTGAAGGCTTATTCCAAATAGGGGTGCTTGTAGGTTATTCCAAAGGTTTGCATTTTGAGGAGCTGCTGGGGGAGCCGGTACCGGTTCTTCGTAATGCCATATGCTTAGCTGCAATCGTTCTCCTTTTTTTACTTCTCTAAGATGTAGTGTTGGCCCTATTCCTCTGCTGCTGCCATCTTCCAGCTGCTCTGCCGCATTGAGCCTGGCTACATGGCTTCCACTCCTGGGCTGAGGGATTTCTATTTCTTCTCTTAAGCTTTCTACTCGCTGGAAGTCTATATCGTTTTCTTCTTCCATGTCGGTAAAGTAGACGCTGTCTGTTAGTACGGAGGTAAAGACTACATGGACGTTTCCTAGGTGGTTATCCTTTTCATACAAAAATTTGATTTTCGGTTTTTCTGTATAGCTCTCTTTCCCACAAAAGCAATGCTTTTTCCTGCTCACTATTGCTTTTTGTTCCCCTCTCTATTTTTAGCTCTTTGTTTTTTATCGGTTGTTTTACTTCACTTTTCGGAACGTCTAAAAGTTGAACTCGATTTTTTGTAAAGTAAAAACGTGTGAAGGGTTTTAGCGTTTGGCTTTTGCTTTATAAAAAATGAGTATCCAACCGAAGGACGGAAGGTTTATACAATTCATGCGAAGCATACCGAGTAGTGTTTTTTTGCCGAAGCGGCTTTAGGGGCAAAAAATACTACCCAACAAGGGGTGGAAGGGGCAAGGTTTACTGCCCCTTTGGTAAGGGTTGGCGAGTGGCTATTTTACATAATGTGCTTATGTAATGAAGGGCTTATCTTTAGTTGCTTAGCAACGCCCCTACCCCGTAGTTACATAAGGTCACATTATGTAATTTAGCTTTGGGTGGTTTTTACTGGCTCATCTTTTTGTCTTGCGCGTTGGATGCAGCTCTTTGATTTTGGCTTTTTACTTTAAAAAGTTTAACGCTTAAAAAGCAATAGCAATGTGCTGCAAGGGCGGTTGGCACAAAAAGTATAACGGTAAAAACTACAGAAGGGATGGAAGGGGGAACAAAACAAAAGACAGAAGGTTTTTTGCTTTAGCAAACAAGGTGGATTTTGTTTTGTGGGGCTTAGGGTCGGATTATGAGCTTTATTTTTAGTTAAATGGATGGTGTTTCTGCAATAGGTCTGTCAGTCCTTCCAGTTCCTGTACTTCATAGTTTTCTGTTGAGCTTATCCACTTGTGCCCTGCCATGTATTGTACTTCCCGCTTGTTGTACATTTTCAGCCAGTGAAGGATTACACTTGCTCTTATGTGCCTGGCACTTGTTACACTTTGGTTCAGTCCTTTGAGTTCTTCGGTTATCCGTGCTATCAGGTTATGGCTGTTGTTTTCTATCAGATAGGTTTGGTTTTCTCCCAAGCGGTGCAGGTATTTGTGGAGCGGTAGTATTTGTGCCGTTTCCAGTTTTATTTCCCTGCTGTTGCTTCTTGCCGTACTCGGTAGGTAAATCATTCCCTGTTTTAAATTAATGTGCTGTTTCTCTATTTTCTTTAATTCTCCGCTGTGAACCGCTTGCCATATCATTAAGCCTAATACGACTATGCTTTTTTGTTTGCTTAGGTGCTGTTTGGCTTCTCGGATGGGTTTTTCTTCGGTATATTTTTCGTAATCGTAGTAGAGCTTTTCCAGTTCGGTATAGCTTAAGGGGTTATGGACTATTTTTTTTACCGCTCCTTTGATGTACAGTTTTCTTGCCGGGTTGCTTTCTGCTCTTCCTTCTTCTTTTAGATGTTCAAAGTATTTGCAGATGCTGTTTAGCCGGATGTTCAGGGTGTGGGTGCTCAGTTTTTTTGTTTTTAGGTATTGTATGTAGTTTAATAGTTCGGGGTAGGTCAGGTGCTCTATGCCAGTCAGGTCATTTTCTTTTGCCCAATGCATGAAGCGTGAAAGGTTCTTTACGTGTTCCCTGGTCGTGCTTTCTTTCAGTCCGCTGTCTTTTAGATAATATTCAAAGGGCTGTAAGTTCATATTCTTTTGTTTCTAATTGTTTGACGATATGGGTATAAAGCTGCGTTGACTCTAAATTGCTGTGTCCTAAAAATTTTGCTATTTCTTCTATCGGCATGCCGCTTTGTAACAGGTGGGTGGCTATGCTGTGACGTAAGCTGTGGGTACTGAACTTTTTTTCTATCTCTGCTTTTTCTCTCATGTATTTTATGCGGTAATCAAAGCTCTGCATCCTTCTACCCTGTCCGTTCAAAAAAAAGGCTTCTCGGTCTGTGTGCTGTTTCTGTTTCCCTGTTTTGGTATGCCAACCGCTGCGGTTGTCCTGTAAAAACCAGTATCGTCCTTCTTCCAGGTAACTGCGTAGGTCTTCAATGTGCTTTTGGGCTATGGGTACGTAGCGTTGTTTGTTGCCTTTCCCTTTTCGTACGAATACGGTTCGTTTTGTTAGGTCTATATCTTGCAGGTCTAGCTTCGACCCTTCTTCTTTTCGTAGGCCGCAACCGTAAAGTATGCCTATGATTGCCCGGTCTCTTTGACCCATTGCTATGCTGTTAAAGGTGGCATGCGGCTGGTATGTGGCTTCATAGAGTTGTTTGATTTCTTCCTGGCTCAGTATGGTTCTTTCTTCTACATGGGTTTCCATTCGTTTGGGGTTGATCTCTAATAGGTGTTTCTCTGTTTGGTGCACATATCTTGCAAAAAGATGGAGGCTGGTAATGTAGCCGTTCACCGTGCTTGCACTTAATCCGCCGCCGTATTTTAGGTTTCTTCTTGTTTGCAGGTAGCCTAAAAAGTCCTGTACGTGTCTTGGCTTTATGGCGGTGATATGGGTAATGTTTTTCTGTTCTAAGTAGTGGAGCATTTCACGGATTTCTAAGGGGCTTCTTGTTACGGTGCGTGGTGCATAGCCCAATATGTCTAACCACTGTGTAAAGTTTTGTTCCAGGTATTTGTAATTGCTACTGCTGAGGTGTAAATGTTTCATTGCTTGTTTTTTGGGTGTGGAGTCTCTCTATTTCTTCTTTGCTCAGGACTACTGGTCTGTTCTCTTGTTTTCCTTTTATGCTTATGTTCACTTCAAAGCTCTCTTGCCCTGTCTCTCTAAGGTATCTGCTGAACTGTCGCAGCGAACTCTGGTGTTTTTTTAGATAGTTTATGCTCAATCCCCCAGCTCTGTTTTTGTGTTTCCTGTGGCTTAGGTAGGTGAAGTATTCTTGTATGGTGCCAGAACAAATCTCTTTTGCGCTATTCACTTTTGTCTTCTCTATGAATTCTTTTATATGACTGGGGTTGCTTTTAATCGTTGATCCAGAGTAGTTTAAGGTTGCTAACCACTCTCTGTACCTCTCTAGTTTCTCTTCCATTCTCTTTTCTGTTTTTTGATGAACCTCTAAGCTATCTATTTGGCTTTCTGTGTTTTATGTGGCTCATCTCTCTTAATGAGCTACTTCTGAGCCACTGAGCTGTTACTTAGACTTATTTGCTACTTTTTTTATGGTCTCTTCTATTGTCCTGTTTATTTCTTCCCGTAATTGTTGCCCTTCTTCTCTGTCTGTTATTGCGTATTCGTAGCCCCGGTATCTGCTCCCTCCACTTATTTTCAGGTATCCATAGCGGGTTAGTTCTAGAAGGTAGCGCTTTAGGGTGCTTGGTGCTATTCTGTATTTTTTCCTCAATAGGTCTCCCCGTAGGACTTCTGTTTCTTTTTTTAGTTTTTCTAGGAATTTACGACTTGCTCCACTGAGTTCATCGCTTTTGTTGAATAGTACTTCTTCCAGTAGTCGTAAGCCCCATTGTATGTCTGATAGGTTGCTTTCTATGTATGGCTTTTCTACTGTCCCCTTCTTCTCTCGTTGGTATTGGTGGTAGTAGGTGATCGTTTCTATGAAGCTTAATAGTAGTTGCATGGTTCTTCTCGGTTTGAAGATGCTTGCCGGTAGTTCTAGTAGTTCTGCATAGGGGTTGCGTATCTCTATCGGTGAAAGTAGACGCTGGAGGTTTTCTAGTTGCCTCTGGCATGCTCTTTCTTTTGTTTTGTCTATTGTTCCTCCGTACTGTCGCTGTTGGTAGGCAAGTATTTTTTGGTCTTGCTCTTTGCTGGTATCTGTGTATAATAGGATGCTCCTGTTCGAGTTGTCTTCGTAGATTCTTTCTCTTGTGGTACAGCCACTTACGCTTACTGGTCCTTCTACCTGTAGGGTTACTGTTTTTAGATTCCCTTTGCTGTCTTTTAGTGTTACTGTTTTGCTGATTTTTCCTTTGCTCTGTAGTTCCCGTAAGGGATAGAGTACGCTCTCTGCTCCATCCAGGTCTTCTATCAGTATTAGTTTGTGTTTTAGCTCTTCTCTGCCAAAGTAGTAGAAGGCGTTTTCGCTTAGGCTCGTGATTTCTAGTTTTTCTTCTTCCGGAATCATAGAACCCAGTTTTTCTTGTAGATGGGTTTTCCCACTTCCACTGCTGCCCAGGTAGATCACATGTAAGGGTCTTTTTTGTTTTCTGCTCGTGTAGATAAGGTAGCCGATCATGCTGTTGGTTTCTTCTCCTATGATGCCACTCTCTTTTAAGAGTTTTTGGGTCTTTTCCATCAGATGGGGGCTTTGTAGTAGTTCTAATGCTTCTGCTTTTTCTTGGATGTTTATGGTTTTTTGGGCTTTTATTTTGGGCTTTAGCGCTTCTAACCGAGCTGCTCTGTAGTTTTCTAGTTCACTGGTCAGCGATGCCAGGGCTCCTATGGTTTCCTGGCTACTTCTATCCAGCTGTTCGGATAGTTTCTGGCTCAACTGTTCTACCTGGCTACTGTGGTATAGATCCAGGTTATGGCGGATGGGTAGGTAGTGTCTCTGCTCTCTGTGTTCTATTTTTAGGGTTACCCTAAGTCTGTCTAAGCCTGTGATTTTTATTCCCCCCAGTACTGTGAATTGGAGTATGCCATGCCTATAGGTCAGTAACTCCGGGTTGCTGGTGTTTAGCTCTGGAGAAGGATAGCCTTCTTCTTCTTTGGCTTCAGCTGATTGTATACTTGGTTGTTTTTCTTTTTCATTTGCTTTTGAAAGTAGGATGGACTTTCTGTTTTTAAGTAGGTGTTTTATGAGTTCTTTTTCTTCTTCTGGATGACTTATGATTATGCTGTTTGCATCTTCCCCCTCTGGGAGGGCTACATAGCTGGTCGCTAGATCTGGCAAGAGTTCTTTTATCTCTCTTGCGATTCGATCTGTTCCTGCCCTCCCTGCTGCATCACCGTCCAGCATTAGGATAATTTCTTGCAGGTCTTTTAGTGCTTGTATCGCTGCTTTGTGTTCTATAGTAAACCCATTGCTGCCATATAAGGCTAGTAGTTCTGTGCCTTCTTTTTCATAGTGCTTTACTATGCTCAATGCATCGATGACGGATTCTGTAAGGATAAGGGTTTTGGTATTCGCTTTTGGATAGCCTGGGTATAAGCCCCTCCTATCTTTGCTGTAGTAGTGTTTGCTCTTGCTCTTTTCTTGTATACTCCTGCCATAATAGCTCACCACTCCTCCTTTTTTGTCTCGTAACGGAAAGATAAGGCTATAACGCATCTCTCCCATGGTCTCTACATTGTAACCTATTGACTCTTTCTCTTCCACCCCCAATAAGCCCCGATCTGACAGGTATTTCTTCCCCCTGCTGCTTTTTTTTAGGTTTCCCTCCAGTATTCTAAATAGCTGTCCATAGTTCGGCTTTGAAGGTGTTCTCTCTTCTATTAGTTTGTATTCTTCCTTTAACCACTCTAGTGCTTCTTTGGTACTCAGGTTTTTTCTCTTCTCTACCAGACCTATCACGTCCATCGTACCTGCTTTGCAATGTCCACTAAAGCAGGTGGCGATCTGCTTTTCTCTACTAAATTGTAAACTCGGTCTTTTATCCTCATGAAACGGACACAAGGCTTTCTGGTATTTGTTCACTTCTATCCCTAATCTTCCCGCTAGCTCTATAATGTCTATCTGCCTTTTGATCGATTCTATGCTCATTTGGACAGGTGTTTAAGGTTTTGCTTTACTTCTCTCAATGCATCTTTATAGTCTTTCTCTTCTTTTGCCTCTCCTTCTAAGGCTTCTATGATTAGTAAGCGATCTCTTGTGGTAATCTGTACATGCTCTCCAATCCTAAAACCTAACTTCTCTATCCATAATCCTATCAAGCGTAGTTCGGGTACTCGCCTACTATCTCTATGTGTACTGTAGATTTTTAAGCTCCTGCTCTCTCGATTTACCATCTCTTACATTTTTTTGAAAAAAGTTTTAATTCCTACAAATATGTTGTAAAACTATAATATCTTCCTTACAAAACAAACATTTGTAGTTTTTATACTGCATTTATTTAGGCTATTTTTGTGTTATAAGACTAATATTTAAAGGAATACCTACATTTATGACCTTTGGAGAGCGTTGTACACATATAAGAAAGAAGAAAAAGTTTTCCCAAGCACAAATGGGTAAATTATTAAAAATTGATGGGGATGCTTACGGAAGGTATGAACGTGATGAAGTAAAGCCGTCCATTGAAATGGCTACTAAAATTGCTAATGCTTTAGAAGTATCTTTAGATTATCTCTCGGGAACTATTGATCTGGAACTTGACTCTAATATGCTTGATAGAGTACAAGAAGTTTCTAAACTAAATGAAAAGGATAAAGATTACATTTTTGTAACACTTGACGCTTTAATACGTGATTTTAAAAATAAAGTAGCTTACTCTAAATAAGATAATATTATGATAACCCTAAATCCCCAATATATTAAAGATTCTACCGGAAATAACCTCGTAGTACTACTGCAAAAAGAGTTCGATAAAATCATTGAACAGCTCGAAGATTTTGAAGATATTCGCCTTTATAAAGAGGCTAAAAAAGGTAAGCAGGAATTTGTCGATGCTCAAAAGGCTTTTCAAGAAATAGAGGATAAGCGAAGTAACAACGATGTTTAAAGTTCAAATTGAAAGAAAGGCACAAAAAAAGCTAGCTAAAGTATCCGAACCGTATTTCTCTAATATTAAAAAGGCTATTCTCAATCTTGCCAGTAACCCAAGACCTAACGGATATAAAAAAATGAAAGGAGTCGATGCCTTTCGTATCCAAGTTGCCAACTATCGAATCATTTATGAAATAGAAGATGATATCCTACTTGTTAACGTCATCACCATAGGGCATAGAAAAAATGTATATCTGTAAATTATTCTCATTATCTACTTTCTAAATTATATTCCCTCATTATATCGCCCATTCCTAAAAAAGAGACTGCTAATAAACATAAGTATATAACACTTACAAAAGTCAATACTTTTCTTTTTGAAGAACTCATTTTTTTATAATTCTCCATAAGAAATAGGTATTTTTTTTTATAGCCTAGAAACCACCAGAAAAAAAATAATGAAGCTACAGAAAAATATTTGTAGTATTTAAATATAGAGTTTATTGCCGATGGATTAATTTGATATAATATAATATCTATCAAAACAATTATAGTTAATACTACTATGATTGAAAGAATGCCAGAAGCAAAATACTGCGGAAATTCTTTCTCTTTGAAAACCTTAATGCAAAAAAAGTATAGCTTTGAAAAAATAACACTAAACAACGAAATCATACCTCTTATCAAGTTTTTACTTTAAGATTAGTAACCTAAAATACGTCTTCTATAAGGTAGCCAAGTATTTTGCTTCCATTTTTGGTAAGAAGGAATATTGGTAATCGCTCTTCCAGACTCCCAGCCTACACCCCAACTTGTACCAATAACAGGGATTGCTCCTATTCCACTAGACGTATGTTCTAAACCTCTCTGAAACCCATTAATCTTTCCAGAGCTATATTGTTCTTCTGTATCTAAAATTCCCCAAGCTGTAAAAACTAGCCCTCCAAATTTTCCAATAAACTTTAATCCTTTAGAAACCTTTAAAGGATCTCCATGGATAGTAGAAGGGTTTAATGATTTATTAATAGCCCTTTGATTATTGATTTCTTTTCCTGCTCCTTCTATTACCTTTTTTGCTCCTTTAAATATATTCCCAAAAATGAATGAGTTGGATGTAGAGGTAGGTAGCGGAATATTTTGCTGTGCTATTGCATTGGTATAACTAAATCCAAAACGACTTACGATTGTCGCTTCTGGAAAAGCTATTTTTCCAACTCCTTGTCCTGAATATCCTGTAAACTCTCCATCTACAAATATTCTATCAAAGCTATCTCCTGTATCAAATATGGTTACACTATTTCCATTTATATGTACATCATCTGTTATTCCCCCATCTGGATCTACCATATTAACAGGATCATTCCCCATACCTACATAAGGAGAATAGAACTGCCGGTAAGGATCCGATGCCATCCACCTACCGATTATTGGATCATAACTTCGAAGCTGAAAGTGATAATTGCTACTTTCCTCATCCCATTCTGCAAAGCTCCCTTGATAATTTCTTCTGCTATTTGCTGTAGTAGACAAGGTACTATCTTCTGCATAGCTTAGCAGTGAGCCAAAGGGGTAGTAGGATTTGGTGTTAACTACTTTTAGTTGTTCTCTTTCGTGTACTATCTCAAAGTCATCTACGAGTAGATCTCGCTCTGCTACGGTTTGTACATATGCCTTAATGCTACAGCCCTCGCATTCTCCTATTTCGTAGCTTGCTGTGGTCTCTACCCATTGTCCCTCTTCTGCCAAAGGAGAAAGATCTTCTAAAGGATATTGCTCCGAAGCAATGAGTTGCCCTTCCTCACTCCATTTTTCCACTACCAAATGGCTTAGGTCTATATCTCCCCCTATAAAAACAGGTCTTGTTCTAGCCGATATGTTTCTTGCTTTGCTCACGTTTCTTTGCCTGCTGTTTTTTAGCAGTGGTACTACGGATAATAAATTTAGGTGAATTCCCTGCCATTTCCTCCTTTCCAGCTCATTATTATCTTGAAGGCTTATTCCAAATAGGGGTGCTTGTAGGTTATTCCAAAGGTTTGCATTTTGAGGAGCTGCTGGGGGAGCCGGTACCGGTTCTTCGTAATGCCATATGCTTAGCTGCAATCGTTCTCCTTTTTTTACTTCTCTAAGATGTAGTGTTGGCCCTATTCCTCTGCTGCTGCCATCTTCCAGCTGCTCTGCCGCATTGAGCCTGGCTACATGGCTTCCACTCCTGGGCTGAGGGATTTCTATTTCTTCTCTTAAGCTTTCTACTCGCTGGAAGTCTATATCGTTTTCTTCTTCCATGTCGGTAAAGTAGACGCTGTCTGTTAGTACGGAGGTAAAGACTACATGGACGTTTCCTAGATGGTCTTTTAGTTCGTAGTCCGTTCGCCAGTCTCTATCTCTTTTTTGTTCATAGCCCAGTCTACCTGATCCATAGATCGGTATTTCTTTTATTGTCTGTCTTTCTTCTTCTCCTTCTTCGTAGATCGCGGTAATATTTCCCGAAAGGTCTCTGGCATAGTAGGTTTTGTTTCCTGTTTTGTGGTTTTCCTTTTTTATCCTAAAGCCTTTATCATCGTATAAGTAACTGACTATCAGGCTTTCTGCACTATCATATACTGCCTCTACCTGACCGTGTGGGTTGTAGCGATAGTATTTGCTGTCTTCTACTTCTGGGTCATCGCTTTCTTCATAGATCATCTGCCCGATAGCATTGTAGCGGTAGTTTTTGTACCCTTCGGCGCTCAATAGTTGGTTTGTATTTGCCTCGTAGTGGTAGTCCATGTTTCGAAGAGCTATTTCTTCTTTTTTAGATAAGTCATAGGATCTACCTCTGGAAAGGTGCGTTATGTTTCCGTTGTTATCGAAGCTTACATTATTGAGGTTGTATCCGTTGTTTGATTCTAGTATTCTGTTTGGATTTAGTTGATAGAACGCTGCATTGGTAAGCTGGTACTTATCATCATAGGTGTATCTATAGGAGGAAGCAATTCCTCTCTCTTGAAGGTAGGGCTTCTGGCTATTCCAAGACATTCTGCTGATGTTTCCACTGTATTGCGCCCATCTGTCTTCTAGTCTTCCAGCAATTGCCGACTGGTGTGAGTTTGCATTATAATCTCCAGCAAAATAATCTAACTCTAAACTAAACAAATCCTGAAAGAATTCTTCTTTTTCATCTTCTTGATCGTGGATGGCGTTTATTTTTTTGAGCCATCCATGGATGGTGTAGGCGTAGTCTATGCCTTGGGACTCCTCTCCTATTTCTACTCTTTTTAGTCCTCCCGTAGTGTAATAACTATAGGTAGCCTGGAGCTTCCATTCTTCGCCCTCTCTTCTCGTCTCTACTTTTTGTAGGCGTTGGTCTGCATCGTAGCTGTACTGGTGCAGGTAGTTCTCTGTAGGATTATCGGGTTGGTAGTTTACAAGGGTTACGTTGCCCAGCCAGTCGTATTCGTATGCAATACTTTTATGTCCCATACCCTCTGTATACCAATTTACCCATTGGATTTGTCCTTTTTCATCGTAGCTATACCAGGTTTTGCTCGTTGCTGGCGCATTTGGAGAAGCTTGATGCTCGGTATAGACTATTTTTCCTCTGGTAAATTCTTGCTCTCCCGTGGGAGATTCGTTTATTCCGTTTGGCAAGTAGTCGTAGTAGGTGCGGGTAACGGCATAGGTATTTCCACTAGAAAGTCCTGCTATGGTATCTTCTATTTTGTCGGTGGCTTCAATGAGTTCTGTATCTTGCGTATTGCCTATCTCCTCTATGCAATCGCCTACCGTCGCTCGAAAGGATGCTCCGCTTTTCACCTGAAATCCTCCTCGCAATAGTATTTGATCTCCTGCTCGCACAATGGCTTGCGTATTTCTTTGTACTAATGCTTGAGAAATGCTCAGAGTATCTTCGGACTGATATAGGTTTTGTAGATCGGCATCTATGATTTCAACCTGGTTCTGACAAGGGTTTTCTTCTTGTTCTTCCCCGAGTAGTAGGTGCTCAAACTGTACATCCATTCCTCTATATTCTCCTGACTCTATTAGTCTGCCCAAATAGTCGTAGGCGCTATAGGAAAAGTAATTATGTAGCTTTTGTTCTGCATTTTGAGAAAAGCGAATTTGCCCGTCTTTTCTATAGATAAAGTAGGATTTGCCTGCATCGGTTTCGTCCTGGGCGATGAGTTGGTCTAGTGCATTGTAGTGGTAGGTGGTTTTGTCTATGGCTGCGAATGGAACGCCATTTCGGTATTGCTGCACTCCATTGGGGGTTATTTCGCATATTTTCCTACCCCTATTATCGTAAAAAGAATAGGCACGATCGTAATAAAAAGTGTTGTAGCGTAGATCGACAGAAGTGTAGTGGTAATTTTCCTTGTAAGGAAGGTTTTTCCAATTACTTTCTTCCATGTCCAAGGTAAGGCGGTAAAAGCCTTTTCCCAGCCGATTTAAATTTAAGAACCGTTCTTCTTTTTCTCTAATGTATTGCCTGTGGTTAGCCTGATCTAGTTTTTGTAAGCTCATCAAAACCAAAGGGTGCGGCCTTGGCAATCTGGCATCTGGATGGCTTTCTATGGTAACATCTTGATTTTGAGGAAAATAGAAATCTGTATAGGTGCGGTACTGTTGTACTCCATTGTGGGTTGCTACTATTGGATCGCTGTACTGGAAGTCAGGTACATCTTGCAACGGATTACCTGGTATACCTCGCAGCTGATCCCCTTGTACTATTCGTAACAGATAACGCATAACGAATGGCTTATCGGATCGTATCTGTATATCCATTTGCACTGGGTCTCCTTCTTCCCTTATTTCTAATATCAATCCTCTCTTTAGTTTTCTTTCCTCTACTTTTTCAAAATTTTGGTTAGGAAATCGTCGGAATATTTGTATTTCATTTTCTACCCCCTCTTCTGTAGCTAAAAAGAGGAAGTTTCTATAGTCTCGTAGCGCTATCTCATCTACACTGTATCGGAAACTCACCCAGTATAGGGGTGTTCCTATGGTTTCTTCTACTGCAACTTGGTAAGGGTTTTCTCCAGAACCTTCTGTGATAGCCGTTGCTAGTGTCTTTCCATCTTTATCGTTAAATGTAACTGCTTCTTTTCCATTGGCATCTCTGGAAACGTTTTTTATGCCTTGGTAAGCCATGGTATTATCCTGAAATTCGTCTGTGAGGTTTAGTTCATTTCTTCTAATGTGCAGGTATTCTTGATCTAGCTCTTGCAGTAGAGGAAACGTTTTGCTGTAGGTATGTTGATCGCCCTGTACATCGTCTCTGTGGAACACTTCTCCAGCCATCGTGCTTCTTTTTTGCTCATCGAAGCCATCATCATAGTATTCTACTCGGTTATATGGCAAGTTTGTAGAGGCTATTTTTCCGTTTTCGGCGCTTCCATTGTAGTAGCCTCCCAATGTATTGGGGTAATTCCCTACTCCCTCTGCTATGTGTTGGTGACCAAAACGAAGGCTGTCTTCATTGAGGACGAAGTATCGGTTGTATTTAAATGCATTTCCCTCTGTTTCTAAGGGTGCCGGAAGGGTTTGCGCTATAGCTCTTCCTTTGGCATCGTATATGGGTTGGCTTAGTAGCAATACCGTATCTGTCTGGCTTTTTGACTGACTCTGCAGCAATCCTCCTTTTAAGTCAAAGTAGGATCGTGAAGAGGATATTGTTTTTCTTCTGCCATTGCCTAAGTCGTGGAAGGTAGTCGTCTCTGTCCAGTTTAAAGCGTAATTTATTTCCCCTCCTTCTGTTACTTCCAGTTCTTCGGATGTTTTCTGACATCCAAATTCGTTTTCTACGGTTAAAAAATAACTTCCTGGTTCTTCGATTTCTATTTCTGCTTCGCTGGAGAGTTCTTCGTATTCTTCCTCACTTATCTTTTTTAGCCATGTTAGGTTTAGTTCTTCTAACTGTAGATGTTCTCCTAAAAGAACTATTTTTTCTCCTTCGTAAAGGGCAGTGCCAGGTTCTAGGGTGGTAATGGTAGGAATATCCAGAGTATGTACGGTAACCCTTACGCTATTGGTAGCGGTGCAGCCTTCTACAAAGGTTGCCGTGACTTCGTAGGTTCCTGTCTCTGTGACATTTAGCAGTAAATCTCTTCCCACTATTTGATTATCTTCTTCTCTGCGCCATTCGTATTGGACTCCATTGCTTCCCGCTAAAGCTCGCAAGGTTACTCTTTCTCCCTCGCATATGTTTAAGTCATCTTCTTGGCTTGGACTTATTTTTACGGTAGGTCTTCCAATTGTTTTAGTAATCGTTCTGGAACAATTTTCATCTGGGTCTGCATAGGCAATTACTCTGTAGGTTCCAGCACCTGCATTTTCTATCACTCGTTGATCGGCTATTCTTCTTCCATCTGGCAATATCCATACGTAGTGATCGGTGCTTAAAAGGTTTACTTTAAGAGTCGTAGTCTGTCCTGGGCATATTCTGTGGTTTTCTGCGCTTATGGTTCCTGTAGGAGTCGGCAAAAGGCTCACCTGAACGGTATTGGATCTTGTTTCTCCACACTGGTTGACGGAAGCTACTCTCAGGTAGTATGCCCCAGCCGTTCCTGTGGTGAAGGACTCTGATCCTGCAAAACACTCTCCTGTATTTTCATTGCACCAGGTATAGGTATATTTTCCTCTAAGGTTGGTGGAGAAGGTAACTCTCTCTCCTCTACAGAGGATGTTTCCTCCAGCAGGATATTGCAGCTCTATTCTGTCTGGCAGAGAGGGAGAGATATTGATACTCACCTGGTTGTCTGTGGCTATCCATCTGCCTGGTAATACGTTTACTCTGGCAGAATACAATCCACTTTCATCTGCTTGGCGTAGGGTTATATCTCTTCTATCCTCCAGCTGAGGCTGAAATGCTCCATTTTTGTACCATGAAATGTATCTGTCTTGTCGTTGATCCCAAGCTCCGCCTTCGCTAAGTTGGAGTCGTAGGTTTGTAGAGTTGTTTTCTCCTTCACAAAAGTTTGTATTACCATTGACTATGATTTGAACGGTGGTATTTTGAGGAGTAAGGTTAGCGTTGTAGTTAGCTATCGCAGTTCCACATTCGCCTGCACTTATTTGTAGCTCATAGTTTCCTCCTTCTTCTACGATTATTTCGGGCTGGTTTCGGTTGAGATTAACCCCATTTCTTCTCCAACGGTAGGTTAAGCTTTCTCTTTGAACACTTGAGCTCAAGGTTACTCTAGTTCTATCTTCTGAGTAGTTTGCCAGTATGTTTACTTCATTGACTCTTGGTATAAAGTTTACTGTTGCCGTAGGCCCAGGCATTTCTACACAATCTCTGTATTGTGCTTTTATCTGATAGCGCCCGCTTTGCGCTATTCCAGGCAGCTCAGGGGTTCCTGTAGTGCGCAAGAAGTTGCCATCTTTGTACCATTTGAACTGAAAGGAAGGACTTGGGAAAAGAAGGTTACTAGTGACATCTGCCCTTAGGGTAATGTTGGTGCCTGAGCAAAATGTTTTTTGATCAGTTGGATTGCCATTTTGTAGTATGTCTAATGATCTAATAGAAAGTGTTGCAGATTGTCGGATAGTGGTAGAGGAACTTTTTAGACCGCAACCAACCGAGAGTACTTCGCAAGTGTAGGTCCCTATCTCTTCTACTGTAATGGTAGCATTGTTTTGACCAGCAATTAACCTTCCGTTTTTTTTCCATGCTATACCTGAGCCAGGAGTTATATTATTGGCCGTAATGGTTACTCTTCCATTTTCTTCACAGAGGAAAGTAGAAGATTTCGTCAATCTGGGAGCATTGAATTCTTCTATTATTCTTACTGGATTGCTTTCTATTCGACACCCAAAGGCATTATCTCCCAGGTCACAGGTGTAGGTACCTGGCTCATCTATGGTGAGTTTTGCTTCAGCCACATATAGCGGCATTTCTATCCCTCTTTCATCTCTTTGTATAAATTGGATTCTTTTTACTTCTTTTATTTGACCATCTTTTTTCCAAAAAACAACAGGTCCAAATGGAGCAAGATCATTTTGTCTTCTATCCCAAAAAAATAGTGCATTGAGTTCTATGCGTCCCCCTGTCATACATAAGTTATTGCGATCTACTGGAAGTAGCTCAATATGTACTCTTTGGCATATATCGTTATTCGGAATGGGAACATCCCAATCATTATCCTGTGCTAAAGATGCACTCCATGCTAGGGCAAAGAATATAAGAAATAGGTATGGTATTATTTTTTTCATGGTAGGATTAGTGTTTTTGAGATGGATGCTTGCGTTGAATTGTTCTTTCTTATTGTGCTTTTTGCTTGATCAAAAAGCACCAAAAAATCAAGACAAAATATTTTCCTGCCCACCTGCCAGCCCAGCCATCGCGATTTTGTCTTGCCGACCCTACTTTTTAGGAAACTCCTATTACTATCTTTCTTCTCTTGCATAGTGGTAGTTGTTTCTGCTAATTAACTTTTCCTGTCCTCCGTCTTGGAAAGTTTCCTGGTATACTGCCCTCAGTCTACCCTCTGCATCGTATTCGAATCGGGTATATAGGTTTTCATCATTGAGTATGTGTGTCAAATCATTGGTTAGCGGATCGTATACATAACTCTTCATAGATGCCTCTATCGGGTGTACTCTAAAGTCATCCAGGTTTATTTCGCTATTTCCTATATTTTGGCAGCCTATCAAAACATTGCTACCAGGTGGAATGACTACATCTTTGTTTATTTGATACCACCGGTAACCCATACCTACAACTCCTAAGCGATTGAAACCTACAGATCGAGTCACGCCCTCTATTTCTTCTGTATTTCCCTGGTTTGTTTCGGTAAAAATGCGTGTATTCTCTGCATTGGTAGTCCAAACGCTTACTCTGTATCGCTTTGGTCTATTTTCATTATTGGTAATTACTCTAAAATTATACCCCCTGCTTTGCGCAGGTACTTGTAGGGTTTTTACTCCTGTGTGCGCTGGATCAGCTATTTGAAAGCCCTGAATCGCTTCTTCTATTATCTCTCCGTCTCCAATATGTACTTCTCCCCCAAGATAGCCATTGGCATCTGGTTGGTCTTCTCCTCCAGCATAAGCGAACTCCGTGTATTTGGATGGAGCAGCTGTTGCATAGATCTGATAAGATCGGCTGTCCATTTTTGTTGCAGCATAGTTGCCATTGATGTCTTTGGCTTCCAAGGCATGAGAAAAGTAGTCGTATCGGGTGATTTCTGATACTTCCTGCCAAAACGGGTTTTGTTCTACTAACAGATTGGCTTCATTGGCATTTATATTAGCCCATTGGAAAGGTTGAAAATTTTGGTAGGTTCCATTGGTATTGGTTTGTGTTCCATTCCAATGGAAGGTCTGGTGTTTCCTCCAAATTTTATTGGCATCTACTGGTTCTAGTCTTTCTTCATAGTTTCCTTCTCGCCACTCTCTGTATTTCCAATCGTCATTCCAGGTTTGGATGCTTGCAACCATCACTTTTTCGTAATCTACTTCTTCTCCCAAGAAGGTATAGCTTTGTGCTTCCTGGGTAAGCATGTGTTTATTGGCAGGGTCAAGTGTTTTTAAGCCCATGGTTGGATAGGCTGTTTCTCCTTCCTGACTGGTAATGGTATAGGCGGGGGTGTTTACGCTTAAGTATTTTTTTCCATAAGCATCGGTGGCTATCGTTTTAGTAGGCAAGCCTGAATAGAAATCAAAGGCTAGGTTTTGGGTAGTAGTGGTGATGCCTGTTCTGTAATCGGTAGAAGTTTGCCCTAGAGGAATGGAGGGATACAGTTCCAGTCGACTAGCTATTGCCAAGTGTTCGCCCTCCATGGAAGACCCTCTAACAGTAGGTATTTGCTGCCCGCCCACTGGTGGATAAACTATCGAAGGTCTAACATGATCTACCAAAAATCGATCGTTGAAAAAGGTTTCTTGTATAGTACCCTGATGATTGAAGTCGCTAAGGCTTGTCAGATAGTTTTGGTAACTGTCTTCCTGCTCAAAGTCTACTTGATCGTGTAGATAGTAGTTTGTCTTTTCTGAAATTTTTTGATTATCATTTGTAAATAAGGTCACTCGTTTTAAGTTTCCTATTCTTGACGTCATATCTCTTAGAGCTAGTACTTTTGCTTTTTTTGTTATGCTCACAGTATGCTCTAGCATCTGATCAGCAAGAAGGAATGGATAGCGTTCTCGTTCTAGTGGTGTCAAAAATCTTTGTATAGAAATCTCTTCATCATTTGCTTCTTGCAGACTTTCTATTTGAACCATTTCGTCTTTGAAGACTTCAAATTCGTATTGCGTATAGTTAGGGTAGTACTCTTCATTGCCGCTTGCATCTATTGCTTTCTCTTTAACTGTAGTAGTGGCATACATTACTCCTGGAGCTGGAGCGTGCCTTGCATAAGCTAGTATCTTAGAGAAGTTTTGGTTTATTTCTCTTCGGAAAGAGGTTTCCGCATTTTCGAGCCAAGTTTCTCGGTTGTAGTATTCTTCTAGCTCCTCTTCATTTAGAAAATTATGAAAATAGGTTTGATGAAGATTTAATGGTTGGTAAGATGTTACACCATTTGTATAAGCATATTCTGTAGCGGACTCTCTTTTGGTAAATGGGTCTCTTAAAGCTATTTTACTGGTTCTTATTCCTCCTCCCTTCTTTCGTATACTAGTATCGCTGAAAGATATGTATCCACCCAGAAAAAGAGGCGGCTGATCTAATAACTCAATATTGCATTCATTTTCATTGACACAGGGAACATGATTATCAAAGCTTCGTGCAATTGATTCGTTTCTAACAATAAAACTCCCTTCATCTACGCTCAAAACTTCTAAAGGTTCATTAAATATTTCTGATTCATAAATAGGTACGGGAACCATCTCATTAACAACTTCTCCAAAAACATTAAAGAAAGTGCTATCAATAAGTTCTGTGCCAGCAAAACCATAGCTACCAATAAATGCTATTTCATCTCCCATTTCAAATTCTCCAATATCTAGTGACCCATTTTTTCGAAGGGGAGTCAATTTTAATGTATGAGTCTCAGGGTCAATTATTTCCATGTCAGAAATAGCTAGCAGGTTATAACCCTCTAATGGCGTTTCTCTATAGGTATCACTTTGGTAGTTGATTTGTATTTCTGCTCCCAGACTTGTTTTAATGCTTCTCAAAGACCAGGCATCAGTAGATTTGGAAGAGATGGCTGTTACTTCTCCTGATATATTTTGGTTGATGGTGCTATCTGGGTTGTAGTAGGGTACATAATCGGATTTGAACATGCCCCAAATATCTTTGTGGTCTTTTAGGTACGGTGGATTTTTGGTGGCAGTGCAAAAAACTCTATTTGGTGGAGGGTTTTCCTGCTCAAACTCTTCTAAAAAAGTAAAGAAGGTTTCATTGCTCTGATTAAGTAAGCAAACTCCATGTTTTATGTTGTTTTCTGCTATTCTTATTTTAAAGATTTCTCCAGGATCAAAAGCACTTCCAGAAGATGCTTCCAGACTGTATATTTTGTGATTGATAAAGTCGATAGGTATTTCTATATCTTCTCTATCACGAATTTCTTGGATAGTACCAGAAAGAGTTTGGGGATTAGTATAATCGTAAGAAAATTGGATGGGAGGAATGATATTCACCCCAGACTTTCCATAGTATTTTACGGAATTAAGGGTGAGTTTTCCTAGTTTTCTTTCAAAACCAACAAAACCGCATAATCCATCTCTGATGTGATTATAAGGCGATCTATCATTATTATTTATTGGCCCAAAACCTAAATCAACTGGGAATAAGTCCTCAAAAACTTGGTTGAAATCTATCCCTGGATCAAATGGATTATTATTTGTTGCATCAAAAAACATTGCATCATCATGGTTTAAAAAGCTGTTAGCAGTTTTGGAGCAAAGTGAATAATCTGTTTCTAACTCAATTATTCTACATGAGTTTCTCATAATTCCATCTATAGATGGAATATCATATATGTCAATTATATTTTGACCTAAATGTAGATCGCTATAGTTGAAAACCTCTTCACCATTCAATTCAGTACTATTGTCATACGTCACGTGATAATAAGTACTATCTGAATCAGCATTTTTTATTTCATCAATATTTATCTCTATTAAGTCATTATCCAGAAGATAAATTTTATCTAATTTTAAGGTGCAAGTTGGTATTTGACACCGATCTTCTCCTGTTGAACTTGTCGTGAAACCTCCAATTACCGGATGTGATACTCCTTTAGCATCTGCTCGTATACTTTTTTCAAATATGGCAGTATGGGATGCTGTTTGTATGTAGTCCAAATAGTACAGTTCTTTTTTTCCTCTGGAGTGCGACTGTATATTGTCATCTATATCTTTATGGTATCCTTCACCTGGGTTTCTCCACAGGTATTCGTCTGTCCACTTTCCATAGTTGAATTTTACCCAGTATCCTTTATCGTTTTGGTCCAATATTCCATTGGGGATGTCATTTTCCCCGCTATCGATAAAGTCTGGCCCTGTAATTGCTGTCAAGTACCAGGTATAAGCGTATTTATCTGGCTTATGCTGTGAGTTAAAAGCCTCTCCTCCTGCAGCAGGAGCAGTGTCTATATTCTCTGATTTAGAATATTCTTCAAAGGCATAGACAGGAAGAGTAAAGTGATAGGTCACTCCACTGGGGTTGGTAATTTTAAAGCCACCAACCTGATGGGAAGGTGCAGTTCTTCTATCAAATCCCGTCGCTCTATTTTCTATAAATCCTTCCGAAAAAGGATGTTTATCTTCATTTTCTCCTAGAATTTGTGCATTGGTATACCATTCTACATGTCGTGATGAAGCTAATTGGTTGTTTACCATTACGCCATTTTCTTGCCCGAGACCTGCGTTGTATCGGTAGAGCTGGTTCTGCTCATTGTATTGTAGCTGGTCGGGGTTGGTTTTGAGTTTGTTGGAGAAGTCGTTTAAAAATCTGAACTCTACTGGTCTGTTTATATCATGGAAAGAGTATGCCTGATAGACACTGCTATCTTCATAGTTTTGTCGGTATAAAGTTTTCTCGAATAAAAAAGGTCGTATACTTCCTGATATACCCTGTGCCATTACCTGGTAGTTATCATAGCTAGGGAATGTGCCCCCCAGCATTTTTGCGGCATGCCTTTCTTCTGCAATTTCTTCGTTTATTTCTAGTAAATCATGGCTATCATATACCTGGTTGTTGTAATCGTTTAGTAGCTCATGGTCTTCATCTTCTTCTCTATTTGCGTGGGTATAAAGAGTACCATGGGTAATTCCTCTTTCCGTTTCATCTATCCAATATCGAGTTTTACTGTGCCCTAAACTAATACTTACCATAGGCGCAACAGGAACATCTATTCCAAAAGATTTAGTTGAAGTACTTATCTTATTGCTTTTATTATTTATAGTACTCGCAGAACCACCTCCAAGAGAAAAGCCTCCTTTCAATCCACCCTGACTACTACTAATAGAGGCTCCTAAAAGGGACTGAGATGTTTTATCATTTCCCAATGATAACCCAACGCCAGCACCAAATCCACCTCCGCCTCGTGTGGAGAAGCCAATACCTCCTCCAAGAGATAGACCTGATGAACCGCTCTGTTTTTCTGATTTTCCTAATCCCGCTCCTATCCCAATACCACCACTCACATAGCTTTCGCCATAGGGGGATACGCCGACTTTGATGCTTGCTCCTGCACTAAAAGGACTGTTTTTTCCTCCGATACCTTTGCTAAAGCTCAAGCCAGTATAATATCCTGTTCCGCTTCCTTTATAGGTGTCATTCGCAAATTCTACACCAGCCATAACTCCTGGCCCATATGGTATTCCGACTGTAACTCCGATACTATACGTTTCCGAAACGCCTCCCTCCCAAAATGATCTGTTGGCTATAACTTCTCCATCGTGGTCATCGGGGTGTCCATTGACAAATCGGTTAATAGCTCCAGGGTTTAATGTCCACCCTAAGCCTACCCAAGAGGCTTCTACTCCAGGTCTAATACCAGAGTGATAGGATAGTGATAAAGGGTATCCTCCTGCTGGCCCTGGTACTTCTAATAAGGGTATGGTATAATTAAAATCTCCAGATTGTAGGTTGACCATATCGGAGGTGTCTACTGGCTCAAAACTAGTAGCTTCGGGAGCTGTTGGCCCTGCCGTCAAAGCCCAGCTTATGGTAGGGAAAAAGCTTAGGTTAAGGATGTTTAGAATAAATCCTAGTGCTAGTGTTTTCCTGAGTTTTTTATTTTTAAATATTTTCATGTTACTATTTGGTACTTCTGAAATTCTTTATTTTCAAAAAAATTTATCACTCTTTTACATACTTTTTACTTGATTAAAAAGTACCAAAAAATCAAGGCAAAATAATTCCAGCCACACCAGCCCTCGCATCCATCACGATTTTGCCTTCCCACCCCACTTATTAATTCTCTTATTTGAATATGTAAATATTTCACTTTCGATGATTTGATTTATTCATTTTTATTATTAACTGCTTTAGTTTTCTTCTTCGTTTTCTGGCTGGAGAATGATTAGTTCTCCTCCATGGTCTACTACCAACTGGCTACCCTGCTCTGGTGCTCTACTTAGCCTTATTTCTCTACCAACTGTAAGTTTATTGCCATAGCCAGAAATAATGAGTTTACCAGGCTGTTCTTCCCCATCTTGTATTAGGATGGATGCACATTCTTCTGTTTTTTTAACACTAATCTTGTGTCCTTGTATTATGATGTTGTCTGCTTCTGTAGGAGGGTTTTGTACTGGTATTATCTGATCTGGAGACAGTGACCAGTTCTCTACATTTTGCCAATCTCCATCTTGGATGGAGTAGTAGTAAGTTGGTGGTTTTAGTGGCTCTGTTGCTGCTGATACGGTTCTATCATTTACAGCTTTCACTCTATACCAGAGCACCTCTTCTACTCTTGCCTCCTGATCAACCCACCTTGTTGTATTTTGAGCTAGTTCTATAAAGTTGATAGCTTCTCCATTTTGTTCCAGACTTTGAAGAACAATGTATTGCGTTTCTCCTTCTATATCTTCCCAGCTTAGCTCTGCCTGACCTTGAGGGTTTTTCAGCACTTGAAAGTTTTCTGGTGTTAGAAGCCAGGTAGTAGCACTATCTGGTTCTGTATATTCTGATGAAAAAAATCGATTTACTGTTTTTGCTCTGTAGTAGTAGGTGGTGTTGGGTTCGAGGTTTTGATCTGTGAACTGTACTGTATTTGGATCTAACTCCGCTAAACGCTCAAAAGGTAATTCTAGAGAAGGTGTTTTTTCAACAATAAAATGTGTTTCATCTCCATTATTAATCGGGAAAAAATTAAACCAAGTTAAGTCTACCTCAGAAGTAGAGGCACTTGTTGCTAAAAAATTTGCTGGTGCAAGTGGCGTCCATTTTCTAATTCCTGAAACAAGTACTTCGTTTAAATAGTGATACTCATTATCGTCATTCCTAAAATGAACTGCAATTTGTATCGTTTCTCCATTAATTTCTCTGGTTTGTAAAAACTTTCCAAATGTGTTTCCCCCATCTATTTCTCCATTAGGAAATAATATTTCATCTCCTCCATCAATACTATAATAAGCTCTTAAATAATCATCACCTTCATCCAATCCTCCCCCTGAAATAGCTATAGAAATAACTATATCTGCAAATTCTGATATATTTATATTTTCAGATCTCCATACATCATTATTAAATATTCTTGTAGCTCGTATTCTATTTTCTTCAACACTAATTCTCTCAATGTTACCCCCAGAATCAATCGACCAGCTAGTTTCTCCTTCGTCGTTCAGTGTCCTATCAGGTAGGTTTACAAAATTCTCTTTCCATATCTGTGCCTGATTACTTCTATTTTGATTGAAGTTTCTATTTCCTGTAACTAATACTTCATCTATAATGTAATATTCTTCAATATTGCTTTCAACATGCCCTTCAATAATTACTTTTAAATAGCGTCCGTTTAAATTAGTAATATTTACTAATCGATTAAATAAATCTCCTCCTCCATCAATATCCCCATTAGGAAGTAACATGAGATCTCCTCCATCAATTTGATAGTATACTCTTAAATAATCTAAGTCTCTTCTGGTAGAGACTCCAGAGGACGCTATAGAAATATCTATATCTTCAAAAGAACTTATATCAATAATCTCAGATGACCAAACTCCAGTCATCCTTCCCCTATCTGTTTTTCCAATTAGCTTTAGTCTTTCATCTTGAATACTAAAACGGTCTCTCACTACATACCTTGAAGCACAGTCCCAGCTTATATCTCCAACCTTTCTTAATGTTTGGTCTGGTACATCATGAAACTTTTCATTCCAAATTATTTGTCTATTATTATTTTGACCCTGTCCAATAACAACTATATCTTCCAAGAAATACTTTCGCCAATCATTATCTACATTAGCATGAAAAAAAATCTGTAGTTTATCTCCTCGAAAAGCTTCAGAAGCTATTAATTGAACAAAGTCACTCAATTGTAACGCAGAACCCCATTCAACAATTGGATTATTATCTAATTGATAATATAAAGTTAGCTCATCATCATTTCTAATATTTTGTCCAGAAATGGTTGTTAAAATTCGTATATTCTCAAAGCCTGAAATATCTATTATACCTGTAGACCAAGAAGCATTTCTCACGTCCGAGAAAACGAACCTTTCACCAAAAACACCTATTTGTTCATTCCATTCATAAGTAGTCACAGCCCAAGAGTTCTCCTCTTTATTATGTTGAATTCCATCAGGATAGCCATTAAAGTTTTGCGACCATAAAATTTGAGAGTTTCTCTCTAGCCTTGAGTTGCCAAATACTTTTAGTTGATGAAGGCTATAGTTATTTGTACAGTTATTAAGTGATTTGACTATAATTTGTAACGTGCTACCTTCTAAGCCAAACACATAACTCATTTTAGAAGTATTAGTTTCGTTTTCTAAAGCTCCATTTTCTAGTAAAATAGGTTCACCATGATCAATACTGTAATACACTTTTAAATGCTCATTAATTCTTGCCTCTCTTCCAGAGACTGATAATAATGTTGAAATGTTAACGTTGTCATAAGCTGAAATGTCAATGATATTTGAAACCCAGAACTCCTCCCCATCATTTACACAAAAAGATACAAGCTTTTCATTTTCTACTCCCCATATTCCACCTCCGCCTCTATCAATATCTGACATAGACCATGAGATTTCTTCTTGTTTTGATTTTATACCATTCTCAAGACCTGAAAAATTTTCTTCCCATATTGATATATATTCATTTTCCTCTCGTTCCACTCCACTAACAATTATATCATCTACTTCGAAAAACTCTCCTCCTTCCAAGATTCTAGACTGAATGGTTATTTTTAAATAATCTCCTGCTATCTCATTAGATGTCACTACATCAGAAAAACTACCATTATTCTGATTTTGATATATTTGAACTAATGGTTGATTATCTATTTGATAAAAAACTCTAATCCAATCTGGAGCATCAATATTAACTCCATCTACTCTAAAAGAGATTCGGACGCTATCATAATTTCTAATTAAAATTGGCTCTGAAAACCAATTATTATTTTCTAAAACCCTTTGAAATCTAAGCTTTTGATTATTAATTGATATTTCATCATCTTCAGGAACAAGTGTAGCCCATTGCGTAGAACCTTTATCCCATGTGGTCTGATTCTCCAAATCATCAAAATTCTCCTCCCATATAACTTCCTGAGCATGAGTTATACTCAAATTGAAAAATAAAATAGCAATCCCAGCTATTAGACATAGTTTTTTCTTCATCATTTATTTTATACTATGATGTAATTTTTACTTTAAATGTGTACGATGATGTGTTAATTTATGAACAAAGTGTTTATTGGTAAGCTGGATGAGCTGTTAGTCTATTTGAATGCAAATGTAGTTTTTTTCTATTTTTATTCAAAATATATTGGTATAATTTTTATCAAACGACCTCATTCAATCCTAAATAGGCTTTTTTTACTTGCTTAAGGTAAAATGGCTAGCGATTGGTATAATTTATTTGAGGGGTTTCTTTTATGTCTTCCACCAGAAAGTCGAACTGTACCTGGTTTAACTCTAGGCCAAATTCGCTTAACAAAAAGGAGAAGTTTTTGGAGGAATTCAATTTTTCTTTGTCAAAAGCAAAAAGCATAGAAATTTCAGAGCTTGACTCAAAGAGACGGGGGTATACGTAGTCCATCACTTCTAAGGTATCCTTATTGGAGGTTGCTAAAGATGCATAAGCGTTCATTTGAAACATCAGACGATTTTTTAAGTCAGGACTTAGCTGTAGAAAGGGTCTTTTTATTTCTTCGTGACTTAGGTTCAGTATGAAGTAGGCATATTTGCTATACTTTTTTCTAAGCGCGTCTACTTGTTCTTTTTTTCCAGAGCTCTTTTCAGGATTTATTTCCTGAGAAACGATGAGGTCTGTTGGTTTATACCAAAGGGTTATCTTCCAGCTATCTCTTTTTATTTCTTTAGTAAGTCCATTATCTGGATCTCTTACATATTCCCAAAGTTCAGCCTCTGTTATATTTTTTTGAGTACAGCTACTAGCGTATGCTATTAGAAGTAGAAGTATGAATTTTTCAAAGTATTTTTTCCAAAGCTTCCGTTCTTTCATTCTTCTATACCTTTTTAAAAGTAAATACTTTTATTGTACCATAGTTGTAGTTGCACACCCAAGCTTCAATCGTTTCTCCATCTTGCACGATGTCAACTCCAACAGGTCTTCCAGGTGAATCCCATGTTGCAAGTAATTTTAGATCAGAGGCTCTGAAAACCTGCACTTTATCATCTTTGTAGCAGGTAACTACAACTACACTTTTATCAGGAGATAAGCATATCGTTCTTGGTGTAGTTAGCGTTTTATTTCTTTCCGCTACTTTCCATTGACCGATATTTACTTTTACTATTTCTCTCCCCCTATTAAGACTAGCATATAAGAATTTTTGATCTGTAATTAGATGTCTCGGTCCAGCACCTACCGTTATGGTCTCACGATCTGAAAAATTTGAAGTATTGTATTTGAAAATTCTAAAACCACCCATCTCAGCAATATATAGCTGGGTTTCTTCATAATTCACTGCCAGACCTCTTGGTATAGCTATTCCTTTTAAATCTTGTTTCTTTTCCCAGTTATTTGGGTTATCACCAGAAATATCTAAAACACTTACTGAGTTGCTGTGCCAGTTTGATACATAAAGATGGTTGTTTTTAGGAGACCCAGAAATCACTTTTGGCGTTTTTCCAGTCTCAAAAAACGGAAGTGAAATTTTACCTATGTATGTTTTCCCTTCGTATAGTTTAGCTTTTTTGGCATTGTCAAAATTTCCATTTTCCTTATTCTTCACATCCCATACTACAAGTCCATCTGCATTATGAAGTGAAACCCACAAAAATCTTCCCTGATGCGAAAAGTATCCTTCTACTGGCTTTTCTGCATAAGAGTCAAACCACTCCTTTTTGGTGTAATTAAATCCCTTGGCGGGTGTTTTGTCAAAAACGATTTTCCTAGAAATTTCTTGAGAGTCTCTACTTATTTCGTAGACACTCATTCCTTCTAAGTTAAGTGCATATATGTGTTTGTATGATGGGTCAAAAATTACAGATTTTACTCCAGGGCCTACTCTTATCGTTTTTGTTTTCGCTAGCACTAGACTATCAAAGTTGGATTGCCCATAGCTGGAATAAATAGCAAATAGTAATATAATAGTTAATTTGATTGGAAAATATAAAATATTTGTTTTCATAGAGTTATGCATCAGTTAATTAAGGTTTTATTTTACTGTTTTAAGCCTAACTAGAAGTAGTTGGTTTTTTGAAAAAAGATATAAATATAATAATCCACCCTACAACAAGTATGCAAAAGAAAGTAAGAGTATTATTATTAAAAAAATTAAATTTAAAATTGGTAAAATCGCCAATAAGGCTTAATACAGAAAATGTAAAAAACAGGTTTATAATACTACTTAAAACTTGAAAGTAGGCATTGGATCTTTTGGTCAGAAGCTGGTAATTTTCTTTGGAAGAGAGCCAAAAGTTTTTGCTTGGAACAAGACCAAATGTTTTTACAGACGCTGGAAATAAAACTCCAATAGTGTATAAGAGTAAATTTGTTAATGAAAAAACAAAAATAGAGTAATAAAAGAAGGATTCTCTATCCAAACTTTCATATACCCACATACTCGATACTAAAAGTGGTTTTTCAAAATAAATGTATAGCCAAATAAGGCTAAATAGTAATGTAACTAAGGATAAAAACCAGATGTATTTTATTAATCTCATTTTTGATATTAAATATCTAAAAGCTAATTAGCACAAAAATATCATTTCCATTTTACTTAACTCAAGAAATTAGTTTTCTTCTTCTATTTTATAAGGATATTGTTATACTTAAGAGCGGTGCAAAGTTGCCATCGCACCCTAGGGAAAGAGGCGAACAGGCGAACGGCAAGACCGAAGGAGACTTGCAGCGTGGCAGGCTTGACGCGCCGGGACGAGCATTGCGCAAGGGTGCCCTCGTTTTTTATCTTTATTTGAAACTATATCTCGAAACAAAATAGATATCTAACTGCTTAAATATTTGTAAATCAATTGCAACAAAACTTTCTGCGATATAATTTTGAATCAAACCTAGAATATTTAAATGATATGAGTTGGTTAACCAAAACCCTATCCAGTAGCTTAGGAAGAAAAGTAATCATGTCCTTAACTGGTCTATTTTTGATCATATTTTTGCTCGTTCACTTAATTGGTAACCTTCAGCTCCTGAAAGACGATGGAGGGCAGGCATTCAATATTTATGCTAAGTTTATGACTACCAATGGCTTAATAAAGGTATCTTCTTACTTGCTTTATGCTACTTTTCTCATTCACATAGTATACTCGATAATACTCACTCGAGTCAATAGAAGTGCGAGACCTAGCTCCTACGCCTATTCTAAGCCATCAGGTTCTAGTTCTTTGAGTTCGAGAAATATGGGGATTTTAGGCACTGTCATTTTTATTTTCCTGGTTATCCACTTGCAAAATTTTTGGTATCAGATGAAGTTTGGCTCTATGCCTATGACTAGTTATGGAGGAATGGAAATAAAAGACCTGTATAGGGTGGTAGCTGAAGCATTTTCGCAATGGTGGTATGTGGTCGTCTACGTCACGGCAATGGTGTTTCTGGCTTTTCATCTTTCACACGGCTTTCAAAGTGCCTTTCAAACGCTGGGAATTAATCATAAAAAGTATACCCCGTTTATCCAAAAGGTAGGTTTGGCTTATTCGATAGTGATTCCAGGGCTTTTTGCTCTAATACCTATTTATATGTTTTTTACATGTAATTCATGAGATAATAATAAATTACCTATTGCTTAGGTTAAACAAAAAGTTCTTTAATAAAACATTTGAATACAAATATGAAACTTGACGCAAAAATTCCAGAAGGAGATCTTTCAGAAAAGTGGAGTAAACACAAGTTCAATGTGAAGTTGGTAAATCCAGCAAATAAGAGAAAGTACGAGGTCATAGTTGTTGGAACTGGACTAGCAGGTGCTTCTGCTGCTGCCTCTCTTGCTGAGCTTGGGTACAACGTCAAGGCGTTTTGTTTTCAGGATAGTCCTAGAAGAGCGCATAGTATTGCTGCACAAGGAGGAATAAATGCCTCCAAAAATTATCAAAACGATGGAGATAGTGTCTATCGATTGTTTTATGATACCATCAAAGGAGGAGACTACCGATCAAGGGAAGCAAATGTACATCGGTTGGCAGAGGTTAGCGGTAATATTATTGATCAATGTGTAGCGCAGGGAGTTCCTTTTGCCAGAGACTACGGAGGACTTCTTGATAATAGGTCTTTTGGAGGAGCGCAAGTGTCAAGGACTTTTTATGCCAGAGGTCAGACAGGTCAGCAGCTGCTTCTGGGTGCATATTCTGCTCTTTCTCGACAGGTAGCAGCTGGTAAGGTGAAGCTCTACACCAGAACTGAAATGATGGATGTCGTCATTATTGATGGCAAAGCGCAGGGGATAATCACCAGAGATCTGGTTACGGGGAAAATTGAGTCCCATTCTGCTCATGCGGTTATATTGGCATCTGGTGGTTATGGAAATGTATTTTTCCTTTCTACCAATGCGATGGGTAGTAATGCTTCTGCAGCATGGAGGGCGCATAAGAAGGGAGCATTGTTTGCTAACCCTTGCTTTACGCAAATCCACCCTACCTGCATTCCTGTGCATGGTACGTATCAGTCTAAGCTTACTCTAATGTCTGAGTCCTTGAGAAATGATGGTAGAGTATGGGTACCTAAAAAGGCTGGGGACAAAAGAAAGCCAAATGATATTCCCGAAAACGAAAGAGATTATTATTTAGAAAGAAAGTATCCATCGTTTGGAAACTTAGTACCTAGGGATGTTGCCTCTAGAAATGCAAAGTACGTTTGTGATGAAGGAAGGGGTGTTGGAGAAACAGGTCTTGCCGTATATCTCGACTTTTCAGATGCTATAAAAAGAGATGGTGAAGATACGATCAGTGCTAAGTATGGCAATCTCTTTGAGATGTATGAGAAAATTACCGGAGAAAATCCATATAAAGTGCCAATGAAAATCTACCCTGCTGTACATTATACAATGGGTGGACTTTGGGTAGACTATAATTTGATGACCTCTGTTCCAGGCCTTTATGCTCTTGGTGAAGCTAATTTCTCTGACCACGGAGCTAATAGACTGGGTGCAAGCGCCTTGATGCAAGGTTTAGCGGATGGCTATTTTGTAGTTCCCTATACTATAGGGGATTATTTATCGCAAATGCCGTATGAGAAGGTTTCCAATGATCATGCAGAGTTTCAAAAAGCGGAGACGGAAGTTAGAGAAAGATTAAATAAGTTGCTTTCTGTTAATGGTAAGAAAACTGTGGATCAATTTCATAAGGAACTGGGATTGATTATTTGGGATTATTGCGGAATGTCGAGAACAGCGGAAGGCTTAAAAGAGGCAAAGGAAAAAGTCCAAAAATTAAGGGAGGAATATTGGACTAACCTTAAAACGATAGGCACACAAGACGAGCTTAATATAACGTTAGAAAAAGCGTATCGTGTAGCAGACTTCATGGAGCTGGGAGAGCTTATGATTGATGATGCCCTCAATAGAAATGAATCGTGTGGCGGTCATTTCAGAGAGGAGTACCAAACAGAAGAGGGAGAAGCAAAAAGGGATGATGAAAACTATTCGTATGTAGCTGCATGGGAATATAAAGGAGAAAATATGCAAGAAGAGCTTCACAAAGAAGAGTTGAACTTTGAAAATGTACAGTTAACTCAGAGAAGTTATAAGTAAATTAAATATTAATACTAAAAACAGACCATGTCTGATTTAAAATTGAGGCACACAGAAAGCAATGATTAAGATGGGTGCCAAACAAACTAGGCAGGTCACAAATTTTAAATAAAAGAATATAAATATGTCTGAAGCAAAAGGAATGAATCTTACTTTAAAAGTTTGGAGACAAAAGAACGCTAGCGACAAAGGGAAAATGGTTACCTACCAGGTATCAGACATCAGTCCTGATATGTCGTTTTTAGAGATGTTTGATGTTCTTAACGAAGATTTGCTTCAAAAGGGAGAAGATCCTATCACTTTTGATCACGACTGTAGAGAAGGAATATGTGGGATGTGTAGTATGTATATTAACGGCAAGCCACATGGCCCTCTAGATGGTACTACTACCTGTCAGCTCCACATGCGAAATTTTAAAGATGGAGATACTATATATGTAGAGCCATGGAGAGCAAAAGCATTTCCTGTTCTTAAAGATTTGAGTGTAGATAGAACTTCGTTTGACCGGATAATCCAAGCAGGAGGGTTTATTTCTATAAACACTGGTAATGCTCCTGATGCGAATGAAATACCTATTCCAAAAGACATAGCGGATGAGGCTTTTAATGCAGCTACTTGCATAGGCTGTGGAGCATGTGTAGCAGCCTGTAAGAATGCTTCTGCCATGCTATTTACTGCAGCAAAAGTTTCTCAACTTTCGATGCTACCTCAAGGTAAGGCAGAAAAGAAAAAAAGAGTGGAGGCTATGGTAGCACAAATGGATGAGGAAGGCTTTGGTGCATGTACCAACACGGGTGCTTGTTCTGCTGAATGTCCTAAAGAAATATCTCTAGAGCATATCGCCAGAATGAATAGAGATTATCTGAATGCTAAACTCACCTCAGATAATGTTTAGAAAATTGCATACTTGTTTACTAACTTATAGAAATAGATGAAATATTTATATACATTTAGTATACTACTGATAGTATTGTTTTTTCTTAGTTCTTGTCAAGTAAATCAATCTGTGAGTACTGATTTAATAACTGGTGCAACCTCGAGAGGAAATGGTGTCGTATGTGAGGATATAACTATAGAGATTGATGGTAAAGTCGACCAGAGAAATAAATTCTATTATGGAGAAAGAGTAAATCTAATATTTGACAATGTGACAGGGCTGACACGTTCAAATGGAAGTAGCTTCCCAGGTTTATCAATGCAAATTGTTAAAAATGAAAAAGATACAGTTTTTTCAGATTCTAACTTATTAAAAGATTTTGAGAATGGAATTAGCACTGTCCCATTGCAATTAAGTGCAAACTTTATAACTGCTTTGTCTTATATGAATAATGAAAAATATAAAGTGTTTATAAAAATATGGGATAAAAAAGGAGATGGATACTTTACCTATGAATTGCCATTTCAAATAAAAGAAAATGAGATGCTAAATGTAAAAGTTAGTGAGCTTGAATACTCAAATATTTATCTATGGAATAAAACTTTAAATAAACCTGTTATTAACAAAAAAGTAAGCACAGATCATCAACTTGTTCTAATATTTGAAGGAGTAGATGGCTTGGAAGTAAAAGATGAAAAAGTTTTTCCAGTTTTATCTTTAGATCTAAAAGACAGTAAAGGAAATATAATTCTTTCTGATGCTAATCTTTTTAGTAGTTATGAAGATAGTGGAATTGACCCAAAAGTTTTAATGCAGCAAGCAGTAGCCAAGATTACATTTACAGATGGAAATGCAAATAATCCTTATACGTTAGTTTCAAAAATAAAGGATAAAAACTCGTCTAGAGAAATCACTGTTGAAGCAGATCTAGAAATAAACTAAATTTATTTCTTCTTTTTCTTCCAGGGAGCATCTGCTTGCCAGTCTCCTGCCATAATACTTCCATAAGGTATAATTTCGTCTACCACCTCCCCTAGCCCAAACTCTTTCATCTGTTTTTTAACAGATTCTGCATTTTTATATGCAGATGGAAGTTCAGAAATATCTATATTTTTTGAAAAGAAGCGTATATCTAAGCCCTCAGTCTCTTCCATTAGTACCTGCTTCGCTGACTTACCTTCTTTTTTTGCTATATGCTTTCTCCTACTGATATTTCTTCCAGCACCATGAGGAGCAAAGCCCAAGTTCCTTTCACTTGTTTCACCTTTAACTATCAAAACAGGTTCACTCATGTTTAATGGAATTAATCTCAACTTTTCGTGACAGTCTGGAACAAATTTTTCATCAAGAGGTGTCGCTCCTTTCGCATGATAGAATAGATCTCCATCTTTGAAAACAAAATTATGTTCGTTCCAAAACCTTAAGTAGGGATCTATTCTTAATTTTTCACAGGTTTTTTGGTGTATAATTTCGTGATTTAGTTTTGTCCACTCTCTCACTATTTGTAACGATTGCCAATACTTTTTTCCCATGTCTTCTGAGTAAGGAATCCATGCATTCGCTTTTAATGTATCAGGCGAAATCTCTTTACGAAATGATTCTGCTAGCTTTATCCCTTTTTTGTATAGGTTGGCTCCGAAGCCACGACTACCATGATGGGTTACCATGATAGTCTCACCAGTTTTTTTGGATATGCCAACGAATAAGAAATGATTACCATCCCCCTGAGTCCCTAGATGGGTACGTGCAAGCATTATGCTTCTTTCGTCTCCTAAAAAATGATCACTGAAAATCTTTTCTTCGAACTTTTTAGGGAGTAAAAAGATGTCTTTTCTACCACCACCACCAAAATGGGTAGTTTTATGTGCTGCATCCAGTACTTTTCGAGGCTCTGTTTTACCAAAAGACGTCATCATCACAGAGCAACATATGTCTGCACTATGCATAGAGGGATGAATTGCATTTTTGGTAGCTACTACCCCTCCAACTGGTATTTGCCCTAAAGCTCCAGTAGGGCAAGCATCGGGCATTACTGCTCCTTTCACTACGGTTGGCGTTTTCATCAACGCATCCATCGTGGCAAAGACAGATTCTACATTTAGAATTTCTTCCTCAGATTCTGCATTAATATTTTTGTGATAATCTACTTTTGTTTTATGTAGTTCATAGACCACTGGGGCTACAGAGTCTAAATATGCTTTTAGCTCTTCTCCCTTAAGTCCATGTTTATTGATGTATTTTAGGGATTTTCTAAACCACTTGCCTGGTTGATAACCCAGTTGTATTAATGTATTTCCTGTAATTTTTGTCATTTTCTAATAACCTACTTCTCTTTAGGGTTCTGCTTAAATCACGTTTATATCCGAATAACGCTTATTAAGATTTTTAGTTTACGTTTTGTTAAAATCAGAGAAATTTAAATAAAAAACCAAACTGCATTTTATGCTCCTTATTCTCTAAAATCCTTAGATTTTTTGTAAAATTGTTATGGATCTCTTTAAAAAGTTGTGGGCAAAGTAAAAGTTAAAAAAGGCAAGTCAGGAGAAACTCCACTCATGAAGCAGTATAATGCTATGAAGCAAAAGCATCCTGGGGCAATGCTTTTGTTTAGAGTTGGTGACTTCTATGAAACTTTTGGAGAAGATGCTGTAAGAGCAAGTAAAATTTTAGATATTGTTTTAACAAAAAGGTCCAATGGTTCAGCTTCTGAAGTAGCTCTTGCTGGGTTTCCCCACCATGCATTGGACAGCTATTTGCCTAAGCTGGTTCGAGCAGGAGAAAGAGTAGCTATCTGCGATCAGTTGGAAGATCCAAAACAAGCGAAAGGGATAGTAAAAAGAGGAATTACCGAACTAGTCACTCCAGGTGTTTCTTTAAATGATAATGTTTTAGAGGCAAGAAAAAACAACTATTTAGCTTCTGTTTATTTTAATAAAAAAGAAGCTGGTATTTCTTTTTTAGATATTTCTACTGGTGAATTTTTAACCTCTCAAGGTAGTATTAAATACATTGAAAAGCTCGTCCAAAATTTTCAACCTTCTGAGATTATTTATTGCAAACCTCAAAAGGAAGATTTTAAAATTAGCTTTGGGGATGAGTACTCAGAATATGGCTTAGATGACTGGGCATTTTCAAATACTCACTGCTATGAAAAGCTTATTCATAAGTTTGGTACAACTAACCTAAAGGGTTTTGGTATTGAGGAAATGCCTTTGGCCATTGTTGCTTCTGGTGCAGCTATCGAGTATTTGGAGCTAACTGAACATAAGGAGTTGGATCACATACAGCAAGTATCTCGAATCCATGAAGATCGATATGTCTGGCTCGACAATTTTACTATCCGAAATCTTGAGCTGATTCACCCTCAACATGAGACAGGAGTCTCTCTCTCTGGTATTTTAGATGAGTGTATTACTCCTATGGGAAGTAGGCTGATCAAAAAGTGGCTTGTTCTTCCTTTAAGAGATATTACTACTATTCAAAAAAGGCATAAGGTAGTAAAATACTTTTGTGACAATACAGACTTAAGTTCTGAGGTAGAAAATAGCTTAAGACAGATTAATGATCTGGAGCGGTTAGCTTCTAAAATTGCTACCAATAGGGTTAATCCTAGGGAGTTAATTCAGCTAAAAAAAGCCTTAAAAGCTATTTCTCCAATTAAAAAATTGCTTCTTAATGAAGATTGTGAAGAGATAAAGGCATTATCTGATCAATTGCATGAATGCGAGTTTTTAGTAGATAAAATAGAAAAAGAGATAGTAGATAATCCTCCTATAACGCATACTCATGGTGGGTTTATTTGTGACGATATCCATGAAAATCTGGATGATCTGAGAAAAATAGCTTACCATGGGAAAGACTACCTACAACAGATTCAGCAGAGGGAAAGTGAAAAGACGGGTATAACTTCTCTAAAAATCGCTTTTAATAAAGTTTTTGGGTATTACATTGAAGTAACGAATGCACATAAAGATAAAGTACCCAGTGAGTGGATAAGAAAGCAAACTTTAGTAAATGCTGAGAGGTATATTACGGAAGAGCTTAAGGAATACGAGGAGAAAATTCTTTCGGCAGAGGAGAAAATTTTTGCGATTGAACATAAACTCTTTCTAGAATTGATTGATGCTGCCTCTGCTTATATCAAACATATTCAACAAAATGCACAAGTAATAGCGCAAGTTGACTGCCTTCTTTGCTTTGCTAATCAAGCTCAAGCGCATAGTTATGTACAACCAACTATTACAGATGGCAAAAGCATTGCTATTAAAGATGGAAGACATCCTGTAATTGAGCGACAACTGCCTGTAGATCAGAAGTATATTACGAATGATGTTCTCCTCAATGAAGATAGCCAACAGATATTAATCATAACAGGGCCAAATATGGCAGGTAAATCTGCTTTGTTGAGACAAACTGCTTTGATTGTTATCATGGCTCAAATGGGAAGTTTTGTACCAGCTTCTGAAGCTTCTATTGGCTTAGTAGATAAAGTTTTTACTCGAGTGGGAGCCTCAGATAACCTTGCCAAAGGCGAATCTACTTTTTTGGTGGAGATGACAGAGACTGCTAATATATTGAATAACCTAAGTGGGCAAAGTTTAGTATTACTTGACGAGATTGGAAGAGGAACAAGCACCTATGATGGGATATCAATTGCATGGTCGTTGGTAGAGTTTTTACACAACCACCCTAAGTTTAAAGCCAAAACACTTTTTGCTACCCACTATCATGAGCTTAATGAGTTGACGAAAACTTTTCCGAGAGTTAAGAATTTTAATGTCTCTGTAAAAGAGATTAATGGAGAAATAGTTTTTCTAAGAAAGCTAAAAGAAGGTGGTAGTGAGCATAGCTTTGGTATTAATGTCGCTCAAATTGCTGGCGTTCCTAACCAAATGGTTATTCGTGCTTATGAAATTTTGCAGCAACTAGAAGAAGAAAAATCCAACGAAAAAAGAAAGAATCGGCTATCCAAAATGCCTGAAAGCGAAGTTTTTCAATTGCAACTTTTTGATCAGAGTTCTATAAAAATCAAAAAAATAGAAAGTTTTATTAATGAAATTGATATTAATACATTATCGCCTCTGGAAGCTTTAATTAAGCTGAATGAGATTAAAAACCTTTTAAAGAAAAAAGCCTAGATATATTAGAACTACTTCCCTATTCTAAGCCATCCTAAAACTCTATTGCCCTCAACCTTCCATTTATTACCTTTTCTAATCATTGCGAAAACCTCTCTCGAGGATGAAAATGGTCCCGGGTTTTGCTGAATTACCTCAATGCTTTTGTCTTTAACTTTTGAAATAATAGCAACATGCCCATAAGGATTAAAAAGTGTTTTGTCAAATACAATTATGTCATTACTCTGAGGTTTCGAAAAGCTCGAGTTACTGTATTGTATAAGATCTCTTTTGGTATTCTTTGTGCCATCTTTAAGATCTTTATCAAAAAAATTTACGGCATGCCCATAGCTATCTGGCATTTTATGATTTAGGCATTCATAATAGTACCTTTTTACAAACTCTACGCATTGATACTTCAGACCAATATTGTAACCGTCAATTGTTAAGTTTCTCTCAAGCACATTATCTACACCTCCATTATAATAGATGTAAATTCCATTTAAACTATCTAGTTTTTGTCCTATTTCATAATGTGGATTAAAATTATAATTTTTGAATAAAGCAAAAAGAGTATAGCATACCAGAAAGACTATAAGCACTTTTGCTAAAGTTTTAATTTTCAACAAAGGATTATTTAGGTTTACATATTTAAAACATGATCTTAAACTTTCAATATTTAGAAGATGTTGCCAAAGGGAGAAGTGATTTCCTTGTAAAACTACTTCTAAAACTTAAAGATAATGCCTCCAAACTACCTAAAGAAATCAATAATTGTATTGAAAATAAAAACTATATCCATGCTTCCGAGCTGGCGCATAAGCTAAAATCTAGTGTTAATTTTTTGGGCATTGAAGAGCTAAATCAGGCATTGATTTTTATAGAATCCACAAAAGATATGCCTGTAAATTCTGTTGAGGAGAATGAATTAATAGAAAAAGCGGCATTGATTTTGGAATTATGCAATCAAGTTTGTAGCCTAGTGGCTGAAAAAATTAAGAATCTTCAAAATGATAGTTAGTACTATTTTTTCGTTTTCTAAGTATATTCTCGCAAAGAACCTAAACATCAATACAGCATTTTTTTCTACTTCCCTCCTATTTTTCATGCTATTTAGTTTCTTGGGAAATTCACAGGCTCTATTTAAGAAAAATACAGCTGAAGATTATATAAATCTTTACAAAGAAGAAGCCATAAAAAATATGGAATTCAATGGGATTCCAGCTAGTATTACTTTGGCTCAGGGGATGCTAGAGTCCGCTTTTGGTAATAGTTACCTAGCTCGAAAAGCTAACAATCACTTTGGAATAAAATGTCATTCCGATTGGACAGGAAAAAAGGTATATAGAGACGATGACAGAAGAAATGAGTGTTTTAGAAGATACCCTTCTGTTTTGGAGTCCTATGCAGATCATGCCAACTTTTTAAGCTCTAAGTCTAGGTATGCTTTCTTGTTTGATCTAAAAAAAACAGACTATAAAGCCTGGGCTAGAGGCTTAAAAAAAGCAGGCTATGCCACTAATCCAAGATATGCAGATAAGCTCATCAAGATTATCGAACAATATGAGCTTTATACGTTTGATACGTACAAACCAACAGATAATAAATATCCTAATGCTGGTCTTTTAAGCTCTTTTACAAAGAATAAAAGAAGAGCCATACTCGTTCAGGAAGGAGAAACGAAAGAAAGCTTAGCTGCTGCGCTAGACATCAAAGTTAGCAAACTGGAAAGGTTTAATGAGCTAGGTAAAGGAGATAAGCTCTACTCAGGTCAATTATTATATCTACAAAGAAAAAGGTATAGAGCAACGAAAGAGTTTAAATACCACACAGTTGAAGAAGGCGAAACATTGTATGGCATTTCCCAAAAGTATGGTATTCGATACCTTCGATTGCTAAAATTAAATAATAAATGGTATGGCTCTGAAATTAACCCTGGTGAAGTATTGCATTTGAGGAGAAAACGTCCCCTATACTAAAAACATCCTTGAATCTTATCGTAATAATATCTTTCTCCATTGAGATAAATTTTTCTCCAATTCTCTTCCGATGTTATTTTAAAACTCTTCACTGTTCCATTATTAAACATCAAACTTAACTCTATTCCATTTGCTGAAGTGGCATTAACTTTCCATTCTCCATCTCCATTGTCATTACTTCCAGAGTATCCAATAGCACCACCCGTTATACTAGTCGAACTATTTCCACTATATCTAAAGGTTTTATTCGCGCATAAATCTATTTTTACCTCTTCATTAGAGTATACTCCATTATAATAGCCCTCATCATAATCATACGAACCTGTACTACCAGTATATATGTATAATAATCTTCTTCCTGATATTTGCTTTAAGCATTCAGTTACTAAAGGATTTTCTTTTGGCTTTTTGAACTTAGCACTTTTTTTAATTTCTAGTAGAATATCTTTATAACTAGAGTTGTACATTTCAGGCGAGGTAACTGCTATCATCATCAAACCTTTTCCTAATTTGTTAACAACAGTTAGAGAGTAAGCTTTCACTGCACTACCTTGAATCTGACCTACAAGCGTTCCTCCTATAGCATTGTCCCCAATTCTTTCAAATTGGTTTTCAACTGTCAACTGCATACCTTCATCTGTAATCCCTTGCGATATTTCTGCTTCTAAAGATTGAAGGTCAGTGTAGTCATGAAAAAAAACGGTTATCATACCAGCAACAGTATTTGATCCCATTACATAGCCTTCTTCGCCCTTCTGTCCTACCCATCCATCTGGCACTTTAAATTCTATACCTAAATATTCATAATCTACTAAGCCTGAATTTTGTGAGTTAGCGTTTAAATAGAAAAAAAACAGTATTACTAAATTGAGAATAATTATTTTTTTAGTCATTATTATATGTTTTGTGCAATATTAATATAAAAACACCGTGCAAACAAATTTATATATTTTTTAATACTTCATTATTTATAAAAAAAATCACACTTTGAAGAATTAAGATTTGTATATAAAGATAAGGCTATTATTTTTGCATTCCCGATTAGGGTTTTTACGGGATTTTAGCTCAGTTGGTTCAGAGCACCTGCCTTACAAGCAGGGGGTCACTGGTTCGAGTCCAGTAAGTCCCACACGATAGGGCTTCTTCCATTTTTTGGTTGAAGTCTTTTTTTTTAGCAATATCTAATTTGATTATATTTAGCTATGAATTTCAACTAATGAAAGAAAAGATAGCTGGCATATCATTACTTGTCTGCTTGGTAGTACCAATAGTTGTGACATTTACCTTTTTGCATTATCAAAAAAAGAAGATTAGAAAAGAGGTAAAGCTTCAAATTATTGCTGGTATTGATAAAGAAAAGCTTGTTTTACTGAAATTCACAAAAGAAGAATCTCAAACCAAATTAAGATGGAAACATTCAAAAGAATTTGAGTATAAAGATCAGCTGTATGATATTGTTGAAAAAAAAATCAAAGGAGATATAGTCTACTATTGGTGTTGGTGGGATAATAAAGAAACTAATTTAAACAGGCAGCTAGATGATCTATTAGCCAATGTATTAGGAAAAGATCCTAAAAATAAAGAAAATAAGAAACGCCTGGCAAACTTTTATAAATCGCTCTATTACAAACAATTTCCTAATTGGTATTTATTTTCGTTTACAAAAGAGCAAATAGTAGTAACTCCATATGAGTTTAGTTATTTGACTATTTCATTACCTCCGCCTATCCCTCCTCCAGAAATAGGTTAAACAATATTCTTTTAATACATGATCTGCTTGTTAAGTACTTGGTAGATTGTTTCTATTTGTTTAACACTAAATAATAATTAAAATGAGAAATTTTATATTACTCGTATTGAGTATGGTATATTCATTAATATCCTTTGGGCAAAGTACTCAGTTCAAAGGAAAAATAATTGACGAACTGGAAAAGACTCCTCTTGCAGGAGCAAATATTAGCATAAATAACTCACAAGGAATAGTAGCTGATCAAAACGGCGAATTTACTATTTCATGTACTGATTCAATTCGATTGAAAGTAACATTTGTAGGCTATAAATCGATTGATAAAACCTTTATATGCAACGAGATAGGCATAGTAGAAATAGCCCTACAACCTTATGCTCAGGAATTACATTCCGTGGAAGTAACTGCTACTTCAAATCCAAATAAATCACAATTAGAACAACCCATTTCCGTTGTGAAAATGGAGAAAACGAGTCTAAAAAGAGCTACAGGGTTATATCTTGATGATGCCATCAATACCAATGTACCAGGTGTCGCTATGCAGCGTAGAACACAATCTGGTGGACAACAAATTAATATCAGAGGTTATGGCAGCGGAATGGGGTTTAGAGGCGTAAGTAGCAATTTTGATGGTCAGGGTATAAAAATGTATCTAAATGGTATTCCTATTACTGATGCAGAGGGCATTACTGTAATGGACGACATTGATTATAGTTCTGTCAGCAATACTGAAATTTTAAAAGGTCCTTCTGGAAGTTTGTACGGATTGGCTATCGCTGGAGTAATAAACATGAAGACTGAACAGGCGCCTAAAAATAAAACTTCTATTGGACAGGAAGTAATGGTAGGTAACTATGGTTTATTGAGAACAACAACCCGCCTAAGCATTGGAGATGAAAAATCATCCTTATTGGTAAACTATGGTCATCAGCAATTTGATGGATTTATGGTTCATACTAAATCACATAAAGATTTTGTGAATTTGATGGGCGATTTTCATTTGAATGAAAATCAAACTATTACTACCTATTTTGGTTATTCAGATAGTTACGATGAGAGAAATGGTGAATTAACCAAAGAGCAATACAGCACATTAGATTATTCTGGAAATGCCAGATATATTAAAAATAACGCTCATTCATCAGTCAGAACTTTTAGGGGAGGAATTGGGCATACCTATCAGTTTAATAAGAATGTATCAAATACCACTACCTTTTTTGGTTCATCCCAAAGCATAGACAACAGCTCTGCTGGGGGATGGACAGATAAGTTGCCATTAAACTATGGATTACGTTCTGTATTTGAGAAAAACTTCGAATTATCCGAAAAAATCAAACTTTCAGGTATTACAGGTATCGAAGTTCAAAAAATGAATGCACAAACTGTTGGATATGGTATGGGAGCTGATAGTACAAATCTTGAAGGATACAACATCATTACAAGCATACGTAGTAATCAGTCTACAACAAGTTCAACCTCTTCCTACTTCACACAATGGACGCTAAGCTTACCTATGCAATTCAGTTTAACTGCAGGGGTAGGAATAAGCAATATGAAAATAAGTTTGGAAGATCGATTATGGGGTTTGAATAACAATCAGCCTGGGAATAACCGATTGAAAGTGTATGAAAACAGCTATAATAATTTGGTTTCACCCACAATAGCAATCAACAAAAAAATCAATCAGACTGCTTCAGTCTATGCTTCGTATTCCACAGGCTACAAAGCACCAGTAAGTGGAAATATTCTTATTTCCACTACAGGAGAGTTAAACACAGACTTAAAACCCGAAAAAGGAACTCAAGTAGAACTGGGAACAAAAGGCAGCTTTTTGGACAACCAACTATTTTATACCGTAGCTCTTTTCAATACAAAGTTTGAAGATAAGTTTACCACTATTACGGTACAGAATCCAGAGAATACAGCAACATTATACTCATTTATAGTTAATGGAGGTCAATTAAATAATACTGGCCTTGAGGTTTACTTAAGTTATAAAGCAATAGAATCGGAAACAGAGTTCATAAAACTATTTCAACCATTTGCCAATTTTACTTACTCTGATTTTAAATATAAAGATTATCAATTTGAAAAAGTTGGTAAAAATTCTTTTAATCAGGATAGCACTATTATTGAAGACTATTCGGGTAAAGCAGTTGCTGGTGTAGCTCCCGTCGTTTTTAATATTGGAATCGATGTAGACACCAAAATTGGACTTTATGGCAACATGTACTACAATTACCGTGGTAGTATGCCGTATACATCAGATGGTTTGAATGAAACCAATGCTTACAGTTTACTCAATGCAAAGCTTGGCTTTAGAAAAAATATCAACCACTTTGATTTTGATATTTATGCTGGGGCTAACAACATTACAGGCACTCAATACTACAATATGGTTTTTGTAAATCAATTACCTGATGCCTACATACCCGCTCCAAATGAAATCAATTTCTTTGGTGGCGTAAATCTCAAATACACATTCTAATTACATAGAATTCATGAGATAATTTTTCAAGAAATATCAATAGGCCTATGATTATCAGTAAATAATAGATATTTCACAAAATAATTAATGGTCTATATGTAATTATTTAAACCTGCTTCCGAATTTATTGGAGGCAGGTTAATTCTAATGTAGAATAAAATGAAGAATAACATAATAATTTTCCTACTAGCCATACAATTAACAAGCTGTGGAAGATTTGGAAATCAAGACGAAAAAAAGAATAATGAGGAACGAATTGTTTGTATATCTAAACAATACTCAGAAATCATTTTTGCGCTAGGTGCGCAGGAAAATATTGTTGCTGTGGATTTATCTAGTACCTACCCTACTGAGATAAAACAGTTGCCCACCATTGGTTATCACAGGGCATTGAGCACTGAAACTATTTTATCCATGAAACCCACACTCATTTTACATGATAATAATATTGGTCCAGAGCATGTAGTTAACCAATTGGAAGAATTGGAAATTCCTATGAAAACCTTTGGGGATTATCTGCCAACTATTGATGGTACAGATTCATTAATTCGGGAAATGGGAAGCTATTTCAGGAAAGAAAAAGAAGCAGCTTTGCTATGCAAGAAATTAAAAACTGATATGGAAAAAGCTTTAGCCGAAACAAAGAAATATTCCAAAACCCCTAAAGTGTTGATTATTCATTTTGGAAGAGCTTCCAATGTATATTTGGTGATGACCCAAAAAAGTACAGCAGCAAAAATGCTTGAATGGGCAGGAGGTGTAATGGCTGTAAATGACAAAAGAGGGATGAAACAATTATCTCCCGAAGTAGTAGCCGCTGCCAATCCAGACATTATTCTCCTTACTGATTTTGGGTATGATCGTTTAAGCAATGGCAATGAAATAGAAAAGCTGCCGGGTATTTCCTCAACAAAAGCGTTCAGAAATAATCATATATTCAGAATAGAAGAACATGATTTAGTGTACTTAGGGCCAAGAACAGGCGAAAACGTATTGCTTATACAAAAACTTATTCATCCACAATGAAATCAAATAGCATTGGAATAGCATTTTTATTTCTATTAGTGCTTCTATCATTGATTTCTGCAAAATATGGAGCAGTAGAAATAAGCCATCAGGAAATATGGAATGCATTTACCCATTCGCTTCAAGGAACAGAAATAAATAATTTGAATGAGCGGATTTTTATTCAAATAAGGTTACCAAGAGTTATAATGGGTGCCTTTGTAGGTGCTGCATTAGCTGTTGGTGGAGTATTAATGCAAGCCTTATTTAGAAATCCAATTGTTGAGCCAGGACTGGTCGGTACTTCAAGCGGTGCTGCTTTTGGAGCAGCATTATATTTTGTACTTGGAGCAACTCTTAAGCTTAATCTAGGTGAGTGGACTTTGCCTTTAGCTGCATGTATAGGCGGAATTGTTTCTACCACATTTGTCTTTTACCTCTCTCAATCAAAGAAAAGCAATAAAAGCTCTGTGGTATCACTTCTTTTAACAGGAATAGCCATTAATGCATTGTTTCTTAGCGGAGTTGGCTTCTTATCGTATATCGCACGTGATCCACAAGCTCGCTCTATCACTTTTTGGAATTTGGGGACACTCTCAGGTTCGTATTGGGAAGCTTTGTATTTTGTAATTGGCGTAACAGTAGTTTGCTTATTATTGAGTTTGAGATACGCAAAGCAACTTAATGCATTAATGCTGGGTGAGCAAGAGGCTCAACTACTTGGGGTAAGTATACGTCAACTTAAAATAAAAGTACTGTTGATCAATGTAATAATGGTTTCTGTTGCCACTGCTTTTGTTGGAGTTATTGGTTTTGTTGGATTAATAGTGCCACATCTTCTTCGAATGTTACATGGTTCAGATAATCGATTCCTAATTTGGGCAGGAGCCATGCTAGGTGCGTTGGTTTTAACAGCATCTGATTTGGCAGCACGACTTTTATTATCACCTGCAGAACTTCCGATTGGAATAGTAACCTCCATAATCGGGGTACCTATTTTTATTGTACTACTAAGACGGACAAATTACTTTTTTTAATATGGTAACAATAGAAAATGTAACATATGAAATAAAAGGCAAATTACTTGTTAAAGATGTATCAGCTCATTTTGAAAAAGGAAAAATAAATCTAATACTAGGACCAAACGGAGCAGGTAAATCTACTTTAATCAAGCTAATAAGTGGAGAGTTGAAACCTACGCAAGGCAATGTTTTAATAGAAAAATTAAATCTCCAACAAATCTCACTTAAAGAACTCGCTAAGTTCAGGGCTGTATTGTCTCAGAGTCTTGAGTTGAGCTTTCCTCTTAATGTACATGAAGTAGTTCTAATGGGTCGTTACCCTCATTTCGAAGGAAAAGCCAAAGCAATTGATTTGGAAATCTGCGAAAAATCAATGGAATTATTTGATGTAAAAGAAATGAAAAACAGAAACTACTTAACATTGAGCGGAGGAGAAAAACAGCGGGTACAATTTGCACGTGTTTTTGCACAGATTTGGCAGCTCTCAGAAGGAAAATCGAGATTACTATTATTGGACGAACCTTTGACTTTCTTAGACCTTTTTTATCAATATAATTTAATGAAGAAAATAAGAGCTTTCATAAATTCTAATCCAGACCTTACAGTAATTGGAGTTGTGCATGATATTAACATTGCAGCCAAATTTTCTGACTCAATCATGCTTCTAAAGGATTCAAAAATATTTGATTTTGGATACCCTAATAATGTTCTTACAGAAAAGAATATTTTTGAAGTTTTTAAAGTGGCAATCAAAAACTGTTTTGAAATAGAGTAGATAATTTTAAGCTACACATATTAGCTGTACTTTTAAAAAGATCGCTTTTACATAAAAGGAAATATAAAACCCAAAGCAACAAAAACTAGAGATTAAGAAAAGGAAAAATAACTTTGAGCAAAAAAATAAATGCTTTAAAATAAACCTAAAGATATGATAAGTATATAGCATTCAGTACAAAGCCTATAAAAAATAGTTTAAACTGTTTGAAGAAAAATGAATTTTTAAATAAAAATAATCACACCTACTCTTAATGAAAAAAGTAGTAATCGTCGGAAGTTCTAGAAAAGATGGAGGGGCAACTACGCTAGTTACCGAGTTTGAAAGAAACACGAATTGGGATATTATCGATTTAAACAATTATCAATTCAGTTATTTTGACTACGACCACCTAAATAAGGATGATGATTTTCTGAAGTTAATGAAAAGCATAATAGAAAAATATGATACACTAGTATTTGCTACTCCAGTTTATTGGTATTCCATGAGTGGCATTATGAAAGTGTTTTTTGATAGAATAACAGATCTTTTAACTATTGAAAAGGATTTGGGAAGAAAGCTAAGAAGTAAGAAAATGGCGGCTATTAGTTGCTCCTATGGCAATCATCTTGGAGAGTACTTTTGGCTACCTTTTTCAGAGACTGCTAAATATTTAGGAATGGAATATATCTGCCACGCGCATACTGTTGTTGGAGACAATAATAATGATGTAATAATGGGTTTTATCGATACCATTGAAACATATAAGAAATAATAGTTTTAGTTATAACTTAACTCTTATTCAAATGTTATACTTATATGAAAAAAAGTATTGAAGAAAAGCTAGCAATACTTGCTGATGCAGCAAAATATGACGTTTCCTGTGCATCGAGTGGAAGTAATCGATCCAATAAAAACAAAGGACTAGGCAATTCCACTGGCATGGGGATTTGCCATAGCTACTCCGAAGATGGGCGTTGTATCTCTTTGCTAAAAATACTACTTACCAACTATTGTGTTTACGACTGTGCTTATTGTATTAGCAGGTCAAGTAATGATGTAGAGAGAGCTGCTTTTACAGTGCAAGAAGTAGTCGATCTTACCATCAACTTTTACAGGCGTAACTATATTGAAGGGCTTTTTTTAAGTTCTGGGATTTTCAAGAATGCAGATTATACCAATGAACGATTAATTCGGATTGCTAAAAAGCTGCGCACAGAAGAAAATTTTCATGGATATATACATCTAAAAATAATTCCAGGAGCAAGTGAAGAGGTAATACAAGAAGCAGGAATGTATGCTGACAGGCTTAGCGTAAACTTGGAAATACCTACTGAAAAGCAGCTCAAAAAAATAGCCCCTGAGAAAGATCATAGTAGTGTTTACCAGCCTATGAACCTACTAACTGAAAAAATATTTGAGAATAAGGAAGATAGAAGGAAATATAAAAAGACCCCTAAGTTCTCTCCTGGAGGTCAAAGCACACAAGTCATAATAGGTGCTTCTCCTGAACAGGATTTAACTATCTTAAACCTTGCCTCTTCTTTGTATAATAAACAAAGATTAAAAAGAGTATACTACTCAGGTTATATACCTGTTAATGAAGACTCTAGACTTCCAGTAGTTACGAATGCCCCATTGATTAGAGAAAACCGGTTGTACCAGGCAGATTGGCTAATGCGCTTTTACGGCTTTGATGTTAAAGAAATAGTAGATGACGCAAACCCAAACCTGGATCTTAGAATGGATCCAAAATTGAGTTATGCTCTGAGGCATCCAGAGTTATTTCCAATAGATATAAATACTGCTCCATATGAGCTTATACTCAGAGTACCTGGAATTGGAGTTAAAACAGCAAAGCTAATTGTTAAGTCTAGGAAGTTTGGAAAAGTTAGGTACGAGCACATCCGAAAAATGGGAGCAGCTATGAACAGAGCTAAATTTTTCATTCTTGTTCCTGGGACACCAATCCCTCCTACTATTCAGCCTCAAAAAATCAAACATCAGATGGTATCTAATAGTCAACAAAACCAGTTGCAGCTATTTGCATAAAATACAGTCACTCTATGCCAACTAATATTATCTATGACGGATCTTTTGAAGGCATATTAACTGTCATTTTTGACTGTTATGAACGAAAATTAGAACCCTTTTGCATTAGCCCAAGATCTAATAATCAATCTTCGTTGTTTAGTGATCGAATAGAAATTGATGCCGATCCAGAAAAAAGCAATCGAGTCTTAAATGGTTTATTTAAGAAGATTAGCAAAAATGGTATAGACAAGCTTTACAAGGTATTTTGTTCTGAGCTTCCAGAAAGAGAATTACTTATTTTAGAATATTGTAAAAAAATTTTTACCAGCAAGTATAATATTGCTAATGACTTTAGAAGCCAACCAGTATTACGAGTACAACAAATTGTAAAAATGATTAATAGAGAAATCCATAGAATGCATGCATTTGTGCGGTTTCAAAAAACGAAAGATGATATTTACGCTGCTACCATTAAACCAGATTTTGATGTTCTGGCATTATCGGTAGATCACTTTAAGAAAAGATACCAAGACCAGCTTTGGCTTATTTATGATATTAAAAGAGACTATGGTATTTATTATGACAAAGCAGAACTAAAAACTGTACAACTAAATAATCCAGTTTGGACAGAAAGACATCAAATAAAGGAAGAGGTTTTAGCAGAGAATGAAAAAAGGCTTCAAATTATGTGGAAAAAATACTTTGACTCTACTTGTATAGAAGAGAGAAAAAACATGAAATTACATTTAAGACATGTTCCTCACCGATACTGGAGATACTTACCCGAAAAGACTATATTGTAATTTTTAATAGAAAAAGAAGGTACATAAGAGTTATTGTTTATTTTTACGTCGATTTGAGATAGCTAAATAAATTAAAGTAATTTGAAAACTCTATTATTTAACAATTAGCTATTCTTTTTAAAGTTGATTTTTTATTTGTTGAAACTAAAACCTAATGGCTGATAAATTAAATACCAATATTACTGATTTCTATAATCTGGATGACCTTTTTACGGAAGAGCATAAAATGATTCGAGAGTCTATCCGAAGTTTTATGCAAAAAGAAGTATCACCTATTATTGAAGAATATTCTGAAAAAGCAGAGTTTCCTAGTCATTTGGTAAAAAAATTTGCAGATATTGGTGTTTTTGGACCAACAATACCCACTGAATATGGAGGTGGGGGATTTGACCAAATCACGTATGGCTTGATTATGCAGGAAGTGGAAAGATGTGACTCAGGGATGCGATCTACTGCATCGGTGCAAAGCTCTTTGGTTATGTACCCGATCTATGCATTTGGCACAGAAGAACAAAAGAAAAAATACTTGCCAAAACTTGCTTCTGGAGAGTATTTGGGTTGTTTTGGTCTTACAGAGCCAGACTTTGGCTCAAACCCTGGAGGAATGCTATCCAAATTTGAAGATAAAGGAGATTACTATATTCTCAACGGTTCTAAAATGTGGATATCTAATGCTCCTGAAGCTGATGTTGCAGTAGTATGGGCTAAAAATGAAGCCGGCAGAATTCATGGTTTGATCCTAGAAAGAGGCATGGAGGGCTTTAAAACTCCTGAAATACATGGAAAATGGTCATTGCGAGCAAGTTGTACTGGAGAACTGGTATTTGATAACGTAAAAGTACCGAAAGAAAACCTAATGACTGGTAAAACTGGTCTTGGCGCTCCTTTAATGTGCTTAGATTCTGCGCGATATGGTATTGCCTGGGGAGCGGTAGGTGCAGCAATTGATTGCTTTGAAACTGCCAGAAATTATTCTTTAGAGCGTAAGCAATTTGGAAAGCCAATAGGGTCTTTTCAGTTAATACAAAAAAAATTAGCAGAAATGCTTACAGAAATCACTAAAGCACAACTAGTGTGCTATCGTCTAGGTCAACTGAAAAATGAGGGAAAGGCTAGCTCTTCTCAAATCTCTTTGGCAAAAAGAAATAATGTGGATATGGCTCTAAATATCGCCAGGGAAGCTAGGCAGATATTAGGAGGAATGGGGATTACAGGAGAGTATCCTATTATGAGGCACATGATGAATTTGGAATCTGTAATTACCTATGAAGGTACGCACGACATTCACCTTCTCATTTTAGGAAACGAAATAACGGGAATTCCTGCGTTTGTATAGTAAAATTTTGATTTTACAAAAAGCCATTTGACCAGCTTTATTAATAAGTTAGCTTACTAATGGGGAAGAATATAGAAAAGCTACGGCTAAAAACAACAGAAGATAATAAGGGATGGAAAAAATGGGGACCTTATTTGTCTGATAGACAATGGGGTACTGTAAGAGAAGATTATAGTGAAAGTGGGTACGCATGGGGTTATTTTACTCATGATATGGCTCGAAAAAGAGCGTATAGATGGGGGGAAGACGGCATTGGAGGAATTTCAGATAATAAACAAAAGATCTGCTTTGCTCCAGCTTTTTGGAACGGTAAAGACCCTATCTTAAAAGAGAGATTATTTGGTCTAGGAAATGGAGAAGGAAATCATGGGGAAGATGTAAAAGAATATTACTATTACCTAGACTCCACTCCTACCCACTCGTATATGAAGATGCTTTATAAGTATCCAATTAATGAATTCCCCTACTCTACCTTAGTTAGTGAAAATGCTAAGCGATCCAGAAAAGACCCTGAATTTGAGCTTATTGACACTGGTATTTTTGATAAAGACGAGTATTTTGATATAGAGATAGAGTATGCGAAAGCTGCTGAAGAAGATATTCTAATAAAGATAATAGTTACGAATAGATCTAAGCAGTCAGCAGATCTACATATACTTCCGACTCTTTGGATGAGAAATACGTGGGCATGGGGCTATGATGATTATAAGCCAAAAATTTTTGGTGAACCAAACCAACCATTAGTCGCAGAACATAAAGGTGTTGGGAATTACTATTTATTTTACGAAGGAGATCCAAAGCTTCTCTTTTGTGAGAATGAGACTAACCCAGAAGTTTCTGGTAAAAATACTAGTACTAATTTTTTCAAAGATGGAATAAATAACTATTTAGTCAATGGCTGTTTATCGGAAGTAAATGAGAATCTGGAAGGCACCAAAGCATCCTTGCATTTTCACCTTAAAAAGCTGGTGTATAACCAGCCTGTTTCTGTAACGCTAAGACTTTCGAAAGACTTTATTTCTTCTCCTTTTTCTAATTTTAATGAGACTTTTTCGAAAAGAAAGAGAGAGGCAGACCATTTTTATACTACTATTCAAAATAGAGTTGAAAATGATGATTTAAAAGACATTCAGCGACAAGCATATGCTGGTTTACTTTGGAGCAAACAGTTTTATTATTATAACGTTAGCCAGTGGCTGGAAGGAGACCCTAAATATCCCTACCACGATCTTTCCAAAAATAGAATTAATGGAAGAAATAAAAGATGGAAACATCTTGTCAACTCCAATATTATTTCTATGCCTGATACTTGGGAGTACCCCTGGTATGCTTCCTGGGATTTGGCATTTCACTGTGTCCCTTTTGCTAAAATAGATGCAAGTTTTGCTAAACGGCAGCTCTTATTATTACTCAGAGAATATTATATGCATCCTAGTGGGCAAATCCCTGCTTACGAATGGAGCTTTAGCGATGTAAACCCTCCTGTTCATGCCTGGGGTGCTTGGCAGGTGTATAAAATAGATCAAAGACAAAATGATGGTGTTGGTGATATTGAGTTTTTAGGTAAAGTATTCTTAAAACTATTAATGAATTTCACCTGGTGGGTAAATAATAAAGATAGAAATGAAAACAACCTTTTTGATGGGGGGTTTTTAGGTCTGGATAATATAGGGGTATTTGATAGAAGTAGCCCTATTGAAGGAATTGGGCAAGTAGAGCAAGCTGATGCTACTAGTTGGATGGCAATGTATTCTTTGAATATGCTACGTATTGCTATCGAGCTTGCAAAGTCAAAACCTTATTATCAGGAAATGGCTTCTAAGTTCTTCGAACACTTTCTGCATATTGCAGGCTCGATGAATGGACTTGGAGATGCAGGTAATGACCTTTGGGATTCTTCCGATGAGTTTTATTATGATTATTTGATCAAATCTGATGGGACATCTGTAGCTCTTAAAGTGAGATCTCTTGTTGGTCTACTACCACTTTTTGCAGTAGAGGTGTTTTCTCCGAATCTACTGAGTCAAAATCCTGGTTTTACTAAAAGATTAGAGCATGCACTAGAAAATAGACCTAAGCTAACTGCAAAGATTTCTAAGTGGTTTGAAACTGGCAAAGATGGCTCTAAAATGCTTTCTTTAGTTAGTGCAGATAGACTAAAATCTATTTTGAAAAGAATGCTGGATGAGAACGAATTTCTGTCTGATTTTGGCATTCGGGCTTTGTCAAAAGCACATAAAGAAAAGCCTTATGAGGTACAGTTTAACGGACACAAGTATTCTATTAATTATATTCCTGGTGAAGCTGACTCTTCGATGTTTGGAGGCAACTCCAATTGGCGAGGACCAATATGGATTCCAGTAAACTTTATGATAGTAGAGTCTTTACTGAAGTTTTATGATTTCTATGGTGATTCATTTACTATCGAGTTTCCTACTAAGTCTGGAGTTGAAAAGAACCTCAAAGAAATTGCATTGGAACTATCGCAAAGAATGGTTTCTCTTTTTTCTTCATCAGAAGGAAGCACAAGGACATTTCATGGAGAAAGCAAAAAGTTGAAAGAAGATAAAAACTTCAAAGACCATATCCTTTTCTATGAGTTTTTTCATGGAGATACGGGTAAAGGACTGGGTGCAAGCCATCAAACTGGGTGGACAGCCTTAATCTCTAATTTGATTGATTTTATTTCCTCTGATAAATAGTTAGAACTTTTGTTTATCAGAGAAGTTTTTGTCAGTCAAAGTTTATGTTTTTGTGCTGTCCGTCACAAAAAGGCTTATTTTTAGATGCACCACAACGGCAAAATGCTGTTATATTTTCCTTTTTTTCTTCTTTTCCATCTTTGTGCGTTATTTCGATACAACCGTGTACTAGTAATGGCCCTTTCTCTCTAATTGTTACTTTTAATATTTCAGAAGTTGAAGTTTCTTCTGAATCATCCTTTTTTTTGTAGGCAAGTGCTCCAGAAGGGCATTTTGCAACCTGTTTAATTATATCTTCACTATTTGCTTGATCTACTTTTATCCATGGCTTTTGCTGTGGCTGAAATACTTCAGACAGTCCTTTAACACACTCACCTGAGTGTATGCACTTTTTTGGCTTCCAGATAACAGTAACTTCTCCGTTTGAATATTCTTTTTTTATTTCCATAGGATGTATTTGTCTCTATATTTTCAGATCTAATTTTTCATTAATCAAGTTATCAATTTCTTTTTGTATTTCCTCTGCTTTACTAGTAAGCAGATCTGCCTCTTTTCGGTTAGAGTGTGAAATTTTAAAAGCTTTTTCAAGTAATTTTTCTTTTTTTTTTTGAAGAGACTTTAGTTTGTCTTTCTTTTTGAAAAAATTAAACATACTTCATAATTTTAGTATGAACTTTTTTTTGAGTGATTTGTTCAAAAAATTTCTTTTTTTTACCTATACGATTTACTAATAATACTCTATGAGTTATAAGGAAAAAATAGCTCCGGTTAATCTGAACGGTGGTATTGAAAAAAAACTAAAAACCCTTGAAGATAAAATAGCTAAGTTAAAGTATGAAAATGAATTACTTAAAGAAAAAGAAGCTAGACTAAATTTAGTCATTAATGGAACATTGGATGGTATTTGGGATTGGGCAGACGTTAGCAAAGAAGACGAGTGGTGGTCACCAAGATTTTATGAATTGCTCGGTTATAAAAATAAGGAAATTGAAGCTAGCCTAAGTACATTCAAGAAACTTTTACATCCTGGTGATTTAGAAAAAACATTTGATGCAATTAACAAATGTTTTAATAAAAGTATACCTTTTGACATTGAGTATAGATTAAAGACAAAAGAAGAAGGCCACAAATGGTTTAGAGGAAAAGCTAATGTGATAAGAGATAGTAAAGGCAATGTGAAAAGAATGGCTGGTGCTATCTCAGATATTCATACAAAAAAAATAATGGAAGAAGAGCTTCTTGATAAAGAGAGAATCAATAATATTATTTTAGAAGGTACAATGGCAGGTTACTGGGACTGGCACATCACAGAAGAATATGAATATATGAGTCCTACTTTTAAAAAAATGTTTGGTTTTGAAGATAGCGAGGTGCCAAATCATCCTTCATGGTGGCAAAACCAAATTCACCCTGATGATTTACCAGGGGTTTTTGAAGTTTTTGAAAGCCATGTAAAAAGTAAAGGACAAATACCCTATGATAATATAGTAAGATATTATCATAAAGATGGATCTATAGTTTGGGTCTATTGCAGAGGGAAAGTTATTGAGTGGGATGAAAGAAAAAATCCAATAAGAATGGTTGGAAGCCATGTCGATATTACTTCGCTTAAAAAAATAGAAGAAGAGCTTAAAAAAGCTAATACTGATTTGAAAGAGTTTGCTTATGTAGCCACTCATGATCTGAAATCTCCTGTTGTTAATGTAGCCAGTTTTTTAAATTTTATCAAAGCGGAAAAAGGTGCATTGAGTGAAGGTGCGCAAGAGGCATTATCATGGATGGAGAAGTCTATTAATAAATCTATCAATACAATAGATGATTTGTCAAGAGTTTTAAAAGCAAAAATTACAGAAATACCTGATAGGTTTGAGGAGCTTTCTTTTGAAAGTTTATTGAGCTCTGTAAAAGACAGTTTGCTTGCTTCCATCAATGCTTCTCAAATAATCATCAAATCTGATTTTAGCAAAGCCCCTTCTATTTTGGCTTCTAAGCTTCACACTGAAAGCATTTTGAGCAATATTATAAGCAATGCTATACGCTTCAGGTCTATGGAGCGCAAACCTGAGGTAGAAATATCATCTAAAGCAGAAAAAAACTTTATTTGCCTGAGTATCAAAGATAATGGTATTGGTTTTGAAGCAAAAAATTTAACCAAGGTTTTTGGAATGTTTAAGAAAGCCCATGCCATTAAAACTGGAAGCGGTTTGGGAATGTATATGACGAAGCTTTATATTGAAAAAATGGGAGGAAAAGTAGAAGCAGACTCTAAATTAGGTGAAGGCACCTGCTTTAAAGTCTACTTCAAAAAGTTTTAGTTTTTAAGTATGCGAAATGTTTCCACTTCATTTTCTTGATAAAGTCTCAAAAGATATATTCCGTTATTTAGATTAGATATGTCAATTTGATTTTTTGACGATAAGTTAAGATCGTTGATTTTTAAGATCTCTTTCCCAGATAATCCATGAATAGATATTGTAAAATCACCATTTAACGATTTTGTACTTATAATATTTAGGTGAGAACTCGTAGGGTTAGGGTATATCTGAAAGTTATGCTCTGAGATAGAGTGATCGAAATAAATAGAGACTACTTTAGAATATTCAAACTTGCCATCATGATCTATCTGTTTTAAGCGGTAATAATTTAGTCCAGTATAAGGGGAAGAGTCTGTAGCAGTATATTTTTGAAGAGTTGTACTCTCTCCTACTCCATCTACCCATCTAATTGTCTCATAGTTTTTCCCATCCATTGATTTTTCTAAAGAAAATCCTTTATTGTTTACTTCTGTGGCTGTCTCCCAGTGCAGCACTACAAACTCTTTGGTTTTCACTGGGTAAAAACTAACCCACGACACAGGAAGAACAGAATTGCCACTACCTATTCCCCAATCAGAAAAAGATGTAATTCCCTCAACAGTTAACGTTCGTGTATTTCCATTGGAAGCTACAGCAATTTCATCTCCTCTAAACTCACGATAACCTTCTATATCACTTCTTTTGGTAAGAAATACATCCCCTATATCAAAGTTCCTTCCAGGGTTGCCTGGATCGTTAAACTCTTCCAAATTACTCCAGTGGAATGTGATAGCTACATCTACATCGTCGTTTGATTCTATTGTCCAAGTTTTAGTAACGGACTCATATGCCTCCTCAGCAGGAGTAACGTTATTTCCAAGAACCAAGCCATCAACAATTTTTGCTTTGATGAAGCCTTCTTGAGCAGAGTTAATTATAGTTAAAGGTGTATAACTACTTGAAGAGTTTCCTAAAGGAAATAAGATAGGACTCTCAAAATCAGGAACGTATCTGTTTAGAAAGCCTTTCTCAGAAGTGCTAAGAGAGTTGGTTATTATCTTCATATCGCTGGAAGATCGTCTTATACGACTAAAAACTGTTACATCGCTTTCTCCTAAAAGAACATCTCCCTGCAATAAACGTAAATCATTTGTAATATTAATATCATTTTGTATTTCAATATCTGCTGTATTGAGATTTAAATTATCATAAGTCCCTCCATAAATGTACTGACCTTCTACCACTACGCTTCCTTCTCCAGTAATTGTGCCTTCATTGATTAAGTTGTTTTCTATGGTTAATGTAACCCCATCATTAACCGTAAGCGTAACTCCCTCTCTAATAGCTAAAATATTTGTAGAATAATCCTGATCTAAGGTTATATCCTGAGTAAGCTCTAGATCACTAGAGTTTACTGGAACTGTTTGACCAAACCATGTTGAACCTTCAGAGAAAGCTCCTTTTATTATTACAGGACGTTTAGGGATTCTTTCATTAGCTATTACCCACATCGGCTGATCTCCGTCAGCTACTTCAACTGTTCCAATATTAAGGTTATTGGTGGCATCAGGCAATTCTTCTCCGCTAGTCAGATCAAAATTATAGTATGCAAATAAACCAGCTGCATCAGGTTCTAAGCTACCAAATACATTTTTTTGTAGCTGGTCATGCGTTCTTACAGTCGTCCAAATTCTAAACTCATCTATCTTTCCTCTAAAGAAACCTGAATTATCTTGTTTTTTTCCAAAAAACTGATTTCCACTTATCGAAACTTGACCAGGAGCAGTTATTCTCTCTCCTTCTAGTGCTCCATTGATATAAATTTGCATTATTGCTCCATCAATAACTGCAGCAAAATAGTTCCATCTGTCTAAATCTGCTTTTAAAGCTGTTTTACTTGCTAAGTCGACAGTATTGGCTCCATCATCTGCAACTGTAAAATGTAGAAAGTCATCTGCATTAGAATAACCAATATTTATTCCCTGAGAAGAAAATATGGTTCCATCAGCATTTTGTAAGGCATCGTTTTTAATCCATCCTTCAATTGTAAATAATCGATCTGCATTAAGTATAATTCCTAGGTCAGAGATATCAGCATATTGATCAACACCATTAAGCTCTAAAGCATTTGTAAAAGCTGTAACACTTTCTCCTGTTATTAGTGCTCCAGAAGGAACATATAAAGGAGGTACATCATTCTGATTACTAGGATCTCCAGGGTTAGCATCATCGAATCCATCAAAAAATTGGACTGGGTTAGAATTATTATTTTTAGATTTAAACGGGTCAGAACTATGATTAGGCTCATTCCAACCATTAAACTGATAATATGCTACCAGGTTGTTTTCTTCACCTGACAGTTTTTTTGACATAATATCCCTTATTTCTAATTCGGATAAATCTCTATTCCAAATAGAAATCTCATCTAAAGCTCCTTCCCACTGGTTATTTGATGTCGGCTTAGATCCAATAAATCTAGTATTTGAGAGAAGTTGGGGATCAAGGTTTCTTCCATTTTCAAACGTTGATTCTAGGATACCATTTAAGTAACATTTTATTGTCCCTGGAGCCCCACCTTCATTCGTCAATGCTAAATGATACCATTGTCCCTCTTCTATTTTGTCATAAGAGAATAATACTTCAGGGTTGGCAAAATTAGCAGATTTAAATACTACATCATTTCCTCCTGAGGCTTTCAATAGTATTCCAGGTCTGACATTACCGAAAGTTATTAAAACTGGCGAATCTCCACCTGCTTCTTTATCTGTCACCGAAAACCATAGAGAAATGGTATATGCATCTATGCTATTTACATTAGATATAGTTGCAGACATATAGTCATCTATTCCATCAAATGCTATAGCATTTCCACTACCATTATCCGACCTTCCTAGCGTATAATATCCATCCAATATTTTATCTGAATCTATATCAAAAACTGCTTCTTCTACTGTGCCATTTTCAGATGTTAGGTAAGATCCTTTTACTTCTACTACTTCAAAATCATCAACCCCATTAGCACTGAATAGTAAATAATATGTATGGTCTTTATTCCCAAAAGTGTTTAAACCACTTTCTTTGAAGTTAAAAGCGATTTTAATGTTGTCACCATTATCTTCTTCATCAACATTTATATCTGTTTTATCTATGTACCATGTTTTATTCCATCTAGCTGTAGCCAAAGAAAGTACTCCTTGTGGTAAACGATCATACACCTCTTCATTTATTTGATTATTATGTGCGAAAAGAATATAGTCTCCAGCATCTTGCAGAAAGCCAAGGTCATCAATACTCATCCCTCCGCTTGAAGAACTCTCTGTAACTTCACTAGCCACTTCTTTACCAATACCTGATAAGCCATAAATGTAATCTCGATCTCCTAGTTGGGCGTATTTGTCATTTTGGATATCAAATACATTATTATCTACGCCTCCATATTTGGCTTCTAAGTAGTTTTCAACTATTGTTCGCTCGGTGGGATTAAGGGCATTACGGAAAGCGATAATTTCTGCAATTTCTCCATTAAAATATCTATTTGCGCTACTTCTGCCTATTTGGAAAGCACCTCCCAATGTGTTAGCTAGCGTATTTTCTGTCACAGCAGAGTTTATTAAAACCCCATCTTTATACAGGTTTAGTTGATTTGGAGCTGTTGTATGAGAAAATGTCCATACATTAAAGTCGCCGTCAACACTATTTGCAGTAGCATTATCATCATTATTAAATAAGTGCATTTCAGCTTGTCCAGCGTTATCAAAAGTATTTATACTAAACCCTGACTCACTACTGCTAAGCATTGCTGCACTTTCAGTTACATTAGCATTGTTGTCTGAAGAGTTTACTTTTGATACAATAACAATACTATAGGCGCCAGCGTCAATAATATTCTGAAGATTTAGCCCGTCAGCAGTAAATACATCATCAACACCATCAAAACTTATAGTTGGAAATCCATTTATTGTATTTTCAAGAAATTCCGGATTTCCTTGAGAGTTAAATATAACTTGATTAGACGCAGAGTTTGCGCTAGACCAATACGAAGTAGCATCATTATTATTTAAATAACCCAATAGGTCATCTGCTTTGAGCCATAGCGTATTGCCGTTAACAAAAGTAGCTTGACTTATTAGAGTCTGAGTACTTTCAGAGTAGATATTTGCTTTTCCCAAAGTAGCTATTGTTTTTACGAAGTCATTACTATCATCATCAGAGTCAACACCATCGTTTATTCTGGAAATAGACTCATCAGATAAATTAGTTGCGTTTCCTCCTGGCGCTTCATCACCTTCTCCATCTTCTTGTAGATCACTACCAATTTCTACCTGGTCTATTATATTTCCGTTAGGATCTTTTAGAGTAACTAGAATGTTGTTGTTTAGTGCATTTGCTCCAGTTGGATTACCAAGAACTAAGTAATCTCCCTGATTTGCAAAAAATACATTTCCATTATTTTTAGTAAAATAGATAGACTCTTCAAATGCTCCCCCTTCTGTCAAAATTCCTGAAACCAATTCTCCACCATCATTCTTAAATTCTAAGATCCAATTATGTAAGTTGATATCTGCATCCACTATATATAGCTCTACCCATTCATCAACACTACTTACTACTTGATTTGAAGGTATACCATTGAAGTTATTTGTACTCCAATCTTGCTGAGGATCTGTAACAATTTCATTAATCTTTACAGATCCAACTTTTGAGTTAGATTTCCCTAAACTAGAAGAGCTATGAATAAAGTCACTAGCAGAGTTATCTGAGTCTACCCCATTAGGATATCTAATCAAGGATTCATTCAAAATACTATTTGCATTTCCATCAGGGGCTTCATTTCCAGCAATGCCGTCATTATCAGCTGCACCAACTTCTACTCTATCTATTATATTTCCTTCAGGATCTCTCAAAATCAGATCGATATCATTATTCATCAAATCGTCTGAATCTACATTACCTAATACCAGGTAATCACCAGCCCTTGAACTAATAAAGCTACCTCCCAAGCCACTTAAATAAATGGACTCTTCAAAAGCAGAATTTTCAACTAAACTTCCTATTACATCCGTTCCATCATTTAATTCAATAGTCCAACCTGTAAGGTCTAAACCATTTCTCTTAATATACAACTCTACCCACTCATCATCTTGCCCAGAACTTCCTCCAGGTCTATCGTCGGTAAACCTTGCTCCTACCTGATTCCAGTTTTGCTGAGGGTCTGTTACAATCTCATTGATTACTACATCACCTGGAGAAGGTTTTCGGACGCCTATTGCAAAGTAGCTTAGGTCATCAATATTAGATACTGTTACTGAATTATTGTCTTCATCAACACTTCCCCCAATGTAGTACCATGTAATACCATCAAAAGATTTGAAAACTCTCAAGCTAGCCTCAGAAACTCCCACAACATCAACTTCATTATAATCAAAATCTAATTGAGCATCTAAGTTTTCATTTTGAGCTGGAGGAGTAACTTCATAGTAGTAGGTAATACCATAAATATTTCCTTCAAAATCCCCATCAATTGCTACCCGACTTATAACTACACCATCTAAGTTTGCTGCACTGGTTATGGTTAGACCTTCATTTGAAACTTGGCTTTTTGAAATGTTGGTAAATGAAAGTACCAAGACTAGTAAAAAGAAAAAATTATAAAAAGGTTTCATCATTAACAAGTGATTTTTAACTTAAGTAATATACCAAAGGAATATTAAATGAGGATAAAATAAAAGTTAAAAAAACTTAACAAGTAACCTTAAGGGTCAAACTTCAAAAGAAGAAGGTTTGTCAGGAATTTATTAAGTTTTTTTAAGATTTTTTCTAAAACATTCATACGCACAACAACGTATTTTTTAGTAAATTATTGCAAGTAATTTTTGCATGTTTTTCATCAAAAATGTAGTATTGTAGAATAGATCAACCTAGATTATGGCATATTTATATTTATCTTTTATACTTCTTTATTTACTTATTTCAAATTTGGCAGTAGTAGCTAAACTGTATAAGTCTTCTTTGAAATATATGAGTCCTGTAAAAGGGTACATTGCCAGTTTCTTTATTGTTGTTTCTCTTTTAACCATAGATTATTTTGTCTTTGATTTTGCATCTAAAAAAATTAATTCCATGGATAGGTTAAGTCATACAGCACAAAATACCAAATTATTACCTGCTTCTGTAAGATAGAGCTTATCGTATCAGACGAAATCCAAAGTTTATTGTGGTAGCATTTGCCCTAGCCCCAGAACCTAGTATAAATCGGGTGTAAGAAGTTTCCAGCTCTAATTTTCCAGATATTATCTGGTACTTTATCCCTAAGCCAGTTTGTACAAAAAAGTCATTAAATAGTTTTAGCTTATTATCACTCCTACTATTATCTGTAGAAATATCTTCAACTTGTCTTCCCCAGTATTCTAGCATACTATAAAGAGTTAATCTTTTACTTGGAAAGTAATTGTAAAATATACTTAAAGGCGTTTCTAGAAAAATATTTTTTCGATAACTATCCTTTTTGGGGAACGAAACCCAGGCAGAAAACTGTGTAAAGATATTTGATTTATCAGAGAGTTTGAGATCCCATAAGATTTTGTTTATCATTAGGTTACGATTATACTCCAAAAATGTATTTTCCGAGTTTTCTACACCTCTGGATTCAGGATCATTAACTAATGAAAGTAAAATCGTAGATTCTAAAGAAAGATATTTAAATATTCCTTCTCTTTTTTTGAATTGGTATTTTATGCTTGGACCAAGTCCAGTAACTCCTGACCTGAAATTATTACTTTCAAATGATCCAATAAAATCGAAGTTTTTATTAGAAGTAGAAGAAGAATACTTACTCCAAAAGTCAACTCCAATATTTAGCCTTTCGTTTAGCCCAAAACTAAATTGATTGATATATGTAGTGTAGTAGTCTCTTCCATCTTCACCAAAAGTTTTCTTCTGAGTATATATGTTTAAAAAACTTTTAAACTGAAAGCTTTTTTCCTTTATTGCGACAGATGGGGTAATTGTTTGTAAGTTTTGGGAAAGCCCAGTTTTTGACAATATCAAAAAGATTGCAATAATGATCGCAGAAAGCCAGAGACTCACTTTTTTCATTATGCACCCAGTGTTTTACTCATATTTGTACCCATAAAGTTTCGTTATCTTCTTTTTGGGCAATTGCTCTACTGAGATCTCCATTCTAATATCTTCCAATGGTCTGTCAGATCTATCTTTTTTCTGGCTTGCTATTTTATCTAAAACTTCTAATCCATCAATTACTTTTCCAAATACGGTATATTCATTGTCTAAATGAGGAACTCCTCCTATTGAAGTATAAACTTCTATTTGCTTCTCTGTTAAAGGGGTATCTAACTCTATAGAAAACTTTTTTTCGATTTCTTCTTTAGCTTCTATAATTATTTCTTGTACTTTGTTGCCATCTCCACTTTGCTGAGCTTCCATATAGCTATTTTTGATATCTGAAAACTCAGGATCTTGTATTAGCTGAGAAAATAGTCTATATAAGTTGTTGTAGTCAATTGTCATTTTTTTCAACTCCTTTTCTGTATACTTTTTTCCTTGAGCTATATAAAATTGACTTCCACTAGATGCTTTTGTTGGATTACCTGCACCTCCTTTTCTTGCTGCAGCTAAAGCTCCTTTTTCGTGAATAAATTTTTTATTGAACTCAGCAGGAATTGTGTACCCAGGGCTTCCCTGCCCCAGCCTTTGCCCTTGCTCTGCATTTTTAGATTCAGGATCTCCGCCTTGTATCATAAAGCCATCAATTATTCGATGAAATAAAAGACTGTCATAAAAACCTTCTTTTGCGAGCTTGAGGAAGTTTTCTTTATGTTTTGGAGTTTCATCATAAAGAATTGCCTTCATGTCTCCATGAGGAGTTTTAATAGTCACGAGATAATCTTTTTTATCATCAGAGCATGAGAGTAAAAACAGTGTTAATGAAAAAAAAGCGATTACTTTTTTTAATAAAAAGCTAAGAGTCCCCATTTTTTAATTTACTGTAAATTTTTCTGAGATATCAAATGTTTTGTAGTCATCAATACCCATAATAGTAATTTTTGCTTTCCATTCTTTTTCTCCAACACCTGCCTCGGGTTTGATGACAATTTTAGCTACGCTATTGTCTGTATATTCAATAGAAGCTGCCTGTTCCATAAATCTTACATCTATTTGAGGAATATAATATTGACTGTTAGATAAAAATAGTTTTGTATTGAACACCTCATCTTTAGCTACTACTTCCTGGTCAGGAACAGAGATTACTTTTATTCCATTACCTATTCGCATACAGGAAAGTACATCCATCACATTTGCAAAGCATAAGTTTTCCATCTCGTATATGGTAGCATTGTTTAGTTGAGAAACCAATGACCACATTTCAGGGGAAGTATTTTGGTATGTTTCTAACTCAACTGCTCTGTTTGCCTCTTTTAAATAAATAGGCACAGGAGGCTCAAAACTTGCTGTCAAGCCCAACTTATTTAGTTGTGCAGTATAGTCTTTCATAGTTTCCGAAAGACTTTTTAGTGTTGACTCTTCAAGTTTGTTACCCCCCTCAACTAATGTTTTATTTTTCACCAATGCATTTACAGATAGTACTCTAGCAGCTTTAAGACTTGAGTAAATTGCTTTTGCTTTATCTGTACCACAAGCTTTTGATTGCCTTTGAGCAAAATCATATTTTTTCAAAAGATTTAACCTAGAGCTATGAACCAGTTCTTTGATCTCATCAGATGTTTTTTGTATTGACTCATAGTCACTTTCAGTGATATACGCTTTTTGAAACCCATAATAGTATACAATAGATACTAAAAGGGTAACTGCAAGAATATTTAGGATGTATTGAAGGATTTTCATCTATTTAAAATTTATAACCTGTCTGTTTATTTGGTAAGCATCTTAATCATTGCTTCGTATATGCCTCAATTTTAAATCAGACACGGTCTGTTTCAAGTTTATTTTTCTATTAAAAATTTATCTTTTTTTGTGAATGTCTGATTTCCATATGGACCGTTGATGGTAAGGCTAGCATTCCATTCTTTTTCATAGATTTGTTTATCTTTTTTCTTGTAAGGCTTTTCTGCCTTTATTTTTACTTCAGCATAACCATCTTCTACAGAAATACTTTTACTATCTTTAAATGCTATCATAGGGTATTGCGTTGAGAGTTTAGGGTAAACAGCAACTGTAGCTTTGTACTCTTCGCCTTCCTTTATTTCTCTTTTCTCTGGAATTACTACTGGTACTAGCTCCTCAAACTCCATCGGGAAGTAGCTTACATTTTTTCCAAGTCTTAAAATTGCTTTTTCTTCTGCTTCTATAATATCTGATTTTATTCTACTGAGATTAGATAGTAAAATAGATAATGGCTTATTCATGAGGTAAAGGTTAGCAAACTCCGCTTTGCTAACTGCATTACCTTTAGTATCAAAATAAATAGAGGAGGAATCCATGTTTGAAATTTCAGCTATTTGGGCTAAGTATTTATCAATGTGATGAATCCAATCTTTGATTTCTTCTTTTGAGGCTTCTACTTTTTTGTCAACCTTTGTGATACGCATCGATTTTGTGTACCCATCTACTGATTTGACTGCCTTATCCCAAAGGCTATTTGTACTTTGTAAAATATTAATTGTAAGAGAATCAATTTTTACTACATTTTCTTTTACTTGCGAGAGAAAAACGTTTTCCTTTCTTCTATCAGCAATTTCTGCTATGGATCGAATATGGAAATTGTTATTCTGCTTTTTTAAGTCTGCAAAATGAGATAGTGTTTTTGCAGCTTCTACTACTGTTTCATGCTCTAGTTTATTTAATTGTCTCGGCTTAGTCCATCGGTAAATCATTGTTCCTGCCAAGATTATAGCAATGATGAGAAGTTGTATTCTAATTTTTTTCATATTTACCAGCATATTTTTTGTAAGGAAGCGCAAAGTTAAAAATTACAGTGATTCAAATGGATTATACTGCTATTATTTTAACTTAATTTATAACTCAGACCCAAATAGGAGATCTTTTATTTTATTTTTTCTCCAAAAGAATAACTAATCCCCAGTCCAAATATTTGTTTAAGCTGTATTTTTGGGGCTTCTGATATAATATCACCCTGATCATTGAGTTCTGCTATTGTAATGTCATCATCGTAGATTAACTGCATTATAAGACTTGCCGATAAAACGCTATTTATTTTCATTAATACGGTATTATCCCAGTTGACATCTATATTACCAAAGTTCTTAAGATAATTGGTAAACAGTTCCACTCTGGATTTTAAGGTTACATTTTTAAAAATTTCTTTATTAAAGTTAGCTTTAAGAAAACTACCAATTTCTAGTCTGTATTTTTCTCCCTCTTCCAAAATATTTCCATTATCATCTACTAATGCTTTTTTGACTCCAAATGCACCAGCATTTGCTAGTTTTTGATTTAAAACAAAAGTACTCTTACCCGTAGCTGGTGAAAAGTTTAGATTGAAAAATTTGGCGGGCTTGTAGTTTAGACCAACGGCAAATACCAAATACCCTGGTGCCATAAATCCTGAAATAGACCTTTCTTCTTCCTCACTTGAGAAACCATCTGCAAACTGAGTTCTAAAATCGATTAGGGTGTGGAAAAAAAGACATTTTTTTTTCTTAGAAATCTGCCTATTGTACTCTGTGATGAAGTTGATCTTGTCATCTGTTTTCTCAAAACCTTTAGACCCTTGTTTCATCAAACCATAACCTAGCTCTAAAGTATTGCTCCATGACGTTTTTTCTTTTTCATAGTTAGCAAAGAAGTGCGTAAATGCATTTAATGATATGGAGTTATCTCCCCCTGATGCCCAATTAGAAAAACTTACTTGAGAAAAATTTATATTACCACTCATTCCTTTTTGCCAAAGTTTTTCTTCTGTATTAGTAGAATCTGTTTGAGTTTGCTGACTAAAGCATATTGTTGAAGAAAAAAGAACGCCCATTGCTAGTAGATGTTTTCTAATCATATTTGTTTTTTTGTATTCTTACAAAAGTAATTGTAATAAGTTATTTGATTTCTATTTTTCCCTATCAAATTACCCATTTATTTTGCTTAAAAACTTTTACTAATGGATACACCCTCTGTTTTATCTCGAAGATTATTAAGCCTCTCTGAGTCTGCAACTCTTGCTATGGCGTCAAAAGCTCGAGAATTGCAAGAAAAAGGGCGCAAAGTTATTAAGCTGAATTTGGGTGAACCAGACTTTGAAACTCCAGAGTTTATCCAAAAAGCTGCTATTGATGCTATAAATAGTGGTAAGTACTTCTCATATCCACCTGTACCTGGTTACAAAGACTTGAGAGAAGCTATAGCAAAAAAGCTAAAACGAGATAATAATCTGGATTATAGCTTTGAACAGGTTGTAGTTTCCACAGGAGCAAAACAATCAATCGCCAACATTCTTTTGAGTATCTTAAACCCTGATGATGAGGTTATTATTTTTACACCGTATTGGGTTACTTACATCGAGCAGGTAAGATTAGCAGAAGGTACTCCTATATTAATTAAAGGGGAGCTTTCTAATGATTTTAAAGTTACTGCGAACCAATTGGCTAAGGCTATTACCCCTAAAACTAAGGCTGTGCTTTTTTCCTCTCCTTGCAACCCTACTGGAGCTGTTTTTTCTAAAGAAGAACTGAAAGAGATCGCTAATATTTTAAAAGATAAGGATATTATAATTATCTCTGATGAGATTTATGAATATATTAATTATAATAAAAAACATGAAAGTATAGCTCAGTTCGATGAAGTTAAAGGCCAGACAGTTATTGTAAATGGTTTTTCGAAGGGCTTTGCCATGACTGGATGGAGATTAGGATATATTGCTGCTCCAATATGGTTAGCAAAAGCTTGTACTAAGCTGCAAGGCCAGGTTACTTCTGCAACTTGTGGTATTTCTCAAAGAGCTGGCAATGCAGCTGTTAATGGAAGTCTTAAGGATACTAACATTATGCTTGAAGCCTATAAAAGAAGGAAAAGGTTAGTGATTGATCTTTTGACCAAGATACCTGGAGTTAAGTGTAATAACCCAGAAGGAGCATTTTATATATTTCCTGATGTTAGCTTCTATTTCGGAAAGAAGAACAACCATACAGTAATTAAAAGCTCTAGTGACCTAGCTATGTACCTTCTAAATGACGCTCATGTTGCCGTAGTAGATGGAGGTGCTTTTGGTGAAGAAAATTGCATACGAATTTCCTTCGCTGCATCGGATGAAGATTTAGTTGAGGGTTTATCTAAGATTAGATCTTCTCTAGAAAAACTTAGATAAAGGATTCTAGCTAAAACCTAAATAATGGACGAGCAGGGTGTATTAAACCCCAAGGAATAGAAGCCAGCATAATTATCGCTGAAACCAAATAGAATACAAATGCTTGCTTATATCCTTTAGACGGAGCACTGTTTTTCTTAGACTTTATTCTTCCTATTTGAGCTATTGCAACAACTAATACCATAGCTATCAAATGCTCTACTGCCCAGAATCTTAGCTCAGTATTTTTCATTGCAGCTCCAAAATCACTCATAGCAGCTTTAGCAATTGGACTATATACAAACTGAAGTAATAAACCAATAATTAGCTGTAGATGTAAAAAGCCTATGAAGGAAGCTGCTATTATATGATCTTTTTTTAAAAACTCACTTCGCTTTTGTTGCCATCCCATAAAGGAGGTAACTATTGCTAATACTCCAGTTATAATTATTAACCACCTGTTCCAAGAGTGTAAATGAAGAAGAAAGCTATACATGTTTTTTTATTTAGTCTAATTGTTCTACAATATTACATAGAATCTATGAGATAATTACATGATAAATATTAGCAAGTATCTGGTTATCAGTAACACACTTTGTCTTTTTTCGAAATTAATTATTCGATTTTATATCACTCGAAATCTTATCAATACTGTATAAGTTCACTAAATCATTAAGCTTTGAAAGTTTGATAGTTGTTCGGTTATTTTTATTTTCTGATAAATCAGAATGTTTTGAAATAAAAACCTCTGAAAAACCCATATTCTTAGCTTCGCTTATTCTTTTGCTCACTCTTGTAGAAGGTCTTATTTCTCCCCCTAAACCAACTTCACCGATAAAGCATTTATTTTTAGATATTGACTTTTCTTGAAAGGAAGATAGTAAAGAAGCACAGACCGCTAAATCTAAAGATGGGTCATCTACTCTAATTCCTCCAGTAATGTTTAGAAAGATATCGCTGAAGCCAAGTTTTAATTTTAACCTTTTTTCTAATACGGCTATTAGCATACTCAATCTTTTTTGGTCAAATCCAGTAGCATTTCTTTGAGGTGTACCATAGGCTGTTCTACTAACCAATGATTGTACTTCAACAAGAAGAGGTCTATTACCTTGCAAGGAAACTCCAACTGCAACACCACTCAAGTCTTCGTCTCGTCGTGAGATCAGAATTTTTGATGGCGACTGAATTCCAACTAACCCAGAAGAGGTCATTTCATATATGCCTAGCTCCGATGTAGAGCCAAATCTATTCTTTAATGTCCGCAAAATTCTGTAGTTGGTATTTCTTTCTCCTTCAAACTGCAAAACAGAATCCACCATATGCTCTAAGACTTTTGGCCCAGCAAGAAGCCCTTCTTTGTTTATATGGCCAATGATAAATATTGGAATTTGTAGGCTTTTACCAATTTCTATTAATTGGGAAGCACAATATCTTATTTGGGAGACACTACCTATGGTTGATTCTACTTGCTGGGAAACTATTGTTTGTATAGAGTCTATGATGACAATAGCTGGATGAATGTTTTTTATTTCTTCTATAATGATCTCTAGATTTGTAGAAGAATGTATAAAACAATCGCTGAGATATTTTTCAAATCTTTCAGCCCTTAGTTTTATTTGATATTCGCTTTCTTCCCCTGAAACATAAAGGACTTTTTTGTTTTCTAGAGATAATGCTAACTGTAAAAGAAGGGTTGATTTTCCAATTCCTGGCTCTCCTCCTATCAACGTTATCGCTCCTGGAACTATTCCTCCTCCAAGAGTTCGATTCAATTCAGAGTCTAATAACTTAATTCTATCTACCTCATTAGCATTAATTTCTGCTAACGCCTTAGGTTTTGACGCATCATTTGTACCAGTTTGTTTAGATTTAATATCTTGAATTATTTCCTCTTGAAAACTATTCCAACTAGAGCAAGAAGGACATTTCCCAAGCCAATTTGCGGATTGATATCCACATGATTGGCAAATAAATGTAGTTTTCAGTTTAGCCATAAAAGTAGGCCTCTAAAGAGTATTGTTTTTCAATTCGAGATTAGATATTTCAGCATAAAGTCTTGAACTTCTTACTTTTTGAGTAAATTCAATATGCTTTCTTCCATGGCAGTCACTTCCAATAAAGTCAATCATTTTGTCTTTTGCTAGTTTTTGAACTATCATTTTAGAAGGTTTTGAGTAATATTCTCCAATGGAGTTAATATTTACTTGAAAAAGGACTCCCCTATCATAAATAGATTTTAATTTTTTATAATCGCCAAAGTAATACGGATATCGTTCTGGATGAGCAAGCACTGGCTTATACCCCATTGACTGTAAGTTGAAAATGGTTTCTTCCAGTACTAAACTTTGGCTTATCATAGGCATTTCAAATAATAGATATTTATCTCCAAAAGTTAATAGATCTTCTTTGCCCATTAATAGTTTCAGAAAATAATCATCTAAATAGTATTCTGCAGCAAACTCTACTTTTATAGCTATTTCTTTTTCCTTGAGATGCTTGATTAGTTTTTGATAAGATTCATTGATTTTTTCAGGAGTGTTTTGATAGAAGTCACTCATTATATGAGGTGTGGTAATTACTTTTTCGTAACCTAAATCAATAAATCTTTTTAAAATACTTTCTGATTCCTCTAAAGAGCTAACACCATCATCTAACCCCGGCAAAAGGTGAGAGTGAATATCTATTTTGATTTCTTTTGGCTGTATTTTTTTTCTAAAAAGTGAAATCATTATTCTTCATAATAGCCTCCGGCATATCCTCCATGTTTTGTCCCGTAACCATATCCATAACTTCCGCCATATGTATATCCATAGCCATAGCCATAAGAGTTTTTAGCTCCTACACCATTTAAAATAGCAACTGCATGTTTAAAATTTCCATCAGATACCAGTTTATTAGCCGCTATTGTATATGCTAACTTGGAATAATCTGTCCTAAATACAAAAACAGGGATATCAGCCATTTTCATTGCTTGAATACCATCTGTAACCAAGCCTACTGGTGGTGAATCCATCAAAATGACATCATATGTTTCTTTCAATTTTGAAATCAAATCTTTGAATGACTCCGACATGAGAAGCTCTGATGGGTTAGGCGGTGTTGGCCCTGCAGTTATAAAATCTAATGAATCCAATTTAGATTTATTGATAATCTCTTCTAAGCCAGCTTTTTTGACAAGGTAAGAAGTGATTCCAAATTGATTCATTACACCCATTCCTAAATGAACCTTAGGTTTTCTTAAGTCGAGGTCTATTAGAACAACTTTTAATCCAGAGAGTGCAATTACCCCCGCTAAATTAAGAGCAACAAACGTTTTTCCCTCTCCACTCACTGTAGAAGTTACAGATATCAATTTTTGCTTTTTTCCTTCTGATACAAAATCCAAGCTTGTTCTTATGGATCGAAATGCTTCGCTGATAGATGATTTAGGGTTTTGATCAATTATAAGTTCTGAGTGTTCCAGCTTTCTTTTTCTATAAAGAGGAACAACGCCAATTACAGGAATTTTGAGCCTTTTTTCTAGCTCGCTCATGCTATTTATCCTGTTTTGGAGAAGGTATTTTATGATAATAAGTATAGATGAAATAAATAATCCAACTCCAAAGCCAATACCATAAATTATCAAAGGAATTGGTGATATAGGATTAGATGAAGCGTTTGCTTGAGATATTACTTTAAAATTTGGAACTGTTCCTGCTTTAGCAATGCTTATTTCTATTTTCTTATTGAGAATTAGATCAGATACTTTCTCATATATGCTATAATTTTTATTGATTTTTCTCAGCTCGGGGTTTCCTTTTGCTAATTCATAAAACTCAGTTTCAAGATCTCGAATGCTTCTTTTTACTCTTTTTAAGTTTTTCTCTAAAAAGGATTTATTAAACTTAATTAACTCAAATAATTCTTCTTTTATAATTGTTAAACTTGCCAGCTTATTTTTTAAAGCTTCTGTTGAGTTTTTATAGGCACTTGATGCTCTTTTAAAGTTACTTTCTATCTCTACTAGTCGAGTAATTAGTGTGCTTAATTGGGAGTTCCCAATAACAGATGAGAGACCGTATAAATATATAGACGAAGAGTCATTGTATATGTAGTTCTCTAGCTTTTCATACTGATCTATCTTGAATTTCAAATTTGTCATTTGTTCTTCTAAAGAGCGGATAGTACTAATCGCCTCTCCCACTTCTTGAACCTCTGGAATTTTGTTTACTTCTGTAAGTTTGGCTATTAAGTCTTCATAAAAAGATAGTGTATCCTTTGTGATAACTAATTGATCTTCTAGGTATTGTAAGGATTGCTCAAAAACTTGGTTTTTGCTTTCTATAGACTGTGATTTATAAATTTCAATTACATTTTCAATAATCTTGATTGCTTTTGATCTATTGGGATCCTTAAATATTAACTTTAAAGTATTAGCAGCAAAACTTTCAATAGCAACTCCTAAGTTTCGGTTGAAATAGGAGTATAAACTTCTATCACTATTAAACACAAAGTAGTAGTTCTCATTAATATTACTCTCATCAAATAAACTACTTTTTATTACCTTTAGGGAATCTCTACCAAATACAAACCATTGATTAACTCTCTGCTGAGTAGCAGATTCAAAACTTTCATTTTTACTTATTAAAAATGAGTTTTCATCTTTAAAAACAATATAAATAGGTCGATCTTCTTGATTTGAAGCATTTTTAACTATCACTTTAAATGAAGAAGATTCAAAACGCTCAGAATTTAATATGTTTCCTTTTGCATAATAGCTTATACCTAAACCCAAAGAGTCAATTAATCGGTCATATATTATTTCGGATTTTATTAATTCTATTTCTCCAGCCAGCTTGTTTTTATCCTTTCCATCTCCAAGAGGGTTAACAGAAATATCTAAAAGATCAGCATCATTCTTAATTTCTAGCTTAATTACAGCAGATGCTTCAAATATTTTCTCCGTATATCTTAAATACAAATAAGACCCTACTAAACCAGCGAAGAGTATAATCAAAATCCACCAAAGGCTTCTTTTTAATAAAAAGAAAAACTTTGCTGGATCAAATTCTACATTGGCAAAAAAATCATCGCTAGAATTTGAATTAGACAAACTGGATGTATTTTGATTCGCACTCATTTTAACCTCTTTACAGCCCTTTTGTCACCTGATAAATACCAAACAATGAAAGTACTACCGAAGCAACAGTTCCAATAATTCGGAAAGGTTCTGTCAATTCTGCTGGAGCTATTCTTCTCCTTGGCTCGATGTAAACGATATCATTAGGTTGTATAATAGTTTGAGCAAGTAAAAGACTATTATCTTTAGCTGTTAGATCAATTACCTTCATGCTACCTCCTCTCACAAGCTTTATTCTCCTTGCTTTGCCAATAGATTGAAAAACATTTCCTGTGGATGATTCGCTAGTAAGAGCTAAAACTTCGATTAATGTCATTCTCTCATTTCGCAAAGGAAGGCTCACATTTCCATTAGGCTTTAATATCGTTACTCTCTTATTTACAATTTGAGATTTTACATAAGGCTCTTTGTAATATTCTGCATATGCTTGTTCTAGTATATAATCTACTTCATGTACTGTTTTTTCTGATAATTTTTGTTTGCCAATAAGAGGTAAGTTCACTTCTCCATTAGCATCTACCAAATAAAAGCGAGGATTTGAACCGCTTTCCATTAAAGGCATGTTAAAGAGACCATTATACCCACTCGCTCCAATTCTATTATTCATTTGAGAGTTATTATTTCTTCCATTAGATCTTAAACCATCAAATCCTATTTCAAACTCTGCATTAGGATCTACTAAAACCTCTCCTTTATTTGTGAATACAGAAATTGCCAAATAATCCATAGGAGCAACTCTATAGCCTTCCTCTGCCTCCTTTAGAGTCTTTTGAAATAGCTCTGGGTTAATATCCGTATCTGACTCAAAAAGTATGTCTTGCTTAAAGCTTTTACAACTATAACCCCCTATTACACTTATTAAAAAAAATGAATAAACTATGAACTTGCTCAAACTTTAAAAAAGAATTTAATTTCTATTTGCTCTCAAAATTGTAAACCAAAAAAAACATTTACAATTTTGGTCAATATTAATCATTATTATCGAAATAGAGGTAAATGAGTTCATACGATCATAAAAAAATTGAGGAGAAGTGGCAAGGTTACTGGAATGATATGAATACATATCAGACAGAAGTTGATGTAAATAAACCTAAGTATTATGTCTTAGATATGTTTCCTTACCCTTCTGGAGCAGGACTTCATGTGGGGCATCCTCTTGGATACATTGCTTCTGATATAGTCTCGCGCTATAAAAAGTTGAAAGGTTTTAATGTTCTTCATCCAATGGGATTTGATTCATTTGGTTTGCCAGCAGAGCAATATGCCATTGAAACAGGTCAACACCCAGCAAAAACTACAGAAGAAAATATTAAAACATTTAAAAAACAATTGTTCAAAATAGGCTTCTCATACGATTGGTCAAAAGAAATCAGAACTTCTGATCCTGGTTTTTACAAGTGGACACAATGGATTTTTATCCAGCTTTTTAATTCCTGGTATAATAAAGAAAGTGGCAAAGCTGAGTCTATAGGTTTATTAATCAAAATATTTGAAAAAGAGGGCAACAAGAATATTAAAGCAGAATGTGATGAAGGTACTCCTCATTTTACAGCAGAAGAATGGAGTAGTTACAGCAAAAAAGAGAAGGATGGTATCTTACTTAAATATAGGCTAACCTACTTAGCAGATGCTGTTGTAAACTGGTGTCCTGAGCTCGGCACTGTTCTGGCAAATGATGAAGTAAAAGATGGCTTCTCTGAAAGAGGTGGGTATCCAGTAGAAAGGAAAAAGATGAAGCAGTGGATGATGCGTATTACCGCTTATGCTGATCGACTTTTGTCTAATCTGGATACTTTAGAGTGGTCAGATTCTTTGAAAGAAATGCAGAGAAATTGGATTGGAAAGTCTAATGGATGTGAAATTAACTTTGCTGTTGAAGGAAAAGACACAATTCTTACGGCTTTCACAACAAGACCTGATACCATTTTTGGGGTTACTTATTTAGTAATTGCTCCAGAGCATGAACTAGTACAAGAGTTAGTTACAGAAGCACAAAAAGAAAGCGTATCTGAATATTTAGAAATTGCAAAAAACAGATCAGAGAGGGAAAGGATGAGCGATGTGAAGCAAGTTTCTGGTGTATTTACAGGCTCTTATGTGGTTAATCCATTCAATGGAAAGAGAATACCTCTTTGGGTTGCAGATTATGTTTTAGCAGGATATGGTACTGGTGTGGTAATGGCTGTTCCTTCTTCCGATGATAGAGATTTTAAGTTTGCTACTCATTTTGACTTACCAATAATTAATGTAATCGATGGAACGGAAGGAATGGAAGATCCTACAGAGAAAAAGCATGGCATTATGATTAATTCTGGCTTCTTAGATGGATTAGAATCAACAGATGCTATTGAGGCTGCTATCAAAGAAGCAGAAACGAAAGGAATTGGAAAACGAAAGATAAATTATAAAATCAGAGATGCAGTTTTCAGCAGACAGAGGTATTGGGGAGAACCAGTTCCTGTTTATTTTGATGAAAATGATTTCCCGCAACCTGTTTCGGAAGAAGACCTTCCAGTTACTTTACCTGAAATTAGTGAGTACAAACCAACTTCGGATGGTAAACCTCCTTTGGGAAGAGCAGAAGACTGGTTATATCAAGATAAGTATCCTTTTGAGTTGACGACAATGCCTGGTTGGGCAGGTTCTAGTTGGTATTTTTTGAGATATATGGATTCTAATAATGAAAAGGATTTTGTTGATAAGGATGTAGTAAAATATTGGAATGCAGTTGATTTTTACCTGGGTGGTACGGAGCATGCGACGGGACACTTACTCTACTCCAGGTTTTGGAATATGTTCTTGTATGACAGAGGTTTCATTTTTCATGAAGAGCCTTTCAAGAAGTTAGTTAATCAAGGAATGATTCAGGGAAGGTCTAATCTAATTTATAAAGTTAAAGGGGAGGATAAGTTTGTTACTCATTCTAAAAAAGATCAATATGAGGTTTCTGAAATTCATATCGATATCCAATTAGCGGATAAGGATATATTAGATATTGAAAAATTTAAGCAGTGGAGACCAGAGTATACCAATTCTGAGTTTGTATTAAATGATGAGGGTAAGTTTGAATGTGGACATTTGGTAGAAAAGATGTCTAAGTCAAAATATAATGTGGTAAACCCAGATCACGTTGTAGATAAATACGGTGCAGATACTCTGCGGATGTATGAGATGTTTCTTGGCCCTATAGAACAGTCTAAGCCCTGGAATACACATGGTATTGATGGAGTTTCAAAGTTTTTAAAGAAGCTTTGGAGATTATTTTATAACGATAGTGGTACATTATCTATTTCGGAAGATAACCCTTCTAATGAAGAACTAAAAGTTTTGCATAAAACGATCAAAAAAATAGAAGAAGATATTGAGAGTTTATCCCTGAATACTTCTATTAGTGCTTTTATGGTTTGCGTAAATGAGCTAACATCACTGAAGTGTCATAAAAAAGAAATTCTAGAATCTTTGCTAATTATCTTGTCTTCTTTTGCCCCTCATATATGCGAAGAACTTTGGCATGCACTAGGTAATAAGGATAGCATTTGCAATGCCTCTTTCCCTAAATGGGATAATAGTTATTTGGTAGAGTCTATGTTAGAATACCCAATTTCTATTAATGGGAAGGTGAGAACAAAAATGACGTTTTCAGCAGATTACGCAGTTGAAAATATTGAAGCCGATGTTGTGAAAAATGAGATTGTACAGAAATGGGTAGAAGGAAAATCCATTAGGAAGGTAATTGTAGTACCCAAAAGGATAGTGAATGTGGTTATAGGATAACCCCTACCCCTAGTAAATAAAAAAAGCAGCCTCTTTCTTATTCTTGGCTGCTTTTTTATTACTCGTATGTCTACATATTTCTTCTATATTGACCGCCAACTTCAAATAGTGCATGGGTTATTTCTCCCAGAGAACAATGTTTTGTAGCCTCCATCAGCTGTCCAAAAAGATTTTCATCATTTATGGCAGCCTTTTGCAACTCTTTGAGTTGCATTTCAGAAGTACTACTATTAGCCTTTTTAAAGTTTTGTAGTGAACTAATCTGGTTTTCTTTTTCTTCTTTTGTTGATCGGATAATTTCCTGAGGAATGATGGTTGGCGACCCTTCTTTAGATAAGAATGTATTCACACCAATTACAGGCAGTTTTCCGTCATGTTTCAATGATTCGTAGTATAGTGACTCTTCCTGTATCTTGGTTCTCTGGTACATAGTCTCCATTGCTCCAAGAACTCCTCCTCTTTCTGTAATTCTGTCAAATTCTAATAGTACTGCTTCTTCTACCAAATCCGTCAACTCTTCTATAATAAAGGAGCCCTGCAATGGATTTTCGTTCTTAGCTAAACCCAATTCTTTATTGATAATCAACTGGATAGCTACAGCTCGTCGAACAGATTCTTCAGTAGGAGTAGTTATAGCTTCGTCATAAGCATTAGTATGTAACGAATTACAGTTATCATAAATCGCATAAAGTGCCTGCAAGGTCGTTCTTATATCATTAAATGCAATTTCTTGAGCATGCAGCGATCTTCCAGAGGTCTGTATGTGGTATTTTAGCTTCTGAGATCTCGCATTTCCACCATACTTGAGTTTTATAGCTTTGGCCCATATTCTTCTTGCCACCCGGCCTATCACCGAATATTCGGGATCTAATCCATTGGAAAAGAAGAATGAAAAGTTCGGAGCAAAATTGTCGATGTGCATTCCCCTACTTAGGTAATATTCTACGAAAGTAAATCCATTACTTAGTGTGAAGGCTAACTGCGATATTGGGTTTGCCCCTGCTTCTGCAATGTGGTATCCAGAGATGGAAACAGAATAGAAGTTTTTGATGCTCTTATCTATGAAATATTGCTGCATATCTCCCATAAGTCTTAGAGAGAATTCTGTGGAAAATATACAGGTATTTTGTGCCTGATCTTCTTTGAGAATATCGGCCTGAACAGTACCTCTCACCTGACTTAGGGTTTTGGACTTTATTTTTTCATATACTTCTTGAGGCAATACCTGATCTCCAGTTACCCCTAATAGTGATAAACCCAGTTTGTTATGGCTATTAGGCAGTTTACTATTATAAGATGGTGCATTTGAACCTCGCTCTTGAAATATCTTTTTAATTTTCTCTTGCGTATCAGCTTCTATTCCTTGTTCTTTTATGTAAAGTTCGCATTGTTGATCTATAGCAGCATTCATAAAGAAGGCGCATATAGTTGCAGCAGGACCATTGATAGTCATGGATACAGACGTTTTAGGATCTGCCAGATCAAAACCAGAGTACAATTTTTTGGCATCATCTAGTGTACAGATACTCACTCCGGAATTACCAATTTTTCCATATATATCAGGTCTGTGATCTGGGTCTTCGCCATAAAGAGTTACAGAGTCAAATGCTGTAGATAATCGTATAGAAGGTTGATTTTCAGATAAATAGTGAAATCTTTTATTGGTTCTTTCTGGACCTCCTTCTCCAGCGAACATTCTAGTTGGATCCTCCCCTGCCCTTTTGAAAGGAAATACTCCTGCTGTGTAAGGAAACTCTCCAGGAACATTTTCCTGTAAGTGCCATTTTAAAATGTCTCCCCAGTTTTTGTATTGAGGAAGTGCTACTTTCGGTATTTTAAGATGAGATAGCGATTCTGTTTTGGTCTGTATTTTGATCTGTTTGTCTCTAACAGTGAAGATAAACTCATCTGCTTTGTACTTTTCTTTTTTCTCATCCCATGAATCAATTATGTCAATATTAACAGGTGCTATTTCTCTTCTTTGCGACTTGTAAAGATCCTCAAGAGCATCCAGAGTGATGGATTTTTTCTCTTTAACAAGTTCTATCGAGTTTTTAAGAGAATAAGCTTTGTCAGCTTTATCTGCTTGCTCTTCTACCCAGTGATCGTAATCTCTTATTTTTTCCGAAATTTCAGATAAGTACCTCGTTCTACTTGGAGGTATGATATAGTGTTTTTCCTTCTCTTTATTCTTTTCTAATGATGTACCCCAGTGGAGGTTAAACTTGTCTTTTATCTTCTCTATTGTTGCATGGTATAGAGCATTCATGCCATCATCATTAAACTGTGAAGCCATTGTACCATATACTGGCATTTCTTCGGGTTTGCTAGTCCATAATTGATGGTTTCTCTGGTATTGCTTTTGAACGTCACGCAAGGCATCCAATGCTCCTTTTTTATCAAACTTATTTATTGCTATGAGATCTGCATAGTCCAGCATATCAATTTTTTCCAACTGAGTTGCTGCTCCATATTCAGGAGTCATTACATATAACGATACATCGGAATGATCCACAATTTCTGTGTCTGACTGCCCTATCCCTGATGTTTCTAAAATGATTAAATCAAAATTAGAATCCTGGAGTAAGCTTAAAGCAACGGATATATGTTTAGAAAGTGCAAGATTGGACTGTCTGGTAGCCAATGAACGCATATATACGCGATCATTGGAGATAGAGTTCATCCTGATTCTATCTCCCAAAAGTGCTCCTCCTGTTTTCCTTTTAGAAGGGTCTACAGATAGAATCGCTACTTGCTTTTCCTCAAAGTCATTGAGAAAACGTCTAACCAATTCATCTACTAAACTAGATTTACCTGCCCCTCCTGTTCCCGTAATTCCAAGCACAGGTATTTTATCTGTTTTTTGTTCTGAACCTGACAGTTTTATATCTAATTCATCGGGGTAGTTTTCTGCAGTAGATATTAACCTTGCTATTTCTTTTGGGCTTAAAACCTCATCACCTTTAAGTTTTCTTAACTCTCCATTTAATTTCTTTCCAATAGGAAAATCAGACTTTTCTAGTAAATCATTAATCATACCCTGAAGTCCCATATTTCTTCCATCATCAGGGGAGTATATCCTTGTTATACCATAATTGTGTAACTCTTCAATTTCACTAGGCAGTATAGTTCCGCCTCCTCCTCCAAAAATTTTTATATGACCATATCCATTTTCTTTTAATAAATCATAAATGTATTTAAAGTATTCCACATGTCCTCCCTGGTACGAGGTTATTGCAATCGCTTGAACGTCTTCCTGGATAGCACAATCTACTATGTCTTTTGCTGTTCTGTTGTGACCCAAATGGATTACTTCAGCTCCCGAAGCTTGAATTATTCTACGCATGATGTTTATGGCAGCATCATGTCCATCAAATAAGGATGCTGCTGTAACGATACGTATTTTATTTTTAGCTTTATATGGTGCTGCTGTTTCCATTTTTTATTCACATTTTAGTTGCTGTAAAAGTAAAAATAACTGTTTAGATTTCTATTTATGAAACAATACCTTGATTTACTACAGGAAATTATCCATAATGGAGAGGAAAAGAGTGATAGAACTGGAACTGGAACGAAAAGTATTTTCGGTTACCAAATGCGATATGACCTTTCCAAAGGATTTCCACTAGTAACTACCAAGAAAGTACATTTACGCTCTATCATTCACGAGCTTTTGTGGTTTGCAAAAGGCGATACCAATATTAAGTATCTGAAAGAAAATGGTGTTTCTATATGGGATGAGTGGGCAGATGAAAATGGTAACCTTGGACCTGTTTATGGGAAGCAATGGAGATCTTGGAGTGCTTCGAATGGAGAGCAAATCGATCAACTCCGAAATGTAATAAACCAAATAAAAAATAACCCGGATTCTAGGAGAATGATTGTCAGTGCATGGAATGTCGGAGAGATTGAAAAGATGGCTCTCCCACCCTGCCATGCTTTGTTTCAGTTTTATGTTGCTAAGGGTAGACTTTCCTGCCAATTATATCAGAGAAGTGCAGATGTATTCTTGGGTGTGCCTTTCAATATAGCTTCGTATGCTCTTCTCACGATGATGATTGCCCATGTTTGTAAGTTAGAAACTGGCGATTTTGTCCATACGCTTGGGGATGCTCATTTGTACTCAAACCATATGGAACAAGCTCATTTACAGCTATCGAGAACTCCAAGAAACCTTCCCAAAATGAAGATTAAAAGAAATGTAGAAGGTATTGATGACTTTTGCTATGAAGATTTTGAGTTAATAGATTATGATCCTCATCCGCATATTAAAGCTGCTGTTGCAGTTTGATATCGCTTACGTTTTTATCTTGTTTATTGTATTTACCTAGTATGTCTTTATCTATTATTTCTATCGTATATATTTTAGTCTCTTCTTTTACTTATTTTTTCTTTTATTACCCTTTTGGCTTGACCCAAAAGGGCGAAAAGCTCAAGAATGTCCAAAGCTTCCTCCCTGCATTCCTTCCCTCACCTCGCTGGACATTCGCCCACCACTTTATTTTTTTGTTTTTGAATAATAAAATAGCTTGAAAAGATTAAGATGAGTGTCACTGTTGTTCGATATAAACCTTCTCTAAAAAATCAGTGGGATCAATTTGTTGAAACTGCAAAGAATGGTCTTTTCTTTTTTAAGAGAGATTTCATGGAGTATCACAAAGACAGATTTCAGGATCATTCTTTAGTTTTTTACAAGGCAAATAAAATTATTGCCGTTTTCCCTGCTAATGAAAATGGGAAAACTATTTTTTCGCATCAGGGATTATCTTTTGGAGGAATTATATTTTCTAATACCATTGATTTTTTTGCTGGAGAAGCCTGCTTCTCAGCTATGCTTGACTATTACCAATCTACAGGTTTTACAAAACTAGTCTACAAGCAGATCCCTTCTTTTTATCATAGCGTACCCTCTTTTGAAGATGAATATCCCTTATTTGCTTGTAATGCAAAACTTATAGCCAAAGAGGTTAACTCCGTAATTTCGATGAGTGGTTTAATTAAAGGAAAAAGAGATTGGGATTATGGAATAAAAAAGTCTATCAAGGAAAATATCTCTGTTAATTTTTCAAATGATTGGGTTAATTTTTGGGAGGTTTTAAAAACGGTTCTCCACCAAAAACACAACACACAACCCACCCATTCCTTAGAAGATATTTTTTACTTACAAGAGCACTTTCCAGAGAACATTCTTCTAATTACTGCTAAGAAAGATGATAAAATTATTTCTGGAGCTGTTGTTTTCTTTTATAGAACCATTTTGCACATCCAGTACCAAGCCTCTAACTCAGAAGGGACTAGTTTAAGGGCTTCAGATGCTCTTATTCATTTTATATTTCACACTTTTCCTTTTCAATATTTAAGCTTTGGTATAAGTAATCAAAGAGAAAAAAATACTATAAACGAAGGTCTTTTAAAGTGGAAAGAAAGTTTTGGTGCTAGAACATGGCCTCACAATATTTATGAGATTAATCTCTCATAAGCAAACTATTCAATTATGCCTTATTTTAATAGTGCAAATAAATTTTTTAAAAGTATTTCCTTTAATTATTTACTCTAAACAATAAAACCCTATATTTTTGATTTCTAAAGTTTATTAGGCACTCAAAAAATGGATAAAGACTATTCTACCCTTCCCATATCTGGCATGTATGAGAGCTGGTTTTTAGATTATGCTTCTTACGTAATCTTAGAAAGGGCTGTTCCTGCTATTGAAGATGGGTTAAAGCCTGTTCAAAGGAGAATTTTGCATGCGATGAAGGAAATGGATGATGGAAGGTTTAACAAAGTGGCTAATGTGATCGGAAGTACGATGCAATACCATCCACATGGTGATGCTTCTATTGGTGATGCTATAGTCAATCTGGGTCAGAAGGATTTGCTTATAGAAACACAGGGAAACTGGGGAGATATAAGAACTGGTGATGGTGCTGCTGCTCCTAGATATATTGAAGCAAGGCTTTCTAAGTTTGCATTGGATGTAGTTTTTAATCCAAAAACTACAGAGTGGCAACAATCTTATGATGGAAGAAAGAAAGAGCCTGTTACTTTACCTATAAAGTTTCCTTTATTACTAGCTCAGGGAGTTGAAGGTATTGCTGTTGGGCTTTCTACTAAAGTTTTGCCTCATAATTTTATTGAGCTAATAGATGCTTCTATAAAGGTGCTGCAAGGCAAAAATTTTAGCCTTTATCCTGATTTTCCTACAGGAGGATCAATTGATGTGGAAAACTATAATGGAGGAAAAAGAGGAGGTAAAGTAAAAGTAAGAGCCAAAATTGAAGCTTCTGATAACAAAACACTTTTAATTAAAGAGATTCCCTTTGGTACTACTACTCAATCTCTTACAGAATCTATTGTAAAGGCAAATGATGCTGGTAAAATCAAAGTAAAAAAAATAACAGATAATACTGCTAAAGATGTAGAAGTTGAGGTACAGTTAGCTTCTGGACAGTCTCCTAGTGTCGTTATTGACGCTTTATATGCATTTACAGATTGCGAGACTAGTATTTCTCCAAATGCATGTATTATCATAGATGAAAAACCTCATTTTCTATCTGTAAATGAAATTCTTGAAATTAGCACCAAAAAGACAGTTGATCTTCTTGAGTTGGAGCTAAAAATCTTGAAGGGAGAATTACTCGAAAAGATTTTATTTTCCTCTTTGGAAAAGATTTTTATTGAAAATAGAATTTATAGAGACATTGAAGAGTGTGAGACATGGGAAGCGGTGATTGCTACTATTGACAAAGGACTGGAGCCTTTTAAACCACAATTCTACAGAGAAATTACTACTGACGATATCGTTCGTCTTACAGAAATAAAGATCAAGAGGATTTCAAAGTTTGACTCCTTCAAAGCAGATGAGTTGATGAAGCGATTGACCGATGAGTTAGAGCAAACTGAGCATCACCTAAACCACCTAACAGACTATGCTATCTCCTACTTTAAAGATCTCTTAGAGAAATACAGTAAAGGAAGAGAAAGAAAAACAGTCATTTCTACTTTTGATAGTATTGCCATTACTCAGGTTGCCGCCAATAATGTTAAGCTATATGTCAACGCAAAAGATGGCTTTATTGGTTATGGTCTTAAAAAAGATGAATTTGTCTGCGATTGCTCCGATATAGATGACATTATTGTATTTAGAAAGGATGGCAAGTTTGTGGTAACCAAAATCAGTGATAAGACTTTTGTCGGAAAAGGAATTCTTCACGTTGAAGTTCACCGAAAAGACGATGACCGAAAAGTGTTTAATCTAATTTACCTGGACGGAAAAACAGGAGTCACCAGAGCAAAGCGTTTTCAAATATTAGGTATTACTAGAGATAAGGAGTATGATCTTACTAAAGGTGAGAAAAACTCTAAAGTTTTATACTTTACTTCCAATCTCAATGGAGAGGCAGAACTAGTTGGTATTTACCTAAGCCCTAGTAGTAAAGCACGGAATAAAGTATTTGAATATGATTTTTCTGATTTAGAAATTAAAGGTAGAGGTTCTCAGGGAAATATTGTAACAAAATATCCTGTTAAAAAAATTCAATTAAAAAAAGAAGGTAAGTCAACCCTTGGGGCATTTAACCTCTATTTTGATGATGCCACTGGTCGTATCAATAAAGACTCCATAGGAAAAGAGCTAGGTGAGTTCCAGCTAGAGGATCAGATCATTTGTATTTATACGGATGGGAATTATGAAATTTTGCCTATTGACTATAACCTCAAATTAGAGTCCAAGAAAGTAGCTCTAATAGAAAAGTTTGATACTGAAAAAGCAATTTCTGCAGTGCATTTTGATGGAAGCACAAAAAGTTTTTATGTAAAAAGATTTAAGGTAGAAACAAGTACTATCCAAAAGAAATTTCAGTTTTTAACTGATCACAAAAACTCCAAGCTCATCTTGGCATCAACGCAAGGGAATTTACTTGTTCAAATCAAATATAAAGAAAAGAGTGGTGCTGAAAAGCACGACATACTAGATGTTATATCTTTTGTAGGTATTAAAGGATGGAAAGCAATTGGAAATAAGCTACACCACCATAAAATAATTAAGTTAAATCCAATGAGCCAATCATGATAAATCTCTTAGTACGAAATACTTTTCTATAAGTAAGATTTATTTGACAGCAAGCTAAATTAGAACTGTTAATCCCCTATCCATTTTTCCCAAAGTTTGGGGTATTTATTTTTTAAAAAACTTTTTGTAGATGGATACTCTTCTCCTTCTATATCATCGCGGCTAAATACTCCATCTGGTGCAATAGGCATTTCATCGTCTGTTTTATCTTCATAAACATCATATGCTATATAGCTTAAGCCTTCCCAGTAAGCACTATTTCCTCCTTCTTTAAAATCTAAGGAGATTAAAGTTTCAGGATCTTTCAAAGCATTAAAAAAAACCTCTTTTCCTTTTCCAATTAACCAACCTCTAAAGTCATGAAAACCATCATCAGAACAACCCTTTCCTATTATTTCAGCTGCTGCCCACAAATCCCAAGTATACGCCTGGTCGTGATAAAAATGAAATCTATTATCAAACCTATATATATCCTTCGGGGAAAGCTTCAACAGCTCTTCTTTCAACTCTTTTTGTTGCTGCAAATAATCACCTCCACTTCTTATGAGAGAATTAGATATTATATTCCAAAACTTATCCTCTTCTAAAACATGTTCGGACTTATCAATCTTATCATTTTCCATTTGCAAAAGCAGCTATCAATTTTTGTAAAGAAAGAATAAAGTGTATGCTTTACTTTTCTACACTTTCTTTTTTTGTTTTTAGCTCGCTTTTTGTGTCTTCTTTCTGGTTTTCGTCATCACTATTATCAACAAAATCCTGATAGGTTGTTTTTGTTTCAAACGGTCTTTTTCCAATGATAGCTTCAAGGTCAGTTTGAAACAAAATTTCTCTTTTCAGAAGTGCCTGTGCTAACTTTTCAAGTTCTTCTTTCTTTTGATTTAAAAGCTCTTTTGTTCTTTCATACGCTTTTTCTATCATCTTTTTAACTTCCTGATCTATCTTTTCAGAAGTAGCTTCAGAGTACGGTTTTGATATGTAGTCATTTCTAGCAGGATCATAAAAAGAAATATTTCCTATCTCTTTGTTCATGCCATAAATAGTAACCATGCTATACGCCATTTTGGTAGTTCGCTCAAGGTCACTAAGCGCTCCAGTTGAAATTTTGTCAAAAATAATATCTTCAGCTGCTCTTCCTCCCAAAGCCATGCAGATCTCATCTATCATCTGCTCTGTAGTATAAAGAAACTGTTCTTTTGGCAAATACTGTGCATATCCTAATGCAGCTACTCCCCTTGGCACAATACTTACTTTTACCAAAGGGTCTGCATGTTCTAAAAACCAACCAGCTACAGCATGTCCTGCTTCATGATATGCTACTATTTTTTTTTCCTCAGGTGAGATTATTTTATTCTTTTTTTCAAGTCCTCCAATTACTCTATCTATAGCATCTTGGAAGTCTTGCATATCAACCTGCTTCTTATTTTTCCGTGCAGCAATTAATGCTGCCTCATTACAAACATTGGCTATCTCCGCTCCAGCAAATCCAGGAGTTTGAGCTGCTAATTTTTTAGAATCAATATCTTTTGCAACCTTTATTGGCTTTAAATGAACTCTAAATATTTGCTCACGACCTTTAATATCTGGTTTGTCAATGCTAATCTGCCTGTCAAATCTACCAGGTCTTAAAAGTGCATTATCTAAAACGTCAGGTCTATTTGTAGCAGCAAGAATAATTACCCCTGAGTCTGTAGAGAATCCATCCATCTCTACTAAAAGTGAGTTGAGCGTATTTTCTCTTTCGTCATTAGAACCCATCATTTGCCCTTTTCCCCTTGATCTACCTATAGCATCTATTTCATCAATGAATATGATACAAGGAGCTTTCTCTTTTGCTTGTTTGAATAAGTCTCTTACTCTAGCGGCCCCAACTCCGACAAACATCTCAACAAAATCTGATCCTGATAGGCTAAAAAATGGCACTCCAGACTCTCCAGCAACTGCTTTTGCCAATAATGTTTTACCAGTTCCTGGAGGACCTACAAGCAGCGCTCCTTTAGGAATTTTTCCTCCGAGGTCTGTATACTTGGTAGGATTCTTTAAAAACTGAACTATCTCTTCTATTTCTTCTTTTGCTTCATCAAGACCTGCTACATCTTTAAACGTAATTTTAATCTTATTTTGCGCATCAAATAGTGCTGCTTTAGACTTTCCAATACTAAAGAGTTGTCCACCAGGACCTCCAGCCCCAGTCATTCGGCGCATTAAAAACCAAAAACCTAATATTAACACAAAAAAGAATCCCCAACTAAAAAACCAGGTACTAAAATCCTGCCGTTCGTCTGCTACAAAATCTACTCTTTCTCCTTCAGGGAGACTCTTTTCTACCTTATTTACAAACTCTCGAAAATGGTCTCCTGAAAAAAACCGCACCTGATAGTGAGGTCCTTTTGGAGAAAAGAGAACAAGTCGCTGATTTAATTCCTGATCGTATTTTGGGTCATTTAAAGCCTCCTCTGTAAGTGTTATCTCAACAACTTTCTCGTTAACAACTACTAACCTTTTTACTTGACCGTTTATTAGCATTGTTTCTAGACGCTTCTGCGTTGTTTCCAGTGCTGAATTATTCCTATTAAAATAAGTTAGTGAGATTACGATCAGTAATACCAAGGAAAGAAGCCAAATTTGAAAGTTATTTTTTGGTTTTTTAGGATTTGGTTTTCTTGTTATATTTTTCTTTTTATTAGCTTCCGTCATTTAGTCTTAAATTATAATAATTACTCATCTATATTTTTAATATCTGCATCTCCCCACAGATCTTCAATGGAGTATCTTGCTCTTGCTTTTGTCTGGAAAACATGAACAATAACATTAACATAATCAATTATTATCCACTCTCTATTTGTTTTACCCTCTTTTTTCCAAGGTTCTTCCTTCAACTTTTTTGAAGCAAACTCTTCAACACTATCGGCAATAGCTTCGACTTGTCTATCAGAACTACCAGAACAGATTATAAAATAATCTGCAACTGAATTGCCAATTTTACTAAAATTAATTATAGTTATATCTGTAGCTTTTTTTTCCTGCATACCGTCTACAATACAACTAATTAAAGCTTGGTCTTTGCTTTCTTCTGTATCTTTTCTTGCTGTTTTAGTATTCAAATGAATATATTGATATTTTACTTATAATTACTGCAAACAAAGCTATCAAATATTGGACAAAATAAGTACAAGCTATTTAATTAGAGGAAAAACAATTTATTATCTGCCAACTTGTCATTCTACTAACGAGATAGCTCATCAAATGGTTGAAGAAAAAAAAGGGTTTGATGGCGACATAGTATTAACTAGCTACCAAAGCAAAGGTAAAGGTCAAAGGGGTCAATTTTGGGAATCAGAGGACGGCAAAAACCTTCTTCTATCTATTATTTTGAAACCTAAAGAATTGAAAGCAAAAAACGGTTTTTTTCTCAATACCATTTCTTCTATTAGTCTTTTAAATACGCTACAAGATGACTTTGACATGCAAAACTCTTTTATAAAATGGCCTAATGACATTTATGCTAATAACAAAAAAATTGCAGGAATTTTAGTCGAAAATAATATCAGGGATACTTATGTAGATTACAGTATTGTTGGTGTAGGGTTTAATGTTAATCAAACTCAGTTTAAATTTGGGAATACTGCAACATCTCTTTCTTTAGTTAAAGGGAGGGCATTGGAGCTCTTCGATGTTTTAGAAAGGTTAATTAGTAATTTTGAAAGATTATATCTACAATTATGTAATAATCAAAAGGAGAACTTAAAAGCTCAATATTTAAACTCTCTTTACGGATACAAAAAAAGTATTAAGCTTCTTGAAAAAGAGTCAAACCATGAGTTTTTGGGAGAAATTACAGGTTTAGATGAATATGGAAGAGCTTTAGTAAATAAGGAAGGTGAAACTAGAGCTTATGATATTAAAGAAATCGTTTTTCAAGATTTTCAATAGGAGTATTTTATTCTAAAAAATTATATATGAAACAGACCATGTCTGATTTAAAATTGAGACACACACGAAGTAATGGTTAAGATGTATGTCAAATAAATTAGATAGGCCACAAATTTTGAAACAGATGAAATTATCCATTGGAAGTGATCATGCAGGTTACCAGTACAAAGAGTTAATAAGCAATATGCTTAAAGAGAAAGGTATTTTAGTTGTAGACAAAGGCACCCACACCGAGGAGTCTGTCGATTATCCAGATTATGCTCACGAAGTAGCCCGCTCTGTTGAAAGTAAAGAAACAGAATTCGGAATTCTTATTTGTGGAAGTGGAATTGGAGTATCTATTTCGGCTAATAAACATACTGGAATTAGAGCTGCTTTGTGCTGGAAAGTAGAACTTGCCGAATTATCCCGACGACATAATAATGCAAATATATTATGTCTGCCAGCAAGGTTTATCTCTGAAGAGTTAGCGATAAAAATAGTTACTGCCTTTTTGAATACTCAATTTGAAGGAGGAAGGCATGAGAAAAGAGTAAATAAAATAGAAGTCATTTAAGAAAGTCAGAGTAAGCAATATGAATTAGTATAGTCAAACTATTATTTTGGATAATTAAACATAAAACACTAGTTCATGTCCTATAGCTTAAAAAATTGCATTATTGGTATTCTTTGTATTTTTTCTTTGAGTTTTACTATTCTCAATAGCAATAAAAACACATTAGAAATAGCTACTGTCTTATACGATAAAGGGAAATATGACAGTGCTATTTTATATTCGGATAAGGCTATAGGTTATTTTTATGATAAACAAGATTATAGCAATTATCTTAAATCATTAAATATTAAAAGCTCATCGCTGCTAGAACTATCAAAATATGACTCAGCTTTTATAGTAATTCAGAAAACACTCAAGGATACACTATTATTAAAAAAAAGAGACTCCCCTGAAATAGCTAATGCTTTTAATAATTTAGGTAGTTTTTACATTTGCAAAGGAAATCTTGATAAAGCTTACAAATACTTCCAGAAAGCATTAAAGATTCAATTAAAAAAGAAAAAAAAGGCGAATAACAGTGATGTAATTACAACATATAATAATATAGGAAGATATTTTTCAGAAAAAGGAGAGTTTCAAAACACCATAGCTTATAACAAAAAGGCACTAGAGATTTCAGATAATCAACTTGGGCAAAACCATTCAAAATCTTCTATTTGCCTTAATAATATCGGAAATGCTCTGCAAAGCTTAGGAAAATATAAGGAAGCATTAAGTTATTTAGAAAAAGCTCTTTCGACTAGAATAAAAGTTTCTGGTAATAATCACCCTGAAATATCGACTATTTACAATAATATTGGTTTATGCTATGTAAGATTAGGAAAGTACAATGATGCTCTTCAATATTATCAAGAAGACCTTAATGTCATTACCAGAACAGTTGGTTTTTATAACTCCAAGACTTCAAGTACCTATGGAAGTATTGGCTTCTGCTTATCAAAACAAGGTCTTTATGATAGTGCATTATTAGCACATCAAAAATCTTTAGAAATAAGGCTTGAAATATCTGGTAAAAAGCATCCTGAAACAGGTATTTGCTATAATAATGTTGCGCTATGCTTAAAAAAACTTGGTAATTACAAAGAAGCGCTTACATTTTATAAAAAAGCATTAAAAATAAGGCTTGAAAGCATCAAATCTGAAGACCTTAAAGTAGCCTATATCTATAATAACATCGGTATGTGCTTTGAAGCTCTTAAAATGTACTCAGATGCATTTCCGTATTTTCAAAAAGCCTTAACAATTATCAAAAAGTTTCTTGGAGAAAATCACTACACTACAACTATAATATTAAATAACATAGGTTTATGTTTATCACATCAGAAAAAATTTAAGCAAGCTCTAAATATTCATTTAAAAGTTCTAAAAGTAAGAATGAAAATTTTAGAAAAAGATCATCCTTATATAGCTGTAACGTATACTAATATTGGTTCATGTTTTTCAGAACTGGAAATGATTGATAGTGCGTTATATTATTCGTTCAAAGCTTTAAGGATTAGAGAAAATGGAATCATCGGAAAAAGCAGCCCTTTAACTGCCACAAGTTATAATAATATTTCAGGACATTATATAAAAAAAGAAGATTACCATAATGCTCTTAATTATTTAAATAAAGCACTTAAAATACGTGAAAAAACTTTAGGAAAAAACCACCCACAATACAGCTTATCTTTATTTAACAAGGGAGTAATTTATGAAAAAATGAAACTATCCAAAAGGTCTTTGAAACTCTATCAAAAAGCCATTGTTAGCTTAACAAATAACTTTATCGATACGAATATGTTAAGCCTCCCTAATCTTAACCATATTTCTTCTAAAACTTTACTTTTTAAATGCCTAAACGCTAAATCAAACCTCTTACTATCAACCTCTGATACTAAAAAGGAATACCTCAATACAGCGCTTAATACCTCACTGCTTGCATCTAAACTTATCGACTCTATAAAGTTTGAACTAGGAAGAGATAATCTTTTTTCTATAAATCAAAGTATTAAAGATTCATATGAGGCAGGCATACAATCTGCCTATACATTATTCCATCTAACTAATGACTCAAGTTACATTAATACTGCATTTTCACTTGCCGAAAGAAGCAAAGCCTTTTTCATGCAAAAAGCTCTTAGGGAAACTAATGCTTCAAAGTTTGCTAATGTACCAGATTCTATTATTCAACTAGAAGATCAATTAAAACTACAAATTGCATTTTATCGAAAACAACTCAATATTTCCACTTCAAAGAGGGATTCTATTAAAATTACTAAATATCAAAACTACTTATTTACAAAAAAAAGTAATCTAGACTCCTTAATAGACTATGTAGAAAATCAATATCCAAAATATTTTCAGCTGAAATATCAAATAAGTGAACCAAGTCTACAGCAAATCCAAAATGCAATACCTGACTCCAATACTTGTATCTTAGAATACTTCGTAAATCAAAATTGTATCTTTCTATTTACAATATCTAAAAAGAATGTGTCTATTACTACTATAGATGCTGACTCCACATTATACCAAAATATCAATAGCCTTATAGAAGTTGTATCAGAAAATAACCCTAACAATTTTAAAAGCCTAAAACAGCTTAGCTATTCCATTTGCAAAAAGCTTTTACCTAATATCGATATACTTGAAGTATCAAATGGTGCTGTACCCAGGCTAGTTATAGTCCCAGATGGAATCCTTCATTATTTACCCTTTGAGATGCTAAACACAGATGCTCATCAGTATACCTCGTATGATCAACTACCTTTTCTTATTAAAAAATTCTCTATAGCATACGACCTTTCCGCTAACCTTTGGGCAGAGAAAAATAATAAAACGAAATCTATCAATTACAAAAAGCAATGCCTGGCTCTTGCTCCATCTTACAGAAATTCGCAAAGTCCAAATAATGATGTTTTTAGAAACAATACGTCTTACAATGATTTATCAAGCCTAATTGGAGCACGTAATGAAGTAGAAAATCTATCTAAAGTTTTTTCTGGAAATTTCTTGTTAGAGAAAAAAGCTACTGAAACTAATTTCAAAAAATTAGTGGAAGATCATCAGATTATTCATCTTGCCATGCATGGAAGTATTAATGACCAGAACCCTGAATACTCTAACCTACTTTTTTATCCATCTAAGGATTCAATACAAGATGACTCTCTGCATGTTTATGAAATTTATAATATGAATATTCCGGCAGAGTTAGTAGTGCTGAGTGCTTGTCAAACTGGAGATGGGAAACTAGAACAGGGAGAGGGAATAGTTAGTATTGCACGAGCCTTTATGTACGCAGGCAGCTCAAGTGTAGTACTAAGCCTTTGGAAAGCTAGTGATGCTAATACTGAGCATATCATGAAGTTCTTTTATACAGAGTTAGGCAAAGGGGTAGAAAAAGATTTGGCTTTGCGAAATGCTAAAATAAAATATATTCAATCTTCTGACCAGGTGTTAGCGAATCCATTCTTTTGGGCGAACTTCATTCATATGGGAAATATAGAAGAAGTCAGTAGTCAAAACCAGAAACTCTCTAAAGTCGTTCTTTGGCTTTTAATAAGCTTAATAGTTGGAATTAGCATAATGATACTATTTTCAAAACCTTTAAAAGATATGTTGAATATAGTCAAGCAAAAACCGTAACTATATCATTCCAGGACGTAGTATATTTCTTTGAAAGCTTCTCTTGAAGTAAGTGCCATCCTTTCCTCTCTCCTACTCCCTGTGATGCTATTTTTATAGAATCAAATCCATATTTATTATGAATATTATCTATGGTATTTGATAGCTTTCCAGAGTTTGAGTCAGAAGAAAATAAGCTTCCCTGAATATGAGTTTTAGGGACTATTCCAGAAAGAACCACTCCAGCTTTTTTATAATAAAATCCTTTTTTATACATTTTTCTGGTAATCTTCAGAGCGCTTGCAACTATATCAAAAGTACTATCAGTAGCTGTTGGCAAATAAGTGTAGTTTATACCTCTATCTTGAGGGAGGCTTTGCATAAACCTATTGGTTCTTAAATAAACAGATACTGTCTGCGCGCAAGATTTCTGTTTTCTGAGCTTTGAAGCGCATCTGGCAGCAAAAGTAGAAACTGCTTCTTCAATACTTTTCAGATCTTTTTGTGCTTTTCCAAAAGACCTGGAAGTACAAATAGCTTTTTTAGGTAAAATATCAGACTCTATTTCTATGCAAGGATACCCTTCCAGCTCTTTCTTTATACGAAGTCCTATTACAGACATGTGCTTTTTCACCCAACCGTCTGAAACCTGAGTAAATTCCCATGCAGTTTTTACTTGTATAGATAAAAGTCGCTCAAGATGCCCTCTGCCTATTCCCCACACTTTATCTATAGGTACTTTTCGTAAGCAGTTACTTCTGTTATTGGAGTCTATTATAAAAATGTTATCTCCCTTTTTCTTAGAAATATAGCTAGCAACCTTTGCTAAAGTTTTGGTATGCCCTACCCCTATACTCAAGGAGATGCCTGTCGATCTCTCAGAGTATTGATGCACATCTCGTGTATAGGCATAAATATCTTTAGCATGAGATAAGTCTAAAAATGCTTCATCAATAGAATATACTTCTATATTGGGAGTAAACTTTGAAAGGGTATTCATTATCCTCCTCGACATATCTCCATAGAGAGGGTAATTAGAAGAGAAAACTTCTACATTATTTTTCTTAAAAAGATTTATTGCTTTAAAAGCAGGTACTCCCATAGGGATTCCAGCTTCTTTTGCTTCTTGGGATCTCGAAATCACACAGCCATCATTATTAGAGAGAATAACTACTGGCTTTTTTCTTAAATCAGGTCGAAAAACTTTTTCGCAAGAAGTGTAAAAGTTATTGCAGTCGACTAGTGCTATCATACTTTCTTGATTACATAGGTAACTATGCCCCAAACCACAAAACTATTTTCTTCTGTAACTTCAATAGTTTTAAATTTAGTATTTGCTGGTACTAGCAAAACTTTATCTCTTTTTACGCTAACCTTTTTGATAGTAAACTCCCCATCCACAACACATACTGCCACAACTCCATCCTTTGCTTCTAATGACTTATCAATCACTAAGAGATCTCCATCTTCAATGTTTAGATCCTGCATAGAAGTACCTCTTACCCTTCCATAGAAGGTGGCATCTGGGTTTTTTACCAACTCCTTATTTAAGTCTAAAGTTGGTTCTAGGTAATCATCAGCTGGAGAAGGAAATCCCGCTGATATACCTGATTGTGCAAAAGGCAACTCGCACTTTTGATTTGTATCTGAAGAAAAAATTTCAACTTCTTTATTCATAGCCTTATTTTATCATTACCACAAAGTAATAATAGAATATATGAAACAATTGTTACATTTTTAAGCTAGGATAAAAAGTTTAAATATATGGTAAGGATCATTGTAAATAAACAGGAGCTCGTACTAAAAACTCCATTTAAACCGTGAAAAAATGAATGTTCCTATACCATTATACAAAGATTGATTAGGCCCATCAAAAATTTGCCCTATTAAAAAAAGAGATAGGTTATCTGTAATAGAGAGATCTATGGAAGGACCAATGAAATAAGAGTTATCTCCTGGGTTAAAGATGCCGCTTACACCAGACTTTAATAATGGAGTAATCTGGTAACTACTTTCTGCAAAAAGAGAAAACTTAGTTTGTGTTAATGTTTTGGCTGTTAAAGGCTCATTTACATTAAATGGACCTGCTTCTTTAGACTTTCCCTTATTATTAAAAATAAACTCTCCATGAAGGAAAAGAGAACTGGAAAAAGTGTAATCAACGGATGTTGTTGCGACTATTACACTATTTTCAAATTTGTCTTGCTCCTCATAAGGGTAAAAGTACGTTACTTCACCCTTAAACCCCGCCTGACCTAGCTGACCAGACCATCCCGTACCCACAACAAGGTCTTTTTTATTCTTACCTCCTAAAAACTGAAAATCATACTCCCATTTATTTATTTTAAATAATGCAGCAGCAGTCCAATCACCCACATTGTCTGCAATTGTGCTAGCAAACTCTATAGATGAAGTCAAGCCAGAGTAAAAACGAATGAGCAAAGCATCTGAACCAGGTCGTTCTTCGTAGTCAAAATCAAAAAAGGAGTAGGTATTAAATATGTCATTAGGATTCCAAACAAAGTTTTGTCCCCAGTTAATCCGTTGTCTTCCTAAGCGTACCTGCCATTTTCCAGAAGACCAGTCCAAATAAGCTCTATCCAAAATGGTATGTAGAAAAAAAGATTTTTCTTCTACAATGTTATGAGAAAGGTTAAAAAAACCATTATCTTCTTCTAGTAAATCAGCATATTGGGGAAATCCCTTTACAAACTCTCCATAAAAAAAGCGATTCCGAAGTTCTGCCACTACAGTTAGAGACTGGCTGGGATACCATTTGAAATTCAACCTATTGTGCAAAAAGTTATTGGTTAACCAATCTCCATTAATATCTTGAAAAGAAACTGTTTGCAATGATTTTAAATACCCACTTAAACTATAGTTTTTAGGTTTTTCTTCTTGTGCGCTTAAACTTAAAGAAGTTGCAAAACAAGCAAATATCCAAAGGCTTTTTAGTGTGAAAGACAAGTAACTACATATGGTCACTCTATTCTTATTTTCTTTCATCCTTGTCAATTTTCCCATCTACTACCCAAACAACTCTTCTTGCTTTGTCTATCACTCTCTGATCATGCGTCGAAAAAATGAAGGTTATCTTTTCTTCTTTATTTAGCTGTAGCATAATATCAAGCAAATCAGAGGTTGACTTAGAGTCTAAATTGGCAGTTGGCTCATCAGCGAGAATAAACTTCGGTTTAGATGCCAGTGCCCGGGCTACTGCAACTCGTTGCTGCTGCCCTCCTGAAAGTTTTGCAGGTCTATTGTTCATTCTTTCTTGCAAACCAACAGCTGTGAGCAGCTCCTCTGCTCTTTTATTACATTTTTGATCTGCTTGCCCCTGAAGCTGCATCACAAATGCAACATTCTCTTTTGCAGTTAATACAGGCAGTAAGCTGTAATCTTGAAATACAAAACCAATATTTTTCAACCGAAAATCTATGAGCTTTTTAGAGTCTAATTCATCTATCTTTATTCCTCCTATTTCTACTGATCCTTCACTTGGAGAGTCTAATCCACCAATCATGTTTAGCAGTGTAGACTTTCCTGAACCGGAAGGACCAACTATTGCAATAAACTCCCCTTCCTCAATCTCCAGGTTTATTCCATTCAAAGCAAATACAGGAATAGTATCCGGGTTATAAACTTTTTTAAGACCTTGAATTTTAATTATGCTATTTTCCATCTTTTTATTTGCTTCTTATTGCTTCTACTGGGTTTAATTTCAATGCTTTAAATGCAGGGTAAATTGAAAATAAAATTGCCGATAGTATAACCATTAGCATTAGCTGAAAGTAAAAACCGATAGAAAGCTGAGGATAAATAATTGTTCCAACGCCAAAAGATTCAAAGCCTTGTTGAAAAGCACTAAGATTAATACCACTACTCCCTGTCCAACTGATAAGGGTAATGCTCAATATCATTCCTAAGGTGGCTCCTATAAGTGCAAGGAATGTGCTCTCTAAAATAATCATTCCAAATACCTTTGACTTGCTCATACCCACTGCCATTAAGACTCCTATCTCTTTTGTCCTTTCAAAAATGGCCATCAACATGGTATTCAAAATACCAAAACCAAGTGCTATTAAAATTATTGCTATAAAAAACAGGTATACTCTTTCAGAAAAATCACTCATCACTGCTAACTCAGGTTGAATCTCCTTCCACGTCTCTATTTCCAGCTTACTATCAAGTTTACTTACAAAACCTTCTTTTACTTTATCGCTTAAATCTTCATCTTCTACTACAACTGCTATTTCATGAATGCTTCCATTTGCTTTCAGCAACTTCCATAAATCTTTTTTCTTAACAAATACATTAGCTTCATCAAAGTTTGAAGAGTTCGTTTTAAAAATTCCGACAACTCTAAATGCAGACCCAACTATATTCCCTTCTTTATCTTGAGTATTTAAAACAATTTTACTCCTAACTTTTGCATCCAGCTTTTCTGCAAGCTTCTCTCCAATTACTATAGGATTTTTTTTTATTCCTTCAAAATATTTTCCGTCAATTATTCTATCGTAGATCTTACTTACTTTTTTTTCTTCTTTCGGATCTACTCCAAAAGCTTGTACTCCAGAACCTCCTGAAGCAGAGGTCATCATTCCTGTTGTAACCACTCTGGTGACATACCCTTTTACTAAAGGATTTTCTTTAATGGTTTTGCTAACTAAATTATGATTATGAATGCTTTTTCTTATATCATAGTCATCCAGAAATTTTTTCTTGTGGATTTGAATGTGTGCAGTTTGGGTTTCTATAGCATTACTTAACTTTTGCTCTGTAAGTCCATTAAATAGTGCTACTGAAAAAATACCCCCAGTAAGGCCTAAAATTATTGAAAGTATGATAGTTCTACTTCTAACTTTATTTCTCCAAAGATTTTTCCATGCAAGCTTCAGTAACATTATTTTATATATAAATTTTCTTATCCTTTTAGTGCTTTAACTATCTTCAACTTCCCAATTGTGTAGAATGGATATGTTAGACAAAATATTGAGATCAACAAAATAACTACTCCTTGAGCTAGAAAAGAGGACGAATCTAGTGCAAACGGAAGGATTGCCTCAAGTCCCATTTCTTCCATAGAGCTTGAAAAGTCCCCACTCAGTTTTATTGGATTTTTGTGATAATAAAAAACAATAGGAAAAGCTAAAGCTATACCTAAGAAAAGTCCCAGTACAGTCATCATTAGTATTTCAAAAAATAGCATTAATTCTATTTTTATTTTCTTCATACCTACTGCCACTAATACTCCAAACTCTTTAATCCTTTCCATGGTCATCATCATTACTGTCCCAAAGATTCCAAAACCTACTACCATATAAAGTATTACTAGCATGATTATCCCACCCATATTGTCTGACTCTATGGTTTGTACTACCTCTGGCAGCATATCCTTCCATGTCATAACTTCAAACTCTTCTCCTAAATCTTTTTCAAGATTAGCTCTCAAAGCTTCAAGTGTTTTTGGGTTTTTAGGAGTTACCAAAAGAGCTGATAGGTGGTTAGGTGCACCTATAAAGGTTTGCATTACAGGTATTGTCATATAAACTGCCATTTTGTTTAGCTTAGGGTTAGCATGTTTTATTATTCCTTCAATGGCATATTTTCCAACTGCATTAATACCATGATACCCTTGCCCTATCATCACTAGGGTATCATTTATTCCTAGTTTTAGGTAGCTTGACAAACCTTTGGCAATCAAAATACCCTCACTGTTTTCTTTTAGAAATTCTCCTTGTACAACTTTGTCTCCCAGACCATTAAATCTATTCTCTTGAGAAGGATCTACCCCAGTTATAGCAACACCTTTCGAAAGGCTATCTGAGGCCGCTAAACTAAAAACTTCCAATCTTGGAACTACATATTCTATATCTCCCTTCTTACTTAGGGTATTTATAACTTCTTGTGGATTTGAAACTAGCTTGTTTATAGATTTTTTTTCCCAATAGCCTTTTTCATGAATTTGCATATAGCCCGTAGAAAGCTTAACACTTGAGTCGATCATCTGCCCATATGTTCCCAGCTGAAGAGATCGCATAATTAAAGCCAAAAAAACTGAAAAAAGAACAGATAAAACTGTAATTATCGTTCTCTTTTTATTTCTCCAAATATTTCTCCAAGCTAGTATGATTACATTTTTCATTCTTCTTTCAATACTTCTACTCTAGATACTATCGTACTCTTTTCATATTTTGCATAGAAAAAAAATTATCATTTAACGATATATCAAATTCAATTTTGTGATAGGTTATAACTGTTTTGTGTCCTTCATCTTCTACAGGAATCATTATCATTTTTGTAATAATCTCCCTATCGCCCATCTGCCTAATCTCTTTGCCTAACATTCTATTAATTAGAATTTCATCTTCATCATAAAACTCTGTTTTTAACTGATGAAAACCTTCTTTAGAAACCCACATTAAAATTTTTCCCCAAACTACTGCAGCATCTTCTTTTGGAATTAATTTTATTTTGTAGCAGTCCAACTCATCTATTTTCTCTTCTCCTACTATTTCATGGTTATAGTCCAGTACTATAGAAGACTGCTTTAGCAGATCATCATTTGTGAAGTCAGAACCCATCCACGATTGCGACATCATCGATGGAGAGATTTTAATCGTTCGCTCAATAGATGGCATCCAGTTCCATAACTCATTTTCTCTTTTCAAAGAAACAGTTCCTTTATCTTTTGCAGGTGCTGTTATTAGTACTAGTGAGAAATCTTCACCTTTTGACCAGCTTTTTAGCGACATTTCTCTTTTCCAGGAAGGTCTGATTATCTCCATTGATATTTCAGCTTTATTAGATTTACCTCTTAGCTTTTGATCTGCTTTTGCAACTATTTCCTTTGCACTCAAGTTTGAACTCTGGCTGTAAATATTAGAGCTTATAAAAAACAAGGACATTAAATATCCGAAAATAAATTTTTCCATTATTGACTTATAGGTCGATATAGTAAATATAACATATTTTAGAACTTCTTAAAAAAGCAATTTAGAAAAACCTTCTATTTTACATACGCCGTTCCTTTACTATCATTCCTTTTCAAGAAAATTTTTTTAAATATCTTTTTAGTAGTTTCTTCATTGTAATTTTCCACTCCAAATACAATCGCATGAAGCCATATACCATCTATAGAGGCTGCTATCATACTTGTTCTTTCTTTTGTTTTTTCTTTATCTTCACCAGGCAAGGCAAAAAGATCTGCTAGCTGATCAAATGAATTGCGCATGTAGCTTTTAAATTTTTTTGTGACCTTTTCAGGAATATCTGCTTGAATTAAAACAGAAGTGAAAAGGCGCCAGAATTTTAAATCATCTAGAGGTTTTGAAAGAGTACTATCAATGAACTTTTCCATAAAAGTTTCACCATCACTTGCAGCAAAAGATTGCTGCATAATTTCATCAGACTTTTGTAAACCTAAATCTAAAACAGCTTCTAGCAGTTCTTCTTTACTTTTATAATAATGGTAAATACTACCCTTTGCTACTTTCGCCGTTGTTGCGATATCATCGATTTTTGTTCCATTATAACCTTTGCGGGAAAATTCAAATATCGCAGCATCAAGTATTTTTGCCCTTCCTGCTTCTCGCATTTTCTGAAATTGTTCTTTTGTTCTAGGCGACATATCGCATAAGTATTTTAATTACAAATTTATGAATTAAAATATGTTAAAATTGTGCTACAGCTAGGTATTCATACTTTATTAATGACTATATGATCATATTATACTTAAGCATAAGTTATAAAGTTTCATTTTATATTTTTTTGCACGTAAAGTTGTACTTTTATAAACAACTTTATAAATAAAATTTTATGTGTGGAATAGTAGGCTATATTGGAAAAAGAGAAGCTCACAGCATTCTTATAAACGGACTCAAACGATTAGAATATAGAGGCTACGATAGCGCAGGAATTGTTACTATAGATACACCTTCTAATAGTTTTACTGCATTTAAAAAAAAAGGTAAAGTCGCTGATTTAGAGAAGGCTATTAGTGGAAAATCTTCTAAAGGAAAAATAGGGATTGGTCATACTAGATGGGCTACTCATGGAGAACCGAATGATGTTAATGCGCATCCTCATTTTTCTCCTAGCAAGAAACTGGCAATGATCCATAATGGCATTATTGAAAATTATAGCTCTATCAAAAAAGAACTAATTTCAAAAGGACACAAATTTGATAGTGAAACAGACACTGAAGTTTTTATTCACTTTATAGAACATATTCAACAAAATAATGGCTGCACTTTAGAAGAAGCTGTAAGGCTTGCATTAACAAAAGTTGTTGGGGCTTATGCAATAGTTATTTTATCTAAAGATCAACCTGATCAGCTTATTGCAGCAAGAAAAGGAAGTCCCTTGGTTATTGGCATAGGAAAAAATAAAGAAGAGTTTTTTATTGCATCTGATGCCACCCCCATAATCGAGTATACTAGGGAAGTTGTTTATTTGAATGATGAAGAAATTGCTGTTCTAAGAGGAAATGATATTCAAATAAAAAGCATAAAAGACATTGAGCTTACCCCTTATATTCAGAGTCTCGATATTGAGTTAGAAGCTATAGAAAAAGGTGGTTACGACCACTATATGCTCAAAGAAATTTTTGAGCAGCCAAGATCTATAAAAGACTGTATGCGAGGAAGGGTGAGATTGAAGGAAAAGAAAATAGTTCTTGGAGGTATTCAGAAAAATATTGACAATTTAATCAATGCTAAAAGAATTATTTTAATAGCATGTGGTACTTCTTGGCATTCTGGTCTGGTTGCCGAATATATATTTGAAGAATTTGCCAGGATACCTGTTGAAGTTGAGTATGCGTCAGAGTTTAGGTATAGAAACCCTATTATTAATAAAGGGGATATTGTTATTGCAATTTCTCAATCTGGAGAAACGGCAGATACCCTTGCAGCAATGGAGCTGGCTAAAAGAAAAGGCGCTATTAATCTTGGTATTTGTAATGTAGTTGGCTCATCCATTGCCAGACTTTCTGATGAAGGTGTCTATACTCATGCAGGTCCTGAAATAGGTGTAGCAAGCACCAAAGCATTCACTGCTCAACTTATTGTGCTAACTATGATGGCATTGAAAGTTGCTAGATACAAAAAAACAATTACTGAAGGTCATTTTGAAGAACTACTTAAAGAGTTAACTCTGATCCCTGAAAAAGTCAGAAAAGTATTAGAGCTTTCTACAGCTATCCAGAAAATAGCTGAGATTTATAAGGATGCTACAAACTTTCTTTATTTGGGTAGAGGATATAATTTCCCTGTAGCACTTGAAGGTGCTCTTAAACTAAAAGAGATATCCTATATACATGCTGAAGGCTATCCTGCTGCTGAAATGAAACATGGCCCCATTGCCCTAATAGATGAGGAAATGCCTGTTGTTTTTATAGCTACAAGAGATAGCTCTTATGATAAAATAGTTTCTAACATACAAGAGGTAAAAGCTCGAAAAGGTAAGGTTATAGCTATAGTAACAGAGGGAGATGCGTTATTACCTAAAATGGTTGATTATGTAATTGAAGTGCCCAATACGTCAGATGCGCTAATGCCAATGGTATCTGTTATTCCTCTTCAATTATTATCCTACCATATAGCTCTTATGAGAGGTTGTAATGTAGATCAACCTAGAAATTTGGCAAAATCAGTTACTGTAGAATAAGAAAAGTAATCAACAATTATGAAAAAAGAAATAATTAATACAAACAATGCTCCCCAACCTATTGGTCCTTACAATCAGGCAATTAAAATAGGTGGATTTTTATTTGTATCTGGTCAGATTGCACTGTCTCCTCAAACCAACCTATTAGTTCAAACTTCTATTGAAGATGAAACAAATCAAGTAATGGGAAATTTAGGTGCAATCCTAAAAGAATGTGGGTTAAATTTTTCTAATATTATTAAGTCTTCGATTTTTCTTAAGAATATGGATGATTTTACTGTAGTTAATGAAGTCTATGGAAGTTATTTTGAAAAAGATTTCCCAGTAAGGGAAACTGTAGAGGTTAGCAAACTACCAAAAAATGTCAATGTAGAAATATCATGCATAGCTTCTCTTGATTAGGAAAATATATACATGACTGCATAAAAAAAGAGGCTACCTGAAAAGACTAGCCTCTTTTAGTTGCAAGTTAAGATTTCTTACTGCAATGTAAAACTGTACTCTCCAGTAGCATCATTAACCATAATCTCATATGTACCTGCTGTGACAGGAATGTTAGGACCATCTTGTACAGCTGTTCCCATTGGAAAATCAGTACTACCCCAGTTTATATCCCATGCATCATTTGCTCTGAACTTTGCTTCGCCATCTACCAGCTCAACTGTTAGCATCCAAACATGAGCATCTTCTTCACTCTGCATCATAGGAGTAGAAGCATCCCAACCATTTGGAGTAGCACTTCCTATTATGCCAACTGTTTCATATGTTGGAGCATCTACAAAGGAGTATTCTCCAGTTTCAGGAGTAAAAGTGATTACATAGTAACCCGCTATAGCTATAGAAATATTAGCACCATCCTGTACAGCTGTACCCTCTGGAAAATCAGCACTGCCCCAGTTTGTATCCCATGCGTCATTAGCTCTAAACTTAGCTTCACCTTCAGATAAGTAAAGTGTAATAGTAAAAACACCTTCACCATTGTCTGCAAGATCCGTATCTGCATCCCAGCCAGAAGGAGTAGCACTACCTATTATACCAATACTTTCATAAAGAGGGACAATAGCAAATGAATACTCACCTGTCTCAGGGTTAAATGTAATTCTGTAGTTACCTTCTTCTGGGATAACTATGTTAGGACCATCTTGAGTTCCAACACCAACAGGGAAATCAGCTCCTCCCCAGTTTACACTCCAAGAATCATTTGACCTAAATTTCAGTTCTCCCTCAACTAGATAAACAACAATGCTAAATGTACCATCACCATTATCTTCTAAGTCTGTATCACTATCCCAACCTGTAGGAGTAGCACTACCAATAATACCAATAGAAGGTAGTCGCAAGAAGTTAATATCGTACGCTAAGCTTTTGTCATTGAACGTAATGGAGTAATAGGCATCACTTACATCGGAAGGCATTTGAATATTAGCCCCAAATTGTTCAGCCTTTCCATCTGCATCATCATCTCCGAAGTTGACACCAGAAAAGTCTGCGTTTTCTGCAAATTTGAACTGATCATTGGCAGCTAAGAAAACTTCATCCAGCACCCAAGTGTTATTATCCGTCAGATTAAACTCGTATTCTGCTCCTTGAAATGAGTTAAATGTTCCTAATAAGTATAAACTAGAAACATTCGTTTCATACTCAATAGCAGGTTCCACAGAATATGCCAATGTCCTGTCATTAAAGGTAATATTTACTAATCCTACATGTCCACAATTAGTATTAGCCCCTCCGCCAGTCGCTACTTCTACTACTCCATTACAATCAGAATCACCCCAGTCTACATCACTCCAATCCACAGTATTTTTGAATTTCCATTGCCCTGCCAACTCTACTTCATACAACTTCCATGTGTAATCTGCAACCAATGTCATAGCAGTTGCTCCCCAATCATTGAACTCTCCAGCTGCATACATTTCATTGTTATTAGCTGCAAAAGGCAAATTGCTTATTTCAAATGTATTTGTTACTTCTGTAACCTGGTTTTTGGTATCGGATACAGAGATAGTAAGCTTATACATGCCAACTTCTAGTGAAGCAGCTGAAAAGGAACTACCAGAAACTATGATAGAGTCTCTTGTGCCAGATAGACTTTTTGTAGCCGTTGCTAACTGGTTATCGGCAGCATCATATAAACTAACAGTTCCTTCAGACAAAGGAGAAATTGAACCATCAACGAAATATACACTGATATCGAAATCACCTTTTACAACTTTTCCACCATCCGCTGGTGTAGCACTAAGAATACCAGGACTAAAGTCTGTAAGTGCGTCGACATCAACATCTCTATCTTCACAGGAAAATAGAGCAATCAATGCTATTGAGAATAAATAAAAAAGAATTCGTTTCATAATAACTATCATTTTAGATAAGTAGATTAATAACCTGTATTCTGTGTTAATTTAGGATTTGCTATTAGCTGACCAGAAGGTATTGGGTATACATCTCTAAAAGATTCTGTTGTCATACCTCCTTCAACACCACCTTTCCACTGCCAAGTAGCCCCTGTGGTGAATTTCTCAAAACGAACTAGATCTGTTCTTCTATGTCCCTCCCAATAAAGCTCTCTAGCTCTTTCATCTAGTATAAAATCTAAACTCATATCTCCTAAAGCTATTTCACCACTATTATTTCCATATGCTCTTTGTCTTAAGCTATTAATATAACTAAGAGCGGTAGCTTGGTCTCCTCCTGCTCCACCTCTCAAAACTGCCTCCGCATACATTAAGTATACATCCGCCAATCTAAAGATTGGGAAGTCGGTATCTGTAAATACTGCATCAGAACCTGGGTTTCCATCTGAAGTGATATTTGTAAACTTAACACAAGCATAACCATCTGTAAATGAAGAAACATCACTTATATTCAAGGACTGCCCTTCCGTAAAAAATAAAGCCCTACTATCTGTCAAGCCTGAAGGGTCGTCAAATAAATTCACCAACTCTCTTCGAACTCTTAATCCACCCCATCCACTATTTATTCCATAGTTTTCTGGAGACATTGAGCCTCCTACCGAAGCATGAATAATAAATGTTGTACCCCCGTAAGTCTGTGTATTCTGCCCATCAAAAGTTGCAGCAAAAATCATTTCTGGAGAGTTGTGATTGTCTGCCTGAAAGTTGTTTTGATAATTTGCTGTTAGCTGATAAGCGCTTGAGTTTATTATTTTATTACAAGCTGTAATACATTCAGTATAGCGAGAAACACCAGTATAAACCTCTGAGTTCAGATAAAGCTTAGCTTGTAAAGCCCATAGTGCCCCTTTATCTGCTCTACCATAATAACCTACTGATTTTGGTTCTGCCAGCTGGCTTTCTATTGCCTGTAGCTCTGAATCGATGTAATTAAAAACTTCTTGACGAGTAGCCTGACTTGGAGCTTCAGCTCCTAAGGCGTCTTCTTCTGTAGCAAATGGAACATTGGCATAAAGATCAATAGCATGCCAATAAACTAATGCTCTAATAAATCTTGCTTCCGCTCTAAATTGAGCTACAGCACTTATTTCTCCTTCAGAAAAACCTTTTGAGCTCAATTTTGCACTTGTTGACTCTCTCAAAAACTCATTTGCCAATGAAATTTGATAAAAGAGCCTATCAAATAAACCTGCTACAAACTCGTTATCATCTGTCCATTCCTGAGTATTGATCTTTGGCAAGTTTCCATCTGCCCAAGCTACAATAGCTTCTTCTGTAGATAGTTCTTGTAATTTCCAGTATAATCGCAAATATTGATATGAACCTTCATCATAACCTTTAATATCTGCATTCCCTGCTGGACCTTGTTGACCCGAAACAGAAAAACCAGCATATAGCTTTGCCAAAAAAGACTGATATGCATTAACATCTGTCAAAACTGCATCAGCTGTTACTAAATCATTTGGTTCTACATCAAGATCTGTACATGCCCCTAGAGACATTAAAAAGATCAGAGAAAAATATATAATTCTTGTTTTCATTTTTGTCAAGTTTAAAAGCTTAAGTTAACCCCAAATAATATCGTCCTTGCTTTAGGATAAGGTTTATCATCAATTCCTAAGCCACCAATTGCATCAGAGTTTCTATTAGTGTAACCTACTTCAGGATCCATTCCAGTATAGTTAGTAAGTACAAAAAGGTTTTGCATCGTTGCATAAACTCTTAAATCTATATTACTTAGTTGACGTACTCGATACCCTAAAGTAATATTATCCATTCTTAAAAAAGATGCATTTTCTACATAGTAGTCAGAGAAAAATTGTGCGCTTTGATATCCACTTTCCAGTACTGACTCATGTATGTTATTAATATAACCTTCTCCATTGGCTAACTTGTTATAATAGCCATTGTCTGAGGCAATATTGTTGTAAACATAATTTCCAATATTACTTCTCAATGTAAGGTTTAAATCAAAATCTTTATAGGTAAGGCTTGAAGTTAAACCTAAAATCACATCTGGGTTAGCATTTTTATATGGTCTTCTATCTTCACTGTTCACTCCTCCATCTCCATTAGTATCTCTATACATATCTGCCTGATCAATAATTCCATCTCCATTAAAGTCCACATTATCCGACACAGGATTTCCAGTTGCGGGGTCTACAATATGTTCATACACATAAAATGTATTAACAGACTCTCCTACTCTTAAAATTTGAACATTATTACCCGTTCCTCCAGCGATTCCTCCAGCAAGATAGCCTTCGAAATCAGGCTCATTGGATTGATCTAGTGCTTTTATTTCATTTTTATTATAAGATGCATTAAACCCTAAATTCCAACTCAAATCTTTCTGGTCTATTACAAATGCATCTAATGCCAACTCCACCCCGCTATTCTGCATTTCTCCAATGTTAGTAACTACTCTATTCGATAAGTTAGAACCACTTGCTACACCAACTTCAAAAAGGAGATCTTTTGTATTCTTTTGATAATATTCTAATGAACCTCCTAATTTACCATCTAGTAATGCAAAGTCAAGCCCTATATTTAATGAATTTGTCTCCTCCCACTTAATATTTGCATCATAGCCATTAGGGCGTAAAGTATTAATAAATTGATTACCTTGTTGTATTGCAGCAGTACTTTGCCCTGCTTCATACGTAGATAAATAAAGGTAATTTCCAATTTCCTGACTACCCGTTACTCCATATGCAAATCGTAATTTTAAATCAGAAAAGGTAGGCTGTAAGAAGCTCATAAAATCTTCTTCTATCAATCTCCAACCAATAGCTACTGATGGGAATAAGCCCCATCTATTATTTTCCCCAAACCTAGATGACCCATCTCTTCTTAGAGTAAAAGTCAAAAGATATTTATCATGCAAAGAATAATTAACTCGGCCAAAAAAGGAAATTAATCTATTTTCTTCATTTGTATTAAAAGCTTCAGAATTTCTAGCTGAAAATGCACTGTAGAAGCCAAAAGCATTAGTTGACAAACCGTAAGCCCTATAACTTGGATAGTCTGATTTAAAATCTTGATATTCATAACCAGCTGTAACGTCTAGATTGCTATTAATCGAAGGTAAATCTCTTTTGTAATTGAAGTAGAAATTAAAAAGAGGGTTTATTCTTTTATAGTTTTCAATTTTTACTTCTCCAGAGTCACTAGTCGCCTGATTTCGAAGAGTATTTGGTTTAAATCTTTTTCTTTCTCCAAAAGTCATATCATAACCTAGATTAGCTTTTGCGGACAACCCTTCAATATAAGGTAGTTTATACTCTAATTGAATATTTCCTATATTCCTTATGTTATCTCCAACATCTTGCGTTTGATCATTTAATGAAACTGGATTGTCAGGAGCTAATATTGAAATTGGATATTCGAAGTAACCTCCAAGAGCATTATTCTCAGAATCAAATATTTTTTGAGTTGGGTCAAAAGCCAATGCAGCTCCAATCGGGTTAGCATCAAATTTATCTTTAGTATATGCTGCCTTTATATTAGCATTTATATTTAGTCTATCATCGAAAAAAGACTTGCTAAAGTTTGTTGATAAGCTAGTTCTCTGTGTCCTTGATTTTTGGACAATTCCTTCAATATCTTGGTGACCTAGTGAAAATCTAAAGTTAGAATTTTTACCTCCTCCTGAAAAGCTCAAATAGTGATTATGTCCTATACCCGTTTGTAAGATCTGATCGTACCAATCTGTATTATTGTTTCCTAATAAATTGAGTTTATTAGGCTGCTTAGCAGTTACTACATTTCTAAATGCATCAGCACTTAGCATATCGTGATCTGTAGCAAGGTTTGCCATTGAAACATATCCATTGTAGGTTATTTTACCAGACCCATCTCCTTTTTTTGTGTTAATAATGATAACCCCATTTGCCCCTCTTGCTCCATAAATTGCTGCAGCCGAAGCATCTTTCAATACAGTTATATTCTCTATATCATCTGGATTTAAAAAATTCAGTGGGTTTCTTCCTCTGGAAAAACCGCCTGGATTATGCGCTGAGTTATCTATAGGCACCCCATCTATAACAAATAAAGGCTCATTGCTAGCTGTAATGGAAGTACCTCCCCTTATTCGTACACTAACTTGACCACCTGGCTCTCCACTACTTGGTGTTATCTGAACTCCTGCTACTTTTCCAGCTATCAAGTTATCAGGTGATGTTATTGCACCAGCATTAAAGTTTTTAGAGTCTACAGAAGTAACCACTCCTGTCAAATCACTTTTTTCCTGCGTTCCATATCCTACTACAATTACCTCATCTAGTGTCTCCTGGTCAAGCTCTAAGCGAACGTCAATTTGAGATTGCGTTCCAACTTCAATTTCTTTTGACTTATAACCAATATAAGAAACAACAATGGTAGTTTGATCTGATGACAAAACGATTCGGAACTCTCCATCAATGTTAGTTACTGTGCCTTGGGTAGTCCCTTTGATTATGACACTAGCGCCAGGCATAGGCTCATTGTTTTCATCATACACTTTCCCACTTAGGTTTCTTTCTTGGGAAAAAGCATGAATAAACGACAACATGAAGACACACATTAAAACGTGCCTTCGAACGAGTTTAAAAATTTCCATACTTTGAATAAATAGTGTGTTTAGGTAAAAATGTTATTATACTAATTATCGGTGTGGCGAATTTAGTAATCTTTTTAGGAATATGGCTACATGCTGAGTAATAAGTATATGAGAAAATACATGCAATAATGATTCAACCATTGTGTATGCATACTCGCATATAACCCTATATATGAGTGGTGGAATTGGTTTTTTAAAAGATGCACAGAAAAGCTTTGAGCAAAATCGACTTTTACTCAAGAGGGGTTTTCCTTTTGACAAATTGAATAGTAATACATTTACTAAGCCACTTAAGCTAAAGTTCAATGAAGTCTCTCCTGAAGAGTTAGAAAAATTTAAAGCTGAATTCCGAAAAAAAGAAAACTACGAAAAAACTAAAGTTACAATCATCACATTTTTTCTATTTTTAGGGTTAGCAGTAATTTTCTTTGTATGGATGTTTTAGTATCAATTAAAAAGAAATTTGTTGTGCTAGTCATCTATACGTAGTAAAAAAATCAGGTTTTACCATTTAAGATTTTAACTACTACTATTTGCATTTGGTATCTTCCTTTAAGTCTTTAATCATTGCATCAGCAGAGCTTTTAGTAACTTCTTGGCAATAGAGGTTGTTTTTTATTAGGCCAGTCTGAAAAATCATCTGAACGTAGTATGTTTTTCCTGCTTCCATTTCTATCATTATAGGCTCAGCTTTCTTTTTAGATTTTTTCCCAGCAAACTGTACTGTAAATTTATGTTCTCCTGGTTCTATCTCATGAATAGAGTAACGCTTATTATTTAAATTACACACAAAATTATCATCAATAAATGCCTTAAAAGAGGTAGCCGATCCACTAAAGCCTGTTGAACGAATAAAATAAACTGTTGAAGTTCTTTCACCTTGCGAGTATGAGAAGCTTATCCCTGTAAAAAAACACACTACTATAAAAGCTAAAAGTTTTCTCTTCATAACTATTAAGTTAAAATTTTGTACAAATCTAAATTTTATAAGGAAAATCACAATATTTAAATTTCACTTATAGATTCATCAATACTAAAATCCTATTTTAAGCATACTCGACCAAATAGTAATTTTTCTTTCCTTTTTGTATAAGCTGGTATTTACCTTGAAGCAGTTCTTTGTTTATAGGATCTTCAATGCCAGATATCTTCTCTTTATTGATGCTTACTCCCCCACCCTGTATCATTCTTCTTGCTTCACCCTTGGACTGAAAGATAATGTTTTGGGTAGTAGTAGAAAGAAATTCGCAAATATCTTTTGCTTCCGAAAGTTCACTTTTTGAAAGGGTTATTTTAGGAACTCCTTCAAATACCTGTAGCAGTGTTTGCTCATTTATTGACTTGAGGTCATTTAAAGTAGACTTTCCAAATAAAAGATTGGATGCTTTAACCGCATTTTCGTATTCACTCTCTCCATGAACCAAACTGGTAATTTCTTTAGCTAATTGTTTTTGCAAGATTCTAAGGTGCGGAGCTTCATTATGTTCTTTTTCTAAAGCTTCAATCTCCTCTTTTTCAAGTATGGTAAAGATTCTGATGTATTTTGGAGCATCTTCATCTGAAGCATTGATCCAAAACTGGTAAAAATGATATGGTGATGTTTTTTCAGGATCGAGCCAGATATTTCCTTCTTCTGTTTTTCCAAATTTTCCTCCATCTGCTTTCGTAATTAGAGGGCTGGTAATGGCATAAGCTTCTTTGCCAAGCATTCTTCTAATGAGTTCTGTACCTGTAAGCATATTTCCCCACTGGTCTGATCCTCCCAGTTGAAGTATGCAGCCTTTGTCTTCATAGAGTCTCAGAAAATCATAACCTTGTACTAGCTGATAGCTAAACTCTGTAAAAGACATTCCTGTTTCTAATCTTTTTTGCACGGAGTCTTTTGCTATCATATAGCTAATTGTCATATGTTTACCCACATCTCTTATGAAATTCAGAAAAGACATACCGCCAAACCAATCAAAATTATTAACAACTTCTGCTTTGTTCTCAACTCCCTCAAAGCGTAAGAATTTTCTCAATTGCTTTTCTATACATTGGAGGTTATGTGAAATTTCTTCTTCGCCCAAGAGATTTCTTTCTTTTGACTTGCCTGATGGGTCTCCTACCATACCTGTAGCGCCTCCGACTAGTGCTACTGGTGAATGTCCTGCTCGTTGAAGATGTACTAAAAGCATTATCTGTACCAAGCTGCCAACATGGAGTGAGTCTGCTGTCGGATCAAAACCAATATATGCTTTTATTATTTTATCTTCTGAGAGTTCTTTAATAGCAGGCGTGTAATCATGAATTAAACCTCTCCAACTTAGCTCTTCAAAAAATTTTCTCATTTTGGTTTGTTGTATTTTTAATAAATGAATTCAAAAGTAAGCCTTAAACAATTTCTAGGAAAGGAATTCTAGCAATTCACCAAATAAAATGATGTGCTTGCACCAATAGCAGACTACAAAAGAATGCATTAAAAACGCACTCTATAAGAAAAATAGGAAGCCATTATATAATTACATTCTCACATTAGCATATTATCCTACATTATTCATGAGGAGGTCGTTTATTCTAGGTCAAGTAATTGATTATTATGTGCTTATATTTTAAATTGTACAATATTTTATTCTCCAAATTTGGGAATCATTTAGCTCAAGTCATGCATAATCAATTGCTTTGTAGTCAGAGAGTTGCCTGTTCCATTAAATTAAGCCTCGAATTATTTGGGTTATCACATTATTTTATGCATGATCAGCACCCTAGGGAAAGAGGCGAACGGCAAGACCGAATGAGCCATGTGGGGAGGTAGGCTTGCTGCGCCGGGAAGAGCCTTGCAGGAGGGTGCCCATTCTTTATTTATCGAATAGTATTAAGTTACTTATATCCCAGCTTAGATTCAATAAGATCGATTAGAATGTGAATGATTTTAATATGAATTTCCTGAATTCTGTCTGCGTATCCAAAGTGTGGCACTCGGATTTCATAATCAAGCAAGTCTGCCATTTTACCTCCATCTTTTCCTGTTAAACCTACAGTAAAGATTCCCTTCTTCTTTGCAACTCTTACAGCTTCAATTAAATTTTCAGAGTTTCCGCTAGTACTTATTGCTAGTAAGACATCTCCTTCTCTTCCAATGGATTCAATATATCTCGAAAATATATACTTGAAACCAAAGTCATTGCTTACGCAGGTGATATGACTAGGATCAGAAACTGCTATTGCTGCTATTCCTGGCCTGCTTTCTCTATATCTTCCTGTAAGTTCTTCGGCAAAATGCATTGCGTCGCAATGTGAGCCGCCGTTTCCACAAGAGATTATTTTACCATCTTTTTGTAAAGAATTGACTATTACTTCAGAAGCTTCATTAACTTTATGTGTAAAATCAGGCGACTCTATACAGTTTTGTAAAACTTTGTGCGCTTCTTTGAGATGATCCTGAATTAGATTTTCAAAATTCATGGGACAAAAATAATTTAGAAAAGTATAAAGCGTTTGGTTAAAAGTTTTTTAAAAGAAAAAAATTAGTAACTTAAAGCAACTAGCTGTTTTTTACTTCAATTGAGTTTATGATAGTTGAACAAAATTCGAACATACACAAGATTTTAAAGAAAACTTTTGGGTTCACTCAGTTTAAAGGACTTCAGGAAAATGTAATACATAATGTATTGTCAGGGAAAGATACATTCGTATTGATGCCGACTGGAGGTGGTAAGTCTTTGTGTTATCAATTACCAGCCGTTATGCTGGGTGGGGTATCTATTATAATTTCCCCATTAATTGCTCTTATGAAAAATCAGGTAGATCAGTTAAGGGCTAATGGTATTGATGCTAGGTTTTTAAACTCTACTTTAAGTAATACTCAGCTTAAGAGTTTAAAGGAAGATTCCATATCTGGAAAGGTTAAAATGATATATATATCTCCTGAGTCTCTCTCCAAAGAAAAAAACCTTGGTTTTCTTAAGCAATGTAAAGTTGATTTGATTGCTATAGATGAGGCTCATTGTATTTCTGAATGGGGACACGATTTTAGACCAGAATATAGAAAAATTAAAGATTTCATTTCTCCTTTTGGTAATATTCCGATAATTGCCTTGACTGCTACTGCTACTCAAAAAGTACGGTCTGACATTCAAAAAGCATTAAAGATTGAAACAGCGGAGGTTTTCATTTCTTCTTTTTTTAGAGATAACCTTGTCTACTCAGTTCGCCCTAAAAAGGATGCAAAAAGGGAGATTATTAAGTTTATTAAAGATAGACATGGAAGCTCAGGTATTATATACTGCTTAAGCAGAAAGCAGGTGGAAAACTTAGCAGGATTTTTAAGCTTAAATGGGATCAAAGCTCTACCTTATCATGCAGGTCTAGAAGCTTCTGAAAGAGCAAAAAACCAGGATGCTTTTCTTAATGAAGATGTAGATGTAATTGTAGCAACAATAGCCTTTGGAATGGGTATTGATAAACCTGATGTACGTTTTGTGATTCACTATGATATACCAAAATCTATTGAAGGCTATTATCAGGAAACTGGAAGAGCTGGTAGAGATGGGTTGTCAGGCGAATGTTTACTATTTTATAATCCTAAAGATGTTTCTAAGCTTAGCAAGTTTGGTCAAGATAAAACCGTTTCTGAAAGAGATAATTTCCTTGTTCTTTTGAAGGAGATGGAAGCTTACGCAAAATCTTCTGTATGCAGACCTAAACTTTTATTGCATTACTTTGGTGAGGAAATGGTTCAAGACTGTAGCAAATGTGACAACTGCAAAAGAAAAAGGGTAACCATTGATGGTGAGGTAGCTTTACTGCTTTTGCTAAATTCAATACGGCTAACTCAGGAAAAATTTGGGATTGACCATATAATTAAGATAATACTTGGCACTCACGATGATTATGTTTCCAGCTATGAGCATGATAAGCTTGAGGTTTTTGGAAAAGGAAAAGACTTATTTGAGGAGAAACAACTTTGGGAAGACATAATCAGACAAAGTTTAATTGCAGGTTTTTTAATAAGAGAAGATTTTTCTACTGGAGAACTGAGACTTAGCAAAAAAGGAGTTAAATACTTGGATAACCCCTATGCTATAAACTTTTTTAAGGGGGTAGATTTTTCTTCAGAAGAATTTGATACCGATACCACTGAACTCAACTCTACTAATGGATCAGGATCTGGAGGAGCAGCTGATAATCAGCTAAAGATCCTATTAAAGTCTTTGAGGAAGGATATAGCTAAAAAGAAAAACTTACCTCCTTATGTAATTTTTCAAGATCCATCATTGGAAGAGATGGCTACAATATATCCTACTGATTTAGATCAGCTCAGTCAAATAAATGGAGTTGGAAAAAGTAAAGCAGAAAGGTATGGGCAACCGTTTTGTGGTCTGATTAAAAAGTATACTGAAGAAAATGAAATAATCACTGGAAATGACTTGGTGATCAAAAGTTCTGTAAAAAAATCAAAGAATAAGATTGCTATTATTCAGCAAATAGATAGAAAAATTGATTTGGAAGACATTTCAGAATCTATAGGCGTAAGCTATGAAGAGCTGATCAAGGAACTAGAAGCAATTTGCTATTCCGGTACTAAGCTTAACTTAGATTATTATATATATAATGTTTTAGACGAAGAAAAGCTTGACGAGCTTTACAGTTATTTCCTTGAGGCTGAATCAGATAGCATTTCTCTAGCCTTAGATGAGTTTGAAGAGGACTATTCCGAAGAAGAAATACGACTAGCCAGAATTAAGTTTTTATCTGAGGTTGCTATGTAAAAAGCTTTTAACCCGAATAATTCAGGACTTATTTAATGGAACAGACACTCTCTGATTACAAAGTAATTGATCATGCAAGATAACCTCCTCATGAATAATGCAGATTATAAATAGTACTGAACAGGGTTTGTATTCGTATCAGATATTTTTATACTTTTTGTAGTAATTCCGCTTTCTACTAGGTGTCTAAAAAGTAGTTCCTTTGTATATTTTTCACTCTCATAATGACCTATATCAATAATAGTGAGCTGATCTTCTGCATCAAAAAATTCATGATATTTAATATCAGAAGTTATATAAGCATCCGCCCCCTTTCTTTTTGCATCTTTAATCAGAAAGCTTCCTGATCCTCCACATACTGCCACTTTAGATATTTTTCTATCTATTGGTTTTGTATACTTTATGCACCTTAAATCCATTTTTTCTTTAAGACGCTGAAGAAACTCAGAAATCCCTAATGGATTTTCCATACTTCCGATCATCCCCGCTCCTATTTCTTGATTTATATTCTCCAGTTTATGAATATAGTATGCAACTTCTTCGTAAGGATGAGCTTCAAAAAGAGTATTGATTATTTTTTGCTGCAGATAAAAGGGAAATAGAATCTCTGCTTTAACTTCATCTGCTTCTTCTAATTTGTTTTTTTGTCCAACATGAGGGCTTGCTTTATCATTTGGCTTAAATGTGCCCTTACCACTCACTTGGAAGCTACAATTGCTGTAATTACCAATCTCCCCTGCTCCTACTTCAAATAATGAAGAAATAACCTTTTCTTTATCTTGAGCAGGTACAAAAAATTCTAGTTTATAGAGAGTTGAAGGCTTATTTGACAAAATAGAGAGGTTATTTAAACCAAGCCTATCGCATATTTCTTTATTAACTCCAGTGTTAACATTGTCGAGGTTAGTATGAATAGAGTAGATAGCAATGTCATTTTTGATTGCACTTAAAACAACTCTTTCCACATAGTTTTTTCCTGTTATTTGCTTTAAACCTTTAAAAATTATTGGATGATGCGAAATAATTAGATTACAAGACTCATTTATTGCTTCTTCAACAACTTCTTCAGTACAATCCAAAGTCACAAGTGCTTTTTGAAACTTTTCTTTTGGATTTCCCACAAGCAATCCTGAATTGTCATAAGATTCTTGATACTGCAATGGGGCTATTTTTTCTAGTTTTTTAATTACATCTCCAATAATCATAACTAAAAGTGTTTTACTTCATGTAAAATTGTTACTAATTTTCTTTCTTTGAAAGGAAAGAAAAGTTTATGCTACATTTTTTTAAGAAAAGTTATACACCTGAAGAAAAAAAGAAAATCAGGTTTTTGCAAAGATGCCATCTTTTTAGGCACTTGAAAGACGATGAAGTGCATGAACTGTTGCCATACCTTTTTCTTAGAAATTACAGAAAAGGAGAAGTTATTTTCTTTCGTGGAGACCCGAGCCAGGGAATCTATATTATTAAAAGAGGGGTTGTGTCTCTTACTATTGATATTGAAGATAAGTTTGAAGAATTAAACCGATTAAAAGCTTCTGAGTCTTTTGGCGACAATGCTCTTCTGGAGCAACGATCTAGAATATATAATGCTATTTGCTTTTCAGAATTGGCTGACATCTATATTATTCCTAGTAATAATATTTTGCAGATGTTTGAAGAAAATAAGTCCATCAAAGCTAAGGTAATGACTGCTATGGCAGATAACTATGAAGCCTATATGTCAAACTTATTTAAGTCTTACCAAGAAGCCTTTGGCTTTTTTGATCTTAGCCTGGCTTTTAAAGATTCTATTTAACTTTATAGCTAGAAGTGAGACCTAAGCCATTCAATGGTACGAGCTCTGGCTAGGTCGCTATGTTCTTTTTCATCACCTTTATCTCCATCAAATCCATGGGTGGCATTTTCATAAATATATTTTTCTACTTGAGCCCCTCTATTTTTTAATTTATCATAAGAACACAAAGTATTTTCCGTCAAATAGCCATTTTCTGGCAAATGATAAAGTAGTGGTGCGTAATTAGAGTAAATATAATCTGGACTACTACAAGGATTCCCTCCCCAATATGAATTCCCTACAGATCCTCCATAGTAAAAGATTCCACATGCAAAACTTTCTCCTGCTTCCCTTACATAGGGAGCTTCAACTCCATCTGGTTTAGTAAACTCCTCTCCATCGTACTTTTGTGTCCACTCCCAAACTGATGGAGTAAAATTAGCATCAAATAATGTGGCAGCCACTGCTGTTGCACCATCAGAAAAACCCAAAATACCAACTTGATCTGCATGTACTATGCTTTGCCCAGCTTCATCAACTAGATTTTTTAATAAGTTTAATGCAGCATAAGCATCATATGGTCTTACAAATTGAGAACTTATATCAAATGCTTCTGGCGGAGTTTCCCACTTTCCTTCTCTTTCTACGCAGCCTCTTGGTGAGTAGCTATCAACATATGCACCTACTATACATTCCTGATCCAAGATTTCCCTCCACTCTCTATTTTGCCTAGACATAATCCCTTGATCAGGATCATTATCTTTCCACATACCTCCAAAACCATGAAGTACAACTACAGCAGGTTTATTTACAAGATTACAATTTGCAGGAAAACTTAAATAGACTGTCACCATAACACCTTTGGATTGCACAAATACTATTGTGTCTTTTATCTCTTTAGGGATGATAATTGAAGAGAAATTTTCTACTGGTTCATTATTATCACATGAAAAAGTAACTAATAGAATTAAGGCGGTAATTACTTGCTTTATATAATTTATTACTATGCTTTTCATATACACTGTAGAAAGTGACTTTCTCTATTAATACGAAATATTATTTATTTAGATCGAATAAGTATAAGAGTTAACTTCTTTCAATAAAAAATCATTTTTTTTGTGCTTTGCAAATAAAATAGAGCAAATGATCGATCAAATATTTACTTTAGTAATGCTAGTATTACTTCAAGCTGTCTTAGGGTTTGATAATCTCCTTTACATATCTCTAGAGTCTAAAAGAGCTCCTGTAGAGAAACAAAGCATGGTAAGAAAACTCGGAATAGGACTAGCAATTATTCTTAGAATAGGACTTCTTTTTTTACTTGTCAACTTAATAAAATACTTTCAAAATCCTTTATTTTCGATACATAACTCTAACATTTTTGATGGTATTTTTAATCTGCACAGCATAATTGTTCTAGCAGGAGGAGTCTTTATACTATATACAGCTATAAAGGAAATTTGGCATATGATTTCTTTTGAAGAGTTTGGTGCGGAGAAAAAAAAGCAATCATCCACATTAAAAGTTATTACTCTTATTGTTTTAATGAACTTAGTTTTCTCTTTTGACTCTATTTTAAGTGCTATTGCATTGACTAAGGTTTTCTGGATAATGGCACTAGCTATTATTATTAGTGGTATACTAATGATCTGGTTATCTGATAAAGTTTCTTCCTTTTTAGCTAAAAATAGAATGTACGAAGTTTTAGGGTTATTTATTTTATTTCTGGTAGGAGTTATGTTATTATCAGAGGGAGGGCATTTGTCACATCTCAAACTTTTTGGCAATGAAGTTACACCAATGAGCAAGACTACTTTTTACTTTGTCATATTTGTTTTAGTAATTGTAGACCTAGTGCAAAGTCGCTATCAAAAGAAGCTTTTAAGAATTAAAGAAATGAAACTCCAAAGTAAACAATCAAAAGAATCTACTCAAAATTGATTGTAAGGAGTCTTCTGTAAGTGGCTTATTCATGAAATCATTTACTTCTCTATAAGAAAATGCCTTTTTTCTATCACTTTCTAAAAGTGAAGTAGTTAACATTATCACAACAGTGCCTTTTTTTGTTTCTTCGTCTAACTTGCTGTAGCTTTCTAAAAACTGTATACCATCCATCACTGGCATGTTAATATCTAAAAGAATTAAGTTTGGTCTACTCCCTTTATCAATAATTTTTAACGCTTCTTCTCCATTAAGTGCAAGCTGAATATCTTTTACTGTATCAATATCTTTAAGTAAAACACGGTGGATATAGTTTGTAGCCTCACTATCATCTACCAAAAGAACTCGTATTTCCCTATTACTTAATATCACTTTTTATACTAACTACAGCTAATATATAAACTAAAAGCATTAAATATCTTCTTTAAAAAAATAAGTTTAATATTTTTACCTATTAGTGATTAGTGAGGTTGAATCTTTTGTGACTTACCTCGTAAATTTAATAATCAATCAACACCATGTCTCTTTGCTTTCTATACGCAAGGTAGTTTTGTTGATTTAATTCTTAAAAATGTATAGATAATGAGTCAAAATAAAATACCCAGCTCGGAGTTAATTCTTAATGAAGATGGAAGTGTATACCATCTTGCAGTAAAAAAAGAACATATAGCAGATACAGTCTTACTAGTTGGAGATCCTGAAAGAGTAAAAATTATTTCTAGCTATTTTGATAAAGTAGAATTTAAGGTACAAAACAGAGAGTTTTTAACTCATACGGGTTATTATAAAAATAAAAGAATTACTGTATTATCTACTGGAATAGGTACCGACAACATTGATATTGTACTTAATGAGCTAGATGCCGCTGTAAATATTAATCTTTCTGAAAGGACATTAGAGGAAAAAAGACAAAGTCTCAACTTAATACGAATAGGAACATCAGGATCTTTGCAGGAAGATATTGATGTAGGATCTTTTCTTATTTCAGAATATGCTCTCGGGTTTGATGGCTTGCTCTACTACTACAATCATGACGTATCTCCAGAGGTCTTAGATCTTAATAATAAAATTAATGATTATTTGAACTGGAGTTCTAATCTTGCCAAACCTTATCTTATTAATGCTTCTGAAAAGCTGATAAGCTTACTTAGTGAAGGGATGATTAAAGGGATAACTGCTACAGCAACTGGTTTCTATGCGCCACAGGGAAGAAAACTTTATTTGAAGCCTGCTTTTGCTAATATGAATGAGAAACTAGCATCTTTTAAACATGATAACTACAGAATCACCAACCTAGAAATGGAAACATCCGGAGTCTATTCTCTAGGGTCTCTACTTGGTCATAATTGCTGCACATGTTGTGCGATTATAGCGAATAGAGTAAAGGGAGAGTTTAGTAAAGATCCCGTAGCTGTAGTTAAGAAACTTATTCTTAACATCTTAGATAAAGTTGTGAGTAGTTAATAAGAAAAGCTTATTAACTACTTATCATTCAGCAAACTTCTAGAAATTACAAGTTTCTGTATCTCACTTGTACCCTCTCCTATTGTACAAAGCTTTGAATCCCTGTAAAATTTCTCAACAGGATAATCTTTAGTGTACCCATACCCACCAAAGATTTGAATCGCTTCATTAGAAACTTTTACTGCTGTTTCAGACGCATAAAGTTTAGCCATTGCTGACTCTCTATTTACATCTAGACCAGCATTTTTCATTTTAGCACTTTGGTAAGTAAGCAGCTTTGCGGCTTCAATTTCTGTGGCCATTTCAGCAAGCTTGAAAGAGATCCCTTGAAATTTGGAAATCGGCTGGTTAAACTGATTTCTTTCTTTAGAGTATTGAAGTGCATGCTCGAATGCACCTTGAGCTGTTCCTAAACTCAGCGCAGCAATAGAAATTCTACCGCCATCTAATACTTTCATTGCTTGTATAAATCCTTTCCCAACCTCCCCTATTATAGAGCTTTCATGCACTCTGCAATTATCAAAAATAAGCTCTGTGGTTTCAGAGCATCGCATGCCTAGTTTTGTTTCTTTCCTACCACTAGAAAAACCTGATGTTCCTTTCTCCACAATAAATGCCGTCATTCCATGGGAATCTCCCACCTCACCTGTTCTCACAATTACTACAGCAACATCTCCGCTTTTACCATGTGTAATAAAATTTTTAGCGCCATTGATTACCCAATATTCTCCATCTTTTACAGCTGTTGTCTTCATATTTCCAGCATCAGACCCAGTATTTGGCTCTGTCAGACCCCAAGCTCCTATCCACTCAGCAGTAGCTAGTTTAGGCAAATACTTTCTTTTCTGTTCTTCATTTGCAAACTGTAGAATATGACCTGTACATAAGGAGTTATGTGCTGCCATTGACAATGCTATCCCAGGATCAAACTTAGCGAGACCTGCAATTGCAGTTACATATTCTTCATAGCCAAAACCTGCTCCTCCGTATTCTTCAGGCACAAGTACTCCCATCAGACCTAACTCTCCCAACTTTTTAAATACTTCAACTGGAAAGATTTCTTTTTCATCCCACTCATCACGGTATGGCTTAATATTCAACTCGCCAAAGTCTTTCACCATCTGTGATATCATTTCCAAAGTTTCCGTTGCAAGTGCTTCCATATACTGAGTTTTACTATTTTAATTTAATTTGAAATCAAATTGTTCAAAGTTAGTTATCCTTTCTCAAAAATATCATACCAAATATTAGCATATCAAATACTTTTTACTAATAAAACAGACCATGTCTGATTTAAAATTGAGGCACACACGAAACAATGTTAAGATTTCTGCCAAAAAAACTAGGAAGATCACAAATTTTAAAAAGGTGAAACCTCAATAACTTTTTTATTCTCATTAAAATCTGTCGTGCAAATTAATATTTTTGTCTCTCCTGAGGATATCCCTAGTTTTTCTCTTAGCTCTGCAGCTTTTATAGGAAAGTTTAATACAATTACTCTAGCAGAGTATTCATCAAAAAGCCTTTTTAGTTTTTTGGGTTTATAATCCAATACATTTTGCACAAGGTAAGACTTCCCTGGAAAATCGGATATTACTTCATCAGAAGTATATACATGTGAATTAGGGTGTAGTTTTTTAACATCATACTTTTTTGTTAAAAGTTTAAATGCTCCAGCTTTCATAATAGCTGCAGAAGGAATAAAAATATACTTTTCAATTGCTTTTGAAAACTGAGCTGTGGCTTCTTTTTCTTCAGAAAACCTAAACTCAAACCGATTTAAATAAGGCTCTTTTTTATCCAAATTAAAGCACTGAATAATTGGATCTAAATATTCACCTTCTTTTAAAAACAGTAATACTTCTTTGCACTCATTATCAGACTGCAAAACTGCTACTTTATATACTTTATTCTCTAAATCTGTAATCGCTCTTTTAATATCTAGCATAGTAGATATTTTGACTACTACTTCTTTAGACTTTTGAAAAAGTAAAGGCAAAATTTCTATAATGTTTGGGTCATACTTATCTAATTTAAAAAAGCGTTTATTATTATTTCGTCTTGATGGATCAAGATAAATAATGTCAAATTTCCTGTTTAAAGATTCTAAAAAAGGCTCAGCCCGTTCATTGCAAAGCCTAATATTATTTTTGCCGAAAACTTTTAGAAAATTATTCTTTACAATTTCAAATAACTCCTGATTTGGCTCTACATAAATTACTTCTTTTGCTTTCTCAGAAAAAAAGTACGTATCAATACCAAAGCCTCCAGTCAAATCTGCAAGAGTATTACCTTCAATAAGACCAGCTTTAAACGATGCCGTTTTCTCAGAAGAGGATTGCTCTAAAGAAACCTTGTACGGATAAACTATTTTGTGATTTTTATAAAATGTCGGAAGCTTTTTCTTTGCTATTTGCCTTCCTTTTATTTGATTAAGGAAAAAAGTCTTAGTAAAGTTTGGGATGCCTTTTAAGTAAAGCGCTAGTTTATTTATATCTTCATGTTCATGCTCAAAAATGAATTTTTCTACTTCTTCATTTATTTCATAAAGCACTTATCTACATATTTAGATTTGCAGTTTATTACACTATTAGAAAGGCTATTTCAAATTATACTAAAATAGCCTTTCTTAAATTACTTCTCAGAATGAAGAGCTACTCTATTCCCCTCAGTATCAGAAAAATGAGCAATAAAACCATGTTCACCAATAGATGTCTTTGGCACAAGGGTTTTACCCCCATTTGCTTCAATTCTACCTAATTCATTCTCTAAATCATCGCATCGAAAATAAACCACTGTACCAACCTTACTAGGCTCATACCCTTCGCATTTGACTAATGCACCAGCTGAATATGGAGCATCATCTTTCCAAGGGAATGCAGACATTTCCATCTCTGGATTATTCATATCCATCAACTCTTTATTGAAAACAGAAGAGTAAAACTTTTTTGCTCTACTCATGTCTTTAACTGGAATTTCAAACCAATTTACAGCATTCATGATTATAACTTTTTAAAATTTAACAATGACTAATGTAATTACTTTTTTCTTACTAAATATTTGCAATCTATAAATTACCTTTTAGCAAAACTTTAAAGTAATTTCGAGTCTTAATTCTATATGTCTTATAATTTTCAATTGATGGTAAAACCGTATTTAGTTGGGATAACTGGTGGAAGTGGAACAGGAAAAACGTACTTTCTGAATAAACTTCTTGAATATGTAGGAAGTAAAAATGTAACGCTAATATCCCAAGACAATTATTACAAGCCTAAAAATGAACAACCAAAAGATGCGAATGGAATTGAAAATTTTGATAGCCCAGAGTCTATTGATAGTGACCAATTTGCTAAAGATATAAGTTCTTTAATCGAAGGAAAAACGGTAGAAAAGCAAGAATACACCTATAATAACCCAAATAAAAAGCCTAAAACTTTTATTTTCAAACCAAATCCAGTAATAATTATCGAAGGTATTTTTGTTTTTCATTTTAAAAAAATAGATCAACTGTTTGATCTTAAAATATTCATTGATGCTAAACCTGTATTGAAGCTTAAAAGAAGAATTTTAAGAGATAATGTTGAAAGAGGATATACGCTAGAAGATGTATTATACAGATATGAAAAGCATGTAATGCCCTCTTATGAGAGGTATATCGAACAACATAAGCACTTAGCTGATTTTACAATTTATAATAATCGAGAACACATTATTAACGCTGTAGATGTAATAGGTACATTTTTGAAAGTAAAACAAGGTGGTTTACAGTAAAAAATATTAAGAAATGCGAGAAAAATTTGCAGTTATTGGTCTTGGTCAGTTTGGGTATGCTGTTGCTAAAAACTTAGCAGACAGAGGTGCTGAAGTATTAGCTATAGATAAAGATATTGAACGAGTAGAAATGATAAAGGATGATGTAGCATATGCGGTAACTTTAGACTCTACTGACTTAAAAGCTCTGAAATCTCAGAATATATCTGAGATGGACGGCATTCTACTTGCTATTGGTGAAAATATTGAAGGAATGCTTCTAACAGCTGTCCTATTATTAGAAATGAAACCTAAGAGACTAATTGCCAGAGCTATGAGTGCTCAACAAAAGCTAATCTTAGAGAAAATTGGTGTAGAAGAAATACTCTCTCCTGAAGACGAAGTAGGTCATAGTGTAGCTGAAATGATGCTTAATCCTGATATAAAAGACTTTCTATACCTCCCTGATAACTTCGAAATCATTAAAATGAAAACACCTAGAAAGGTGGCAAATAAATCTATTTTTGATGTTTCTTTTCAAGATAATTACGACTTACAGCTATTTGCTATTTCCAGGTTATATGAAGAAATAAACGATGGTAATAGAACGCAAGTAAGACACCTTTTGAGAAAACCTAACCCAGAAACAGTTATTCAAAGCTCTGATTTGCTAGTGCTTCTGGGAAGACATGAGGATATAAAAAAGTTTATTGACATTAATCACTAATACACAAATATTAGTAATTATCCACTGTAAGATATTTAATTAACTTGTGGTAAAGTGCCTAAAACCAAGCTTCCATTTTACAGATACCTACTGATAGACCGAATACTTAGAAATAAGCTAAAAAAGTATCCTACTATCCAAGAAATTCTTCAAGAATGCAAAGATAATTTTGGAGTCACTTCCATTTCTTCAATTGAGAAAGATCTCAGTACAATGCGAGTAGACTTCAACGCCCCTATTTTATACCACAGAAAATTTAGAGGTTATTACTATAGTGATAGCAACTACAAGTTTTCGAGAGTATACTTAAGCTCAGACGATATTCAAGCATTGAAAAATACAGAACACATTCTTGAAGAGTTTAAAACCATTCCATTTTTCAATGAATTTTCTGAAGCTGTAGACAAAGTTTTAGATGGACTAAACCTTATGGAAATTAACAAGGAAAACTTATCTAACAAAAAGAGCTTTTTTCAAGTAGAAAGATCCAGCTACATAAAAACGCAAGTATCCCTCAAGGAGCTTTTTCAAATAATAGAAAAAAGAATACCAATTGAAATCAAGTATAAAAAGTTTAATGAAAGCTATGAAAAAAACTACCATATACATCCTTATTTATTGAAAGAGTTCAATAGTTTATGGTATCTGATAGGTTTTGAGGAAAAAAATCAAAAAATTCGAACATTTGCTGTTGACAGATTAATCTCTTATCAAAAATTAAACTCTAAGAAATTTATAAGCGAAAGGAACGCAAATTTTGATTCAGACAAATTTTTTAAATACTGCTATGGAATTACTGCTCTGGATCAAAAACCAGAAAAAATCATTCTTTCCTTCTTAGCTACGCAAGGAAAGTACATTTTGCTATCTCCTATTCATAAGTCTCAAAAAGTTTTATTAAACAATGAAAGCGAGTTACGAATAGAGCTTACTCTAATTTTCAACCATGAAATTCTAAGTAAAATTTTAAGCTATGGGAAAAATGTACGAGTTATAAAACCCGAAAAAATTGCCTTTAAAATAGCTAAAGAGTTGGATGCTACACAAAAAATGTATGATTATTTAAATTAATCTTAAACAAAAATATAGCAATATTTATTAGAGATTAATGAGAATAGTTATATTTTAGTATTTGATACGTTAGATTAAACGTTACGTTATGAAATTAAAGAATAAATTATTGATTCTCTGCATATTATCTGCTTTGTTTTTCATAGTCGGATGTGCTTCGACTAGTATTGAAAAATTAACGGAAGAACAAATTGTTGATGATGAGTGTGCACCTGACACTTATTATAAGAATAATGTAGAGCCAATATTAATTGCAAATTGTGCTTTAAGTGGCTGCCATGATGCAATAACTTCAGTTAGAGGTTATAATTATTTTGATTATTGCATTACAGTAAGTGTCGCAAAGAGTGGTGATCTATTAAAAGTAATTAGACGCGAACCAGGAGTAAGACCAATGCCTTTTCCTCCTGGAACTCCACCACTTAGTGATGAAAACATTAGCATTATTGAAACTTGGGTAGGAAATCTAGATTAAACTTGTTGATTAAAATTATCTTTCTAAAAACTAAAAAAAATGGCTAGAGTACATACATTAGCAATTATACTTTTTACATTTCTTGTTATAAATAATGCCTTCGCTCAAGATGAACTTCTGGAAATGCTAGACAGTATTTCCACACCAGAGAAACGATATGCTCAAGGTACATTTCAGTCAACAAGAGTTATTAATGCTCATACTGTTGACTTTCAGGAAGAAGGAGAAATGCAAGCTTTGATACAACATAGATTTAGCAGTTTGGAAGATGGGTATAAGCAAGGCTTTGGTTTAGATAATGCGATAGTGAGATTAGGTATAGAATATGGGGTCAAAGACTGGTTGGCTTTAGGGTTTGGAAGATCCACTAACGATGGAGTAGTTGACGGCTACTATAAAACAAAATTAGTAAGACAATCCTATGGAGCTGGAGGTTTCCCTTTTTCAATAGTAACATACTCTAATGTCCACTTTAGAACGAAAGACTTTCCAAATACTCAGATAAGCTATAAATTCAAGCATAGATTTAGTTTTGCTAGTCAGATACTTATAGCTAAAAAATTTAGTCAGGCATTTTCAATTCAGCTAATGCCGGGGTATTTACATAGAAATCTTGTTCTTACTAACGAAGATCCAAATGATATATATCATCTAGGTGGTGCTTTCAGACTAAAGTTGACTAAGCGAGTTGCATTAACAGGAGAATATTTTCATGTTTTTGATTCCCATGTTCAAGACACACAGGAAATGCCTCTAACTTTTGGTATTGAAATTGGCACTGCTGGACACGTATTTCAACTTAACTTTTCTAACTCTCCAGGGTTTTCTGAAACACAATTCTTGACTCAAACTATTGATAAATGGTCAGAGGGCGGTATTAGATTTGGATTTAATATTTCAAGAGTATTCCAAATTAAAAAGGAATATGAGCCTGATCCTGAGTTGCTTGAGCTATTAAATTACTAGTGTCCATTTCTAGTTAACTTGATAACAACTGCCACTATTTTAATGGAAGGTTAGTAGTTTTTCCTTTACATTCAAATAAATCTTTTTCCATTATGCAACCTATGCAAAGGTTTTGTATCTAATTCTTAGTGTAACTATTGAAAATGAAACAGACCATGTCTGATTTAAAATTGAGGCGCACTCAAGGCAATATAAACTAGACAGGTCACAAATTTTAAAAAGATGAGAAAAATGAACTTTAAAAAGAACTTTTTAGTCGTATGTTTAATAAGTCTTTCTTTTTTAGCCCAAGCTCAGAAGGAAGACGTTAGAGAAAACCTAAAAGACTTTGATCAAATTAGTGTAAGAGGATCTTTTGATGTTGAATTGAAAGAAGGAAGAAAGGAGTTTGTGAAAATTGAACTCGAAAAAGGCGATGTGAAAGATGTAATTACAGAGGTTGATGGTAGCAAATTAAAAATATACTCTAAGAAAAAATGGAACTCTGCAAAAGGAAACTTAGTAATTGGTTACAAGAAACTAAACCGCATTTCAACCTCTGGGTCTAGTACTGTTAAAACAAATTCTAACATTAGCTCTGACGAATTCACTATTTCTGGTAGTGGATCTAGCAAATTCTATTTAGATATAAACTGTCCCAACTTAAATATTGATCTAAGCGGTTCTGGAAAAGTTAACCTAGAAGGAAAAGGAAAAGAACTAGATATTAATTTGAGTGGATCTGGAGACGTAGATACCTTTTCATTTAAAGTTGATAATGCGAATATATCTATCTCTGGATCTGGAGATGTGGACTTAACAGTAGAAAAAAAGTTAAGTGCTAGTATTTCAGGAAGTGGATCTGTAAGATACAGAGGTGAACCTTCCATTGAAAAAATTAAAGTGTCTGGTTCAGGATCGGTAAAAAAAGATGATTAGCCAAAAAAGGCTGCCTCTGTAAGTTCAAGCAGCCTTTTACAACTTTAATTTGACTCTAAATTTAGTATCTGTATGCTAGGCTATTACAGCTAGAGATGTAGTTGAATAGCTCTTCTCTTTCTGAGTTAAAAGTTAGCTCATCCATCAAAGTATAGTATAGCATTCTATCTTCACCTCTAGTTCTTTTGTACAATAACTTCGCAGCTCTTAATTTATCAGATGAGAATGTAAGTTCATTTAGTATTCTTTTCACCTGCTTTAAATTGAAACACATATAAGATTCACTTGCTTTCTCTATCATCTCCATCTTTTTTCTAGAAGATATATTTCTTCCTAATAGCTCTTCTAATCTCATATTATTACCTCTACTTATATACGTTAGCAAGTCTTCTTTTTCAGATCTAAAATTCAACTCATCCACTAATGTGTAATACATAGCTTTGCTTCTTTTCCTAGTGTTTCTGTAAAGAAGTTTTGCCACCTTTAGCTTGTCAGAAGAAAATGAAAATTCATTTAATACTCTTCTAACCTGATTTAAACTAAAAACAATGCGTGATTCACTTATTGATCTCACTATCTCTATTTTTCTTCTTCGAGAACTTTCAAACTTTAAACTTTGAATTAGCCTCGTAAAAGCTCTGTGTCTATGACTTGAATATCTTGAAGAAATATATTTTTCAGAAGATTGAACGTTAACATGATAGTGCTTTTTATTTTGAACATGTTGCTTGTTTGCTCTTTGAGCAAATGAAGAAGCTGCTATGCAAATCGATATAATTAACAATACATTTTTCATAGTTACTATTCGTTTAAGTTATTACTGTTTGTTGATAGGATAACGGCAGCTCTAGTTGGAAATTGTATATCACTCAATTATTTTTTTAACCTTTATTTTGATAGTGAAAACTAAAGAAAAACCTCAAAGGATTTTAATAATCCTCCGGGTTTCGTTTAGTCTTTTTATGAGGCTTTTCAATAAGCTCGTAAAGTGTATATAACTTTTTAAACCTTTTCTACGCAACATTCAGTGGCTTATACAGAAAAATGTTAGTCATATAAAGCATCTCTATGCTTTCCTCTTAAAAACCACTCAATAAAAAAGCCACTTAGTTTAAACGTAAATAAGTGGCTTTTTATTAGCAGTTTATAGTTTAATGACTAAAAATCATCATCAAGGCTATCTCCATTAATATGATCAAGTAAATCATCTCTATCAAAAGTACTAGTGAACTCATCAGCAATTGTATAATACTCATCTTTTGCACTTGAAGATACTTTATTATAAAGAAACTTAGCCACTTTTAATTTATCACTAGGATAAACAAATAACTGTAGCAGTTCTTTTACTTGTTTTAAACTAAGACAATCCATAGACTTTGCTCCTACCTTAAGTATTTTCAATTTTTCATCAGGATATGGTTTTGAATTAATGTTATTTACTAACCTAGCATGCTTATCATCTGAAACATAACAAGAGCTATAATAAAACTCATCAGAGGAGTTAGAATTATAGGAATCATTATGCTCAGTATTCATTTGAATAGAACTATTATTATTAAACTCTTCAGAAGAACTTTCATTTACATTAAAGCTAACATTCATACTAAGGCTTCCGCTTTCAGACTCATTGTTTGTTGAAGTGTTAGTTTCAGACACCTGCATATCAACATTTGCATCTACATTTACGTTAAATAGACCATCTAAATAAACAGTAGCCTCAGTAAGGTTTTCAACATCATATGCTTTTTTCCAAGCAACTTTTACAAGTCGGTCTCTATAGTCTTTAGTGTCAAACAAAGTGGCTAGTTTCATTACCTGAGCAGCAGACATACACCAATTTTTTACATTTTTAACTGCTTTGTTAAAACGATCAGTTTCATTAGAAATATTTCCTACTTTTGAAAAAACAGTCATAAAAGTCACCTCACTAATTGGAGAGTGGCATCTCGTTTCTCCTTCATAATCTGCATAAGCTGGTAGGTCTAAATCATTGTAATTAACTTGTACTTTGGTTTGAGCGATTGATGCTAGTGAAATAAACATCAGTAGCATAGTAAAAACATTCTTTTTCATTTTCTAATTAAATTATAATTAACAGTTAAACTTCTAAAACAAGTAAGTCTTTTATCACTATATATTTTGAGTAACCTTTAAATACAAACTAGGACAAGATTTGTAACCCAATATCATATAAATCAAAAATATAATGTAAACTTAAAAGTTGGTTGATCTAAATCAACTTTGATAGTAACGCAGCGAATCTATAATTATTTTCATAATCAAAAGTTTTTTTGGTAGGCTAAATCAAACTAATATTTCGATATTTGGATTTATAAAAAACCTACAAAATATGTCAAGTGCAAAAGCTAAAAACCCTAAACTAGTAACCACACACCAACTACAAGCTATGAAAGAGGCAGGAGAAAAAATAGCTATGCTTACTGCCTATGACTATTCCACTGCCAAAATTCTTGATCAATCAGGTATTGACATCCTTTTAGTGGGAGACTCTGCCTCTAATGTTATGGCTGGGCATGAAACGACTCTCCCCATCACACTAGATCAGATGATATATCACGCTTCTTCTGTAGTAAAAGCAGTAAAAAGAGCTTTAATTGTAGTAGATATTCCTTTTGGGTACTATCAAGGAGACTGTATGACAGCCTTGAAGTCTTCGATTAGAATAATGAAAGAGTCTGGTGCACATGCAGTTAAAATGGAAGGTGGAGTAGAAATAAAAGATGCAGTAAAACGAATTGTTAGTGCTGGAATTCCTGTAATGGGTCACCTAGGGCTTACCCCTCAATCCATTTATCAGTTTGGGACATATACAGTAAGAGCAAAAGAAAAAGAAGAGGCTACAAAATTAATAAGTGATGCTAAGGCCCTTGCCTCTTATGGGTGCTTTTCTATTGTCTTAGAAAAAATTCCAGCAAAATTGGCAGAAAAGGTTTCTAAAGAGATACCTATACCCACTATAGGTATTGGAGCTGGTTCTGCTACGGATGGACAAGTACTTGTCACGCAAGATATGCTGGGAATTACGCAAGACTTCAATCCTCGTTTTTTAAGAAGATATGCAAATCTATCTCAAGTAATTAAAGATTCTGTAAAAGAATACATAAAGGATATTAAGGAAAAAAGCTTCCCTAATGAAAAAGAGTCTTACTGATAGTATAGAAAAAAGAATCTTATTTGAAGACAACCACTTAATTGCGATCAATAAGAACTGGGGAGAACTAGCTCAAGGTGATAAAAGTGGAGATGAATCTTTGGTAGATACTCTAAAATCATATTTAAAAGAAAAATACCAAAAGCCTGGAAATGTGTTTTGTGGGCTAATTCATAGATTAGATAGACCCGTTTCAGGAGTAATTTTATTTGCTAAAACTTCAAAGGCTTTAGCCAGAATGAATAATGCTTTTAAAGAAAGAGAAGTAAAAAAAATATACTGGGCACTGGTAACTAACAAAGTAGAAAAAGAGGTTGAAAACCTGGAACATTGGCTAAAAAAAGACCCTGTAAAAAACAAAACAAGGGCTTATGATTATGAAGTGAAGAACTCTAAAAAGGCTTTGCTTTCTTATGAAGGTTTAGTCAGTAAAAATCAGTTTACACTTCTTCAGGTTGAACCACATACAGGTAGATCCCATCAAATAAGATCACAGGTATCGTATGCTATAAGTCCTATATATAATGATGTGAAATATGGTTCTAAAACAGATCTCCCATTAGGTAGAATCTATTTACACTCAAAACAACTTAGTTTTAAACATCCTGTAAGTAAAGTAAATATCACTATTGAAGCTCCTCTACCAAAAGACCCAATATGGGATTTATTTTCATAAGTTTTATTTCTGGTTTTATAATTTAGAAAAATGAAATAGACTATATCTAGTTTAAAACTGAGATACATACGAAACAATTATTATGATGAGTGCCAAACAAACTAGACAGGTCACAAATTTTAAACAGATGAGAACTATTTATAAAGCTGCCTTAGTATTTGTAGGAATAGTATTTATTTTTTCGGGACTTGTAAAGCTTAACGATCCCGTTGGTACTGCCATAAAGTTAGAAGAATATTTCAGTGTTTTCTCAGAAGACTTTACCTCTCTTTTCAAATACCTGGAGCCTTATTCTCTTATTATTGCTTTAGTACTAAATATTTTAGAGATAGTACTTGGAGTAGCCCTAATTATAAACTTTAAAAGAAAGCTGGCCATTAGAATTACAGCTGGCTTAATTATCTTTTTTTCCTTTCTAACTTTCTATTCTGCCTATTTTAATAAAGTAACCGACTGTGGTTGCTTTGGAGATGCTATACCTCTTACTCCCTGGCAATCTTTTGGTAAAGACATTATTCTTCTCTTGATTATCTCTCTTCTTTTATTTGTAAAGGAGAAAAGCAAAGGCTCAAAATTTAAACAAAAAGCAATTGCTACTCTTTTTCTAACTGGTGCACTAACTTTTTTGGGAGTTTATGCGATAAATCATTTGCCATTCATAGATTTTAGAGTTTATAAAGAGGGTGCAAATATTCCATCTTTGATGCAAGCAAGTGTTCCTTGTAAATACAAATACATTTTTGAAAAAGATGGAGATGAAGTAGAATTTGAGAAGTACGTTAAAAAGCCAGGATATACCTATAAAGATGTAAAAGTGATTAATGAGAAAGAGTGTTCTCCAAAAATCACAGATTATAATCTAACTTCTCCTCTTGGAGAAGATTTTACGCAAGCTTCTCTTTCTGGAAGGAAACTATTCGTTGTAGTTCATAAAATGAATAAAAAAGTGGAGAAAAAACTGCTTGAGGCTAATATTAAAGGTTTTGCATCAGAAAATACTGACTATGAGGTACTTATTCTCACAGCAAGCGAAACAAAAACAGACGCTTTTCTAAAGAAAAATGATCTACCTCTACCCTACTACCTTGTGGATGCTACCGTTCTTAAAACAATGGTACGGTCTAATCCAGGTTTTCTAGCTTTAAAGGAAGGTACAATACTAAAAAAGTGGCACTACAATGATTTCCCTGAAACTCCAGACAAAATAGGTAGTTACTTTAATTCAAAATATTGAGAATGCTAATTAAAAGATAGAAAAGGCTCTATCTTGAGGTATTTCATGTCGACTACTATCCTGATAAGGATACATAGACTTCCAACCACTAGCTTACTCTTTTTGCAGAAGCCTCTTTATATTTGTATTGATTAAGATAGCGGAAACCGAAAAGCTAATAGAGTAGGTAATATGTTTAAAAATCTATAATTATGCGCAAAAAAAGATTAAGTCTCGAGGCTTTTAAGGCAAAAGTAGAAAATGTAAACACTGACAAAGTGCTTGAGAAAGTTCAAGGAGGAAATTGGTCAGACTGTCATGGATGCGATGGTACTGGTGCAAAAGTAATGAATTATCTGAAGGATCTTTTCACTCCTGATGAGGATGACCACACAAGACATTGGTGGGATTAATCAAAGAATGCTTTTAAATGAGGCTGCAAGAAAAAACAGCCTCTTTACATTTAAGTTAATGTGCTTAGGCAACATATAAAAGCTTCACACATTATTATAATTTTAAAAGCTAAATGAGTTAATATATTATAATAAATAATAAATGTTTGAAGAAGTAGAAAATAAATTTAGAACTGGCAGGGAACAATTAATTGAAAATATAAAAATATTACTATACAAAGAGAGACAAGATATTTTTGAAATTTTAGATTTTGAAGATGATAAAATTTATCAAGAACCATTGTTTTTTGCTTATTTCAAGAATAAAGAGAATTACAAAGAGTATCTTGATTTAATAATTATTGGTTACAGTAGTAATCCGAAATATATAATTAAGGTTAGCACCGATAAATATGGTAGGGTTTACATCCCAAATAGTGGATGGTTAGTTACAAAGTATAAGCTAAAAGGGTTAGAACTAACTAAATCAAGTCAAAACTTTTCATTAAAAGACAGTCATAATATTTACGAGTTTAAATATGAACCAAGTGAAATAATTAAAGATACTAAAATAGAGTTGATTAAATACCCTATCCCAATATTAGAGCAATTTTATTATGATGAATATTTAAATAGAATAGAAGTTGAAATTGAGAAAATCACAATAAAACACAAAGAAAATTTAACCACAGCCTTCCATTTAATCAAGAAGCATATTCCCGAACATTATCAACTTATTGAATCAGTTACTAAGAAAGTGGTTATTTTCAATGTCAGTGATAATTTAAGAAATTCATTTGCAACGCTAAGCGCTCAAGGCATTGCTTTTTTTAATGCTTATCAAGAAAATTATAATGAGGTATTCTTTGTTGATGATATTGCGCATCAAACAGGTCATATAATATTTAATGCTTTAATTTATGATATAGGTGATTTTCTCAGTATTGAGCCTTCATATATAGTTCAAGAGCTAAAAAATAATGAAAATGAAATAGTTGAAACTAGAGATATACATGTTGTTTTTCATGCTCTTTATACATATTACACAACATTCATATGCTTAGATGCAATGTTAGAAAAAAATGTATTTGATGGCGAAAAATTGCATGAGCTTTTAGGAAGAATGAAATTTTATATAGGAAAATGCTATTTGGATTTAAAAATTTTTGAAGAAAGCAAAAACATTGATACAGATCCAAAAAAGCTATTTACTAAAAAAGGATTAAAAATTTTTACTGAAGTGAAAAGAAAACACATTGAAGTGAGTAAAAAATGGTTTACGAAAGTTCAAAATTTAAAGCTTGACAACCAGCTATACAATTTTTCTTATTCTTTATTTAAAGAGCTAAACCCTATTCATTTAGATGAAAAGTAATTTTTCGATAATTCTTACTTTTTTATTAGCTGCCTGTAATTCCTCAAATAGTGATTTCCAGCTATGTTCGAGTGAAAAGTATCCATACTATTATCCTACTCTTTATTATGAGGGTGATTTTTATGAGATAAAAAAACATTTCTACGACAATTATAAAAACATACAGAGTGATAAAAGTACAGGTATAGTACGTATTCAGTTTCAAGTAAATTGTTCGGGAGAAGCAGGAAATTATAAAATAGCTACATACTCTCTTGATTATGAATATGAAACAATTAATCAAAAAATAATTGATCAATTATTGCGCTTAACCAAAGGTTTGAAAAATTGGATTCCAGCTATAGATGATGACGGTGAAAGTATTGATAGCCACAAGTTTTTAGCTTTTAAAGTTGCTGATGGAAGATTAATAGATATTTTACCAAAATGATTAAATCAAAAGAGAAGAAAAAAAAAAGGAAAAAGAGAATTTTAATCTTTTTTCTATCACTGTTTTTACTGATCACTATTCTTGGTGTTATATTTAATCAAGTTGTTTATATGTTACTATTTTATTTTGGTTACTCACAAGTATATAATGGTAATAATGAACGAGGCAATCAAATTATGAGTTTTGCTATATCTAAAATGGAAAATCCAAGCGCTGAAATTTACCATGCGCTATCTGTTCAAAATACAAAAAATGGTAATTACAATATTGCTATGTCTGCATTAGAAAAGGCATATGAAATGGATCCTGATGAAGCTGGAGCGTATTATGGATGGGTTTTATTATACTATTATCATGATTATGAAAAATCTCTAGAAATTTTGAATAAATATGATGATTCAACTCCAGGTTTTTCGGATTGGCCTATGGGTGAATGTATTCACTATTTGAAAGGGTTAGCTTATATGCAACTTCATAAATATGAAATAGCCATTCAAGAATTTAATACTTCCATAGATAATGCATCTAAAGAGCATGGGGAGGGTTGGGTAGATTATCAAGTTTACCTTAATAAGGGAATATGCTTATTCAATTTGAAGATGCACGAAGAGGCTATTGTAGTATTCAATAAAGCAATTAAGAGTAATGATAAATCTTCTGAAGCTTATTATTACAAAGGACTTGCTCTGTTAAAATTAGATTTAAAAGATAAAGATACTGCTTGCCACAATCTTAATAAGGCCTACATATTAATTAAGCAAGGGTATAAATCCTCTGATACTTATGTTGAGTTATTTTCAGAAATCTACGAGCAACAAGTTGAACAGTCTATTTTAGAAAACTGTAAAAATTAATGGCTAAGAATTTTCACTTTTACAAAACAGGTGGGCACGAAAGTTTAGAGTTTTCTATTAACTTGACTAAAGTTATCTTTTCGCTGATTCTTTCAAAATAATATACTCAACTATGTTGCTACAGTTTTTTATTATTTCTAACTTTGAACTTTGATCTTGAAAGGTCACGTGGCCGAGTGGCTAGGCTGGGCTCTGCAAAAGCTCCTACAGCGGTTCGAATCCGCTCGTGACCTCTTCTTCTCCTCAAGAAATATTAGCAACTAATAATATGCTACTTCTTTCCTTTTTAAATATTTTATTTAGAATTATTTTAAATAAACCCCAAATAATTAGCTTTTACTAAAGCATTGCTCCTCAGTAGGATTTTTTTTTAGACCAAGCTGAAAAAAAGTTCATTTATAGAACAAATCTTATTTGATTAAAAACCTTCCGATACTACATTTGCTCTGTTTACAAATGAAGCGATATCTAGTGCTAAGCAATTATCTAAATTTGATTATGAAAATCAGCACATATGTGAAGTCTTTCAGAATATTACTATTAGTATTCATACTATCTTCTTACCACTCATTTGCACAAGATGAAAATACATCTGGCAGTGATGGTTTGAGCGTTGAAGCAGCGGTAGTTTCAAAAGGAGAACAACTTTTTAGTGGCAACTGTACTCAATGTCATGCTGTGCATGAGCAAGTTGTAGGTCCTAAGTTGGCTGGTGTTTACGAAAGACAATCGGTAGAATGGCTTATAAGCTTTATTAAGTATCCTCAAAAAGTAATAGAAAGTGGAGATGAGTATGCAGTAGCTCTATATGAAAAGTATAAGCAATACATGCCTAATCATGACTTTTTAAGTGATGAGGAAATCAAGTCTATTTTATCTTATGTAAAAGCAAAAACGATTGAAGGTCCTCCACCAGCTGAAAATGTTGCTAGCAACGATAGTGGTACTACAGGGGGAGGTCAACAAAGTGGCTTTAACACTAACTTGCTTTTAACAATAATAGGTCTTTTGATTGCATTGCTTATCATTGTTATGATTGCAATGATTTTGATGATTTCTGTACTATCAAAATTCATTAGGAAACAAGGAGACCTAAGCGAAGAGGATCAAGAATATTTGAATCAAAAGTTTAAATTTTCTACTCTTCTTAGGAGCCAAACTTTTGTTACTGTAGTTGCACTTGTCTTTATAACATTTGCAGCTAAAGCAACAGTTGACGGATTATTTTCTATAGGAGTTCAACAAGGATATGCTCCTGATCAGCCGATTAAATTTTCGCATAAACTCCACGCAGGTTTTTATGAAATTGATTGTAAGTATTGTCATACTTCTGTTGAGAAAAGTAAAAATGCAAATATCCCTTCGGCTAATATTTGTATGAACTGCCATAATACGATTAAAACTACTTCGCCTGAGATACAAAAAATATATACTGCACTGGAAAATGATGAACCAATACAGTGGGTAAGAGTACATAATCTCCCCGACTTATCCTATTTCAATCACTCGCAGCACGTAAAAGTTGCGGGACTTGAGTGTGAAACATGTCATGGAGAAATTACAGAAATGGAAGTTGTACAACAACACTCCCTACTTACTATGGGATGGTGTATTGACTGCCATAGAAAAACAGAAGTTAATGTTAAAAATAATGAGTACTACTCAAGGCTTCTAGAAGCTCACCAAGGAAATGATCCTATGGTGGTAGAAGATATTGGAGGTTTAGAGTGTTCGAAGTGTCATTATTAAAATTATTAATGGTTAGATAATTTGCTTTCAGAAAACTATGAGTAAAAAAATATATTGGAAAGGGCTTGAACAATTAAATGAGGAAGCTGATTTTCTTAAATATTCTGAAAAAGAATTTCCAGAAAAGCTACCTACTCAAAAAGAGCTTAAAGAAACATCTAACTCCACAGATAGCACTAGAAGAGACTTTCTAAAGCTAATGGGATTTAGCGTAGCAGCTGTATCTATGGCTGCATGTGAGGCTCCAGTTCGAAAAGCTATTCCTTATCTTAATAAACCTGAGAATATAGATCCGGGGATACCTAATTACTACGCTTCAACTTATTTTGATGGAAGTGATTGTATTCCTGTAGTGGTAAAAACCAGAGAGGGAAGACCAATATTTATTGAAGGTAATGGCTTCAGCAGTATTACAAAAGGAGGCACAAACCCAAGAGTTAATGCTTCTGTAATGATGCTTTATGATAATGCAAGAGCTAAATCACCCTACAAGAAAGGGAAAGAATCAAGTTGGGAAGAGGTTGATAAAGATATCATCAATGGGCTAAACAGTATTAGTGCAAATGGTGAAGCTCTATATGTAGTGTCTAACTCAATATGTAGTCCTTCTACTGACAAAGTATTAAAAGAGTTTTCTGAAAAATACGGTGCAGAATTGGTAATGTATGACCAAGAGTCAGCTTCTGCACTGACTGAAGCAAATAATATTCTTTTTGGAAAAGCATGGGTTCCTTCCTTTGATTTTAGCAAAGCAGAAACCATTGTAAGTTTTGGAGCTGACTTCCTAGCCAACTGGATAAACGGTGTAGAGTTTACTGCTCAATATCAGCAAACTAGAAAAGTAGGAAAGGATAAAAAGGATATGTCAAGGCACTATCAATTTGAATCTATATTATCCATCACTGGAGCAAGTGCTGATTACAGAACTCCTATTGATTCTTCAAAAATAGGTTTAGCAATTCTAGATTTATATGAGGTGCTTTCTGGTGCTAAGTCTAAATCATCTTTTGAAAACATTAATAAAGCTGCTAAGGATTTAAGAAACACAAGGGGTAAATCTCTTGTCGTTTGTGGAATTAATGACTTAGATCTCCAGCTTATTGTTGCGAAAATAAATAGCCTTTTAAGTAATTATGACAATACCATCGACAATTCAACTCCTCTTTACACAAAGCAGGGAGATGATAAAAGAATGGTTGATTTTATCAATAAGGCTAGCTCTAAACAACTATCAGGGGTACTATTTTACAATTGCAACCCTGTTTATGATCATCCTTTAGGCGATAAGCTGGCAGAAGGTCTTAAAAATGTAAAGTTGGCTATTTCTACAGCAGACAGAATGGATGAGACTGCCTCTTTATGCGGATATTTATGTCCTGACAGTCACTTCCTAGAGTCGTGGAATGATGCAGAACAAAAGAAGGGGCATTTTTCTTTATGTCAGCCCACTATAAGAACGATATTCAATACCAGACAAGCTCAACAGAGTTTCTTAAAATGGTCAGGAAATAGCACTGACTATTCTGATTATATTAAGAGCTTTTGGGAAGAAAATCTTTTTGAGACTCAAAATAGTACTCTTGATTTTACTAAGTTCTGGCAGAAAGGTTTGCATGATGGAGTCTATGAAGTTAAAAACAGAAGCACACTAGCTCATAGGGATGAAAAAGCAAGTGATACTATTGCTCCCTATGATGAAGGGCAAGTATTTTCTAATATAAAGAAGAAATACCCTTCGAATTCTCAAGAAATAAATCTAGTTGTTTATTCTTCTAATGTAATTGGCACTGGTAACCAGGCAAACAACCCAATACTACAAGAAACACCAGATCCGATTTCTAAGGTTTGCTGGGGCAACTATTTATCTATAAGTCCTTCTCTAGCAAAGCGATATAATCTACCAAAACAAGTAGAGAACAAAGTTCCTACAATCGAATTATCTGTAAATAATAAAAAGTATACTGTTCCTGCTATTGTACAGCCAGGGCAGGCAGAAAATACTGTTGGTATAGCTTTAGGTTATGGTAGAGAAGGGAAGAATATTGGCAAAGTAGCCTCTCAGGCTGCTGGAGTTAATGCATTTATGTTCACAAGTATTGTGGATGGTTTTAGCGCACTTGCTCATGATAGAAACAAACAGTTTTCATTAAAGCCAACAGGTAATCTGGAGACAGTAGCTCAGACACAAACCCACCAGACGATAATGGGTAGAGAAACGATCATACAGGAAACAACTTTACCTGAATATAAAGCTAACCCTAGAGCTGGAAGGTATATGCCTAAAATAGCTACAGGGAAAGGTAAAGTAGATCCTAATGATATTTCTCTTTGGGATGTTAGCAGTGACGGCTATTCTGAAAAGGGTAATCACAAGGAGAAAGCAAAAAAGTCATCAACTCAACTGTTATGGCATGAGCGAGTTGGTATAAAGGCAGATAAACATGAATACAATAACCATCACTGGGGATTAGTAATTGATCTAAACTCTTGTAATGGGTGTTCTGCTTGTGTTGTTGCCTGTACTATTGAAAACAATGTTCCTGTTGTAGGAAAGCAAGAGGTTATCAATAGAAGAGAAATGCATTGGATCAGAATAGATAGGTACTATAGCAACCCTTCTGATGCAAATAAAAATAACTATGAAGATCTAGCTAAAACTGCTGAAAACCCAGAGGTTGTTTTTCAGCCAATGATGTGCCAGCATTGTAATAATGCCCCTTGTGAAACAGTTTGTCCAGTTGCAGCTACCACGCATAGTTCTGAAGGGTTAAATCAAATGACTTATAACAGGTGTATTGGAACTAAGTATTGTGCCAATAACTGCCCTTATAAGGTAAGACGGTTCAATTGGTTCAAATACCACAATAATGACGAATTTGACTATCATTTGAATAATGACCTAGGGAAGATGGTATTGAATCCTGATGTAACGGTACGATCAAGAGGGGTTATGGAAAAATGCTCTCTTTGTGTGCAGAGAATACAATCAGGCAAGCTTAAAGCAAAATTGGAGAAAAGAGAAGTTAAAGACACGGATGTATCCACGGCTTGTGCAAGTGCTTGTCCTAGTAAGGCAATTGTATTTGGAGATTTAAATGATACCAACAGTGAAATAAGACAGGTAATGGAAAATGAGTTGGATGAGAGAGCTTATAATGTTTTAGAAGAGATAAATGTAAATCCTAATGTTTGGTATATGACTAAAGTTAGGAATAAAGATAAAGCAGAGGCTTAAATGCTTCTCGATTTAATTAGTATAAGAAACTGAATTTTAAGTAGTAAACAATTAAGTACATATGCAAATTGTTTCACAAGTAAGAGAGCCATTAGTTACTGGTGGTAAAACCTACAAAGACATTACAGAAGATATCTGTAAGCCAGTAGAAGCAAAGCCAAATAAATCTTGGTTAGTTGCTGTTACGGCATCTATTATCACCCTTGCTGCTGGAGGTTATTTCATGGGAGATATGCTTTGGAATGGTATCGGAAAGTGGGGGTTAAATAAAACGGTTCAATGGGCTTGGGATATCACAAACTTTGTTTGGTGGGTTGGTATTGGACATGCGGGGACACTTATTTCTGCCGTTTTACTCTTATTTAGACAAAAGTGGAGAACCTCTATTAACAGAGCAGCAGAAGCAATGACTATTTTTGCCGTAATCTGTGCAGCTTTATGGCCGGTAGTACATATGGGTAGACCGTGGTTAGGTGCTTATTGGGCTTTGCCTTTACCAAATACGTTTGGGTCATTATGGGTGAACTTTAACTCTCCCCTACTTTGGGATGTATTCGCTATTAGTACTTATTTTTCTGTTTCATTAGTCTTTTGGTTTATTGGTTTAATCCCTGACTTTGCAACGATAAGAGATAGGGCAAAAACAAAAGTATCTAGATTAGTTTATGGAATGTTGAGTTTTGGTTTTGATGGGTCTGCTAAAACCTGGATGCACTATGAATCAGTTTCTTTAATTCTAGCAGGACTTTCTACACCTCTCGTACTTTCTGTTCATACAATAGTTAGTTTTGACTTTGCTACGTCTGTTATTCCAGGTTGGCATACTACTATTTTCCCTCCTTACTTCGTCGCAGGAGCTATCTTCTCTGGTTTTGCTATGGTATTAACCCTTATGCTTATTACCAGATATGTCTATAATTTACAACACTATATAACATTAGAACATATAGAGTTGATGAATATCATCATCACAGTAACAGGTTCTATTGTTGGTATAGCATATATTACAGAGTTCTTCATTGCATGGTATTCAGGAGTGCCGTATGAGCAGTATGCATTTATTAATAGAATGACGGGGCCTTACTGGTGGGCATACTGGTCTATGATGACATGTAATGTTATTTCACCTCAGTTGTTCTATATTAAGAAAATCAGAACCAATATAATGATGACGTTCATTTTGTCTGTCATTGTTAATATCGGGATGTGGTTTGAGCGATTTGTAATTATCGTAACATCATTGCATAGAGATTATCTTCCTTCAAGCTGGGTATACTTCTCTCCTACTATCCATGACATTATGTGTTATGTTTTCTCTTTTGGTTTGTTCTTTACATTATTCTTTATGTTTGCCAAATTTTTCCCAGTGATAAATATGGCAGAAGTTAAGGCTGTATTAAAGGATTCAGACTCAAAGGTTTATAAAGGAAGGGTGACTATACCTAATAATGTTGTACCAGATGAAGATAAAGTTTTAACTTAAGACACAGCTTAAAATCTCATGGAAAAAAATAAACATTTTATAACAGGCGTTTTTAGCGATCATTCAGTTCTCTTGAGTGCTGTAAAAAAGATTAGGGAGAAAAATATAAAGATTCACGAAGTCTTTACCCCCTACCCTGTTCATCACCTAGAAGATGCCTTAGGCTATAAAAGATCTTGGATGCCTAAAGCTGCATTTTTGTTTGGCATAACAGGTACTACGTGTGCTATTTTAATGCAGGTTTTAATGCTCGGAGTAGATTGGCCTATGATTATTGGTGGTAAACCATTTATTTCTATTCCTGACTTTGTGCCTGTTTCGTTTGAAATGACAGTTTTATTTGCTGCTTTTGGTATGGTGGGTACTTTTTTCTTTGTCAGAGATTTGAAGCCATACAAAGTTCCTAGAGTTTTTGATAGAAGAAGTACAGATGATAAGCATATTGTTGCTATTGATTTGGTAGCAAATAATGAAAAGACACAAGATGAACTAACTTCTATTTTGCAAGAATCTGGTGCAGAAGAAGTTAACACAAGAAACTTCACTGATTCAGATAATGAAGCTTCTTTTGTAAAGTATGTTGTTGATTTATTTTCCAATGGAGTTACGAGTTCAAGTAGAAGTTTATCGTAGATTTTTAGAAAGTTGAAAATGAAGAAATTGCTTAATATATATAAGGCTACATTAGTTTTTGGAATTTTAGCTTTTTTAATGGGTTGTAGTGCAGGAGGAAATGATCCTGGAATAGAATATGCCCCTCAAATGTATCATTCCATTCCTTACGAGCCATTGACACAAATAACCAAAGAAGGTATTCCAGACGGTATGATATCATCTAGGTATTACATTCCAAACTCTTTACCGTATAACGATTACAATGGCAAAAAACCTATGAATGAGCTTTTGCCTGTGCCTGGAACTGTTTCAAGGCAAAGCTTTTCGGATCATTCTATTATTAATAGACCTGATAGCAATAAAGAACTATTACTATACAATCTACATAAGGATAGTATAGATCTCGCTGCTAGAGTTCTAAAAAACCCTCTCCCAGATACAAAAGATATCGTAAAAGATGGACAGCATCTTTATTTAGGGTTTTGTGCTCCTTGTCATGGAGAAACGGGAGACGGGAAAGGGAAAGTTGGTCAGGTTTACAAAGGAGTTCCTAATTATTCTCAAGGAAGATACGCTACTCTATCTGAAGGACATATTTTTCATACTATTACACATGGAAAAGGAAGAATGTGGCCTCACAAATCTCAGCTAAACCCTGAGGAAAGATGGAAGATTGTTAGATATGTACAAGAACTTCAAAAAGGAAAATAAAAGTAATTGCTAATCATTCACCATAAGAGATGGAAATAGTTGCACAAAATATTGACGAAAAGTTCTCTTTTAGCCCAAAGCTGAAAAAACAAGTATTTATAATTGGAATTGTAGGAATTATCCTTTCGATCATAGGTATTCTGGTTATGAATTTTGGGGGACATCATGGACATGAAGCTGGTCATGTTGCAGAACATGCTATGGCTGAACATCATGGATCTGCTGATTGGGTAAAGAGACTTTTTGCAAACCTTTGGATTAATAATTTATTTTTTACTGGTCTTTCAATCATTGGCGTATTCTTTTTTGCAGTTCAATATGTTGCTAATGCAGGATGGTCAGTAATACTTCTTAGGGTTATTTCTTCATTTGGAAGGTTTTTACCAATTGCAGGAGTTTTAATGTTAGTCGTTTTCTTTTTTGCTAGTCATGACCTATTTCACTGGACACATGACTATCTATATGATGAGGCTCACCCAGAATATGATCCTATTATAGCTGGGAAAGCTCCATTTTTAAACACCCCTTTTTATCTAACTAGAATGATAGCATTTTTTACTGTTTGGAGCATTTTTGCTTTTGTACTTAGAAAAAATGCTTTAAGCGAAGATGCTAATGGTGGCACTAAATATTATAGAAGGTTAGTTAGAATTTCTGTGGGTTTTTTAATTTTCTTTGGTGTTTCCAGCTCTATTTCAGCATGGGACTGGATAATGTCTATTGACACGCACTGGTTTAGTACTATGTTTGGTTGGTATGTTTTTGCAAGCTGGTTTGTATCAGGACTCGCGGGAATAACTCTTTTGGTAGTACTGCTAAAAGATTGGGGATATTTAAAACCTGTTACAGAAAATCATCTACATGATCTGGGTAAATTTGTTTTTGCCTTCAGCATCTTTTGGACGTATATCTGGTTTTCTCAATTTCTTTTAATTTATTACGCCAACATACCTGAAGAGACAGTTTATTTCTGGGAAAGGCTTAAAAGTGATTACTATAGTAAGTTTATCTTCGTTAATCTATTTTTGAATTTCTTCTTTCCTTTCTTAGGCTTAATGACAAGAGATGCAAAGAGAAAAATAACTTTCTTGAAAATTGTCTGTGTGGTAGTTTTAATAGGTCACTGGTTAGATTTTTATCTGATGGTAACTCCTGGTACTTTAAAAGAACTAGGTGGTTTAGGTTTTCTTGAAATAGGGTTACCTATGGTGTATCTATCTGCTTTTGCATATGTGGTCTTGAGTGGACTTTCTAAGGTTGCACTAATACCTAAAAATCACCCAATGCTTGAGGAAAGTTTATATCACCATACATAAAAAATCTATTTTAAGAGTAATATGCTTTTTTTATACAAAACATTGCTATTAGACAATACTTTAAATTAGAAAATTAAATATATAAATGACAACTGTACTGATTATATCTGGTTCGATCCTACTTCTAGTTATTTTAGGACTGGTCTACAGAATTCTAACTTTAGTTAGTATTGCTAAGAATAAAAATGCAAGTGCAGAAAAAACCAGCTTTAGCAATAAGGTAAATGCATTTCTTTTTCCTTTACTATTTGTAATTGGCTTTATTGCTATTTACTGGTACTCGGGCATTGCAAAAGAAGATTTTTTACCTGAAGCTGCTTCTGTGCATGGTAAATCCACAGATTTTTTATTTTGGTTATCCCTAGGAATTGTAGGGTTTGCTTTTTTTATTACTCATATCTTGCTTTTTTTCTTTCCTTATTTTTACCAATATAAAAAAGAAAATAAAGCTTTATACTACCCTGACAATAACACCCTTGAATTAGTTTGGACAATTGTTCCTGCAATTGTGATGGCTATTTTAGTGGTATCAGGATGGTTTACGTGGAGTGAAATCACTAAACCCGCCCCATCTGACTCTGTTCAATTAGAGATTATGGGAAAACAGTTTAATTGGCAGGTTAGATACCCTGGTAAAGACAAAACTTTAGGTAAGCATCATTTTACTAAAATTGATGCTACAAACTCAATGGGAGTTGATTTTACAGATAGAGCTAGTTTGGATGATTTTATGCCTAGGGAAATTCATATTCCTAAAGGGAAAAATGTGCTTTTAAATATCAGATCTAGGGATGTATTACATAGTGTCTTTTTGCCTCATTTTAGAGTAAAGATGGATGCTGTACCAGGAATGCCAACTTCTTTTTGGTTTGTACCTACTAAAACTACTACTGAAATGAGAGAAGAGTTAGGAAATCCTGACTTTAATTATGAGCTTGCTTGTACAGAAATTTGTGGTAGCGGACATTTTGCAATGCGGTTTATACTAGTTGTAGATGACCCAGAAGAGTATGAAAAGTGGTTTAATGAGCAAGAACCTTGGGCTAGTAAGAATAAAGATTACCTTACTTCTATTGGTATAGATATAGAAAGTTCAAAACAATTAGTTGCTACAGATAAATAGAATTATAAATATTAAAGTCAAATAAATTATGGCTAGTACAGCTCTAGAACAAGACTTAACAGCATCTCATGACCATGACGAACACCATGATCATGAGCATGTAGAAAACTTTTTCACAAAGTATGTTTTCTCATACGATCATAAAACTATAGCCAAGCAGTTCCTGCTTTCAGGAATGTTTTGGGCCATTATTGGTGGTATGTTATCCTTGATATTTAGGCTTCAACTTGGTTTTCCAGATGCAAATTTGGAGGTTTTGAAACCTATACTTGGTGACTGGATTACTGCAGAAGGAAAATTGGATACCGAGTTTTATCTGGCTGCTGTTACCATGCACGGAACTATCATGGTATTTTTTGTACTTACTGCGGGTTTGAGTGGTACGTTTAGTAACTTCTTAATACCCCTTCAAATTGGAGCAAGAGACATGGCTTCTGGGTTTATGAACATGCTCTCCTACTGGTTCTTTTTCATTTCAGGGCTTATAATGTTTGTTTCTCTATTTATAGAAACAGGACCAGCTGGAGGAGGTTGGGTTATTTACCCTCCTTTGAGTGCTTTACCTCAAGCTATATCTGGTTCTGGTTTAGGTATGACCCTTTGGCTGGTGAGTATGGCTCTTTTTATTGTCTCAAGTTTATTAGGTGGAGTAAATTATATTGCTACCATAATAAATATGAGGACACAAGGGATGTCATTTGCTAAGCTTCCTCTCACAATTTGGGCTTTCTTTGTAACAGCTATATTAGGTGTTTTATCTTTTCCAGTACTCTTTGCTGCTGCACTTCTTTTAATTTTTGATCGAAGCTTTGGAACGAGCTTTTTCTTAGACGAAATATATATAGCTGGTGAAGCTTTGTCAAACGTTGGAGGTAGTCCTATTCTATTTCAACACTTATTTTGGTTTTTAGGACACCCTGAGGTATATATCGTTTTGCTTCCAGCATTAGGTATTAGCTCTGAGATAATTGCTACTAATTCGCGAAAACCAATATTTGGATATCGGGCTATGATTGGATCTATATTAGGTATTGGATTCCTATCTTTTATTGTTTGGGCTCACCACATGTTTGTATCTGGAATGAATCCATTCCTTGGAAGTATATTTATGTTTCTGACACTCATAATAGCTGTCCCTTCGGCAATTAAAGCATTTAATTATATAACTACCCTTTGGAAAGGAAATATAATCTTTACTCCAGCCATGCTATTTTCTATAGGTCTTGTATCCTTATTTATCTCTGGAGGCGTAACGGGAATAATACTTGGAAACTCCGCTATTGATATTCAATTGCATGATACTTATTTCGTTGTAGCGCACTTTCACCTGGTAATGGGTAGCGCTTCTTTCTTTGGCATGATGGCTGGTGTTTATCATTGGTTTCCAAAAATGTTTGGTAGGATGATGAATGCTAAATTGGGTTATATCCATTTTTGGCTCACATTTATAGGTGCTTATTTGGTATTTTTCCCAATGCACTATATCGGTATTGCAGGATTCCCAAGAAGGTATTACTCTTTTACAAACTTTGATGCTTTTAGCTCATATACAGATTTGAATGCATTTATAAGTATTGCCGCTATTATAACTGTAGGGGCACAGTTTATTTTCTTATTCAATTTCTTATTTAGCATTTTTAGAGGAAGATATGCTCCTAAAAACCCTTGGAAGTCTAATACTTTAGAATGGACTACGCCTAGGTTGCCTGGGCATGGAAACTGGCCTGGAAAAATACCTTCTGTCTATAGATGGCCTTATGATTATAGTAAACCTGGAGCTGAAGATGACTTTATTCCGCAACATATTCCTTTGAGTGAAACTAAAGAATCTAATCTACCGGGAGAGAATGAAATGCTTAAGGAGCTGGAAAAGGGAGCTTCTTAAGCTTAATTTACTAGAGTTTAGCTGATACTGAAGGGAGTAGTTTATTAACTATTCCTTTTTTTATATTCAAATATTCCTAATCTTTAACTTTATCATATTCTATAAACCCCTTATTTAATAGTGACTTCTGAACCAAAATTATCTCTAAAGCAGCTTTTAGGAATAGATTATCCTATTATTATGGCTCCAATGTTTTTGATATCTAACTCTAAGATGATAATTGAAGCTTTGAGTTGTGGAATAACTGGTGCAATACCAGCACTCAACTATAGAACAGATCAGGAGTTAAGAAATGCTATCCAAGAAATAAAGAATACATCTAATAAACCTTTTGGAATAAACCTTATTGTAAATAAGTCTAACCTAAAGCTTAAGCAACAGCTAAAAACATGCTTAGAAATGAAGGTAGACTATATAATTACTTCTTTAGGAAACCCAAAAGATGTCATAAACCAATGTAAAGAAAGAGGAATTAAGGTTTTTTGTGATGTTGTAGACTTAAAGTATGCTAAAAAAGTAGAAGAGCTAGGAGCAGATGGAGTTATAGCTGTTAACTCTGGTGCAGGTGGCCATGCAGGAAGTTTCGATAAAAAAGATTTGCTCCCACTTTTGCGAGAAAACCTTAAAATACCTATCATATCTGCTGGAGGTGTAGCGAAAGGTGAACATATCAAAGAGGCATTGGACTTAGGAGCCAGTGGAGTTTCTGTAGGAACTATCTTTATTGCCTCTGAGGAAGCCCCAGTATCTAAAGAGTATAAAGATGCTATTGTTCAATACAAAGGAAAAGATATAGTTAAAACAACAAAGATCTCAGGGTCAGCTCTAACTGTAATCAATACACCCTATGTGCAAAAGATGGGAACAAAGCCTGGATTTTTAGAAAGGCTTCTTAATAAGAACAAGAAACTAAAAAAATATGTAAAACTACTATTAGCTGTTAAAGGGATGAAAGCGGTGGAAAAAGCTGCATTTAAAGCAACTTACAAAACTCTTTGGTGTGCGGGACCAAGTATTGAATATGTAGATAAAATAAAACCAGTAAAAGATATTATAAAACAACTAACAAATGAACTTAAAAGCTGTGAGTAAAATTATTTTCTCATTCATCATTCAACTTCAATTTTTGCTTAAGGCTAATAATGTCCAAATCCCTAATCAGATTGATAATATTAGGAAACCAAAACTTATGAAATCCGTAATTAGGGTTTAAAATTTCTCTTACTGCTTTATCTTTTTCCCAATCTTGAAAGACTAATCTGTAAGCGGCAATAATAGCACCTGTCCTATCCGATCCATGGTAACAATGAATTAGAATTGGCTTCTCAGACTGCTGTATTATCTGCAAAGCTTTAAATATATCTTCCTCAGAAATTTTACTAGTATTAATAGGTAACGATACAAGTTGAGGTTGACTTCTCCAATTTAAAGTTTTATCTGTTTGCTTTCTTCTTAAATTAAGAATAGTTTTTACTCCTAACTCTTCAAGTTCTACAACAGCTTTTTTTAGTGGTTGCTCTGATCTGTAAATTTGATTGTTTACTTTAAATAGGTTTTTATAATGCTTAGATGTTATTTTTTCTACAAAGAAATCTTTATTACCAGTTTGACTAAAAAGCCTGAGTGGTAAAAAAAATATAAAGAAAGAAAAAACAGCTATTAGTTGTTGATATTTTCTTACCACTCAGATTTACAGTTTTTATTACAAATGAATTACCTCATCGTAAGCAGCAGCAGCAGCCTCCATAACTGCCTCAGACATAGTTGGATGTGGGTGTACAGATTTTATGATCTCATGTCCTGTTGTTTCCAACTTCCTGGCAGTAACAGCTTCAGCAATCATTTCTGTAACATTTGCGCCTATCATATGCGCACCTAACCATTCACCATATTTAGCATCAAAGATTACTTTAACAAACCCTTGCTTTACCCCTGCAGCACTTGCCTTCCCAGAAGCAGAAAATGGAAACTTCCCAACTTTGATATCATACCCAGCTTCTTTTGCAGCCTCTTCTGTATATCCTACAGATGCCACTTCAGGCTGGCAGTAGGTGCAAGATGGTATATTGTTATAATCTAAAGGCTCAGGATTTTTATTGGCAATCTTTTCTACACAAATTATCCCTTCTGCTGAAGCTACGTGAGCAAGAGCTGGGCCATGCACTATATCTCCAATAGCATAAACACCATCAACATTTGTTTTATAGAAATCATCTACCAATACCTTACCCTTTTCATGCTTCACTCCTACTCCTTCTAATCCAATATTTTCCAGATTAGTAGTCACTCCAGCTGCAGAAAGCACTACATCACAAGCAATCTCTTCTTCTCCTTTTTTAGTCTTTACTTTTACTTTACAGCCTTTCCCTTTCGTATCAACACTTTCTACGCTTGAGTTGGTCATTATTTTAATTCCAGCTTTCTTATATTGCTTTTCTAACTCCGAAGAGACATCTTTATCTTCAAAAGGAACAATACGAGGCAGGTATTCTACTATTGTTACTTCTGTTCCAATAGAATTGTAAAAATAGGCAAACTCAACTCCTATAGCTCCAGAACCGATTACAACCATTTTCTTAGGCTGCTTTTCTAAAGACATCGCCTTTCTGTAGCCAATTACTTTTTTGCCATCGATAGGAATATTTGGCAACTCTCTGGATCTTCCACCAGTAGCTAATATGATATGCTTTGCTTCATAAGTAGTTTCTTTTCCCTTGTCATCTTTTACGCTAACCTTGTTTTTAGCTACTAGCTTTCCATGTCCAAATATCTTATCAATCTTATTTTTCTTAAAAAGAAACTCAATCCCCTTGCTCATGCCATTCGCTACCTCTCTACTTCTTTTTATAGTAGCACCGAAATCTACCTTAGAGTCTTTTACTGTTATTCCATAGTCAGAAGCATGCTTGATATAATCAAAAACTTGCGCACTTTTTAGTAATGCCTTTGTTGGAATACAGCCCCAATTAAGACAGATACCTCCTAAACTTTCTTTTTCTACAACACCTACTTTAAACCCAAGCTGAGCTGCTCTTATTGCGGCTACATATCCTCCAGGACCACTACCGATAACGATAATATCATATTTATTCATAAATAATCTTATTTAAATAAAATACCAGATCAAAACTAGTACAAACTTATAATTTAACTCGAATAATTCGGGACTTATTTAATCGAACAGGTAAACCTCTGATTACAAAGCAATTGATTAGGTAAGGCTTGATATAACTGAACCCCAAGTTTGAGCAATAAAACATTGTATGATTTAAATTATAAATACCTTAAAATCAAATACTTATTGTAAAAAAAATAAAAGCCTAATGAATAATGCAGATTAATAAAGTATTGTACATTTTATTGAATTTACTGAAAATTATCACATATGTTTTTTCTTAAAAAAAATGTATAGTAAAAAAATAGAATGACTATCTACTTTTAGAAAGTCACAACGAATTCACTTTAACACACTTCCACTCATGAGCTTTCAGACTAAAGATTTTGAGAATTTTTTTAAACTATCTGTTAACATGCTATGCATAGCAGGAACAGATGGATACTTTAGAAAACTGAACCCTGCTTTTAGCAAAACTTTGGGATGGACTGATGAAGAGTTGATGGCAAAACCTTTCTTAGAGTTTATTCACCCTGATGACATTCAAAGTACATTAGATGAAATAGAAAAGTTGAGTAAAGGAGCTACAACTATAAAGTTTGAAAATAGATATTTATGCAAAAACGGTTCGTATAAATGGCTTTCCTGGTCTGCAGAGCCTACTCCAGATGGAACTTTATATGCTGCTGCAGTAGATATAACCTCTGAAAAAGAAAATAAAATACAGCTACAAGAAAACGAAAAAAGAATGAGATATCTGTATGAAATCTCTGCTCTTTCAGCTGTAGAGATTGACAAAAAACTGCCTCAGATATTAAAAAGCGTAGCAATGCTACTAAAACAAGACATTGGTATTATTAGTAAAATTCAAGATAGTAACTATGAAATATACGAAGCTTACCACCCTGAAAATGCTTTATCAAAAAATCAAATATTCAATTTAGGCAATACGTATTGTGACATTCTCATAAAAAATAATAAAAGAAGTCTTGCCATTTCTCATATGAAAGAAAGCAAATTTCATAACCACCCATGCTATAACTCTTTTAAACTGGAAAGTTATATCGGATCCATTATAAAAGTAAATGGAGCTGTTTATGGTACTTTAAACTTCTCAAGCTCAAATCCTTATCAGAAAAAGTTTAATAAAAATGATACACGACTGGTACAAATAATGGCTCAGTGGATCGGAAATATTTTTGAAAGAAAAGAAAAAAATGAGCAATTAATCAGGAGTGAATTTTTATTGAATGAAGCGCAAAAAATAGGAAATATAGGAGGCTGGGAAATTAACCTCAAAACAAAAGAATTATACTGGTCAGATGAAGTTTATAGAATTCACGAAGTACCTATAGGTACTAAAGTAGTTCTAGAAGAAGGAATAAATTTTTATCACCCTGATCATAGACCAATAATTGAAGCTGCAGTTAAAGAATCTATAGAAAACGGGACTGAATATGATTTAGAGCTAAAGTTAATTACTGCAAAAGGGAATAAAAAATGGGTAAGAGCAAAAGGTAGTGTAGTAAAGAAAAATGGAGAAGTTGTGGGAGCTAGAGGAGTATTTCAAGATATTGATGAGCAGGTAAGAGCAAAAGAGGAATTAGAATTGAACAAAGAGCGATTAGACCTAGCAATAAAAGGAAGCAATGATGGTGTCTGGGATTGGTATGATACATCCGCAGATGAAGAATGGTGGTCTGATAAATTCTATGAGCTTTTAGGCTATAAAAGAGGTGAAATTGATTCGAAGTTTTCAATTTTTAAAGACTTTCTACTTCACCCTGAAGATATTAGTGCGACCCTTGAAGCTATTAGCTCTTGTCAAGGTGAAAATTCTGCATTTGATGTCGAACATAGATTAAAACATAAAAATAAAGGCTATAGATGGTATAGATGTAGGGCTAATGTGGTAAAAGATAAAAATGGCAATATAACTAGAATGACAGGCTCAATTAGTGATATAGACCAGCAAAAGCTCTCTCAGAAGCAATTAGCGGATTCAGAAGAAAAATTCCGGTTTTTGTATGAGGAATCTCCTTTAGGACTAGCTCTTTGCGAAATGGATGGATCTTTTATCGATGTTAACAAAGCCTATTTGGATATAATTGGCTACTCCTCTTTAGATGAAATAAAAAAGCTATCCTATTGGGATATTACACCTAAAGAATATGAAGAGGTCGAGATAGAACAACTTAAGTCAATTAACACTCTTGGGAAATACGGTCCTTTTGAGAAAGAATATTTCAGAAAAGATGGAAAAAGAATTCCTGTTTTATTAAATGGAGTAGTAGTTAACTATTCTGATGGGAAAAAGAGGCTTTGGTCTACTGTAGAAGATATTACACTTCGAAAGGAGTCAGAAAACAAACTAAGAGAATATACTGAGGAGTTAAAGCAGTTTACTTATGTAGCTACACACGATATAAAATCTCCTATTACTAATATAGAGAGCTATTTGCGTTTTTTAAAGCAGGATTCAGATATTAAAAGTGAACGATCGCTTCAATCTTTAAAATGGATAGAGCGGTCTATTGAACATTCTAAAAAGAAAATACTAGAACTCGTCACTGTAGCTCAGGCTCGAGATACTATCGTTAAACTAGAAGCTATAGATTTAAAAGCTAAGATCAATAATACTTTAGATAGTCTGAGTTCTACAATAGAAAAAAATAAAATAAAAATCATTAAGACGATAAGTCTATCATCTGAAATTATATCATCAAAAAAGCATGTTAATGCAATACTACAGAACCTTATTAGTAATGCGATAAAGTATAGGTCAGAACAAGAGACGCCAATTGTTAAAATAGAAATCAAGCAAAATGGAAATATGATCTATATTGGTATTTCTGATAATGGAATTGGAATTAGTGGTCATAACAAAACAAAAGTTTTTGAACTCTTTAAAAGAGCCAATACCTCTCATGAAGGAAGTGGAATAGGCCTTTATATTGTAAAAAAAGCTGTTGAAAAATTGGAAGGCACTATTGAAGTAGAAAGTGAAGAAGGAAAAGGGAGTACATTCAAAGTATTTCTTAAAAATAACTTAGCTATAGAGAAAATAGAAAGTCCTAAAAAGGAAAAAAATAAAAAACTAACATTTTAAAGGTATCTTTGCTCCTTACTCTTATGATCGAAAGAACACATAAAAATGAAAAAACTAGATTGTGTACTTCTAATAGATGATGATGAAGCTGGTAATATGTATAACAAATTTATACTAGAAGATACTGGCATTGTGAAAAATATTCAAATAACAACTAATGGTAAGGAAGCTTTAGATTATATTACTAATCAGGGGAAATACATAGAAAATGGCACTAAATATCCCAAGCCTGACCTGATCTTGCTGGATATAAATATGCCAGTAATGGATGGATTTGAGTTTTTAGAGGAGTACCATAACTTACCTAAAGAAATAAAAGGTGAAATCATAATTGTAATGCTAACCACCTCACTTTTACCAGAAGATAAAGAAAAAGCTACTTCATATAATGAGGTTAGTGATTTTATGAATAAGCCAGTTACAAAAGAGTATATTTCTGGTATAATGAGTAGGTATTTTAGTTGAAACTATCTATTATATTTTTTTAGGGGAAGCTTTGCAGTCAACAATATTAAAATACCAGCAATAAAGAAGAGTGCCATAAAAAGGGTGCTATTCCGCATACTTCCTGTAATTTCTGCAATAAAACCATACAAGAAAGTACCTGCAACGATAGAAAGCTTTTCAGTAATATCATAAAAACTAAAAAACGAAGCAGTATCATGCTCATTATCAGGCAGTAGTTTAGCATAAGTAGAACGCGATAAAGACTGAATTCCCCCCATTACAAAACCAAGTAAAGCCGCTAAGGCATAAAACTGAATCTTAGAACTCAAAAAAAACGATGCTATACAAATAAAAAGCCATATCAAAAGAGCTCCTAGTATCGCAAACTTGTTCCCTTTTCTATCCGATAACTTAGCCATTAATGACGCTCCAGCAATAGCCACAAGCTGTAGAATTAATACCACAAGGATCATTTCCGTTCCTTCCATTCCTATTTCTTTTTCCCCAAAAAGCGGTGCAAGAAGCATCACCGTTTGCACTCCAAGGTTATAGAAAAGAAATGCCGCTAAAAACTTTTTTAAAGAAGGAAAGGAGATTATTTTCTTTAAAACTTTAGATAGCTCAAGAAGACCATTTTTAAGATAATTTACTTTCTCTTTAGATTGATCAGCACTTTTATCTTTGAGTTTATTGAAAGCGATTTGAGCAAAACCTATCCACCAAATACCAACTAAAGGAAATATAAACCGCGTAGCTGCCAATTTATCAGAAAAGCCAAAAGAATCAAAAAAAGTAATAATCAATAAACTGACTATCAATAAAATAACACTCCCAATATAACCTAAAGAAAAACCTTTAGCACTAACATCATCTACCAAGTCTTTAGGTGAAATATCTGCTAAAAATGCATTGTAAAAAACAAGAGACCCAGCATAACCAAGGCTTGCCAAAACAGCACAACTAACCCCATACACTATATTTTCTCCAGTAAAAAAATAAAGCCCAATACAAGCACTAGCTCCCAAATAAGTAAAAAACTGCATAAACTTCTTTTTCTTTCCCCCATAGTCTGCAATACCAGACAAAATTGGAGAAAGCAGCATTATGACTAAAAAAGAAAATGAAATGGCATAAGAATACAACACTTCATTTTTGAATGAAAAACCAAAAAATGAAACTACATCTCCAGAAAAAGCCAGCTTTGTCACTCCTAAATAGTAAACAGGGAAAATAGCTGTAGTAACGATAAGATTATAAACAGAATTAGCCCAATCATAAGAACACCAGGCGTTCAAAAGTTTCCTTTGTTCTTTGGGTAAGCTTTTAAAACTCTTAATCATTTTCTTGTATACTCAAAAATGGTGAAATCATAGGGGTTTTTTGCATCTGCACTATGCGACATGACTGCCCTCCTCTCCCACTCTTCACTATTAAACTTAGGAAAGAAAATATCTCCAGAAAAAGAATGATCAATTTCGGTTAAATACATTTTATCTGCTCTTGAAAGCATCTCTTTATAAACATTGCTTCCGCCAGCTATAAATACTTCTTTAGCTTTTAGAGATTTACACTTTGCTAAAGCTTTATCAATACTTTGAACTACATATGAGTCTTCAGCAATAAAATCCTTATCTCTAGAAAGCACAATGCAGTACCTTCCTGGTAAGGCTTTTCCTAAAGAAACATACGTTTTCCGCCCCATTATTAGACAATGTCCCATCGTTTTCTCCTTGAAAAAAGCAAAATCTTTAGGTAAGTGCCATGGAATTTTATATCCATTGCCAATAACATTATTTTTTCCTTTTGCAGCAATGAGAGAAACGATCATATATGCAAGTTAATAAAGTACCATATCAAATCGCTTCCGATATTTTTTTGTAGTAGAATGATCTTCGCCCAGATAGTGAAAAATGGAAACACACAGTTTTTGAGGCAATTCATTTTGATATGACTTGTCTTTCATCACTACTGAAATCAGCTCTTCTAATGCTTTGTCAAAGTTCTTTTCTGCTAAATAAGATAACCCATCTTTGAGTGCTTCTTCCAAACTGCCTTGCGAATCTTCTACCTCGTTTAATTCTTTTAATTTTTCCAGCCCAGAAATCAATACCTTAATATCTAGAATTTCATTTAAAAATTGTGAAGACTTTTCTGCCTTAGTAAGCAAACTAGTAGCTCTGGTAGCATCTTCAAAAACCAAAAGTCTACCTAGTAAAAAATTTGCTTTTATGTGGTTCTTATCTTCGTTTAACACTTTCTCTAAAACCTCTATTGCACTTATTTCATCTCCGTGAGCAAGCTTTTGTTCGGCAATGCTCACTTCTTTATCTAAACCAGAAGGTAGATTTTGTTGTAACCAGACTCTTACTTCATGCTCTGGGAAAGCCCCAGTAAACTCATTGATAACCTCGCCATCTACGTATAGTTTAACCGCAGGAATACCTCTTACTTTCTGATCTGCAGCTAATTGTGCATGATCATCCACATTAACTTTAACAAAGTTCCATTTTCCTTTACCTTCTTTTGCTAACTTTTCAAGAATTGGTACTAAGGTAACACAAGGCTGACACCAAGAAGCCCAAAAATCAACCAGTACTGGTGTATTATAGCTTTTCTCAATTACATCTTTTTGAAAATCTTTTAAATCAAAATCCATCTATAAAGATTAATTACATCGCTCAACATTTCAAATTTGAAATATATTGAGGATAATTTCAAGAAAAAATGATCTTATACAGCCCTAAATTTATTAAATGGAAGATTTAATCTTAATCATTGGTTTGTTAATAGTCCCAGTAGCCTTTATAGTTTCTGTTGGGGTTGGAGTAATATCCTTCTTTAATAGGAAAAGAAAAAAACACTTTAACATACTAGCTAAAAACTATGGCTTAAAAATGGAGGAGATACCTCTAAAAATACTATTTCATATTTATCCAAGATTAAAAGGAAAAATAAATAGATTTTCTGTTTACATCACAGAAATGTCTTCAAAAAGAGCTCTTTACTCTACTCGAGATGGCAAAGTTGCAAAATTCATAAAAGGTAGAATGTATTTGTTCGTCAACATTTATTTTCAGAATAATGAAAGTTTAAAAAGCTTTGATATTATCCCTAATTGCATTTCAACCAGAAAAGTTAGAATCGCTCACAAATGATTTTGCAAGCCTTAAAAGTAAAGAATCTATTCCTCCTAATATGATAGATATTATCAAGCGTAAGCAGAAATCTAATCATAATAAGACTTTCCCTATCTCCTTAAACGCAACCAAAACGGAGAATCTTTATCGTTTGACTGGTATTGCTACCCATGATTTACTTTCACAAAAAAACATTGATCAAGCATCCTTTTGCCTTAACTGTTTGTTAGAGATTTCAGATAATTTAACACCTAAGTCATAAAACATGGAATAGTTGTTGATCTTAATGTATAAACAAATCTTTTACAATTATGAAAAAGAAACTGTCCATTTTATTATTAATCACTAGCTCATTATTGTTTTTCTTTTCTTGCAAAGACAAAGATGATGATGTTCAACCTGTTGAAGATCCTATTACAGCAAATGAAAACTGCAAACCTTTGAGTATTGTAGATGAAGAACAAGGCTTTGAAGCGAATTTTATTTATGATACTAGCGGAAACCTATCCGAAATGAGATTAAATTCCTCCGATGTAATCAATAGCACATATACTTATTATTATGAAAATGACAAAGTATCTAAGATGCTACTTTCTATAAATGGGATTGATACCGTAAGAATTGACAGTATCAACTATGATGGCAACCGCCTAACCTCCATACATATAAAAAGTCATTTGAATTTTAATGGCATAAAAATAATTGCTAATTCATATGATAATTATATATACAACACTACAGAAAAACTTATTAGAAAGGAAAGTTTTTCTCAATCACCTGATTTCAGAGACTTCACCCTAAGTCAAGTAACAGAATATTCCTATAATGAAGAAGGTAATATCAAGGTTGAAGACACATATGACATAGTTGAAGGCGAAAGGGTTTTGGCTTCAAAAATACAATACGACTATTATGATTTTGACTTTGATTTTTCCAAAGCTGTAATTACCAGCACAGATGTCTTAGCGCTCAATCGCACCAAAGCTGTAAAGAGTTTCACAACAACAGAATATGAAAATGGTGATATTGAAAGTGAAGTTACTACCACCTATCAGTATCTTTTTGAAGATGATGCTAAAACAAAAATATCTGAAGTAAAAGTCTCATTTTCTGATTTTCAAGAACCTTTTATATACAAATTCACTTTAGAATGTGAATAGTTAGCTAAAAACTAAAACCATAACTTTTGTAGCTCTAGAGGTTTAAACTTCTGGAGCTTTTTTGTTCTTACCTTATCCTAACTGCTTTTCTTCAAGAGTTTTTTAGATCTTTTTGTCAACTCTTCATTTTAGCCTGTCATACTAGCAAACAATTTTAAAAACTTAAAGCTAGATTATGAAAAAGTATAGTTCGATTATTTTAATGATTCTTACCATGAGTGTTTTATTTGTAAGTTGTGATAAAGGTGATGACAACAGCAAAGTAGAACCATTAATTGCAAAGCAAGAGTGCAAGCCAGTACGTATTGAAGATGCTAATCAAGATTTAGTAATTAAGCTTACTTACGATAATGGTTTGCTTTCAAAAACAAAACAAGTTCACCAGACATCTACTCTTGATCGATTCTTTGAATATGATAATCATAAGTTAGTGAAAATTTCCTCTTTAGAAAATGGTGCTATTGAAGCAGAAAGAACAATAGTATATGAAGGAGAAAAAATAAAAGAAATAAATGATATAGTAAATTATTCAAATGCAGATAACGAAAAAACGATATATCATTACAACACTAATGGAACACTCAGAAGAAGAGAAATATTAGTAAAAAGTGCTGAAGATTATAAATTAAAATATGTCTATCAGTATAGTTATGCTAACGATGAAGAAATAGAAGAAGAGAAACTTTATACTGTAAATGAAAGTGGTGATGAAGTTTTATCCGAAATAATAAGTTATGTATACTATGATTTTGATTATTCTTTGAGTAATATTTATTTTTTGGATTTTCAGGATTTGGCAATAAAAAATAAAAAAGCTATTAAATCAATAAATGTTGGTTATTATGATACAACAACTGAAAAAGTTTATTATGATGATGCAACCACATTTGAATACACTTTTTTAGACAACGATGAAAAAAGTATAAAAACTTTGAAAATAACTAGCTCAGGGGGTGAAAGTTATTATGACGTCTATGAGCTTCAGTTTATATATGACTGTAACTAATTTCCATAAACAGTAAATATTACAAAAAAGCCTTGCTTAAATTTATTAGTAAGGCTTTTTTATTTCACTATCTCACAATCAAGTTGCAACTTTGCAGTAGTACAAAAGATTGTACTTTTTGTTTATGCATTACTGGATTGGAAACATTGGTCATTTAAGTGTAATCACTGCCTTCATAGCATCACTAGTAAGTACTATTGGTTACTATTTTGCTAGTTCAAATAATACGGAAATGCATAAGAAAAGCTGGCTTAGGTTTTCAAGAACAACCTTTTCTATTCAAGTAGCTGCAATTTTCGGAATAATCCTTTCGCTGTTTTGGATAATTTATAATCACTACTACGAATACCATTACGCCTTCAGCCATTCTTCGAATAACCTTCCAACCCACTTTATGATTTCATGCTTCTGGGAAGGGCAAGAAGGAAGCTTTTTACTATGGATATTTTGGCATGCTATCATTGGCATTTTTCTAATAAAACTTTCTGGAAAATGGGAATCGCCAGTAATGGTAGTATTCAACTTAGTTCAAGCCTTCCTACTTTCAATGATATTAGGTGTAGCATTTTTTAATACCATAAAAATAGGAAGCTCTCCTTTTGTGTTGTTAAGAGAAATTTCTGAAGCACCTATTTTTCAGTTAAATCCTGAGTTCATACCACAAGATGGCAATGGTCTCAATCCCTTATTGCAAAACTACTGGATGGTAATTCATCCCCCAGTACTTTTCTTAGGCTTTGCACTGGCACTAGTTCCTTTTGCTTATAGCATTGCTGGATGGAGCACGAAAGCATATCAAGACTGGGTAAAGCCTTCCTACAAATGGCTATTACTCGCTACAGTAATACTTGGCGTCGGTATTATCATGGGTGCCTACTGGGCATACGAAACTCTCAACTTTGGAGGGTACTGGAGTTGGGATCCTGTAGAAAATGCCGTATACATTCCTTGGCTCACGCTAGTAGCAGCAGTACACCTATCTATTATTTTCATAAGAAAAGGTAAAGCTTTAAAAGAAGCTAGCATCTTAGTTATTATAAGCTTTATTCTAATACTCTACTCTACCTTTTTAACCAGAAGTGGGGTATTAGGTGATACTTCAGTACACTCTTTTACAGACCTTGGTCTCTCTGGTCAACTTCTAATCTACTTACTTTTCTTTAGTGTACTTTCAGGTTTTATCCTTATGAAAGGATGGAAAAATGCTTCAAAAGAATCCATGTCTACCAACCCCTTGAATTGGGACTTTTGGGTTTTCATCGGTGCAATAATCCTTTGCTTGGCAGGATTTCAGGTTATTCTACCAACTTCTATCCCTGCCATTAATAAATTCCTCAACTTCTTTGGAATACAATCCACTTTAGCTCCACCTGCTGAACCTGTGGCATTCTACACAAACTTTCAAATGTGGTTTGCCGTCTTTATTGCTTTACTATCTTCTTTAGGACAATTTTTTTATTGGAAAAACATCAAAAAGTCTAACCTAAAAGATGCCTTCTACCTGCCAATTATTCTCACGCTGATTCTATCTGCTGTTCTTATGACCGTACTAGGAGTGAAAAATTGGAAGTATATAGTACTACTGACAGTTAGTGTTTTCTCTATCGTAGTTAATGCTAGCACTCTTATAAAACTTATAAAGAAAAAAATCCAATTAGCTGGAGGCTCATTAGCACACATAGGAATAGCACTGATGTTTATTGGTATTTTACTATCATCAGGGTACTCTAAAGTTGTCTCCATCAATAGTACGGGGCAAAAATATGGTAAAGATTTGCCAGAATCCTTTAGTAAAGAAAACCTTCTTCTCTTCAGAGATCAGCCAAGAACGATGCAAGGCTATAAACTCACCTATCTAAGTCCTAAAATGGAGTCAGAAGATGTAGATGGTTTTTTAAATAAAGAAGAACTTTTGCCAACCAGTAATCCATATAAGGCAGTCGTAAAAAAGAGTTTTACAGACACTGTGAGTAATTACTCTTTAAGAAAGGGCGATACCTTACAGATATACAATGAAAACACATACTATGAAATAAGCTTTGAACATCTAGAAACTGGAGAAACACTAAAACTCTACCCAAGAGTTCAGGACAATCCTAAAATGGGAGTTGCCGTATCTCCTGATATTATTCACCAATGGGATAAAGATATCTACACACACATAGCTGCAGCTCGGGGAGTCGGCAATGATGAAGACGAATGGAGCAAGCCTGTAGACTACACTTTATCTATGGGAGATACTATTATCATAAACGACTACATCGCTATACTTGAGAATGTTTATAGAGAAAAAGAGTTACTAGAAGTTGATTTAGACCAGAATGATATTGCAATTACTGCTAATATTAGAGTTCTGGGAAATCAAAAAGACTACATACTAGATCCAAAGTACATAATCAAAGACAAATCACCAGGGATTATTCCAGATGTTAATAGAGCATTAGGACTAAAAATAACTTTAGAAAAAATTAACCCCACAGATGAAAACTTTACGTTTAAAGTCTCAACTACTCAAAAAGATTGGATCATAATCAACGCTATGGAAAAGCCATTCATTAGCCTGTTATGGTCAGGATCTATTCTAATGAGCATTGGGTTTCTTATTTCTTTTTACAATCAATTTTCAAGAAAAAACACTTTAAATAAAAAACTTTAATTAATTGATTATCAATTTTTTAAAATATATTGTTTAAATAAATAATTAACCTACTCTAATTAACTCCTCAGCCTTTACTAGAAAAAAATAAATCACTTGAAAAAATAAGGATAGATTATATTTACGAAGAGTACTATTCTTATGCATCACGTGTTAAAAACCTCTTCACTTCTAACCTTATTGATTCTCATAACGAATCCAACCTGGAGTCAAAACTCTATTAAAAGCGATACCGTCACTGCAAATAGGCTTTTTGAAAAAGCTATGGCTTTCAATGAAAAGGCCAATTATGATAGTACCATTTATTATGCTCAAAAAGCAAATAAAGTCTATGAAGCATCAGAAGATTGGTCTAACTATGTGAAATCTTTAAATAGAATTGCTAATTCTTACAGAAGCAAAGCGAACTACGATACTTCACTACTTTTACTCGAAAAAGCATTACAAATAGGCATTAAAAAACTTGGAGAAATTCACCCAGAAATTGCTTCAAATTATAATGGTTTTGGACTGTGGCAGTATGAAAAGAGTAACTATCCAAAAGCAATAGAATACTATAAAAAATCTTTGAAAATTTGGAAAGAAACAACTAATGAAGAAAGTATAGAAGCCTCAAGTTCCTATAACAATATAGCACAATGCTTAAATAAGCAAGGGGAATTTCGAAAAGCATTAGAATTTTATACTAAAGCCTTAGAAATAAGAAAAAAAAGACTAGGAGAAAACCATTATAAAACAGCCTTGGTATATGGAAATATTGGTGTTTGTCAAAACAAAATGGGAGATTATGAGAAAGCACTTGAGAGTTACAAAAAAGCATTAGAGATTAATATTAACTATTTTGGAGAAAACCACCCATCTGTTGGATTAAGCTATCATAATATCGGAGATTTTTTTGGAAAGAAAAGCAAATATGATGAAGCACTAAAAAACTTTTATAAATCTATAAAAATCAGAACAAGGACTTATGGAGAAAATCATCCTCTTGTGGCAGATACCAAAAGAGAGGTGGGATTTTTGATGCAAACCAACGGACATTATGATAGTGCCTTAATAATTTTTAATGAAGTTTTAGATATAAGAAAAAAAGCATTTGGATTTAATCATGAAAAAGTCGCTAATGCTTTGAATGATTTAGGACAAATTAACAGATTCATAGGAAATTATGAAAGTGCTCTAAAGTTTTATAATGAGGCAATACAAATTGGTATAAAAATTTTTAAGTCAGACCAACAAGACTTAGCCCTTTTCTATCACAGCATGAGTGCTTGTTTTAAAGATTTAGGAGATTATAAAAAAGCTATTGAATACAACCAAAAAGCTATTGATATTGCGATTCGTATTTTTGGAAATAATCATGTTACAGTAGCTAACTATTATAATTCTATCGCCATCAATTTTCATAAAACAGAAAATTATACTAAAGCAATTGAAGTATACAATAAAGTAATAAATATTTTGCAAAATACTTATGGAGTAAAACATGTACATACAGCGATTGTATTTAGCAACATAGCTGATTCATATCTTTTTCTAGATAATTTCTCAACCGCAAAAAGCTATTACGAAAAATCCGAGGAAATTTTAATTGAATTACTTGGAGAAAATCATCCTTACCTAGCAAGTAATTACAATAAAATGGGAGTGGCTTACTTTATGAATGATGACTATGATAAAGCTCTTTTTTATTATAATAAAGCTCTAAAAATAAGGCGAAAATCTTATGCAGAAAAACATCCCAATCTTGGAGCTTCATACTATAACATTGGCAAAGCATATATGACAAAAGGGGAATATACTTTTGCCTTAGAAAACTGTCAGGAGGCTATAATTAACTTGGCTACTCAATTTAATAATGAAAATATATTCACTAACCCTCCGCTTCGAGCGATAAATTCTAAAGCTACCCTTTTAAAAGTACTTGATATTAAGGCTAAAATATTAGACGACTATTCTACCGAAAATGATTCTGAAAAAATAAAATATCTGGCTGCTTCATTTAATACCTACTCCCTTGCTACTCAGCTTATTGATACCCTAAGATTTGAACTTGGAAAAGAAAATACCAAAGTTTTAAATGAAACAGGACTAGAAATTTATGAAGGAAGCATCCGAACAGCTCAACAACTTTTTCTTAAAACTACTGACTCTAGTTATTTACATAATGCGTTTGTATTAGCTGAGAAAAGCAAATCTTTTTTTCTACAAAAAGCCATTAGAGAATCCTATGCTAAAAAATTTGCCAATATTCCAGATTCTCTAATAATTAAAGAAAAAGACCTTAGAGGACAAAAAGCATTCTACGAAAAACAACTTACCAGTGCATCTATAAAAAAAGATTCTATCAAAGTAAGCCTACATCAAAAAAATCTTTTTAATGTATCAAGAAAACTAGACTCACTTATAACCTACTTTGAAAACACATTTCCAGAGTATTACGATCTTAAATATCAACATGAGATATCTTCCATAAATGATATTCAGTCCCTCCTACCCGATTCTACCCATTCCATAATAGAATATTTTATGGGCAAAAAAAAGCTCTTCCTTTTTCACATTAAAAAAGATAAATTTCAGCTTTTCTCCTCAAATATAGATTCAACCCTTTATCAGTATATTACCAATTTCAGGAATTTAATAACCTCAAAAAGCTCTGACAAAGCTCTTTTTTCTAAAATTGGACATTCCCTCTGGGAAAAACTAATTCAGCCTATAGTAAAAACTACGGCTCTAACTGAAAATATGACTATAATACCAGATGGGCAATTGCACTACCTTCCCTTTGAACTACTAGTAAGTAGTGTAGATCAACAAAGTAGCTTTTCTACCTTAAACTATTTAATAAAAAAAGTAGCAATTTCTTATAATCTATCCTCTACCATTTGGGCTAAAAACCAAACAAAAAATAATACAAAAAGCACCAAATGTCTAGCCTTTGCCCCAATTTATGACCCTAATGTAGAAATAAGCCAAAACCCATCATTTTCATTTCGAGGAAAACTTAATAATATCAAAATTCAAATACCAAACACCAACCTTCCAGGAGCTCTTCAGGAAGTAAAAGCAATATCTGACTATACAAAAGGATCTTTTTTTGTCGGTGAAGAAGCTACAGAAAATAATTTCAAACAATTTGCCAAGCAATACCAGATTATTCACCTTGCAATGCATGGCATAGTAGATGATGTAAACCCACAAAATTCAAGGCTTTTATTTGCACCATCCACTGACTCTATAGAAGATGGTCAGCTGCACATTCATGAGATATACAATTTGCAGTTTCCTTCGCAAATGGTGGTACTAAGTGCTTGCCAGACGGGAAGTGGTAAACTAGAACAAGGGGAAGGAGTCATAAGCTTAGCTAGAGCGTTCATGTATGCAGGAAGCCCCAGCCTGGTCATGAGCCTTTGGGACGTAGACGATTACAGCACAGTGGAGATAATGAAATCCTTTTATCAAAATTTAAAAGAAGGGTTACCAAAAGATAATGCTTTAAGAAAGGCCAAACTAAGTTATCTTAAAACTACTGATGAAAACACTTCACAACCCTATTATTGGGCTTCATTTGCTCCAATAGGCAATACCCAATCAATTAGCATAGAAATAAATTACATTTATATATGGCTAATCTTAATATTAGTCATCCTAATAGGTCTATTATTAATACTTTCGAAAAAGAAAAGTTAAAAGCACACAAAAAACTTATCTATTTAGATCTCTTATCTATCTCTTCTTTTATTTGAGCACATTTTTCATAGTCTTCGTTCTTTTCAGCATCTAATAAAAGAGCGTTTAGCTGATCTAAAGAAAGATTTTCAAAAGAGCTTTTTTTATTGGAAGGGGTTTGGCTAATATCTGATTGATAGGACTTTTGAGGTGTCTTTTGTGCAATGGAAGAACTTGTTTTTTTCTTTTTCTCTCCTTCTATTTCGCTAAGTTCAACTCCAGCTTCATCCATAATTTTGCTATCCACGTATACTGGGCAGCCAACTCGTATAGAAATAGCTATAGCATCAGAAGTTCTGGAATCTAACTCAAGATAACCTTCTCCACTTTCTAAAGAACAAATAATTTTTGCATAAAAAACACCCTCTTTTAACGCATTTATTAAAACCTCATGAACATTAACATTGTAGTGATCGGCTAGACCCTTAAATAGATCATGTGGCATAGGTCTTTTTTTATGAGCCATGCTAGCAGTTACATCGTGCATTTCAACAAAAATAGCATGAGCTTCAGGTATACCAATAATTATAGGAAGCCTTCTGGTACCAGATGCTTCTCCTAAAACTAATGCGCATGAGTCAGATTCAACATGTCTTGCGGATAAACCTAGTACTTCAAGCCTAATTTTATTCAAATCGCATTTATTTTTACAATTGCAAAGTTATAATTAAATATTAGTTAGTCGTACTAAGTTATACTGAAAAATATCATTAAGTGTTTTTGATAAGGAACAAAAAGGTTAAGTATTAACGTTTGTACATGATAATTAACTATTTCTTAGTATTCACAAATAAGATAAATGAAGAAAGAAAAAGAACCTTTAAGTCTTGTGGTTAGGAAAGTACTAGAATATGAGAATAGAAGAAAAATTCTATTACTTATAAAAGTAATTATACTTTCTGGGATAGTATATGTACAAAGCTTTCATCCTGAATTACTTAAGACCTTAAAGCTAACACAGATATATATTAATGCAATTCTATTTTATTTGGGGTTTAATATTCTAATTTCTATTGGTAGAACTCTTACTGTCTCTTACTTCATAAGAAAGAGAAGGTCTGGAAAGCTGTCCTATAATTTTGTAATTGGCATCAATACTATAGCTTCATTAGTGAAAATAGTTATCCTCCTGCTATCGATTGGAATGCTTTTCGACATAAGCCTCCAAGGCTTTTTTACTTCCATAAGTATTTTTGCAGCAGCAATTGCAATACTATCCAAAGACTATGTCTCCAACATGATCAATGGAATGATAATTATGTTTTCAGACCAAATCTCTATCAACGATTTTGTTGAAGTTGGTGCTTTTAAAGGTAAAATCATCAATATTACTCTTACAAATATCCATCTACTAAATGAAGATGACGATATCATATATATTCCTAACAATATTGTACTTACAACTAATGTAATTAACTACACAAAAAGGCCTATTCGTAAAATTTCCCTTGACCTGGAAGTATCTTTAAATGCCGTAAAAGATGTAGATGCTTTAGAAGAATTTCTTATCAAAAAATTACATGTATTTAAAAATGAAATAGAAGACAATAGTTTCACGCTGAAAGTAAAAGAAATTAAGAAAGATTCTATCTGGCTAAAATTTCAGTATCTTTTAAAAAAACCAAATAGAGATTTAGAAAAAGACATTAAAAAACTTACGGTGAGAAGCGTAGTAAAATATATTGGAGAAGAGCTTAAATCTGCCAATAATGCTATTTAAGACAGGTTGGTTTTTGCAAAAATTTTTATATCCAATGCTCACTTGGAAAAAGAAAGCTTTTGATAAAGAAATCTTCTTAACTTTTGATGATGGACCTAACCCAAAAACAACTCCTTATATCTTAGAAGAGCTAAACAAATATGATGCAAAAGCCACCTTTTTTTGTATTGGAGATAATGTTAACAAATACCCTAGACTATTTAGCAGAATAATAAATGAAGGTCATAGTATTGGAAATCATACGCATAAACATTTAAACGGGTGGGCTGTTGATGACTATGAATATCAACAAGATATAAAAAGATGCCAGATGGAACTATTAGCACAGGGATACCACTCCTTTGACCAGAAACCTCTCTTCAGACCTCCATATGGAAGAATAAAATTTAGCCAAATTGGTCTTCTCAAAAAGGAGTATAATATAATCATGTGGGATGTACTAAGTGGTGACTATAAAAGTAACTTAACACCAGAAAGATGTTTAAAAAAAACGAAGAGAAATATTGAACCCGGATCTATCATTGTTTTTCATGATAGCTTAAAGGCAGAATCAAACCTTACATTCGTTTTACCCAAAATACTTCACCATTTTCAGCAACAAGGCTTCTCTTTCGTAAAACTATAGTAGGCCGCTAGTTTAATATAGTTCGATTTCCTGATTAAACAATGGCTCATTGTCTAAATTAAATCATTGTTTATCATGAAAAATAAATTTACTAGAACAGCTACTCTGATTGCCTTATCTTTATTCACAAGTAGCCTAATAGCACAAGATGATATTACTACATTTCTCAAAGCTGGAATAGAAAATGGTAATGCTCAAAAAATACTACAGGCATACTTAAATCCTGCTTTACATGGAATGGGGCATGGTATCAATAATGGCTGGTACAATACAGCAAAATCACACAAAATATTAGGGTTTGACATTGCAGTTACAGCTTCTGTAGCACAAATACCTGGGAGCGAGCAAAGCTTCAATCTTCAAAACTTAGGGTTGAGCGATATTAATGCTGTAGATACGTCTGATGGTAAACTCCCAACTATTGCAGGTTCAAGCGATGCCCCTAAACTTCAATACAGTGGTGCTATAAATATTGATGGAAATGAATACAACCTCAATTTTGAATTTGATGGTATACCTGGGCTAGGAGTTCCTTATATACCAATGCCGATGGTACAAGCTGGTGTAGGTGTATTCAAAGGGACTAATTTGAGGCTTCGGTATATGCCAAAATATGAATACGAAGGTTTTTCTGTTGATCTGAAGGGAGGAGGAATATCACATAATGTAGCAGAATGGATCTTTGAAAAAGACAAAAGACCTTTTGAGTTATCCATAATGGGAGGATTTACCAATTTGAATCTTAGATATACGAATACCACTGAATTTAATACGGATGGTATAAGAGCCAGCCAAGGTTCTGGGTTAGACTTAAATATTTATGGGCTTACATTTCAAGGGATAATATCAAAAACCTACAGCTTCTTAACATTTTATGGTGCCGTTGGCTATGATAAATACAATACATCATTAAATATGCTTGGAGATTACAGCATTACCTATACTGATATTTATACTAACCAAACTACATCTGTTAACTTCAAAGACCCGTTCTCTTTCAATGTCTCAGGTAACGGATTTAGAAGTACCGCAGGGATTATGCTTGACCTTTCTATACTCCACATTTGGGCTGACATCACTGCAAATAAGTATTTATCTGCTACTGGAGGAGTTGCGCTTAGCTTTAGGTGAATTCACTTTTTAAAGTATATGAAGAATTATATCGCAATATTTTGAATTTCTAAATTATTAATCGTATTATTGCAATGAAACAATAATTGAATGGGTTTAACTAAAACAGCTATTTTCAACTCACAACAAAATGAAATTGCATCATTTGCTAAAGTGTTAGGCCACCCAGCAAGGGTAGCAATTTTGCAACATCTATTTAAGATTAATGCCTGTGTATGTGGAGACCTAGTAGATGAAATTGGTTTAGCTCAACCTACCATTTCACAACACCTTAAAGAACTAAAACACATGGGTCTAATCAAAGGAACGGTTGAAGGCACAAGTGTTTGTTACTGTATTGATCTCCAAAACTGGGAAAAGATGAAAGAAAAAATAACTATGTTTTTAAACTTAGATATCTCTGCAACAAATTGTTGTTAACAAAAAATTTAACCCAAATAATTCGGGGCTTATTAAGCAGAAACGGGTAAGCCTCTGATCAAAAAGTAGTGCTTCAAAGTAAATGCACTGCTCTAGAAAAGTGTAAATAATAAAAATTAATCGCTATATCGCAATAAAATAATACAAATTATGAAAGTATCAGAAGTAAAATCAATTTTAAATAAACTAGAAACCATTGCGTTTAAATTACCTAATGGAGAATTAGTTCCTTGGCATTTTCACGTTACAGAAGTGGGTAAAGTAAATAAACACTTTATTGACTGTGGTGGAACAGCCCGCAAGGAAGAAGTTGTGAACTTCCAACTTTGGAATGCAAATGACTATGACCATAGGTTGCATCCAAAAAAACTGCTGCAGATTATAGAACTTTCAGAGAAAACGCTAGGCATTGAAGATTCAGAAGTTGAGGTTGAGTACCAAGGACAGACTATTCAAAAGTTTGGACTAGGCTTTGATGGAAGCAATTTTTTATTGACCTCAAAGTATACAAACTGTTTAGCTAAAGACAAATGTGGTATTCCAACTGAAAAGCCCAAAGTAAAACTATCAAGTATACAAAACTCTGACTGTTGCAAACCAAACAGTGGTTGTTGTTAAGTTATCAACTTCCTCCAAACTTAAAACAATAAAGCAGCTCACTAAGCTCTATAAGAAGCTGTTTTATTGTTTATAACCCTCGCTGCTTGACTACTTCAATCTATACCGCACTCCAACATAAGTATTTCTCCCAAATATTGGTCCCCAAACCAAAGAACTATCAAAATTAGGGCTAAAAGGTTGCTCGCTGGAAAGTATTGGATTTGACTGCCTAAAACCAAGCAAATTTTCAACGCCAAAATACACTTCAAACTTCTCCTTCCACATTTTACTAACTTGCACATTCATCACAGTAAAATCAGGCGAGTAATACTTTAGTTGGTACTCCTCAGGGTTACTTTCCGTAAACGGAATACGTTTTTGTCCCTGCCAATTGATAGTATAATCAAACTTCCAGTTACTATGTGTCTCGTAAGCAAGGTTTAAAAAAGAACGATGCGCAGCTATCAGTGGCTTTTGCATCAGGTTTCCATGGTAAGTAGTTCGAACATCAAACCACCTATACGCCAGTCTTATATCAAAATGCTCAGCTATTTCATAGTCTAGCTGTGCCTGAAAACTATTCGAATACGATTTTCCTTGCAAGTTATAGAATACCACCTCTTGAGGGCTTTGATCAAGATCTGTAACAATCTGGTTTTCAAAGTCTGTACGATAAAAGTCAGCACTTATGGTTCCTTCTTTATAGTTAAGTCGAAATGACTGAGTCAAATTAATACCGTAATTCCATGCTACTTCAGGTTTTAAACCATAGGGCTTATCGCTATCATCGCCTTGAATAATAATTTGTCGGGAACTTGCTAGTAAAGCATTGTTTTCAGATAATATATTTGCTGTACGCTGTCCCCTACCCCCACTAGCCCGTAGAATCGTATTTTCAGTTATGGCATATCTAAGATGCAGTCTTGGCGTTACAAAAGCCCCAAAAAGATTGTGATAATCAGCTCTAACACCAGCAACAAGGCTAAACTTTTCTAAATGGCTGTAAGTGTACTCCAAATATGCTCCTGGAACTATTTCAGTGCGGTCAAAAGCAGCATTATTAAGCATTTCTTTATAATCGTCATACTGCAAGCTTATCCCCGTTTTAAACTTATGATTATTATTGCTCAAAATACTTTGATATAAAAAATTAGCATAAAATGAATTCTGTGAAGCATCGTAATCATTTAACCCAAAATAGCTATCCTGTTTATGTGTTGCTCCAGAAATCTGAAAGCCAAGGCTCTTCCAAGGCATTTGTTCATAAACTTTACCCACTTTAGCCCATCCTTCCAATCGCTGCATATTTAGGTTCATCCCCCATTTATCATTTCCTAAAGCATCTCTTGATGGATCAAAGCCGATTTGCCCTCCTATATTATCAATATAAGTTGCTTTTACCCCAAACTGAAAACGCAAACCGCTAGAACTGATATACTTCCATCTATTTAAACCAATGAAATGATTACTCAAGGGATTATCAAGAAAACCATCTTTATTTCTATCCCATTTTACTGAATTATTCTTTCCATGTAGTAATAAAGCAGTCGACCATCTGTTTTCTTTGAATCTATGCGCAAAATTAGCATTTACCTCTACCCTGCCGCCCTCATTAGCATAAGCATTCAAATACAATTGCTCGGCATCCTCTGGCTTACGAAGTTCTACATTTATCTGTCCAGCTATACTCTCAAAACCATTTGCAACAGAACCAGCCCCTTTATTCAACTGTATACCCTCTACCCATGTTCCAGGAACATACGTAAGACCATATACAGCAGATAGCCCTCTTACATCAGGCATATTTTCCCTTGTTATTTGAGTATAAGGTCCTGCCAATCCAAGCATTTGTATCTGTCGTGTACCAGTAACCGCATCTGTAAAAGAAACATCTACACTTGGTGTAGTTTCAAAGCTTTCCGAAAGGTTACAGCAAGCAGCTTTCAACAATTCTTTCTCCCCAATATGCTCTACTTTTATTGGGTCGATATAGTCGATCTCTGTTGACTTTTGACGATATACTACCTCAACTTCATCTAATAAACTAGCTATCAGATGAACATGAATAAAATTCTTTCCTTGGGTATCAATAGTATCGCTCTGATAGCCGATATAGCTAATAACAAGCTTACTTGTCTCTTCAATACGATTTAGCTTGAAGTTTCCGTTTGCATCCGTTGAACTTCCCTCAGTTGTATGAAGCCAATAAACATTAGCACCAATGAGAGAAATCTCTTCATCAGTATTTGATTCTTCTGTTACTTTTCCCTCAATGTATTTTTTACTTTTCTGTCCGAAAAGGCTAGTTGAAAAAAATAACAGAAAGAATACTATCCATCCTTTCTGTTTCATTATCGCTTAGTTTAATGCACATGAGCACCATCACGATAAGCACAACAGCTAGGTAATTTTTCATAGCTTCTGTCAGAAGCTTTCACTTTCTCTGTATCGTGACCTGCTTCTGCTACCGCTTCATGAATCGATTCTTCATCAGTTTGGCTAGGTTTGTAAAACACCTCAAGTACTTTAGTATGTTTATCCCATTCTGCATACTTAACTCCTTTTATTTGAGCTGCCATTTCAATACGCTTTTCACAAAACCCGCAAGTACCAGATACTTTGAATGCAGTTTTTACGACTTTCTTATCTTGTTTTAGTCCAAAAGCAGAAGATGCTGTAAGTAAAGCAAAAAATAGTATCAAAAATTTATTTATAGTCGTTTTCATTAGATTAGTTTTTAAAATTGATTAGATACAAATCCTATTATATATCAATAGATAATTTTAGCAAAAGTAAACATTATCCATAGTAAATTAAAGAACAGTTAACTAACCAACTATGTTTCTTTGGAGGAGGTAAAAAATCTTTAAGATCAAAATTAACCTCTTTCTTACCTAAAGGGAAATAATTACCAGCAGTATAGAAAGAGAAGATTTCACTAAAGTTAGTTCGGCTACTCATAGCCTTCAGGTTCTTGGTTAACTGTTGCGCTTGATCAAGCTGGAAAAAAAATGTTTCATCATCACAACAGTCATCAGCATTTCCTTTATCTCCACAACTGCACTTACCATCTACAATGATAAGCTCAACAAACTCTACATGTCCAGAGCAATAATGTATATTAACTGCTATGCCAGTTGAAGCTGACACATAAAAAGCTAGAAACAATATATAGACAAGCCTCTTCACAAGAATATAAACTCCGAAGTTAATAACTTATTATAAGTTACAGGTAAAAAACTAGTTATGAAAGAAATTAGTTCTTCGATTTCGTTTCGAAAGTTCAATAAAGGCATAGAATTTTATAAACAAAGTACACGCAATTTACAAAAACAATGAAACGAATATATTTAATAAGTATAATTTTAATCAGCACTATTAACTCTTTCAGTCAAACTTTTGATATCAGTGGCCATATAAATGATTTTCGGGATAGCACTGCTTTTTCATGGGTCAAGATAGAGTTAATAAAAGATGGAAAGGTAGAATTTAATGGACATTCAGATAAAAACGGTAATTATGAAATTAAAAACATCTCACCAAATACATATGACATTAAGCTAAGCACAAGTGAGTATAGAGATAAATTAATTTTAAACTATAATTTAGAACCATGTCTAGATAATATTAACTTTTTTTACCCAAATTCATGTGAGACCTTAGCAGCAATATGCCCATATGGGCATGAAGATCACATTATACCGATACTTTACGGCTTTCCTTCAGAAAAAGCTTTTGAAAGTGCAGAGAAAGAGGAATTAAAGCTTGGTGGATGTATAATTTCTGACTGTAACCCGCATTTATATTGCAAAAAGCATAAAATTAACTTTTAAACAGAAACATCAATTACTCCAAACTCTACAATAAACTTAGCACCTTTTCCAACAGTACTTTCACACCATACTTTCCCTTTGAGTAGCTCTGCATAATTCTTTACAATGGATAAACCCAAGCCTGTAGAAGGTTCCCCATCGGTAGGCTTAGCACTTAACCGTTGAAACTTTCCAAAAATTTTCTGTTTATCCTCTTCAGTAAAACCAGGGCCTTGATCGATTATTTCTAATCTGGCATTTCCTTCATTCTCAATTAGATTTATAATAATATTTTTGTCAAAAGGAGAAAACTTAATTGCATTGGAAATAAGGTTATCCAATATTTGGTTCAAATAGAATTTATCTATTTTTACTGTCAAAGACTCTAACTCATGTTTGATTTTTATTCGCTTTCTGCTTGCAATCAGATTGTACTTATCTAAGCTTTCCTCAATAAATACTTTCAGGTCAATGCCTTCCCACAAAAGTCCACTGGAATCTATTGTACTTTTCTTTTCCAGCATTCTTTCTATGATAACTTTTATATTATCCAAAGACCTAGAAACTAGACCAAGTCCAAGCTCCATATCTTCGCCATAGGTTACCTCACTACTCTTTATTCCATTCAATACACTTAGAGAACTAGTCAAAGGGTTTCTAAGATCATGCGCCAATACACTTAATAAATAATTCTTTTCATTATTAAGCTCTATTAATTCTAAGTTAGTTTCTTCCAACTGTGTTTTCTTTTTTTCAATCTTTTCATTCAGCTTTTTTACATTTTGGAATGAAATCTCTAGCTCATTTGACTTTTTCTCGATCTCCTTATTTTTCTTATGGAGTTCTTTAGCAGACCTCTTTTTAATATTGTTCAGATTTAAAAGAATAAACAAGAAAATAATTAATGTTCCAAAGCCAAAAAAGAAAAGATTGCGTAGTAACCTCTCCTCCTTAAGCTTAGCTTCCTTTTCTTTTATTTGAAGCTCTTTAAGCTTACTCTCTATCATCAAAAGTTTATTTTCAGCCTCTGTACTATTTAATGAGTCAAAAAAAGAGGTGGAAATAGCTTTATCATGTTCCATCAAACCGCTTGAAAACTCTTTAAAATAGCGTTTAGTAGATTTTGCCAAAACTTGCCTAAACTCTTCTGTTTTAAAAAAGTCTTCTATATATGAACTCCAAAAGCTGGAATGAGGCATTGCAAGAGCCAGCCCTACATGTGATACCTGATAAAATCGCTGCCTTTTAACTCTTTTTCCACTTGCTGCTGCGAAAAAATAATTAGACAGCTGTGTATAGGCCCAAAAACCAGGGTTTAAAGCTACTTTTTCGATCACCTGATTTAAATTGGTAACATATGTTTTTTGGAATGTAACCTTGTGTTCTTTTTCCAATCGGAGTATATTTTCTTCAAATGTAGAGCCTCTAATTAACACAGCCGTACCTGAACTTAAAGCTCTTATAAATTCCGAAATATTTTTATAATCTACAGAGTTGTCACTAGTTACAATAACTTCTATATCAGGCATATAAGCTGGCGAAAACCTAACATGTTTTTTCCTGTCCTCTGTAATGGAAATAGAAGAAGCTAAAATGCAGTTTTTATCAACTTCTTTAACTGTTTCTTCAAAATTAGACAGTATATCCTTTGGAATCCACTTTTTTTTTAGATTAGTGCTATACTTTTTATTTACATATTTAGTGAAAGCATGTATAATTTCATATTCTATACCTGCAAAGCCTTTTTCTGTTTTGTAGATGAATGGATAATTTTCGTTGTAGTAAACCTTGATCTGCTTTTTATTATTTAGAATACTGTCCAGAGTACTACTATCAGATTTTGCATGAGTATGGTTCGTATTTTTGAAAAATACAATAACTATCACAAATAATCCTGATATTATAATCTTATTAATCAATTCAGCAGTTTTATACTTATCCTAAAAAAGACAACCAATTCTATTTTGATTCTTCTAAATTATCAATAACTCGAAGAAATTTTACTTTTTTTGAAGTATGATAAAGACTGTAATATTCTCTGGATCTAAAACTAGGCATCTCTCTGAAAGAATCGCAAAGAGCTTTGGACAGCCATTAGGAAAGTCTATAACAGAAAAATTTAGTGATGGAGAAATCAATACTTTTTTAAATGATTCTGTCAGAGGTCAGGATGTCTTTATTGTACAATCAACAGGAGCTCCTGCAGAGAATATTATGGAGTTACTTTTAATGGTAGATGCTGCACATAGGGCTTCAGCAAGAACGGTTACACCTATAATACCTTATTTTGGATATGCCAGACAAGACAGAAAAGATAAAGCCCGCGTAGCTATTAGTGCTAAATTGATTGCAAACCTTTTACAAGCTTCTGGAGCTACATCACTTATTACTTTTGACCTCCACAGTGATCAATTGCAAGGTTTTTTTGATATTCCTGTTGTCCACTTACAAGCCTCACCCGTATTTGTTCCTTATATAAAAAATTTAGGGCTGGATAATTTAATAATTGCTGCTCCAGATATGGGTGGAGTTGCAAGAGCAAGAAGGTATGCCAGCTATTTTAATGCGGATATGGCAATTTGTGATAAACATAGAGTTAGAGCAAATGAAATTGCCTCAATGCAGCTAATTGGGGATGTAAAAGGAAAAAATGTCCTCATTGTTGATGATATTATTGATACTGCCGGGACAATATGCAACTCCGCTAAGCTTATTATGGAGCATGGAGCGGAAAGTGTAAGAGCAGTAATCACTCATCCTGTTTTATCTGGAGATGCTTATGATAAGATTCAAAAATCTGTACTAACAGAGCTCATTTCTACAGATACTCTCCCTTTAAAACAGGTCTGCAATAAAATAAATGTATTAAGTAGTGCTGACTTGTTTTCAAAAGCAATACATAAAATAAATAGGCAGGAATCGATAAGTGCTTTATTTTTACAATAGGTTTAAACTTAAATACAATAAAATGCGATTCTTTTATCTTATTCTAATAAGCTTTTTCTTACAAAGCTGTTCTTCTTCTGATTTTAGATATACCGTCAACTGCGTAAATATGACAGGTCAATACCCTATGGTATTTGAGGTTAATGATTCTCTTAAGGCTTCTTACTATCAACCCAAAGTGCCTATTGCATCCATTTTCCTTAAAGAAGGCATTCATCATATTAAGGCTATTCATAAAGGTGAATTAATCGATAGCGCAAGTGTTGAGATTAATAAAGACAAAAATGGTCACTCCTACTTTTTCAATCCTCACTCAAAAGGGAGCTATGCTATAGTTAATATTAATAGTTTATATGAGGGAGGAGGTGTTTTTGATTTAGCCAATTCTGAAAAGTTTGAAGTGCTCTTAAAATCAAAAAATGAAAAAATATTTTCTTTAAAAGATCCAAGTAGAGTATTGATAGCTGGATCTACTCTTCCTAAAACCCTAGAGTATACTTACAATGGAGTTAGTTATTTTTTTCCAATACCTGATGAGGTAGAAAGTGATGAAGACATACTAAAAGTAGCTGTAAAAAACCTTCAAAGAGATATGAAGTAACCATAATAGATAGAGTCAACTACCTTGGATCAATTCTACGAAGCATAATAATGAAAAACATTTTTATAATTGGAGCAAGCTTCGAGGCTTTGAAATCTTCTCTAGTGAGTAATTTTCAAATTTGAATTAGCCTTTCATGAAAGAAAACAATAAAAAATATTTAATCACAGCTGCCCTACCCTACGCTAATGGACCCTTGCATATTGGTCATATTGCAGGTGCTTATTTACCAGCAGACATATATGTCAGATATCTCAGAGCTAATAATAAAGATGTAGCATTTATTTGTGGGAGTGATGAGCACGGAGCTGCAATTACTATAAAAGCACAAAAAGAAAATACAACACCACAAGCTATAGTTGATAAATTTCATCAACTAAATAAAAAAGCATTTGAAGACTTTGGAATTGCTTTTTCTATTTATCACAGAACATCTTCTACCCTACATCACGAAACCTCTCAAGGTTTTTTTAAAAAGCTTTATGAAAATGGTGCTTTAACTCAAATAGAATCTGAGCAGTTCTATGATGAAAAAGTAGAACAGTTTTTAGCAGACAGATACATTAAAGGAGAATGCCCAAACTGTCATTATGAAGATGCCTATGGAGACCAATGTGAAAAATGCGGTAGTTCTTTAAACCCTTCTGAGCTTATTAACCCTAAATCAACCATTACTGGAAATTCTCCTATACTAAAAAAGACTAAACATTGGTATTTGCCTATGAACGAGCATGAAAAGTGGATAAAAAAATGGATTGAAGAAGGGCTTTTAGAAGGCAAAAAGCATCATAATCCTAAAGAATGGAAGACACATGTTTTAGGACAGTGCAAATCGTGGATTGATGGGGGTTTACAACCCAGAGCCATGACAAGAGATCTCAACTGGGGAGTAAAAGTTCCTTTAAAGGATGCTGAAGGAAAAGTCTTATATGTTTGGCTAGATGCACCAATAGGATATATTTCTGCTACTAAACAGTGGGCTAGTCAGGAAAATAAAAACTGGGAAGATTACTGGAAAGAGGATGACACTAAAATCATTCACTTTATTGGCAAGGACAACATCGTTTTTCACTGTATCATATTTCCAATTTTACTAAAAGCGCATGGAGAGTATAACCTACCTAACAACATTCCAGCAAATGCATTTTTAAACCTAGAGGGAGATAAACTGTCAACTTCTAGGAACTGGGCAGTTTGGTTGCATGAGTATTTAGAGGATTTCCCTGAAAAGCAAGATGTATTGAGGTATGTTTTAACTTCTATTGCTCCAGAAAATAAGGATAGTGAATTTACCTGGGAAGATTTCCAGGCAAGGAATAACAACGAGCTTGTAGCTATACTTGGAAATTTTATTAATCGTGCATTTGTATTGGCACATAAATACTTTGATGGCTTAGTGCCTGAGCTCCGAGACCCTTCGAGCTATGACCAGGAAGTATTAAGCAAAATCAAAGAAATTGCTGATAATGTAAGTAAGTATATTGAAGCATATAAATTTAGAGAAGCGCAAAATGAAGTAATTTCTCTTGCCAGGATAGGCAATAAGTATCTTGCGGATACCGAGCCATGGAAGCTTATTAAAGATAACAAAAGTGCTGTAGGAAATATACTAAATGTATCTATTCAAATATCTGCTGGGCTTTCTATTCTCCTAGAGCCATTTTTACCATTTACTTCGGTAAAGCTCTCCAAAATGATTTATGGTAAAAGCGAAAAAATAGAATGGGCAGATCTTAATAGTACTATTTTAGTTAAACCTGGCTCTGAATTGCAAAAACCAACTCTTCTTTTCGAGAAAATAGAAGACCAAACGATAGAAGATCAAATTAATAAGCTTAAAAGTAAGGTGGAACAAAAAAAGTCTGAAGTAATTCCCTTGAAAGCTAAAGTTGATTTTGAAGATTTTAGCAAATTAGACATTCGGACAGCCACAGTAATAGCAGCAGAAAAAGTACCAAAAACCAAAAAGCTCCTGAAACTAGAGCTCGACACTGGTATAGATAAAAGAACGGTTATCAGTGGCATTGCTGAACATTATGATCCTGAAGAGCTAATAAATCAGCAGGTTTGTTTACTAGCAAACCTAGCTCCAAAGAAAATAAAAGGTATTGAGTCTCACGGTATGATTTTAATGGCTGAAGATTCGAGTGGAAACTTAAAACTTGTATCGCCCACTGAAAAAACGGATGATGGATGTCAAGTAAAGTAGGTACTATAAAATGTAAAGTATTTGTCTTCCTATTTTTGACCATCCTAGGATGCTCTCAGGCTGGTAATGGTTACTCTATACTTAAGAGTTTTACCAATCATAAATCAAAAGCAATACAAAGACATGTCGTAAAAAATCTTTTTTGGGTTGCTAAAAAACTAGCTTCATATGTAGCAGAAAGCAACAAAGGGTTGAGTAACGTGCTCAAAAAATATAAAGAAGAGATCAATCTTTACTAAGAATATCCATTAGCTAACCCTAGCAAAACCTTTTGCAAGCTAAGGAATGATATTGTTCAAATGAACAAGTCAAGAGTAATTGCAACTTTATCTGAACTAAAAGTCAGCTTGGTAAATAATGGTGAGTTTGAAATCACAAAGAAAATCTCTCCGTATTTATTAAGTATTGAGTCTTACATTATAAAGCTTTTTAGAAAAAACACTAGTGTCTCCACAATAACTATATTCTAAAAGCTAAATGTAATTAGGTACAACTCAATTTAATTGGTTAATGTACTGAAAAGCTTTTCAAACTACCTCTAGCTTACATCTCTTTTATCTCCTATAATATCTTTCATAAGCTATTTTCAGTACTTAACAATAAGAGTTCTATTCTTATGAGTTAAGTATGAAAAAACGATGCCATATATCACAAAAGATCCCTTACGAGTGGGGAAGAGAACAAAAAAAAAGGTTTTCTCCTCCGTTCTTAAGTAACTTGGTTTTATTACTTTTCCTTACATGTGTTACTCTAAATGTATATGGTCAAGGTAATGTTTTATGGGATGGAAGCTCTAGCTCAAACTGGAATGTAGCAAGCAATTGGTCAACTAACTCTGTACCAACAATAAATGATACTGTTTACATAGCCATAGGAACACCAGAGTTAATTTTAAGTGCTGAAGTTGACTGTGCTAATTTGATTGTTCAGGCAAATGCTACTTTAACTGTAGCTGCTGGAGGAAAATTAACCATAAATGATCATACAAGTGCAGTAACTGTACTTAATCAAGGGGTTTTAAATTTAGAAGACGGAGGGGAGATAACAATGAGCGACGACTTTAAAACTGCCCTGGGTTCTAATGTGAATATTTCTGGAGGAGTTTTAAATATCGGTGATGATTGGGTTGCTGATAATGGGACTAGTGATGCTAAAGGAAATATTACAATTACTGGTGGTATTATTAATGTAGGCGAAGACTGTCGGTTTAGCGAAGATAATTTTAGTGGCGACTTAAGTGGTGACTATATATTAACCATAGGTCAAAATTTGGAAATATACAGTAATTCATGTAGTGTAACCGGAGGTACAGTGGTTATGACTGGTTTTGAGAGTGAGAGTGGCGTAATAGATTCACCTGGTTTTAGTGATGGAGTAGAATTATATAACCTAACAGTTGAAACAGAAACCTTTGAAGGTGAGATTAATGCATTAGCTACTGGGACTCATTTGCTAATTAAAGGAGATTTAACAGTATCAAAAGGAACTTTAGTCAGTCCTTTTGCAGTTTTTGGGCAATACATTGAAGTAAGAGGAGATATTAATTTTACTGATGGTATTTTTAATAACAACGAAGGTGATTTAAGATTAACTGGAAGCAACGATCAAGAAATTACCAGTGACTTTCAGGAAATGTATGACCTGACAATAAATAAAAGTGGTGGCACTATATACCTTAATGATGAGCTATCTATATTCAATGAGTTAACACTCACAAGTGGCATAATCAATACAGATGGGAATACTTTAGCAATTCAGGACGATGCCACTATTTCAGGAACTAGCAATAGCTCTTATGTTGAAGGTTTTGTGAGAAAAGTTGGTAATGAAGCTTTTGTTTTTCCCACTGGAGCTAACGGAAATTATAGACCGATATCAATGACTGCTCCTTCATTGGCTGATGATGAATTTACTGCAACATATATTGCTGATGACCCTGATAAAAGCTATAGTATTGCTTCAAAAGATGAGACTATTACTAACTTAAGCATTCTTGAATACTGGGAGTTAAATAGAGAAAAGGGATCTTCTAATGTTTCTGTTACGCTGAGCTGGAATGAAAATAGTGGTGTAGGTGATTTAGATGATTTGGTTGTAGCTAGGTGGGATGGAAGCCAATGGAAAGATCATGGAAATGCAAGTACTACAGGTAATACTGAGTCTGGCACAATAACTTCACAAATTATAACATCATTTAGTCCTTTTACACTAGGTTCTACTACTCCTAATAATCCATTGCCTGTTGAGCTGGTCTATTTCAAAGCTGAAAATTATATAAAAAATGAAATAACCTTATCCTGGCAAACTGCATCAGAGGTAAATAATGATTTTTTTACAATTGAAAGGTCTATTGATGCTAAAAAATGGGAAAGTGTCAAAAAAATAAAAGGAGCAGGGAACAGTAACCAAGCCTTAACATATAGAGAAACAGACTGCTTCTCTCATCAGGGAATTATATACTATAGATTAAAACAAACAGATTTTGATGGTACTTACTCCTATTCTCACATCGAGACTATACAACTACAGAATAGTAATATCTTAAATTTTGAAATAACTATTTACCCTAATCCAGGAGTTGAAAAACTGATAATTAAATCAGAATACGTAGATGATATCAAAAACATTAGAATAATAAACTCCTCAGGAAATTCATTTGATGCAGAAATAGTAAAAAATAATATAGACTTAGAAATTTCAACAAATCACCTCCAAAATGGTTTGTATTATTTGGTTGTTATTGATAGCAAGGGCAATGAAAAATTTAAAAAGTTTATAGTAAGTAGCTCTACTTAATTTACAATTTGTGAATAAGCTAACTTTTGTAATGAAAGAAAGAAAAATGTAACTAATAACAAAATGCACTATATGTTTTCATGATACTTAATTGATCGAAAGACGGTTTCCCTTTTTAAAGGGGTTTGAACCTTACTCTCAATGTGGCACTAAGAAATGTAATATTTTTTGACTAAAAAGGGCTAGTACTTTAAATCATTCTAAAAAGTGGTTAAAAGGTAAGTAAGAGATTTTAAATGTCAGAATTATTATGATATAAAAAATCGTAAATTAAAGTAAATCATCTACCACAGCTCATGAAAACAAAAAAAAACTTAGGAATGATAAAAAGACTCCTACTCATAACCTTCTCAACTAACCTCTTCCTTTTTGGGATTTGTTCATCTTCTATTGCTCAAGCTACTATCACATGGGACGGAAGTGAAAGTTCAGACTGGAATACTGCTGCAAACTGGGATACCAATTTAGTGCCTACAGATGTAGATTCAGTTATTATTGGTAATGGTGCGAATAACTTGGTAATTGATGAAGCTGGTAATGAGTGTAGAGGCTTAACTGTAACAGCAAATGGAATATTAACTATTGCTGATGGAGGAGATATTGCAATCAAACAATTAGTTGGAGGTGTTATAATCCAAGCTAATGGAACTCTTAATATAACTGGGGGGATAATGGAAGTTACAGATGACTTTAGAACTGCTGAAGACTGCTCAATAAATATATCGAGTGGCATGCTTAAAATTTACGATGACTGGGCTGGGGAAGATAATGGAACTGCCGATGGCAATGTTACAATAACTGGTGGAGATATTGATGTTACTGAAACTTGTAGGTTTGATGATGATAATACTTTTTCGGGGGATTTTAGTGGGAATTATACTCTTACCGTTGGAAATAACTTTGAAGTTAGTAATACCTCATGTTCCATCACTGGAGGAACCATAATTTTAACAACAGAAGGAACAGGGGGAAGCAGTGTAACTTTTGAATCTGCATCCAATAAAACTGCTGAAGTATATAATCTAATCATTAGTGCTAATGTAGCTAGAACTGTTAAACTGCAAAGTGAAGATGGAGGAAACATAATTGTAAAAGGAGATTTTAGCATAATAAGTGGGACAGCAGAGCTAATAGGCGAATCAGCAGGTGGAAATCCACACTACCTTGAAGTGAGAGGTGACGTTGACTTTACCAATGGAACATTTGATCCTAATGGAGGAGAGCTTGTATTAGGAGGCAACTCAGATCAAGATTTTACTAGTGATTTCCAAGAAGTTTACCATTTCACAGTTAATAAGTCAGCAGGAATAGTTTATTTTAATGATGACGTAACTGTCACAAATGAGTTAGAACTTATTGATGGTATAGTCAATACCAGCGGTAGTAATTTAGTAATAAATGATGGTGCTACAGTATCCAATGTTAGTAATGATTCCTATATAGATGGTTTTGTTAAAAAAGTAGGCAACGATGCATTTACCTTTCCCGTAGGTGCAAATGGAAAATATAGACCAATATCAATATCAGCCCCCTCACTAGATGATGATGAGTTTACCGCTACTTATATAGCTGATGATCCAGATAAAAGCTATGACGCAACTTCAAAAGATGGAACAATAAATAACATTAGTGTATTAGAGTATTGGGAACTCAGCAGAGATAAAGGCTCTTCCAATGTTTCTGTCTCTTTGAGCTGGGATGGAAGTAGTGCAGTTGGTGTACCTGCTGAATTAATTGTGGCAAGATGGGATGGAAGCCAGTGGAAAGATCATGGTAATACTGGTACAACTGGAGGTGCCAATTCTGGTACGATTACTTCTGAAGTTATCACCTCTTTTAGCCCTTTTACTTTAGGCTCAACAACAGCAAATAATGTCCTTCCAATTGACTTAATATCATTTGATGCTAAGCTCGATGGTGATTTAGTGAAACTTTCGTGGGAAACAGCATCTGAAATAAATAATGATTATTTCACCCTTGAAAGATCTGTGGATGCAGTTTCTTGGGAAGAGTTTAAAACGATTAAGGGGTCAGGAAATAGCAATCAAATCTTATCCTATAAAGACTATGATTATACACCTTATTTAGGAACTTCCTACTATCGCCTTAAGCAAACAGATTTTGATGGAACCTATTCCTATTCTGAAATACAAACTATTTTAAACTTTACAAGTAACCTAATAAAACCGGTTATTGTAGCTAACCCAATACCTCAAGGTGCAAATGTCAAAATTATGATGAGAGATATCCTAGATAGAGAAATAGTGATCTATAATTCTTTGGGTAACCGAGTGAGCTCTGAAATAATAAGTCAAAATGATCAACTATACCTAGCAACAAGACATCTACCTAAAGGAACCTATATCCTATCATTGAATTCTAATAATGAACAAATAACACAGAAAGTTATTGTTCATTAATAAAAAGCTTCTTCATTCTAAAGATCATATAAACTAGTTTTGGTAAAAACTTAGATAAAATGCATTCTTTTACTATTGGAGGCGTACCAGAGTATTTTAATCTCCCAATCAAAGAAAGTATCAAAAACAAAACTTTCGAAAAAAGTGGTATCAGTTTACACTGGAAAGATATTTTTGAAGGTACTGGAGCTATGGCAAAAATGCTTTCTGAAGGGGAACTTGATCTGGCAATAATACTTACGGAAGGAATCACAAAAAGTATCTTAGAAGGAAACCCGTCCAAAATTATCCACACCTATGTGAAATCACCTTTGAATTGGGGTATACATATTTCTGCTAAATCTAATTTCAAAGAAATAGAAGATTTGAGAAATAAAACGTTTGGGGTTAGCAGGTTTGGCTCAGGGTCTCACTTGATGGCATTATTATTAGCAAATAACCAAGATTGGAGCAAAAATGAAATCAACTTTAAAATAGTTGATCACCTAGAAGGAGCAAGAACAGCTTTTAAAAATCAAGAAATTGATGCTTTCTTGTGGGAATATCTAACGACCCAACCAATAGTGGATTTAGGAGAGTTTAAAAGAATAGACATCTACCCTACCCCCTGGTCAAGCTTCGTAATTGCAGCTAGAAATGAGGTTATAGAAAGCCATAGCAGTCAATTGAAAAAACTAATTGAAATAATTTGTAGAACCTGCAGAACACTTAAAAACTCTGATGACACCCCAAATAAAATTGAATCCCTATATGGACTATCTGCAAATGATTCTACGGAAGCTTTTAATAGTATTGAATGGTCTAGTACCATTAACCTTATTCAACAGGATATCACAAAAGTTATAGCAGCGTTTGACAAGGCAAATATTCAAATAAATCAAAAAGACTTGAATACAGTTTTCCATACGCTCTAAGTAGCGTTATTTAAAATGCCTTTTTGTATAAAAATATCGCTAAAAATGAAAACAAAATCTTCATAATCTAAAATAAATGCTAAATAAACTCACAGTATGTTAGAGGTATTATGTCGATAAAATATTAAACTTTAGCAAATGAAAAGCTAAGTCCATATCTTTCTATAAAGAAAAATGACAACGCCAGTTAATACGATTATCACTACAGCAATAATTTTAACAGTTTTCAATTTGCCAGGGTTTTGCCCAGTTAATTTGTTTGGAATTAATTTACCCCAATTGGGATGATCATATACCATGATTTTCTCTCCCTTTTTCATTTGATGATAAATATCTTTTGAAATAGATGTTTCCTTTACTACCAAGCTATCACTATAAGAAGGAGATGAACTAAGTTCAAAGTAATATTCATCATTATACTTTCCTCGTATTCCTGGATAATAAACTTTTTTGATAATAGTTGCTTCTAATTCTTCGCCACCTTTTTGATATTCAAGATGTAATTTGTAAAAATGCACAATCATAAAAATCATAAAAGCTATTACTATAAGAATAAAGTAAAATAAAGTTTTCATAAAAAAAATTAATATGCTTAATATGCAATAATACGGCAGATAATAATTAGAGTTTATTTTTGTTCTAATAATAAAATAAGATGCAGGTTTTTAGATCTTTGCCAGAATACTCTCACTCAAAAAATGAAGCTGTAGTCACAGATGGATTTTTTGATGGCGTTCATCTAGGACATCAAGTGATTCTCAAACATTTAGCAAACTTTTCAAAGTTAGAAAGTGTAGTAATCACTTATTGGCCTCACCCAAGACATGTGATCAATGATACTAGTGATGAGCCAAAGCTGCTAAATACACTTGAAGAAAAGGTAGAGCAACTAAAAAAAATTGGCATTAATAAACTTCTAATTATTCCATTTAACAAAGAATTTTCGGGAAAAAGCCATCATGAATTCGTAAGAAAAATCTTAATAGATACAGTCAACACAAAAAAACTAATCATCGGATACAATCATAAATTTGGCAAAGACAGAAAAGGTGATTTTAGTTACCTAAAAAGTATTGAAGCTAAAGGACACTTTACAATCGAAGAAATACCCAAGCACATAGTCGAGAAAAATGCAGTAAGCTCTACAAAAATAAGAGAGGCCCTAGTTGCTGGTAAAATACAAGATGCCAATACTTACCTTGGATACCAATACTGTATAGAAGGGAAAGTAGTTCATGGAAAGCAAATAGGTAGAAAAATTGGATTTCCAACGGCAAATCTAAAAATCCTTTCCACCTATAAATTGATACCAAAAAATGGAGTATATGCAGTAAAAGTTTTTATTGAGAACCAATATTTTGATGGAATGCTTAATATCGGATATCGCCCAACCGTACCAGACCAAAAAAAACATATTGAAGTGAATATATTCAATTTCAATGAAGACATTTATGGCAAAAGCATTAGAATAGTTCTAGCTAACTATTTAAGAGAAGAAAAAAAGATGAATAATCTTGAAGAGTTAAAATCTCAATTGACCTTAGATAAAAAACACATAATTAAAGCTCTTCAAAATATAGAAAACCCATAACACACTTTTATTTTGATTCTTCTAAAGTTTGTTTATAGCAAGAATACAACTGCTCAGTTACATAATCTGGGGAAAAGTTTTGAATAGCATATTCATAACCCGTGCTAACCATCTTTTCTCTCAAAGATGAACTGTCTAAAACTTTAACGATTGCATTGGCTATTTCATTGGGTTGCTTAGGGTCTACATAAAGAGAGTTTTCCCCACCAGCCTCAGGAAGAGATGAAAGATTTGATGTGATAACAGGAGTCCTGCTCAACAAAGCTTCAACTACAGGTAAGCCAAAACCTTCATAAAATGATGGGTAAATAAATGCTAGCGCTCTTTGATATATATACTTTAAACTAATATTATCTTTTAGATTAGAAATCCAGAAAACTTTCTTTTCTAATCTATTAGCTCTAATCAAATCATGTAGAATTTTACTGTACTTTTTACTTTTATTACCCCCTATAATAACTAATGGAATCCTAAATTCAGGTTTTAAATAGTTATAAGCCTCGATAACTCCAAATAAATTTTTTCGTCTTTCAATGCTCCCAACACATAAAACATAATCCGAAGGAATATTGTATTCTTTTAAAACAGACTCAGGCTCATTCTCATAAAAACTATCATAAAATATAGGATTGCAAGACTGATAAACCACCTTAATCTTATCTGGGCTTATTGCATAATACTTAACTATATCATTTTTAGTACTATTGCTTATTGCAATAATTTTACTCGCATTTTTACAGCTATTTTTAAACTTGAAATCATAAATCAACCTATCTACAAAAGGATATGTTTCTGGCAAAACTTTAAATATCAAATCATGTATAGTTACTATACTCTTTATTCCACTCTTTTGAATATTGAATGGAATTTCATTACTTAAACCGTGAAATAGTTCAACTCTATCTTTTTTTAATTGATTAACAATAGAAAAGCTTCTCCACAAAGACTCAAAAACAGCTTTAGATTTATGTGTTTTAAATGAAGAGTTATTATAAAAAAAAGATGTTTCTAATGAGTCTCTAACTTTAGATGTGTAAAGGTTATATTCATTTTCAGGGTACAATTTTTGTAAATTTTTGACTAGTGTCCTACTGTAATTACCTAAGCCTGTAAAATTGCAATACAGCCTCTTTGCGTCAAACCCTAAATTCATTTCTCACTTATTTTTATACAGTACTTCCATAGCACTCAAATGCTCTGAAAAAATAGATAAGGATAACATTATAGCTAAATATCTCTGAAACACTTTAAATTTTCCCTTTTCTATTAAAAACACAATCTTTAAAACCTGATTTAAGTTGGTCATAGCTAACTTTAAGCTCTTTTGATAGTACATCTTCATCCTTCAATAGTTGCTTAAGTTCTTTATTAGAAAGTCTTTCTTTCAAATTCTTCATTATGGGTTCATAAATACAATCGCACCGCCAATTATCACTGCCTTCGTCTTCACATTCTTTTTTCAAATCTCTAATAGTGAGTCCACCAAAAAAAGTCTTTACCTGGTCAAAAGTTGGTATATCTACTACAGAAGAAGGGTTCTCAATAAAATCAGAGGCTTTACTTTCAATTGTATCCCAGTTCTTGTAACCAAAATAAATAAGACCAACTAATACCAATAGTGCAATTAGCTTAATAAGAACCTTTGCTATTTTAATAATAATGAATACACAAATCAAGCCTATTAATACCAACAAAGCAGTTTTAATCGTTGGATCTAAAACCATATTCTTTAATTTTATTTATATCTAATCAGCATACGATTCATCAAATGTAGCAGCTCAAACCTTTTTTGCCTAAAGCTTGTTAACTAAGTTGTTACATCAAAAATAAAATATAGATATTAATACATAGATTTGCCATTAACTTCTTCATAGTTTTCTTCTAAAATACGTTATGAAGCATTTTACTCTAAATATACCTAACAGCCTAAATCTCAACGAGGTAGAAGTAAGGAGGTTTCTTGCTGCTAAAATGTATGAATCTGGTAAGCTTTCTTTAGGTCAAGCTGCTGAACTAGCAGGACTTTCTAAAATAGCATTTTCTGAAATATTGATAGATTTTAATGTTTCAATAGTTAACTACCCTCCTTCAGCTATCACAAGAGATGCTGCACAATTCTAAAATAATTATATCTGATACTAGTTGCTTAATCTTATTATATAAAATCGATGAGCTTAATTTATTAAAAAGCTTAAGTAAAAAAATATTGATTACCAATACAATTAAACAGGAGTTTGGACAACCTTTGCCTGATTGGATTATAACTACTGCTCCTTCTAACAGTCGATATCAACAAATTCTTGAAATAGATCTTGATCCAGGAGAAGCAAGCGCAATAGCTTTGGCTCTAGAAGTTGATAATTCCATTTTAATAATAGATGACCTCAAAGGTCGCAAAGCTGCTGAACACTTACAACTGAAATACTCAGGTACTTTTGGGTTAATTCTTAAAGCAACACAAGAAGGCGTTTTGCTAGCAATTCGACCAATAGTAGATAAGATTAGAAAAACTAATTTCCGATTTAGTGATACTCTATTGAAAACAATTCTACCAGAAGCAGGAGAATAATAACTTAATATAATTTATTGAATAGATTTAATAAGACCATATTATCCATCGCCTTCCTAATATTCACTTTCATAAAAGTGAGTGGACAGCCCTTTTTGCTAAATGAAATAAAAGAGTATACTGTTAAAAAGTACCTAGAATCGTTTAAAAAAGGGAAAAATGCTTACTACATAGAAATGAACTTTGGAGAAAGCAATATTGAACAACCAATTCCACTTTCTGCATTCAAAACTCATAATATTGATAGCATACATCTCATTTACACTGACTATCCTAAAAACCGTGATTTCACAAAGCTAAATACAAACAGACTTACCATACTTTTTGATAGCATCTCAGGTCTAAACAGAAACCATGAAAACATCTCATGGAAAGTATTTGAGCAAACAGGATGCAAATCGTTAGAAGAAGCTAAAGATTACTACCATGGATTCATAATTTATACAAAAAAACCTCTTAAACTCCATGGAAATCATACTACTGATATCCAAAAAAAATATCTGGATAGAAAGTTTTACTCAGCAGTAATAAGAAAACTAGGATCTGTTAATATGAATGTTGATTCTGTATCTTCCTGTGTATTGGAAAGAAACAACTGGAAAAACATTGTAATCATAAGTGACTGGACAGGGAGCATGTATCCATACACGCTACAAGTCCTTAAATGGCAAATTGATGAAAATAAGCATGATAATATAGTTGGCTATGTCTTTTTTAATGATGGTGATCATAAAGAAGAGCATGAAAAAAAAATAGGCACAACAGGAGGACTTTACCATACAACAGATAGCAAAATTTATCATGTACTTAATAAAATGAAAGAAGTACAGAAAAATGGAGATGGCGGAGAACTCGAAGAAAACGATCTTGAAGCTATACTTTATGCACAAAGCACATTTCCAGATGCTAACGAGTTTATCCTAATTGCTGATAACCTATCTAAGATTAGAGATATTTCTTTACAAAAAAAGATAGAAAAACCAGTCAGAATTATTTTGTCTAAAACAAAACTTAGAGGAAAAGAATACCCCATTAATAAGCAATACATTGAGCTGGCTTTAACTACCAATGGTTCTCTTCATACCATAGAAAAAGATTATTTAAACAAAAAAGAAATTTTAAAACTAAAAGAGCAGCTTAAAAGTAACCCAAAACCTTAAGCATCGACTTGTAACTCTGTTCCTTAGAGAAAAGTTTTGTGTGAATTTCATTTGTTTCTTCATCTCTATCAATCAAAACAATTTTTGGAGCAGGAGTTAAACAGTGTTGAATCCCTCCAAATCCACCAATAGCTTCCTGGTAAGCTCCAGTATAGAAAAATGCTAAATACAACTTCTCCCCTTTTTTAAACTTAGGCAAATAAATGGCATTTGTATGTTGCTCTGAATTGTAATAGTCATCGCTATCGCACGTCAATCCACCTAAAAATACGCGTTCGTATTCTTCATTCCACTTATTTACTGGAAGCATAATATACCTTTGATTTATAGCCCAGGTATCAGGAAGAGATGTCATAAATGAGCTATCTATCATATTCCATTTTTCTTTATCATTCTGCTTCTTTTGATCTATTACTGAAAAAATAGCACCTCCACTCTCTCCTACTGTATACTTTCCAAACTCACTAAAAATATTTGGTTCTGGAACGTTATTTTCCCCACAAATGTGTTTGATATGAGCTATAATTTCCTCTGCCATATACTGATAGTTGTAGTCAAAATTCAAAGATGTCTTAATGGGAAAGCCTCCTCCAATATTCAAAGAATCCAATTCAGGACAAATCTTTTTAAGCTGACAATAAACATTTAAACATTTAGTTAATTCATTCCAATAATAAGCAGTATCTGTAATTCCAGTATTTACAAAAAAATGAAGCATCTTAAATTGTAAATTCTTATTCGTAGCTATTCTTTCTTGATATAAAGGGATGATATCAGAATATCGAATGCCAAGCCTAGAAGTATAAAACTCAAACTTTGGTTCTTCCTCAGATGCTATACGAATACCAACCTTAACTTTATTACTTTTAATAGAACACAGCCAATCCAACTCACCTGGATTGTCAATAATAGGCATAACATTTTTATATCCACTCAATATTAATCGCTGAATATTTTCAATATATGTTGGCATTTTATAACCATTACATATTATATATGTATTATTATTTACCAGATTACTCTCAGCTAAAGACTCAATAATATTAATATCAAAAGCAGAAGAAGTTTCAATATGAATATCGTTCTTTAGAGCCTCTTGTAATACAAAAGAAAAATGAGAGCTTTTAGTACAATAACAAAAATTATACGCCCCTTTATATTCCGACTTAGCAATTGCAACATTAAAAGCCTTTTTTGCTTCTTTTATTTTTTCAGAAATTTTAGGTAAATAAAAAAACTTCAAAGGAGTTCCATATTGCTTTATTAAATCCATCAAATTAAAATCATGAAAAAGCAATTCACCTTTACTCATAGAGAATTCTTCTTGAGGAAAATCAAAGGTTTGCTCAATAAGATCAATATATCTTGTCTTCATAAAAGCTGATTAACAAAAAAAAATATAAGTTAGTTAAAATTAAAATATAAAATAATTTCAAGTAAGTTAAATTGCTAAAAAATAATACAGGTAACTATCTCTGACCAAAACATTTAACTTACTCCTCTTCCATCATCTTAGTAAACCAATCCTTCGTAAACTTTTTATAAGCATCAATATACCTTTCAGAGTTAGACGAAAGCTCATAAATCAGATGACATTCCTTATCTAAAACTTCAAATACATAGCTATTATCTAAAAGGTCTTTTTCAGTCTGTTTAGGAATAACTTCAATATAAAAGTTTACACCCTTGTACTTCCAATGATATTCACTTATCAAACTTTTCAACTTCCTCTCTAGTATTCCAGTCTTTTCCTTATTAAAATCATATTTTTCTATAATTCTAATTTTTTGATCCTTAATGCTATTTGGCTTTCCATATACAGTTTGAACTTCTTCAATCAAATCTTTTTCTTTATTGATTAATGATCCTGGAGTAGAGGTTAAATCAATTTCTATATCTATCCTTGAAAGAAGTTTGTCCATAAAAGTAAGAGTTACTTCTTTTACATTTTGACCAAATGCTTTAAACTCGTAATCTAGACCAAAACCTCGGTAAACTCTAACCAACTTAATAAAAGAATTATCTTTCGTACTTCTTTCAATAATCCATTTTGTCTTATCAAACTCAAGTGAATCATATAAAGTACCAAGCTCAAGACTTTGAAATCCCTTTCCTATTTTGTTGATACTTGATTTCTTGCTATCAGAAGACATAGGAATTTCCATCAAATTTTGAATATGGAAGTGACTATCACTAAAGTGATGCTCTGCTTTTATTTTCAAAATTAGTTTCCGCAAAATTTTCTTGAAATCTTTTAGCTTTCTAGAGGAAATACTTTCTTCATAGCTACCAATAAAGTTTTGAAGCCTATCATAGTAATACAAACTCACTACAGTTAAGTCTTTCTGCTGATCTTGCTCTACTAACCCACTAAAAACAACACTTGTGTTTGAACCTGTTATTACCTCTACAATTCTATCTTCCTCAAAAAGACTTTTAATCCAATCCGAACTAGATTTATTTACCTCTCGAGCCAAAAAAGAATATTCTCTAAACGTATTTTCAATTTCTTTTTTCCACCACTCATCAAGGTTTTGTTGCTTCCTCTCATTAACAAGCTTAGACTGTATTTTAAGATCATATATTATACCTTTTTTCTTTTCTTGCAGAGAGCTTCCAGATAAAAGATGCAAACAAAATAAGTTTAATAACAATACTATAAGGGAAACTCTAAAGCCTATTTTCATATATTATAATTGAGAATTAAATTTAAAGCAAGTTATTCTATAAAGCAGATAAACTCTTAAAAAGTAATTTTTTGACTAGTAAGTTTATTTCTCTTTTCTTCCATACCAATAATAAAACATCTTCTACATCTAGCCTCATACTCTTCCTGCTCTCCTAAAAGCACCTGCTTATTAGACTCAGTCAGTCTGTAGGAAAAAGATGCAATATTGCCACACCTTTTGCATACAGCATGCAGCTTAGTCACATACTCTGCTATACCCATAAGACCAGGAATAACGCCAAATGGCTTGCCTTCAAAGTCCATATCTAAACCACTTAAAATCACTCTATATCCATCATTTGCTAGCTCCGTTACTACATCAACCAAGCTGTTTTCAAAAAACTGCGCTTCATCAATAGCTATTACATCCTCTTCACCCTCTATGAGTTTCAATATTTCTAAGGGGTTTGCTACTGGAACAGATTGGATTTCATTTTTGTTATGAGAAACAACCTTAATCTTGTGATACCTAATATCAATCTTAGGCTTAAAAATCTTCACTTTTCTTTGAGCTATTACAGCTCTTCTGACTCTTCTGATCAACTCCTCAGTTTTACCTGAAAACATAGAACCACAAATTAATTCAATCCATCCAACTTTAGGTTCATGTATAATAGTTTTGGGTTCTATGAACATTAGTGATTCCTGTTATCCACTTTTGATTGTTGAATATATTACATTAAATGAAAAACCTCAAACTATAGCTTTCCACTTTGAATTATATTCCCAAATGACCTAAAGTAAAAAATATGCAATTAGAAGAGCCGAAAGCACTGTAAGAGCAACAGACGCTAATACCGCAACAAAACCAAAACGGATAACTTTCCTTGATAGCAGTAATTTTTTTGATGAAAACTGATCAAAATAGTTTTCTCTGGAAACCTCATTTAAAGTTGGAATATCCTCACATTCTCCAAGAGATTCCATAACCATCTTAAAGTCTTTCATCAACTCTTTATCAGACTTTAAGTTGATCAAAAACCTTCGCTTCTCTATAGCATCCATACTGCCATCGAGGTAGCGCTCAATAGTAACGATATTTGATAGATCTAACTCCTCTATTGTTTTCATCTCTCATTTATAAAGAGTAGCCCAACTACTAAAATATAACAAAATACCCATAATTATTCTAAAAATTTCTATTTTTTTCATTAATGCAGCTAATAAAATTCATTTCAACTACAAAAATATCTGCCATTGATATTCAGAAAGAGATTTTCAACAAATCCTTGGTATAACTCACCTGAAAAATCAAATTCTAATAATGGGTATTGCCATCCAAAAGAGTTAACTTTAAGCAACTTATAAATTAAATTACCCAGAAAAGTTGAGTTTTAGAACAATTTTAAAGGAAATGAGGTTTCTCAAAAAAGAAGCCAGTACAATTAAACCAGAAAACTGAATTGCCTAATTTTTTGATTATCGTATTTAGATGAAAATAACAGTATGTAGAAAAGCTCACTTTAACTCCGCCCATAAATTAAATAATGAGAATTGGGACAAAATAAAAAACCAGGAAGTTTTTGGGAAATGTAATAACCCAAACTATCATGGGCATAACTACGACTTAATAGTTAAAGTTACAGGAACAATAAATGAAGAAACGGGTTATGTTATTGACATGAAGCACCTTAAACAGGTAATTCAAGAAAACATTATTAAAAAATTTGATCATAAAAATTTAAACTTAGATACTAAAGAGTTTGAACATCTAAACCCTACTGCTGAGAATATAGCAGTAGTAATTTATAATATACTTAGAGAAAGAATTGACGCAAGCTTAGATCTGAAATTACAACTATATGAAACCGAAAGAAATTTTGTTGAATACCCTGCATAAACACGACAATAAAAAGAATGGTAATAACCTTGTTGATGATATTTTAGACGACGAGCAAATTGGTGATAGCCATATGTCCACCAGCATAAATACTCCCATGCACAAAAAAGCATTTGAAATCTCTGACGAAGAAAAGGTTGAAATAATATCAAAGCATTTTGAACAGATAATGTACACTATTGGGCTAGATTTAGAGGATGACAGTCTCAAAGGAACTCCTTACAGAGTAGCTAAAATGTATGTAAAAGAAATATTTAAAGGCTTAGATCCAAAAAATAAACCTGAAGTAAAACTATTTGATAATAAGTTTCAATATGGCGAAATGCTTATTGAAAAAAATATTAGCTTCTATTCTGCTTGTGAGCATCACTTCGTGCCAATTATTGGCAAGACTCACGTAGCTTACATTTCTAAAGGAAAAGTAGTAGGTCTTTCAAAAATCAATAGAATAGTGCAACACTATGCTAAGCGACCACAAGTACAAGAAAGAATGACTATGCAAATCGCTAATGAGCTAAAAGAAAGTCTTCAAACAGATGATGTTGCTGTTATCATTGATGCGAAACACTTGTGTGTAGCGATGAGGGGTATTGAAGATGATACCAGCACTACTTTGACCTCTCATTTTACGGGAAAGTTTAAGAAAAAATCAATCAGAAAAGAGCTTTATAAGCTTTTGCAGTTGAAATAGATTTACTACTATTTATCCTCAATCTATAGATTCAAGTATTGAATAAATACTACATTAAATCATATTCGGTTTAGTTGGTTAATTAGTATTAATTTTACTTTTCGAAATTCAATCACATTGAAATGAAAAAAGTAATTCTACTTGCCATCTCTCTATTTTTATTTATAAAGGCAAATGCTCATTCAATCAGAGATACTTCAACCATTGATTTTAAAAATGTAGAAAGTTGCATACTGCAAAAGATAAAAAAGTATGGAGAATCTGAAGTACTTGTTGTACTCGATATAGATAATACAATTCTTACCAGCAATACAGACCTTGGCGGAGATATTTGGTATCAATGGCAAAGAGAAAAACTTAGTATAAAGCCCACTGAAAAGCAAAAAATAAAAAACTGCTTTTATGAAGATGCCATCGGTCTCTTATACGAATTAGGAACAACAAATCTCACAGATGAATCCTTACCCAACCACATTAGTAACTGGCAAAACAAAGGGGTTACCATTTTTGCTCTCACCTCAAGAAGTCCAAGATATAGAGCTGCTACAGAAAGAGAATTGATAAAAAATGGGATTGACCTATCTAAGTCAGCACTAAAACCAAGTAATGAAGGAGTTCCGTGCTATAGTTTTAAGCTAGAAAGACCAATAAGCTATATAAATGGTATTATGATGACAACCGGTATGAATAAAGGTAAAATGCTAAGTGATATTTTGGCAATGACAGATAGGTCTTTTAAATCGATAATTTTTGTAGACGACTCAGAGAAAAATGTTATTGATGTAAAAAATCATTTTGAAAAAGACACAGATATAGATCTCACCATTTTTCATTATCAAAAAATAGAACAAGAAAGAAAAAACAAATATGATGGACAGGTTTTAACCAAAAAGCAAGCACGAAAAATGGCTAAGGACTGGAACAAACTCAACAAAGCATTAAATGCTATTTTTCCTGGAAGAAATCAAGATGGGGAATGTGTTAGCCCAAACTAATTTAAACTTTATACCTGTAAATAAAGCTACTTTTCAACAGCTCTAAACCTTATTAATTGTTTTTGAATGCTATAGTCATAGTGTACAAGTAGTAATCAACAGCAGTATAGGTCTTGGAAGTATAATAGCTGTAGTTGCTTCCTGGGAAAGAAACAAATCTATCTTATATGCCATTATTCATGGTTTCTTTGGTTGGCTTTACGTAGTTTATTTCATTTTGACAAGAAGAAAAGGAGAGAGAAAAGAATAATTTGTATTTAATTTCCATTATTAATATACCCCTACATACCCTTCTCCAAAAAAACCAAAAAAAGTTACATGCGAAGTTTTATAGCTACTAAAGCTGTATATGTCTATACTCTTTCTTCTATTTTAATCGTTGTATATATTAAACGAATGGTTTTTAGGGTATTAAAAAAAACTTAAATTTTTTTATTGACAATTCGCTCAAAAAACATGTCTATTAATATGAAGACATTATGTTAAGAGATGCTATAAAAATATTATCACCATGTTAACTTTAAAAAAAGATATTATCCAGATTTTAAAAATTTGTCTAGCGGCAATGCTATTGATTGCATTCATTTCTAAGGGACTAGATATGCTTAAAACAGATAAGCTTAATAACAGCCCTGTTGCTAAGGAATTTACTTTTGAAGCTCTTAAAAAGTAGTTTAGAAGAGCTTTTCATGATTACTGTATTTCCAGTATAATCAGTCTTCAGAATATAAAACCGCAATCAGCATGTTACTAACAGCTTCTAATGTTTCCTTATCTATTGCATCCATGTCATCTTCATGCGTATGCCACCCAGCAAAAAATGGATGCCCCATATCTGAATCTTGATGTATAATATCTATAGTTGGAAAACCGGTATTTCTATTAATATAAAAGTGATCATCAAAAATATACTCCCCCTCCTCAAAAATAAAGTATTTAGAATACCCTAACTCTGAACCTATTGTCCAAACTCTTTTAACAATACTAGGCGCATATTCTAAGGAGTACTTTTCTTGCAAAAACTGGGCATTCTTCCCTCCTACCATATCTAATAAGACCCCAAAAAATGCATGATAATCTTTGATATGCATATTTTTAGACCAATACTGAGAGCCTAAACAGTACCCACTATCTCCTGTTTCGCTTTTTTCGGCATAAGAAGGCATTCCGTAGTCCTCTAAATCAAAGAAAATCAGATCTAAGCCTGTCTTAAAATCACTCTTGACAGAAAGAACCCTTGCTAACTCTAATAGTACTCCTACCCCACTCGCCCCATCATTCGCTCCCAATATAGGCTTTTCTTTTTCTGTAGAATCCTGGTCAGCATAGGGTCTTGTATCCCAATGGGCAGAAAAAAGAATTCTTTTTCTCGCCGCTGGGTTAATCGAAGCAATTATATTCCTTCCACTTAATGTTTCCCCATTCCATGCTTTAGCTTCAAAGGTTTGCTCGATGACTTCTAGTCCATTTTGTTTTAAGTAGCTAACAATAAAATCTCCGCACTTTGTATGAGGCTCTGTTTCAGGAACTCTTGGTCCAAATTCCACTTGCTTTTTAACAAAACCATAAACTGAATCTGCGTTGACTTTAGGTAATTTTGTTAATAATTCTACGCTCAAAAGTTTCTTAGATTGTTTACTTTCATTGTTGCCAGCGCAAGACCAAATTCCAATTAATAGAATTAGACATAATTTGCTCATCACTCGGTACAACTCTCCTCTCTTTTGCATTATCATGGTTTTAAATAATCATACAAAGTTCCACAATTTATTTCACAAATTTATGCTTAGTCCACTCCTCAATAATGTGTGAATTAATTTTTTGATAATAGTTATACTTACACTTTATTTATTCTTCTAGTACCCAGTCAATTTTTTCTTTCATATCCCTAAAAGCAAGACCATTTTCTTTAAAGTACTCTCTCATTCTGTCTACAGCTTCAAAATCTCTAATTGATTTAGCTTTTTTGTATTCATTTACAAAATTCTCAATCAGCTTTTCTGCATCAGCTGGCGCTTCTACTTTCAAACCCAAAATATCAAAAAACACAGCTTTAAATGCCTTATAAGTCCTATTAAATGTTTGGTTGCTAATATCTTGCAGATTCAATTGCCCTGTATAAAAACCGTTAATCTTTTTTACTAAATTAAAAAGGCTTGCTATTGCTCTAGCTGTATTAAAATCATCATTCAATCCATGAAAAATGGTATCAACTAACTTATTGATTTCTTCATCTAACTTATTATCAATTTCTTGTGTGTCAGATTTTAAGGTCGTTAGCTTTTCTAATGCATTTAGAGCGTTAATTAGACGTTTATAGCCTTTTTCTGCTGCTCTCAAAGCGTCATTAGACAAGTCCATCGTACTTCTATAATGCGTTTGAAGCATTGCAAACCGCAATACCATAGGGCTATACGCCTTGTCCAGAAGTTCATGATCTCCTTTGAATAGCTCTTGCGGGAGAATTGCATTACCTACCGATTTCCCCATTCGTTGACCATTGACAGTTAGCATGTTAGTATGCATCCAATATTGGACAGGGTCTTGACCTGTTACTCCTGAAGCTTGAGCGATCTCACACTCATGATGAGGAAACTTCAAGTCCATACCACCACCATGAATATCAAAAACTTCTCCCAAGTATTTTTTCCCCATGGCAGAGCATTCAATATGCCAACCAGGAAAACCCTCTCCCCAAGGGGATGGCCAACGCATAATATGTCCTTTAATTGCTTTCTTCCACAGGGCAAAATCAAGAGGGCTTTTTTTATCTTTAGTACCCTCTATTTCTCTTTGACCAGTAGCCAGTTCTTCTATTTTTCTTCCTGAAAGCCTACCATAATGCTTTTGTTCATGGTATTTTTCTACATCAAAATAAACAGAACCATTAACCTCATAAGCAAGGCCCTTTTCAAGTAAAGCCTTTGCCATTTCTATTTGCTCGATAATATGTCCTGTAGCTGTTGGTTCTATACTTGGAGATAAATTATTCAACTCTCTCATTATTTGATGAAAACCAGAAGTATACTTTTGAACTACTTCCATTGGCTCCAAGTCATTTGCCTTTGCTTCTTTAGCTATTTTATCTTCTCCTTCGTCTGCATCGTTCACCAAATGACCAACATCTGTTATATTTCTGACATAACGTACGGTATACCCTAAAAACTTCAAGTACCTGAATATCACATCAAATGATGTAAATGTTCTGCAATTCCCTAAATGAACATGATTATATACAGTTGGACCACAAACGTACATGCCAACAAATGATTCATTTAAAGGTTCAAATACTTTTTTCTCTCTGGTGAGAGAATCATAAATTTTAAGTTGGCTTTTTATTCTTTCATCCATCTTTTACTAAACTTAGCTCTTTATATGTTACACTTTTTCAATAAAGTAAAAGCTTTAATAGGTGAAATTACGTATTAAAATGCACTTACCTCCGTTTGCTCAAGAGTAAATTTTAGAAATAATTAGTTCATTTTTAAAAGCAATTATTAGATTTAAAGTTTTAGTACTAAATACTTGCTTATTTTAGGGTTTGAATCTTTAAAAGAAATAAGCGTTTTACTTCTATGGGATACATTTTTTCTTTGAGCAATCATAAAGGCGGAGTAGGAAAAACAACTTCTACCCTTAATATTGGAGCAGGTCTAAGAAATCTAGAGAACAAAGTTTTATTGGTGGATTTAGACCCTCAATCAAATTTAACTCAATCCATGGGAATTACTGATTATCAGAATTCTAGCTACACCTTATTAACTAAAAGATCTAACATTGAAGAGTCCATTATCCAACATAGCGATAATCTTTTTTTAATTCCTTCCGAACTAAATCTATCGGGAATGGAAATAGAAATTGGAAGTGTTCCTGAAAAAGAGTTTATACTTAAAAATAGTCTAGATTCTGTTAAGAAAGAATTTGATTATATTATAATCGATTGCCCTCCAGCTCTTGGAGTTCTCACTATTAATGCTTTAGTAGCTTCAGATAGAATATTTTTGCCCATACAGTCTGAGTATTTGGCCGTTCAGGGAATGAGTAAAATAAGCGACGTTATAGAGAAGGTAAAAGAACGATTGAACCCTTCTTTGGATATTGGGGGAGTATTTTTAACCCAATTTGATCAAAGAAGAGTTTTAAACAGAAGTGTATTAGAAGCTGTGAAAGGTCACTTTGGAGATAAGCTATTTAATACAATTATCCGAGATAACGTTGCACTAGCTGAAGCTCCAGTTTCTGGAAGAAATATTTATGAATATGCTCCAAAAAGCTATGGAGCAGATGATTATCGCTCGTTGTGCAAAGAAATAGCTGAGAAATACAGTTAGGCTTAAATAATCTTTATCTAATTTTGTATCATACTAAAGTCTTTATTTCGAATGACTCTCACATCCATATCTAACAAAGAAAAAACAACCTCTGATCAGGCTTTACAAGAAGAACTTTCTTTTGCTGCTAAAGATAGTCAACGCTTTGGGCTGACGATTTATAGAGCCAAGCTACAAGGGCTAAATGCAGGTGAAATATTGCAACAGATATTGGATAACGCTATTGATACTGCTATTATCAGGATTCCTACAACTAAGCTTTCTGAAGTGCAGCGGCTGGAAAGGCTGGCTATGCCAAACCAAATAACCGATACATTAGCCTATTACCATCTTAGCCTAGAAAATCATGTGCCTTTAGAATTAGAAAATAACGACCTACAATTTATTGTTGCTACACCTGAACATCATCCAATTATCAATATTTTAGTAAGAGAAACTTTTGGAGATTATGTAAACCATTATAGAATAAACCCATTTTTTGACAACGAGCATGTTACGGAAGGCTACCAGGATTGGGTAAGATCTTATGCAGAAAATGATGATACAAGACTTTGCTGGCTGGTAAAATTAAATGATGAATTTGTAGGGTTTATCAGTTTTAATTTTGAAAAAGAGGAAAAAGGAAAAGGTATTTTATATGGAGTAAAGCCTATGCATCGGGGAAAAGGTATTTTTAGAGATATGATGAAGTATGCTATTAATTACAGTAATAGCATTGGAAGAAAATATATTAGGGTTACTACTCAAATTGAGAATACAACTGTCCAAAAAGTATGGACAGACCTAGGTTTTAGACTACATCACTTAGAAAATACTATTCACATAAATGCTATGCTCAAAAAGAGCGTTTTTGACCGATTTGAAGTAACTACTTCATTTGAATGTAGTGACTATGAAACAGATAAAATCTCAAATAAGCATATCATTAAGATTATCAACAAGTATTTAGATTTCGAAAGAAATATGAATACTCGAAATCATCATTTTGTTAATATCAAACGTTTAAATCCTCAAGAGAATTATAGACTACAGTTTTCATTTCCTACTGGTAACAGAGGTTTACTTAGAGTGTTTGATAAAAATGAGGTTACGCATATGCTGGTTTATTTTAATTTAAGACATTTTATAGCCTGAATTTTTTATCGTATAACAGAGACATTAATTTTTTCTCCTTGGCTGCAAATAATGATATAATCGCCTGTGGGGACGGAATTTCCATTTCTATCTGTGCCATCCCAGCTAGAAGGAAGGCTTATTTCCTTTTGTAATATTCCAAAACGGTTATATATCTTAGCAAGCCCATCATACGGCAAAGGATACCGATCATATTGTCCATTTCCATCTGGTGAAAAAGCTGCATCTTCACATACTAACTCTTGAATTTCTATAGCGTAAGGCCACTCTTTTACACATCCATTAGGGTAATGTACTGAAAAATAGTTGGTGGAATTGGCTTTCAGATTTCTTATATTCCACCCGTCAATGAGAAGAGGAGATAAAAAAGCAAGGCTTGATACTGAAATTAGCACAAAAGATAAAATACCTATACAGCGTATTATCCCTAAAGTAGAAGTTGACTGCTTTGGCTTCAAGCCAGATCTAAATATAAGTATTGAGCATAGTTGCTTCATTAGACCAACTGGAAGCTTAGAGTTTAATAGCAGTATTGATTATTACTTTTCTATTGATGGAGGGAAAAACTTCAGCGACAAAAAATTGTATAATGACCTTTCCCCTGGAGCTTATTCTTTAAAAGTAATGAATCAGCAAGGGTGTAAATATGACTTCAAAGAAGTCATTGTTAAAGAAAATAATGTCTGTGAGTTGGAAGATGTATTCTTTAATCCTTCTATAGGTGAGTTTTGGGATTTATCTCAAATCCCTTTAACAAATGGGGATTTGCAAATATTTGACAGAAATGGGCAGAGTGTATTTGAGTCTAAAATAAGTGATAACTACCAGTGGGATGGTTATAGCAAAAATGGACATCCACTTCTCAGTGGAGCCTACAGCTTTACCATTGTCAATGAGAGTAAGAAAGTTTTTGGAACTGTAAATATTATAAAGTGAGTTCAGTAGAACTTTTTCTAACATCCTCAATCTTATTTAACAAAAAGCTATCCTATTTTCTTAGTTTTGCTATTTCTTAATAGCAAAAGTTGGAAAAAATAGAAATCATAGCAGATGATAAGCAATCACTTATTCGTATAGATAAGTTTTTGCAAGATCGGCTAGCTAATTCTTCTAGAAACAAAATACAAGATGCTCTAAAGAGTGGAGATATTTTGGTCAATGGGAAGGGAATAAAACCAAATTATAAAATCAGACCGCAGGATAAAATAACTGTCCAGTTACCCGAAAAATCTCATGACCATGAACTAAAGGCTCAAAAGATAGATCTAGATATTGTATTTGAAGATGAAAGCATCTTAATTATCAATAAACCAGCTGGTATGGTCGTTCACCCTGGTTATAACAACTGGGATGAAACTTTAGTAAATGGTCTAATTTATCATTTTGATCATTTGCCGATATCACAAAATGGGGAACAAAGACCTGGTTTGGTTCATAGAATTGATAAAGACACTACTGGTCTTTTGGTAATTGCCAAAACGGAGGCTTCTATGACCCACTTGGCAAAACAATTTTCTGATCATAGTATTGAAAGAACGTACTATGCCATAGTGTGGGGTGAACTGAAAGACGATAAAGGCACAATTGATGCAAACATTGGAAGAAGCCTGAAAGACAGAAGATTAAGCTCTGTTTTTCCTGAAGGAGACTTTGGAAAAACTGCAATTACTCACTATGAGGTTCTCAAAAGGTTGAGGTATGTAACATTAGCAAAATGCAACTTGGAGACTGGAAGAACCCACCAAATAAGAGCTCATATGAAATACATTGGTCATCCATTATTTAATGATGCCATGTATGGAGGAGATAAGATCTTAAAAGGCGAACGTTTTTCGAAGTACAAAGCCTTTGTTGAAAATTGCTTTAAACTTTTACCAAGACAGGCTTTGCACGCTAAGACATTGGGGTTTATCCATCCTGAAACCAGTAAATACGTTGAGTTTGACTCTGAGTTACCAGAAAATTTTAGTGATTTGATTATAAAATGGGAAAATTATATTTCTCATCATTAAGACTTCTTAGTGAGCCTCTATAATGTATAGTGTTAAAATATGTTATTCCTTTATTCTATTAACATCTAAGTTATATTTATCGTATTTTTGGTATTAAACTTTTTAAATAGGTAATTAAAAAATGGAGCTTAAAGCCGAAGGTCTAAAAAGAAGATATGGGAAAAGATTAGTCGTTGATGATGTTTCTGTTAAAGTAAATCAAGGAGAAATCGTAGGGCTCTTGGGACCGAACGGTGCAGGAAAAACCACAACCTTCTATATGATTGTAGGACATATAAAAGCTAATGAAGGTCATATTAAACTGGATGAGGAGGAGATTACTAATTTGCCAATGTACAAGAGAGCCAGAAAAGGCATTGGGTATTTAACGCAAGAAGCTTCTGTTTACAGAAATTTATCTGTTGAGGATAATATCATTGCGCACCTAGAGCAGATTAAGCTTAGTAAAGAAGAGAAAAAGAATAGACTAGAAGAACTTTTGGATGAGTTTGGACTTCAAAAAATAAGAAAGTCTATGGGCAAAAACTTATCGGGAGGAGAAAGAAGAAGAACAGAAATTGCCAGAGCCCTGGCTACATCTCCAAATTTTATCCTTCTGGATGAACCTTTTGCTGGAATAGACCCTATTGCCGTAGAAGAAATTCAAAAAATTATTTTTGCATTAAAGCAGAAGAATATTGGAATTTTGATTACAGATCATAATGTTAATGAGACTCTTTCTATAACAGACAGAATCTATGTTCTTTTTAATGGAGAAATATTTAGATCAGGTTCTCCAGAGGAATTAGTTAAAGATGCTGAGTTGAGAAAAACCTATTTTGGCGAATATTCTGAATATATCAAAAAAGAGTTTGCTTAATCAATAGTTAGTAACTCTGATAATAAGTTTAGTAAAAGAGCACTTAGATACAGATTATCATTCGAATGAAGCCTGTAAATGCAGTATTTAAGTGGCTGATGAAAAAAAGAGTCAGTCAGGTTGAGAATTACAGAAAAAACCCTATTGAAGTTCAAAATAAGGTTTTTTCTAATCTGATAAATACTGCCAAAAATACAGAGTGGGGTAAGAAGTATAGTTATTCCGATATTAAGTCCTATCATTCTTTTAAGAGTAGAGTACCCATATCATCCTACGAGGATATATTTCCCTTCATTGAAAGGGTAATGAAAGGGGAAAGTAATTTGCTTTGGCCTTCTAAGGCTTTTGCTTTTGCTAAGTCTTCAGGTACTACTAATGCTAGAAGTAAGTTCATTCCTATTACAAAAGAGTCTTTGGAGGATTCCCATTATAAAGCGGGAAAAGATCTTATCGCCATTTATTTAAGCCAAAATCCTGAAACTAATTTCTTTTTAGGAAAATCTTTAGCAGTTGGGGGAAGTTCACAAGAAAATCATTTGAATGCGCAAACAACATATGGGGACGTGTCTGCAATTATTATGAAATATCTTCCTTTTTGGGCTCAGTATCATAGAACTCCAGATCTAGATATTGCCTTAATGGAAGAATGGGAAGAGAAGATTGAGAAGATTGCTACAGCTACTTTAAATCAAAATGTTACTAATATTTGTGGTGTTCCAACCTGGATGTTAGTACTCCTAGAAAAGGTTTTAAAACTTACCGGAAAAGAATCCCTCCATGAAGTTTGGCCTAATTTAGAGTTTTTTGCCCACGGTGCAGTTGCTTTTGGACCATACAGAGAAGTTTTCAAAAAACTGATTCCCAATCCTGATATGAAGTATATAGAGATCTATAATGCTTCTGAGGGCTTTTTTGGTATTCAAGATACCAATGAGCCTGACGAAATGCTTCTACTTCTGGATTATGGCATTTTTTATGAGTTTATACCAACAGAAGAAATCAATAATGAGCATCCCAAATCCTATACTTTAGATGAAGTTGAGTTGGGGAAGAATTATGCTATCATTATCTCTACCAATGCTGGTTTGTGGAGATATAAGTTAGGTGATACAATCAAATTCACTTCTAAACACCCTTTTCGGATAAAAATATCTGGCAGAACGAAACATTTTATCAACGCTTTTGGAGAAGAAGTAATCGTTGAAAATGCAGAGCATGCTATTACAAAAGCCTCACAGGTAACTAATGCTAGAGTCAGAGATTTTACTGTAGCCCCTATCTTTCTTGACCAGGGTAAAAAAGGAGGTCATGAGTGGATTATAGAAATGGAACAAGAACCAGAAAGTGTTAATGCTTTCTCCAAAGAGCTAGACTCCACGTTGAGGAAAATAAACTCGGACTATGATGCCAAAAGATATAAAGATATTGCTCTCATCGCACCAAAGATTCATTTTGTACCTAAAGGTACTTTTTACAACTGGATGAGGTCAAAAGGGAAGTTAGGCGGGCAGCATAAAGTACCTCGCCTTTCTAACTCAAGAGATTATGTTGAGTCTATTCTTGAAATGCTAACACTTGAGAACAAGAACCCAAATACGCTTTTGTATTAAGCTAAATAATACCAATTTAATTATATAAAGGCGTTATAATAAAAAGATAAAATTTACTGCCTATTTCTAAGCTTTACGATGAGGCTACCTTCTCTACTTGTAGTGTTTTCATTTTCTTTTGTTTGCCCAAAAGAAAACAGAAACTAAAGAAAAAGGCATCATCCACCAAGTTCATTTTGCCCACATTGCCCTACATACCTTCCCACCTTAGCCTTGCCTCTCTTTTGCTCAAATGAACCGCGCTGTGTATGGATATCCTCCCTGCCGCTCCTAGATGCATTTTATGAGTATTCTTATTATTATACGCCATATGAAAATTTTATTGGTATAATTCAGGGCTTATTTAATAAAACAGGCAACTCTCTGATTACAAAGCAATGTCATATCTGGCTTACTCTGCCATCTTTTAGATCCTGGATTGGTGTCCAGAATGACTGCCATTTTGATAAAACATGTTTATTTAATTGAACTCAGGTTACTACTATTTCTCAATAAATTATCCACAGATTCTATTTAATATTGTATGATCATCTTACTAACTTTAGTTTAATCTGATGTCATTTGAAGAAAGTAGCTCCAAAGCATTTTTACGATTACTCAACATAATGAATGATCTTAGGGAAAAATGTCCCTGGGATAAAAAGCAAACGATGGAGTCTCTTAGAATGCTTACTATAGAGGAAACTTTTGAGTTGGCTGATGCCATTCTGAGTAAGGACGACGAGGAAATAAAAAAAGAACTTGGTGACCTTATCTTACATATTATTTTCTATTCTAAAATCGCCTCAGAGACAAATAGCTTCACAATTGCGGATGTATTAAATAGCATTTGTGAAAAACTTATTAAACGACACCCTCATATTTATGGAGACACAAAAGTCAACTCGGTAGATGATGTAAAGAAGAATTGGGAATTGATAAAGCTAAGTGAAGGGAGTGAAAAAACAGTACTTTCAGGGGTTCCAAAGTCCCTTCCCTCCTTAGTGAAAGCTATTAGAATTCAAGAAAAAGCAAAAGGTGTGGGTTTTGACTGGGACAAAACGGAGCAGGTTTGGGATAAGGTTTTAGAAGAAATGGATGAGTTAAAAGAAGAAATGGCTCATCCTGACAATACTGCTAAAAGAGAAGAAGAATATGGAGATTTACTGTTTGCATTAGTTAATTTAGGAAGATTCATAAACGTTAATCCTGAAAATGCGTTAGAGAAAGCAAATAAAAAGTTTATTAGAAGGTTTAATGAGGTTGAAAAAAGTATTAAAACAGATGAAAAATCATTTAATGAGTTAAACCTTGAGCAACTTGAAGAGTATTGGTCAAAAGTAAAGGCAAAAGAAGCTAAATTGTAAAATAATTAATCATTTTTATCGTATTCCTATTAAAACTTAAATAAATATCTACTGATGAAACAGATCATGTCCGATTTAAAACTGAGGCACACACAAAGCAATAATTAAGATGTGTGTCAAACAAATTAGACAGGTCACAAATTTTAAACGCATGAAAAAAAAATTAACTCTAATTTTCGCACTTCTTTTAATTGCTTTATGCGGAGCATTTGCTTCAGATATGAAGAAAAAAGTAATTGCAATAGCACCATTTAAGGCTACTGGCAATGAAGATACACATCGTTTCGCTGCTAATTTTACAGAGACTGTAGTAGATGCTTTAGTTTCTTCTAACCGATTCAAAGTTGTAGAAAGATCTGATTTCAACCTTATTTTCTCAGAAGAAAATTTGCAAAAAAATGAAAGCTTTATTGATGGTTTAGTAGTTGAACAAGGTAAAAAGCTTGGTGCTGAATATATAATTACTGGAAGTTTATCAAATATTGAGGCTAATGAGTCTTGGTATAAAGAAAGAAATGGTAGAGAGAAGTTTGAAGGCTATGTTGGTAGAATTGGCTTTTCTCTTAAAATATTAGATGTTAAAACGGGAGAAATTGTAGCTTCCAAAATCATGGGTAACACCAAGGATAAGTCTTGGTACTCTCTTCTATATGGTGAAAAATTTGCATCAGAAGAAAAAGCTAAGTCTAGAGGAATAGAAAAGGTTAGAGAGCCTTTATTAAGTTTTATAGATATTCATTTTCCTCTGGTTCTCAAGGTTTTTGAAATTACCGAAGAGAAAAAAGATCGGGTAAAAGAGATTACAATTGCAGGTGGTAAAGATTTAGGAGTAAAAGAAGGACAAAAATTTAGATTAATGGAGTTATCTGATGTTGAAGTAGATGGAAGAAGTTTACAGAAAAAAACTCCTCTTGGCTGGGCAACAGTTAAAAGTGTGGATGGTGAGAACTTTTCAACCTGTAAGGTACAAAGAAACGGCAGTGATATTTTGAAGCAAAAAATGGACTCCCAAGCTGCTATCTATGCTGTAAGTGGCCAACAGTAATTTAAATAAACTCTACAAATCTTTAATTCTATAAATTATGAAAAAGTATAAAAGAAACTCAGTATTAATTAGCTCTCTCCTTTTTCTTCTATTTTTATTGAATCTCTCTAATGCTTTTTCACAATATAGATCAAGAAATGTTAGATATAATAGTGATTACAGCATAAACCAAAGAGTACCATATAATACAAGTAGCTCCAAAAGCAGATTCCATTCAGATTATGAAAAAACAATACGAGACCTGAGAGTTATCGGAAAAGTAGGAAATGTTTTTTTATCAGAAACTATACTACCAATAATAGAAGGTGTAAATGCGATTAAAAACCGTAATAAAAACAATAGGTATGATTATGATATCAATAGCTCAATTACGGTAATGGTAGTTCCAAGAATTCCTAATGAGGAGAATTTATGTGAGTTAAGCAGAAGTAATAAATACTCTGAGGCTGTTGATATTTTATCGGAAACTCTATCTGATGAAAAGGAAATTAGAGTTAAAAACTTCTTTTCTGCAACACGATCTTTGAAAAGGAAAAACCTTTGTTCCGATCAATTTGAAGTCACATTTGATCGGCTAAGAAAAGAGTTCCCAGCAAATTATTATCTAATTTTTGAGCCTAATTTTAATACCAGCCCTACAGGAAATTACGTCAATATTTCTATTTCTATAATAGATTCTAAAGGAGTAGAATTAGAATATTTTAGCTCTAAGTCTAATAAGATGGCTTCTACTAATATTGCTTTGCTTTCTAAGCAAGCTTTTAAAAAGATTTCTTCGGATGTAGTTGATTTGATGCAATCTCCAGATCAAGCATATGCTGAAATTGAAAATGAGCAAATTAATACTAATGATGATAACAACAAAGATGTTAAAACAAATGCCATCCTACTTAACTCCGATGTAGATACAAATATTCCCAAAACAAATAGAGTTAATCAAGATGCAGTAGCGGTAATTATTGGTAATAGAAGCTATCAGCATGGCGATACTCCAGATGTTGACTATGCTATACATGATTCCAGAATTATGAAGCAATATCTGATAGATATGCTGGGTTATCGAGAGGGAAACATCATTTATGTGGAAGACGCAACCCAAGCTAAGTTTAACAGTATTTTTGGTAATGAAAAAGATTATAAAGCCCAACTTTTTAATTATGTAAAGCCAGGAAAGTCTGATGTGTTTATTTATTACAGTGGGCATGGCGCTCCAAACCCCGAAACGAATGAAGGTTTTTTTGTTCCTGTAGATACTGACCCATCTCTAATACAATACAATGGATATTCACTTAAAACATTTTATACCAATTTAGGAAATGTCCCCTATAGGAAATTAACTGTGGTTATTGATGCTTGCTTCAGTGGAGCATCAGAAGGTGGAATGTTGCTTAAAAACATCTCCCCTATTTTCATAAAGACGGAGAATAAAATATTGAAAGATGAAAATGCAATGGTATTTACTTCTGCTTCTTCTGAGCAGGTATCATCTTGGTATCCAGAGCAAAACCATAGCCTATTTACCTACTATTTTCTTAAAGGTCTCAGAGGAGAAGCAGACTCAGATAGAAACCGAAAGCTATCCCTCCTTGAAATGAAAGATTATTTAGAAACTAATATTACGTACATGGCAAGACGATTAAACAATAGAGAACAAACTCCTGAGATCATCGGAGTTTTATCTAAAAGTTTTGTTGAGTAATATTTTTTAGAGGGGTTGGATGAGGTTATTCTACATTAAACTTATATCCAATCCCTTTAAGAGTTTTAATGTAGTTCCCCCCTATTTTCTCTCTTAGCCTTCGGATATGTACATCTACTGTTCTAGGTAATACATAGACATCTGCTCCCCAGACGTAGTTAAGTAAGTCGTCTCTGGAAAAGACTTTTTGTGGAGATTCAGCTAAGAAGTATAAAAGTTCGAATTCTTTCTTGGGTAAAGTAATTTCTTTATCTGCTAAAAATAACCGATAGCTGGATCTATCGATTTTTAAGTCTCCTATTTCTATAGCACTCTGGTCTTCTTCTTTAATTTTTGACTGCCGTCTAAATAAAGCATGGATTCTACTTACCAATGCCCTTGGCTTTACTGGCTTTATTATATAATCATCCGCACCCATTTCAAAAGCTGCTACTTCTGAATATTCTTCAATCCTTGCTGTCAAAAAGATTATCATCACTTCTGATAGCTCAGGAATTTCTTTGATTTGTCTGCATGCTTCTACCCCATCCAGTTTTGGCATCATTATGTCCATTACTACCAAATCTGGTTTCATATCTTTAGCCTTTCTTACAGCATCTAAGCCATCACTGGCTGTTTTTACAAGAAAGCCTTCTTTTTCAAAATTGTATTTGAGAATTTCAACAATACTTGGTTCATCATCTACTACCAGAATTTTCTTTTCAGTTTTCTTAGCCATCAATGAGTGAGTTTATACACCTTACCGCACTTTAGTTTTTTATAAGACTAGTATACACATTTTTATTCACCTGAACCTTATATTTTTCTTTTAACTCTTTAATCCATTGATTTTCCAGGTTCTCCTGATAATCTGTAATTACCTGACCTTTTATTTCTTCAAATTGTTTTGGTGAAGCAAGAAGCACTTTTTTTACATCTACTAATACCCAACGGTCATCTTCTCGCAAAATATATGTACCTTGTTTGAGTTCAATCTGAGCTGAATATTTCCACTCCCCTATTTCATGCTTACCAATTTCTACTTTCAATGCCAATGGATCTTTTTGATTATAAAACTCTTCGAGCAATTTAAAATCTGGCGAATACACTTTTATTTCTGAAATAATATCTTCTCCAGTAGAACTCCCTTTCTTATTAATTTTTTCATCAACAATGTATTGTATGTTTTTCTTAGTGCTTAGTTTTTCTTGAACTAGTTTTTTCAAGCTATACAAGCTACTCAAAGATACGGATGGCTTAGATCTGGAAAGTTTAACTTGAATGGAAGAAAGGTTATCATGTAAATGTTTCTTCAATATGTTATCTACTTTTTTAGTAATCCTACTTTCCTGATCTGCAAGAGTTAGAGTATCAGCGAAAGTGACTACTGTTGTTGAAACTTGTATGGAATCTTTCTTGATTAACTTCTTTATTTCCTTAATTATCGATTTGGACTTAGCGTTAAATAGCTGTGCTTCTACTCTTTTTCCCCATTGGTATTTTTCTGGGTTTTCTTTAAAAAAACTTTTTAAACTCGAAGTATCTTCTATTGCTTTATTCCACACTTTTTCTTCCATAATATTGAATAGAAGAATGCCTTCTTCATACTCTTGCACCAGATATCGATAATCATCATATTTTTCTACCAGATGTTCTTCTTCATATTGCATCAAAGACTCTTCAGCATAGTCATCTAATTGTTTCTGAATCAATTGTTCAGATATATTACTTTTTGCTCGATTTTTTTTAGAAAAGTAATCTAGGAAATCATTAATGGTAAACCCCTTATTATTTATTGTGAAAAGCTCTTTTTCGTAAGTTAGCTTGTTGATCTTTTTTTCTTCCGAATTATCATTTAGTATTTCTGGCAGTAGCTTAGAGTTTTCTTTCTTCCATTTAAAGTTATTTTCCTTCTTTATTTTCTGAATGTATTTCTGCCTGGAAACTTCAGATCTGGAGTCTCTACTTACTTTACGCTGTAGCTCGTATTCCATATCTGAAAATGGTTTGATACTTTTCTTCTCTAATAGTTTGATAAGGTGCCAACCATAAGGTGTTTTTACTGGCTCAGATATTTGACCTGTTTCTTGAAGGTTGAAAGCTGCCTCCGCAAAAGTGGCTGGCATTTGACCGATCGTGAATTCTTGTATCTGACCTGCTTTATCTCTTGAGTTTGGGTCTTCGGAAAACTGCTTACACAGAGTATCCCAGCTACCACCTTCTTTTATTTTTTTATGAATCTCTTTTATTTTATTGTGTGCTTTTATAGAGTCTTCTTTTGGAAGTCCTTCTGTTGCTCTTATCATTATATGAGCTACTCGTACAGATCCTCTACTGGGTCTTTTTTCATATACTTTGATGAGATGATACCCAAATTTTGTTCGTATAGGATCAGAGATTTTACCTACGGGAGTATCATAGGCAGCACTTTCAAATGGATATACCATCTGCATAGCTGTAAAGTAACCTAAGCTACCTTTGTTAAACTTAGCAGAAGGGTCATCAGAATGCTTTAAAGCAACGTCTTCAAAGTTCTCTCCGCTCTCAATTCTTTTCTTGTACCCTAGTATTTTATTGTATGCTTTAATTGTATCTTCAAGAGAAGGTATTTCGGGAAGTTTTACCAAAAGATGGGATGCCAACACTTCGTATTTGAGCCTCTCGTATGCTTCTTTTATTAGTTTTTTGACTTGTTGCTTATCTTTTAAGTAGGATTTAGCTAATTGCTTTTTGTATGTTCCATACTCTGCTTTAAATGCATCTCTCTCGTGGTAACCCAAGTTATATGCTTCTGTTACTTTTAGTTTGAACTTTATGAATAAATCCAGATATTCATCCAAACTCTCTTTAGAGTAGATATCTTTTGCATTTTGGTAGTTCTTTTCGTACAAGTACTTAAAGTCTTGTAAATGAACTTTTTCCTCTCCTACTGTTAGTAATACTTCTTGGCTTTGCCCACTAAGCGATAAGGCTGAAAGGAAACTGACTATACTTATAAAAATAGATCGCATTTGCTTGTTTGAAATTTTACTACTGCTAGCGAATTTAGGATCTACTAATTTATAAAAGAATACTTTTCTATTGTTATGTTCCAATGAGGCTTAAAATTAGGGTAATATATGTGTATTTCTAAGTAGTTTTTAATTGAAAAAAGAATTGTAACCTTGTATCTTCATAATTTTTTTCGAAAATGCTTTCTTCTTTATGAGTAGATTTATAGATTTTAAACTTAATAAACAAATTATCAATGCTTTAGATGATTTAGAGTTTGCTAAACCTACTCCTATTCAAAAAGAAGTTATACCAAAAGTTTTAGCTGGAAATGATGTTATTGGTATTGCTCAGACTGGCACAGGCAAAACTGCTGCTTTTTTAATCCCTATCGTAAGAAAGCTAAATTATTCACAAGGAGAAAAGCCTAGATGTTTGATTATTGTTCCTACAAGAGAGCTTTCTATTCAGGTTCAGGAACATTTTCAAAATATTGCCAAATACACAGATCTAAAAATTGTTGCTTTGTATGGAGGGTCTGGAAAAAGTAAGCAAATCGAAGGACTCAATGGAGCGGATGTAATTGTCGGAACTCCTGGCAGGGTATTGGAACTCTATACAGAAAGGCATCTTTATTTGAAAAGCATCCAGTATATGGTTATTGATGAAGCTGATATGATGCTTGATATGGGTTTTTTACCTCAAGTAAATAGGCTACTTGAAATCATACCTTCAAAAAAGAGGCAAAATCTGCTGTTTTCTGCTACTATGTCTCCTAATGCTAAAAAGTTGACAGAAGACTTTCTAGAATATCCTTTTATTGTTCGACTAGATTCAGACAATAAGATCCCTGTGAAAATTGATCAAATTGTTTACTATACATCCAATTTTAAAACCAAGGTTAATCTTTTAGAGAGCTTACTAACAAAAAAAGACTTTGAGAAGGTTGTTATTTTTTTAAGGATAAAAGGTGATGCAAATAACTTGTTTAAGTTTATTCAGCGAAAAATAGATAGTGAGGCTGCTATAATCCATGGGAATAAGGAACAAAACACAAGACTCAATGCTATAAAGAAATTTAAAGAAGGTAGTAGTAAAATTCTCATTGCCACAGATATTGCTTCTAGAGGAATGGATGTAGATCATGTAAGTCATGTAATCAATTTCGATGTACCCTCTAATGCAGATAAGTATGTTCATAGGATTGGAAGAACAGGTCGTGTTTTCTCAGTGGGGCAAGCCATAACTTTTTGTAATCCTGCTGAAAAATATTTTCTAAAAAAGATCGAAGATCAAATTAACTCTAAGATTAAAGCCTTACCAATACCTTCCGATGTTGATATCCCTGAAACCCCACTGGAAGAGAAAAAAAATTATGATCGACTAATTGATTTTCAAAAACAAAAAGAGAATCCAGATTATAAAGGTGCTTTTCATAAAAAGAAAAAGAAATCTCCGAAAAATTCTAAGAAGAAGTTTAAGTAGGCTCTTAAGTTTATCGTTTGAGCGAAAGGTATATTGAATTTTATACCTCGGTTTTACAGCAATTAAAGTATTAAAACTTGCTCTTGGAGTTTGTATAGTAAAACAAAAAATTTAAAAAGTTTGCTTCATCTATCTTATATTTTACTAATAAACAACTTATTGTGACTATCTAGTTTTTTATATTCATTTCTTTTTATCTTTAAAAAGAAATGAACCAAAGAAAAATCTTAAAAATTTGAACGCTCCTCTATTTTCCATAGTAGCTTTACTCTTACTTCGAGAACGCCAAATTTTTGACGCCCTGTTTATACAAATAGTTTAAAGAACTCGATATTTAGGGCTTACTAAAGCAAGAAAATTTTTGAAACTCTTCATCGGATAGAAACTGCTTATAGATTACTTTTCCCTTATTGGAAACATATAAGATTAGATGAGAGTGAGTGAGCCTATCTGTTTTTTGAACTAAATATATCGGAATGTTAGTATTTGATATGTTAAGAATTTCATTGTATTCTTCAGGTATTATTCTACCAAATCTGCTGCTTATTAAGCCATATCCACTTGCATTAAATGTTTTAATCGCGACTTCATCATTATTTTTAAAAAGTAGTTCATAGTGATCAAAAGTATCTGGCAATAGCTGTTTTTGGTTAAGCAGCAAAAACTGCCACTTATTTGCTTTTTGAACCAAAGCAATGGTATCGTTCCAGTACTTTATTTCATCATAAACAAAAGGAATTAGTTCCTCATCACTACTATCAATAATTCCGAACTTCTGCTTTTTTGCAATGAATAAGCTATCCCTCTTGCCATATTTTTTGGGGACAAAAGCGTAATAAGCAGGTATTGTTTTTTTAGTTTGTGTATTAAATAGTCCAAATTTGTTTTTTAAGTAAAGGGAAAGGCTTTGACCAGATGTTTCTGATATACCATCGTACTTTGCATGTAACAAAACTTCTCCAGTTACCTTTAAAACACCTTTTTTATTATGCTTTTTGAAAATACACAAGCTATCTTGTACTAGCTGAAGATCATCGTAATGATCATGTAAAAGCTTTTTGCCAGAAAGATCCATCAACCCTTTTTTATTTCTTTTACTTCTAGTAATTATAAATGTTGCTGGATCTTCGCGATTAGAAGTTTTACTGTAAGCTACTTGCCAAAAGTTGTGAATAGATACTAGCTTTTCTGGGTTTTGCAATGAAATGATATGGTATTTATTCTTTTCTTTAATCAAAATGTGGCTTTTCCCTAAAAAGTTGAGTTCTTCACATTTTACAGGGAGTATAGTTTCACCTTTCAAATCAACTAAGCCCCATTTGCTCTCTTTTTTTATAGCATAATGATTGTCTCCAACTAAAACATTTTCTAATGGCTCTGGCAAAACCAAATTCCCTTTCAAATCATATGCATAATAAACACTATCTTTCTCTACGATCCAACCATAGCTACTTTCTTCTATATAAGAATAATCTATAGGAATAATTTCTCTACTATTTCTACTAATAACTCCCCATTTATTTTTTCTTAGTACTTGAAAAAAGTTTTCATGGCTTAAAGAGAGCTCTTCATATAAAAAATCAAAGGAGTTTTCTGCATTTTGAGTAATGCTAAATACTCTTTTATCCAAAAATGTTTTTAGGCTATCTCTTTCCAGTATCCACAAATCTTTTTTTATTGGTTTTATTGAAGTACAACTCGAATCAACAATTACAGAATCACGCATTGTTATTAGACGCCACTTTCGATTGCTTTTTGCTGCAACTACACCTTGGTATAAAAAAAGTAATGAGTCATATTTCGGTGGTATTAGCTCAAATCCACCTTTATGGAATAGTCCAAACTTATTTCCTTTTTTAGTGCAAAACGTTGCTTCACTAAAATCCTTTATTCTATCAAACTCTGAGGCACTTATTTTTTCTCCTTTTTTGGTAAAGATTGACAGCCCACCTTCTGTTTCTGCTATTATGTATTCTTCATTAATTGGCTTACACTTTTGAGTAGCGGGTATGTTTTGAATTGAAGGCTTTATTCTTGTATTTCCTTCCAGGTCTATAAAGCCGAACAGGTTATTTTTTACAATTGGAAGGAAAATAAGTGTATCCGTTGATAATCGATTTACAAAGATTTCTCTATTAGGCATTTTAGGATACTTACTAAAGAAACTATCTTTCTCTTTGGTGAGAAACCATAGCCAAAGCCATGCTTTCAAAGACATTGAATTGTCGGGAAACTTTTCTGCAAATTGCTCAAAGGTTTCTTTTTGATTGTCAAATGTAAACTTGTAATAAAGCCTTTTTTCTGCATCTACTCTATAGGGGCTTTCTGGATAGCTATTTATAAAGGAGACCAAATCATCTATTTCACTAGATTTGGTTTTAGCTTCATAAAGTAGTTTTTCATATAGGTATTTTGCGTTTTTTGCCTGAGCTGCATCGGGGTATTTGCTTAGAAAAGTAAGGTAGGACTGATAGCTATTTTCCAGCTGAGATAAATGATAACTTATACTATCGCGCATTTGAATTGCCCGCTTATGAAGGGAGCTATCACTATTATAAAAAGTAATAAAGTGGTTTAATGAAGGCTCTGTGCTCTCTTCTTTGGCTTTTAAAAACGCTTCAGATAAAATCTTACTTTTTAGATCCTCGAATGCTTTCTCGCCTATTTCTGCTTTTTGGTATTTCTCCCGCTCATTACTATCAAGTAGTTGAAGTTCTTTAAAAGCAACTTCAATGTTAGCATAAGCCGAGTCTAAAGATCTGTTTTTCTGGTTATTATTATCAAAAAAATATTTGCTGTAAAAGTAAAAGATAACTGGCTCTTTCTTTCCTTTTGATATGTACTTGTCAAGTTTTTCTTTTACTTCTTTGAACTGTTTTTTTTCTAGTTTTTTGATTAGAGCGTTTACATTCTGCGCTTTACAACAGGCATAACCAAAATAAAGGGCTGCAATTGCTATAATTTTAAATTTAAGCATCCGTTTATAAAAGAATTATTGCCTTTTTTTAGTTTCCAAATTTATTTAATTGAGACCTTATGTTATTTTTAGCTTATGAAAATTTCATGGTGGCTAGCAAAAAAATATTTTTCTCAACAAAGTACCAAGACTAGCGATGAAAATATTTTCATAAACTTTTTTCTTTTGTGCTTGAGTTTTTTTTCTTTTTCAAGAAAAAAAATACATAAAAACTACCAAAAACTAGTTGAGTCTCTTTTACCTAAAAGCTTTATTAAGCTTCTTATTTACCTATCTATCAGCGGTATAACTATAGGAACAACATCTCTAATTATTGTATTGTCTACATTTAATGGTCTCCACGAATGGACACTAAAGTTATACGAGACTCACTCTCCCAGCCTACTTGTTACTCCTAATAAAGGGAAGTTTTTTGCTATTGATTCTTTAAAAATAGAAGAAATAAGAATGTTGGATGGAGTTGAGTACGTTTGTGAAACAGTAGAAGATAACGTTTTAGTAAAGTATTTAGATCAGCAAAAAACAGTCAAACTCAAAGGGATTGATCACAATTATTTTAAGGGCTATCGATTAGACACACTTATAAAGGTTGGTGCAAAAAATTTTGATAGTAATAATCTCTCTAGTGCTATTGTAGGTAGTGGGATTCAATATGGCTTGTCGGTGAATATTAAAGATCCTTTTACTCCTTTGGAAGTTTGGTATCCCAAAAGGGGAAAAAAATTACACCTCGATCCCGCAAGAGCATTTGTGCAAAAAAACATTATGCCTGGAGGTGTTTTTGTTATTGAGCCTTCTTTTGATGAAAATTATATTTTTGCCCCAATTTCATTTGTAGAAAAATTAACTGGCATAGATGATAGAAGAAGCACTTTGGAAATTCTCATTGATACTGATAAAAGTATTGATATGATTCGAAGTAAGGTTGCCTCTATTTTAGGTCAAAGCTTTAAAGTACAGACATTGGAAGAACAGCATGCTTCGATTTTAAAAGCACTAAAAACAGAGCGCTTATTTTCATTTCTGGCTTTATGTACTTTGATTGGGCTTCTTTCTTTTAATATTTTCTTTTCTCTTATTTTGATGGTTGTCCAGAAACAAAAAGAAATAAAGATTTTATTCTCACTAGGGATTAAAAAATATCAAATTCAAAAGCTTTTTCTTTATGAAGGATTTATTATTGGCTTTATTGGTGTTTTGGTTGGTCTATTTCTAGGTATTTTGCTAGCCTTTTTACAGCAAAAATATCATTTGGTAAAGCTTGGTGTTGCAGATACTATTATAGATGCATACCCCATAAAGGTTGTAGGTACTGATTTGGTTTTCACTTCTTTATCTGTACTGTTTATTTGCCTCTTGGCCTCATTGATTCCAGCAAAAAAAGCTGGCGATATAGAAAAATTGACTATAACTTAATACACCGAAAATTTAAGTGACAGAAAGCATTAATAAAACAGTTATAATCACACCGTATAAGTTTATCCCTCCTAAAAATGGGGGGACAAATTTGTCTTATCACTTTGCTAAAAACGTATCCGAAGTTTACCCTGTAACTGCTTTAAGTACATTTAATAATGATAGCCCAGAGGATGATTTTATTCTCGTAAAATTATTTAAGGATAGAAAGACTAAGTATTTTAATCCTTTACTTTCTATTAAGTTTTTTCGCTTTTTTAAAAAGAATAAAATCAAAACTTGTATTCTCCACCAGCCTTTTTTAGGATTTATACTTTTACCCATTCTTAAAGTTTTAAATATTACTTTAATTGTATATGTTCATAATATTGAATATCAACGATTTAAAACTATAGGGAAATGGTGGTGGTGGATTCTAAAACCTTATGAAAAATTGGTATATAAAAATGCAAGTAAACTATTCTGCATTTCTAAAGATGAAATTCCTGAACTCACCAAAGAATTTAAGATTAAGAATGACAAATGCATTCTAATTCCTTATGGTACTTATTTGCAATCATCACCAAATCAGGCTCTTACTTTTGAACTACGAAAAAGCTTATCGGGTAAACACAATCTCAATGTAAAATCTTTTTGGATTCTCTTTTTTGGGCCTATTTCTTATCAGCCTAATGCCGAAGCAATACATCTTTTGTGTGAAAAGATTTATCCAAAATTATTAGAGCACAATTCTAAAACTGAATTCAATATTCTGATTTGTGGAGGCAAAAAAGAAATGAGTGAGCAAAAAAATAATCCTATAAAGCACCTAGGATATGTGGATGATATCGACAAATACCTGAATACTGCAGACATAGTTGTAAATCCTATAGTATCGGGCGGTGGGGTAAAAACAAAAGTAATTGAGGCGATAGCCAATGGAAAAACAGTAGTGTCATTTGAAAGTGGAGCTGCAGGCATTCCTTTAGAGAAATGTGGAGATAAATTAAGGGTAATAAAAGACCATGACTATGATCAGTTTGCTAAAGAACTTTTAACGATCAAAAAAAATGAAAGCTACCTATTCCCTACTCCAACAGTATTTTATGAAACATTTCACTGGAATAAAATAGCTCAAAAAGTAAAGTCAGAGTTAGGAAATCTATAAAATGTGACAATATGCTAATGTGCAAATAGATTGTGCTTAAACTGTTTAACTACCATTATATCTCAATAATAATAAGCATCTGGTTATCAGAATATGATATATTTTGCACAAGTAATTATTAGTTTTTTTACAGTTAAAGTAAAAGTTTTTTTGAAGTTGTTTAAAAATAATGAAACCTTTTCCCAAAAAATCCATTAAAGATAATACCGATCAAATCATTGCCTTAATACATAAATTGAATTTACTTAAAAACAAAGCATTTTTAATTTATGCCTAAGTCCATAGTACATATGGACTTAGATTCTTTTTTTGTTTCCTGTGAGAGAACTATAGATAAAAGTCTTATTGGAAAACCTGTAATTGTTGGAGGATACTCAGAAAGGGGTGTTGTATCTTCATGCAGTTATGAAGCTCGTAAACTAGGTGTACGATCTGCAATGCCTATTTACCAAGCGAAAAAGCTATGCCCTCATGGAATATATATTTCTGGAACGAGAGGGTTATATAGCAAACTGTCCAAAGAAGTTACTCAAATAATAAAAGAAAATGCTCCTGTTTATGAAAAAACATCCATAGACGAATTTTACCTAGACTTAACTGGAATGGAAAAATACTATGACGTTTTTGACTGGACGATTACGCTCAGAGAGAAAATAGTTAATGAAACAGGGTTGCCTATTTCGTTTGGGTTATCAACTAGCAGAGTTGTTTCCAAAATAGCTGCTAACAAAGCTAAGCCGAATAACTATTTACGGGTTTACCCTGGAGAAGAAAAGGCGTTTTTAGCACAACTATCTATTGAGGAACTCCCGATGGTTGGGAAAAAGATGCAGGCTTTTTTAAGGTCTGTAGGCATAAACTATGTGAAGGATATTCAGAATATGCCTCCCAAAACCCTAGAGTCTATGTTGGGAAAACATGGTGTTTCTCTTTGGAAAAAAGCACAAGGTATCGATAGCTCTGAGGTAGGCATACACAGAGAAAGAAAATCAATTTCGACGGAAAGAACTTTTCCAAAAGATATTGCAGATAAAACTGTGCTCAAACGATTTTTGGCGATGATGGTAGAAGAACTTGCGTATCAACTTAGATCTAAAAATATTCTTACAAAGAATGTTGCTATCAAAATCAGGCATTCTAATTTTAAAACCTATACCCAACAAAAGCAAATAGATGCTACAGCTAATGATGAAAAGTTGATGAAAGAAGTTTCTTCCATATTCAATAGTTTTTACAATGAGCCTCAACCTTTGCGATTAATCGGTGTTCGGTTTGGAAACTTAACCAGTGATGGCATCCAGAAAAGGTTATTTGATGAAGGAGAGGAATCCATTGATGCTTACAAAGCTATGGATAGAATAAAAGTTGAGTTTGGGAAAAAAGCAATCACGAAAGCGATCAATCTAAAGTAAGATTAGAAAACTCTTCATGGAATCCGTGAGATAATTGTTAATGTGCAAATGGGTTAATATGGCACTATTCAAACTACTTCTTCTGGTGGAACCTGCTCAATTGCTTCTCGAATTTTTAAAATCATGGATTCTATTGGTTCATCTTCGGCAAATTGAAGGGGAGCTTTGAATGTAACGCTTAACTTTGTCCCTCTTTTCTTAAAGAAAAAGCCTTTTTTATCAAAAGCTCTTCTGAACCCATCTAATACAATGGGAACTACGATGGGGTTAAATTCTTTTATAAGATGTGCAGTACCTTTTCTAATTGGTGCATAGGGCTTGGTAGTTCCTTGTGGAAAGTTGATCACCCACCCATCTTCTAATGCCTTTTTTATCTTTTTTGGAGCTTTTGTATCTGCTCCTCTATTAACGCTTTTCCCTTTAGCTCTCCAAGACCTTTTCACAGTTACCGCTCCAGCAAGAGAAAATATTTTAGGTAGCAACCCACTTTCTTTCATTGTCTCCTCTGCTGCTACATAGTAGGTTCTTGCTCGAGGCACCAACATATAAAATGGTAGATTGACGTTGTTTTTAAACTTCCACTTCACACTACAAAAAATGTGATACAATGCCATGACATCTGCATAATACGTCTGATGATTAGAAACAAATAAAACATTATTTCTTGGAAGGTCATTGAGGTGTTCGGTTCCTTTTAGCTTGAGTTTATTTACTATGTTAATTCTCCCGTATGTGAGGGTTCCCAAGACACTAATCAGAAGCCTTTTTAAAACTATTATATTTCCAAAAGGATCTTTATTTATAACTTTTGGCAGTTTCTTTTTCCTAATTCTTAGCTTTTTCATTGAAAATCTATCATAAGGTTCATATTTTGAATTAAGGAAAAGCTTAATTCTTGTATATAAGGTTTCTCATAGCTTTTAAATAATCTTGCATAAGCTAAAATATATAAAACCTTTCAAAAACTTCTGTGACCATCTCCTTCATAGTGATTTTTATTATCGATAGTGTGAATAACTTTTGCTAAAAAACAGTAGAATAGCCTATGTGAATTTTTGAACTATTCAACCCTATAGATTGATTGTTGGAATGCCCAAAGGCGTAAGCAAGATCAAAAACTCCAGCTTTACTTCTAAACTTTAACCCTACACCAAAACCTATCGGATACTGTTCCTGAGAATCTTCTATTACATCATTTATAACATATCCAAAATCAGAAAAAGCAAGCACTACCGTATTTTGTGAGTACCAACGAAGCTCAATAGATTGTTTAATGTATTTGGAAGCAAGCAAGCTGTTATCACTAAATCCTCTCCATGACCTCAGCCCTCCAAGACGAAAAAGCTCATTAAAAAAAACTTTTTCTGCAAAAATACCTTCCCAGCTAGTTAAAGAATACAATGCTAGATTCTTCTTTAAAGGAAATAGTGTAGAGATGTATCCTTCTATATTTAACTGATTCGTTTTTGTTGTTTTTAAAATTAAAGAGGAATCTGGTTCAACTATTTCTCTACTTCCAAAGCTTAACCCTATGCTTGTATTCCAGTAATTACGAATCAAAAAATCATCTTCTATTCTATTCTTTTCCCAAGAAATTCCATAAAGTTGGCTATTTACTTTTGCCAACTTATCCGATAAAGAGTTTTCATCTAGTTGCAAAAAGTCCAACCGATTAGAATTACTTCTCTGTAAACTATAGCTAAAAATAATTTTTCCTGAGTATATCCAGTCTACATCTAAACCTGCTTTGAAAGCCACATTTGAAAACAATGTGTCTTGAGAAAACACCTTCAATGAGCTTCTTATACCAAAAGGAAGCTTAAGAAAAAATGGATGCTGGTAATTTAGCAGCAACTCTTGGGATCTTCTTTGAGGAAGTTTCTTCCATTTAACTTCAATTTTTTTGCCCGAGCCAAAAGGATTATTTAGTTTTAAGTTAAATTCACCTGAAACGCCTAATTGATCGCTGCTATTACTCTTTGGGAATAAACCCAAGAAGCCATTGATCTCATTGGACAATCTTTTTTTGAGAGACAAATAAATATATGCTCTATCGTACTGAAAGCTCACTCTAGGACTTTCAGTTAATGATAAATAAGACTGCGAAGTAATATTTTCTGGTATATTATTTAGTTTTTTTTGATTAAATGCTTCTCCTTTTTCTAATCGCAAGAGTCTTGAAAGAAACTCTTTTTTTATTTTGACATTTCCCTTGATAGAAAGGGTATCAAAACGAATAAATACTCCTGGCTTATAAAATATCTTTCCTTTTATTTCGTTTCTATTTATTTGAATAGAGTCTAAGAAATTTTTTGCAAAAGGATACCCTCGGTTTTCGCTTTTTTCTACTATTTCTCGTTGCAGCTTTCCTAGTTTATCTAGAGACAATCTCCTTTTTAAAGAAGAAGTTTTGATAATTTCCCCTACACTTCCATCCAGCTCTATATGAATGTCATTAAACTTTTTCCCTAAATATACATACGCTGTATCCCGAACTGTAGAATCTATAGAAGCCAGAAAAAAACCTTTATTTCTTAGTTTATAGATCAGAGACTTCAGCTCTTGGCGGCTATGTTTTTTATTTAAATATCCTTTAGGTAAGGATTTTTCAAGATTTAGTGATTTATCAATTAGCGCTAAATAGAATTTTTCATCTTGAATATCCTGTGAGAATGCTGTAATCAAGAAGAAAAAAAAGAATATGTTACCACTAATTATTTCTTTCATCCTATCTAATTAAGATGGAAACCCTACTACAAAGTTGCTAAAATTAACCTTTTGGGCTACCAAAACCCATTATTGATTGTTGATCTTGCAATTCCTTTTCTAAATAGCCCTCACTTTTTGATGAAAACCACTTCTATGAAATCCGTTTTGAAGGACTTTCACTAAAAATAAACTTTAAGTAACTTCAATAAAAACAGTTATTTTAGTTATGTTTTGAACAAAAAACTATACTAGTGATCAAGATTTCGGTATTTTTACATGGAATCCATGAGATAGTTTCACGAAAAATAGCAGTAAGTATCTGATTATACGTAAGAAAATATATCTTTTTGTGAAATTAATTAATGGCTTCTATATAATAAATGATTGATAAAAACATTCTATATGTCATTAATTGATAGTCTAAAACAGCTTCTAAATCTCTATTCACAGTTACTCAAACTAGAGTTAATAGATAAATCTTCCGGGTTTATATCTTCATTTATTTTAATCTTTATAGTTCTTGTCTTTTCTGGGGTGATTCTTACCTTTTTCAGTTACGGGCTGGTGCATTTATTGCACGAAAAGTTGGCGTGGTCTTTAACCAATTCCTTTTTTGCTGTTGGTGGGGGGCAAGCAGTGGCTTTTTTGATCATTCTCTTATCCAGAAAAAAGATTAAGCGAAAAATAAGAGGTGTTTTCATTCGAAAAGCTTTAAAAAGCTAATCCTTTTTTAAAATAACATAATTAAAAAGAGGTCATTCATATTTAGCTTATAATAGGTTGTTTTAAACCGATGAATAATAATCCAAAAGTTATTGTAGGAGCACAGTTTGGTGATGAGGGAAAGGGAAAAATCACAGATTTACTAGCCGAAAAAGCAGATTACGTAGTTCGATATCAGGGAGGAAATAATGCTGGGCACACCATAAAGGTAGGAGAAACGGAGTTTAAACTGCATCTTCTTCCGTCTGGGGTTGTGCATGGGAAAGAATGCTTTATAGGAAATGGCGTTGTTCTGGATCCTGAAGTATTGCTACAAGAAATCAATTATGCAAAAGAAAATGGGTTGGATGTTCAGTTATCTATTGACCCTTTGGTGAATATTATTATGCCTTACCATAAGCTCCTAGATGGTGTAAGTGAGTCTGCTTTAAATGATAAATCTATAGGCACTACTAAAAAAGGGATTGGCCCAGCTTATGAGGACAAATTTGGAAGAAGAGGGATACGACTAATTGATTTGTTAGATAGGGTTGCTTTTAAGGAAAAGTTAACCGATGTTTTTCAGCTTAAAAAGAAAATTGTAGAAAAGGTTTATGGCAAAGCGTTTTTATTAAATTTTGATAAAGTCTACAGTGAATACCTGGAATATGGTTCTCAACTTCAAAAGTATTTGACTGATGTCTCTAGGAAATTGAGTAAGGAAAAGCAAAAAAGTATCATTTTTGAAGGTGCTCAAGGGACTTTTTTAGATATTACCTATGGTACTTATCCTTATGTAACTTCTTCTCACCCTATTTCTGGAAGTGTTTTTTTGGGTGCAGGCATTGCGCCCCAAGAGCTTAATACTATTGGTATTGTAAAAGCGTATACTACCAGAGTTGGTGAAGGTCCCTTTGTCACAGAATTATATGGCAAATTAGCAGACTATTTTGTAGATAAAGGCAAAGAGTTTGGCACTACTACTGGCAGAAAAAGAAGGTGTGGTTGGCTAGATTTAGTGATGCTTAGGTATGCACATAGGCTCAACGGATTTACCTCTTTGGCAGTAACTAAGCTGGATGTTTTATCTGGTCTTGATGAAATAAAAGTTGCTATTGACTATCAAATAGAGGGAACTGAAACAAGTTACCCTCTTACTTGTAGTAGTTTGGAAAAGTGCGAGCCTGTGTATAAATCATTTGCTGGTTTTGCTGTATCTGGCAATGAAAAGAGCTATGATGATTTAGAAGAAAAAGCCAAAGTTTATCTAGATTTTATTCAAGAGTATCTTGATGTTCCAATTTCTATTTTATCTATTGGCCCCGATAGAAACCAAACAATATTTTTATGAGATTCATCTATTTTTAAAGGCTAAGTTATATGTCAAATCTCACGAATGTATCTCCGATAGATGGCAGATACCATCATAAAACTAAATTTCTTTCTTTCTTTTTTTCAGAGTTTGCTCTAATTAAGAAAAGGGTTTACGTAGAGTTAGCATTCCTAAAAGAGCTTGGCAAAGGTGATTATCTTTCTATTCACGCTAATTTTAGTCTTGAGGATGCAGAAAAAATTAAAGAAATAGAAAATACAACTAACCACGACGTAAAAGCAGTAGAGTATTTCATAAAAGAAAAAGTATCTAATGACGTTAAAGAGTTTGTTCACTTTGGACTAACCTCTGAAGACATTAATAACCTGTCTTACAGCCTTTTAATGCAAGATTTTATTCATAGTTCTTATTCTGATAAAATCAAAAACCTACTAGATAAGCTAGATGAATTAAAGAGTAAGAATAAGGCTATTGCTATGCTTGCTCGAACGCATGGGCAGCCTGCCTCCCCTACTACTCTAGGTAAAGAAATCAATGTTTTTTACCAAAGGTTAAAAGAGCAATTTCAACAGCTGAGGGAAGTTAAGCTCACTGGAAAACTGAATGGTGCTACGGGTAACTTTAGTGCTTTAAAATATGCTTTACCCGAAACTGATTGGATTAAGTTTAGTCAAGATTTTATCCATAAAATCGGTTTAAAACCTTCCACTGTTACTACTCAAATAAATGCTAAAGATTCTTTAGTAGAGCTTCTCCATGTAGTTAAGAGAATCAATACCATTTTGCTTGATTTATGCCAGGATATCTGGACTTATATTTCTTTTGGCTATTTCAACCTTAAGAAAAAAGAGCATGAAGTTGGGTCTTCTACTATGCCGCACAAAGTAAACCCTATCGACTTTGAAAATGCAGAAGGAAACCTGAAAGTTTGCACTAGCTTAATTACCTGCTTTGAGTCTTTACAAATTTCAAGAATGCAAAGGGACTTGTCTGATAGTACTATTATGCGAAATATAGGGGTTGTATTTGCCCATGCATGTTTAGCCTATGACTCTTTAGACCAAGGTCTTGAAAAACTTTCTCCAAATATTATCCGACTAGAAGAAGATCTCAAAAATCACCCAGAGGTAATTATGGAAGCTATTCAAACAGTTTTAAGAAGTCTGAATTATCCTAACCCATATGAGGTTACTAAAGTCCTTTCCAGAGGTAACAAAATTTCTTTAGAAGCTATCCACCAGTTTATTGAAAGCCTTGATCTATCTAGTAAAGATAAATCAAGGCTAAAAAAGCTAAAACCCTCTAATTATATTGGTTTAGCTGTGGAACTTGCATCAACAAGCATATCATAAATACCAAAAAGCTATATAAATCACCTTAATAGAGTAATAAAAAAATAGTTTAGCACAAAATTACTAGTTATGTATCTGCCAAGACCAGTAGGGGTATCTACTACTACAGCTAATGTACATGATAGTAAGCAACTTGGCTCTGTACTGGAAAAGGTGGAGGATATTCATACTTATGAAGGAGTCAATGGGGATAAGGGCTACAAGGTGCCAGATAATGATGCTTTGCTAGAAGAGCTAAATTTAAAGAACAGGCTACAGCCTTTAGGAATCGTCCTCTTACTAGTTGGCAGATGAAGTTCAACAAGCTCATTGCAAAGAAACGCTATGTGATAGAGAGAACCTTTGGGGGCATTAAGAAATGGTTTAGGGCAGGGGTAGCAAGATACAAGGGTATTGCCAAGACGCATACTCAGCATGTATTGGAGGCAATAGCTTATAACTTAAAGAGAGCCCCCAGGGATAATTGTATCTAATGCAATACAAAAGAGCTGAAATAGGGTATTAAATCAGGGAATTCAAGCAGTTCCCTGATTAACAGAAAAACAAATAACCATACAACTCCAACAAAAAAATCAAAAATATTCTCGAATATTATCTCATTGAATTTTGCAAAGCTCTCTGCGGTTAAACAACAAGCTAGTATTAGCTGGGATAGTATACCTCTATTCATAATTTTATGTGTTATGTTTCTCTTTTTTAAATTATTATTAAAAAATTTAGTCTTGGAACTGGTTGGATGATTTTTATCTAAATAGCTTTTAACTATTTAATTAATATTTAAAGTTTAAAAAAAATGAATATTTGTAACCCGTATGGCTTGTAAAAATATCATAGTGAACTTTATTCGATGTCATATAGCATTAAAAAAGTAAAGTATGCGTATTCCTTAATTGTTATGATAACAACTAAAAAAGGTAAGGGTGGATTAATCTATAAAATACTTACTATTAGATATCTAACTATCACACTCTCTTAGTAATGATTGGAAGTAAACAATCTACTTTTCTTGAAACAGTGACTCTACAAAAATTTTCCTATCGAATATCTGTAGGTCTTCTACCTTCTCTCCAACTCCTATATACTTCACGGGGATCTTGAACTCATCTGATATCCCAATTACTACCCCACCTTTGGCCGTACCATCAAGCTTGGTTATCGCTAAAGAATTCACTTCTGTTGCTTTAGTAAATTCTTTTGCTTGTATAGATGCATTTTGACCTGTGCTTCCATCCAATACAAGCATGACTTCATGAGGAGATTCTGGCAATATCTTTTGCATCACCCTTCTTATTTTAGAAAGCTCATTCATTAAGTTAACCTTAGTATGTAGTCTCCCTGCTGTATCTACAATCACAATATCTGCCCCCTGCTCAACTCCTTGTTTTACAGCATCGTATGCTACTGAAGCAGGATCAGTATTCATTCCATGAGATATTACAGGAACACCTACACGCTCTCCCCACAATTTCAGTTGATCTACTGCTGCAGCTCTAAATGTGTCTGCAGCTCCAAGCAAAACAGATTTTCCCTGAGCTTTGAACTGTGCCGCTAACTTTCCAATTGTGGTTGTTTTACCAACTCCATTAACTCCTACGACCAAAAGTACATATGGCTTCTTTTCAAAGTCTTGGGCTTCAGTAGTAGTCTCGTTCTCTTCTAATAATAAAGCTATCTCTTCTTTTAAGATAGAGTTTAGCTCTGAGGTATTTAGGTACTTATCTCTGGCAACTCTCTCTTCTATTCTCTCTATTATTTTTATAGTAGTAGAAACCCCTACATCAGAAGCAATCAATACTTCTTCTAAGTCATCTAGTATTTCTTCGTCAACTTTAGACTTTCCTACTACAGCTTTGCTTAACTTTCCTAAGAAATTTCCTCTTGTCTTTTCTAGCCCTTTATCTAAACTTTCTTTTTCCTTTTTGTTAAAAATTTTCTTAAAAAAGCCCACAGCGATAGTTATTTAAAATTTGATTAAATAAAATACTAAGTTACACTTATCTACTCATAGAAATGACATTGCACAGTAAATTTCACAACCTTTATTATTTTGATTAAAAGCTTATACACTTACATTTTTAAAAACTTATCATTTATTCTTTGGTAGCCGTCTCATAGATTCCTTTTAAATTTGCAGAATTTAAAAATACTCTATGCTCAAGACTCTTACTATTCAAAATTTTGTTTTGATTGATAAGCTAGAGCTCTCTCCAGAAGGAAACTTCGTGGTCATCACTGGAGAAACAGGTTCTGGAAAGTCAATAATTCTTGGAGGCTTAAACCTGCTTCTTGGAGAAAGAGCTGACATAAAATCTCTAGGAAATATGGAGTCTAAATGTATTATTGAAGGCATTTTCGATATAAAAGATTACAATCTTGTCGACCTTTTCAAAGAAAATGATATTGATTATTTAGATGAAACAATTATACGAAGAGAAATTCTACCTTCTGGTAAATCAAGAGCATTTGTTAATGATACTCCAGTAAAGTTAGATGTGCTTAGAGGACTAACTCAAAATCTAATTGATATTCACTCCCAACATGATACGTTTTTAATAAGTCAATCGCAATTTCAACTGAAATTGATTGATTCGATTGCAAACAATGAAAAACTACTAATAGAGTACCAAAAAGAATATAGTACCCTTAAAGAGCTAAAATCCAGATATTTAGATCTAATCAATCAAAAAGATAAAGATCAAAGTGAGTTTGCTTATAAAGAGTCTTTACTTAGAGAGCTAGAAGAGGCTTCGCTAGATAATGTGGATCTCCCAACCCTGGAAAGTAGTTTGAAGCAAGTTGAAAATGCTGAACATATTATTAACAGCCTGAAAGAATCGAGTTTTTTATTGAGTGAGAACGAAGAGTATTCCATTGAACAGTTATTGAATACCATTTTATCTCACTTATCGAGCCTTGAAGGTTTTGGAGATGCATTTGTAAAGCTTCGTGAGCAGCTGGAAAGTGTTATTTTTGAGATACAGGATATCTCAAAATCTATTGAGGATGAGGGGAATAAAGTAGTTTCAAACCCTGAAGAGGCTCAGTACTTTAAAGAACAGTTAGATAAAATATACGACTTACAAAGAAAACACAAAGTTGATGATATTGACTCACTTATCAAGTTAAGGGAAGAGCTAAGAAAAGAGGTTGATAATGTCTTATTTTACGATGAGCATATAAAAGAACTTGCTGATAAAATTGAAAGTAGTAAGAATAAGGCCTTAAAAGTAGCAATCGAAATTTCTTCTAAAAGAAAGCTTACTGTAAAACAATTTTCCCCTAAAGCTTTAGAAATACTATCTCAAATAGGGCTGCCTAACTGCCAGTTTGAAATTGCATTAGAAGAAGCTGAAATGTCAAATTCTGGCATTGACAATATAAAGTTCTTGTTTTCAGCCAATAAAGGTCATTCTCTTAAACCAATACAGCAAGTAGCCTCTGGGGGTGAGTTTTCTCGTTTGATGCTAGCGATTAAATATATTCTTGCATCTTCTACTCAAATGCCTACCCTAATTTTTGACGAAATTGACACTGGAGTTTCTGGTGAAATTGCTTTGAAAATGGCTAAGATATTAAAGAAATTCAGCAAACAGCACCAATTGTTTGTTATAAGCCACCTACCTCAAATTGCTGCAGCAAGTGATGATCACTATTTAGTCTTGAAAAAAACTCTTTCTCACAAATCTATAAGTGAAATTCAAAAGCTAGATTCTACGCAAAAAACATTGCAGCTAGGAAAAATGATTGGAGGAGAAAATCCTTCTAATAATGTTCTCAAAAGTGCAAAGGAGTTAACAAGTTTATTCAATTAAATACTAGCAGCTAAGATTAAGTTCAAATTTCTGCATGGTAGATCATATTTATCTGCGACAACCTTATTTGTTATACTTCCTCTAAAAGTATACACTCCTTTAGCAAACCAAGGATGCTTGATCATCATTTTGGTTACCCCATTAAGCTCTGCTACCTGAAGGAGTAAAGGAGTGAAAATATTACTAATAGCAGTTGTAGCTGTACATGCAACCCTTGAGGCGATATTGGGAACACAATAATGAATTACATCATGCTTTCTAAATACAGGGTTTTGATGGCTCATTATCTCTGAGGTTTCAAAGCAGCCTCCCTGGTCAATGCTCACATCTATGATTATTGAGTTAGATTTCATGTGAGAAACCATTTCTTCTGTTACAACTACTGGTGCTCTACTCCCTTTAGGTGACCGTATAGCTCCAATAGCAACATCTGCATGAATGAGAGCATTATCCAACATAGCACTATCTATTGTTGATGTAAAAATATGATGATTTCCCAGTCTTTCTTTAATTCTTCGTAGCTTATATATGTGGTTATCAAATATTTTTACTTCAGCTCCTAGCCCTAAAGCAGCTCTGGCAGCAAACTCAGCCACAGTACCAGCTCCTAGTATTACGACACATGTCGGAGGAACACCTGTTACGCCACCCAATATAACTCCCTTTCCTTTGTTACTTGTATTTAAATACTCTGCAGCTATAAGCATGACCGTGCTTCCTGCTATCTCACTCATAGCCCTTACAAAAGGAAGCTCACCAGATGGATCTTCCAGAAATTCATATGCTATAGAAGTAATATTTTTATCATTAATTAATTCAAGATACTCTGCATTAATAGAATTTAGATTAGCTGTTGAGATTATAGTTGCATATGGTTGGATATTTTTTATTTCTTCCTTTTCGGGAGGTAAAATTTTTAGAATAATATCATTCTCATAAACCTTTTTCTTATCATACTCAACCTTTGCTCCAGCTTCACTATATTCTTGATCAGGATGATTTGCATGAACACCTGCTCCTGCCTCTACAACTACATTAATGCCATTATTAACAAGTATTTCTACAGACTCTGGACGTAAACTTAACCTTTTTTCGTATTTATTAAACTCTTTGGGTATACCTATAGTAATAGGTTGCCCTTTTCCTTTTTTAGTTGCTAAAGCAACTTCCTGGGTGCCATAATGGTACATCTTTTCTGGAATCTTAGAAAAAGACTCTTGTTCGCTTTTCTTGTCCATAGGGTTTAAATATAATTTTTCTTCGTGTACTGTCTATTAATGATACCTCTACTTTAAGATAGCAATCATTTAATAAAGATAGAACTTTCTCTGGCCATTCAATAAAGCAATAACATCCCGAAGTCAAATATTCTTCTATACCAATATCAAATAGCTCTTCTGCATCTTTTACTCTATATAAATCAAAATGATAAATTGGGGAACCTTCTTGAAGCTTATATTCATTCACTATTGAAAACGATGGGCTTTTCACAAGACCTTCTACCCCAATATTTGTCACTATTTGCTGTATAAAAGCAGTTTTTCCCGCACCCAGGTCACCAAAAAAACACCATACTTTTATATTTTTATATTTTTCAAAAACTTCTCGAGCTGAAGATTCAAGAGATGTCTTTGTTACAATCAAACTATCCATTTTTTGAATAACTCCATCAGGTTACATTTTTTACAAAAATAAACTATTAATTAGTCTAACAATGAGCGAAAATGAATTAAGATTTTTTAAGTTAAAATATGATGAAAAGGATAAACTTTATTTTAAAAATTGAGATTATATAAATAGTTTTATGTAATAGTTAAATTTTAGAGAAATGATCACATCTGTAACAGAAGGTATAAAAGTAAGCGTAAAAACTACCTACCAACCTGAATACTCTGAGTTTTCAAAATATCAATTTGTCTTCACCTATAGAATTACAATTGAAAATAATAGTGATTACACTATCCAACTTTTAAAAAGACATTGGGAGATATTTGATGCTAATGGTATAATTAAAGAAGTAAAAGGAAAAGGTGTTGTAGGGCAGCAACCAATATTAGAACCTGGCGAAAAGCATCAATATGTATCAGGCTGCAACTTAGAAGCACCCTATGGGAAAATGGAAGGGAAGTACATTATGGAAAGGTTAATTGATGGCAAATCTTTTACTGTAAACATTCCTGAGTTTTCTTTAATAGCTCCTTTTAAATTAAATTAAAACTTTAGTACTATTCCTTCTTTTTACTAAATTTTTATTTAAAAAAATCTATTTTTAAATAAAAAAATTACATTAACGATCTTCACTATTAAAGTTTCACTTATACTTTTTTTATAAAAAATCTAATCCTTCTAAGGAGTTAAATCCTCTTATACTTAATATATTTGAAAGGCTTATCAAATAAGAGCTTTAAATAAAGAAATTGATACTCCGTGTAACATATAAAACGCTATTGCTGATAAAAATATTTATACTGAGTGTGGTGTCATTTGCATTTGCCAACAAAAAACTTGATATCAGTTCTGTAAAAGCAGATGTATCTTATGCTAGCAGTATAAAGTACTTAGTTGATACCTCTGGGCAATTAAGCATTTTACAGGTTAGTAGTGAAGCCTATAACGCTGATTTTAAACATTACTCTAAGAACTTCAACATTCAAAACAACCAGGCACTATGGGGTAGGCTAACAATTACAAACTCTGACAGTAAAAGTGTAACGTCTGTAGTAATGATCTCTGACTGGATTGGGGGAGATATTGTAAATATCTATCTACAGAAAGATGATGAGCAAGATTTTGACGTTTTAAAAACAGGTTATCTAAGAAGTATTAAAGAAAAAACAATTTCAGAAGATTGTTCCAGATCTTACTTTAAATTAAAACTAAATTCTAAAGAAACAAAGCAAGTTTACTTTAGACTTCAAAACTTAACTGGTTTTCAACCTAGAATAATTTTAAGCTTTGAAAGCAAAGATAACTTCAAAGCAAGAGTGCAAAACAGAGACTTACTACAGGGGCTATTTCAAGGGGTACTACTGTTACTTATAGCTTTTAGCATTATAGCTTACTATTTTGTAAAAGAAAAATCTCTACTTTTTTACTCGTTACATATTTTCCTGATTGGTCTTTTCTTTTTAAACTTTCATGGCTTTTTTCAAAGTCATTTATTTACAGAAAGCCCTTTCATTTCTCACTTCTTTTGGATTATTGCTCTTGGAGGAGGAACAGTAGCCTACATACATTTCCTAGTTGGAATAACTATACCCAAAAGTGATAATAATTGGATCAAGTGGGTTAAAACATACTCCTTAATTAAGATAGCTCTTCTGATTGGAACATTAATAGGAATTATATTAGACTTTAGCCTTTACAGCTATGGGATCAATATATTTCTAGCACTTACTCCATTTGAGTTTCTCATAGTTGTTATTTACATCATTGCAAGTGTTTCTGTAAAAAATAAAGCTAATCTTTTCTTTATAATTGGTGCCTTTTTACTTTATGCTGGAACAACAGCAACCTACCTTAAATACGAGCTCTCATCAAGACTATATGCAGACAGTACTTTTATTCAAATAGGAGTGTGTTTAGAAATAATTCTTTTTTCTATAGGTATAGCTTATAGGTTTAATCAATTAGAAAAGAAACGAGTTTTTGAAAATGAAAACTTGATTACCAGATTAAGAGAAGAAGAAGAAGCTCAAGTAAGAATTAACGAAGGCTTAGAAAGAAAAGTAAAAGAAAGAACCAAAACACTAGAAAGCCAGCAATTAAAAATTGTTGAGCAAAATAACGAACTCAAAAAGCAACAAAAAGAACTAGAAACACAAAAAAATCAGCTTGCACTGCAAAATCAAATTATAGAACAGCAAAACTCTCAGCTTTTACTTACAAGTGAAAACCTGGAGAGCCTTGTGAAATCCAGAACAGAAGAATTGTCTAAAGCGAATAGAGCTCTTATAAGACACATTCATCAGCTGCAAGACTTTGCTTATATTACTGCTCATAATCTTAGAGGCCCAATTGCTAGCCTCATGGGGCTTATTAATATCTTTAATAAGAACGACCTCAATGACTCATTTAATCAAAAAGTACTAGAAGAAATTGAAGTATCTACATTAAAGCTCAATGATGTAGTCAAAGACCTAAATGAAATACTTCAAATCAAGAAAGGTAACAACCTGAAAATAGAAAATATCTCTATTGAAGAAATAGTAAAACTAGTTTTACGAGACCTCTATTATCAGGTAAAACAGTACAATGTTAAAGTAGATATTTCCATAAAAGATGCAAAATGGATCAATGGAATTAGATCTTATGTAAATAGCATATTTGCCATAATAATCGAAAATGCGATCAAATATCGATCTAAAAAAAGAAGTTTAGAGATAAAAGTTGAGTCTACATTCTTCACAAGCAATGAAATACTTGTTACTATAGAAGATAATGGTATGGGAATAGATTTAAGTAAATATAGAGACAAAATATTTGGACTATATCAAAGATTCCATATACATGTAGAAGGCAAAGGCATGGGGCTTTATTTAGCCAAAACTCAAATAGAAGCTCTTGGAGGAAGAATAGACATTGAGAGTGATGTGGAAAAAGGTACTACCTTCTACCTTTACTTCCCATTCTAAAAAAAAATTGCGCTAAATTCGTTTTACCAAACAAGTACTACACCAATGGCAAATCATGACTATAGCGAAGAAAGCATAAAATCCTTAGAACCAAGAGAGCATATACGCCTTAGACCAGGTATGTATATTGGAAAACTTGGAGATGGCACCTCTCCAGATGATGGCATCTACATACTTCTTAAAGAAGTCATCGACAATAGTATAGATGAATACATGATGGGCTATGGTAAAAAAATAGAAATCAAAATAGACGAAGGGAAAGTAGCAGTAAGAGATTATGGTAGAGGAATACCTCTGGGCAAAGTAATCGATTGTGTCTCTAAGATAAATACAGGTGCAAAATACGACTCTCAGGCATTCCAAAAATCTGTAGGTCTGAACGGAGTCGGTACAAAAGCAGTAAATGCACTCTCCAATAACTTTTTAGTAACATCCATAAGAGATGGAAAGAAAAAAGAAGCCCTGTTTGAAAAGGGAGTAATAACAGAAGATAAGAAAATACAAAATACAACAGAGAAAAATGGTACAGCTATATCATTTTTGCCAGATAGTAGCATATTCAAAAACTACCGCTATGTCTCTGATTTTGTGGAAGAGCAAATATGGAACTATGCATTTCTCAATGCAGGTTTAACTATCAGCTACAATGGCAAAAACTACCTCTCAAAAAATGGTCTCCTTGACCTTTTGAACAGAAAGGTTAATCAGGAAACGCTTGTATATCCTATCATACATTTACAAGGTACGGATATAGAAATAGCTCTCTCTCACAACAACCAATATGGAGAAGAATACTACACCTTTGTTAATGGACAGTACACCTCACAGGGAGGCACACACCTTGCTGCCTTTAGAGAAGCCTTTGTAAAAACTGTACGAGAGCACTTTAATAAAAACTATGATGCTGCTGACATTAGAGCATCTATTATTGCTGCTGTAAGCATTAGAGTGCAGGAACCAGTATTCGAGTCACAAACAAAGACTAAGCTTGGCTCTACCAACATAGCTCCTGATGGACCTACTGTGCGATCTTTCATCAACGAATTTGTAAAAAAACATCTCGACGACTACTTACACAAAAACCAGGATACTGCAAAAGCACTCCAAAAAAGAATTCTTCAGTCAGAAAGAGAGAGAAAAGAAATTGCTGGAATCAAGAAAATAGCAAATGAAAGAGCAAAAAAAGCCAACCTTCACAACAAAAAACTACGAGACTGCAGATTTCACCTAGATGATAAAAAAGGAGACCAGGAAAAGAAAGATAACACAACAATATTCATAACGGAGGGAGATTCTGCTAGTGGGAGTATCACTAAATCGAGAGATGTAGAGACCCAGGCAGTATTTAGTCTTAGAGGTAAACCGCTCAACTGTCACTCTCTCACCAAAAAAATAGTATATCAGAATGAAGAATTTAATCTACTTCAACATGCTCTAAACATAGAAGATGGACTAGATGGCTTACGTTACAACAGAATAGTAATTGCCACAGATGCAGATGTGGATGGCATGCATATTCGGCTGCTGCTAATGACCTTCTTCTTGCAGTTTTTCCCAGATTTGGTTCGGAAAGGGCATCTTTACATTTTAGAAACTCCCCTATTTAGAGTCCGCAATAAAAGTAAAACTATCTATTGCTATACCGATGAAGAGCGGATAAATGCTATAAACGAACTTGGAAAAAACCCCGAAATCACTCGTTTCAAAGGCTTGGGGGAAATTTCTCCTGACGAATTTGGTAACTTTATAGGAGAAGACATTCGTCTCAGTCCAGTAATGCTCAAGCCCGACACTTCCATAAAAGAGCTTCTCTCCTACTACATGGGCAAAAACACTCCTGACAGGCAACTTTTTATCATCGATAACCTCAGAGTAGAAAAAGACCTGGCAGAGGAACTTCAAATAGCTTCTTAACGTCATAAGTAGTATATAAAAAACCATTACATAAAATGACCTTACAAAAAAAAAATAACTGGGCACACTTCCTCAAGCTCTTCCCGGCGGGTCAAGCCTTCCACTCACAAAGACCCCTTCGGTCTTGCCCTTCGCCTCTTTCCCTCGTGTGCAAAGCCACCCAAATGGCACTAATTGCTTTTATCTTCCTAGTTTCTCACACTACACAAGCCCAATCAGAACTCGAACAGGAATTCATAAAAGATCCATTACTAAAACCTTCTATTTGGAATCAACTAGAGCTTCAACCCAAAAGCGAAACCCTCTGGCAAAAATACTTTTCCAAAAGTCTATTTGACCTCAGCCAGCAAGAATACCAACTCTATACTACTCTAAAATCAAAACTGCTTGAAAAAGAAAGATTAGCAGAACAAGAGGCTGCCAAACGGAAAAACGAAAGAAAGCTAAAGTACTACAACCAAAAGCTCAATAGCGAAGACAACGAGTATTATCTAAGCCTCATTCAAAATATTGAGCAAAACATAACTATTATAGACCTCTACTTTAAAGAAAAATACCAAGAACTAGGTTTTGATTATATCACCTACAAAGAGGCATACCCACAAGAAGATTACAGCAAAACTAAGTGGGTAGAAGAAAAAGAAAAGCAATTGGCTCAGTTGAAACATCAACTTCAAGAGAACTAATTTGACTTACAGGTTTTAAACGGATAGTATAGGGTACGAGTAACTGAACTACGTAATGAAGTCTAAATAATTACCGGTATTGATAACTTCGAGAGTTTTGCAAAATTCAATGAGATAATATTTTTGGTTTTTTTCTGCTGGTTTGTAGGGTCATTTGTTTCACTGTTTTTCAGGAAATCGATTGAATTTCCTGATTTTCTCTTCCATTTCAGCTTTTTTGTATTGCATAGGACACAATTATCCCAGGAGCTCTCTTTAAGTTATATGCTATTGCCTCCAATACATGCTGAACATGCGTC
>JAUIAB010000017.1 GCA_030425505.1 Bacteroidia bacterium | reverse complement strand
ATCAGATATGTGCTACCAATCCATTGGGACATACCGTAGTAAAGAAGCTAGACATGCGTTGGGCTAAGGATGTAGTAGTATCGGATGCAAACGGAATGAAAGTATACCATGTATACGATGGGTATGGTAATGAGCGGTATAGTAGAGATGCAATAGGGAGAGAGGTCTATATGCGCTATGGCTTACGCCGACTAGAAGAAGTAGACGGAGTTGGGAGATACAAGAGAGAGACCTACAGTCCTGGTTATAGCCATATAGCAGAATACTACGACAAATATGGTAAACGGATCACGGCTAAAGCAAAGACCTATGGAGGGGAATGGATATACACTCGTAAGCTTTATGATTCATTTGGAAGAGAGACAGAAGTAATAGGTCCGTTTAAGGAAGGAGGGATTGCAGGGGCAGGGAGGAACAAGAAAGAATACGATGAGCTGGATAGAATAGTGAAACTAGAGACAGAGCTAGGGACTACGGAATATGAGTACGAAGGCTTGGTGAAGCGTATTAGGAATGGTAACGGACATGAATACGAAGAAGAGAGCAATGCTTTGGGGCAGCTAGTGAGGATACTAGAGCCAGGAGAGCAGAGCTACAGGAACGGGCAACAGATATGGGAACGCGCAGAGACAGAGTACAGCTACGATGCTAGTGGTAACTTGGTAGAAGTGAAAGACCACTATGGGAACAGGACAGAAATAGACTATGACAAGCTGGGCAGGAAGATAAGCCAGAAAGATCCAGACATGGGCGAGTGGTACTACCAGTACGATGCCAATGGCAACATAGTGAAGCAGACAGATGGAAGGGGAGAGGAGACAGAGATGGAGTACGACGTACTAGATAGATTAATAAAGAAGACAAGTGTAGAAGGGAAGACTCATTACATTTATGATGAGAAAGAATACAGTCTTGGTAGGTTGAACAGTACGATAAGCCCAGATGGTATAGTAAGAGAAACTTTATACAATAGCCGGGGCTTAGTATCAGAAGAGAAGCTGATACTAGAAGATAACCAGTTGTATACGACAAGCTATAGCTATGACTTCAGGGGCAGGCAGATAGGAGTAAGCTACCCTGGAGACAAAGAAGTGAGCTACGTATATGATGACCAGGGGAACGCAATAGAAGTATGGGCGAATGTAGAAGAAGGCGGTAATGAAAGGAATACCTTACTATGGGAGCTAAAAGAGATGGATGCTTATGGCAAGATAAGCTATGAAGAATATGGCAATGGCTTAGGCACCCAGAGTGGCTACGATAGTAAGACAGGCATGCTAAAATACAGGAAGACGGGCTTTTATCCGGAGTTTGGTAGGAATGCGAATGCAAGCTGTCAGGACTGGAGATATGAGGGCGAGACGGGCGAATTAGCTTATGATGGTTTGGGTAACCTTACACATAAGATCAATGGCTTAACACAGGAGAGATATAGCTACAGCTACGATGCCTTGAATAGATTGGGTAGTGAAGTAGAAGGCAGGACGGGAGAGTGGACAGAGAGGGGATATAGCTACGATGCAATAGGCAATCTTACCAAGAGTAGTGTAAGAGAAGAAGAGACAGAATGTGTGTATGGCTCATTAGAAGATGCTAGTATACGCCCACATGGAGTTAGACAGATGCGTAGCAGGAATGGAGGTTGGTTTGGATTTGAGGTAGACAACTTCTTATATGATGGTAATGGCAACACGATCCAGCGTGGAGACATAGACATCGTGTATACGAGCTTTAACAAGGTTAGGTCGGTGAGACAGCGGAGAGAAGACGATTTAGGCGACGAATACATATGGATGCAGAGCTATGTATACGATGGAGAGGGGGCTAGAGTGAGGGAGAAAGAATACGAGCTACAGCTACAGCCAGTATCTTCGAAACTGGTAAGTGATAGAGTCATCTTTGGAGGCTACATGCTAGAGAAGAGAGATGGGGAGTGGGTAGAGGTAGGAGGGCATGAAGGTCAGGCATTCCAGCAACAAGTAGAGGAAGGAGAGAGAGAATGGGTATGGGGCTCACAGCGAGAGGAATGGAGCATACGGACACCAGGCAGAGGCATGGTAGCACAGATAGTGAAAGACACAGACTTGGGAGGAGATGAGAATAATGTAGGCTTAGAGCAGGAATCACTACGATATGTACACATAGACCACTTGGGAGGCACGGATGTACTGACAGATGAAGAGGGGAGAGTAGCGACAGAATACAGATACAGTGCTTGGGGGGAACAGGAAGAAGTATTGGCAGATGGGGGAGAAGAGGGCACGAGATATACCTACACGGGGCAGTACTATGACAAGAGCTTGGGGATGTACAACTATGGGGCTAGGTTCTATGACCCTAAGTTGAAGAGGTTCATCAGCCCAGATAGTGTAGTACCTGATGGCACGAACCCACAGGATTTGAACAGGTACAGCTATGTGCGGAACAACCCTATCAACCACACAGATCCTACAGGGCATGTGCCTATGGGCATGATAGATCCACACTTTTCTATACTACCTCCTGTAGCTGCAGAGCCGAGGTTTGCTTACGATGATATACTACCGGGAGAATTGGCAGGAGATTTAGCTTTTGATGCAGCAATGGAAGAAGCAATAGGAGCAACCTATCATCTTTCCAGATTAGATGGAGTGGGAATGTACGAAAGAATAGAAGAATTTTTAGATCACACAAGCGTATTTTTTGAAGACCATGGTTATTCATTCTTCAAAAGTATTAATGACGCTTGGTATGCGGCAGATAAAAAAGGTATAGGAATAATAGTTCATGAAATTTCAGATATACAAACTAGAAAGTCTGGGAAAAAAGCTGTAGCGTCATTTAGTGAAGATAGGAGGGAAATATACTTGCATTATAATGATGTTATTAAAGGAGGAGGAGAAATGTTTAGCAGAAATGAAGCTATTGCACTGCTAATTGTAGATGTTGCATCTTTTTCTCATGAGCTATTTCATGTTATGCAGGGGCTTGGTGGGAATCTTCCTCCCACAGCGGAAGGGTATTATAGGCACGAGGCGGCTGCTAGGTATTATGACTTATTGGTAATTGAGTATATGAGAGCTGTTTACCCTGAAGCTGCGGAGTTAGTATACGGAAAAGCCCCTGTCGATGGACAGATCCATATAGAAGCTGCAAGCTTAGGTCTTCCAGGTCTTTGGAGGGATGAGTATGGTATTCAAAGCGCATTAAAAGTCGTAAGGGAATATTATAAAGACTCACCAATAATTAAAGGGTATTATGATGCAAATGGTAATTTAAAATAATAATGTGAAAAGTAACCAGGCTGCCTTAGCTTTTAAGGCAGCCTGGTTTTCTATAGAAGCAATATCGAAAACAAGAGACTGGAGGCTGTAAATTATACCTCATGACCCTTACCCTCAACCAAGCCCTCTCTTTTCAAAAAAGCATCCATAGAAGGGTCTTTCCCTTTAAACCGCTTATAAATAATGCTGGGGTGTTCATTTCCACCAGCAGAAAGAATTTCGCTTTTCAGCTTACTAGCTACTTGCGTATCAAAAATGCCAGCTTCCTTAAAAGACTCAAAAGCATCCGCTTCCAAAATCTCAGCCCATTTATAACTGTAATAACCAGCAGAGTAGCCCCCATAAAAAATATGAGAGAAAGCACAGCTCATAGTTACATTTTCTACAGGAGGCAGCAAGTCAACATTTGTTAAAGCCTTCTTCTCAAAAGCTTCCACATCCTCCCCTCCAGTTACTAAAGCACTATGCCATGCCAAATCCAGCATCCCAAAGCTTATTTGCCTTAAATTATAATAACCACTAAAAAAAGTAGCTGCTTGTCGAATTTTTTGAATCAGCTCCATCGGAATTGCACCACCATCCTCATAATGCTTGGCAAATAGATCCAAACACTCCTTTTCATAAGCCCAGTTTTCCATAATTTGAGAAGGAAGCTCCACAAAATCCCAAAGAACACTAGTTCCAGAAAGAGACGAATACGTAGAGTTAGCCAGAAGACCATGCAAAGCATGACCAAACTCATGGAAAAGAGTCAAAACCTCATTGAAAGTGAGCAAAGAAGGTTTTGTCTTAGTAGGTTTAGTAAAATTACAAACTACAGAAATATGTGGTCTTACATTATCCTCATTTTCAATCTTTTGGTTTCTGAAAACCGTCATCCAGGCACCATCTTTCTTGCCCTTTCTAGGGAAAAAATCTAAATACAACAACCCAACATGCTTACCCTCTTCTTTTACCTCATAAACATCAACATCTTCATGATAAACAGAGATGTCATCTAGCTTATCAAAACTAAGATTATACAGCTTTTTGGCAACTTCAAAAACACCTTTAATCACATTTTCTAACTGGAAATAAGGTCTTAGTTCCTCTTCATCAAAATTAAAAGTTTTCTGCTTTAACTTTTCAATATAAAAAGCAACATCCCACCTTTCTAACTGGTCAATCCCATCTTCTTTCTTAGCAAACTCTTCCAACTCCTTCAACTCCTTCTTAGCAACAGGGTAAGCGTACTCTTTTAGCTCGCTCAAAAAAACTTCTACTTTTTCAGCGCTTTTCGCCATCCTTTCTTCAAGAACAAACGCAGCATGAGAACTGTAGCCAAGCAATAAGGCTCTCTTCTTTCTTAGCGAAGCAATCTTTTTAACCACTTCCCTATTATCAAAGTCATTACCATTAAACCCCCTCTTAGCAAATGCCAAATACATTTTCTTTCGTAGCAACCTATCCTTAGCATACGTCACAAAGGGAATATAGCTGGGGTAGTCCAGCGTAAACACCCAACTCCCTTTTTTTCCTTGGCTTTCAGCAAGCTGAGCAGCTGCCTCTAAAGCAGAAGCAGGAATCCCCTCCAATTTTTCTTCTTCCTCTATTTCAAAAGAAAAACCCTGCGCATCTTTCATTACATTCTCACCAAAAGTTACAGTCAGCTGAGAAAGCTCCTGATCGATCTCCCTCAACTGGCTTTTATCTTCAGGAGAAAGCTTTGCTCCATTTCGTACAAAGCTCTTATACGTTTTTTCTAAAAGCGTCTTTTCTTCCGCATTCAACGTAGAAAAATCAGTATTTTTATACACTTCCTCTATTTTTTCGAAAAGCTCTTGATCCAAAAGAATATCATTAGAATAACTAGCTAAAATGCTGGAAGATTCCTTTGCCACTTCTTGAAGCGCATCATTAGTATTAGCAGAGTTAAGATTGAAAATAATTCCTGCAATCCAGTTCAATTTAGAGTCAGCTCGCTCTAACCTTTCAATAGTATTATTAAAACCAGGAGACTCAGATGAACTTTTAATGCTTTCTATTTCCTTCTTAGAGCTATCTATAGCTTCTTTAAGAGCAGGTAAAAAATGCTCCGTTTTTATCTCATCAAATGGTATCGAATCAAACTTTGTATGGAGATCTCTTAAAAGAGGGTTCATTATTATTAAATTAAAAATTTTGACTTACAAACTAAACCTATCTAAATATTATATACCAATAAAATTTTCATAGGATGTATTACATATAGTGATTATCCATACAAAACTCCAGAAGTGGCAGGGAGGAGATCCATACATAGCGCAGTTCATTTGGGCAAAGGCTAGGGCGGGTTGGCTTATAGGGCAATGTGTGCAAAATGAACTTGGTGGATGGTGCCTTTTTCTTTTGTTTCTGTTTTCTTTTGGGCAAGCAAAAGAAAATGACAACACTACAAACAGAGAAAGTAACCTAATAAGTATATGGAGTAAGTAGTAAAGCTCATCTTGTCAATGAGTGCCTGATGGTACAAGTTTTTTAATTCAACTTTATCAATCTAAATTTTTCTAGTGTTAAAACCCTTTAGCTTAAAGTCAAAACTACAGAGATCATTTATAAAACAAAGAAGAATAAATTGTATAACTTCGTACAAACAAATCTACTCATGAAAATAAACAAACTTCTCTCTCCTTATTCGCTTGTTAAAAGTATTTTTTGCTTATTCTTAGTAAATATCATTTTCTCTAATAAAGTATTTTCTCAAAACATTATTCCTCAGGGAGAATCATTTTTAGCAAACACGACCACAGAGAATACACAAGAATATTCATCCATAGCTATGAACCAGGAAGGAGAATTTGTGGTAGCGTGGCAGAGCTGGCGACAAGATGGAGACCAAAATGGCATTTTTGCTCAAAAGTTTGATAGAAATAATACCAAAATAGGAGCAGAAATAGCAGTAAATGTCAATGCTCTGGGGCACCAACGAAAACCTTCCGTTGGAATAGCACAAAATGGAAGCTTTGTAATAGTTTGGGAAAGCTACAGATACGATGGTAGTGGCTATGGTGTTTATGGGCAACTGTTCAATGCACAAGCAGAAAAAATAGGAGAAGAATTTTTAGTAAACACATTAACAGAAGGAGACCAAGCATTGCCAAAAGTAGCGATGAATAGAAGTGGAGCATTTGTAGTAGTCTGGGAAGGTTTTGATAACAGTGGAAGAGGAATCTTTGCTCAGAGGTATAGCAGAGAAGGAGTGAGGCAGGGAGTTGAATTTACAGTGAACTCTATAACTGAAAATGATCAAATAGATCCGTCCGTAGCTATAAATGGCGCTGGAAGTTTTATAGTAACCTGGACGAGTAGAGGAGAAATAGCTTTTGATTATAACATAAAGGCACAATTTTTTTCAGAAAATGGAACAAAAGTAGGAGAGGAGTTTCAGGTAAATAGCAATGGAGAAACTGGAAATCAGAGCAACTCTGAAGTCTCTATGAATGAGAGAGGTAGTTTCATAATAACCTGGCAAGGAGAAGACGATAACGATGACGAAAGAGATATATACGCTAGGCTATATAGCTCTGATAGAAGCCCAATAAGCGAGCAAAACAAAGCCAATACATACATTGATGAGAGGCAGGAAAACCCCGTAGCCTGGATGGATGAAGGGGGTAATGCAGTAGTGGTTTGGAATAGTGAGACAGATGGTCCAGCAATTGCTGGTAAAAACATTTATGCCAGGTTTTACAATAAAAACGGTCAACCTGTTGGTGAAGAATACCAAATCAATACATTTACAGAAGTAGAACAGATTAACCCATCCGTTTCAGGAAACAGCAGCAATAACTTCATAGCATCGTGGGATAAAAATGGATCAGAAGATGATGAAGGTATTTTTGTCAGGAAATTTACCCTCGATGCTACAGTCACATCAATAGATACTAGAAAAGAATTACCTTTTCAAATTGTTCCGAACCCGGTAAAGAATAAAATCAGAATAATTACAGAAGGCTTAAATAGAGAAATAGCTTTTAAAATAGTAGCTCTTGATGGCAGAGTAATGGAAGAAAGAAAGACTAATAACCTGAAGGAGATATCCATTCAAAATTACTCTCCAGGGGTTTATTTTATAGAATTAACAAATGACCAAAAGCTATTATTTATTAAGAAAATAGTTAAACTATAAAAATAAATTTATGGTAGAATATTCAGTTTTAGAACGAAAAGGAATTATCACACTAAACCGACCTGAAAAAAGGAATGCGCTAAACTCTGAAATGGTATCAGAGCTGAAAAGTGCATTTACAAAAGCAATAGAAGACAAAGAATGCAAAGTCATCATCCTAAAATCCAATGGAAAAGTATTTTGTTCAGGAGCTGATTTAGCTTACTTAAAAAAACTCCAATCCAATACATATGAAGAAAATCTAGAAGATTCTAACAATTTAAAAGAACTATTTGTTAAAATTTACCAAAGTCCCAAACCAGTAATTGCTCAAGTTCAAGGTCACGCGATAGCTGGTGGTTGTGGTTTAGCAACAGTATGCGACTATATCTTTACAGTGCCAGAGGCTAAGCTTGGATATACCGAAGTGCGAATAGGTTTTATCCCTGCGATTGTGAAATACTTTTTGTTGCGAAGAATTGGTGAAGGAAGAGCAAAAGAGCTTTTATTATCAGGAGGACTAATTACTGCCAAAAAAGCAAAGAAAATAGGCTTGATTAATGATATCTACAAAGCTAAAAAGCTAGAAAGTAGCGTTTTACATTTTGCGGAAGAACTTTGCAAAAACAACTCATCGGAAGCGATGCAGCTCACAAAACAAATGATTCATAAAATTCAAGATCTTCCTTTTGACGAAGCAATGAACTATGCTTCAGAGATGAACGCAAAAGCAAGAGCTACAAGCGACTGCAAAAAGGGAATACAATCTTTTTTAGATAAGAAAGAACTAGTTTGGTGAAAATAGTGGAAAAGAGCTATCATCTGAGTCAAAGCTTAGGATCTATAAATTGTGGGCTTTTAGATATTTTTAATCGAAATAATTCTTCAACACAGGAGTACAGGTGAAACTGTCATCCTGAACTTGTTTCAGGATCTAAATAACTGGCTGAAAAAGCGCGTTTTTAACGCACCCTTTCAGGTTAGTATAATTTATGCAAAGGTGAAATACTAGAGTATTTGTGGTGTAAAACAGTTGTACCATAAATATAAATTTTATATATTTAAAAACTGGGCAATAGTCTAGTGAATATGAAATATTACATTTAAAAATCTAAACCCTGCTTTTATTAAAGTAGGGTTTTTATATTTAAATAGTGTTAAAAACAAGGTTGTGGCTATAGAAATTTGAATTTTTTGTGCCACTTTTTCGTATCAATTAAGAGATTTTACCGTAAGTCTATAGTATAAACAACATATAATGATAAAAAGAAAGATAGTTTTAGTATTGCTTCCACTCATGCTTCTTAGCGCATTTGGGTTTTCTTACTTCAAAACAATAGAAGATGATAAAGACAGATACAAACTAATTAAGGAAGCCTTATATAGGAGCTTAAGTCAAATTCATTTCAATGAGTTAAAAGTAGATGATTCACTGTCAGTAAAAGCTTTTGACTTATATATAAAAAACATAGACCCGAATAAAAGATTCTTATTGCAAAAAGATCTAGATGCATTATTAAAATATAAATATTCGATTGATGATGACTTTAGAGGGGAGGAAGTAGCTTTTTTTAGTGAGGCATTTGGTATTATCAACCAAAGAATTGATCAGACAGAAAAATACTACCAAGAAATTTTATCCAAGCCTTTTGATTTTACCATTCATGAAACTATTGAGCTAGATGGAGAAAAGAGAACCTTCTGTGCCAATGAAAAAGAACTGAAAGAAGAGTGGAGAAAGTATTTGAAGTATTTAGCTCTAGTAAGATTTAATGAAAAATTAAAAGAAAGAGAGGAGTCAGAGAAAAAGGCCATTAGCGAAAAAGAAAAATACACGCAAAAAACGGACGAAGAGCTAGAAAAAAAAGTAAGAGAAGAGCTTAAAAAGAGCTTGGATAATAGGTTTGATTTAATCAAAAAGCTTGATGAAGAAGATAGAGTAGCGGAGTATCTAAACTCCATATTAGGAGTGTATGGACCTCATACAGAGTACTATCCCCCACAAGAAAAAGAAAATTTTGACATAAGAATGTCAGGAAGATTGGAAGGAATCGGAGCTCAGTTAGTACAAAGCTATGGAGAAATTAAAGTGACAAAAGTAGTGCCTGGTAGTGCTTCTTGGAAACAAAAAGAACTAAAAGAAGGAGACATAATACTAAAGGTCGGGCAGGAAAGCGAAGATCCTGTTTCTGTTACAGATATGCCTCTAAAAGATGCAGTATCTCTCATAAGAGGAAAGAAAGGAACAGAGGTTAGGTTAACTGTTAAAAAGCCTGATGGCAGGATTAAAACTATTTCGATAATAAGAGATGAGGTTGTTTTGCAGGAGTCCTATGCTAAATCTGCAGTTATAGAGCTTAAAGACTTAAAGAAGAACTATGGTATAATAGACCTTCCTAGTTTTTATGCCGACTTCAATAAAAAAGATGGGAGAAGCTCTGCTGAAGATGTAGAAAAGGAAATTATCAAATTAAAATCTAAAAACATTGACGGTTTGATACTAGACCTAAGAAATAATGGTGGAGGCTCTTTGGAGGATGCAATAAAAATGTCAGGGCTTTTCTTTGAGGAAGGACCTGTAGTACAGGTTAGAGGGACACTGGCAAACCCTATGGTATTAAAAGATAGAGATGAAAATGTGGTATACGATGGGCCATTGGTAGTGATGGTAAATAGATTTAGTGCATCGGCATCAGAAATTTTGGCGGCAGCCCTACAAGACTATGGAAGGGCAGTTATAATTGGTAGTGATGCAACTTTTGGAAAAGGAACAGTACAAAGATTTATCGATTTGGATAGAACAGTTTCTCCTTTTTCTAAGCATAAACCTTTAGGTTCTGTAAAACTTACAATACAGAAATTTTACAGAGTTAATGGTGGTGCAACACAGAAAAAAGGTGTAGTGCCAGATGTATTTCTTCCAGATGCTTATAGCTATCTCGATATTGGAGAAGCAAATATGGATTATGTGATGCCTTGGGATGAAATAGCGCCTGTGAAAAGAAACTTATGGGATAATAATGTATCTTCAATCAAAGATAAGCTAAGTGAAAGCAGTAAAAAGAGAGTTTCTGAGAATAAAACATTTCAATTAATTGCTGAAAATGCTATTAGACTGAAAAACGAAAAAGATAATACCAATCAAACGCTTCATTTAGATGAGTTTTTGAGAGAGCAAAAACGTTTGGAAAAAGAAGCGGACAAGTTTGATGATTTATCTCAGGAACATGACGATATCGAAATTACAGTATTGAAAGACGATGTTGAAATGGGTAATGTAGAATTAGATTCCGTACAAATGGTTTCAGCGGAAGAATGGTCTAAAAAGGTAGCAAAAGATGCCTATGTTTATGAAGCTGTTCGTATATTAAATGATCTAGAAGAACTACTGCCAATTAAAAAAACTGCTAAAAGATAGTAACCCAACCTAGGTTTAAGCCTTCATAAAAAGTAGATTTACTCACTTGTGAGTATTTTAATGTCACGAAGCTTACTTCGATTATTATGACATTTTTCATTGTTGTACCTCGTGGGCTTACCTCGAGTTAGTTGACTTTTGTAAAAAAAAACTTCAATAAATTGGCAGTAAAAAAGCAATTTGATTTAAGTCACCTACAGGTTGCCGAATCCGTTCAAAATGAGCAGTTGGCAAGCTTTTCAAAAAGGCTAATAGCTATTTTTATAGATTCTGCTCTAATAGCAGCGTTAGCAAAATTTAATGCTTTAATAGTGCCATTAGTACTGATATATTTCCTTTTTAAAAAAGGATCTGCTAAAACAATTAAGAGCGCAAAAGAAAGAATTGATAAATCCGTAAATCTATTGGAAGAAAAACTAGAAGAGTTAGAGTCTAGTGACAAAATAAGAAAACAGTTTATTACTTTCTTAAAGAAATACCTGAGGGTGTTAATAATCCTCGTTATTTCAATTTTAGTTGTAAAGGTTGTTTTAATTATAGTTTTTTCTGCAATTGGAAAGCCAGAAAGCCTTTTTCAGGTCAATGAAAATAGCACAAGTGTTTTAAACTTTACTCTGTTCTTTGATAATTTCTCGAAACTGCTAACAGTAATGGTTAGTGCAACAGGTAGTTTTATATACTTTGCCCTTTTCAATTGGAAGTGGAATGGACAAACTCCAGGCAAACGATTGCTAGGAATAAGAATTATCAAACTAAATGGAAAAAAAATGTCCCTTTGGAATAGCCTCGAGAGAGTTTCAGGATATGCAGCATCCGCATCACTAGCTTTTTTGGGGTTTTTGCAATTTTTTTGGGATAAAAACCACCAGACTACCCATGATAAGATATCAGAAACAATAGTGGTACTAGAAAAAAAAGAGGGGGCTTTTAAAGATCCTAATAAAGAACTCGAAACTTGATTGTACCCTCAACTTTTTTTAGTTCCTGTACAATCTGATCGTCGTACTCTTTGGCGATATCAGTTATCACATAGCCAATCTCATTATTCGTTTTTAGGTACTGCCCAACAATGTTGATGCTATGATTAGAGAATACATTATTGATCTTTGCTAAAACTCCAGATTCATTCTTATGAATATGAAGTAGACGGTGGGCATCTTTAAAAGTGGGTAATTGCACATTAGGGAAGTTTACGCTGGAAAAAGTATTTCCTGTATTTACATAATCAACAAGTTTACCTGGAACGTATTCTGCTATATTTTCCTGCGCTTCAAGAGTGCTTCCTCCTATATGAGGAGTTAGTAGAACATTAGAGAGATTTTGTAAATCTGAGGTGAAAGGATCAGCATTACTTTTTGGCTCTTCGGGAAATACATCAACTCCAGCACCTCTAATTTTACCAGACCGAATGTGTTTTACAAGAGAGTTAATATCCACAACTGACCCTCTGGATAAATTAATAAACACTGTCCCTTGCTTCATCAAAGCAAACTCTTTTTCACCAAAAAAACCTTTGTTTTCATCTCTGCCATCAATATGAAGCGAAACGACATCAGAAATAGACAAAATCTCTTTTAGGCTACTGCATTTAGTAGTATTCCCCAAAGCTAACTTATCTACTACATCATAGAAATAAACATCCATTCCTATAGCTTCTGCCAAAATAGAAAGCTGTGCACCAATATTTCCATAACCAATAATGCCCAACTTTTTTCCTCTAATCTCATAACTCTGATGAGCAGACTTATTCCACTGACCTTGATGCAAATCTCTTTGCTTATCCAAAATATTGCGCATAAGGATAATTATCTCACCAATGGCAAGCTCTACAACACTTCGTGTATTGCTATAAGGCGCATTAAATACAGCAATTCCTTTTTTTGAGCATTCTTGTAAATCAACCTGATTAGTTCCAATACAGAAAGTGCCAATAAGCATTAACTTATCTGCACTATCCAAAACCTTTTTGGTAACATTAGTTTTTGATCGTATCCCCAAGATAAAAACACCCTTAATCTTTTCTGCCAATTGTTCTTCATCCAAAGCATGGGATAAAACTTCAACCTGATAGCCCTCATCTTGAAAAAACTTCTCAGCACTAGGGTGAATACCTTCAAGAAGTAATACTTTAATTCTATTCTTAGGATATGAAATAGTCATTGGTAAATTATTAACAAACAAAAACTCATCAAAACTTGGAGTAACATGGTCAGCATTATGTACCGCACTACTCCTTTCAATATTTTCTGTAAAAGCATAAAAATGAGTAGCTAAACCAGCCGCTCTTATTGTATAGTCATTATACCCATCTCCAATAACGGCAACCTCACCTGTCAAATTTAGATCTCGCAAAACTTTTACCTTACCACCTTCCTTTGCCAGAGCATTATTCTCATCATAACCAGTGATATAGCCTTCATCGTCAAACAAGAACTGATTTGCAAAAATATGCGAAGGCTTGATGCCATAGTCTAATACTACAGGCTCAATAAATTCTTTGAAACCATTAGATACAAGATAAATATCTTCAGAGTTTTTCAGTAGAAATCCTTTGTTTCTAACAAAAGACTTAGATACTCTTTCTTTCAGTTCTTTTATTAAAACATCTAAGTGCGATTTATGCCCTTGGAGCAAAGAAATCCTAGAGCTCAAAGCTTCCTCAAAAGGCATTAACCCTTCCATAGCTTTGTTGGTAATTTCTGTGATTTTTTTCAAGATGACATCTCTTTTTTTAGCATCATCAAAAATGATTTCACATAAAAGATCCAAAGCTTCAACTCTGGTGAAAGTACTGTCAAAGTCAATAATATACTTCAAAGGGAAAATGAGTTAAATTTCAAATATAGAAGCAAAACTTTTCAAGTTACCTTTCTTTTAATAGGACATCAGTAAAGGATAAGAGAGCTTCTACATAAGTTTGAAATCGTTCTGTCTTTTTTTGAGATGTCAACTCATAGTAAACAAGCGATGATAGGCGATACATATCTTTAGTTTCCGTTGTTTCTAAATAAATTGTGGAAATACTATTATTAATGATAGGTGAACTCTTTCTTAATATATTGATCAATTTATCTAAATAATCACTGTACGCCCCCGTTGAACTCACATCAAATGATTGTTGATCAATCATTTTTTTAATTCTATTTCTTTTAGGTGAAAACTTAATTACGGGAAGAGCATTACTCGTTTTAAAATAAATGTCAAAATGAACTATTAGGTTTCTTCTAATTATGACTTGATTAATATTGATGTATTTGTTTTTGATAGAACCTTTAAGCGATAAAGCTGCATGAGAAAACTTTGACTTTACATCAGAGTCAAACTCTAATCTCCAAAGCTCACTCAGCTTTTTGAAATAAACTCTTTTCTTATTATTTGAGATATACATAATTAAAGCTATAGGAGCTGTAATAATAATTGCAAAAACTACTAATATTAACAGTATTTTAACCCCAAGCATAAAATCACCAAAATCCATAATATTAATATTTTGTATAGTGTTAGATAAACTATGCAAATAAACTAGCTAAATGATTTTTAACAAACTAATTATGGAGAATAAAGCTAAATGAACAATGATAGTAGGGTAAAATAGTTTAATTAAACAGACAATATTAATTCTTTGGTTTGCTTAACTTTTTTAGAGATTAAAAGTGTCTATAACTTGCGCCAGCAAAAGGTAACCTTATGGACAAATAATTATTTTATGTTGGAAAGATTATAAAAGTAGATTTTCCCTAGTGTGTGTTTTTTGTTGTTTGACTTAACTTTTAAAAAAACTTAAAATGAATACCATTGAAAAAAACATAAAAGATTTAAAAACAGAACTTGAAAAATACAATTGCCAACTAGTAGCAGTGTCTAAAACTAAACCAGCTGAACTAATCAAACAAGCATATCAGGCTGGGCAGAGAGTGTTTGGCGAAAATAAAGTACAAGAGCTAGTAGAAAAACACGAAGTATGTCCTAAAGACATACAATGGCATATGATAGGGCATTTGCAAACCAACAAAGTAAAATACATAGCACCATTTATAAGCCTAGTCCACTCTGTAGACAGTTTTAAACTATTAAAAGAAATTAATAAAAGGGCAATACAGAATAAAAGAACAATAAACTGCTTACTTCAGGTACGAATCGCAAAGGAAGAAACAAAATTTGGACTAACAGAAAATGAAATAGAAGAAATACTAGAGGAAACCCATAAAAACAATATGGAAGGCATAAAAATAGTTGGTTTCATGGGCATGGCGACTAATACAAAAGACCCTGAAAGAATAAAAAATGAGTTTTTAGATATCAAGCACTTATTTGATAAAAAGAGAAATCAAAATATGGAACTAACAATTCTATCAATTGGAATGAGTAATGATTATCCAATAGCTTTGGAGTATGGTAGCAACCTAGTTAGAGTAGGAAGTAAAATTTTTGGAGAGCGCAATTGAAATAAGCGATAAGAATAGCGTTAACTTTGAGGTCTTATTGAAAGAAAATTGAAACATTGGTAGAAATATCAGTAATAGTACCCGCTAGAAACGAAGAAAAGAACATAAGCTACATCCTCGAAGACTTAAGTGAGCAAACATGTAGGAACTTCGAAGTAATTGTAATAGACGATCACTCCGATGATAATACAGTGAAAAAAGTAAAAGACCTTCAAAACTTCTTAAAATATCCAATTCGGCTAATTAGACTAAGTGACCCAGCAATATTTGGTAAAAAAATGGCAATAACTGCTGGAGTTAATGAAGCCAAAGGAGAAACAATAGTCATAACGGATGCAGATTGCAGAGTCAAAAAAGAGTGGTTAGCTGAGGTATCAAATAAATACCGAGACTTCAGTTATAAAATGGTCTTCGGAAGAGTCATTTATACAAACGCAAAGACAGCTATTGAAAAATTACAGGAAATAGAATTTAACTGTTTAATGCAATTGGCTAAAATTTTCCTAAAACTTGGAGTACCAACCATGTGTAGTGCAGCAAATATGTCTTTCAAAAAAAAAGTTTTTAATGAAGTAAACGGATACGAAGGGAACTTGAAAATAGCCTCTGGTGATGATGAATTTTTATTGCATAAAATTCACAAAAAATACCCCAAGAGTATAGGATATATCAATAGCGAAGAGGTGATAGTAGCAACAGAGCCAAAGAGAAACTTTAGAGAGTTATTAAACCAAAGAACAAGGTGGGTTTGTAAATGGAAACACTATAAAGATACAAAAGTGAAACTATTAATAATCATTGCAGTAATTCTTAACCTATTTGTGTATTTAATGCCAATTATGGCATTTTTGAACAAAGCTATTTTTTTTACAGAGATAGTTATAATTATCTTGATATCAGTTTTAATACTTGAGCTATTAAGAAAGTCAAAAAACTTGAGAAACTCAATTTATATTCCATTATTTGTTTTTATCTATCCATTATTTATAATAACAACAATAGTTAACTCCTTTTTTAAAAAGCCTAATTGGAAAGGTAGAAAAATAAAAGTATAATTAGACTTGAAAAAAGAGCAATTAGAAATTCTAGAAGAACTTTTCTTCATATCTTCATATGATCAATTAACCCAAAAGATTAGCTTAGGTGAGAACGAGTTAAATAGAGAATTACTAGAACTATTTAAAAAAGGAAAAGTAAAATGCTATAAAAGTAAAACATCAAATACAGAAGAAGAAAACTTAGATGCTACAAAAATAAATAAATACTACTATGTTATTTCAAAAAAAGGGCTACAAGACATAATCTAAATACTTAATTTATCAGTGTACAGAAAAATTAATAGTAGAGTTAGTAGTAAGAAGATTGCAAAATTGCACTTTAAAATAGGTTTAATCTTAGTGCTATTTTTTGCTCTGTTATCAGTGATCAGCTTTATTATAATACCCGATATCAAAAAAGTAGAATACGAATCATCTACATTATTAGCCAAGCGAAAACCATTTTTCAAGTCAAAACTTTTAATCATTAGAAGGGTAGAGGGTACACATAAAAATAAGTTTTTAAAAAAAGAACCATATGACATAATACCCATAACTAATGAGCTGAGTATTGCAAGAGATACCTTAAAGGTGTTTCTTCAGCAACCCTTGCTTATTAATAAGCCTATACAAGTTGCAGTGCCTCTTAATAAGGTACTAACAAAAGAAGAAATTAAAAGCCATAGAGGAGAAATTAAAACCTATATAGAAGATAACTTAGTAAAAGAAAAAAACTTTTTGTTGGGTACGGATAAACTTGGAAGAGGTCTTTTAGAACAAATCCTCTTGGGAATTAGAACAACCTTTAAGGTTAGCATTTTAGGGGGCATTATAACATTAGGAGTCAGCCTTTTTATTAGTTCATTATTGACACTCTCTTCTAATAAAATAAGAAGTAATACCCTAAAAATATTCGAGGTAATAAAATTTAGCTCTCCATTGGTGCCAATTACAGTATTAACATTTATAGTTCCACCAGAAAGTATATTGGGATTCACTTTTATACTTGGGCTTTCAATAACACCTTGGGTAATAGTGTCGCTTAATAAGAAAATATTTAAAATTCAAAAAAGTCAATTAATTGAAAGTACTAAGTCACTTGGTTTTACAAACGGCTACATACTTTATCAATACATAATTCCCTTGTTATTCCCTCAATTAATTAAAACAAGTGTTAAAGTATTAATGATTATAGTCATTGTTGAGTTTATTTTAAGTTACTTAGGTATTGGAGTAACGTATCCAAATATCTCTTTAGGGTACTTATTTGAGCAAGGGAGAGGCCTTATAGGAACATTGAATAGTACTCACATACTTATCATGCCAGTAATAGTATTATACCTAATTTTAGCCATGTTTAATTTGTTAATAAATGGTATGGACAAAGTCCAACCCTCTTAAATAAATTAATTGAAAATAATTCTAAAAAAACGATTGAATTATAGATAATAATTACTATTTTCGCAGTCCGTTTTTTTAGATAGAGCGAAGATATGCTACAACCAAAAAGAACAAAATTTAGAAAAAGGCAAAAAGGAAGAGTTAAAGGGTTAGCTCAAAGAGGGCACAAAATTTCTTTTGGAAGCTTTGGTATTAAGGCTTTAACATCTGCTTGGATTACTTCTAGGCAAATAGAAGCAGCAAGGATAGCCGTTACCAGATATATGAAAAGAGAAGGGCAGGTTTGGATAAGGATTTTTCCAGATAAGCCTGTTACAAAAAAACCTGCTGAAGTTAGAATGGGTAAAGGTAAAGGAGCACCAGAGTACTGGGTTGCAGTAGTAAAGCCAGGGACAATCCTTTTTGAAATTGATGGAGTATCAATGGAGGTGGCGCAAGAAGCACTGCGATTAGCTGCTCAGAAGCTTCCAATTAAATTAAAGTTTGTTGTAAGACCTGATTACGTAGGTTAGAAAATGAAAAGCCAAGAAATAAGAGCATTAACAAAAGAAGATCTGGAAAGCAAGATTGCAACTACAAGTAAAGAGTTACAAGCTTTGAAGTTTGCTCATGTTACTACAGATATTGAAAACCCTTTGAGGATAAAGGACCTTAGAAGGTTTTTAGCAAGACTTAAGACAGAACTTCATCAAAGGTTTTTAGGAGAAGTCCAGAAAAAAGTCAAAGAAAATAATGTTACAGAGGATAACGCTCGTGAATTTCTTGCCCAGGAAAGAATTCATGGTCTTAGCCTTCTTAAATTAAAGAAAATATTAGGGCAAAATAGTTAATTAGCTTTATGGAAAATAAGACTAGAGGTAAGCGAAAAGAAAGAATTGGGTTGGTGGTTAGTGACAAAATGCAGTCTACAATTGTAGTTTCTGTAGAGAGAAAAGTGAAGCATCTAATGTATGGTAAGTTCATGAAAAAGAATAAAAAATTCATGGCGCATGATGCGGAAGGTCAAGCTCATATTGGTGATACAGTAAGAGTTATGGAAACGAGACCGCTAAGCAAGAACAAGCGTTGGAGGTTGGTTGAAATATTAGAAAAAGCAAAATAAAATAAAATAATAAAAAAATGGTTCAACAAGAATCAAGACTAAGTGTAGCAGATAATAGTGGGGCCAAGGAAGTGCTTTGCATTAGAGTGCTTGGTGGTACCAAGAAAAGAAGTGCAACAGTGGGAGATAAAATTATTGTAACTGTAAAGTCAGCGATATCATCAAGTAATCTTAAAAAAGGTACAGTATCCAAAGCTGTTGTTGTTAGAACTAAAAAGGAGGTTAGAAGAAAAGATGGTTCTTACATAAGGTTTGAGGATAATGCGGCAGTTTTGTTAAATGCTAGTGATGAGCCAAGGGGAACAAGGATTTTTGGTCCAGTTGCACGAGAGCTGAGGGAAAAGCAGTTTATGAAAATTGTTTCATTGGCGCCAGAGGTTTTATAGGGTAGTTTATTTTTAAGAATGTGATGGAAAATAAAGTAAAGCTTAAAATAAAAAAGGGGGATAAAGTAAGAGTTATTGCTGGAAACAATAAAGGTCAGGAAGGTCAGGTAGTTAAAGTCTTAGTTGAAAAAAATAGAGCAATAATTGAAGGTGTTAATTTGGTGACAAGACATATAAAGCCAAGTGCGAAGAATCCTGAAGGAGGAGTTAATAAAATGGAAGCTCCAATCCACATAAGTAATATAGTGCTTTTAGATCCAAAAAGTGGGAAGCCAACCAAGGTTGGGAGAAAAGAAGATAAGAATGGAAAGCTGAAGCGCTACTCTAGGAAAACAAATGAATTTATAGACTAATGAATAAGCCGAGGTTAAAAGAAAAATATCTGAACGAGATAGTAGGTCAGCTTAAAGATAAATTTAGCTATAAAACAGTTATGCAGGTTCCTAAGCTTGAAAAAATAAGTATCAATAAAGGAATTGGTGCAGCTGTAGCTGATAAAAAGTTGATTGACACAGGAATAGAAGAGCTTACGCTAATTACAGGACAGAAAGCAGTCCCGACGTATTCTAAAAAGTCAATCTCTAATTTCAAGTTGAGAGAAGGCATGCCTATAGGAGCTAGGGTGACACTTAGGGGAAATAAAATGTATGACTTTCTTGAAAGGTTTACTACTGTAGTATTGCCTAGGGTTAGAGATTTCAGAGGAATTAATGATAAGAGTTTTGATGGAAGAGGTAACTATACCTTTGGGGTACAAGAGCAAATAATATTCCCTGAGATATCTATTGACAAAGTTAAAAAAATATCGGGAATGGATATCACATTTGTTACATCTGCAAGAACAGATGAAGAAGCGTTAGCGCTACTTAAATTATTTGGAATGCCTTTTAAATCATAAAAAAAGAGTATGGCAAAAGAGTCAATAAAAGCTAGAGAAAGGAAAAGAGAAAAGCTAGTAGAAAAATATTCTGAGAAAAGAAAAGAGCTTAAAGCAAAGGGGGATTGGCAAACATTAGATAAGTTGCCAAAAAACTCTTCTAAAGTAAGACTGCATAATAGATGTAAAATAACTGGAAGGCCAAAAGGATACATGAGAAAATTTGGTATTTCTAGAGTTTTGTTTAGAGAATTAGCTGCTCAAGGTAAAATACCAGGAGTAAAAAAAGCAAGTTGGTAATAGAAATAATAAAGACATGAACATAACAGATCCAGTAGCTGATTATTTGACTAGAGTTCGAAATGCTATTTTGGCTAACAAAAGAATAGTTGAGATTCCAGCTTCTAATTTGAAAAAGAGTATTACAAAAGTACTCCATGAAAAAGGTTATATAAGAGGGTACAAATTTGAAGAGTCTGGTAACCCTCAGGGAATAATTAAAATTGCTTTGAAATATAATCCTGCAACAAGGGAATCAGCGATATTGCATTTGGAGAGAGTGAGTAGACCAGGGCTTAGAAAATATGTTGGAAAAGATGTTTTACCAAGAGTGATAAACGGTTTAGGTATAGCAATAATTTCTACATCTAAAGGGGTGATGACAGATAAAGAGGCAAGGAAATTTAATATTGGAGGGGAAGTTTTGTGTTACATTTATTAAAAAGTAGAAAAGATGTCAAGAATAGGTAAAAAACCAATAGATATTCCTCAGGGAGTAAAAGTTCAGACTTCTGGAAATGTAGTTCAGGTAGAAGGACCTAAGGGAACTTTAAAGCAAGAGATGAAAGAGGAAGTGAAACTGGCTGTTGAAGAAGATAAAGTAATCCTAGAAAGAGCTTCAGAACAAAAGAAAGATAGAGCATTGCATGGTCTTTACCGTTCTTTAATAGCTAATATGATTCAAGGAGTTACAGAGGGGTATAAGGTATCTTTAGAATTAATTGGTGTGGGTTTTAAAGCTGAAAACAAAGGGAATATATTAAACCTAAATTTAGGGTATTCTCACCTAATTTGGTTTCAGGTTCCTGAAGGATTAAGTGTCTCTACCGAAATGAAAAAAGGGCAGAATCCAACAATCCATTTGGAGGGAATTGACAAACAATTAGTTGGTCATGTAGCAGCTCAACTTAAATCTCTTAGAAAGACGGAGCCATACAAAGGAAAAGGGGTGAGAGTAGTTGGTGAGCATGTTAGAAAGAAAGCCGGTAAGCAGGCAAGTAAATAGTTTTAAGTATAGAGTGCAGTAATATAAACGGACAATGGCATTAGATAAAGCAAAAAGAAGGAAGAAAATAAAATATAGAGTGCGAAAAAAAATGCACGGAACAAGTGAAAGACCTAGGTTAAGTGTATTTAGAAGCAACTCTTCTTTATTTGTGCAGCTTATAGATGATGATAAGAGTGAAACTTTAGTGAGTCTAAGCTCAACTAAAGTTAAAAAGGGTAAAAGCACTAATATGGACTTATCCAAAAAGGTAGGGGTTGAGTTTGGTAAAAAAGTTAAGGAAGCTGGTGTGAGTAAAGTAGTATTTGATAGAAATGGTTACTTATACCATGGAAAGATTAAGTCCCTAGCTGAAGGAGTAAGAGAAGCAGGTATAGAATTTTAAAGAATTAACTTTAGTTACAATGTTTAATAGAGAGAAAATAAAAGCAAGTGAAATAGACCTTAAAGAAAAAGTGGTAGCAATAAAAAGGGTTGCTAAAGTAGTAAAAGGAGGTAGAAGGTTTAGTTTTTCTGCAATTGTTGTAGTAGGTGATGAAAAAGGGATAGTAGGATATGGTTTAGGGAAAGCAAATGAAGTAACGGATGCTATCAGCAAGGGAGTAGATGATGCAAAAAAGAATTTAATTCAAGTTCCTATTATAAACGAAACAATACCTCACGAGATGTTAGGTAAGTATAGTGGAGGGTTAGTTCTTATAAAGCCTGCAGCTAAAGGAACAGGAGTTATTGCAGGTGGAGCGATGAGAGCAGTATTAGAATCAGCAGGGATTTCTAACGTATTGTCAAAGTCGAAAGGTTCGTCAAACCCGCATAATGTAGTAAAGGCAACATTTGATGCACTTCTTAAATTAAGAGATCCTAGACGTGTTTCTCAACAAAGAGGAGTAAGTATGGACTTGGTTTTTAATGGATAAAAAAATGACAAAAGTAAGAGTTACTCAAGTAAGAAGTACAATAAAAAGACCTTCATCGCAGAAAAGAACGATAGAGGCATTAGGACTGGGTAAAATAAATAGAACCGCAGTTTATGAAATGTCACCAAGTTTGAAGGGAATGATAGCTAAAGTTTCTCATTTAATTGAAGTGGAAGAGGTTAAATAAAAAGAGATGAAATTACATAGTTTAAAACCTAAGCAAGGATCCATAAAATCTAAAAAGAGAATAGGTCGTGGACAAGGTTCTGGAAGAGGAGGGACATCAACACGAGGACACAAAGGAGCCAAATCAAGATCAGGTTATAAAACAAAATTAGGTTTTGAGGGGGGGCAAATGCCACTTCAAAGAAGAGTGCCTAAATTTGGTTTTAAGAACCCAAATCAACAAGTTTATACAGTTTTAAACTTAAGTAACTTACAAAAGCTAAGTGAAAAAAATCCTTCTAGTGTTTTTGATGAAAGCTTTTTAAGAAGTCTTAGAATTTTGAGAAAAAATAATAAACTTAAGATTCTTAGTGATGGAGAGTTAAATTTGGCATTAGAAGTTAGTGCACACGCTTTTTCTAAAAAGGCTAAGGAAAAAATAGAAAAGGTTGGGGGCAAGGTTACAGTGATTGAATAAGAAATTAAAAAAGATAAACCTTCTGTAATGAAGTTTTTTAATACTATAAAAAATATTTTCTCAATTGAAGAGCTAAGAACAAAGTTATACCATACTTTGTTCTTCGTGGCTATATACAGACTGGGAAGTTTCGTAATATTACCTGGAGTAGATCCTTCAAAATTGGTAGGTAATTCATCTGGGATATTGGATTTCGTGAATGTATTTCTTGGAGGGGCATTTAACAGAGCTTCAGTATTTGCATTGGGAATCATGCCATACATATCGGCATCCATTATTATACAGTTGATGGGAACAGTTACTCCTTACTTTCAACGTTTACAGAGAGAAGGGGAATCTGGTACGAAGAAAATGAACCAGATAACTAGGGCGTTAACAGTATTGATAGCAGTTGGCCAAACTGCAGGTTATATAGCTTCTTATATACCAGCAGAAGCGATAGTTATTGATAGAACTTTGTTTACGATAATGTCTACAGTTATTTTGACTACAGGGACAATTTTTGCAATGTGGTTGGGAGAGAAAATTACTGATAAGGGTTTAAGCAATGGCATATCTGTACTTATAATGGTAGGTATAATCTCTGGTTTGCCATCAGCAATAGCTGGTGAATTTAGAACTAGAGGTTCAAATGGGCTGCTATTAATCATCTTGGAATTCTTAGCTCTACTATTTGTAATTATGGGAATAGTTCTTCTAACACAGGCAGTAAGAAGAATTCCTCTACAATACGCCAGGCAAATGGCAAATAGTGGAAAAGGCTTGGTTAAAGGTAAGAGAAGTTACTTGCCGCTAAAAGTAAATTTAGCTAATGTTATGCCTATAATCTTTGCTCAGTCTATAATGTTTGTTCCTGCGGTAGTCGCAGGCTTTTGGGCAGAAACCAGTGATTTTGCTAAATCGGTACAACAATCGTATAGTAGTTTTACATCGCTTACCTACAATGTCACGTTTGCGTTACTAATTATATTCTTCACATTTTTTTATACAGCATTGGTGATTAACCCGACACAACTTGCGGATAATCTCAAAAAGCAAAATGCGTTTATCCCAGGAATAAAGCCTGGTAGTGCAACAGCTCAGTTTATAAGTGCTGTATTGGATAGAATAACTTTACCAGGAGCATTGTTTCTAACTGTAGTTGCCGTTCTTCCTGCATTTGCGTACAAGTTTGGTGTAACTCAAGGTATGGCTCAATTTTATGGTGGGACCTCATTGATAATCATAGTTGGGGTAATATTAGATATTCTTGAGAAAATAGAAGAGCATTTATTAATGAGGCACTATGATGGTATGATGAAAACAGGAAAAGTAAAAGGCAGGTCAACAGTAGCTGCTGTAGCTTAGTTTTATCTAATGATATTGAAGACAAGAGAGGAAATATCGAAAATTAAAAGGAGTGCTGATATTCTTGGAATGGCACATGGCGAAGTTGCTAAGCATATCAAGCCGGGTGTTACAACTAAGTCATTAGATAGAATAGCGTACGAATTCATTTTAGACAATAAAGCAAAACCATCTTTTCTTAACTATCAAGGTTTTCCAGCATCTTTATGTATCTCTGTAAACGATGTAGTAGTTCATGGAATACCTGGCGAATATGTAATTAAAGAAGGGGATATAGTTTCAGTTGACGGAGGGGTTTACTTTGATGGATTTCATGCTGATTGTGCATTCACTTATAGCATTGGCGAAGTTGACCAAAACGTTAAAGAACTATTAAGTGCAACAAAAGAAGCATTATATAAAGGAATTGAGCAGGCAAATATTGGAAATAGAATAGGAGATATTAGCTTTGCCGTTCAAAACTATGCTGAGAGCAAAGGGTTTTCAGTAGTTCGAGAGTTGGTAGGTCATGGATTGGGAAAAGAGCTTCATGAAAAACCAGAAGTTCCTAACTTTGGTAAGAAGGGGAAAGGAGTTAAGCTACAAGAGGGATTGGTGATAGCAATTGAGCCAATGATTAATTTAGGCAAAAGAAATGTGGATCAAGATGATGACGGTTGGACTATTAGAACAAAGGATTCAAAATATTCGGCTCACTTTGAACATACAGTAGCTATAACAGAAGCAGGAGCAGAGATTTTAACTACTTATAAATATATAGAAGAAGCATTGTCAGAAAACGTAAATTATGCCTAAGCAGTCAAATATAGTACAAGATGGTACAATAGTAGAAGCTCTATCAAATGCAATGTTTAGAGTAGAACTAGAAAATGGTCATCAGTTAATAGCGCATATATCTGGCAAAATGAGAATGTATTATATTAAGATATTGCCAGGAGATAGAGTAAGACTTGAAATGTCTCCATATGATTTGACAAAAGGAAGAATAGTACACAGATATAAATAAAAGGATTATGAAAGTAAGAGCTTCAGTAAAAAAGCGAAGTACAGATTGTAAGATTATACGTAGGAAGGGCAAAGTGTATGTGATTAATAAAAAGAACCCAAAGTTTAAACAAAGACAAGGATAAAATAAAGAGAAATGGCTAGAATAGCAGGTGTAGATCTACCAGATAATAAAAGAGGAATAATTGCTTTAACCTATATATATGGAATAGGAAGAGCATCTTCTAAAGAAATTTTAGAAAAGGCAAAAGTAGATATTAACAAAAAAGTTAAGGATTGGACGGATGAAGAATCTAAAAGTATTCGGGATACAATCACTAACGAATATAAAATAGAAGGTAGCCTTAAATCAGAGGTGCAGCTAAGTATAAAGCGGTTAATGGATATTGGTTGCTATAGAGGGCTTAGACATAGAAAAGGGTTGCCTGTAAGAGGACAGAGAACTAAGAATAACTCTAGGACTAGAAAAGGAAAAAGAAAAACAGTAGCAAACAAGAAAAAAGCTACTAAATAAGATTAATTAAAAGAAGATAAGCATCATGGCTCAAAAGAGAAAAGATAAAGCAAAAAAGAGAGTTGTACATGTAGAATCTCTAGGGGAAGTCCATATAAAGGCAACCTTTAATAACATAATAATCTCTATAACAAATAAAGAGGGGCAAGTTATTTCATGGTCTTCTGCAGGTAAAATGGGTTTTAGAGGTTCTAAGAAAAATACACCTTATGCTGCACAAGTAGCAGCACAAGATTGTGCTAGAGTAGCTTACGAGCTTGGTCTTAGAAAAGTAGAAGTTTTTGTAAAAGGTCCTGGGGCAGGTAGAGAGTCTGCAATAAGGACAATACAGAATAACGGTATTGAAGTGAGTGTTATCAGAGATGTGACACCAATGCCGCACAATGGTTGTAGACCACCTAAAAGAAGAAGAGTTTAATTATATATAATTTAAGAATTGAGTTGAGAGATGGCTAGATATACTGGACCAACGTCAAAAATTGCAAGAAAATTTAATGATCCAATTTTTGGACCTTGTAAAGAACTAAAGAAAAAAAATTACCCTCCTGGGCAGCATGGAAAAACCAGAAGAAGAAAGCAATCTGAGTATGCAATGCAGCTTAAAGAGAAACAAAAAGCTAAGTACACCTATGGAGTTCTTGAAAAGCAATTTAGAAACGTGTTTATAAAAGCTGCAGGAAAGCATGGAGTTACAGGTGATAATCTTCTTAAGTTTTTAGAGGCAAGGCTAGATAATACAGTTTATAGATTGGGTATAGCTCCAACTAGGAGAGCTGCAAGACAATTAGTTAGCCACAAACACGTAACTGTTAATGGTAAGACAGCAAATATCCCTTCTTATGCTTTGAAACCTGGTGATATAATCAGCTTAAGAGAGAAAAGCAAGGACATTGAGGCTGTAAAAAATAACATTAGCGGCAAGCAGTCAAGTAGGTTTAGTTGGATAGAGTGGGACAGTTCATTAATGGTAGGTAAGTTCTTAAACTTTCCTGAGCGTTCTGAAATCCCAGAAAACATAAAAGAACAACTAATAGTTGAACTTTACTCAAAATAATTAGGTCAATTTAAATAAAAAACTAAAGTTAAAACAATAGCATTATGTCAATATTAGCATTTCAAATGCCAGAAAAAGTGGTAATGGAAAAAGGAGATGACTTCCAAGGAGTCTTCGAATTTAAACCACTTGAAAGAGGATATGGTGTTACCATTGGAAATGCATTTAGAAGGATTTTGCTTTCTTCTTTAGAAGGATACGCGATAGTAGGGGTAAAGTTTCCTAATGTACAGCATGAATTTACTTCAATTGAAGGTGTTGTTGAAGATGTGACAGATATTATATTAAATCTTAAAATGGTAAGGTTTAAGAAGATATCTGAAAGTCAGGTGAGCAAAATTCTCATAAACTTTGATGGAAGAGAAATATTTAGGGCAGGAGATATAGAAGAGTTTACAAGTGACTTTGAGGTTTTAAATCCTGAAAAAATTATTTGTCACATAGATCCTTCAAAAGAATTTGAACTTGAGCTTTCAATAAATAAAGGAAGAGGATATGTGCCTGCTGAAGAAAGTGTAGACTTAGATAATTCACTTGGATACATACCAGTGGATGCTATATATACACCAATAAAAAATGTTAAGTACAGTGTTGAAAATACTAGGGTAGAGCAGAAAACAGACTTTGAGAAGTTGACTTTAGATGTACAGACAGATGGATCTATACATCCTGAAGAAGCATTGAAAGGAGCTGCAAATATCTTGATAAAACACTTTATGCTATTTTCAGATCAGACGATGGCATTCCAGAGTGACGACGTGATAGAAGAGACTCCAATAGATGAGGAGTTCTTGCACATGCGTAAGCTACTTAAAACAGCTCTTGCAGATTTAGATCTATCTGTCAGAGCTTACAATTGTTTGAAAGCTGCAGATGTAAGAACACTTGGTGACCTTGCTAGCTTAGAAATTTCTGATATGATGAAATTTAGAAACTTTGGGAAAAAATCATTGACAGAGCTAGAACAATTAATTGCTGAGAAAAACCTTTCCTTTGGAATGGATATTTCGAAGTATAAATTAGATGAAGAATAATAATGAAAGCTTAAAGTAGAAGATAGAATCATGAGACACGGAAAGAAAATAAACCATTTAAGTAGAACTGCTTCACATAGAAGGCATATGCTTTCAAACATGGCAAGCTCATTACTACTTAATAAGCGAGTGACAACGACAGTCGCAAAAGCAAAAGCTTTAAGAAAATACATAGAGCCTATCATATCAAAAGGAAAAAACGATAGCTCTCACTCTCGGAGAGTAGTTTTTGCCAAACTCCAAAACAAAGATGCTATCAAGGAGCTTTTTGATAGAATATCAGAAAAAGTATTTAATCGTCCTGGGGGATATACAAGAATAATAAGGCTTGGAGCAAGAAGAGGTGATAATGCTGAAATGTGTATTATTGAGTTGGTAGATTATAATGATAACTTAATCAAAGAAGGAGGAGATACTAGTTCTAAAGGAAAAACTAGAAGGAGAAAAAGGGGTGGTAAGTCTACTAAAGCTTCAGAAGAAGGAAGCACAGATACTAAATCAGAAAATGCAGCAAGTACAAGTAGTGATGTGCTTGAATTGGATAATGAAAAAACTGTAGAAACAAATGCAAAAGAGTCTGGAGGTAGTACTGAGGAAAATGTTGAAGCTAAAGAAGAAATAGTAGAAGAGGAAACACAAGAAGAAGTAGAGATTTCAACAGATAAAAAAGCAGAAGACTCAAACAGTGAAGAAGATAAGAAAGAATAAAAATAAATTATAATCAAAGTTTTTTTTGGAAAAAGCTATCCTGAGTTATTTTTGGGATAGCTTTTTTTACTTTATTCTAAACAAAAGAGGCTGAGTTTTCGTGAATATTAAAATTCTATAGATTACATAACCTATGTCATATAACAAGAATAAAAGACTCTAAAAGTAAATATAAACATCACTTAAATGTAAATAAATAAGAAAAAATAGTAATTTAATTATCTGTAAATCAGATTATTAAATTACAAAACTTAAAAGAAAAGGTTTTTTTTAAAAAAAAGTAAAACATAATGTAAGAAATTTTCGTAAATGATAATTGAAATAGATATTAAACAAGAAGAAGGCTTTAAGCTAATAAAATTGAAAGGGGAAGTAGATGCTAGTAGTTCAATAAAATTGGATGAAGCCCTTCAAAAAATAATGAAAGAATCAAATGATCATATTTTAGTTGATTGCGAACAATTAGAATATATATCATCGCCAGGAATAGGAGTTTTTAATGAGTGTTCACAAGACAGTCTTGAGCAAAACAGAAAACTGATTCTTTTCAAACTTAATGATGAAGTATTTGAAATATTCGATATAGCTGGGTTCACTAAGATTATACCTATTGCTACATCTTTTGATCAGGCAAAATCTTTATTAGAGAATGATTCATAAAAAACGAATAAATTGTGATCTAAAAAGCTTACAAAAGCTAAGAAGCTTTGTGTCTAATGTACTTGACAAAGAGTATAGTGGATACAAAAAATCTAATTTATTAGTATTAGCAATAGATGAAGTTTGTTCTAACCTAATGCAGCATTCACATAGATGCAATGTGGAAGATACATTTGAAGTAAGAGTAATTCCAGAAAAAGAAAACGTAACCTTTGAAATAGAAGACGACAAAATGCCTGGTTTTGATATTTCTGATTACAGGACACCATGTACAGAAGAAATAGTAAAGGCTAAACAGAAGAATGGTATAGGTTTGATGCTGGTTAAAAAAATAATGGATAGTATTCAGTTAGAAAATAAACCCCAGGGCCATATTTGCAGATTAAGCAAGAAAATAAAAGCGCAGCCCTAGTGATAAAAATCCTAAGAGCAGATAGGCTGTGCTTATTTTCTAATTAAAGCCCCATACTCATCCTCAAACCCTTTAATCAACCTGTTCATCGTTTTATCAATAACTTTATCCGTTAGTGTCTTTTGATTGTCCTGAAGAGTAAAACTTACAGAATACGATTTTTTATTATCACCAAGGCTTTTATCCTCATAAATATCAAATACATTAACCCCAGTTAATAGTCTATTCTCAATTTTAAAAGATAGATCCTGAATCTTTTGGAAAGAAATTCCCTTATCTATTACCAAAGACAGATCTCTTCTTACAGATGGAAACTTAGAAATTTCCTTGAACTGGAATTTTTTATTTACAATCTGACTTTTAACCTCAGCCAAGCTAAACTCTGCGTAGAAAACGGGTTGCTTGATCTTAAATAAGTTAAGAATAGTCTTATTAATAACACCAACAGTGCCAATAACAGTACTGCCTACTAGATAATTAATACCATAACTGCCCCAGGCATTGTTGCCAAACTCAATCTTAGATGCATTTTGAATCCCAATACCCTTCAAAAGAATATCACCCATTGCTGCAAGATCATAAAAATCAGAATTTCTTACCTTTTCATTCCAATTCTCATCTTTATTTTTCCCTGATATCCATAAAGCCAAAACCTCCTTTTCACTGTACTCTCGGGGCTTTACTTTCTTGTACTCTTTACCAAACTCAAATAACTTAATATTCCTTTGTTGGTGGTTGATATTTCTGGCTACACTTTCGAGACCAGAGAAAATAAGACTCTGCCTCATTACATCCAGGTCTTCACTCAACATATTCAGTATATCCACATTTTCATTAGCATCATACTCTGGTGTAACCTCTAGGTACTTGCTACTAGTAAGCGGGTTGGATAATATTTCATAAAAACCTCTTGCGCATAATATTTGCGAAAGGCGATCTTCAACTTTCTCGCTTATATTTTTCTGAGAATAGGAAAGAAAATTAGAACCCAGGTTATCATCAATCTCTATACTATTATACCCATAAATTCGAAGAACCTCTTCAACCACATCAGCCTCTCTCTGAACGTCAACTCTATAGGGAGGAACTGACAAGACCAGATTATCTCCTTTTTCTTCAGTGACTTCAATTTCCAGTCGGTTCAAAATTCCTTTAACAGTGTCTGAGGGGATGTCCTTACCGATAAGCCTATTAACCCTATCTAAAGAAACTTCAACTCTAAAAGGCTCTATCTTAGAGGGATATGAGTCAATAATATCAGATGAAATTTCTCCTCCGGCAATTTCCTTGATAAGCAAAGCAGCTTTTTTCAAAGCAACAATAGTCATATTTGGGTCTGCGCCTCTTTCAAAGCGGAAGGCGGCATCCGTTTTCAACCCATGCCTCTGAGAAGTAGCTCGCACAGAGTCAGCAGAGAAATAGGCACTCTCCAGAAAAACACTTTTCGTTTGCTCCGAAACGCCAGAACCCAAACCTCCAAATACCCCAGCAATACAAAGCCCATTCCCTTTAGAGTCACAAATCATTAAATCCTCTTCGTGCAGTTCTCGTTCTACATCATCCAGAGTCTTAAACGTAGTACCCGAACTCAAATTTTTAATAACAATAGAGTTATCTGCTATCTTATCAGCATCAAAAGCATGAAGAGGTTGTCCCAAATCATGCATCACATAATTCGTGATATCCACCACATTATTAATCGGCGCAAGACCAATAGCTTTTAACTTATTTTGAAGCCAGGTAGGGGAGGGGGCTACATCTATTCCCGTTATCGAAACGCCCGAATACCTTTCGCAGGCAGCTTTATTTTCAATACATACATCGAAGACTTTACTATTATTATCAGGCTTAAAAGCGGCACTATCCAACTTATTTAAAGGAACATCTAAAACTGCATGCAAATCCCTGGCTACGCCATAGTGCGAAGCTGCATCCACCCTATTAGGCGTTAAGCCGATTTCAAAAACCGTATCTTCCTCAATAGAGAAAAAATCCTTGGCAGGAGTGCCATTTGGCAAATCAGTATCCAATACCATAATACCATCATGCGAAGCTCCCAAACCAATCTCATCCTCGGCACAAATCATACCTTCAGAAAGCTCTCCTCTTATCTTCCCTTTTTTTATCTTAAAAGAATCTCCTTCGCTAGGATAAAGCGTAGCTCCTATGGTGGCAACCACTACCTTTTGCCCCTTATCTACATTTGGAGCACCACATACAATAGAAAGAAGATCCTCCGCACCAACATCCACCTTAGTAACTTTCAGACGATCCGCATTGGGATGCTTCTCACAGCTTACCACCTCTCCAATTACCAAACCTGCAAGACTCCCCTTAATAGACTCAAAATGCTCTACCCCCTCAACTTCTAAGCCCGTCATCGTTAACGTATGGCTTAACTCCTCAACAGAAATATCAAGATCAATGTGCTTCTTCAACCAGTTTAGCGAAACCTTCATCGTATGTGTTTTAAATAAATTAGACGATTAATCTTGCAAAAATCTATTATGCATCACTGAATTTCAAATAAGTACACGTATTTCTTCCAAAATATCTCTGTATCCAAAATAGAATAGACCAAAAGCCCGAAAAGAAAAATATAAAACAGGGCACCCTCCGCAAGGCTCTTCCCGGCTGCCAAAGCTAGAGCCTTCCCTGCAAACCCCCTCGATCTTTGGCTTAGCCTCTTTCCCCAGGGTGCAAAAGAAGCGGATGGATACTAAAGAATAAACAAAGTCACCAAAAGCCATTATTTAGACACACAATACCAAGTTAACTTTAAGGCTTTTTTGAAAAAAAGCCTGTCATCCTGGTGAAAGCCAGGATCTAAGAGATTGCGGATTTGCTCCGCAATGACGGGAATTTAAGTACGATAATTTATAATTAATTTGCTTAAAGAATAAACAAAGCCACCAAAAGCCACTATTTTAATGCATAAACCGCCAAAAACTCATCGTATTCCTTCTGAAATGACTTCTTCTGATGGAGTAGCTTTTGTTTTTTGATATAATAAAACACCTTTTCGACCACAGACTCTGAAACAGAATAAGCGGCATATCCCGTTTGCCAAGCAAACTTTTCCGAGGTCAGACTGTTTTGATTGATGTAATGCGAGCTGCTGCCTTTGATTTGCTTAATGACTTCTGCAATGGATTTTTGTGGGGTTAGCAAAAACAAACAATGGATATGATCAGGCATACCGTTGATGATCCTCACAGGACAGCCCTGCTCACGCAATTGATCCGATATAAAAGCATAAACTTTTTGTTCTATGGATTGATCTACCAATGGCATTCGATTTTTGGTTGCCCAAATGGCATGTATCCATAATTTATTGAATGAATGTGGCATTTTGTTACGTTTTTAAACCGTTGAAACGGTTTGGTTATCCATTAAAATTCTCATAGCCCACGAATTAATTCGTGGGCTATGGTTTGCGTTTATTTTTTCAATGGATTTATCCATTTTCATTGCTTGTTGAATTCTCAATGATTTCAATTTCTTCTTCCGTCAAGTCGTAAAGCTGATAAACCAATTGATCGATTTGGTTTTCAAGTTGTGAAGTATCAGGTTTTTTCTCACTTTTTTTAATGCTTAAAATATTTTCTACAATAATTGAAATTGCATTATTTGTATATTCTATATTTGGCAAAGGTAATGCATTAAATTCCTTCATTTTAATTTTGGGGAACAACTGGTCGAACTCATTATTGATATTCTGAAAATACCAAAACAGAAGTTTTGAGTTTAAAATGCCGAGATAAAATAAAACGTCTAATTCTGATTTGGGTTTTGCTATGTATGCAGTTTGGTCAACCACAAAGTTTTGTTTGACATATGAAGCTATCAGAGATTTTTTTGCTGGAATTTGGCGAATTAAAATTTTATCACCTTTAAAAAATTCTGGAACTCTTGGTTCGGCTAGCCAAATTCCGTAGCTTATATATTCATTATCCCAAGCAAAAGAGTATTTTGATAAATTTTTTCCTCTAAGTTCAGGAAGGTAAGTATCGTTGATTTTTCTAGTTGCATTAAAAACTTTTCTTTTTACTTGTTCATCGCTTTGAGATGGTTTTCCTTTTCCAACTTGATATTCTTTTATTCCTGAAATCGTATTGAACAAATTAGAAAGTTTTACAGATTTACTAAGAATTTTTGAAATTATTTCTTGTCTTACTATATCAATTGTTACTGTAAAATTATTGTTGGGGGTGTTAAGAAATGCAATTGAATTAAAACTATTTTTTAAGTGAAAATCATCTTTATGTGTAATGTAATATTGACTTAGTGATAAACTTTTAGGCTTGTTAAAAATATAAATTAATACTTCAACAGAAGCTTCTTCAAACACATCATCCTTGACTTCAATAATTTTGTCTATTGAAAAATTATCAAGTATGAATTTTCTTAATCTGCTATTGTTTTGATTTGCTAAGAATGCATTGGGAACAATTAAAGAATGAATACTTTGCTTGTTTGCAATTTCAAATGTTCTTTCAATAAATAGGTGATATGAATCTAGCTGATTTTCGGAAACCTTATAATTTTCAAAATAGTATTTTCTAACTTGTTTTGATTCATCTCTAACTCTCATATAAGGCGGATTCCCAATAACCACATCAAAGCCCACAAAATCACCATCCTCATTCAGCACTTCGGGAAACTCAAATCGCCACTCAAAAGCATTTTCATAAATCTTATTGGCTTTAATTTCTTCCATTTCGGCTTCTAACTTTTTGGTATCAGCAGTAAGCTTTGCCACCTTTTTATTCCAAGCAGTTTTTTCGGTTTTACTCATTTCAAAAAGTTGCTGCTGGTTGGTCATTTGAAACAATTCGCCCGAGAGTTTGCGTAGCCTTTTTGCTTTAGGGTCATTCGAAGAAATCTCACTTCTAAAATCCGATTTGATGTCGGCAATTAGTCGCTCCATTTCCCTTTTCTGCTCTTTGCTTTGCGCGTTTCTATAAGTGTCCACTGCAATGCGGTAACCGTCAATCGTCCACTTGCTTTTTTTCAAAGCTTGCTTCAAGTCAGCGTCAATATCAAAACGGCTCACTAAAGAGTTGCCGCATTTTATGTTAATATCAATATTGGGCAAGGTCTGTAACTCTTTAAGCTCCCCTCCTTTGAAAGGAGGGGTATCCGAAGGATGGGGAGGTTGCTTAATATAACCACCACCCCCTTCGGATGCTCCTCCTATATTAGGAGGGGAGCTTATATAATAAGCATTTTTCAAAAGCTCAATCCACAAACGCAAGCGGCAAATCTTTACCGAATTTGGGTTAATATCCACCCCAAAAAGGCAGTTTTCAATGATGGTTTGCTTTTCGTGAAATAGAGCTTCTTGTATGCGCTGGCTTTCTTTACTATTGGGATTGTAGTCAAAAAGCTCTCCATCCTCGTCGGTAACTATTAGTTCATCATTGACCACTTCCACATGATATTCTTTTAGCCGCTTGCCATCTCTATCTTGCAAGATTTTCAAGTCGTTCTTTACCGCAATCATCTCATTGAGGGCAGACACCAAAAAGTGTCCAGAACCAACAGCTGGGTCACAAATTTTCAGGCTATTTACAATCTCATTGGCTTCTTTGCGGTCTTCAATTTTGTCGTAGAGGTCTTCAAGATCTTTGCATTTCCAGCTTTTGGTTTCGTTGAATTTCTGAACCACCGCTTTTCGAATGGTTTCACGGCACATATACATGGTGATGAAACCCGGAGTGAAAAACGAGCCATCTTTGTAGCCGTTGATTTTCTCGAAAATCAATCCGAGGACAGAAGCATTGATAAGGGATTTGTTTTCTTCCTGAATTTCTTCCGAGCCTTCACTGCTGAAATCGTAGGCATTCAAGAATTCAAACAGATATTCGAGCGTAGAGAGTTTACCTGTTCTCTTTTTCCCATGCTGGTCTTTCAGTACAGTGGAGGAAATAATAGGAATGGTTTTCTCATCTCTCAGATTGCTGATAAAAAGCGTGTCTTGCTCCATATCTGTCGGCTCAAAAAGCGAAGAATTGAGATAGGGTACTTTCTCAAATGCCTTGATTACATCTTCGTTTCGTTTATTATACTCTCGAGCTAATACCTGAAAGAATAAGCTATTGAGATCGTCATAGTTTTTGATCTTTTCGAGATGGAGAAATGAATACGACGTATCGCCTTTGTGGTAGGTGATAAGTTGGGCTTCCAGCAATTTTAGGAATAGAATCCTATTGACCCAGGTAATAGAAAGCTCAAGAGCGACGTTAAAAAGCCTTTCTTCTTGTGTACTTCCAAACTGGCTGGGTTTCTCCAAACGGTTGAGTTTATCTAGGCTATCCAGCTGAATGATGGCATCTTCCAATAAGGTCCCCGTATGTCTTTTGCCAGGTTTGTTTCGCTCAATTAGTTTTTTGCTTCCTTCTTTTGTTTCCGTCAAGCCAATAATATACAGCAACTCACTGTAAAACCGCTTGTCCAGGCTGTTGCTGTCGTTGGTAAATGGTAGCTTTAAAAGATGTTCGGGAGAAAGTAGCTTGAAAAGGGCAATAAGCCCACGATTTAAATCGAGGCTTATGAGATTTTTTCGATAATCATTGAGGTTGAAGTGCGTAAACTCAATTTCGGATTGGATGTTAGCGATAAACGGCTCGGCAATTTGCTTGTAGAAAAAGTCGGTCTTGGTGTCTGATAAACGACCTCCCTCAAAGTCTTGGAATTGTTTTACAAGTTTTTTGTTTTGAGCAAAGAGTCTGTCGAAAGTAGTCGCATCAAAAATGAACCATTCATGGATATTAGTGACAATCAAATGTTTGGTTTCAAGGTTGTTTTGTGTGATTCTCTCACGCAGGTAGTATAGCACCAATTCTTGAAAGGCTTTAGTATTTAGCTTCTCAGTGGTCACCATCTCACTTTTATTTGTTGGCTTCTTTGCTTCTATGATTACGCCAACAGAGCTTTTTGCTTTGTCTCCGTTATGGATTACGAGGTCGTTTCTACCTTTAGTATTAATAAAATGATTGGGGTCGTAATAGGTCTTTTTGAGAAAGTAGCTTACAATATTTTTATGAAACTCTTCCGATTCTGTATCGTTTGTCCGGTCGAGTAGTTGAGTAAGGTTAGCTTTGAAACCCTCAATTTCAGCTCTATTTGGCTTTACTTTCAAAAAGGCTTTGTTCAGTGCCTTTCTTGGTTTCAGTTTGTTTATCTTCATTTACTCTAATTCCTTTTTGCGTTCTAATTTACTTCAAAAGCATTTAATTGAATCAGCTTTTTGATAAGAACTCAAAAAGATAAAGTCATTTAACCCGAATAATTCGGGACTTAATTTAATGGAAAAGGTAATTCTCTGATTACAAAGCAATTGATTATGCAAGACTTGAGCTAGCTGATCCCAAAATTTGGGGAATAAAATATTGTGCTTTTTAAAATATAAGTACATGATAATCAACCACTTGATTTAGAGTAAATGACCTCCTCAAGAATAATGCAGGTTAATACTGCTTCACTTTCTTCACAGTTTATTTCTTGATTTAGTATTTCTTCTGATTTAACTGGATTTTCAGCATTACCTTCTATACTGAAGTTTTTATAATGGCAGTGAGTAGCTTTATTTTTTGGGAAATAATACCTTTTTTCAGTTATATGGTTTACCGTACTGAGTGTAGGTTCATTTATGGTCATATCTTCTTCATTAAACTCCCAAAACTCATAATCATAAAAAGCAAAGAATAACGTATTATTTCGAACATAGTAATGCCTGATTTCACTTTGATGGTCAGACCATTGGATGTGTGCTCAATAAGCTTCAGTTTATTGCCTTTGTAATAGTATTGCACATAGCTATCGCATTCAGATTTAAGCTTTCGTACTCTAAGCTTGCTTTGTGTTTTGTCTGAATTAATACTAGTACACTTTTTTTGTAAACTTCTAATTTGCCTTTGCGCATTAGAGTTAATAGATATAAGTATAGCAATAAATAATATGCTTATTTTTCTCATAAAATATTGAATCGAATTTTATCTATGCAATGTTAATAATAAAATTTTAGTTGATATTAATTAAACCCTGAGTTATAAATGGTACTTCACAAGTAATAGTTATGGTTTCAGTTTAAAACCTTTTCTCCACAATTAGAACAAAACTTAGCCCCTTTATTAATAGTAGAATTACAGTTTTTACAAAGGGCTGAATGTGTAGGGTTATCTTTTTTATTCTCCTTATTCAACTCTACTGTAATAATACCAGTAGGAACTGCAATAATGGTATATCCTAGCAACATAATGAAAGAAGAAAGAGCTTTGCCCATAATTGTTTGAGGCGTGATGTCTCCATAGCCTACAGTTGTAATAGTAACAATTGACCAGTATATAGACATTGGAATGGAAGAAAAGCCATGCTCTTCCCCTTCAATCATATACATGAGAGTTCCAAGAATAATAACCAGGGTAAAAACAGCTCCAAAAAACACGGTTATCTTATAAAAACTTTGCTGTAGAGCGCTAATTATTATTTGACCTTCCTTCAAGTGTCTACCAAGTTTTAAAACACGAAAAATACGAAGTAGACGTAAAACTCTAACAATCAATAAAAACTGGCCTGTTGGTAAAATAAATGTCAAATAAGAAGGTAAAGTTGCAAGCAAATCAACAATCCCAAAAAAGGAAAAAATGTATTTCTTAGGTTTTGGTGAAATATAAATACGTAGAAAATATTCAATGGTAAACAGAAAAGTAAAAACCCATTCAGCTATCTCTAATTCATTCGAAAAAGTAATTCTAATACTTCCTACACTTTCTAAGATAACAGTAGTAATACTTAACAAAATAACCCAAAGAAGGATTATGTCAAATAGTTTTCCCGCTTTTGTTTCCGTACCAAAAACAACTTCAAATAAATTTTCTTTAAAAGTCATGTTTTAATATGTATAAACTACTTTATATCATTTGAACTTAATGAAGTTTCTACTGTCCCACCTTGGCTTATTAGTTTATGAACTGGGCACTTATTAGCAATTTCCAAAAGTCGGCTTTTTTGAGCTTGATCAAGGTTTCCTTGAACGGAAATTACTCTTTTAAATAAGCGTTTTGAGTCCGTTTTTTTTGACTCTGCCACCTGAGTTTGGACTCTTTCTAAGGTCATTTTTTTTCTATTAGCATACATTTTTAGAGTGATATTGGTGCATGCTCCTAAACCTGCTGCAACTAATTCCATTGGAGTCATTCCCAAATCGTTACCACCTAAATCTGTTGGCTCATCACTTATTAAAAAATGATTTCTAACATTAGCTTCTGAGGTATATCCTGACTCTGTTTCTACAACTACTTCAGAAGTACTGTTTTCATCACTTTTCAAACTACTAATATACCTATTGCTCCAGCTGGCAATAGTTTCTCCAACGTACAAAGAGTCTGCAGAGTCACTTAAAAGATGGTCTGCTTTATCAAGGCTTATAAAGCTTTTGGGGTGCATAGCTGCATCATAAATTTTGGCAGCATTATCAATAGAAACGATTTGATCTTGAGGAGAATGAAAAATTAGAAGAGGCTTTCTTAAGTTTTTAATGATGTTGCCTCCACTCTTTTCAAGATCGTCTAAAAACTGCTTTTTTAGATAAAAAGATCTTCCTCCAATTTGTACTTCAGCTTTACCCTTCGAGTGTATTTTCTTAATACTATCAGAAAAAAGTTTTGTTACGTGATTTGGCTCAAAAGGAGACCCAATGGTTACTAAAGCATCAATACCCTTGTGCTTTTCTGCAGCCATCAATACAGCAGTTCCACCCAGAGAGTGACCTAAAAAAATGCTAGGAGAGTGGTAATTCTTAGATAAGAAATCACTAGCATATTTAATATCAGATACTTGTGAAGAAAAATTAGTCTCAGAAAAATCCCCTTCGCTATTCCCTAATCCAGTAAAATCGAACCTTAAAACAGCAAAACCATTTTTCACTAAAGCTTTAGAGATATTTCTTGGGGCAGAAAAGTTTTTATTACAAGTAAAACAGTGAGCAAATAAAACAACACCTTTCAATTGAGACGAAAAGGGTTTATCCAATAATGCACTTAATTTACTTCCTTCTTTGTTTTCGAAAAATACTTTCTCTGTGTTCATCTATTTACAATTGTTACCTGCTTGGTTTGGGGGGTGCACATCTTAATCATTGCCTAGTGTATGACTCAATATTAAATCAGACATGATCTGTTCAAATATTTAATCTACATTATTCATGAGAAGGTTGTTCACTCTAGATCAAGTAATTGATTATTATGCACTTATATTTTAAATAGTACAATATTTTATTTCCCAAATTTGAGGATCAGTTAGCTCCAAGTCTTGCATAATCAATTACTTTGTAATCACAGAACTACCTGTCCCATGAAATAAGTCCCGAATTATTCGGGTTAAAAATAGTAGAAAGCTTTTCAATTCAATTCTTTTTTGTGAAAAACCTTTGAGGGAATCACTAAATTTGCTTCCAATTGATAATAACAGTTATTAAGAAATTAAAATGCAGATTTTAAGCGAACAGGAAATTCTAAGGAGAGAAAAAAGAGAGGAACTTATTAAGCAAGGGTTGCAGCCTTATCCAGCAGAAACCTTTGAAGTAAATGTTACTGCAAAAGATATTTTAGAAAATTATAACAGAAGAAAAACAGATTATAAAACCATTACTGTAGCAGGTAGACTCCTGAGTATAAGAGTGATGGGTAAAGCTTCTTTTTGCGAGTTACAAGACTCTACAGGAAGAATTCAGGTGTACATAGCTAGAGATGAAATTTGCCCTGGAGAAGACAAGGGACTTTACAACAACATATTCAAAAAATTGGTAGATATTGGAGATATTGTAGGAATAAAAGGCTTTGTGTTTACTACCCAAACAGGAGAAATTACAATACATGCAAAAGAACTTACTCTTCTAACTAAGTCTTTGAAACCTCTTCCAATAGTGAAGAAAGCTAAGGATGAAACAGGAGAAGAAAAAACCTATGACGCTTTTACTGATCCTGAGCAGAGATACAGACAGCGCTATTTAGATTTAATTGTAAATCCAGAAGTAAGAGAAGTTTTTGTCAAGAGAACCAAGCTGATGAACGTGATGAGAGAATATCTCAATGATAAGGGATATTTGGAGGTAGAAACGCCAATACTTCAGCCACTGTATGGAGGAGCTGCAGCTAGACCTTTTAAGACTCATCACAATACATTAGATATGACTTTGTACATGCGAATCGCTAATGAACTATACCTCAAAAGATTGATAGTTGGAGGGTATGATGGAGTATATGAGTTTTCTAAAGACTTTAGAAATGAAGGGATGAGTAGATTTCATAACCCTGAATTTACTCAAATAGAGCTATATGTTGCCTACAAAGACTATCAGTGGATGATGGATTTAGTAGAGGAAATGGTTGAGAAAATAGCAATAACTCTTCATGGAAGTACTGAAGTAACTGTTGGAGAACACACTATAGACTTTAAAAGACCATGGAAGAGGTATACTATGTATGAAGCCATCGAACATTTTACAGGAATCGATATTTCTAAAATGAAAGAAGATGAGTTGAGAAAAGTAGCGAAAGAAATAAATGTCTCTTTAGATGAAAGTATGGCCAGAGGAAAAATAATAGACGAAATATTCGGAGAAAAATGTGAGCCAAACTTAATACAGCCAACATTCATCACAGATTACCCTGTTGAGATGTCGCCTCTTGCGAAAAAGCATAGAGAAAAAGAGGGTTTGGTAGAAAGATTTGAAGCGATATGCAATGGAAAAGAAATATGTAACGCATTTTCAGAGCTAAATGATCCAATTGATCAAAGAGCAAGATTTGAAGAGCAGCTAGAGTTGGGCAAAAGAGGAGATGATGAGGCAATGGTATTGGATGAAGACTTTTTAAGAGCTTTAGAGTATGGGATGCCTCCAACTGCAGGTTTAGGAATAGGAATTGATAGACTTTCAATGATCATGACAAACTCTAACTCCATACAAGATGTCTTGTTCTTCCCTCAGATGAAGCCAGAAAAAAAACAAGAAATAGCTTCTAAAGAGGAGTGGGCATCTGTTGGGCTGAGAGAAGAGTTGATCCCTATTTTGCATAAACTGGGAATGTATACGATAGAAAGTATACAAAAAGTGCCTTCTAGCAAATTATTCAATGACATTTGTGGAATGAGAAAAAAGCTCAAACTCAAAGAAGTCAAAAACCCATCATTAGAAGAAGTAGAAAGCTGGCAAGCAGTACAAGCTTAACCAAATATTTGGTTAAGCTTGTAAAAGCTAACTTCTTCAGCCATTAAAATCTTTTGAATTGAAGAAGGTCCCAGACCAATATGTTTCTTTTTCATTTTTTGGTAAATAGATCTTGCTACAGACATACTATTCATAAAAAGCTTATCCTGATAGGATAGGTTCTGGTAATAAGCATTTTTGATCTGCAGAATATGCTTAAGAGTATCTAAACTAATTTTGCTTCTAACCTTCGTAGAAAGATTCTCTAATAATATTGTTAAAATTTCTGGTGTTGAATGTGATGCTCTCATAATAATTAAATCTTTTTGAGAGCAAATAAAGTAGCGTACTCCGTAAGCTATTTACGGAGTGAAAAATAATGTAAAAATTATTTGATTAGTTTATTAAACCTTTTTTTAGAGAAGTCAAACTTATAAGAAACCTGAAGGTTAATTTGGAATTGAGAATTACCTTTTAAAAAGCCATAGCCTGGTATAGCAGCTACAGAAACATTATCAGGAGCATCAAAATTTAATAGTCGTTTAACCCTAAGGATGGAAGAGACATAAAGCCCTTTTATAATATGAACCCTAAAGCCAGTAGTGATTTCAGTCCAATGTGCTTTTAGATCAGTATCGTTAAACCTTTGAATTCTTAAGCTGTTACCTTCAGTTAGTGTCCAATAAAGATCTTCAACCCCATAAAAAACAGATTGATCAAATTTACTCCAACCATATCTAAGACCAATAAAATAAGCATCCACTAGAGTCTTTTTGTGAAGGATATTATAATCTACACCTACTCTTTGATAGTTTCCTGAAGAGCGGAAAAAGAATACGGACTGATCTCGATCTCTACCATTTCGAAAAAAGCCCTTATAGCCTATTTCAGTTGATATGAAAAAAATATTGTTTAATAAGATCTCTGCTCCAAATTCGTAGGATATTGAATCTGTGGAAATCAACGATAGAATGGGCTCAGCAACGCCTATGTTAAGCCTGGCACCTGAAATTCTAATCGGAGTTTTAATTTTTTCCTTAACAGAAGAAGAATCAGACAAGAGAGAAACACTGAAGGATGGTTGAAAAGGCTTCGTATTAGGAAATGCCAAGAAACTAAGCGAACTAAATAAAGTTATTAGCCCTAAAAGCCTAAAAAAATTACCCGTCATTTTCATCTGCTTGTATATAGATCTCAACATTTACTTCATCAGTAGGTTGAATACTAGAAAGAACTACGGAAGAAGAGTCGAAAGGAGACTGGAATACCCGAATACTATCCACAACCTCATAGATTGCACAATCAGGAGAGTTTATTTGAATAAACCGATTGTAAGAAAAGGAAATAGTATCATTTGCCTTTAGTGTATCAATATAATTTAAAACCCATGAAGTAACCGAATCATTGAGATTTAGAGGAAGGCTAAACCTTGATTGTTCTTCTGACTTTTCATACAAAATAGAGTCAGAGCCAATTCCATATAAAGAGTCAATACCTAAAACAAAATCATTTCCAGAGCCTTTATCAATAAACTTCACTTCTAATAGCTTTCCAGGATCTGAAATTGGGTCACAATCATTACAACTAATAAAAAGGCAAAAAAAGATAACTGCCCCTAAAAACCTTATTTGCATATCACAAAAATAGAATAATCTGGATTAGAGAGATAGTTATTAAGAATTTTTAATGGAAAGAATCACTACTAAATATTTCTGCGACTTTTTATTAAGAAGTTTAAACTGAGCTATTAAAGCCTTAGATTGTGTCATCCTTTTTGATATATAGTCTTTAGCCTTCTTAATATGGGTTTTAGAATTGCTAATTCTTATCACTTTACAGTCAAATTGATTAGCAATAAAAAAAGATTATCATAGAGTTTACCAACAAAGTGTTTAGAATGTCTCATTTGAAGAAGAGTAAAAAGTTAGGAATTAATAAACTACAGAAACACATATATCTTACATAAGGAAAAATAGCAATCTTAACTTTTATTAAGAATTACTCGTACTCTTTCTTAGGTTGTACAAAACTTTTAAACATTGGAAACTCTAACTCTACAGCAAAAATCATTCAAGCAAAAATCGAAAAAAAGCTTAGCTGAAAAATATAAAATTTTGATAGCAGAAGATAATGACCAAAACCTACTTTTAATAAAGCATTGCCTCAGCACATTAGGTGATGGGTATGAAATCATAACAGCAAAAGATGGTAGAGAAGCTTTAGAAAAGGCAAAAGAGCAACAACCAGAGTTAGTTATTTTAGATTGGGAAATGCCATATTTAAAAGGAGTAGAAGTCTCAAGAATACTAAAAGAAAACCAAAACTTTTCAGCAATTCCAATAATCATGACAACAGCTAAAACTGCTTCGTTACATCTAGAGGAAGCATTTCAAGCTGGAGTAACAGACTACATTAAAAAGCCGCTTGATAGAATAGAGTTAATATCAAGAGTTAGATCTGCAATAGCTTTAAGTAAGTCTTTCAAAAAAATAAGAGAGCAGAAAAGAGAAATAGAAAAAAAAAACGAATTAATAACAGACCAAAATAAAACGCTAGGATCTTACAATGTTGAACTAGCTAAGATGAATAAAGTAAAAGATAAGCTGTTTTCAGTAGTATCTCATGATATTAAGACACCTTTAAATACATTGTCTTCATTATTAGATGTGTTTATTCATACCTCAGATACATTTACCGTAGAAGAGCTTCGACAATGCGCTATTGATATAAAACATACTTTAGGTAACGTTTATGGGCTGCTAGAAAAGCTTTTAAGGTGGGCATTATCTCAAATGGGCAAAGCAGAGTTTGAACCCGAAGTATATTCAGTTTCAAATTTAGTTAAAGATAACATTCAACTGCTAGAGGCTGAAGCAAAGCAAAAAAAGATAGAGCTTAGCTCGAAAGAAGAAATTGAAACAGGAGAAATATTTGGAGACAAAAACATGTTAGATTTCGTAATAAGAAACTTAGTCTCCAATGCTATTAAGTTTACAAACCCAGGGGGTAAAGTTGAGCTCAGAGTAAAGGAAGGAAAAACTGATTTGAAAATAAGTATTGTAGATAATGGAGTTGGGATAGAAGAAGAGAGGCAAAGGCAACTTTTTAAATCTGAAAAAGTACTGACCTCTGTTGGAACAAATCAGGAAAAAGGTACAGGACTTGGGTTACTACTTTCAAAAGACTACATTGAAAAAAATGGAGGGAAAATTAAAGTAAAAAGCTCCTTAGGAGAAGGCAGCACTTTTACTTTTACCATACCCAAGCCTGATTATGAATAGATTCTAATTAAAATCTGCCTTTTTTTAATCTTCTAAGATTAATGTTAGTTACCAAATAATGAAAGAGGCAGCAAAATTTTATGCAAAATCATCCACTAAAACCTTCCAATACTTCAAAGTAAAACTCTTCATACCTCGGCAAGACCTTATGGATATCAAAATCCTTTGCCCTAAGAAGTGCAGCTCTTTTGAATTTTGGTAAGTTTTTATCTTCTAAAATAAAAAGAGCATTTTTAGCCATCTCTTCTATATCTCCTATGTTACTCATAAAACCAGTTTCTCCATGGATATTTAACTCTGGCAGACCTCCAGTATTAGTAGTCAGAATAGGAACCTCACAAGCCATAGCTTCTAGAGCTGCAAGACCAAAACTCTCTTTCTCCGAAGGCATTATAAATAAGTCTGAAATAGAAAGCACCTCTTCAATAGCCTCAATTTTACCTAGAAAACGAACATGATGGAATAAGCTTTTCTCATGACATAGTTCTTCAATATGTCTTCTTTCAGGGCCATCACCAACCAATAAAAGTTTTGCACAAGCTCCTTTTTTTAAAATAAGTTCAAATACTTTTACTACGTCTTCTACTCTTTTTACTTTTCTGAAGTTAGAAGTATGAGTAATTAGCTTTTCTCCATGAGGGCTTATTGCCTTTTTGAAGTGGTCTTTAGCTGTTTTTTTAAATCTTTTAAGATCAATAAAATTAGGAATTACAGTAATATCATTATTAATATCAAAAAAAGCTAAAGTTTCTTCTTTTAAACTTTGAGATACTGAAGTTACTCCATCTGACTGATTAATGCTGAAAGAGACAACAGGCTCATAACTCTCGTCTTTACCAACCAAGGTAATATCAGTACCATGAAGTGTGGTAATAAAAGGTATAGAAATATTCTTTTCCTTAAGAACCTGTTTTGCCAAATATGCGGCTGAAGCATGAGGTATAGCGTAATGCACATGCAGCAAATCCAACTTTTCGTTAAGTACCACATTTACAATTTTACTTGCAAGCGCCAACTCATAAGGAGGAAACTTAAAAAGAGGATACTGTCTAAAGTCTACCTTATGATAAAATAAATTTTCGGAAAGAAGATCAAGTCTGGTAGGTTGCTCATAAGTAATAAAATGGATTTGATGTCCTTTATTAGCTAGCCCTTTTCCCAATTCTGTTGCTACAACTCCACTGCCACCGTAGGTAGGATAGCAGATAATACCTATTTTTAATTTTTTATCCAAAAAAACAACTTTAATTAAATTGAAAGTTTACTGAGTAAAACTTGAAGTGGCCTTTGTAATACTTTTATAGTTAATTTCCAGGTGAGAAGCATGATAGATGCATTCCCCTTTATACAAGACTAAAACTTGAGGAGATTCATGTTTTATAAAAAATTTATTTTCAATCAAATTAGATAAACTTCTGTATTGTATTAAGTCTAAAAAAAAAGGTTGAATATCAATACCATCATTCCAGTTTCTTTCAAGTCTTGAGAGAGCTGTTGTGCTAATAGAGCATCTGGTACTATGTTTAAATAGCATTATAGGGGTTTGATTTGTGAGTGCTATTGCAAAATCAAGATCCTGATCACTTTTCAATTCTTTCCAACTCATGAACAAAAAAACATAATAATGGTTATAATCGTTCTAAAAAGATCTATTACTAAACATTTAAATTGCGAATATTAGCAAAAAGTTATAATTTTCGTCGCCGTACAAAGAAATGAGTATATTCACTTTATGGCTATGAAGGAAAGTTAGTATGAAATTTATTTATGAATTACATAAGATAATGCAAACACAAGACCTCATATTAATTTATGAGGGAGAGTTTACGCAGGATATTACGAAAGCAGTTTTATCCATGGCAGAACGTAATATGGATTCATCAGGGGAAGAATCAAGTGTAAAGCGTAAAGTTTTCAACGTAATGGTTGAGTGTTTGCAAAATATTAGTAAGCACGCAGAAAGCTTTGATGAAAAATCAAAGGCAAAAAATAATGCCATTTTTATGATAGGCAAACAAGAAAAAGAATATTTCATCACGTCTGGAAACATTGTTAGAAAAGACAGTGTCGATAGCTTAAAAAATAAATTAGATAAGATTAATAGCCTGGATAAAAGTGGCTTGAAGGAGCTATATAAGGAAATAATAAAAGCTGGTAAGCTATCTGAAAAAGGAGGAGCAGGTCTTGGTTTGGTAGATATGGCAAGAAAGTCAGGAAATAAGCTTAAATTTGACTTTGAACCAGTTAATCAAAAGTTTAGCTTTTTTTCTTTACAAACTACAATACACAGAAGTTAATTCAAGAAAGATATGGATACCTTAAATCTAGAGGGAACAGAAGATACACCAAAAGTAATTTTAGATAAAGAGAATGGTATTTTTGAGTTGTCTGGAAGGTCTCTTCCAGAGGACTCTGCAGAGTTTTTCCAGCCAGTATTAGATTGGATAGAAGAATATTCGAATGACCCAAATAGTGAGACAGTTTTTGAAGTCAAATTAGAATACTTTAATACGGCATCATCAAAGCTGATACTAGATATATTATCAGACTTAGCTGAAATAGAAGGAACTACCATTGTCTGGTACTTTCATGAAGATGATGAGGATATGGAAGAGGCTGGAGAAGAGTTCTCAGAATTAGTAGAATTACCGTTTGAATTTAAAACGTATTAAGAAGTAGATTAAAAAGTGATTTAAAAACCTAAAGCCTTAGCTCATTAAAAATTAAAGAGTTAAGGCTTAACTTTTTTTATAGTCATATTTATGAAATAGCCATACCTTAAAAAAAATGAGTGAAGAAATATTAAAAGCCCTAACTCAATTGTTCGCAATCATTTCCAAACAGGATGGAGGAGTAACAGATATTGAGAGAAAATTTGTCCTTCGTTTTTTTAGGCAAGAGCTTGACAAACAGACCCTGGAAGAGTATATGGCAGTTTATGACGAAAACTCAGGGTATAATAAGAGAGAAGAAGATACGGCAGATGTAACAGAGAAAAAAGAGAGAAAAAGTAAATTAACCAGTGTAAAAGATTCTGTTAGAACACTGGCTCTGTGTAAAAAAATAAACAAAACTCTCAACCAGAAGCAAAAAGCAATAGTTTTAATTAAACTACTTGAATTAGTTGCATCAGACCGTGCTTTCACTCCTCAGCGAATGGAAATTATTAATACAGTTTCTGATGCATTTAATATTCCTTCTGAGGAATATTCTCTTTTAGAGAGCTTCATTAAAGAAGTACACTCTTCTAATCTCAATAATGACGATATACTAATATTTGGTGATGAAAAACCACCAGTTGATAGTAAGCTTAGGTTTTTATACTCTGGTTTATTAGATGGTGAAATAATATTCATTCAGCTTAAAAGCGTTGGCTTGTATTTTACTAAATACACGGGAGATGGAGAAATCATACTTAATGGACAAATAATAAAGAAAAATACTATCTCTCAGTTTTCTCCAGGAAGTGTAATTAAAACACCAAAAGGGGCTCCTCTATATTATAGTGATTTAGTGAATGCATTTGCTCGAGAGGAAAACCAAAAGAGCATTTCATTTAATGTAGAAAGTGTTGAATTTAAGTTTCCAAATGGGCAAATAGGAATTAGAGATATTAATATCTCTGAAGGTCCTGGCACATTGATAGGAATAATGGGAGCAAGTGGAGCTGGAAAAACTACACTGTTAAATACATTAGCTGGAATTGAAAGACCCTCTAAGGGAACAGTAAAGATCAATGGAATAGATATTCATCGAGAAAATAAAAAAATTGAAGGGGTAATAGGCTACATATCCCAAGATGATTTACTAATTGAAGAGCTGACTGTTTACCAGAACCTTTACTATAATGCCAAGCTTTGCTTTAAAAACCTGAGAAAAAAAGAAATACACGAAAAGGTAGTAGATGTTCTTTCAAGTTTAGGTCTTGAAAAAATCAAGAATTTAAGAGTTGGAAGCGTATTAAATAAAAAAATAAGCGGAGGGCAAAGGAAAAGGTTAAATATTGCTCTTGAGCTAATAAGAGAGCCTTCGGTAATGTTTGTTGATGAGCCAACTTCAGGTTTATCCTCAAGAGATTCAGAAAATGTAATAGACCTTTTAAAAGAATTATCACTTAAAGGCAAGCTCATATTTGTTGTTATCCATCAGCCATCATCAGATATATACAAAATGTTTGATAAAATGTTATTGATGGATACAGGAGGCTATCCTATATTCTTTGGTAACCCAGTAGAAGGCATAACTTACTTTAAATCTGCTTCTGGGCAGGTTGGTAGTGATAAAGGGCAATGTACTACATGTGGAAATGTAAATGTAGAACAGCTATTTAACATAATTGAATCAAGAGTAGTAGATGAATATGGTGAGTTTACAGAAAAAAGAAAAGTAACTCCTTTAGAGTGGCATAAACTATTTTTAGAAAACCACAAAATGCGTTACGTGGAAGAAGTAAAGGAAGCCCCTCCTAAACCTCTTCATATACCTTCCAAGTTTACTCAGACGAGAATATTCACCATAAGAGACTTCTTATCTAAGGTGAGTAATGCTCAGTATATGGTAATAAACCTTTTGGAAGCACCACTATTAGCAGCATTATTATCATTAGTAATTAGATACCGAGAAGATATTAACGGAGAATACATTTTTAGAAATAATGACAATATTCCTGCTTATATATTAATCTGTATCATTATTGCTCTTTTTATGGGGCTTACGGTTAGTGCTGAAGAGATTATTAAAGACAGAAAGATACTAAAACGTGAACAGTTCCTGAACTTAAGCCGTAGTAGCTATCTAGTATCTAAAATAGTTACTCTATTTCTTTTATCGGCTATACAAACTCTATCATTTGCACTTGTTGGGAATCTAATTCTTGATATTGAAGGGATGAATATTATGTATTGGCTTGCTTTATTTACTGTTTCTTGTCATGCTAATGTAATAGGTCTAAATATTTCCTCAGCATTCAATTCTGCTATTACCGTATACATACTTATTCCAATATTGCTAATACCGCAAATGATATTAAGTGGGATTATTTTTGACTATGAAAAACTAAACAATAAACTAAGCGAATATGGTAAAGTACCTTTGATTGCTGACTTCATGGCTTCCAGGTGGGGATATGAAGCAATTGCAGTTGAGCAATACAAAGAGAATGAGTACGAGAAGCACATATTTCAATATGACATGAGGAGTAGTCAGTGTAATTTTAAACTTACCTACTGGAAGCCAGAAATGGAAAACTTAATCAATAAGAGTGCTTATAATTCTGATTTTAGAGGGGATTCAATTCGAACTTTATTGAAGGGAGATTTGGCAATTATTAAAAATGAACTTAGCAAAGACGAGTATTTTAGAAAAAATCTAAGACGAGGAATATTAAATAAGATAGAAGTAGGAGATTTCAATTCAACTATTGCTGATAGTTTGCTTCTAACGCTTGAAGATGCAAATAATTATTATACAAAAAATTTGATAGTAGCATCAGAAGCGAGAGATTCGGTATTATATGTTTTGAGCCAGGCACTAAAAACAGAAAATATGGATGTTTCAAGGCTTCAAAGTGAATATTATAATGATGAGTTACATGAATTACTTAAAAATAATAACTCAACTACAAAAGTAATTTTGAAAGGAGACAGAATTATTCAGGTAATGGATCCCATTTTTAATTTACCGTATGTAGATGGAAACCCTGTAAATTACCGGACACACTTTTTTGCTCCAGTTAAAAGTTTTGCAAATATGATGTTTAATACCTATTATTTTAACTTAGCAGTCATCTGGATGATGACTTTAGCTTTATTCATCACTCTTTATTATGATTTGCTTGCTAAATTTGTGCGAGGAGTAGAAATAATATTTAGTAAATTATTTTGATAAAAAACATTTTAAGTAATAAAACCGTACTATTTTACGTTTAGGAAATATAAAATATTGTCAAAGATGAAGAAAATAAAACAAATTGCAGCCTCTGTAGCACTTCTTATGCTAGTTGTAATGCAAATAGTACCAGCAAAAGCATCATCAGGTGAAAAAGAAAAAATTAACAAAAAAGAATTACAAGATGAAGAAAGCTTTATTAAAATCATTTTGGAGTCTATCCCATCACCTGTAGAAATAACTACAATAATAAAAGAAGGAGGTAATCTATACAATAAAGCTGACTTAAACCCTACAAGCAATTCTTCTAAGTATTCATCTAGCTACAAAAAGGCAATAAATCTTGGTATCTATGGAACTGACCTTGGTTTAGCTAACATGTATGGAAAAAACCAAGATGCAATCACGTATTTGAATTCAGTAAAAAGCTTGGCAGATGGTTTAAGCATAGGGCAGTTCTTTGACTATGAAACGCTAAAAGGTTTGCTGGAAAGTGCAAACAATATTGATCAATTAATTGCTCAAACGACTTCAAACCTAGAGAAGATAAATCATCACCTTCAAAAACAAAGCAGAGATAACCTAAGTGTATTAATACTTACAGGTAACTGGATAGAAGGTTTGTATCTTACTACAAAGGTATATGAGAGGAAAAAAAATGATGTGTTACGAGAAAAAATTGGAGAGCAGAAAATAGTTTTAGAACAACTTCTTTCTGCATTAGAATTCTATAAGACAAAACCTTACTTCCCAGAATTGATAAATGACCTGAATGAGCTATATGATATATATGATGCTATTAGTATAGAGACTACATTTGGAGCAGCAACACAAAAGATCGTTGATGGTCAATTGATAGTTGAAGACTCTTCTGAGAGTACAGTAAATATAACAGATGCTGATGTGCAGACTATTACGAGTTTAGTTAGGTCAATTAGAAACAAAATGATTAACTAATTTTTATAAATAATTACAAATAATTATAAATTTGACAATACCTAAATAAAACAATATGAAAAGGCTGTTTATTTTTTCTTCATTTCTTATCGCATCTTTCTTCCTTATAGATAATTCTGTAAATGCTCAATGTAACTCTGAGCTTTATGTAAATAAAAGTATGAAAGAACTTTCTCCTGGTTTTTCTTTTTATAAGAGCTATAGAATTGATGGTAGGAGAGGGGCAAGAAGGAGAATTGAGTATACCTGTGTCTTTAGTAAAGACAGTAACTATCAACTTCAGATTCACGGAAATGATGGAGGAGCTAGAGGTATAATAGGAACACTATATGATTCTAGAAGAAGAAAAATTGTGACAAGCTTCTATAATAATAAATTTTTACAGAGCTGGACATATAAGTGTAGAGCCACAGGGATTTATTATCTTTCTTTTACATTTAAAGATTCAAAGAGCTACTGTGGAGCAGCAGTTTTAGGGTTTAAGAGGTAATAAAAAATTGATAAGAATTTTTCTATAGTTTAAATAAAAATAAAAATACCAGAGAGAAGATATATTTATAAGTTAGATGAAAGGGTAATAATTGTTATGTTTATTACCCTTATTCTTTTATTTTCTAGGAAAATAGCAGCTCAAGATTTAAGAAATGAAACTCGAGTTAAACTTTTTGAAAAAGCGGAAGCTTTCAAAAGAGAGAGAAAGTTTTTTGAAGCAGAAGAAATATACAATAAAATCATAAAAAAAGAGCCTAAACAGTTTGACGCTTACTTTAAAGCCTATGGGCTATTAAAACTTATAGGAGAGAAAGATAAGGCTCTATTTTATGCAGAAGAGCTTATAAAAAAAAATCCTTCAGAAGAAAAGTATAATCCACTTTTTGCAGAAGTAGCAGAATGGAAGTGGCAAAGTGGAAAGTATGAACTTGCTAAAAAATATATAGAACTTCTTTTAACCAAGCAGCTAGATGCTGATTCAAAAAAAGTTTATAGCTCCTATAAAAATAAATATGAGGTTGCCATTTTCAATGTTAGTAATCCTATAACTATTAAGATAAAAAAAGTTAAATGGGAGGATGATGTCTCCATTGATGCTTACTTTCCAGTATTAACAGCAGATGAAGAAAATTTAATTTTTACTTCAAGGGATAATGCTTTTGATGAAAATATATTTCAAAGTGAATTACTAAATAATAATACTTGGAGTAAGCCTAATGAAATAAAAGAGCTAAAAACACTAGAGAGAGAAGGAACAAATACCATTTCTGCAGATGGAAGAATTATGGTGTTTACTTTTTGTGGTAAAGGATATAAAAGAAAGAACCTTGGAAGTTGTGATTTGTATTACTCAATTAGAAATGGTGATAAATGGAGTACGCCTATCAATTTAGGAAAAGAAATTAATACAAAGTATTGGGAATCGCAGCCATCCTTATCTGCGGATGGAAGGGCGTTATTTTTTTCCTCTGATAGACCAGGAGGTATGGGAAAAAAGGATATTTGGTTGTCTAAAAAGAATGAGAGTGGTGAGTGGAGTAAAGCTGAAAATCTGGGTCAAGAAATAAATACTTCAGAAGATGATATAGCTCCTTTTATTCATGCAAATGGGGAAAGTTTATTTTTTTCATCTTCAGGAAGACATGGATTAGGAGGGTATGATTTGTATTTCAGCATTAATAACGGGAGCTCATGGAGTGAGGTTAAATCTCTTCCTCATCCAATAAATGATTATAATAACCAAATTGGTATTTACATAAATCCTTCCTTGAGTAAAGCATATTATAGTATAGATAGTAAAAACTTTTCTGAACTAGTCTACTTTGATTTACCTGCCAGTTTAGACCTTGGTAAAAAAGCAGGCTATTTGAAAGGTAGAGTTAGAGACGCTGATACAAAAAGACTTATTCCATCCTTTTTAGAACTTACTTCAAAAAATAAGCTAATTTTTAGCTGCACTAGTGATTCTTTAACAGGTAATTATTTGATGGTAATTCCGGAAGGGAATGAGTATGCACTACATATATCTAAAAAAGGTTATTTCTTCCAAAGTGTGAAGGTAGACTACAAAAACGTACTGTACCTTGATACTCTTGTGAGAAATATTGATTTAGTACCTATACAAAAAAATAAAAAAGTGGTGCTAAACAATATATACTTTGACTTTGGGTCAGCAGAAATTTTAGAAACTTCTAAGACAGAACTTTTGAAGCTTCTGTATATATTGAAAAATACGCCTGATGTTAAAATACATTTTGAGGCTCATACAGATGATGTTGGGAGCAAAGAAAATAATCTATTACTATCTGAGAAAAGAGCAAAATCTGTAGTAGAATATTTAACTACTAATGGAATATTAGAGAGTAGACTTTCGTGGAGTGGAGAAGGAGAAAACAAACCTCTTGTGCCTAATACTTCAGACTATAAGCGCTCCTTGAATAGAAGGATTGAGTTCATGCTGAAATAAGTTGTTTATATTTTTTGATTTTCCTTTTAGCTCTAATTCATATTTATATGTTAATTTTTTGCTATTTTCTTCAATAGTCTCAGTAGTATTCAAATTTTTTCTGAGGTTAAATATTTTAACTTTTAGTTCTTTTTCAGTTTTTTCTAAAGTTTTAGTTTCAAGTGACCCTATTTTAGATATATAGTTTTTGTTTGGGTAATAAAAACAACCTTGGTTTACCAAGCTTTCTTCAACTTTAAAGCCCAAGCTGGAACATATTTTGGAAACCTGAGGTGAAATAAAACCAAGTAAAGTATTCACTTTTAGTTGTTCACATATCACTAAGCATGAAATAAAAAAATTCATTGATAGAGCCTTATCTGAATACTTTTTTCTATCAATCCATAAAGCGCATACTTCACCAACATGTCCTTTTTTTTCATAATCAAGTACTAAAGAATTTATATTTGGTTCAATGTGCAGTATAGCTTTTTCAAGAGGCAGCAAATCTGTTTTTGTTCTAATTTTTAGTCTAATTCCTCCTACTATTTCTTGAGTAGACTCTAAAATTGCTACAATTATATAACTGTTATTTTTTGAAAGCCATGAATCTGTATTTGAAGTTATTATATTACTCAAATTGTAATTCTGCAAAGCCTCATTATGCTTTCTAGCATAAAACTCGCATATATCTTGTTCAAATGAATCGTACACTTTTAAAGTAATCATTAGGCTTAGCTGGTTTTATAAAGTATTTTGTTTTTAGATAGCTATTGCAAGCTAATCATTTTTTATGATATTTTCAATGTCAATATAACTTCTCCCAGAAGGAATGGCTTCATTTAGTAAAATTCTTCTTGCAGTATCAGTTGCTATTCCACCACCTAGTGCAATAGCAGATGCTAGCTGAGGCCAAGTACTAATTGATTTTCCAATTTCGGATATAGAAAGCCTCATTTTTGGGGATAAGTTTTGTTCATCAAGAATTTGAAGCACAAAAGAAATTTTTTCTTCAGGTGCATTTAGGTTTTCTGACTCTTCTAAACTTAGCTGCTCGGTAAGTCCATGGAAAATAGGTCTATCTTTTTCTAAATCAAAGCGCTCGATATCAATCATTCCCCTATCACTTGTTTCCATAATCACTGGAATTTTATATTCCTTAGCTTTATATCTAGATAAAACTTTGATATCTAAACTATCACACTCATCTATTAGTAAATCTAGTTTTCCTCCTTCTAAAAGAAATTCATCAATATTATCTTTAGTAACTCCTTGCGAGAAGCATTTTAGGTTTAGAAAAGGATCAATTTCCATAATCTCTCTGGCAACTATAGTAGTTTTTAAAGTACCAAGGTTATGTGTGCCCGTTCTAATTCTATTTAGGTTGGTTATTTCTAAGTGATCAAAATCGGCTATTCTTAACTCACCAAAGCATCTTTCTATTGCCATGGTTAAGGCTGCTGATTGACCCACAGAAAGCCCTATTAAACCAATCTTCTTTTGTGACAATGCTTTTTGCTCTTCTTCTGTTATTTTATGAATATTTCTATTCGTTCTAGCTTTTACAAACTCTTCTTCATCAAGAAGGTGCACTAATCTGTTAGACCATGGATAAAAAACCCAAACCCCATACTCGAACTCTGGAGTTCCATTTAAGTGTTTGAGAGCTGTTTCTCTTAACTCTTCTTTACTAAACTTTTTTGCAGGGTGTAATAGTTTTATTAATTCCTCTAACTGATTTTTAATTTGATCATAAACTTGCACTCCAGGAGTTTTGGAAAGTATATCAAATCTTATTTTCCCTTTATTATTGGAAGTGTAGATAAATTCTGGTTTCCAAAGTTCTTTTCCAAGCATTTTGGTCATTTTTATAGCTGGTTATTATTTGAAGTAATGAAAAAGTGTTACTAAGTGCTACTAGCAACACTTTTGCGGTGCTTTATGCTTTCACCAACATTTTATCATACTTTCCTGTTCCCAGTTGATAAAGTAAAGAAAAATGGCTTTTTAAGGCACCAAAAAATGTTCTGTGCTGGTAATAAGGCACGCCAAATTCTTCTGCTGTGGTCTTTACTATCTTAGATATTTTCCTATAGTGAATATGACAAATATTTGGAAATAAATGGTGCTCAATTTGATAGTTTAGTCCGCCAATAAACCATGAGAAAAAAGTACTATTATTTGCAAAATTTGCTGTTGTTTGCATCTGGTGTATTGCCCAGTTATTTTCTAAGCTTCCACTTGTGTCTACCTCATAGAATCCTGTTTCTTTAATAACATGGGCAGTTTGAAAAATAAGAGCTAATAAAAGACCACAAATTAATTGCATTATGACAAAGCCTAATAAAGTTTGCCACCATGGTATATCAACAAATATTAATGGTAATACTATTAATACAATTATATAAACAACTTTATAGATAATTAATTTAGGTAAAGATGTCTTTAAACTCAATCCCTGGCTTTTTAATAGGTTGTTTTTGCTGTACCGGACTAATTGCTGAAAGTCTTTACTTACTAGCCAATAAATTGTCATCAAGCTGTATAAAAGAGGACCATATACTATTTGATACTTGTGAAATTTCTGGCGCTTTTGGTTAGGTGAAAAGCGCATGAAGCCATTTTTTATATCTTCATCATACCCATCAATATTGGTAAAAGAATGATGTAATACATTGTGTTGAATTTTCCAGTTGGTGTGATACCCTCCAAGGAAATTTATTAGAAAACCTAAGGCTTTATTTACTTTATTGTTTCTAGAGTAAGAGCCATGGTTGGCATCATGCATAATAGATAGACCTATACCTGACATCCCAAGTCCCATTAATATCCACATAGCTATAACTCCCCAGAAAGAAGAGAAAACCCCTGTAAGCATAAGAATTAACGGCACAAAGTATAAAGAAAGCATGAAAGCAGTTTTAAACTTCATATTGAAGTTAGCATAAACAGTTTTATTATTTTCCTTAAAGTAATTGTTAACTCTTTTCCTTAATTCTTTGAAAAACTCTGGTCGCTCTTGAATATTAAATTTTACGCTTGATAAATTCATCATATTGATAATTCTATTAAAAAAGAAATTAAAGATAATACAAAATTAAGAATAGCGATATTATATTTATAATATAACAATACTAATGAGTTAAAGGTGCAAAGCTCTATTTTCAGTAGCAGCTAAGCAAGCTTCTTTCATAGCTTCTGTATATGTGGGGTGAGCATGAGACATTCTTGCAACATCTTCAGCAGAAGCGCGATATTCCATAGCAACTACAGCTTCAGCTATTAAGTCAGCAACTCTTGGCCCTATCATATGAACGCCTAAGATCTCATCCGTTTTCTTATCTGCCAAAACTTTTATTAGCCCGTCAATATCCATACTAGCTCTAGCTCTCCCTAAGGCTCTGATAGGAAATGAGCCCACTTTATAGTTAACACTTTTTTCTTTTAGCTGTTCTTCTGTATATCCAACACTTGCAACCTCAGGCCAGGTGTATACAACTCCTGGTATCAGATTGTAATTTATATGAGGTTTTTGTCCAGCAATAGTTTCCGCTACAAAGATGCCTTCTTCTTCTGCTTTGTGCGCAAGCATAGCACCTTTAACGACATCACCGATAGCATAGATGCCAGGTACTTTAGTCTGCAAATTTTCATCAATGTTGATCTTTCCTCTATCATCTGTTTCGATACCCACATTTTCTAGTCCTAGACCCTCAGTATAAGCTTTCCTTCCTACGGCTATTAAGCAATAGTCTCCTTCCAAAGAAATGTTTTCTCCTTTACTGTTACTAGCAGTAAGTATAACTTTATTCCCTTTTGTTTTTGCAGAGTTGACTTTGGTTTTGAAGTGGAAGTCGAAACCAAGTTTTTTTAATACTTTTTGTAATTCTTTACTGAGTGTACTGTCCATTCCACTAATGAGTCTGTCTGCAAACTCAACTACGGTAATTTTAGATCCCAGCCTTGCATATACAGATCCAAGTTCAAGACCGATAACACCTCCACCAATAATGATAAGGTGATTGGGTATTTCTTTGAGTTTTAAAGCTTCAGTTGAGGTAATAACTCGCTTTTTATCATACTCTATTCCAGGAATAATAACTGGCTTAGATCCAGTAGCAATTATTACTTTTTCTGCTTTAATTTCTTCCTTTTTTCCCTCTTTTCCATGGATAGATATCGTTTCTTTATCTTTAAAAGATCCAATTCCATAGTATACATCTATTTTATTTTTTTTCATTAAGAAAGCTACGCCTTTGCAAGTTTGATCAACGACATCATCTTTCCTTTTAATCATTTGATTTAAATCTACAGTGAGTTTACCCGTTTGAATTCCATGCTCTCCAAATTCCTTTTCAGCTTTATGAAAATGCTCTGATGAGTCAAGCAAGGCTTTAGAAGGTATGCATCCTACATTTAGACATGTTCCTCCGAGGGTATCATATTTTTCAATGATAGCCGTTTTTAATCCTAATTGCGCACATCGAATAGCTGCAACATATCCACCAGGGCCAGATCCAATTATAACGACATTATAAGTACTCATTTATCTGTGTTTTTTATTCAATATTTATACATTTAAAAGAAGTCTCATTGGGTCTTCCAGTAGCTGTTTTACTCGTACTAAGAAGCTTACAGACTCTCTTCCGTCTATTATTCTGTGGTCATAGGATAGAGCTACAAACATAATAGGCCTGATCACTACTTCTCCATTTTCTGCAAAGGGTCTCTGAACTATATTATGCATTCCCAAAATAGCAGATTGAGGAGGGTTAATGATTGGTGTAGACATCATGGAACCAAATACACCACCATTGGTAATTGTAAAAGTGCCACCTGTCATTTCAGGAATAGTTAATTTACCATCTCTTGCTTTGCCAGCTAATCGGATAATTTCACTTTCAATTCCTTGAAAAGATAGTTTTTCTGCATTTCTGATAACAGGAACGACCAAGCCTTTTGGAGTAGAAACAGCAATAGAAATATCACAATAATCGTGATATTCAATTTCATTTTCATCTAAATAAGCATTTACAGCAGGCCATTCCTTTAATGCTATGCAACATGCCTTTGTGAAAAAAGACATAAAACCTAACCCTACCTCGTACTTTTCTTTGAATTGATCTTTATATTTTTTTCTTACATCCATAATAGGTTTCATGTTAACTTCATTAAATGTTGTTAACATGGCAGTCTCATTTTTGACAGAAACTAACCTTTTGGAAATCGTTTTTCTGAGATTGGTTATTTTTTCTCTTCTTGAACTTCTGTTGTTATCACCGGTCTCTTCTGATACACCTTTCTTTTCTTCTTTTTGAGATTTAGAGGCTTTTAAGGCATCTTCTTTTGTGATTCTTCCATCTACTCCTGAGCCTTTAACTTCACTAGGAGATATGCCTTTTTCATTAAGAATTTTATTGGCAGCAGGAGAAGGATGACCTTTTACATAACTTTCGTTGCTTCTTTTAGTTTCAGGAGCTGTTTTACTCGATGAAGACTGACTTTCTTTAGGTTTAGAAGTAGATGAGCCAACTTCAATTTTACATACTACATCTCCAACTTTTACTGTATCGCCAGATTGAGCAATGATTTGAAGAATTCCTGTGGCGTCTGAGGGAAGTTCGAAAGTGGCTTTATCAGAATCTATTTCGCAAATGATTTCATCTTTTTCGACAAAGCTGCCATTTTCTTTGGTCCATTCAGCAATAGTAACTTCTGTTATAGACTCTCCAACTTCAGGTACTACAATTTCTATTATTTCTCCAGTTTTGTGTACTTCATCAGGAGAGTCAGACTCTTCGTGATCTTCATTTTTATTTTCCGATTGGCTTGAAGGAGTATTGTTTGTGCTTTCAGTATCAATCGTACAAACTATTGTGCCAACTTCAACAGTTTCATCCTCTTGCTTAAGAATATTCAGTTTTCCAGCTTTTTCAGCAGGAATTTCGAAGGAGGTCTTATCCGAATCAACTTCGCATATTATCTCATCTTGTTCAACAAAATCACCATTGTTTTTTTTCCAGCTTGAGATAGTAACTTCTGTTATAGATTCTCCAACAGGAGGAATTTTAACTTCAAAATGCATTTAACTAATTATTTAATAAAAGTAAAATAGTATGTAAAAATTTTATAACCTAAAATTAACTCATGAGAGCAGTTTCAATGATTTTTTCTTGCTCATTTTGATGAACTTTATGAAATCCTGTTGCAGGCGATGCACTTGCTTTTCTTGAAATTACCTCTAAAGAGACCTTAGGTTTAAAGGTTCTTAAAATAAAGGACCAATAGCCCATATTCTCTGGTTCTTCCTGAACCCAAATCAATCTTTTGAGCTTTTTATATTTGCCTAGCAAATTATCCATTTTTTGATGAGGGAATGGATAGAGCTGTTCAACTCTTATAATGGCAATATTTTTTATTTTATCTTCTTTTTGTTTTTTTAAAAGATCATAATATATCTTTCCAGTACACAATAAGACTTTTTCTGTTTTGCTTTTATCCACATAAGAATCGTCATAAATTTCATTAAACCCTCCTTTTGTAAATTCTGATAGCGGAGAAACTACCTCAGGGTGTCTCAATAAAGATTTAGGTGACATAACGATACAAGGCTTTCTAAAAGGCCATGTAACTTGTCTTCTTAAAAGATGAAAGAAATTAGAAGGCTTAGTAATATTTGCAACAATGATGTTGTATTCTGCAGAAAGTTGCAAGAATCGTTCTGGTCTAGCGTTGGAATGTTCAGGTCCTTGCCCTTCATACCCGTGGGGAAGAAGAAGAACTAAACCACTCATTCTATCCCATTTAGATTCGCAACTGGTTATAAATTGATCAATTATTGTTTGAGCACCGTTGGCGAAATCTCCAAATTGAGCTTCCCAAATAACTAAAGAGTTAGGGTTGGCAGCAGAATATCCAAATTCAAAACCAAGTACACCATACTCTGATAATAAAGAGTTATAAATAGAACAAGTTTCCTGCTTTTCAGGCTCAATATGATTTAGAGATTCGTATTTTTCTCCAGTTTCAATATCTTTCAAAACAGCGTGTCTATGAGAAAAAGTACCCCTTTCAACATCTTGACCAGAAAGTCGTACTTTCTTATTTTCTAAAACAATGGATCCGTAAGCTAGAAGTTCAGCAGATGCCCAGTTCAGTTTTTTATCATCAAAGAACATTTGCTTCCTTTCCTTAATTAACTTATCAATTTGTCGGATTGGTTTATATCCTTTAGGCAGCTTTGTAAGAGCTTTACCTACTTTATCAATTACCTCATGAGTAATTTTAGTAGAAGGTGACTTTTCAAAATCCTCAGCTGAGGATTTTCGTAAAGATTTCCAATTTACTTCAAACTTTTGTGTTTTATAAGGGAGGGGGTTTTGCCGGACCTCATTGAAGCGATCATTTAATAACTTCCTAAATTCTTTATCCATCTTTATAGCTGCATCCGCTTCCAAATCTCCTTTTTGTAAAAGTTTTTTATTGTAAATTTCTCTTGGGTTTGGGTGTTTTGAAATCAAACTGTAAAGCTTTGGTTGAGTAAACTTTGGTTCATCACTTTCATTGTGTCCATGCTTACGGTAGCATACCATATCAATGAAAATATCTCTGTTAAACTTTTGTCTAAACTCTACAGCCAACTTAGTAGCAAATATTACAGCTTCTGGGTCATCTCCATTTACATGAATTTCTGGTGCTTCAACCAGTTGCGAAATATCAGTACAATACGTACTGGATCTGGCCTCATCAAAGTCTGTTGTGAAACTAACCTGGTTGTTAATTACAAAATGAATAGTTCCACCAGCAGAATACCCTGGTAAGTTAGACATTTGCAAAGTTTCATATACAATTCCCTGAGCAGCTATTGCACCGTCTCCGTGAATTAAGATTGGGAGTACTTTATTTTCTTTCCCATTATAGATAGCATCAATCTTGGCTCTTGCATTTCCAATTATTACAGGATCAATAGCTTCTAAATGGGATGGGTTTGGAAGGAGGTTTAATATAACCTCTTTGTTAAATGAGCTTTTAACTTGTGAGGCATACCCTTTGTGATACTTCACATCTCCACCACCCATGGTCTCATCTGGTAAAGCAGTTCCTTCAAACTCGTTAAATATTTCGGCATACGTTTTTTGCATTATATTTGCCAGCACATTTAGTCGTCCCCTATGCGCCATTCCGATGAGAACCTCTTCGACACCTAAGTTAGAAGCGTGATTTATGATGGCATCTAACGCAGGAATTGTTGATTCTCCACCTTCTAAGGAAAATCTTTTTTGACCTACGTACTTTGTGTGTAAAAAGCTCTCAAACACTACTGCTTCATTGAGCTTAGAAAGTATCCGTTTTTTTTCATCAATATTTAACTGATTATTGATAAAATCTTGTTCTACTTTTTTCTTAAACCACTCAAAAATCTCAGGTTCTCTAATTGACATATACTCAAAGCCAATTGGACCTGTGTATATCTGGTCTAGCCTTTTAAGGATCTCTTCTAGAGTAGCATTTTCCATACCGATCTCACTACCTGTTCGAAATACTTTTTTTAAGTCATCAGTGCTTAAACTATAGTCTTCTATCTTTAACCTGGCATTTCTGTCCCTTCTTTCTCTGACAGGGTTAGTTTTTGAAAGCAAATGCCCTCTTGTTCTGTACCCATGGATTAAATTATGCACAGCAAGTTCTTTTCTGAGATGGCTCTCATCTATTGAAATAGATTTGGAAGTTTCCTTTTCATTTATGCCAAGTTCAAACCCTTCAAAGAAATTTTGCCATGACTCATCCACAGATTTTGGATCAGACTTGTATGATTTATAATATTGATCTATGTAGTCAATGTGGGCGTTGGATATATAAGAGTATCTTTTCATTGTATTGCCGAATCAGAAACCTAAGGTAATAGAAAATAGCAGTTAAAAAAAATAAATATTTGAAAAACCGAATTTATGAATTTATGTTTTCTGAGTTGTTTAATATAAGGGAATCTGATTCGAAGTGCTGATCAGTATTAGAAAGTGTATTTGAGATTTTTTTCAGTTATTTTGATACGGAATGTAAGTAAGAATTATAAGGTTATTAGTGTTTTTTAATGCTATTTTTTACTGTCACTTTATTTTCAAGTAAAACATATTCGCAAGCACCAAAAACCGTTATTAACTCCAAAGCTTGCAGCAGGAGATCTGGGCTATTTACATGGTATATCTGTGGAGGTAGGAAGTAGCGGTGAGGGGATGTACAGTATACCCTTGGAGTTACCTATTGGCAGAGTAGGTATGAGTCCGGGCTTGGTATTGAGTTACAGCAGTGATCTGGGTTATGGAAACTGTGGCTATGGCTTTGTATTGGAGGGCGGCAGTAGGATAGAGCGTAGCTCAAGGAGCATGAATAGAGATGGCATGGTAACGGGCATAGACTTAGATGAGTGGGATAGATATGTATGGGAG
>JAUIAB010000016.1 GCA_030425505.1 Bacteroidia bacterium | reverse complement strand
CAGCATGTATTGGAGGCAATAGCATATAACTTAAAGAGAGCTCCTGGGATAATTGTGTCCTATGCAATACAAAAAAGCTGAAATGGAAGAGAAAATCAGGAAATTCAATCGATTTCCTGAAAAACAGCGAAACAAATGACCCTACAAACCAGTAGAAAAAAACCAAAAATACTCTCGAATATTATCTCATTGAATTTTGCAAAACTCTCCTTACAAGAAAAAACACAGAAAACACTATCTACATTGCGCTACAAAGTCTTTGCTATTGGTGCTTACTTCCAAAAATCTAAAAACACTATAAAACTAAATGCAGCTCTACATAAAAAAAGAAGAAAATGGTTTATGGGTATATGGGATTACCCCCTAGATTTAACCCTTCAAATCCCTAATGCGTAATTTGGGTTAAAAATAATAGAGTCGAATTCAAAAAAAATGATTTAAATGATAGCTGGGAAGTAGAAGATGGATTTGCTGATTTAGTGACATCAAGTTTGACCCTTAAACATATTTTTAATTTAGATAACATATTTAAACAAACAAATAAGAAACTTGTAGAGAATGGTATTTTTTTCATTAGTGAATTGCACCCATTCAAACAATATGCTAGAAGCAAAGCTAAATTTGAAACTGAAAAAGGAATTGAAGAATTGGAAGTATTCACACATCATATTTTAGAATATACTGATGCAGCTCAAAAAAATAGATTTGAACTAGTAGAATTAAGAGAATGGTTTGATAATGAATCAAAGAAAAAACTACCTATACTTGTTTCATTTGTGTTTAAAAAAAGGTAATTACTAATACTAACAATGTAAAAAACATGCTTCTAACCAATAAAATAACTAAATTTTTCATTTGAAAAATTGCACAAACAATCTACTATTGCTCATATACACATATTGACAAGAGTGACGGCATAAACATTTTGGCACAGACAGAATTTAACAACGGGCTTAATCATCACCTTGACAAGAAGTTCAAATGGGTAGAAGACCTACGAATGAAAAAGAAACGGAAAGAAAAACCCTTCGCTTCGCAATTTTGCAAAATTTCACATCCTCAACAAAATCAAGTATTTTTACCAGAGTGAGGAATTTAAAGTTTTGTATATCGTTATTCCTATTGCTGACCTACACATTTGGTTTTGCACATAACTTAATTCCCCATTGTCAGGAATTAGCCACTGGAGAGAAACAAAATATTTCCCATCATCATCACGAGCATCATAAACATAAACCCGATGTAAAACCCAGCTACGAACATGGCCATATTGTTCACGAAGGACACTTTGATGAAAACATTTATGATTTAATCGTTTGCATCCTTAGTGAACTAGAACACCCTGCCGATAATTGTCATAGCAGCCATTATATTCTAGCAAGCCAGAATAACGATTTAACCAAGCAGCTATCAAAAGTTAAAATAGTTGCCGTACTCTTTTCTTTACTCAACTTTACAAACCAAAGAAAACCTCTCTCAGAATATAGTTGTGAAGTTGCAGTACAATATTCATACCCTCCATTAGACAATTCCCCAAACAGGGGACCTCCCTCATTTTCTTGTTAAGTGATTGTATCTGGTAGGTTAGCCAGACAGCAATTTATTTTTCTCTTTTCGGTTTACCTGGAGAGATATTTCTGTATTCATTTAATAAGAAAATAATTCATTATGATCAATCAAATAATATCGTTCTCGATAAAGAACAAACTGATCATTGGTTTTCTTACCATAGCTCTCATAATTGGGGGGATATGGAGTATAACCAAAGTTCCGCTCGATGCTGTGCCAGATATAACTAATAACCAGTTACAAGTCATTACACAAGCTCCAAATCTAGGAACAGAGGATATTGAGCAATTCGTTACCTACCCCGTTGAAGTATCAATGGCCAACCTTCCAGGCGTTACAGAAATACGCTCTGTTTCACGTTTTGGGCTATCAGTAGTAACCATCGTTTTTGAAGATGACATGGGAATCTATTTGCCCAGACAACTGGTAGCCGAAAAACTTACGGAGGTCAAAGAAAAAATCCCGCAAGGTTTCGGCGAGCCTTCAATGGGACCAATATCCACTGGATTAGGTGAAATATACCAATATACACTAGAGGTAGATTCTGCTTATCTGCTCCGTTATTCCGCCGCAGACTTGCGTATCATGCAAGATTGGATTGTTCGCAGGCAAATGGCAATGGTTCCAGGTGTGGTGGAAGTCAATGCCTTTGGCGGTAATATCAAACAGTACGAAGTAGCTGTTGATCCAGATGAATTAAAAGCAATTGGACTCACCATTTCCGATATTTTTACGGCCCTTGAAAAGAACAACCAGAACACCGGTGGGGCTTATATAGAAAAAGACCACTATGCTAATTTTATTCGAGGTGAAGGACTAGCCCGAAGTATAAAGGACATTGAAAGTATTGTAGTAACAAATATAGATGGTCTGCCCATAACTATTAAGGATGTTGCAATAGTACAGATCGGAAAAGCAATACGATATGGCGCATTTACAAAAGACGGAAAGGGAGAAGCAGTTGGTGGCATGATACTCATGCTGAAAGGAGCCAACTCAAATAATGTAATAAATGCAGTAAAGAATCGGGTCGAGGATATTCAAAAATCATTACCCGAAGGCGTAAGTATAGTGCCGCTTTTAGACCGAAGCTCCTTAATTGCAAATACCACAAGCACTCTAAGTCAGAATCTCATGGAAGGGGCTTTAATTGTGATCTTTGTCTTAGTGTTCTTACTTGGAAACTGGAGAGGAGGGTTAATCGTAGCCTCAACCATTCCCCTTTCTTTATTATTTGCCTTTATCTTAATGAATATTTTTGACGTGTGGGCTAACCTGATGAGTTTAGGAGCTATTGACTTCGGAATTATTGTAGACGGGGCGGTAATTATTGTAGAAGGAACCGTATTCCTGTTGCATGACAAAGTATTGAAGAATCAAGACCTTAATACTAAGGTGAGAAATGAAGTGGCTTATTCTGCATCAAGTAAGATGATGAATGCTGCTTTCTTTGGGCAGCTTATCATCCTTATAGTATTTATTCCTATACTGGCATTGCAGGGTGTGGAAGGTAAAATGTTCCAGCCAATGGCACTTACCTTTATGTTCGCCATGATAGGAGTAATGATACTTTGCCTCACCTATGTTCCTATGATGTCAGCCTTGTTTATCCAAATGGGTAAAAAGAACAAAACCTCTTGGGGCGACCACTTCGTGATCTGGTTGGAGAATATTTATGAACCCACATTGGGCAAGGCATTGAAAAGAGCGAAATGGATCGTTGTTTCAGCTGTGGTTTTATTAGGTCTGGCAGCATTTACTTTTTTGCGACTAGGTGGTGAGTTCATTCCTCAATTAGATGAAGGAGACTTAGCTTTTCATATTATTCTGAAACCGGGCAGTTCCTTATCAGAATCCATTGAGACATCTACTAAAATCGAGAATATTCTCCTTGCTAATTTTCCAGAAATCAAGCACGCCATGACACGCTTTGGAGTTGCAGATGTTCCTACCGACCCAATGCCAATGGACGTTGGAGACTGTATTGTATTGCTTAAACCAAAGAATGAATGGGTATCGGCTAATAGTAAGGAAGAACTCGTTGAAAAAATGAAAAAGGCAGTAAGTGTGGTTCTGGGAGTAAATTATGAGTTCACTCAGCCAATTGAGATGCGGTTCAACGAACTGCTTACCGGAGTAAGAGAAGATATAGCTGTTAAATTATTCGGTGAAGATTTAGACATTTTGGCTGCCAAAGTCGAAGAAATTGGCAAGATAATCTCAAAAGTACAGGGAGTGGCAGATATGAAAGTAGAAGCAACCAGTGGTCTACCACAAATGACCATCAAATACAACCGGTATAAACTGGCGCAGTATGGCATTCATGTGGCAGATTTGAATACCCTAGTTGAATCTGCTTTTGCAGGAGGAAAGGCAGGAGTGATTTTTGAAGGAGAAAAACGTTTTGATTTGGTAGTTCGGCTACATAAACAGCATCGCAAAAGCATAGACGACCTTAAAAATCTGTACATCAATTTACCCAATGGTTCACAGATTCCATTGCAAGAGGTTGCAAACATCAGCTATCAACCTGGTCCTATGCAGATTAGTCGTGACAATACCAACCGTAGAACTTATGTTGGTGTGAATGTCAGGGGACGTGATATAAAATCCCTTGTAGAAGAAATTCAACAAAAGCTCGATGATCAGCTTGACTTACCTCCAGGTTATTACATTAGGTATGGTGGAGCATTCGAGAACTTGGAACGAGCAAGTAGGAGATTACAGATAGTAGTCCCTATGGCTCTGGGATTGATATTTCTTCTGATATTCTTCGCTTTAAGATCTTTCAAGCAATCTATGATGATATACATGGCTATTCCATTGGCAGCTATTGGAGGTATATTCTCCCTGTGGCTGCGTGACATGCCTTTCAGTATTTCTGCGGGTGTTGGCTTCATCGTACTCTTTGGTGTAGCTGTTTTGAACGGATTAGTGCTGATCAGCAGCTGGAATGAATTAAAAGAAGAAGGTGTCAGCAGTCTGAATGAACGAATCTTTTTAGGGGCAAGAAGGCGAATAAGACCCATTCTGCTTACTGCATTAACAGACGTTTTGGGCTTTTTACCGATGGCGGTATCTACTTCTGCTGGAGCGGAAGTACAGCAACCCCTTGCCACTGTAGTTATTGGCGGAATGATAACAGCTACATTATTGACACTTTTTGTGTTACCAATTTTATATCGATGGGTTGAAATGAGAAGTACTAAAGTGCCATTTTCAAAAGCCACTGTTGTAATACTACTTGTTGCTGCACTTTCACTATTTTCATCTCCTGACTTGAAAGCGCAGGATGTAAAAAGCAAAACCATTACCACTTTAGAAGAAGCTGTTGCCATCGGGTTATCTAACAACGGTAATATACAGGTAGCCAAAACCAACATTGAGTTACAGAAACAGGGAAAAAAAGCAGCCTTCAATCCTGGCAAGACAAATGTGGGCGTACAGTACGGTCAATACAACAGCTTTGAAAACGATTTGGCTATTAACCTGAACCAGCAATTTGATTTTCCTACGGTCTATACCAACCAACACAAACTGGCAAAAGAAAAAATAGAAGGTAGTCAGGTGCAACTGGCATTAACGGTGAACAGCCTGAAGCGTGACATACGCCAAAGCTGGTATCAACTCGCATACTTAAGGGAAAAAGAGAAGTTGTTGTTGTGCCAAGACACCATTTATGACCGCTTTCTTCATGCAGCCACTATCCGTTACGAAGTGGAAGCATCCAGTTACCTAGAAAAGGTAGCAGCAGAAACCAGAGTAATGGAAATCCAAAATGCACTCAAAATTATTACATCGGACATTGCCATTCAGCAAAAACAATTAAGAATACTACTGAACGATACAACAGGTTTAAGTTTTATGCCGGATGTTTTGGGCGAAAGGCGAATAGCCAATATTCAGGATTCCACCCAACTTACCAACAATCCCTTGTTAGCTTATGCTAGACAACAGATTAATATTGCAAATGCTGAAAAGGCGGTGCAGTCAGCCAAAATGCTACCCGGATTATCAGTAGGGTATTTTAATCAATCCTTAATTGGAAGCCAAACTGGTAGCGGAGATATTGCCACTGGCTCTGATCGCTTTACTGGTGTTCAGGCAGTCATAACCATTCCCTTGTTTTACAGCTCTTATAGGGCAAATATAAAATCTGCTAAACTGAAAGAGCAAATGGCGGAAAGCAATGCTAGTTACTACTCAACTGTTCTTCAAGGACAATACGAACAGCAGTTGCAGGAAGTATTAAAATATCAGGGCAGTTTGAGTTATTACAGATACAAGGCCATTCCACAGGCCAACTTAATCATTGGCAATGCCCAAAAGAGCTTTGAGAATGAGGCCATAGATTATGTGGAATATTTCCAAAACCTGAATCAAGGATTGGAACTGAAATTCAATTACCTCAATACATTAAACGAGTATAACCAGGCCATTATTAATCTGGAATACCTTATTAGTCAATAATTTGTTTGCCGAAAGGCAGACATTAAAACATAGAAAAAATGAATACAAATAATATAAAAAGATACATTTTGCTGCTTACAGCAAGCTTATTCCTGACAGCCTGTGGCAATTCTGGGCATAACGAAGAAGGGCATGACCATGAGAATGGTAAAGAATCTGAACACCATGAACATGGGGAAGGACATGACAAAGTCCATTTTTCGGAACAACAATTTCAATCCCTTGCAATGAAGGTGGACACATTGCCTTTTCGCAATATATCTTCCTATGTAGAGGCCAACGGTCAACTGAAAGTGCCTCCTCAAAACGAAGCTGCGGTTACAGCTATTATTGGAGCAAACATTACTAGCATCAAGGTAATAGAAGGTGATAAGGTAAGCAAAGGGCAGGTATTGGCCTATTTAAGCCATCCCGACCTCATTAAGCTACAAACCAACTACGTGAACAGTTGGAACCAGCTTCAATACTTGGAAAAAGAGTACCAGCGACAAAGGAAACTTTATGAAGAAAAGGTGGGATCTGGAAAAGAGCTTCAGAAAACGCAAGCCGACTACCAGTCTATGAAAGGAACAGTGAAAGGTTATGAAGTACAACTAAAATTGATGAGGCTTAACCTTGATAAAATACTAAAAAGCGAAATTTACGAGCAGATTCCGGTGGTTACTCCACTTGATGGTCATATTCGATTGGTGGAAGTAAAAACTGGACAATATGTACAACCGCAAACAGTAATGTTTGAAATCGTGAATATTGACCACATTCATGTGGACTTAATGGTATTTGAAAAGGACATACACAAGGTAAAGGAAGGACAGAAAGTGCGATTTTCCATTGAATCATTACCTGAAAAAGAACTTGAGGCCACCATTTATTCTGTAGGTAAATCCTTTGAGAAAAACCCCAAAGCCATACACCTCCATGCCGAGATTGAAAATAAAAAAGGTTTGTTGATTCCCGGAATGTATGTAAGAGGTCAGATTATGATAAGTGATATACAAAGCTATGCCTTAACGGAAGCCGGAGTGGTGCGGGAAGGCGACAAGTATTTCATGTTCACTGCCAAAAAGGAAAACGACAATAGAGAAACCGAATGGACGTTTGAGTCGGTAGAGATTATTACGGATTCAAAAGACGATGGCTGGATAGAGGTTAAGCTATTAAAGCCATTACCAGATAAAACCAAAGTTGCCTGGAACAACGCCTACTACCTGATGGCGGAAATGAAAAAAAGCGAAGCTAAACACTCGCATTAAGAGAAATAAACTCATTTAATTAATAGCTACAACAAAATGATACAGATAGAAGAAAAAGCAAACATTATTTACATGATTGCCACAAGCAAGCTTAATGATAAAGACTATGACCAAATGCTCCCTGTATTGAGAGAAAAGATAAAAAAAAATAACAAAATCAATTGGTATTTTCAGATGAAAGAATTAGAAGGTTGGACAACTCATGCTTTTTGGCGGGATGTGAAATTCGATTTGCAAAATACCAATAAGTTGAACCGGGTAGCAATTGTTGAAGAAAAGAAATGGCACGAACTAATGACCAATGCCATGAAACCACTTACTAATGACGACATCCTGTATTATTATGCGAGTAAAGCAAAAGAGTGGATCTCAAAATCTGAACTTTAGTCTATGGTACATTATCACGATCATGGAGGCGGTGAAAGAAACCTGAAAATCGCTTTTTTCATTAATGTAGGTTTTACTTGCTTTTACAGGGAGTTCCTGAAAATATTAATTTAGAGAAGATTGAATCTGTACTAAAGAAAGTGCAGCACGTAAAATCCATTCACCATTCGGATAGAGGCATTCAATATTGTAGTAATCAATACGTAAAAGCCCTTAAGAATAAAGGAATGCTCATTAGCATGACAGAAGAGAATCACTGCTATGAAAACACTGTGACTGAAAGAGTAAACGGAATTTTGAAAGGTGAATTCTACCTCGATGAATGCTTCTCTAACCTTGAACATGCTAAGAGAGCTGTAAAAAATGCAATCAAAATTTATAATCATAAGCGAATGCATTTATCTTTAAACTTTAATGCTCCTGATATGGTGCACAATTTTAATTTAAATTAGCGCTAAAACCGTAGCCGTATTTTAGGACGTGACATTTAATACATTAATTTATTTTATCAAAGCAATACAATATAAATGACATTTATAGACTATTATAAAATACTGGGAATTGAAAAAAATTCCACCCAGGAGGAAATAAAAAGAGCCTACCGAAAATTGGCACGTAAATACCATCCTGATTTAAACCCTAATGACAAGGAAGCTGAGAAAAAATTTAAAGAAATTAATGAAGCCAATGAGGCTTTGAGTAACACAGAAAACCGCAAGAAATATGATAAATATGGAAAAGATTGGAAACATGCTGATGAATTTGATAATGCGCAACAACAGAGGCAACAATCTAGCAGTGGTTTTCAAGGCCAGTCTTCGGGTAGTTTTTCAGGAAGTGATTATTCCGACTTTTTTGAATCTATGTTCGGTGGTGGAAGGAAAAGAGGGGGTAACATTAAGTTTAAAGGCCAAGATTTTCATGCAGAATTACATCTTGACTTGAGAGATGTTTATGAAACACATAAGCGCACTCTAACTGTTAACGGCAAGAACATACGCCTCACAATTCCAGCCGGAGTAAAAAACGGACAAATTATTCGAATAAAAGGATATGGAGGTGAAGGGTTAAATGGTGGGCCAAAGGGAGATTTGATTCTTAAATTTTCAATTGCTAATCATACAAAATTCAAACGGGACAAAGACAATTTATATACTACAGTAGACATTGATTTATACAAGGCAATTTTAGGTGGTGAAACTACAATTGACACATTTGATAGCAAAGTAAAGTTGAAAGTAAGCCCCGAAACGCAAAGCGGAACAAAAGTAAAACTGAGAGGTAAAGGGTTCCCTGTTTATAAAAAGGAGGGTGAATTTGGAGATATGTATATTACTTATAATGTAAAACTACCCACCAAACTAAGCGAAAAGGAAAAAGAATTATTTAATGAGCTAGCTAAATTAAGACACCAATGAACAAAGAAAAATTAATCCCTATTGAGCAATTAAGTATACACTATGAGATCGAAATGTCATTGTTCTATGAATTACAAGATTTTGATATCATTGAAATACTTTCTGTTGAAGATTCGAATTTTATTCATGAAGATAAAGTTAGTGTTATTGAAAAAGTAGTTCGGATGCAAAAAGATCTTAATATAAATCTGGAAGGTGTAGATGCTGTGTTAAACTTATTGGACAAGATCAATGATTTGCAAACTGAATTAAATGTCGTAAAAAACAGACTTCGGTTGTACGAAGACCAAGGCTAATTGATATGTATATAAAATGATTGCCCAACAACAGCTATGAGCAATGGTGCCCTGCAGGATGTTACTGCTCATAGCTAAATCATTAGCTGCAAGCCTGAAAAAAAACGAAAATGAATATTAAGTCATTTAATAAACATCTAGATTACAATGATAACCGAATTGTCACTAAAGTTATTTTGGAGACTTCGTTTTCAAAAGAAATTAGAATACTATTAAAAAATAGACAAACAATGAAAGAGCATAAAGCTCCACTTCCTATTATTATTCATATTTTAGAAGGGAAAATAGATTTTGGTGTTGAAGGTGAAATAATATCGCTCGAAAAAGGAGATGTTATCACTTTAGAAAGTAATATTTCTCACGATTTGACAGCAAAAGAAGACAGTATTGTGCGATTAACGCTATCAAAACTCGATGATGCCAATCGGGTAAAAAAAGTAGCTCAAAAATCTTAATTCAATGAAGACAATTAATAGCCGTGAAGATATTAGTAAACTAGTGCATACATTTTATTCTAAAATTCGAAAAAATGAATTATTAGGTTCAATTTTCAATAGTCATATTTCTGAAGAACAATGGCCAGAGCATCTTAAAAAACTTACTAACTTTTGGGAAACTAACTTATTGGGTATAGCAAAGTTTAAAGGAAATCCATCAGCAAAACACATAAACGTTGATAAGAATATGAACCATTCCATAGAGCAAATACATTTTGGAGTTTGGCTACAACTTTGGTTTGAAACAATAGGCCAACTCTTTGAAGGCGAAATTGCTTTTAAAGCAAAGCAGTCAGCTCGTAAAATGTCGACAGGACAATTCTTGACCATATGGAATAATAAACCTGAAAATAAAAAGTCAGCGGATAAGAGTGTATATTAAAACCTTAATATTCCAAAGTAATTTCTTATCAAACGATGCGATATTTATTGAATATAATATCCTTTAAATTAGCTCAATCGCCAAATGTTTTATAAATAGAGCTGTTCTTTAATCCATGAATCTCTTAAAGTAATTAAAATCAATCTCGTAAATAGTTTTGGGGATCAAACCGAGTTCAACTTTTTCAAACATCATTATTAACTTTTCACCGTCTACAAGTTCAACTTGTGGAGCTCCATCTCGATTGGCTTCTTTAATTGCTTCATTTGTAAAAGTCCCAGTTGTCAAGATTATTCCTTTTTCGGCTCTTCCAATCATAGCATTTCTAAAGTCTCCAACTTGCGCTCTTGAGACGGAACCTTTGTATCGTTTAGCTTGGAATAATACCTTAAAACTCACAAATGGATTCATTTCTAGAGTTCCGTATCCGTCAATTCCGCCATCATGCGAACCGCCCGTCACAACGACATTTTCGAAACTATGTTCGCGTAATAACTCCCTACATAATTTTTCAAATCCAGATGGCGACAAACTTTGAAGAACAGCCAACAAATCCGAACTACTATCAGTTTCAAAATCTGTAGGTTTGGAGGCCTCTTGTTCCTTAATAATAGTTTTTTCAGATTTCTCTTTTCTTGCTTTTGCATGAATTTCAACCCATTTTAAAAACAATTCTCGGGATTGTTCCTCATTTAATGTAGTTATTTTTCCTTTCTCAGTAAGCTTCCATGTACCGTGTTTAGAAGAATCAAGTAATCCATCCCAAACAAGGTATTGTCTTGCCCAAGCTACCTGATTATGAAATTTATTTGTTCCTGAACTTAATGTCTCATCAAGTATCGAATCACTAAGTTTTAAATTCTCTGCAATTTTTGTCGATACTTCCTTTGGTTTCCCAGAATCACCTAAGTCTCTAAGGGCATCAAGAAGAGGTCCAAACCATTTTGTGAATTCCGCTTGTGATTTCTTTTTTACCATAGCAAAAGTAAATTTTTTACTTGCAAAAGAGATTATGTGTAATAGTTAAGATTTAATCTGATAGATAGTTAATAATGGTTATACTTTAATAATACGGTTGAATCATAAAATACACTACTACTCCTGTGATAGCAACATAAAGCCACACAGGGAAAGTCCATTTAGTAACTTTTTTATGTTTTGCCCACTGTTGACTAAAAGCATAGTATAAGGCAAGAAGAACAAGAGGAACTACAATAGCTGCTAGTAAAATATGAGATAGCAAAACAAAATAGTAGATGAACCGTATACCTACAACTTGCTCTTTTTCATCTTCAGAAAGTAATTTGTCATTATTTAAGTCACCAAAAATGGTATGATCGCCAAAATAGTGGTAGGTAACATAAGAAACTAAAAAGATAGAAGAGAAAATAAAAGCACTGAGCATGAAGCCTTTATGAATAGAACTCTTTCTCTGTTTTATAAAATAGAAGCCAAGGACTAAGCATATAGCAGTAGCAGAATTTAAAATGGCGTGCAAGTGGGGTAGGAGGGAGACATCCAGAGTGTTTTGTTGATTTTTGGGCAAAAACATTAAGAAGGCAACTACAATAGGTATTAGAATAGATACTATTGTAATAATGGATAAATATTTTTTTCTACTCTGGTTTTCTGTCATTTCCTAAAGTAATTATTGGATTACGTTTTACAGCTTAGCTTTCTTTTAATAGAAGTTGAATTTCAGTAATAAGTCGATCTACATCTTTTCTATCTGTACCGCTATAATAACCTCTTATTCTCTTTTTTTGATCTACAAGGATTAGTTTATCGCTGTGAATAAAGTCAGTAGAGTCTTGCTCATTTGGCTTTACTGCAATAAAATACCCACATCTGGCAAGCTCGTAGATGTTTTCTTTTGAGCCAGTGAGCATTGTCCATTTTTTAGTATCTATGCCAAAGTCTTTAGCATATTTTGCAAGTACTTCGGGCTGATCATATTTTGGATCAACACTATGAGATACTATTTTGACTTTTGGATTATCTTTAAACTTGTCCTGCACTCTCAACAACTCAGAAGTCATATCCAGACAAATAGTGGGACATCTGGTAAAAAAGAAGTCAGCTACATAAATCTTGTTATTCAAATTCTTCTGTGAGAAAGGCTTATTTTCTTGGGTAGTGAGTTCAAAGTGAGGTATCTGATGAACATTATCTACTTTATTACTTTCACAATTTACGGCTTTCGGATTGTAAATCTGTAATTTTTGACTTTCCTTCTTAGGGTCTATGAGCTTTAACTCATATTGATTTACCCCAAAGAATTTAAGAAAAAGAAAAACGGCAACTGGTAAAATTAATAGTATAGAAAGAAGTATGATTTTAGTAGCATTTTTCATTGTATAACCGTATTACAGGTAAGTGAATTTAGAAATCCTACGAAAGAAGGTTCGTTTTCCCAACTTTTGTAGGATTTGAGCATGATACTAATTAATAAAAGTTTTTTAATCCTGATTGTTTACATCCTCCTCATTTGCTGGAGTGTTGTTTTCTAACTCTTCTGACTCCTCTTCTTCAATAATGTCTATTTTTGTTATCGAAGATATATTGTCATTATCGTTAAGCCTAATCAGTTTTACTCCCTGTGTCGCTCTTCCCATTACCCTAAGGTTTTCTATTCCCGTCCTAATAGTAATACCAGATTTTGTGATGATCATCAGATCATCCGTGTCATTAACGCTTTGAATGCCAATAAGTTGACCGGTTTTCTCTGTGATTTGTAGTGTTTTTACTCCTTTTCCTCCTCGGTTAGTAACACGGTAATCTTCTATACTAGATCTTTTGCCGTATCCGTTTTCAGAGACAACCAATAAAGTCTCTGTGGTATTTTGCTCCATACAAACCAGACCAACTACTTGCTCAGAAGTTACATCTAGCGAAATGCCTCTCACACCAGTAGCAGTTCTACCCATTGCCCTTACTTTCTCCTCAGGGAATCGTATAGCTCTACCACTATTGAGAGCAAGTATAACCTCACTATCTCCGTTGGTAAGCTGAACAGAAAGTAAATTATCTCCTTCATTGATATTAATTGCCTGAATACCATTTTGGCGAGGTCTCGAATAAGCTTCCAATGAAGTCTTTTTAACTAACCCTTTTTCAGTACACATAACCAGATAGTGATTATTGATATAATCTACATCACCAAGGTTTCTAGTTTTTAATACAGTTTGTACCTTATCTTCTTTATCAATTTGAATCAGGTTTTGGAGAGGTCTACCTTTTGAAGTCTTACTTCCTTCAGGCACTTTATAGGCTTTTAACCAGAAAACTTTACCAAATTTAGTAAAAATTAGAAGATACTCATGGCTACTCGCTACAAATAAATGCTCAGTGAAGTCATCATCTTTAGATGCTGCACCTCTTGATCCTACACCACCTCTTCCTTGCTGTCTGTATTCCTTTAAATGAGTTCTTTTGATATAGCCCTGATGTGAAATAGCAATAACCATTTCCTCATCAGCTATCATATCTTCTATATCTAGATCTTCAGCATTATGTTCTATCTTGCTTCTCCTTTCGTCTCCATATTTTACTTTAAGCTCTCTCAGCTCATCTTTGATGATATCCATCCTTATTACTTCGCTGCCTAATATCTCTTTTAGGCTAGCAACAAGCTGAGTAACTTCTTTATGTTCTTCCTGGATCTTATCTCTTTCTAGACCGGTTAACCTCTGGAGTCTTAAATCTAATATAGCTTTAGCCTGAATGTCGCTAAATTCAAATTTTTCAATTAAACCTGCCTTCGCTTCTTCAGGGTCTGCTGAGTTTCTTATTAAAGCTATGACTTCATCCAGGTGATCCAGAGCTTTTAGATAGCCCTCTAAGATATGCAGCCTTTTCTCTGCTTCTTTTAAGTCAAACTCAGTCCTTCTTACTACAACTTCATGTCTGTGTTCGACAAAGTATTTAATTTGATCTTTAAGATTTAGAGTCGCAGGTCGACCTTTTACAAGTGCAACATTATTAACACTAAAAGATGTTTGAAGAGAAGTATGTTTGTAAAGTTGGTTGAGAACAACCTCAGTAACCGCATCTCTTTTTAATTCATACACTACTCGAATCCCTTTTCTGTCAGATTCATCTCTTATTTCTGAAATTCCTTCCAACTTTTTCTCGTTAACCAAAGCAGCAGTTTTTTGAATCATCATCGCTTTGTTAACCTGATAAGGGATTTCAGTAACAACTATTTGCTCTTTCCCTAATTTTGTTACTTCTATTTCAGCAACACCTCTTAATACAATTCTACCCCTACCTTCTTTAAAGGCTTTAATTACGCCATCATAGCCATAGATTATCCCTCCAGTTGGGAAATCAGGAGCTTTTACGTAATTGATAAGTTCATCAATTGTTATTTCATTATTACCTATGTAGGCGATGATACCATCAACAACCTCAGAAAGGTTGTGAGGAGCCATATTTGTTGCCATACCAACAGCAATTCCAGAAGTACCATTAACTAATAAGTTTGGAAGTTTTGCAGGTAAAACGGTTGGTTCACTTAAGGAATCATCGAAGTTTGGTTGAAAGTCTACCGTATCTTTTTTGAGATCAGTTAACATCTCTCCAGCAATCTCTCTCAGTCTTGCTTCGGTATACCTCATCGCAGCTGGTGGGTCATTGTCAATAGAACCAAAATTACCTTGACCGTCAACTAGCGTATATCTTAGCGACCATTCTTGAGCCATTCTTACCATGGTATCGTATACGGATGCATCACCGTGTGGATGAAACTTACCAAGAACCTCCCCAACAATACGGGCAGATTTTTTATACGGTCTGTTGTAAGCCAATCCAAGCTCAGACATTCCGAATAAAACCCTTCTGTGTACTGGTTTTAGACCGTCTCGTACATCTGGTAGTGCCCTGGAAATAATAACCGACATCGAATAATCGATATAGGCACTACGCATTTCATCCTCTATACTTATCGAAACAATGTTTCCTGTGTTATCCATTCAGATTTTTAATAAACTATATGCTAATGCACTTTTTTAAAAAGAGTCTGCAAAATACTAAAAATGTATCACTCTAAGAAGCTGCTATTGCACAATAATTTTAGAGGTTTTGTAATAGGTGATTTTTTTATTAAATTGCAATTTTAATTAAATTATAAACTAATTGACTATGAAAAAACTAGTACTAGTATTATCGTTCTTGACTATCACTACTTTAGGATTTTCTCAAACATCACTCAACAAACTTCACCCTTCATTGAAAGCACTATATAGTTCTTGGGAGAAAGGTCAGACTAATTTAACTGGACAGTTCGTAAGTGTAAGTATTGTGATTAATGGTAATGCTAAGGCAGCATTAAAAGCGCTTCAAAGCTTAGGTTTTAAAGAGAAAGAGATTAAGGCAACAAAATTCAAAGGCATTTTGCCTGTTCCATCATTAGAAAGGGCGTCAGCAGTGAGCTTAGTTGGTTTTATCCTACCTGCTCCTAAGCCAAGACCTGATATTTCAAAAATTAGAAGAAGAGGATAAAAAAATCAGGCTTTAGCCTAATGCATATTAGTAAAAGAATTTAAAATTAGCTGGTCAAATTTTTTTTGATCAGCTAATTTTGTTTTTATAGGGATATAAAAACATGAGATTTCTTTCAAACTATCAAATTCTTTCAATTTTACAGCATCCTTTTCTGTAGTAATTAAGTACTTATGCTTGCAAGGGGTTTCTTTAAATCGCTTTAAAATGTTTTGAATATCACTATTCGTATAATTGTGGTGGTCAGAATATTTCAAGTGGCTATACTTTTTGTAACTTTCCTTAATATATTCTAGAAAACTTTCAGATTCTGCAATTCCAGTAACTACTAAAGCACTGTCATTTTGTATGTTTTCAGATTCTGTTTTTTCAGAAGTAAATACATTTTGAGGAATATCATAGCTAATCTGACTAAAGAAAATAGGCATGTCTTTTTTTGCATAGAGAGCAATCTTCTCTTTGATTGCGTTTTTTTGAGCATCCGATAATTTATGAGGACATTTAGTAACTACTATTACGTCTGCTCTTTTAGCATTTACCCTACTTTCTCTCAGGTTTCCAGCGGGCAAAAGAAGGTCTTTATAAAAAGGAGAGCAATAAGGAGTAAGAAGAATATTTAGGTTAGGGGAGATGCTTCTGTGTTGGAAAGCATCGTCAAGGATAATTGCCTTAGTATTAGGATGTTCAGATAAAATTTCAGGAATTGCTAATGCTCTTTCTTCTCCAACAGCTACAACGACTTTATGCCCCAATTTTTTAAAAACTTGGTAGGGTTCATCTCCGAGGTCTTTTGCAGTATGATTGGGTTGAGCTATGATATTGCCCTTAGTTTTTCTTTTATATCCTCTGCTTAGCACAGCTATTTCTAATTGATCAGAGAGAAGATTGATGATATACTCCACCATTGGAGTTTTACCTGTCCCTCCTACGCTAAGGTTACCTACGTTAATTAAAGGAATCTCAAAGTGTGCTGAGGATAGTATTTTTTTATTATAAAGAAAATTCCTTAGAGTTGTAATAAGGTTGTAAATAATTGATAGGGGATATAGAAGCTTTCTCAATAGTTTCATCTGTTTAAAATTTGTGACCTGCCTAGTTTGTTTGGTACACATCTTAATCACTGCTTCGTGTGTTCCTCAGTTTTAAATCAAGCATGGTCTGTTTCATTTATTAGTGAATTAATAATTTATGATATTTTCTATGAATATAAACTAAAGCAGCAGTTATATTTGATATGCTATTAGTCAAAAATGAATGAAATAATTGAAATTGTAAAAATCACGCTACCAATTATTGTTGTGGTATATGGTTTTTTTTTAGTGATTAGGTCTTTTTTAAATAAAAAATTGGAAGAGGTTAAGTTGCAATCCAAAAGTGAGAGCAGCAATACCACCCTTAAGTTAAGATTACAAGCTTATGAAAGAATGGTTTTATTTTTAGAGAGAATCACTCCTGATAATTTGTTTTTGCGCTTAAAAAATGCTGATTTAACTGCAGAGGAATTAAGAATAATTTCTATTGAAGAAATTAGAACTGAATATGCTCACAATTTCTCACAGCAAATTTATTTGAGTCAGGAGGCATGGGTAATGATTCAACAGGCAAAGGAAAATGTAATACAACTTATAAACCAGTCGAAGGAGGAAGTACAAAAAGATGCTCCTTCCTCAGAACTTTCTAAAAGAGTATTGCATGAAATATTGTCAACACAGGATAACCAAACTTCTATGGCAATGAATTTTCTAAAAAAGGAGATTCAAACTTTATTTTTTGAATAAATGAGTGTTTTATTAGAAATAAACCCTGATAACCCCCAAAAAAACAGACTAGAGCAGGTGGTTTCCATTTTAAAAAAAGATGGAGTTATCATTTACCCGACAGATACAGTTTATGGATTGGGGTGTAGTTTATTTAGTAAAAAAGCTATCCAAAAGCTTTGCTTAATAAAGTCTATAAAACCGAATAAACTTAATTTGTCTTTCATTTGTAAAGACTTGAGTGAGGCAAGTGAATATGTAAAACGTATTGATAATACACTTCATAAAACTTTAAAGAAGGCATTACCTGGACCTTTTACTTTCATATTAGAAGCGAGCTCTCATGTCCCTAAAGTATTGGATATCAAGAAAAACCAAGTGGGAATACGAATGCCTGATCATAATATACCTCTTACACTAGTTGAAATGCTGGGAAACCCAATTATTACTACATCCATTAAAGATGAGGATGATATTGTAGAGTACTCCACAGACCCTAGTTTAATTTTTGAAAAATACGAGAAAGTAGTAGACTTAGTAATTGATGGAGGGTATGGAAATAATATTGGATCAACTGTCGTCTTATATGAGAATGGTGAGTTTGAGATTGTTAGAGAGGGTTTGGGCAACTTAGAGCAATTTTTGTAATTGTTTGTATTTTGTTATTTTTGTCGTAGTCTTATTTTAAAAATAAAATATATGATAGAATCTAAAAAGTTAAAATTTATTCGTTCTTACGTTAACAAAGATGGAGAAACGAGATATTTAGCAGTGAAAGAAGATGATTCCATTTGGTGGTATGCACCAAACTATCCCTGGAATAAAAATAAAATTGACGGTTTACCAAATAACTATGAAGTTAAACACATTGCTGCGTTTGTAAAAGGTGGAACAGATACTAGATATATAGTGGTATTATCTGATAATTCTATTTGGTGGTATGCACCTGGATATGAATGGAAAGAAAGCTCCAAAGAGGGGCTTCCAAGTGGTAATATTATTAGCTTTGAAGCATTTTCTAAGCCAAATGGTGATACTAGATATATTGTGTTGATGGAAAGTGGTGAAGCTTTTTGGTATGCTCCAGGGTATCCTTGGAATAAGATTAAAATGGATGGTATGAGCTGATCTCAAAAAAAATAAATTTTCTGTTTTGTTTGCATTTTGTTATTTTTGCTTGGGAAAAATATAATATTTATGAGAAAATTATTATTTGTATTTGCAGTAGCAACTTTTAGTGGTGCTTTTTTTAGCTTTAGAACTATTGGTATCAATGAGACTAACTCTTCAAAAATGAAAATTATAAGTGCATATTTTAATAAACAGGGAGATACTAGATATTTTGCTGTTAATGAGGATAATTCACTTTGGTGGTATGCACCAAATCATGGGTGGACGAAAAAGGAAACAAAGGGTTTGCCCTCTGGCTTTAAAGTTAAACATGCTACAGCATTTCTCAAGATAGATAGTGATGTTAGATATATTGTAGTATTATCTGATAACTCTATATGGTGGAATGCACCAGGGTTTGACTGGAAAGAATCTTCTAAAGACGGTTTACCAAGTGGTGAAATAGTTAGTTTTGATGCTTTTTGCAAGCCTAAAGGCGATACTAGGTATGTTGCAGTTATGGCTAGTGGAGATGTATACTGGTATGCTCCAGGTTACCCTTGGAATAAGATGAAAATGGATGGAATGAATTAGTCTTTTTAATTTAAAAGCTACTGTTCTTATCGCAGTAGCTTTTTTTATGGGTTACCAATGAACTTTAAAATACTTAACAGATATAGTTCCATCACCATCCACTCCAAAGCCAAATTTTTTCTCAAATAGTTTTCCTGCAGGTTTGCAATAAACAAGACTATCATTAATGTAATAGTACCAGAACTGATCAATATTTTCTACCCTTATTGTATTGTTGTCTTTATTCACCACTTCACAATTTTTTCTACTTTCTGTTATATTCCATTTTTCATCTTCAAATGCTATAATGGAAAAGGTTTTGTTAATAGGGTCAATGAAGAAAACATTCTTATCATTAGAGGTTTCATCCATTCCATAAACGAGACCAAAACTTTGGTCGTTAGAAATTTCAATGGATTGTAAAGATGCTTCAATTCCCCAGTTTTTGTTATTTTCAATTCCTCCCATGGGAACGTAACTGTAGTGAGCAGCTTTCTCGCTTTTATTTTTTATAAGGTATTTTCCAGCGCTAATGGACATAGAGTATTCTTTTGTATTTCCAATAACCCATGGACCATTAGATTCAAAATTATCTGTAAAGGTGTTTTCAAAATCACGTTCTTTACCCATAATGTTTTTCCCAGGAAATACCATGTTCCCTTCCGTATCATTTTTAAAAGCTTTATAAAGAGTTAGTCTGTTTTTTCTATCAACGATGAGCCCCATTTTATCGTTTTTAGAATTTTTACTACAGCTTAAAGTTATGAGAGACATAAGCAGAGTTATTAAAAAAGATTTAGATGGAATTTTATTCATTTATAATTGCGTTTATGATACAATTATAAGGAAAGTGGGAAAATGTTATGGATAAAATATAAACTATTACTAGTAGATCTTTAAAGTTTTCCTAAAAGGATTAACTGTCTTGTATAAGAGGTGTATTTTTTCTTCTTTCTTACTTTAAGACTAGTAACCTCTTCTCCAATGACTATTATCTCTTCCCCCTGAGTTTGACACGCAGTTTTTGAAAAAGTGGCTATACAATGAATAGAGGGGTTTTTTGGGGTGATTTTGAGAAATTTGTATATTGAAAGCTATTTTTTAAACACTTCATCATCAGTATCTTATATCAAAATCGTGTCAAACTCAGGAGATATAGTTCCATCACCATCCACTCCAAAGCCAAATTTTTTCTCAAATAGTTCTCCAACAGATTAAACAGTAAACAAGGTCAATAGTACTTGAATTGATTAATATCAGAAGTAAACGGAGGTAAGTCAATTTTTGTTAGCAAGAAGTTTATAACTTACCTGTTTCTAATATAGCATATACATCATTTAATACTTCGGTTTTATCTGTTAATACCACTAATTTATCGTTAGCTTTAATTTCAGTTGAACCATTTGGAGTTAGATGTTTCCCTTCACGTTCTATTATGGCAATAATCGCATTATCCGGAAAGTTTAAATCTATTATTTTCAATCCTGCTGCTGTTGAATTTTCTTTTATTACTATTTCTTTCATTATAGCTTTTGGGTGTTCTGCAAATAACTTATCAGCTGAAGATAAGGGTTGATCTTTTTTAGATATTCCAACATTTAACCATTTAGCAATTATTAATAGTGTAGTGCCTTGTATTAGTACAGAGGTAAGTGAAACAAAAAATACAATATTAAAAATTGTATTTGCTTTATCTATCCCAGCCAATAATGGATATGTAGCAAATACGATTGGTACAGCACCTCTTAATCCTACCCAAGAAATATAAAACTTTCTTCTCAATTTCATTTTGAATGGAAGAAGAGAGATGAAAACTGCAAACGGTCTGGCAATTAAAATGAGAAAAATAGAGATCAATAAACCTACTCCCATAAAAGGTATGATCTGAGTTGGAAAAACTAGTAATCCTAATGTAAGGAATAACACAATTTGCATTAACCAAGCAAGACCATCAAACATTCGCATGATGGTTTTTTTATAGATCAAATTTTGATTTCCCAAATAGACCGAACAGATATAAATTGCAAGAAAACCATTTCCTTCTACCGCATTTGTTGCAGAAAAGGTAATAAACATAAGTGCTATCGTGAGTACGGGATATAGCCCTTCAAAGTCTAGTTTTATTTTATTGATTATTATTTTACTCAGCTTGCCAAATAAGAAACCAGATACTCCTCCAATAACCATTTGCAGGAAAAATAATGGAATTATAGAGAAAATATCTTTTTCTGGCTCTTGAACTAACGAAAGAAAAGCAATAGTAAGAACGTATGCCATAGGATCATTACTGCCACTTTCCAGTTCCAGAGTAGGTCTAAGGTTTTTCTTAAGAGTTAGGTTTTTCCCTCGTAAAATTGAAAATACAGCTGCAGCATCTGTAGAAGAAACAATTGCCCCTAAAAGGAGGCTTTCATTCAAGCTAAAGCCTGTAATAAAATGTACAAAGTATCCTAAGCTAATGGCAGTTAGAAATACCCCTGCTGTTGATAAAGCTATTCCTTCTTTTAGAACAGGTTTTACAGACTTCCATCTTGTATCTAATCCTCCAGAGAATAAAATGAAGTTAAGAGATACTATACCTATAAATTGTGTTATTTGAGGATTATCAAAATAAATGCCACCAATTCCATCAGAACCAGCTAGCATTCCAATCGTCAAGAAAAGTAATAGTGTAGGTATACCTAAACGATAGCTAGTTTTTCCTGCTATGATGCTAATAAGAAGCAGTATTGAACCTATTAGAATAATATTCTCAATTGTTATATTCATTTCCTTTCTTTACCTGGCTTTTTAAAATTTCCTCACAGTTAATTTTCTAAATTTAGCGTACTTAGGGAAGTGTTTTTCCTCTCTGTATTAGAAACTAAAGAGTATTTATTAAGCTAGTTTACTTTTTCTTCTTTCTTACTTTAAGACTAGTAACCTCTTCTCCAATGACTATTATTTCTTCGCCTTTTTCTATGTAGGCACTTTCTGTAGAGGCATCATAGAGTTGACCTTCTATTTTTACTGTTCCCCCGGGTCGTAGCACAGTATAGGCAACACCAGTTTTTCCTACCATATCATTAGAGTTAAATTTAGAAGTAAAGCCTTCTTCTTTTCTTTGCGTTTTTTGAAGCGAAACTCTGTCAAAAATTGGGCTATTTGCTATCCGTGACCCTGAAATTAGGATAAGAAGTATTACGCTAAATGTCGCAGAAAGAACAGTAAGGATTGCTCTAGTAATATTAGGCAAAGGCACAAAGGTGAAATTTAAAAACTGGTTATCTAACATGATAAGGATTAAAGATCCCACAGTACATGTTATACCAGAAATCCCAGCTACTCCAAAACCTGGAATTACAAAAACTTCTAAAGCGATAAGTATTAACCCTACAACTAACAGAAGTATTTCCCAGTTTTCAGCTAGCCCATTGAGGTAGTAAGGGGTAAGGTATAGAAGACCAGCAATAATAGCTGCTGCTAAAGGAAATCCAATGCCTGGGCTTTGTAGTTCGTAATATATTCCCCCCAATATGATGAGTATCAAGATTCCACTAAGAAAAGGATTCATGAAAAAGGAAATGATTTTCTCAATAGTATCTGGTTGGTATTCTATTAACTCGTAGTTTTCAATGTTATTATTTTTAATAACTTCTTCAATGTTGCTAACTTCTGCATCACAGAAGTTGTTTTTTATGGCTTCCGTTACTGTAAATGTTAGCACTTCTCCTTTCTTTGATATTCCTTCTACTTCTATATTTTCGTCAACCATAGCTTGAGCAATTTCAGGGTTTCTTCCTTTTGCTTCAGCTGTAGACCGCATCATGCCTCTCATGTAAGACTGATATTTGTCTGGAGCCTTAGAACCATCCGTTCCTGAGACTACTGTTGCTGCCCCCATGGTTGCTCCTTTTGCCATGTAGATGCTATCGCATGCTATCGATATTAGTGCTCCTGCCGAAGCAGCATTTTTGTTGATAAATACGTGGATTGGTTTTGGGAAATTAAGTATTTGTGTTCGTATGCTATCGGCATCATTGACAGCTCCACCATAGGTATCCATATCTATGATGACCATATCTACATTTTGCTTCAAAGCTTCTTCTAGCCCGAGTCTTACATATCTGGACATTCGCTTATCTATCGCATCTCTTATTTTGAGTACCTGAATTTTCTTTTGCGCAATCGTAGCGCCAGAAAGTAAAAATGCTATTATAAACAGAATTGTATTTTTCATAAAGGGCTTTTCCTTTAGCTTGCTATGGTTCAATTTAACTATTTCTTTTGGATCTTTTAGGCAGTAGCTCTCAGATCTACAGGAACGACTGTAGTAATACCTTGTTCTGCCATAGTAACTCCATATACTATATCAGTGCTTGCCATTGTTCTTTTATTATGCGTCACAATTATAAACTGTGAATTAGCCGAGAATTTTTTTATAATATTATTGAACTTGTCGATGTTGGCATCATCAAGTGGAGCATCTACCTCATCAAATATACAGAAAGGGGCAGGTTTTAATAGATATATAGCAAATAATAGAGCTGTTGCCGTGAGCGTCTTTTCTCCACCAGAGAGTTGGTTTATAGTAAGCGGCTTTTTCCCCTTAGGTCTTGCAATAATGTCTATTTTAGACTCTAAAGGATTTTCCAGATCAGATAAAACTAAATCACAGTCGTCATCTTCAGTGAAAAGTGACTGGAATACTTCTTTGAAGTTTTCTCGTATTTCTTTGTAGGCTTTTATAAAGTTTTCTTTTGCAACAATATCAATTTCTTTGATTGTTTGATTTAATGATTCCTTTGCCTCGCTAAGGTCATCTTTTTGGCTTGAAATAAAATCGTGTCTTTCCTGCATTTCCTTATGAACCTCAATGGCAGTATGGTTCACAGGTCCAATTTTTTCCAGCTGCTCTTTTATTTTTTGCACTTCTTCTTCCAGCTCCTCAATATCTATGCTTATTTCTTTTGCTTCTAAAGAATTTAAGTTGATGGAAAACTCAATAGAGACTCTTTCCTGAATAGATTGTATTTTAATTTCCAGCTCTCTTTGCTTTTCTTTCAGTTCATATTTTAATTGTTGCTTTTGCTCCTTTTCCCTTTGGAAGTCTCTGATGCTTTTCTCTACTTCATTAAGCTCCCCTTTTAAAGAATAGTATTGCCTTTCTATTTCATTAACCCCTTCTTCAATATCTTTTTTCTCCTTGTAAAGTTCAATGAGGTTACTTTCTTCGCTATTGGACTGATCATCAATTGCTTCTAATTCTTTTTGTGCTTTTTCAAGCTCCTCATCATTTTCTTTTTGCTGTTTTTGAAGACGTTCTAGCTGCTCATTATTTATTTTTATTTCATTAGAGTTAATTTCTAATCTGCTTTTAGCAGTTGTGAGATCAATTTTCACTTCATTGAACTCGTCCCTTATTTTATCTTTTTCTAATAATAGATTTTCAAGTTCTAATTTAAGCTGATTTACCTCTTTTTCTCTTTTGGATAGCTCTTCTTTTTTCTTTTCAATAATTGGTAAAAGAGCCTGCATTTTTTGATTGGCAGCTTCTATTTTTTGAAGCAAAAAGCTTTGATTATTAGTTGCTCCATCCATATTAGCTCTTGTGCTTTCAAGTCTGGTTTTTAGCACTATTTGTTCTTCTAATACCTTTTTTAACTCTTTTGTATGATGGTCAAGCTGACTTTTAACTTCGTCTATTTGTATAGATGTAGCTTCTTCTTTGTAAGAGTTTATTACTTTTTCTAGCTCATGAAGCTTCTCTTTCTGAGAAGTAATCTCTTTATTTATTTTTTCTAATGATTTTGTCCGACCAATTTTTTTACCCTCAAACAGCCCTATAGACCCTCCAGAAATAATTGAAGGCTTTCTGATTACGCTACCGTTCTTATTAATATACGTTTTGCTGTTATCGCTAGGGATATTACTTATGTCTTCGTTGAGAATATACACGTTGTCAAATATCCAGTGAATGAGCTTTTCAAATCTTTTTTCAAACTTTATGATATGGAGAACAGGTATAGCACCTTCTATTTCAGAATTAAGAGAGTGATTGCTTTGGTTTTGGATCTCGCTCAAAATGAAAAAGTTAGCTTTCCCTTTTGCTGCCCCTGCCAAAAGTTGAATCGATTCCAATGCTTCTTTGGGCTGTTCTACTATTATATAGTTAAGTTTTTCGGATAAGAAATTTTCTATAGCAGTTCTATACTTTTCCTCGCAGGTAATTATTTCAGCTAGTATTTCTTTTTTCTCTGATTTACTCTTCTGGTTGTTGAGAAAACGGATTGCTTCTGGATAGCCTTCCAGGTTTTCAATCATTGACTTGAGCAGTTTTTTCTCATGTTCTTTAGAGTCAATAACTCTAAGTATGTTATACCTTTCTTCTTCTATTTTTTTTGTAGTAGCATTTATCTGCTCTTTATTAGCAATATTTTTTTTGAGCTTTTCTTCTAATGTTGCTATTGTTTTATCAAAGGCTTTTCTAGACGTTTCTATTTTTTCGAGAGTACTTTCTAGCTCTTTGATATTTTGAATATTTTCACTTTCCAGAGATTGGGATTTTTCTAACTCTCTTTTTAGGGCTTCTAGTTCTATTTGGTTGGTTTCTGATTCACGGTTATTTTGAGAAATATCTTGCTGGCTTGCTATTAGCGAGTTAGACACTTTGTTTACCTCTTCTTTAAGCTTTAAAAAGCTTTCCTCTTTTTTATTAAACTTCTTTTCTTTTTCAAGGTACTGTTCTTGAGCAGTTTTTATATTTTCTTCTAATTCAACCTCTTTTTCTCGTAGGTTTTCAATTTTTTCTGAAAAGAAGATGACATTTTTCTTGTTGCGTTGTTTTTGTTCTTGAAACTTCTTTATTTGGCTAGATAGGTGTTTTATTTTTTCATTTTTTATCTGCTTTTGGCTTTCAATAGATCTAATTTTTTCTACATGTTCATTTAGTGTCTTTTGCCTGCTGGAAAGCGTTTTTTCTTCGTTTAAAATCTGTAATTTTATCTTTTCTACACAGCTATCAAGATCATTAGCTTTAGTTGTATTTTCAACTTCTTCTGTTTCTACAACAAGAATTTTTTCTTGCAGCTGGTTTAGTTTATCAATTTGATGCTTTGTTTTTTTCTGTGCTAAAGTGATGCTTTGCTCTTTGTACTTTTCTTTGATTTCCAGATACTTTTTTGCTTGTTTTGCTTGCCTGTCTAGAGATCTTAAGTTTTTAGATATTTCATGGAGTAAGTCATCCACTCTTTCAATGTTAGAATCTGTTTCTTCTAACTTTCGAAGCGTTTCTTTTTTCCTTTTTTTGAATTTTGAAATCCCTGCGGCTTCTTCGAATAAAGTTCTCCTCGCATTATTAGCATCATTGAGTATTTCATCTACCATTTTGAGTTCAATGATAGCATAGCTATCTGACCCCACTCCAGTATCCATAAATAGCGTCTGAATGTCTTTCAGTCGACAGGTAACACCATTTAATAAATACTCTGACTCTCCAGAGCGATAATACTTTCGTGTTATGGTAACTTCTCCATACTCTGTTGGTAGTATGTTTTTAGTGTTTTTAAAACTTATAGAAACTTCTGCAAGTTGTAGCGGCTTTCTATTCTTAGTACCGTTGAATATTATATTGTCCATTTTCTCAGAGCGAAGAGCTTTAGTTTTTTGCTCTCCCAGTACCCACCGAATGGCATCAACTACATTGGATTTACCACTTCCATTCGGACCGACAACAGCGGTTACTCCTTTATCAAAATGAAATACTACCTTTTCTCCAAAGCTTTTGAATCCCTTTATTTCTAGTTTAGTGAGTAGCATGTAAATCTCTTAGTGCAAAAAAACTAAGTTAAATAGAATCTGTTAATTAATTTCAATAAAGAATATAGTTTGTTTCTGATAATCAGTTCTTTACTGCTTTTTTTCAAGAAATCATCACATGGATTCCATGTAATGTAAAAAGATAATTCGTAAATTTATGTTATTACTAAAAGATAGTAATGATAGTAGAGTAGGGTTTCTCAGTTAGAAAGTTTATGATTGATAAAGAAACTCAAATTTTCTGTTGTAGGAATTTGGAACAGTAAAAAACTTCTTGACCATAGAGTCCTATTGATTGTCATAAAATTAAATTAAAATGTTTAGAGATATTGACTAGAAGAGCTTATCTATTTCTTATATCCGTATTGCTAGTATCTTGCTTAGATGAAGAAGCTTTATTGGACAGTGGCGCTCCTTCAGTACCTGTTATTCATAGTTTTTTTGAGCCTGATAGTACCTTGAAGGTTTACATAGATGCAAGTAGAACAAATGAAGGTTTTTTTAACCCTGACGATCAAAAACTCAAAAATCCAGATAAGGTTTTTGTAACTGTTAAAAACTTTGCGGGTTTTAGGGAAGGTTTTTACGAGTTATATGGCAAAAAAGAAGGTGAAGTGACTTTGTTTTCTAACCCTGATTTAAAAGGAAAAGCAGGGTTGCATTATGAAATGAATGTTTCCTACAATTCAGAAGATGATAACAGCACAGAGTTTATTTATGCTGAAAATCATATACCAAAAGATACAGCAAAAGTACTAAGTGCTTCTTTAGAGAAATACGGTTATGATTCTCATAAATTAAAGTTATCTATTGAAGATGACTTACAACAAGAAAAATACTACTTTATTAAGTTATCTCTAAACCCTACAATAGTTGATTATTTACCAGATTCTACTCCAATTACTTATAAAGTTTTTATGACTTTGGATTATGATGAAATTTCTATACCAAGAAATAAGCATGGGATTATTCTAAAGAATGATTTTTTCAATAATTCAACAGTTGATTTAACATCAATCATAGATATTGAATATGGTAATGGTGTGCCTCTTTGGCTTAATTGGGACATAGCTTTACTTGAAGTAAGAATAATTACAAAAGAATACTACGAATATGTTGAATCCATTATTTTACAACAAAGAGAAGATTTTATTGGAGAGTATTCTAGGATAAAAAGCAATCTGCTTTCTAGTGATGATTCCAAAAAAGCTTTAGGAGTTTTTGCGGGCAGCAATGTGGTTTACATTAAACCAGAAGTAATAGAATAGTTTATGAGTGCTAATGCTGTCATTGATATTGGAAACTCAAGAATTAAACTAGGCTTATTCTCTAATAATTTACTTAAAAATTTTCACTCCTTTGAAAAATTTCATCAACTAAAAACCATATTAGAAGAAGAAAGTCCTGAAAATCTTATTTTTTCTTCTTCTAGTGGAAAAATAGATTCAGCTATAATTGATGAATTGAAAAGGTATAACTCAATCGCCTTTCAAACTGCATTAGAACACTACCCAATAGCTTCTTACTATAAAACGCCAAACACTCTAGGCTTAGACAGAGTGGCTGCAGTGATTGGAGCTAATTCTTTGTTCCCAAGCAGTAATAATTTGGTGTTAGATTTTGGGACTTGTATTACTTGTGACTTAATTGATAAAGAGCTAAAACATTGGGGAGGCTCAATATCTCCTGGTTTAAAAGTTCGCTTGAAGTCTCTTGCACATTTTACTAACTCGCTACCTGAAATTTCCCCTGAAAACACACCTTATTTTATTGGGAGATCAACAAAAGAATCTATTTTGTCTGGTGTAATTAACGGAATAATCAATGAAGTTAATGCTCTAATTACCTTGTATAAAGAGGTTTGTGATCATTTTCAAATAATAATTTGCGGAGGAGATGCTCTTTTCTTTGAATCTAAATTAAAACATCCCATTTTTGTAAATGAACATCTAGTTTTAGAAGGGCTTAATTGTGTATTGGAGTATTATCAAAAGAAGTTTTAAGTATCAGTTATGTCTTTTGACATGGGTTTTATTTTCGCCAAACTCATTTTCACAACTGACTTTTTCTCCCTATTCCTACGATGGATTTGGAGAAGTTGTAAGAGCATATAATGTTCGTAACCTAAGTATGGGTGGAGTAGGACTTGCTAATCCAAGTATCTATTCTACAGGCTTGCAAAATCCAGCTTTATTGCCTTATACAAAGTTCACACAATTTGATGTTGGAGTTACAGGAGAACTGAAGAAGCTAGAAAGCTCTTCGGGTTCTCAAGGGTATAACTCAGCGGGTTTGCAGCATTTTAGTTTAAATTTTCCTATTAGCAAAAAGCTCACATCACAAGTTAGTTTATCTCCTTATAGTGTAGTCAACTTTAGTACAGCAGAGCAATCCAGAGTTGATGGAACGGCTACTTTTAGCGAAGCTATATATTCAGGTTCTGGTGGTATTTCTCAAATGGCTTTCTCAAATGGCTTTCAGATATTTAAAAATGGCTTCGTAGGTTTTACAGTAAAAAGATTTTTCGGTAGTATAGAAAGAGAGTCCCAGGCAAAACTTCAGGGAAGTACAGGGCGGTATATTTTAAGTCTCTTTGAAAGAGATAACTATTCAGGTTTTGGGTTTGATGCAGGTTTATTCTTCAAAAAGAAAGTAAAAGATAATTTTAATGTAAACTTTGGTTTAGTATTTACTCCAGAGGCTAAGCTTAAAGTAAAAGCTTTCAAAGCACAAAAAAGGTTAAATGTGTTTTCCAGCGAAGCACTTTCAGAGGACACTACATTAGTAGATAATAAGTCTTATGTTATGCTTCCTTCTAAGTTGGCGTTAGCAACCTCTTTTGAGATAAATAATAAGTTGTTTTTTGAGTTAGATTACATAAATGAGGGTTGGGCTAATTCAAAAGATGATGAGACGGCAGATCTTTACAGGAATACTTCTTCTTATCGTTTTGGAGTAGAGTATATACCTGATTACACCTCTGCTAGTAGTTACTGGAAGAGAGTAGCGTACAGAGGAGGTGTTTCTTATGATGAGTTTCCAGGAAAGACGTTGAATAAATTTGTAGACGACTTTAGTGTTTCTGCTGGTATAGGATTCCCTGTAGCTAAGGGTTTGTCAAGTATTAACCTTGCATTTCGTTATGGTTTTGTTAACCCCAATGATAGTAAGCTGATGAAAGAAACATACTTAACTTGTTCTTTGGGCGTTTCTATAAATAGTAGTTGGTTTTTAAAAAGAAAAATAAATTAAGCAAAACGATGAAATTGGATATCAGAATAATTACAGTTATTGGAGTATTACTTTTTATTTCAACTTTCTCCAATGCACAAACTTCAACCAGTGATGAAGATTTTGGTTCAACTTTTAAAGAAAAGTACGCGCTCCTATCGGATGGGGTTAGAATGAAAGACTACAAGAATGCAGTTGAGCCCTTAAACTGGTTATTAGCTCATGAAGATAAGTTGAAAGATCAACCTCAGTATCATAAAAATGTTTATGTATATGCTATAAAGATCTATTCCAACCTATATAGAAAAGCAACAAAAGAAAAGAAAAAAGAAGAGGAGAAAAAATGGCAGGATAAATTGCTAGAGGCTTATGAGAATAGAGTTAAAAATAATTTTGAAAAAGATGATCCCATTGATCTAAAATTAACGCAAGGAAAATATCTGTACTCGTTTAAAAAGGATAGAAAAGACTTCAATAAAAAAGAAGTTTTTGACTTCTATGATGGTCTTGTAAAAGAAGCTGGGGATAAAACCGATAAATCTAACCTTACCTATTACATGGTTCTTTCTATGAACTTAACAATTGAGGGAAAGAATATGCAGGCGAAGGAGAAAAATTTAGGTATTAAGATTAAAAAAGCAGAAAGGGATAAAAATGCGGCTGCTAAAAGTGAAGCAAAACAAAAGTTGGAAAAGCTTAAAAATTCTGAGAACTATAAAACGTATGTTTCTTATGATGAAGATTGGATGTTGGATCAATATGATTTTATAAGCAGTATAATAGAAAACAATATTAAAGATCCAAAGACGGATGATAAAGCAACTTGGGAGGATACCAAAACTAAAATAGATGGTTTGCTTCCTTCAGTAGTTGAAATTACATGCGATTTTGTAAAAGAAAAGTATGGGGATGAGCTAAAGAATAATCCAGATAATTTAGAAGTAGCAAAGAAAGCACTTAAGTATATGCTACAAGCTAAGTGTACGGATGATCCTTTATTTATCTTTGCTGCAAGAAATGTTTTTTCCAAAGAGCCAACAGGCGGCTTAGCTTCTGTTCTTTCTGATAAGCACTTAGCCAATAATGATTTAGACTCTGCAATTATCTGGAAAAAGAAAGCAATTGATCTTTTGGATGAAGATCCTTTAAAGCAAGCAGAATCGTATTTAAAGATTGCAAAAATATATGCAAAAAAATCTCAAAGAAGTGCTTCTAGATCCAATGCGCTAAAAGCAGCAGAACTAGATCCTCAACTAGAGAAAGAAGCATATACTTTAGTCGGAGATTTGTATTTAGGCAGTGGAAGCATATGTAATGAGGGAGACCCTGTTCAACAGGCAGCTATATATCTTGCAGCTTACGATATGTATGCGAAAGCAGGTGATAGAAGCAAAATGGCAACAGCTCAGAAGTACTTTCCTGCAATGACTGATATCTTTACTTTAGCGGATAAGGGCTATGAGAAAGGCAAGCAAATTAAAGTTGGATGCTGGATCAACACAACTACAACTATTAGGGTTAGACCTAAATAGATATTACAATTTTCTATTTACTTGAAGGATGTGCTTTATGAATTTTAAGGTACATCCTTTTACTTTTTTCAAACCTGAGTTTGATTTTATAAATGGTTCAAACATGTCTTAAAAATCTATTTTTGACAACACTCTATACAAAGAAATGTCATTGCGGACTTGATCCGCTAACTTCTAGATCCTGGATCAAGCTCAGGATGGCAAGCTATGTTATTAAATCAAGCCTTAAAAGCAAAATTAATCGAACTCAGGTTACAAAGGTGTTAATTGAAAATTATCGGTTATTAGCAGGTTTTTTCTTGTATATCTCTAGTAAAACTTCAAAAGCTTCAGGGTCAATAGGTTTAACTATCTTTTTATTACTTACTGGGTATTTTTCTAATAATTTTTTTGGTCTAACAGGTCTTGGCTGAAAACCTCCTCCACAGTTAGGACAAACATTAAAAAGAATCTTTTCAACACAGTTTTTACAGAAGGTACACTCAAAGGTGCAAATCATAGCTTTTTCAGAGTTGTAAGGCAATTCTTTACCACAGTTTTCGCAATTGGGTCTTATCTCTAGCATGATTTAGTTTAAGAAAAATGGAAGAAATCAGCAAAGCGCTTTTTCCTATTTAGTTTTATAGTAGAGTTAGGAAACTTATCTAGGTAAATACTCAAAAGATCTTTTTCGTATGTTTTGAAGAATTCTGGATCAAAATTAGCGTCTTGGAAGTTTTCAACGATATATTCTAATTTCAGCTGTGTGTTTAACCACTTATCAAATACTTCATGCCTTAACCTAACCCCTAAAGCGTTTATGCCTTTCACTGCAAGAGAATCTTTATCGTAAACAATGTGAATACACTTCTTTTCTTTAGGATGTTTCCAATAAAGAGAATCTATATGGTCAGGATTTTGAGCAAAGACATCTCCATATGTTTGGTATTCGATATTAAAAAATTTGGCGGAGTTGAACCATACCCCTGGAGAATATTTCGTTTTTTCCCTACAAATAGTTTGTGCGAGAGTTTCTCCATGCATTCGTCCAGTGTACCATACCTGTTCTATTGGTCTCCTGCCAGGTATAGGGCTTTGAAATTGAGCGCAATCTCCTATAGCATAAACATCTTCTGTATTTGTTTCAAAGAAGTGGTTTACTAAAATACCTTTATCAGTGCCAATAGTACTAGATTTCAAGAAATCGATATTAGGTCTAACTCCGGCTGTGAGCCCAACAAACTGGCAGCTAATTTCTTCATTTTTGGAAGTAATGATTTTCTTTACTCTCCCAGTTTTATCAGCCACTATTTCTTTCAACTCTGTTTCCAGTCTTAAATCTATATTATGATCTCTAATTTCATCGTTAATTATGGAAGACTCTATGGGAGGTAATACATTAGCCCAGTAACTTCTTTCTCTAACCAATAAAGTGATATCAATATTTCTGGAATTAAACATCTCTGCCATCTCTATACCAATAAGACCTCCTCCAACAATCACTGCTTTTTTCAAGCCTTTAGAATAGCCTTCCATACTTTGCAAGTCTTGATAACTATATAGCCCCTGGACACCTTTAGCGTCTTGTCCTGGCCAGCCAAACTTATTTGGTGTAGAGCCACAGGCAATAATTAACTTATCATAGTTTAAACTAGTTTTATCTGAAAAGGCTAGTTCTTTTTCGTTTGTATTTACCTTTTCTACAAACTTCTTTAATAGGTTTATTTTGTTTTTACTCCAAAACCAATCTTCATAAGGCTTAGTATGCTCGTATTTCATGTGTCCCATGTATATGTACATGAGAGCTGTTCTCGAAAAAAAATGATCCGTTTCTGCTGATATTACTGTAATGGTATAGTCACTTAATTTTCGGATATTCCTGGCGGCAGTTATACCCGAAATACCATTACCTATTATGACTATATGCATGAAAAAGACTTTTTGGTTACCAGAAAATACCCACTATAATTCCTGTAATGACTAATAGAAGCACTGATAAAATTCTATAATTTTTATACCAGGACATTCCTTTAAGCTCTTCTGTTTCCTGAGTAAACATTTCTTTTTTCCATACATAACTAGCTGTTTTTTCTTCAGAAGGCTTAGGTGTTGCTAAGCTTACAAAAACCTGAACCGCCATACAAATAACCATTATGATTGGAGCTCTGTGCAAAAAGTGTATTTTATTCAACTCTGGGGATATATCATAAGTCATAGAAAGAACGAAGAAAACTGCAATCGCAAAACCAACCATCAAACTAGAAAAAGCCCCTTGAGCATTTGCTCTTTTCCAAAATAGCCCAAGTATAAATACTGCAACTACCGGAGGGGCAATCAAGCCTAGTATATCCTGTAGGTACTTAAAAAGAGAGCCAAATTTCTCGATTTGAGGTGCCCAGGCAGCAGCTAAAACCACCAAAACAACAGTGGAGATTTGCCCTACACGTACTAGCTGTTTACTCGTCAAATTAGGGTTAATCTTCTGTACGAAATCCATTGTGATTAGCGTAGAAGCTGAATTAAGCGTTGCACTAATACTGGAAGACATAGCTGCTAATAATCCTGCAAGAACTAACCCCAAAAGCCCTGTAGGCAAAAGCTTAAATAGTAAAACAGGATAGGTCATATTAGGGCAATTGGCAAGGTTTTCACAAATTACTTCTTCTCCTGCGCTATTAGTAGTCATGTAGTTTAAAAAGGTAAGGTCAATATCAGAAAATAAGACAATTGCTGCTATTCCTGGAAATACCATGATGAATAGCACCGGAAGTTTTAATAAACCTCCAAATAATGCACCCCATCTACCATGATTAAGATCTTTAGCACTAAGCACTCTTTGTACCATAAATTGGTTATTAGCCCAGAAATAAAAGCCGAGTAGGGGAGCCCCAAAGAGTAAACCCGTCCAAGGCATAGAAGGATCAGTGGTTGGCTTAACCAAACTAAGCATTTCTTCAGGAGCTTCTTTTAATGTTCCAGAAGAAAACTTCTGATTCAGAACCTCCATCATATTGTCCCAACCACCAATTTCTACAAAGCAAAAAACAGTTAATACAATAGAGCCTGCAATTAGTAAAATTGCCTGAACAACTTCTGTATGTACTACAGAAGAAAGTCCGCCAGGTATGGTATAGGCAGCTGCGGCAATAGATAGCATGGCTATTATCATCCAGGAGTCTAATTGGGGAAAGATAATTTTTAAAATTAAGTTTCCAGCATAAAGACCTGATGCTGTGTCTATTATAACATTCCCAACTAAAGTTACAAAAGAAAAATAGTATCGAGATCTAGCATCATACCTTCGCTCTAAAAACTCAGGCATGGTATACACCTTTGACCTTAAGTAGAAAGGGAGAAAGAAAATGGCAAAAAATACTAGTACCACGGCTGCCATCCACTCATAATTATATACAGCTATACCACTATCATATGCATCTCCCGCAAGACCAATCAAAGTAGTACTTGAAATATTTGCAGCGAATAGAGATATACCTACTACTGGCCATATCATATTTCTTCCAGCTAAAAAATACTCTTCGGAGCTATTTTGTTTTGCATGCTTGAGTCCATACCATATAACTAGTACGACATACAAAATCATGAGTACCAGGTCAATAGTGCTTAAAGAAAAGTTTTCCATTATTGGAGTTTCAGTTAATTAGTATAATGAATAGTTTTTTGAGAATGTGATTTTAAAAAAAAATCTTCACATTAAGAGAAAAATCTTCCAAATTGGCTATTCAATAGTCTAAAAAACGACAGTTTGTATGTTAATTACACTGAAATTGAATACGCCTATTTATGAGGTTAAAAAAATGCTCAGATGCAAAATATTTGCATCCGAGCACAAAAAAGTAGAGGCGTAATCTACTATTGTAATAGAGCCTACAATTAGTACATAAATAAGTATATGTTAGCTGTTGTGCAGACTCACAATTTTATGGATTCTGATCTTGATCCGATATATTTTCATTGGCGTCTATTTCATTTTGTGGGATTTTTAGAATAAACTCATTTGCATTTGCAGGAAATTGAAACATAAAGGCTGGCGGATGATTCCCCGTTCTTATAAGAGGTAGTTGCCTCCTTTTTATATCAAGAAAATGCACACCAAATTCTCCATAAAGTTCTTTTCGACGTTCAATAAGAATCTCGTCGATCAAATCTCGATCAGAGTTTCCCGAAGCTACAGCCTGAGGGTCTCTATTGCTTTGTAACTCGAATAATAGTTGAGCTGCACCTGCATTGTCTCCTAGTTCTGCTTTAGCTTCTGCCTCGATTAAGTACATTTCAGCAACTCGCATCATCACAAAATCATCGGAGAAATCTTCTTTCATAGCAAACTTTTCTGTAACCCAACGGTAAGGACCTCCGACTCCATAAAAATTCTCAATAAAGAGAGCTCTCACATCTGTTGGCGAAAATTGCGCTACAAATTCTTCATTAATGAAAATAGAATTATAGCCAAGAACTAAATGATTAAAATGAGAGGCATGATTACCATAATAAATGGTTTGGTCAGGGCTTTGAGGAAAACCCCACATCCACTCTGGGCTTGCAATATCATTAAAACCATCCGAATAGGTTTCGGCACTCAAAGAGTATCCTTGTCGGGCTCTAACTGCTGCATCTCTTGCGCCTTCCCAGTTTTGCATTTCCAGATATACTCGAGCTAAAAGACCATTTGCAACATTTATATTGATATTACTTTTTAATGTTCTGAATTCTCCTAAATGCTGCACGGCATACTCCAAATCATCTACAATAAAGTTATAAACGTCTTCTACCGTTCCTCTTGGATTTCCCTTAGAGTCTATAGTAGCGGGCTCATTGTATATTGGCACTCCTGGTGCACTAGGATCAAAAGAATAAGTATGTTGGTATTCTCGTATTAATTCGAAATATGCCCATGCTCTTAAAGCTCTAGCTTGTGCAATAAAACGATTAGAGGCTTCTTCTGATAGACTTGTAGATTTTTCAACACCATCAATCAAAATATTAGCCTGATTAACTGTTTCGTACAAAAAACTCCATACAAATAATGTTCTTCTGTAAACTGCTTCTCGGTTTTCATAACGGTAGTCAAATAAGTACCAACTACTTAGAGGGAGTGTTATATCATCACCTTTAAGTATTCTTGCAAGGTTGAGAGATACTAACCCCCAGGTATCTGTACTGCTTCCTACTACATCATTTTGCCACTGTTGACGCATATTTCTATAGATGCCATTAAAATAGGCTTCTACTCCTGCTTCTGAAGAAAAAACATTTTCGTAAGGGATAGCTGATGTTGGCTGTGGCTCGTCTAAATAATCTTCGCAACTTGTTGCGAAAAACAGTAATCCAATAATTAATGAATATTTATATATTAACTTTTTCATGATTAGATCGTATTTTTTGTTAAAAACCTAAATTGACTCCTACCGATAGCGTTTTAAACACTGTAGATTGATTATTTGTAATTCCAGATAATGCTTGTTCTGGATCAAGACCTTGTCTTTTATTAATTGTCAGGTAATTATCTGCTTGTACAAATACTCTTGCTGATTTGAACAAATTAGTTCTCTCTAAAATAGATCTATCTAGACTGTATGCTAAGGTTACATTCCTAAGCCTTAAATAAGAGTTATCAAATAAAAACCGAGTAGATCTTTGTGCAACATCTGAGTTACTAGTATTTAGCCTAGGAACATCAGTTATATCTCCTGGGTTTTGCCATCTATTGAGTATATCTGCGTTTAGCTGATAACCCATATTATTAAACCCATGCATCATACTAGAATAATCTGAGTCAAGTATTTTCCCTCCTATGCTATAAGATATCAAGAATGAAAGCTCAAGACCTTTGTAAGATAAGTTGTTCATCAATCCCCCTCTTGCTTTTGGTAAGGAACTTCCCTGATAGTACTCTGTAGCATCACCATACAATTTAGTGGTGGTTTGTCCTATAATATTTCCTTCTTCATCTTTTTGGTCCATAAGCCACATTGCTGCCCCATCGTTTGGATCTACCCCAGCATAAGTTGGTATAAAGAAATCATAGATACTTTTACCTACTTGCCACTTTTTACTTCCAACTACTATTTCTCCTTGGGGTAGCTCGGTTATCTCATTTTTTTCAAAAGTTATATTGAATGAAGTATTCCATTGAAAACCAGTTGCACTTTTTACATTAACGGTATTTAATGCAAACTCAACCCCAGTATTTCTCATTGCCCCAATATTTGTTGTAAAGTTTGCAAAACCGGCAGATAATGGAAGTGGTTGGTTGAAAATTAAATCTTCCGTTGTTTTTTGATACCACTCTAATGTACCAGAGACTCTATCATTTAGTAAGCTAAAATCTAGCCCTATGTTGAGCATTCTTATTTTTTCCCAACTAATTAGAGGATCAGGTAAATTAGCAAAGAAAATACCAGTATTGTCTAAATCATCATAGCCAGTTTGAAAAACATAAGCATAGGGAAAAGCAATAGGTAAGTTTCTATTGTTAGGATCAAGTAAATTTTCATTTCCACTTTCACCGTAGGATGTCCTTAATTTCAAGTAATTGATAACATTATTAGCGGGCATAAAGTCCTCATCACTTATGATCCAGGAACCACCGACAGATGTAAATGAGCCTAGGCGCTCTTCTTTTATAAATCGGCTTGAACCATCTATTCTACTTGAAATATCAACAAAATACTTGTCTTTGAAAGCATAAGTAACTTTACCAAGAAAACTGGCTAATCTAATTTGATCTGTGTAACCGCTTAAGGTCTCAAAAGTAGCACCTGCATCAAATTCTTTAATAGGATAAAAAGTTGGGAATTTTGTTTTTTGCCCTGCTAAACGTTCATAACGGTAATTGTATGCCTCGCTTATAGCCATTGCATTGATATAGTGATCATTAAACTCTTTCTCAAAGGAAAGTTTATTATACCATGTCCAGCTTGTAGTAAGGTTCTTTTCGCGAAGAACTCTACCATTTACATTCTCTCCAGCACCATTATTAGGATTATCGTAATCTAGCTGATCTATTAGGTAGTTCTCTAATCCAAAGTTTGTTCTAAATGTAAAGTTTTTTAAGAAATCTATTTCCATGTAGGTATTAAATGTATTGTAGAACCGTTCTCTTCTCAGATCATTAAGAATAGTTTCCGCTAATAAATTCGAAGGCTTTAGAACAGGTCTATTTACATTTATAGATCTTCCTGGGACAGCGTTCCCAAAGTCAAACTGAGGATTGTCATTATTATCAAGTATTAAATTTCCATCATTATCTCTCAAGAAAATTGGATATATACTAGACATGGACCGTATGAAATTTACATTATTGGTAAATCCAGTTCCCGATTGATCTGGGAAGTTTTGATCGGAGTAAGAAAGTGAAGTTCTTAAACCTAAATTAAGCCAGCTATTTAAATTGGCATCCAGATTTAATCTACCTACAAATCTTTCAAACTTAGAGGTAAAAACAGCCCCTTCCTGATCTAGGTAAGACCCTGATACAAAGTATTTTAGTTTGTCGCTACCTCCATTTACTGAAAAAGATACATCTTTCCTTTGTGCATCTGTTTGCATCAATTCCTTTTCCCAGTCTGTTTCCCATAATAGTGTTGCTCCTGGAGCTAAGTTTCCATTTGCATCAATTGGTTGCGGGTAATTCCCACCATATGGGTTATAAGCCAGATTGGTTATCAAACTTTCGGAAGCATACTGACCAGGATCTGCTAGTCCAGCATCTTGCCCTTCAAACTTCAGTGCTTCCCAGGCTAGTTTCATATATTCTTCTGCACTGACAAAGTCATATTCTTTGACAGCTCTTCCTGAAACCCCATATGAAACACTTGCCTGAATATCCGTTTTTCCAATTTGACCGGCTTTGGTTGTGATTAGTAATACACCGTTAGCTGCTCGAGACCCATAAAGCGCAGATGCAGAGGCATCTTTCAGTACATTAATAGATTCTACGTCATTGGGATTTATAGCATTTATATTTCCATTAAAAACAATACCGTCTAGCACTATTAGTGGAGAGGAGCTTGCATTTATGGAACCAATTCCTCTTACTCTTATAGTAGGGCCAACTCCAGGCTGTCCAGATCCTGTAAGAATATTAACTCCAGGTGTAGTTCCTTGTAATGCTCTTGTAACGGTAACAACCTGTTGGTTTTTGATTACTTCCTGATCAATTACGCCAACTGCTCCTGTTAGGGCTTTTTTCTTTTGTTCTCCGTAAGCGACAACTACAACTTCTTCTAACTGTTTGGTATCTGTAGTTAGAGAAGTATTAAATGTCGACTGGGTTCCAATTTGTATTTCTTTCGTCACATAGCCAATGTATTGAAATACTAAAATTTGGGCATCATCTGGCGCATTGAGTCTAAAATTACCATCAACATCAGTAATGGTACCAGTAGTAGTACCTTTCACCAGGACTGTTACACCAGGCAATGGTGTGCCTGTTTCATCTTTTACATTACCTGAGAGCAATTTTTCTTGCGCAAAGGCACTTGAATAGAAAAGCTGCAAGATGAGCAGCAAATACAGAATTCGCTTCATATTGAATTTGGTTTGGTTAAAAAATTACACACTCTAAGATTTAAAGCTTGAAGGGATTTTCTCCATTGAAGCGCTAAAACTTAATTTTGACGCAATTTGATTGTAGATAATTGGGTTATTTGTTGGTTTAGTAGAGTATAATAAGCCCGAAGATGAAAGCCCTAAAACTTTACAACATTCAAAACTTTTTTTACAGTTCTATCGGGTGGTAGATAATTAGTTAACTAGTGCTTAAATATTAGTTAGTAAATACAGACAAAAAAGTTAAAAATTTACTTTTTATGTATTGCTAGCGATGGGTATATAGATAATTAATTGAACTATTAAATTAGCCAATTTATTTTACCTATACAAGACTTTTATCAAAAATTATTTAGTGTATTAATCAATTTATTGAAAATAAGCTATCACAAAGAAATGATTTTAAATTAGTATATAGTGGGTTTAAATGTAACAAATAGTTTCTGGGTTTAATGAAATTCAACTTCCTTAAAAAAAGGATTATTGAATAAGTGGGGAATAGTGATGGGATTTATTTAAGCTTGCTATTTTGCTTATGCCTTGAAGAATCTCGAGTGGTTTTTTTTTGCAGGTTTTGTATAAAAGCATCTGTTAGATTTATGCCTGTTTGGTTAGCAATGCATATAATAACGAATAAGACATCTGCTAGCTCTTCACTTAACTCCTTTTCTAGATCGCTTTTTTTAGAAGATTGTTCTCCATATTTTCTAGCTATAACTCTGGCTACTTCACCTACTTCTTCTGTAAGAATAGCCATATTTGTAAGTTCATTAAAGTATCTTACACCAAATTCTTTAATCCACTTATCTACAGATTTTTGAGCTTCTTCTAAAGTCATAAATATTTGATAATAATTTCGATATGGTTAAGTAGTATTCGATAAAAATAAAAAAAGCCACTTAATAGTATTTATTAAGTGGCTTTTTGAAAATATAAAGTGTTGTAATTAGTTTTCAGCAGTAACCTGAATTTTAATAGAATGTTTTACTTCTTTGTGAAGGTCTAACTCTACTTCATATTCACCCAGTTCTTTAATATTACTAGGAAGATTAATTTTCTTTCTATCAATATCAAATCCTTTATTTGAAATAGCTTCAGCAACTTGTGTTGTAGTAATTGCACCGAAAATTTTTCCTGACTCGCCAGCTTTAGTAGAAATAGGAAGTACTAAAGCTCCAATTTTGCTTGCGAGCTCCTGCGCTTCGTTTTTTATTTTTTCAGCTTTATGCGATGCCTGACGAATATTTTCTTTGTGCATTTTCATGTTTGACTTGCTAGCTATTATTGCATAGCCTTGAGGGATAAGATAATTCCTTCCATATCCTGGCTTTACATTTACTACATCATTTTTATATCCCAGCCCTTTAATATCTTCTTTTAATATAATATCCATCTTAAAAAGTCTTTATTTTAAACCATCGGTTACGTAAGGTATAAGAGCTAATTGTCGTGCTCTTTTTATAGCAGTAGCTACCTTTTTTTGATACTTTAAGCTCGTTCCTGTAAGTCTTCTAGGCAATATTTTGCCTTGGTCATTAAGGAATCGTATCAAGAAATCCGGGTCTTTGTAATCAATATACTTGATTCTATATCTCTTAAACCTACAGTATTTCTTTTGCTTTGCAGCTCTATCTTTATTTAATGGTTCGTTAACTAGTGTCATGATTATGCTTCTTGTTTTTTGACCTCCTTTTTATTCTTTAATTCTTTTCTTCTTTTTTCGTTATACTCAACACCGTATTTGTCAAGCTTAACGGTTAAATATCGCATGATTTTCTCATCCCTTGAAAGTTCTATTTCAAAAGTTTGAATCAATTCTGGAGTAGCTTTAAACTCGAACAAACAATAAAACCCTGTTGATTTTTTCTCAATTGGATATGCTAACTTCCTTAGCCCCCAATTTTCCTCGTGATAAACATCAGCTCCCTTTTCTTTAAGGTAGTCTTTGAACTTTACGACAGTTTCCTTCATCTGTTGCTCAGATAAAACGGGTGTTAGGATGAAAACCGCCTCATAATGTCTTTGTTCCATGAATTAAATTAATATTTTGACATTGATTAATTAAAAAAGAATGCAAAGATAAATAATCTTTAGCTATTTTGAGTAACTAGCTAAATTTAATTCGTGAGCAAAGGATTTGTTAATTCAATTCCTTTATCTTTAAATAACATTTTATATGTTTTTATGGACAATTTAATTAGGCATGAGTCATTAATTACTAAAACTTTGTATGATAATAGAAAAGTATCATACGATAGCTGGTTGAACTATGCCTATGCGTTGCTGATTGTCGCTGGTTCTGATGGAGAAGTCTCTAAACCAGAAATGGATTGGCTAATTAAGGAGTTCAGTGAGTCAATAGGTTCTCCAGAGGATTTTACTGAGAAAATAAAGGCATTTGATTTTGAAAAGGGAGATTTGAGTGAAATTTTAACAAAAATAGAATTAGATAATGATCTAAACCTAAAGAAACTTTTCTTGTACGATGCTATTAAAATGTCATTTGCAGATGATGATTACTCAGAGAAAGAAAAGGAGGCAGTAGAGAAAGCAGCAGAATTACTTGGCGTCCCTGCTTTTTTTACAAGAGCAATTGAAGGAGCTATCAATACGGAGAGATCCATATCTGTGATACGAAAATCAATATTTGAAGTAAACTCTGATGATGAGGAAGATTTAGGAATTTTTATAGAAGGTGATCAGGCAATTTGGCAAGAAGTAAATGACAGTATCCGTCAGGTTTTTGGCATCCAGCAGATGAGCGAAGAAGCTAAGTATAATTTTGGCTCTGCCTTAATGATGATTGCTGGAGCAGATGGAGAGGTATCAAAACCTGAAAAAGATTGGTATTTGAGAAATATTGCAGTACCAACAAATACTTCTGAGAAAACAATAGATAAAATATTAGCCCTTAATTTATCTTTAAACGATTTGGAAGGCCTTATTAATAAATTAAAAAGTGATAAGAATATCAATTTTGGCAGAGTGCTTATCTATACTGCAATTAAGATGTCTAAAGCAGATGGTAGATTTACAACAGAAGAAAAGGAGGCAGTAGAGAAAGCTGGGAAATTACTCAAAGTTCCAAAAAATGTTATAGAAAGTATTCACTATCTGGCAAATACAGAAGAAAATCTAATTAAACTGAGAACCTTACTTTTCAGAGATGAGGGTTAGTATTCTACTATAAAATACTTTCCTCGTTTTCTGTTTGTTTTAAATAGAGGTTTTTATAATAGCCTTCTTCTTTAAGGAGTGATTGGGGAGTGCCAGACTGGATAACTTTTCCATTGTCCAATATAATAATCTTATCAGCTAGCATTGCTGAAGATACTCTGTGCGAAATGATTATTGAAGTACTCTTATTGAGTTCTTTTTTCAAGTTTCTTAGTATTCTTCCTTCTGTCTGTGTATCTATTGCAGAAAGAGAATCATCAAGTACAAGTATTTTTGGGTTATTAAGTAAAGCTCTGGCTATGGATACCCTCTGTTTTTGACCTCCAGAAAGGGTGATTCCTCTTTCGCCAACTTTGGTATCAAACTTTTTAGGAAATTCGATGATGGTATCGTATAGGTCTACGTCTTTAGCAATGTTAGTTATTTCCTCATCGCTGGAAGACTCTCCTCCAAATGCTATATTGCTTTTAATTGTATCAGAAAACAGGAAGACATCTTGAGGAACGTATCCTATCTGTTTCCTTAAAAAGGAAATATCATAATCTTTCAAGTTGGTGCCATCTATTCTAATTGTCCCGCTAGAAGGATCAAAAAGTCGGCAAATAAGGCTTGCTACAGTACTTTTACCTGAACCGGTACTTCCTAATATTGCTAGCGTTTTTCCCGATTCAATTTCAAAAGAAACACCATCTAGTGCTGTAATCCCAGATTCGGGATAGGTTAAAGAAATATTTTCAAATTGAATTTTGCCACTAATAGGAGAGGTGGTGTTTTTAATAGAAATGATATCGTTTTTCTCATTGAGAAATTCATTAATTCGTTTTTGAGAGGCAGAAGCTCTTTGAATGATGCTGGTAATCCACCCTAAAGCAGTAACTGGCCAGGTTAATCGGTTAACGTATATGATAAACTCAGCAATATTACCCGTAGTGGCATCTCCTTCTATCACCTCTAAACCTCCAATGTAAATAGTAAGGATAAGGCTAAGTCCAATGATTACCATTATCAAAGGCATAAATAGAGCTTCTACCATAGTGAGCTTTAATGACTTTTTTTTGTAGTCGTCACTTGAGTCATTGAACTTTGAAATAGAGTCACTCTCTCTTACAAATGCTTTGATGACTCTAATTCCTGAAAAAGCTTCTTGCACGAAGGTAGACATGCTAGATAAGCCTTTTTGAATATCTTCCGATCTTTTATTGATAATATTATTTACATAATAGATGCTTAAAGAAAGGATTGGCAAAGGTAGGAGAGAGTAAAATGTAAGCCGAACATTCACGGTTAGCATGTACCCTATTATCAGCCCGAAAGTGATAATAAGATTAATCCCGTACATCAATGCAGGTCCCAGGTACATCCTGACTTTGGTAACATCTTCCGAGATCCTTGCCATCAAATCTCCTGTATTATTCTTTCTATAAAAGCTTATGGGTAGCGTTTGATAATGTTGGTATATTTCATTTTTAAGGTCAAATTCAATTTTCCTGGAAACCACTATAATGGTCTGCCGCATGAAAAAAAGGAATACTCCTTGAACAAGAGCCATCCCAATGATTAGTAATCCATACTTTAGGATGTCGCTAAAAAATGTATTTGCTTCTTTGCTTTCCAGTGAGATTGAATCTGCTTTGAATTCTTTTAATGTTTCAAGTATTAAGTCTAAAGAGCTTCGTACAAGATTTGCAGGAAGGATTACAAAAATATTGGAAAGAGCTACAAATACGACACCCATTAAAAGGCGATACCTGTACTTATAGAGGTATTTATTTAAGTGAGATAACTCTTTCATCTGTTTAAAATTTGTGACCTATCTAGTTTGTTTGACACACTCTTTAATTATTGCTTCGTGTGCCTCAATTTTAAATCAGACACGACCTGTTTCATTTTTGTTTCCTAGAACTTCAGTTTTTGAAGTTAGCTAATCCTTTTCTCAAAAAAGAAGCAAATTCGCCTATATTTAAATTATATCCTCTTGGGGGGATAATTGGCTTTTCGTTTTTTGGGTTGAGCAAAATGTAAAATGGTTGGGCATTATTGTTAAATTTTGTGATTTGAAGATCCATATTTACTTCACCTATTGTTCTTTTGGTTTTACCATCATAAGAAGATTTTACCCAGTTTTCTTTTGGTAGGGTAGTGGGGTCATCTACGTAAAGAGCCAGAACGACATAGTCTTTTTTTAAAATATCCAGCACTTTAGGATCTGCCCATACATAGTCTTCCATCTTTCTACAGTTGGCACAGCCATGCCCAGTAAAGTCGATGAATAAGGGCTTGTTAGACTCTTTTGCGACGTTTAATGCTTGTTGGTAATCAAAAAAACCTTTTAGCCCATGAGGAAGTTCAAACAAGTCTCCATGAGCTATTTCTTTTTGGGCTTCACTTTTTGTAGTATTTGTAAGCGTTTTGCTGGTAATAATTTTTTCTAAATCAAAGCTACTTCTTGTTTTTGGAGGAAGTATACCCGACAGTGCATTAAGTGAAGCCCCAAACATTCCAGGGATCATATAAATAGCGAATGAAAAGCAAAATAATGCCAACAAGAGTTTTCCCACTGAGATAGTATCTGATGGAGAATCGTGAGATAATCTAATTTTTCCAAGGTAGTACAGACCTAATAGTATGGATAAAGCGATCCAAATAGCAATCATTATATCTCTATCTAAGATGTTGAGATGATAAACCAAGTCTATCATGCTGAGGAATTTAAGAGAAAGAGCTATTTCTAAAAAGCCCAAAGTTACTTTGATGCCGTTAAGCCATCCGCCTGATTTTGGTAATTTGTTCATCCACTGTGGGAAAATAGCAAAAAGAGTAAATGGAAAGGCAAAGGCTATAGAAAAGGCTAGCATCCCAAGCATGGGTTTTACTATTTCTCCTCCTGCCGATGCAACAAGGATGCTTCCAACCAAAGGTCCAGTACAAGAAAAAGACACTACAATTAGGGTAAGTGCCATAAAAAAGATACCTAAAAACCCTCCTTTTTCTGATTTAGCATCTATTTTAGTTACTAGGCTGCTAGGTAGAGTTAGCTCGAACATTCCCAGGAAGGATAACCCAAAAGCAAAAAAGACAATAAAAAATAAAAGGTTGGGAATCCAGTGAGTACTTATCGTATTGGCAAAGGTAGGGCCAGCAATAGGGGCGATGATTACTCCTATAAGAGTGTAGATGACTACAATGGATAAACCGTATAAAATTCCGTTTTTTATTCCTCCCATTTTCTTTTCAGACTGCTTGGTGAAAAAAGAAACCGTAATGGGCAGCATTGGAAATACACAGGGAGTAAAAACTGCAGCTATTCCAAACAGAAAAGCAAAAAGTATAAAGGAAATTAATGAGTCATCACCAGTAGAATACGTATTGTTTCCTTGGGCATCTTCAGTAATGGAAGGAGTACTTGAAGCCTTAGTGTTAGAGGTAAAAAAGGTGAAGTCATGCTGTCCTGGAATGCATTTACCATCTATTTCGGTACAAACCTGGTAGCTTACATTTACTTTAACTTCAGTGTTGATATCAGATAAAACAGCTTTTTGCTTGAATAATGCTTTTTGGGTAAAAAAAGTGAATTCACCTTCCCAGAGACTATCGTATTTCTTTTTTGGAGAAACTGGAACTATATCTCCAACCAGTTGAAGGCTTTCATTTTTCTCAAATGAAAATGTGGTTACTAAAGGTCCCAAGTCTGGATCAAAATCGCTGGAGTACAAGTACCAACCTTCATCTATAGAAGCACTAAAATAAAATGTAACCGTATCGCTTGGTTGTGGATTTTTAGGTTCAGAATAATGAGACCACTTAGCAGGAGATAGTATTTGAGCATTTAAATAATTGCTAATACTAAATACGAAAAAAAAGAGAAAGATTTTTTTGAGTGACACTAATTAAAAATTAATTGACAAATCTACCTTATTAGATGAAACGAAATACCAACAGTAATAATCCATTTTTTTGCAAATAGTTTATTATTCAAAAAAACTAACAAATATCTTTACCAGTCAAAAATAGAATAGTTTGCTCAAAGGCTTCTAAAAAATAATTTTAATGAATTTAGCAGTTATAGGAACGGGGTATGTGGGTTTAGTATCAGGTACTTGCTTTGCGGAGACAGGTAATAAGGTAATATGTGTAGACATAGATGAAGAGAAGGTAAAGCGCTTGCAGGGTGGAGAAGTGACAATATATGAGCCTGGATTAGCTAATTTATTTGAAAGAAATCAGGAAGATAACCGATTAAATTTTACTACTTCTTTAGAGGAAGCTGTAGAAAAGAGTGATATCATTTTTTTAGCACTACCAACTCCTCCAGGAGAAGATGGGTCTGCAGATCTGAGTTATGTGTTAAATGTTGCTGAAGAGATAGGGAAGTTAATCACAGAATATAAAATTATTGTTGATAAAAGTACCGTCCCTGTTGGTACTGCTGAAAAGGTAAGAGAAGCGATAAGCAAGCATGCTTCCTGCGATTTTGATGTTGTAGCAAACCCTGAGTTTCTGAGGGAAGGAGCAGCAATAGAAGATTTCTTAAAGCCAGACAGAGTTGTGATTGGGACTTCATCAGAATTAGCTAGAAAAAATATGGAGATGCTTTACGAACCTTTTGTAAGGCAAGGTAATCCTATCCATTTTATGGATGAAAGATCTGCTGAGATGACGAAGTATGCTGCCAATTCATACTTAGCTACTCGTATTACATTTATGAATGAAGTTGCAAATCTTTGTGAGAAAGTAGGCGCAGATGTAGATCATGTGCGTAAAGGAATGTCAAGCGATAAAAGAATTGGTAATCGCTTTTTGTTCCCAGGTGTAGGTTATGGAGGAAGTTGTTTCCCAAAAGATGTTTTGGCACTAGGAAAAACGGCAGTAGATAATAACTACGATTTTAAAGTTTTAAACTCAGTTATTCAGGTTAATAATAGCCAGCGACTAGCGGTTGCGGAAAAAATAAAAAAGTACTACCAAGGCGATCTAAAAGATAAGGTAATAGCAGTTTGGGGTTTGGCATTTAAGCCAAATACAGATGATTTAAGAGAAGCACCAGCTCTTTATACCATAGATAGTTTATTGGAAATGGGAGCAAAAGTTAAAGCATTTGATCCCGAGGCTTCTGAGAATGCAAAAAAGATTTATGGAGATAAAATAGAAATCTGCGATCATAGATATGATGTGCTAAAAGAAGCAGATGCACTAGCTATTATGACAGAGTGGAGCATTTTCCGCACACCTGATTTTCACTATATGGAAGAATTGATGAATGAAAAAGTAATATTTGACGGGCGAAATCTTTATCGATTAGATATTATGGAAAATCATGGCTTTTATTATGAGAGCATTGGTAGGAGAGTTGTTAAGCCTGATTTTACTTAAGAAAGACCTCTCTTAGATTTAAAATGCTAAGAGAGATCGTGTATTTATCTTGTTAGAATCATTCTTTCAGTTCCTATTTCTTCGTCATCTGCAATAAGGCTGTATAAATACATGCCTGCTTTCAACTCTCCTCCGTGAATTTCTACTGCTCCGTTTCCCCTTTGGTTGATCGAGTAGCTTCTTAACTGTTGACCATTCATGTTATAGATATATAATTCTGCCTTTTGAATATCTTCTGGAAGAACAAACTCTATTGTTGTATTTTCAGTAAATGGATTTGGTCTATTTTGGAACAGTTTAGCCTTCTTTATTTTTAACCAGTCTTCTTTTAGACTACTTTTCGATTTCAATTCCTCAAACTCATTTTTTAGTTCTTGGTAATCACTTTTCAACTCTTTGTAGGCTTCCGTAAGCAGAGGGATTAATCCAACATAATTTACTCCTAAATAGCCTTTTTTATCCTCGTATACTAAATTAGGGTAAACTTTTTGTAGTTCTTGTGCAATAAAACCAAACTCAAGCCTATCATCTTTGCTTTTCTTTAAATTATACTGCACCCCATTCAGCTTACCTAACTTTGATGGTGATTTTAATTTGTTGATATTCTTTTTATATCTCCTATCAGAATTATTGATAAGGTTTTCAACAGTGACATTTCCATTGATATCTGTATTCCCATTTCTCAAAACAGTCACAGCATTAGACCTTCTTCCTTCAGAACCATTTCCAATCGCAAAAATATAATCATCAGGCTGATCATTTCCAGGATTGCCCTCCTCATCTAATTCATTATATGCACCTACAACGAAAGAGGTTCTATTTTCAGAAGATACATTATCTCCAAAAGCAGCAGAAAACCATCCTTCACTTGTTGTTTGTCTTCCTACAGATATGGATCCGAAACCTTCTTGTTCTTCTAACGGTGTGACGAGTGCATTCAGACGCATACTGCCTCTAGAAGAGTTCCAGGAAAATTGGTTTGGTAGCATTTCATCTATTCCATCTCGGTCTTCATCAAAAGGATATGCTCCATTCATTTCTAAATTACCATTTTTGTATAGCGATAAAGCATTGTTTCTATTGTTTTCGTCTACACCGTTACCTACTACTAATAAATAATCTTCTTCTTCCCAGCTATTCCTAGAAGATTCTTGCATAGTATTATACCTGCCAAATACAACAGACCCATAACTATTTGCATTTACCCTTTCTCCAAATACTACTGAGTAATCTCCTCTTGCCTCACTGTAGCTACCAAAAGATACTGAGCCTTGTCCCTCTGCTCTGCTGTACTCCCCAAAAGAAGTAGCAGCATATGCTGTAGCACTTGTCCTTGCTCCAAAAGCAGATGTGTACTCTCCACTTGCTACGGTCCCTCTACCTACTGCAAAAGAAAACCTTCCTATCCTTCCATTATCCCATGCATTTCCATCTGGACGCCCCGCTCTAAATGCGGATTTATCACTTACCCAACGCATGTATTCTGCTCGTAGCTCATTACCCCTTTGGGCATATCTGGAAGCAAACAATACATCTCCACCAATCACCTCTAGCTTTGCTCTTATCGGGTTTTCTTCCGTACCTATGCCTATATTGCCACTCTGGGCAAATAATAAGTTATCCTCCGATACAGACCATCCCTGGACTCTCTCTAGGATCATCTCTTCAAAGTCTACCAGACGAGTTTCTGCTCCTTCTGTAATTCGTAGTTCCGTGCCATCCAAGAGAAAGGTACTAATGCGCTCATTCTCTGGGTCACTATCTCCATCCTCTACTAGTACCGATAGATCTACACTATTTCCATTGCCTATGCTCAGCTGATTGTCAGCTAGTTGCAATAGGTTACTCGTCAGGCTTTTCCAGCCTTCTCCGTCATAGCCTTCAAAGTCACTTGCCTCTACATTCCAGCGAAGCGTTCCAGGCTCCTGATTTCTATTCCCTCCCAATCGTAGTGCCCCATCCAAATTTAATGTTTCCAATAGGTTCTGTGTGCCTATACCTACTGCACCTGGAGTATCCCCATTACTAAACTCTCCATAGATTAAGGTGCTATTAGTATTATTGGCAATATGCAACCTATTGGATCTAGCTTCCTCTGCACCTGCGCCATAGCCTATGAATACATTCCCTGAGCCCTGATCATTGTTGATTCCTGCATGGTAGCCAACATAGGTGTTCCGAGAACCAGTACTATTCCTTCCTGAGCGATAACCCAAGAAGGTGTTTTCTGTGCCTACGGTACTACTAAAACCAGACTGATAGCCTAAAAAGGTGTTGTAAACTCCTGTAGTGGTATTATTTCCTGAACTTGCACCTACAAAAGTGTTATACAAGCCTGTGAGCAGGTCTATATTAGCTTCTACATTAGAACCTGCATCAAGTCCAGCAAAGTAGTTTCCTTCTCCATAGTCGTATTTGCCTGTAAAAGTTCTCCATTGATTACCATCGTATCCTTCAAAATCTTCTCCTGTCCAGCGGATGGTGCCAGAGGTTTGGTTGCGGCTATTGCCTATATGTAGAGCTCCACTCACATTGAACATCTCTGGAAGGTCTTGCGTGCCAACTCCAACTCCGGCCAGTACATTATCATGAGCAAACTCCCCATAGATCAGAGTATTGTCTCTCTCATTAGCAATATATAGTTTGTGAGATCCAAGCTCATTGTAACCCGCTTCATTGCCTAAAAACACATTATGCGACCCCTCCTGGTTAGAAAACCCAGATTTCCTGCCTAAATAGAGGTTATAAGACCCTAATACATTAGAAAAGCCTGAATGATGCCCCTGAAATGTATTTCCATTTCCTTCAGTATTATTTAACCCAGACTGTCTACCCTGAAATGTGTTTGCAGCACCCGTTGTATTGGAAAAGCCTGCTTCTTCTCCAAGGAATGTACTATATCTTCCAACTGTATTATTTCTACCAGCACCGTAACCTACAAAAGTATTGTAATTACCCTGACTATCTACATCAGAAGGTTGGTTATTAGCTCCTGCATCCTGTCCGATGAAAAGGTTGCCTGAACCCTGATTGGGTAATTGGAAGATAGAGGTAAAGGACCGCCATCCATCCCCATCATAACCTTCAAAGTCTTCTCCTGTCCAGCGAATGGTACCAGGGTTATCAAAATTATTGATTCCTATTCTTATAGCTCCAATGACATGTAGGTTCTCTGTTGGAGAAGATGTCCCTAAACCAACTCTTCCAGTAGATTTGACAGTTAAACTGTTGCTGCCATTGGTGTATATTCTAAACTCATTATTACCTGAAAAGCCTAAATAGGTGTTTTCATCTCCATTATGTCGTATATAATTATTTATATCAATTCCACCAGCAACGTCTAATGTGTTTCCTGGAGAAGTAGTATTTATTCCCACTCTCTCACTACTAAAATCTCCATAAATAAGAGTATTGCTCCTAGAGTTGGCAATAAATAGCTTATTAGATCCGTTTTCATTGAGCCCTGCTTCATAGCCTATGAAAATGTTATAACTTCCAGTACTATTATTTAAACCAGCATCTGAGCCTAAAAATGTATTATTTCTACCCGTGGCATTGCTAATGCCTGCTCGTGACCCAATAAATGTATTCCACTGTCCTGTAGTATTATTTTCACCGGCCTCAATTCCTATATATGTATTGCGATACCCAGAGGTATTACTATGGCCTGCTTCTGATCCCATAAATGTATTACTATTTCCCGAAGTATTACTATAACCTGTCTCTTCCCCAATAAAAGTATTCCATCGTCCAGTAGTATTATTTTTTCCTGCTTCTGATCCAATAAATGTATTTTGATCTCCCCTTATATTATTACGTCCTGCTTCTACCCCAATAAAAGTATTCCAATTCCCATTATTTCTGGGAGCATTAGGAGCAAAATAATTACCTCCTTGCGCCAAAATTAAAGCATTTATAAGTGAAAACGGAAAGAGAAAAAATAGAAACTTAAATAGGCTATTTAGAAAATAAAGTTTTTTTTTCATTGTGAACATAGTTTTTGTAAACACCTACTCTATTTGGGCTTTTCAGTTAACGCCTTTTAGTTCAGAAAAATGATTGTTAATTTCTTATAGAAATCTAAATAGTTATCTGTTTTACTAAATGCTTAAATATAGAGAAATCTAATATTATTTTAAAGTGTCAATTACCAAAATAAAACCTACCACTAAAACTTTTCCCCCAACTAATTTTTTCTAATTTTTTATTCTTAGAATGAAAAATATATTTCAAGAAAGCTTCTCTACTTATATTTTTTGCTCCCAAGCTTTCTAAATGAGAGCTGTGTACTTGGCAGTCAATGAGTTCAAAGCCATGCTTTTGCAGATTTTGTACGAGAATAATAAATCCTGTCTTAGAGGCATTACTTACTTTAGAAAACATAGACTCTCCAAAAAAGCAAGATCCAATACAGCCCCCATACAAACCGCCCACTAACTTATTTTTCTGCCATACTTCTACCGAGTGAATGAAGCCTTTTTGGTGTAAAGTACTGTATGCTTCAATAATTTCATCAGAAATCCATGTGCCTGGTTGACCTGGTCGGTGGGCTTCTTTACAGCCACTGATCACACCTATAAAATCCTGATCGAAAGTCACTTGAAATCGATCCGATCGTAAGATCTGCTTCATACTTTTAGAGATTTTGATTTCATTAGGATACAAAACAAACCTCGGATCTGGTGACCACCATAAAATTGGCTCATCAGGATTATACCAAGGGAAAATTCCTAATTTGTATCCTTCTACGAGGCGTTGGGGGGAGAGATCTCCTCCAACAGCTAAGAGACCGTTTTCATCAGCAAGGTAGGGGGGAGGGAAAGCAATTTCATGATCATCAAGTTGAAATACGGGCATGAATAAAAAAGAGATGTTCTACTTTTAATATTATACTACTTTGCCAGAGTATACGTTAATTCCTCCTTTAAGATTATATATATTTTTAAAACCTGCTTTAATCATTTTTTTACACGCTCTTTTACTTCTATTGCCTGTTCTGCAATGGACAAAGTAGAATTTGTCTTTATCCAGATGTTTAATTCTTTCCGTAAACTTAGGATTGTGAATATCTATATTGAGTGCATTCGGGATTTTTATTTCATCAAACTCAGGCTTAGACCTAACATCTAATACTACTGGTTTTGATGCTGCAGTAAGGGCTCTCTGAAACTCTTCGTCATCCAAGTCTTTGTAAAGCTTTTCTCCTTGAAATAGGCTAAATAGTTTTTTTATCATTTGATTCTAATCTTAGGAAGAAGGTTTAAGCGTTGGCAAAGTTTATATTTTGGTTACTTTCCTTGGCAAAATTAGCAATAGACATCAGCACTTTTTCTTGGTTAACTATCATATGATCACATAGTGCAATCAACCCTCCACTTTGATCAGAATCAACCCCCTTTTCTTCTAGGTCTTTTTTCGTCTCTTTATCTTTAACCTTAGCCGTAGAATATTTGACAATAGTTGCATCTGGATGTAGATCTGCTTTTTTCTCTATTTTGCTTAAGGCTTTATCTTTTGAAAAGTAAAGCAGAAAGCCTGCTTTAGGAATTGCAGAAAATATATGTTGAAATAAATTTTCTTCCTCTGAACTTAACTCTTTACCATTCAAAGGACTTATTAAAACAATATGCGGAAAGAAGCTTTTTACAGCATCTAGAGAAGAATTTGACCTGTTATTTAAGTTGTATTCAAAAAATACAGTAGGAGCATCTGTATCATTAGGCTCAGAGTAGGAATTTACTGGTCTTTTTACATTAGCCATAATAAACTTAAACATATTCCCTATTGAAGAGGTATTCGTAGGGTTAATGATTAAAACCCTTTGCTTATTTACTATTTCCTGATTCAAGTTTACTCTAATTAAAGTTTACATTAATAAACAGCTAAAATAAAGTCAAAAAATTAGGTTTAATAATTTGAAATGAAAATACTTATCTGTTGAGCAGTAATCTATAGAAGGTTTCGACTTTTCACAAAGTGCGATTAAGTTAACTGTACAAAAACTAAGTTTGTATTTCTACCAACCTTAAGCTTACTGTAATTTCTTGTGAAATTATCTCATAGAGTCTAGGTAATTCTTTAATTTTATATTCTATAAAAATGTATCATGGCTGAAAAAACATCTACAATAGCAAAGAAGAGCGCGAGGGGAACAGATCTTTCTCAGCTGGGTAAAAAGATGCCTTATGATATAGAGCTAGAGCAGGCAGTTTTGGGAGCTATGATGATAGAAAAAGAAGCTCTGACAGAAGTTATTGAAATTCTGCAGGAATCAACTTTTTATAAAGACGCACATCAATATATTTTCGGAGCAATAAAGACTCTTTTTTCTCAGTCTGAGCCGATAGACATTTTAACCGTTACTAGCCAGCTAAGGTCTAACGGAGAACTAGAACTCGCTGGTGGAGCTTATTATATTACCCAGCTTACGCATAGGGTAAATTCCTCAGCCAATATTGTCTACCACACGAGACTTTTGCAGCAGCACTCTATTAAGCGAGACTTAATACAGATTTCTAACGAAACGCTTAGAGATGCTTTTGAAGACACAACGGATGTATTTGAGTTGCTGGATAAAACAGAACAGTCTCTTTTTGAAGTTTCTGAGTTGAATTTGAGGCGAAGCTACTCCAGCTTACCCAATCTGATGAATGAAGTAGTAAAAGAGATGGAAACGCTTCGTGACCATAAAGATGGACTAACAGGAATACCATCAGGCTTTTCTGAGTTAGATAGAGCTACATCGGGTTGGCAAAAGTCAGACCTGATCATTTTTGCAGCTCGACCAGGTATGGGTAAGACGGCCTTTGTGCTTTCTGCTATGAGAAATGCTGCAGTAGAGTTCAATAGACCAATTGCTTTTTTCTCTTTGGAAATGGCATCTACTCAATTGGTAAAACGACTTATTTCTGCCGAGGCAGAAATAGAAAGTGCAAAGCTTAAAACGGGGCAACTTTCAGAGTTTGAATGGAGCAAGTTTGTGAATAAGACTACAAAACTTACTGATTCTCCGATATTTATAGATGATACACCTGCGCTATCAGTTCTGGAACTTAGAGCAAAAGCTAGAAGGCTTAAGGCTCAGCATAATATAGAAATGATAATTGTAGACTACCTGCAATTAATGACGGCGGGATCTAAAAACTCAGGAAATAGAGAGCAGGAAATTGCTATGATTTCTCGTTCGTTGAAGCAAATAGCTAAGGAACTAAATGTACCAGTCATTGCTCTTTCTCAGTTGAGTAGAGCAGTAGAAGTTAGGGGAGGAGACAAGAAACCGCAACTGTCTGATCTAAGAGAGTCTGGATCTATTGAGCAAGATGCGGATATGGTAATATTTTTGTATCGACCTGAGTACTATGGGATTACTGAAGACGAGTCAGGTAATCCAGTTCAGGGTATGGGCGAAGTAATTATTGCAAAACATAGAAATGGTGCGCTACTAAATGTTCCGCTTAAGTTCATTGGCGAGTTTACAAAATTTACCGATTGGGAACACAACACATTCTTTGGAGATGATGATGTTCCTTCTGGGTTTCAGAAACTTACTTTAAGTAGCAAGATCAACAATGATACTCCTGACGAAAGCGATGATGATGATCCGCCTTTTTAGTAGAATAAAAGTTTAGAAATTAGCTCTTTTTTGAAAATAACTTGTTCAGAATTATCGTATAATAATCCTTATCAAAAAGACGAACATCTCGATACGCCTGGATAAAAAGGAAAACTCCAATAACAAATAAAATAATATTAGCTCCCCAAGAACCCCATACTGGTTCTAGAACAAACTCTTTAGCTAGGCGATCTCCAGAAATAGAAGTAATATAGTAAATGACGAAAAAAACGACAGAAACAAGTACAGGAATCCCCAATCCACCCTTTTTAATAATTGCACCTAAAGGTGCGCCGATCAAAAACATCACCAAAATAGCAATAGCTTGGGTATATCTTTTATAGATATTCATTGCATAATCCACAATAGTTCTATCCTGGTGTGTTTCTCTTTTCTTTCTAGCTTTTAGTTTACTTTGTATAGTATTTGCACGGTTTACAGCATTTAGATAAATTCTATACTTAGATTTATCAGAATCAAGATTAGGAGCAATGCTTTTTGCAAGAAGCTGTTTTTGATGTAATTGCTCGGTAGAGTCTATAGTAGAAGTTTTGTAAAAAGTAAAAAAGCTCATAATATCACTAGTAAACTCATCTTTTTGATGCTGATAGACATTTACTAAAGAATCTTTTTCTACTATAAGTGCAGCCTCTCGTTTCATGATATTGTGCCCTTTGAATAAATCTTCCCTTGTTTCTTTGAGAGCAAAAGAGGAGAGGTCAAAGTAAATTACTCCAGAGTCGAACTTATTTCTGACGTATTCTACAGCTTTTAAATTATTTTTGTTTTTAGATTTAATTTCCGAAAAAGACTCCCCATCTAGTAAAGTAAATTTTAAAAAATCACCACCAGAAACATTATCCATAACGCCTTTTTTAGCGATAATTACTTCCTTATTTCCTTTCTTTTTCTCATGGTTGTAAATCATAACTCCCTCTAGAGATCGATCATCATCTAACTTCTTATCTACTTTTATACTATAGCCTTCAATTCCATTATAAAAAGCACCTTCTTCGATATCAAGGGTAGGTTTTTTTTGTTTTATGTCATACAATAACCGGTATGCCTTCAAGTTAGCATATGGAACCACTCTATCATTGTATAATAGAGATAGTCCAGTGATAATAACCACAACTACTCCAACAGGGATCAACATTCTTGTTAAAGAAATACCAGCACTTTTCAAAGCAGTTAGCTCAGAGTGCTGCCCTAGGTTTCCAAATGTCATCAAAGAAGAAAAGAGAATAGCAAGAGGCAAGGCCAAGGGAACCATTACCAACGAAAAGTAGAAAAAGAGCTCTCCAAATACATCAAAACCTAAATCTTTCCCCACAAAATATTTAAAATTCTTAATCATATACTGAGTAAGAAAAATAAATAGTATCACCGCAAAAACGAGAACGAAAGGCCCTGAAAAAGCCCTTAAAATCAACTTGTCAACCCTTTTCATGTGATTAAAATTTGTGACCTGTCTAGTTTGTTTGGCACACATCTTAGTCCTTACTTCGTGTGTGCCTCAATTTTAAATCAGACATGGTCTCTTTTATCTACTTATTTCAAACAAAAAATAAAAATACATACAAAAAAAGATCTTCAAATCCTTTTAAGAGAATTTAAGCTATTTAGCGAATGACAGCAATCTTACCAGAAAACTTTAATAGACCATCATTAGAAGCACTATAAACCAAATAAATGCCAGAACTTACTGTGTTACCATTTAAATCAGTTAACCTCCAGGTAGCAGTAGTGCCATTAGCAGTAGTTTCCCAAATAAGGTTATTAGAGATGTCCGTAATCTTAACTACAGAATTATTAGGAACACCTGTAATCCCAATAGTGCCGCTAAAGTTTGGATAAACTGGGTTAGGGAATATTTTAGCAGAGGAAGCATTTACTAGACTCGTGGCATCGCTTCTAAATGAAACAAGTCCTTTACTAGTTGAAAAGAAAACTTCACCGCTGATTGGGTTAATAGATATTGCATTGATTTTATCAGAGGGTAGGGGGCTATTTTCTGAATTAAAATATTCAACCAAAGTTGAGCCATCAGGTGAAAAAAGCCATGCACCATTATTAGTGCCGATCCACTTTCTGTTTGCTCCATCAATGGCAATGCTTAAAACAGTTTCATCCTGAAGGAGAGGTCTTCCTTCAAACCTTGGAGTAAAAATATCAGAGGGAGTATTTGTTAAAACATCTGCTGGATTAATGAAGACAGCAATGCCTTCGTCTGTGCCTATCCATAAACTACCGTTAAAGTCTTTAACCATATCATTTACAATACTATTGGGCAGATTACCAGAGTTAACATTTCTTGAAAATGCTCTGTAAACTCCTTCATTATTGAAAACAATAAGCTGTCTTTGCTCACTTATCATCCATTTTTGGTTAAAATCATCAACTAGTAATTGCTTTGGCTTATAATTTGAAAGATTGTTTAAATAAAATGGAGACCATATTACCGCATTGCTGCTTTGATAGATAAAAGCATCGTTAGAATTGGTTATTGTTGCCCAAAAAACCTGATTCTTATCCTTATTGATGTCTGTAAGAATCGCATCATCGTTACCCAAACCTTCAAAGGATTCTCTTCTTACAATATCAAAGGAATTATCTTCCTCCTTCCATTTTAAAATACTGCTTCTTGAACCGAAATAATAGTAGTCGCTTTCAGTATCGTAGAAACTACAAGATATAGCATCGACTTCAGGGATTGGCGTGATAGCAGAGTTTTGGTAAGTATTAGTAAAATGACTCCACGACCCTTTATCAAAAAGGGAAAAACCTTCAGGAAAGAGCGAGTTTTCTCCATTTAAAAAATTGCCTTGAGTTGTAACTATTTTGCCATTAAAAAAGTCAATAGAGAGAATATCTTGAGAGAGAGCTCCATTAGGGATAAATTTTTCATTAGAACTGATATTAATCAAACCCATTGTAGAATCAGCAACCCACAAAAATCCATTAGTATCAACTAAAGCCTCCACTGGAGCTACAATATTTTCGTTTTCAACTTCTTGAAAAACTAAATCTAGGCTGCTTTTATACACTTTTTCTTTATCGCATATAATGATTTGATTATTAGAAAATTGCAAAGAAGATACATTATTGAAACTTGGGGTTTCTAAAAGATTAATATCACCATTTACATAAGTGAAAACTTGACCTTCCAGGTTGATAACAAGAAGCCTGTTATCAACCAAAATCATGAGTGAGACCGTATGGCTATTACCAGGTAGCTGAGTAGAAGACCAATTACGATAGTCTTGGCGGTTGATATTACTTGCTAAGCTTGCGGATAAGATACCATTTCTAGTACCTAGGTAAATACTATCATTCAAAACCGAGCTGCTAAAAACCTTTATTTGACTAGCATTTTCCCCAAGACTAAGATAAGATTCTTTAACGGAGAAATTAGTTAGGTCATAAACAACCACTCCAAAAGCAGTAGACAAAAAAGCCAGATCTTCAAAAAAAGTTATCTGATTTATTTTCTTGTCGTTAAAGTCACTTTCCTGAATAACAGAGCTTTCAATAATACCCTCTTCTGTAATAAAATCAATATTACCATTGTCATATATAGCAAGCAATATATTTAAGCTTGGGTAATAGGCAATTTGATCCACAACAGAGCCATGGAGTCCATCTATTTTAGAAAGAACTCTCATCTCATTTGTCTCTCTATCAACACTAAAAAATCCATTAGAGGTAGCACAAAAAACTTTACTGTCAGAAATAGCAATATTCTTAGCACTAAAATAAGAAAAGTGAGTTCTCCAGGTTTTCAAGGGTATATCTTGACCCAAAACCTGAATATGAAATAGAACAAATAGTAAAAGAAACCTCATTTATTTAAAGTTTGAGACCTGCCTTTTTGTTTGGTACGCATCTTACATATATTGCTTCTTGTGTGCCTCAATTTTAAATCAGACATGGTCTGTTTTAGCAACTTGCTCTACTTTATCCCAAACTCTGAATAGGTTTTTGTAACATATTTTTTCAATATCTTCCTCAGAATAACCACGTTTGAGAAGCTCGGCAATCAAGTTAGGGTACTTTGAAACATCTTTAAGACCTTCTGGTAGTGAATCTCCAACACCATCAAAATCAGAGCCAAAACCTACATAATCAACACCAACCAACTTCACCACATGATCAATATGGTCTGCTACTTTTTCGACAGTTGAATATAAATTTTGCTTCTTCCAATAGGCATCGCTATAAGCTTTATATGTTGAATCCTTCTCAGTCAGCCCATTTTCTTTTCTATATTCTGCTAAATGCTTTTTTGCATCATTCGATTTTTTTCTTAGCCCATGCTCAATGAAAGTAGAGCCAAAATTAATCATGATAACACCTTGGTTTTTAGCAAGAACTTTAAGCATATCATCGTTCATATTTCTTTCAAAACCAGGAGTGAAATGCCGTAAAGAAGAGTGCGAGGCGATAACAGGAGCTTTGGTAATTCTCATTACATCATAAAAAGCACTATCCGAAATGTGAGAAACATCTACCATGATGCCCACCTTATTCATTTCCATTAAGACATGCTCTCCAAATGCACTAAGACCATTCCAGGTACGCGTAGTATCATACGAAGAGTCGCAAATCTGATTATCCTTACTGTGTGTGAGTGTGATGTAGCGTATCCCCCTATCAAAAAAGTATTTTACATTATTGATTTCATTTTCGATAGGAGCCCCGTTTTCCATTCCTAAAGGCATGGATAATATGCCTTTTTGGAAATTTTCTTTTACCTCCTTAGTTGAGCGAGCTATAGAAAATTTATCAGGATGTTTTTCACATAAATTCTCCATCATATCAATGAGTGAGTCTGCATAAGCTTTTGCACCACCCGTTTTTTGATATCTGGAAGGAACATAAATAGACATAAATGGAGCATCTAAGCCTCCTTCTTTTGCTCTTACATAATCAAAGTTTCCTTTTTCAGTTCTTTGAGAGACATCTTCCAGAATTTTCTTGAACTTAAACATTTCAATAGTCAATCGATAAGGTAAATCGACATGCCCATCTGCGATAATAAACTTCTTACAAAGTTTCTGGGCATGTTCAACTGGGGACTTAACGGTTACTTCACTAGAACCACTTTCTTTTTTATTACAAGAAAAAGACAAAAAAGAAATGTTCAGAACTAATAATACCCTAACCAAATTTCTATTGGTAGAAAAAAAAGAAGTCATTACTGTAAATTTTTAAGCTAGAAACCATTACTTAGTGCTAAAATAACGGATTACAGTTAACATCTTAATAATTAGATTATTATCTTAACTGCAAAAAAGTAAACAACACAATAAAAATATGAAAACACAATTATTAACTTTTAGTCTAAAAGCTACAATAATAGTTTTAGGTTTAAGTATTTGCTTGATGCAAAATGCATTTGGTCAATCTAAGGGGGTGCTGAAAAAGCAAGTAAAGTCATTGAAAGAGGTTTCTCAAAAGCTTAAGTCAGAAAATGAACTTCTACAAATGGATATAGATCAACTCAAAAAAGAGAAGGCTCAACTAAGCGAAGAGAATATTAACTTAAGAGACCAATTAGAGAGAACAAGAGCAGATTCAGCAGAACTGCACCAGCAGCTTGAACAGTTGAAAAACCAAGTAATGATAAAACAGCAAGAAGAAGATGGCGAAATTTCAGATAGTACTCAAGAGAATGAAGAAGAGGATATAGTATCTCATGACAGTTACTCCGTAGATGAACCATGCCTGGAAAATGATATGAGCCTTGAAACAAATGCAAGCTATTACATCAATGACTTAAGAAAGTTAGGAAAGAACGGATGGGGCGTACAAGTGTATGCCTTTTCAACTTTATGCCATGCGTTAAAAGAGGCAAAAAAATTTAAAGAATACTATAAAATGTACAACACCTATATAAAAGTAAAAGAGGTAGATGGGCAAAAATACTACGCTTTAGTGTATGGCTCCTTAAAAGACAAAAGTCAGGCAGAAACGTATTGCGAAAACTTTAAACAAAGAGCAAGAAATGAAGATGAAAGAGAGGCATTCCTGGTTCAGCATTAATAGAAACTATTTTTTTAAAAAAGTTCTTCGCATCCATCTAGGTAATACCAGTACTCCTGCCAATAAATAAGCATAATAAGTAAAAATTCTCCAGAAAATAGCTACAGCAAGTACAAGACCTGCAACCTGAAAAAACTCACCAAAAAACAACCGAAAAGTGACCTCAGCAGCTCCAGCACTGCCAGGAGTCGGGGAGATTAACATCACAATCCACATGATGATTTGCCTCGAAAAAATAATAAGATGATCTATGAGGTTTATGCCAGTAAAAGCAGCGATTAGACAATTAACCATCAGGTAGCGAGCACTCCAAATAAAAACAGTAGATATAGAAGCTTTAAGCCAGTATTTCCAGTTTTCTCCTTTGATCATTTCTGAGGCAATAATCATATCATCGCCACTTTGGAGAGCAGTATTTCTAAACCTTTTTAAAATACGGTTAGAAGTAAACTTTACCAAAAGCCATTTAAATCCTTTTGGTTTGATAAATAAACCATAAATCATGAGAAAGGTATAAACAGCAATTAGAGATACACTTATAGCAAAGGCAGTCTTAAGAGGAAAGTTAAACCCTGCTGATGTAAAATTTTCTAAGTTTGGGAAGATTTCAAAAGGAACAAAAATTAAAACTAAGACAGAGGCAATAACAAAAAAAAGGTTATCAAAAGCAGCTGTCAGAATAACATAAGATAAAGACTTTCCAAAGGAAATGCCTTCTTTATTAAGAATAAATACAGCAATTGCTGTGCCTCCAACCACAGACGGGGTTACTGCGGAAGCGAATTCCCACAAGAAGATCACAAAAAAGCTGGATAGCCAACTTAAGCCCTTTTTGGTAAGATGCCTAATTCGGTACATATAGCCCAAATCCCTAAACAAAAGGACAGCAAAAGCAGCAATAACCCAGAAAATATTAGCATTTTTTAGGCTACTAATAACCTGCTCATAATTGATGTCATCACCAGAAAATAGAAGTAAAACCACCACTATTACTCCAATAAGAACTGGGATTAATATTTTTCTGGGATTTAAAGATTTTAAAACCTTTGAGTTTTTTAACTCCATCAACTAGTAAAGTACAAAGCTTTGAAAATGAATAAAAGCACAAATATAATTACAAGACATTCTCTTTTTTAGAGAAAAGCAATAAAATAGAAATTCGAATAAAAATAGAAGAAATTACAGCTAATTTCACAATTGCAGATAAAGCGAATGTTTAGGTTAAATACGGAAGGAAAGCCTTACTCAGAAAATATAGTGATTGCACAAACAAAAAGCACTGCATGAGAGTTTTCACGTTTGAAAAATTCAATTAATGAGCAAGCCTAAAAAAGGAGTATTATTAGTAAATCTTGGGACTCCTGATAGCCCAAGAGTTAAAGACGTAAGAAAGTACTTGAGGGAATTTCTCTCTGATAAGCGAGTAATAGATATTCCTAGAGTTTTACGTTGGATGCTGGTGAACTTGATAATTGCCCCTTTTAGGGCTTCTAAATCAGCAAAAGAATATAAAAAGCTATGGACAGAAAATGGTTCTCCTCTTTATCACTATGGGAAAAGAGTTAAACAACTTCTTCAAAAAGAGTTAGGAGATGAGTACCTTGTTGCTTTAGGGATGAGATACCAAAACCCGAGAATCCAATCTTCTTTAGAAGAGCTTAATAATGAGAATGTTAGTGAAATCACTGTGGTCTCTTTATTCCCTCAATATGCATCAGCAACCTCAGGCTCTGTAGCGGATAAAGTGATGGAAATAGTAAAGGGATGGCAGGTTATACCCAATATTAAATTCGTGTTGTCTTACCACAGTCATCCACTTTTCATTAAAGCTTTTGCAGAAAAAGGAAAAAAGAGGTTAGATGAAAAAAAATACGACCATGTCATTTTTAGTTATCACGGTTTGCCAGAGAGGCAAATTATAAAAGCGGCTACTTCATATTGCTGCCAACTTAAAAATGAAACCTGTAGCTCCAACCCAGCAATGAACCACTATTGTTATCGTTCAGCCTGCTTTGAGACGTCTCAATTACTAGCACTAGAACTTGACCTTTCTGAAAAAGATTATACTGTATGCTTTCAGTCTAGGTTAGGTAAAGATCCGTGGATAAAGCCCTATACGGAAGATGTATTAAAAGAATTAGTAAAAAAGAACAAAAAAAGAATACTAGCATTTTCTCCAGCATTTATTTCCGATTGTCTGGAAACAACAATCGAAGTGGGAGAAGAATACAAAGAAGATTTCATAGAAGCAGGAGGAGAGGAGTGGGATCTTGTAGAAAGCCTAAATGATAGCTCTGTATGGATAAAGTGCTTGCAAGAACTTGTTGATTGATAGATTTTTTTTATACGTTTGTAAAATGATATAAGTTTTTCTAATTTTATCTATTAAGTAAATTTAACAACCAGTTCCAAGGCTATTCTTTATAGGAAAGAAACGTAAGAAAGGTAAAAACACATAAAAATATGAATAGAGGCATACTAATCCAGCTAATACTAGTTTGTTTTTTAACAGCCATATCATTTTTCAGTTACTCCCAGTCTATGAAGAGTGCTGGATTCTCACAGGAGTACTGTGAGCCTTTGCGTCCAGGAGATTTGGGCTATGTATATAGGGGAGGAGCTATGGAAG
>JAUIAB010000015.1 GCA_030425505.1 Bacteroidia bacterium | reverse complement strand
AAGTACACTCTCCCTGCCGCGCTCTTCCGGATGAGGATGCAACACCCTGCTATCTTCACTCCACCCATAGTAGTATACCCTACCATCTTTACCCCATACCTGAAATTCTTTTATACCTATCTCTGATGCATCACCAGGATAAAAATATCCCACTATTCTAGCATAACTAGAGGGTACAGTCCTGAATTCTAGGTATCTACGCCCATTAACATCTACTCCTGTCTTCAAGGCTTCTAAACGCATGCCATCCAGCACATATCTATCCTCCAATCCCATACTCACGCTGGTACCACTACCATCGCTGGATACACTCCTGCTGCTCCGCGTGATACTACTACCGCCACTCAAGGTAAAACCATAACCTAAACCCCCATAACCCAGGCTACTATTGTAGCTTATGCTTAAACCTGGCGACATGCCGCCCCTGCCTGGGGGTAGAACCAAGGGTACACTGTATACCCCATTACCCTCGCCATCTACGCTAAAGCCTCCACCTATACTTCCAGATACTTCCATAGCTCCTCCCCTATATACATAGCCCAAATCTCCTGGACGCAAAGGCTCACAGTACTCCTGTGAGGATCCAGCACTCTTCATAGACTGGGAGTAACTGGAAAAGGATATGGCTGCTAAATAAAAAGCTAGCACTAGCTGGATTAGTATCCCTCTCTTCATATTTTTATGTGTTTTTACTTTTCTTGCGTTTCTTTTTATGTTTCTTTCCTATAAGGAATTGCCTTGGAACTGGTTGGATTATTTTTATCTAAATAGCTTTTAACTATTTAATTAATGTTTAAAGTTAAAAAAAAAAAAAATTTAAGTATTTGTGTTCTTTTGTTAATTAATGTAAATAAAATATAATATCAATTTTACTTTTAATTTAAGAGGTATATTGACAAAATTGGAATTTTGCTACGTTATAGCATACTACATTAACTCATTACTCCATTAGCAGATTCTTCAGTATATTAGACCTTCATTTTCTAGTTATGATTAAGAAAAAAACAACCTCAATAGTCATTTTAAGTTTATTAATTGGTACATCTTTATTTGCTCAACGTTGGCAACAAAAAGTAGAGTACGAAATGCAAATTGATTTTTCAGTTGAAAAACATCAATTTGATGGCAAGCAAAAATTAAAATACTATAATAATTCACCGGACACTTTAAAAAGAGTCTTTTATCACCTTTTCTTTAACGCATTTCAGCCCGGAAGCATGATGGATGTTAGGTCGCGAACAATAAAAGACCCGGATAAGCGGGTTGGCAAAAGAATAGCAATGCTTAAACCGGAAGAAATAGGGTATCAGAAAATAAAAAGTCTAACTCAAGATGGAAAACCAGTTAGCTATGAAGTAGTAGGAACTATACTAGAAGTGGCTTTACCAAAACCAATCCTACCAAAAAGCGAAGTCCTATTCGAAATGGAATTTGAGGCGCAAGTACCAGTACAAATCAGACGATCGGGAAGAGATAACAAAGAGGGAATAAGCTATACCATGACACAGTGGTATCCTAAAATGTGTGAATACGATGAAGAAGGATGGCATTCAAATCCCTATATAGGAAGAGAGTTTCATGGTATATGGGGAGATTTTGATGTAAAAATCAATATAGACGCTAACTATACAATAGGAGGCACAGGATACCTTCAAAACAAAAAGGCAGTTGGGCATGGGTACGATGAAAAACAAAAAACGAAGAAAAAGAAGAAAGGTAAGTTGCAATGGCACTTTAATGCACCAATGGTACACGATTTTGCTTGGGCTGCTGACCCTGACTACAAGCACGATATACTTACACTAAGTGATAACTTGGATGTACACTTATTTTACCAATCTGATGCAGATACATTACAGGAAAATTGGAATAAGCTAAAAGAATATTTGCCTAAAGTATTTGAGATAGCCAATAAAAAATTTGGTAAATACCCTTACAATCAATACTCCATAATTCAGGGAGGAGATGGAGGGATGGAATATGCTATGTGTACCATGATAACAGGTAAACGGCAATTTAAAAGTTTACTAGGTGTTGTAGTTCATGAATTAATGCACAGCTGGTACCAGCATGTATTGGGATTCAACGAAGCAAAATATGCATGGATGGATGAAGGCTTTACTTCTTATGCTGAAGAGATGATAATAAACGAAGTATTAGAAGAAAATAAACTGAACCCCTTTGCAAAGTCATATAAGGCAAACCAAAAACTATATGAATCAGGTAAATCAGAGATACTCAACACCCACTCTGACTTTTATAAAGAGAATAAAACCTATGGCATCAACGCTTATGCTCGTGGGGCAATATTTTTAAATCAGCTAGAGTACATAATTGGGGAAGAGCCTTTTTCAAAAGGACTACTGCGACTCTTTGAGGAGTGGAAATTCAGACATCCAAACCCCAATGACGTGATAAGAGTATTTGAAAAAGAGTCAGGGCTTGAGCTAACCTGGTATCTTGAGCAATGGACAAACTCCCTAAATGTTATAGACTATAGTTTGAGAACTATTAGTCCAGATGAAAGCAACACTAACACAGTAGTTATACTTGAGCGAATAGGGGATATGCCAATGCCACTAGAAGTGGTAGTGACCTCAAGAGGTAATGAGAAAACAAAATATTATATACCACTTGAAATCATGCGTGGAGAAAAGGAAGGGTCGCACGAGTTACAAAAAGACTGGCCTTGGGTATATCCTTACTATCCACTAATAATCAACCAAAAAATAAGTGCTATTAAAAAAATAGAAATAGACCCAAGCATGAAAATGGCAGATATTAATAGAGAAAATAATATATATCCTTTTATTAAGCCCGAAGTGACACTAAAAAAGAATTAAACTGTATTAGTCATGAGGAGGTCATTCATTTTGGGTCAGGAAAACAAGTGAGGTTACCCATTCCCATCGAATAAGTGTCGAATTTGGGTTAATCGAAAAACAAAGAAGCAGCTATTGAGTCTGCAAAAAGCTTTCCTTCCATAGTAAGCTTGACGATCGAATCATTAAATGTAATCTTACTTTCTTTTAAAAAAAGTTCAATTTGCTCTTTTTGAGTAATGCTAAATGTTAGTCCAGACGATTTATACAGCTTCTTAAGATCACACCCCCACATGGTTCTAAGACTTGTCATAATATACTCATTTGCAATATTTTCCTTAGTCAAAACTTCTTGATTATAAGGTATATAACCTTTCTGAATAGCTTTTAGATAAAGGGGATTACTTTTTACATTAAACTGTCTTATCCTTCCATCAAAAGAGTGCGCACTTGGACCGACACCAAGATATTCTTTATTTTCCCAATAGCTGGAGTTATGTTTTGAAAAATAGCCTTCCTTAGCAAAATTAGAAATTTCATAATGCCAAAACCCTGAGCTTTGAAGCGTATTTACCAAGGTTTTAAAGTGATCCGCTTGAGTAGAGTCTTCTTGAGGAGTAAACTTTCCTTTTTTCAACCAGTTACCAAAAACTGTTTTCTCTTCAACTGTCAAGCAATAACTAGAAATGTGTGGAACATCCAAATCTAATGCTTGTTGAATATCTTCAAGCCACATTTTATTTGTTTGCGTAGGAATACCATAAATCAAATCAATACTCACATTATGAATTCCAGCATCTTTAGCTTGTTCAATAGCTCTTTTAGCTTGAGTAGCAGAGTGAGACCTATTTAAAAACTTTAAAACAGAGTCTTTAAAAGACTGGATACCAATGCTTAATCTATTAAAGTTTAAATTTTTAAGTTCGGTTATTTTTTCACTCGAAAGATCATCTGGATTTGCCTCCAATGTTACTTCTACCAAATCACTAATCGAAAAAGATTTATGGATAGCATTTAGAATAATTTCCAATTCATTTTTCTCTAGAAGAGAAGGAGTTCCTCCACCAAAATAAATTGTTTCAATAGTATTTTGAGAGCTAAAAAAGTCTTTTTGGAGTTCTATCTCTTTTGCGATACTTTTTGCTAGCAGCTTCGTATTCGAAAGATTTGTAGTGAAATGAAAATCACAATAATGACAAGCTTGCTTGCAAAATGGAATATGAATATAAATTCCTGCCAAAACGTAAAGAATGACTAATTTTATTCAAAATTACAAATAGAATCACTATACATAAGAGTATACCTAGGAAATGAACACTAAAAATATGGAAGGGCTAGGAGTAGCACTGGCAACTCCTTTTACAGATAAAAATAAAATAGACTTTTCAGGTCTTGAAAAGCTTGTGTCGCATGTAATAGATCATGTTGATTATCTGGTAGTAAATGGAACAACTGGTGAAAACCCAGTATTAAGCATAGAAGAAAAAAAAGAAATACTAGAATTCGTAAAAGAAAAAGTAAATAATAGAAAGCCAATAGTATTTGGCTTGGGTTCTAACAACACTAATCAATTATTAGAAGACATAAATAAATACAACCTAGAGGGTATAGCGGCAATATTATCCTCTTCACCTGGATATAACAAGCCTTCACAAGCAGGTTTAGTCCAGCACTATCAAAGTCTGGCAGATAATAGTCCTTTACCAATTATTTTGTATAATGTACCTTCCAGAACAAGCGGTAATATTGATGCTCAAACGACTATTCAACTTTCCTATCACCCAAATATCATAGCAATAAAGGAAGCATCAGGAGATATACAACAGTGTCTGGAAATATTAAACGGAAAGAAAAAAGACTTCCTATTAATATCTGGGGATGATCTTTTAGCAGTGCCACTAATTTCTATTGGAGCCAAAGGAGTCATATCTGTGATGGCGAATGCTATACCTGCTCCAACGAAAAGAATAATTAGTGGATCACTAAAAGATCAGTTTCAAGAAATACAAGGAGAAATACAAAAACTAAACCCTTTGATAAAACTTCTATTTAAAGAAGGAAATCCTACAGGAATAAAATCGCTTCTAGAAATATTAGGTATTTGCTCTTCAAAAGTACGATTACCATTGATGGAGGGTAGTGAAAATTTGAAGCAACTCCTGAAAACAGCCTATGAGTTTTACAATGGGAAACCAATCAACTAAATATTTCAATGAGTAGCGCAAAGAAAATAATACTTGCATCAGGTTCACCAAGAAGGCACGAGCTTCTTAGCAGTTTAGGGTTTAACTTCGAAATAAGGTTAAAAGAAATAGAGGAAGACTACTCCCATAACATTAAAGCAGAAGAAGTAGCAGAGTATCTCGCAAACTTAAAAGCAGATGCTTATTTACCTGAAATACAAGAAGATGAATTGCTTATTACAGCTGACACAGTAGTCATTTTTGAAAACAAAATTCTTGGAAAACCTCAAAATGCTACAGACGCATTTGAAATGCTAAAAAAACTTTCAAACAATCAGCATAAAGTTGCATCAGGAGTAGCCATTCTTACAAAGAATAAAAGAGAGAGTTTTACTGAAACCACAAACGTCTATTTTGACCTAATTAAAGAAGATGAAATAACTCATTATATCGAAAAATACCAACCTTTAGATAAAGCTGGAGCATATGGAATTCAAGAATGGATAGGACTCATTGGAGTTTCAAAAATTGAAGGATCCTACCACAACGTCATGGGATTACCAACCCAACAACTTTACAAAAGATTAATTAAGTTTTAGCACATTGACCTTACTTATATTTCAACTCTGACTCTTTAATTGTATAGGAGTAAACCTTTTCCCCTTTAGTATCATAAATTGTTAACTCTAAAACTCTCTTTTTTCTAGAGCCAGATACATTAATAACTCCAAAATTTCTGCCATTATAAATAGTGCCTTCTTCTCGAAAAATACTTCCATCATCTTTGGCAGCATAGACACCAGAAGTAAGAGGAGAACAGATAATTTCAAATAAAGGATATGCCTGCGCTCTTACCATTTTAGTAACCTCACTATGATGAATATCTCCTGTCAAAAAAACAACACCTTCAATTTTTTCTTCATCTAGCCTTTTTAACAGAAAATCTTTCTCTTCAGGAAAAATAGCATAATTCTCATAAATAGGTTCAGGATTAACCATTTGCCCTCCAACACAAATAAACTTAAAAGGAGCTTTGCTGGTCATCAGAGCATCAATTAGCCATTCAATCTGCTTATACCCAAGCATTACCTTATTATTGGTTTTTTTCTGTAAATTATTGCTTCTAAAATATCGATTATCCAACAAAAAGAATGCTAAATCACCCCACTCAAACATTCCTGTTATTCCTCCCAAGCCAGTAGCATTTGTATTAGGATTACCCCAAAAAAGATTAAATGCTTCTTCTGTTATATGTTTGTTTACATAAGACCTATTCGAATCATTAGGCCCATAATCATGATCATCCCAAATTGCATAATGGTGAACACTCCCTAGTAAAGGCTGCAACTCAGGCAAAGACCTCGTATGCGTATAGCGATGCATAATACCTCTTTTCGTAAGGAAATCTGGTTCCCGCAAATAGGTATTATCTCCCAACCAGACCATAAAATCAGGCTTTTTCTCATGGATAGCATTAAAGATTTCATAATTACCACCATAAGGTTTTCCGTTTCTATCATCTTTTGTCTCGTTCACAAATGCACAAGACCCAATGGCAAAATTAATCTCAGGAGGATCTGTTCTCCACTGCCATAAAGGCAAAGTTTGAAAAGTCAATGCATAATCCAGCTCAATAGCTTTTTTATTTATGTATACTTGATATTCATAAGTTACACCATAGTCTACTTGACTTGGAAATAGCTTGACAATAAATTCATTATTCCTTTCAGAAAGGATCTCTTTAGTAGAATGCCTATTGGAAGAGTCTCCTTTCTTCCAATATTCAATTTTCACCTTTGCCTCTTGAACTGTTTGAACCCAAATCAAAGCCTCTCTGTAGCCAGCATACCCTACCATTGGTCCAGATTGTAGCAATGATTTTTGAGAAAATGTGTTGGAAGCACTAATAAGGAATAAGAATAATAAAATTTGCTTAGTCATATGGTTGGAAAAGTATTTGCTACAAAAATAACTAAATGGATTTCAAATCATTTTAGTCTTGCCATCAAAAATGCACTACCCTCAAAGAAAGCACAACAATAGTAAATTTCATACTTTTAATAGTTACATTAGTTAAGAACTAATATATTATTGAAACTAAAAATTTAGCATATTAAAACACTACTTTTTAGCTAGAATCTCTGTTATTTTGCTTTCAGCCTAACCCATAACATCCAATTAGATGAAAACCAAATCTTCTAAAAAGTCAAAAGTCAATATTATCACTTTAGGGTGCTCTAAGAATTTAGTAGACTCCGAAGTGCTATTAACCCAATTGAAAGCAAATAATATTAATGCTACTCACCAGGAAGAAGATAATGCTGAGGTCGTAATCATAAATACTTGTGGGTTTATTGACAATGCCAAACAAGAGTCGATCGATACTATACTGGAGTATGCTAACCTCAAAGACCAGGGAGATATTGAAAAGCTATATGTTACTGGCTGCTTGTCACAGCGGTACAAAGATGATTTGGAAAAAGACATTCCCAATGTAGATGCTTACTTCGGTACAATGGAGTTGCCTTTGTTACTCAATAAATTCAACGCAGATTATAAGCATGAGCTTCTAGGGCAACGGTTAACCACTACGGACAAGCATTATGCTTACCTAAAAATATCGGAAGGTTGTGACCGCCCATGTTCATTCTGTGCTATACCTTTGATGCGAGGGAAACACGTGTCCAAGCCTATAGAAGAATTGGTAAAAGAATCACAGCATTTGGCTTCGCAAGGTGTTAAAGAGTTATTATTAATCGCACAAGATTCTACCTATTACGGTTTAGATCTTTATAAAAAACGAGCTTTAGTAGATCTGATGGATCAACTCTCGCAGGTGGAAGGAATAGAATGGATTCGCTTGCACTATGCTTTCCCAACTGGTTTTCCAGAAGATATTTTAGAGGTAATTCAGTCTAACCCAAAAGTTTGCAAATACCTCGATATTCCTTTGCAACATGCCTCCTCTAAGGTTTTGAAGATTATGCGAAGAGGAATTAATCTTGAAAAAACAAAAACTTTGGTTGAAAAGATCAGAGCTAAAGTGCCTGGCATAGCTATTCGCACTACTTTTATTGTAGGTCACCCAGGAGAAGAGGAAGAAGACTTTGAAGAGCTGCTTTCTTTTGTAAAAGAAATGAGGTTTGAGCGTGTTGGGGTTTTCACGTATTCTCATGAAGAAGATACGCATGCCTACAGTATGGAAGATCATGTTCCAGAAGAAGTAAAAGAAGAAAGAGCCAGAATCTTGATGGAGGCACAACAAGAAATTTCTAGAGAACATAACGAAAAGCTAATTGGAAAATCGCTTAAAGTGTTAATTGATCGGGTTGAAGGAGACTATTTTGTTGGAAGAACAGAGTTTGACTCTCCTGAAGTAGATAATGAGGTTCTAATTAGCAAAAAAGATCACTTCCTTCGACTAGGTGATTTTGTGAATATTAAAATTTTCGATGCCGATGATTTTGACCTGTATGGAGAGCCTGATAAACAAACCTAAACCCCAAAACTCTCTGTGACAAAAAACACCTCTTTTAACTGAATAGCTGGAGGAATGAGGTCTTCTTTTTTATAACCATTATCTGCAAAGTCTTCTTCTTCCGTAATGTTCCAAAAATCATTTTCATCTTGAGCAAGAGACAAGAAAATCCAAGGATGTCCATATTTGGTTTTTACATACCATAGTTTTTCTAACTTTATAATACCTACTTCTTCATAAAGGATATCCCCTTCTGGCAAGCCCTGAAACTCTCCAATCAACTCAAAGTCATTTTTCTTTAATTCTTTGTGCTGATCAAAAAATCTTTCTATAAGACTTTCCCTTTTTTGATCTAGTTCTTTTTCTGATTCTACCTCCTCTACCTGACTATAATTGGCATACGATGGTTTCTTAACCCTCAAAAGCAAATGCTTGCCCTCTGTTACTTTGTACAAGAAGAAAATGTCAATTTCAGTACCCATAATCTAACCTAAATCAAACTCACATCATGAGAATGGCTTTCTCTGAGTCCTGATGATGTTATTTGCACAAACTCAGCTTTTTCGTGAAGTTCTCCTATCGTTTTTGCACCTCCGTAACTCATCCCGGATCGAAGACCTCCAACTAACTGATAAATAACCTCAGCAATTCCTCCTTTGTAAGGCACCATTGCCTCAACCCCTTCCGGAACAAACTCAAACACATCCAAGTCCTTTTTCTCTTTGGCATCTCTACCCAATTTAGCTCCAAAAGAAGCCATACCTCTAACTACTTTAAACTTCTTCCCATTCTTAATAATCGTAGCTCCAGGACTTTCGTCTGTACCTGCAAGAAGAGAGCCTAGCATTACAGTAGATGCCCCAGCAGCAATAGCTTTCGTAAGGTCTCCCGATTGCTTGATGCCACCATCTGCCAAAACTGGAACGCCATATTTCACTGCAACTTCAGCACAATTCATCACAGCAGAAAGCTGAGGATAACCCGAGCCCGTAACGATCCTGGTAGTACAGATACTGCCAGGTCCTACTCCTACCTTAATAGCATCTGCACCAGCTTCTAACAAATCCCTAGTTCCTTCTGCAGTAGCCACGTTACCTGCTATCACTTCAATATCGTATCTTGCTTTTATCTTCTTAAGCATATCTATTTCCAGGTCTGAGTGACCATGAGCAATATCAATTACAATAACGTCAACTCCTGCTTCAATGAGTGCCCCTACCCTTTCAATATCGTCTTCCTTAACCCCAATGGCAGCTCCTACCACTAGCCGCTTTTTATCATCTAAAGTGGAGTCGGGGTACTTAGTAGTTCTATGAATATCTTTCCCTGTTATCAATCCTGCAATAGACCAATCCTCGTGAATAAGCGGTAATTTTTCAATTTTATTCTCAAGCAATACCTTCCTTGCCTCGCCTAAAGAGATCCCTTCCTTTCCTACAATCAGCTTTTCCTTTGGGGTCATCAAATCAGAGACTAAAGTGTTAAGGGCTGGCTTAAACCTATAGTCCCGTGACGTTAAAATACCAACTAGCTTATTGCCATCATCTACTACCAAAAGACTAGTCACCCCATTCATCTTCATGTACTCTTTAGCGACTTCAAGAGTACTATCCTTATCAATCGTAAAAGGAGATTCGATAATCGCATTTCTAAACCGTTTCACTTTTCTTACCTCTTCTACCTGTTGCTCAATCGTATTGAAACGATGAATAATACCAATACCACCCAACTTAGCCATGTTAATTGCCATTTCTGATTCTGTAACTGTGTCCATATTGGCACTTACCACAGGTAATTTTAGCTTAATCTTCTTTGTCAAATGAGTTTCTGTAGATACATCCTTTCTTGTTTTTATTGGCGACCTTTTTGGAATCAGGAGAACATCGTCGTAGCTAAGACCAACTTTGATAGTTTTCAATTTTGCGGAGTTTTAAGTTCTGGAATCTTTTTGTGAAAATACAAATTCCATCACTCCTTAAAAAGGAATTTCTTAAAACGAAATGACACCCTCCACAATGCTCATCCCGGCTGCCAAAGCTAAAACCAACGCACTAGGCTCTTCGATCTTTGGCCTAGCCTCTTTCCCCAGGGTGCAAGGTCATGTAACCAGACCTAACAGGTTTGAAAACCTGTTAGGTTCACTCTTTCCACCCCTATTTTAGTTTGGGTTAAACCCATATTGTATTTGTTTTTGAGTTAAGTTCATTGCAGTTTAGGTTTTCACTATTGAGATTTTCTTTTTTCTAGCCCTTTCTTGTATTGTTCCAGAATATCCTATTTTCCAATCAGGTATTATTGCTCCTTTTCTTAATAGGAAATTGACTAATTCTTGATTTGTTTTATCAACTACTATGAATATAGGCGTTCTTTTATCTGTAGCAATAGAATTAACAGATGCTCCAGCCAGAAGTAACCTTTTAATAATTGGTAGATTTCCTGATATGCAAGCGGTATGTATAGCAGAAAAACCATAGTAACCATATTGTTGATTAGGATCAGCCCCTTTATCTAGCAAATAGTTTACTGTCTCAATTTAATGAGCTTGCCCAAAAATACTTCTTGTCAATATTTTTAACCTTTCCATTTTCCTCGATTAGTCTTTGTACTAAAAGTGCATTTCCAGATGCCACAGCAACTTCCAGAATGTCGTGATATTCTAAAGGAGAAATGCCTGCTTCTATGCATTTATTTACCGATTCCAAATCACCCAAAGAAGATGATCTGTATAGGCTTGTAGGGAATGCTGGTAATTCAGGCTCCCTTTCTATTTTTGGAGAAAGTCGTATTGTGCACCAGACAAATGAACTGGTATGTGGCTCGAACCATCCTGATTCTTCTGCCTCTACGCCAATTTCCTTTAGTGATTTGTAAAGTGCATTTCCAGATAATGAGACTTTCTCTGCGTTGACATATGCTTTTCTTTCTATTTCAAAGTCTTCATTTTTATCATCTAAGATTAAAATATAGTTATCACCAAAAATCCAAGAATGTTCATAATCAATAGTTCCTCCGTTCATCTCTATTGAATAGAAAAATGCTTTGGTGTTGCATTTTGACACAAGCTCAAATATTCTTTCAAACATCCATCTTGGTGGATGTTCATCGCACAATGTTTCTATAGAAAACGGAGGCTTATATCTTTTTTTGCTCCATATTGCATCCCAAGGAATACTGTATGAGTCACAAAAAAACTCAGGGTTAAAAATATTTCTGACAACCAATAACCCCTCTTCTGGAAGTGTTACTCCTTTTAGTGTACCAGGTTTTATCCAGTACAAATTATAGTTAAGAACGGAATCCTTTTCTAGCTCTACTTTTAGTTTATCATTCGCAGCGAAATAAATAGAGTGCTCAATAAATGGCATGGTATACTAAAAATTTACTCAATGTTTAAGGTAGATTTTATTAATAAAATAACAATATCACCGAAACAAAGAATTATAAATTTCGATTGAGATTATGTTGGAAGCGCCCCTAGAATCATCTAAAAACTTTCCATAAATGATTTGCTTAGTTGTTCTGCATTATCGTATACTTTATGAGCATCACCTCTGGTATATCTTGGATTTTCCTCAGAGCCTTTCTGTAGATACCTTATCAGTTTTTCATCTTTGAAGTAGAAGCGGTATTCCTGTATATCCTCTTCACCATAATCAAAATGATAAAAGTAGAAAATCAGTTTTCCATCTTCAAATAAGTATTCTTGATTTTCATTATAGGTTGCTTCAGATTTTACGCTGATAAACTTAAGAACAGATTTTCCTGCTCCATCTGCAAGGTAAGGCTCATCTGTATACCAAAATGTAGTTGTTTTTTGGTAGCCACCAACTGCTCGCCAGGATAAATTTCCCGAATTGACCACATGTGTATTAGAATACCACTCACACTCACTATAAGGGTCTTCAGATTCTTGGCACTTTTAATTTTAGTCTTAGCTTCCTTATACAATTCCTTTATCTTCAGAATGTCTGGATTATCCTCTGTGATCGGTGCTAGGATACATGTAAGCACTAGAAATGATATTGAAATAAAATTAATCATTAGTTTAACCTTACGATCAATGATAAAGTTAAGTTTTCTGAAGCAAAGATACTGAGTATAGTATTGAAGCTGAAGGGAATACTATCCAAAAAAAACCGAATTTCATATATCGCTTTTCAAGCTATTACAAACTCTCTAAAATTACCCCTTGTTATTATTTTATCTTCGGATTTATATGCTTCAGTAAATGTTTTTGGTAACTTTTTTGTTTTTGTTTCCGACCATTTAAATTCATAGCCATAAATACGCCCTCCAATATCTTCTACAAAATCTACTTCCTGCTGCTGCTTAGTCCTCCAAAAATACTTCCTTGCCAAGCTTTCTTTATATTCATTTTGTTTTACCCTTTCTGAGATTAGAAAGTTTTCCCATAATGCACCTTTATCTGTTCTAAGATTAAGCGGATCAAAGTTTCCAATAATCATATTTCTTACCCCATTGTCGTAGAAGTATATTTTTTTATTTTTCTTAATCTCATTGCGTACATTTTTGCTAAAACTACCTAATTTGAATATTACATACCCTTTCTCTAGTATCTCTACGTACCTCTCAACAGTGTTTCGGTCTATTGATAGAATTTGTCCTAATTCAGAGTAGTTAACCTCACTTCCTACTTGTAAAGCTAAAGCTTGTACTAATTTATCCAGAATCTCTGGTTTTCGTAGCTCTGAATGCGCTAAAATGTCTCGGTATAAATAGCTATTTAAAAGATTTCTCAATATACTTACTTCTTCTCCCGGATTATTTAGTACATCAGGGTAGAATCCGTAAAGCAACCTATTCTCTAGTTGTTGTTCTCCATACAAGTACCCATGATGATTCTCAAACTCCTCCCATGATATCGGAAACAATTGATATTCCCATTTTCGCCCTGTTAAGGGCTCATTTATTTTGTTAGATAAATCAAAAGAAGAAGATCCACTTGTTAATAGCTGCACATCTTTAAATTGATCTGTTATAATCTTCATTGTTAATCCAATTCCTTCAATTCTTTGCGCTTCATCAATGAAGATGAATTCATGTTTTCCAAGCAGTTGCCTAATTTCTTGGGTATTGGGCTGGTTAAGTAATGCTCTTGTCTTTGGGTCATCTCCATCAAAGAACAGGTAGTCCCTAGTATTGAGAATCTCCTTTATTAAAGTGGTTTTTCCGACTTGCCTCGGACCGATCAAAACAATTGCTTTACCTGAATTAATCTTTTTAAGAATTTTCTCTTTTAAATATCTTTGATACACTTTTTTATCTCAAATATATAACTTTTTGAGATTATAATCCTTTTTGGTTATAACTATTTTAGATTACAATCCTAAATAGTACCTGCAAGAAAACTATATATTTTTAAGTAAATTGCTGATAATAAGATTGCTATGCTAAAAAATGTACTGATTTTTCATTTTTCTCAATTAAATAAATAGCATTTTTGACGCTACTTTCTCTCAAATATATAGTGATTTATTTCTCTTGATCCAGTATTCTCCGCAAAATATGCATTAAATACAAGTATTTTCTCCGCAAAAAAATACGGTATTTATATTGCTTTTTCTCCTTGTGTAATTCTTCTTTACTTAGAAATACTTCTTTAATGTAGAAAATTCAATGACAGGTTTTACTTTATAATTGTTCGTTAACATCCCTATTTCTTTTTTTCTGTTGTTGAATTCTGCTTTTGTAACTTTTGAACCAATTAAAATTTTTTTCACATAGATGTTAGGGAATATGTGGTCTAGTTGTTCTTGAGTTGGGGTAAATATTGAGCAATGTTCAGGTTTTAGTGTTGTTTTAAATTCAATAGGTATAAACTTATGCAATTCAACGTCAGTTTCATATGGATTTGCTGAATAAAGTAATCGAATTTCTTTTTCTACATCATAGATGTGAGCTTTATGGTACGCAAGAATATTTCTGAAAAGTTTATCAACTCCTGAAATTTTAAAATCACCATTAGTAATTCGAAAACTTTATAAGCTTCTGAAAATTTTTTAAGTTCTTCTAAATAATCATTTCCGTAATAAACTCTCGATAACATATGGGAAACCCAATGATGTGAATAATCCAAATCCATTTCAAGAACTAATCCAGCACCTTTATTATTGTCACCATAATCACGCCACATATTTAAACTTTCTTCTTTTTCTTCTACGTCATAATTACATAAAGACAAAGCATAAAGATTTCTTTTTAAATATGATGAAGGATATTCGCTTAAACCCAAATACTTGAAAATATTGTGTAGGTAGCTTACTTCTAATTTATCATCCATAATATCAAGAGAGTTAAGCCTAAATTCTTTAGATTTTAAAATGGCCTTACAACTATCGTATTTGGTGAAATGAATGAATTGGTTTTGTCCTTTGTAATAATAATTTGAGTCGTAATAACTACGAAAGAGAAAGGCTTGCATAATTAGATTTTGTAGCGGCATAAGAAGCCATTGCCATCGAGGACATAATACTAAAATGTGGTAGCAATTTGGTTTGAACCAATTCTACAAAAGATTTAACCTTATCGGATTGTATTAGACTATCTCTACTTGCCATAATCTGTGTTTTTTACAAGTATAAATTAGTAAAACATAATCTATTTGCACTCAACTATTTCTGTTAATGGGTAAGCATGGGTATAAAAATAGGTTCTTTTGGTTTTGGGAGTGAAAATGTTGGAAGAAAAACTAAATGTGCCTATTACTGGTGAGCTTTTTTACATTAAGTACAATTTTGCTCTCCCGTTTCTTATAACTTCTAAGAGTCGTTGACTGAAATTTCCTCTCCAAAATGGATTAGGGTAAAGAACTGATGTATCTATAAAAATATTCATTCAATTTATTGACGTTAACTACTAGATATAAGAAACCCTCCTAATATCCACCTTAAATACATATAAAACTAGCAATTTTTCGACGAAAATGATCAAGTTTACATTATTATATTAATCACTGATTTTATGTAGATATGAAAAGTTAAAAGGGGCGATAAACTCCTTATTAAAGGTACAAAGTTGCCATCGAACCCTAGGGAAAGAAGCGAATGGCAAGACCAATAGAGCCGTGTGGGTGTGCCAAGATGGGCATTGAGCAAGGGTGACCTGCTTTATTTCACAAATGCTCTATGGAATTATTTTATCATATAAGATATCGTAATTAGTAGTTAGTTTCGCTCATTAAATTAAAATCAAACCATTGATCTATAACAAAGATTCTTTTCTATTTTGGCAAAATTGGAAGCTAGAGAATTCGTTTCCTTATTGGCTTAGTTTTCTTTTGTTTATTTCTATCGGCTTTATAATGTTGGCTGGTCTAATTTATGGAAATGACTTGACCTTTCCTTGGGAAAAGAAAGGTGAGATTGAAGAGCTAGATACACTTTTAGATCAATTTAAGGTTGGCATTTATGATCTGGAAATTAAGGCAAAAAGTTATTTGATTACGGAAGCTTTTTCTATCCAAGGGATCACTATTCATCTCTGGCTGATGAATGCTATTTTTGGCTTTGTAGCTCTTGGATTTTTGTTGATTACAAGTGCAACTTCTTATTTTGGAAAGCTTTGGTTTTGGGTCTCTTCTTTGTTGGTCTATGGCTATGTTTTAACTCTCCCACTGAATGATCTTTCTTTTGCTAAAGACATCTCTCCTATTCAACCATCGTATATTGTCGTAGCTGTTTTTTTTATTGTCAATTTTAGTTTTTTTAGATCAAATAGATCTATTCCCTTTTTAAGGGTTTTTACAGTAAATGGGTTGGTCTTTGCTGGAGTATTTTTTTTAGTATCTGAAAGCACTACCCGAGGTATCTCTGGAATCCATTTTCTTGCAAATGGCTATTTAGTTCCACTATTTCTTTCTATTACTTTTATTGCCCTGAACGCTCATGAAATAGTAAAGGCAATATTTAGCATAACTCTTTCTAAATCAACAACTAGCAATGAGAAAGTTAATACTGTTCATTTTTTAGTTTTTACCACTGTTTACCTGTTAAACCTAGTTTATTTATATTTTTTCCAGACAAAACAGTTAGACTGGGGTATTGTTTATCTACATCCTTTTATCGTTCTGATTATTTCGCTAGTGATTGGAATTTGGGGGTTTAAAGCCAGGGAGTATCAGTATAAAAGTATTATTTCCTTTCAATCTGCTGGTAGTTTTTTATATCTCGGTTTGGGTATTATCACTTTTTCTATGATCTCTTTTGCTTTAATGACTTCTAATGACCCTCTTATTGAGGTTTTTGAAGATGTTATTGTGTTTTCGCATATTGGGTTTGGTGTGTCTATTAGTGTTTATATTCTTTACAACTTTAAAAGCCATCACAATCCTATACGAAAAGGGTTAGCTAACTTTTACAAAGGCAAGCCCATGGATTTTATGAGTGCCTGGTTTTTAGGTTTGTTAATTTGTTTTGGTTTACTAGCTAAGTCTAGTTTTATCAGCTATGATCAGGCATTTGCAGGGTATTATAATACTATTGGTGATATTTTTCTTAATGAAGCAAAGCTAGATGAAGCAAGAGAGAATTATAATGTAGCCAGAGGTTACAATCCTACTAATCATCACTCTTATATGGGGTTGGCATACCTAGATGAAGTAAGCGGAAATAAGACTTCTGCTTATTATTTGTATAAAGATGCAGTAAAAAAGAAGCAGTTTCCTTATGCCTATATTAATGCATCGAATATCAGGCTAGATCAGAATAAGTATTTTGATGCTATGTTCGATCTTAAAGATGGGCTTGAAAAGTGTAATGATAAGGCAGAGCTTTATAATAATACTGCTCTAATTTATAATAAGCTTAACCTTTTGGATAGCTCTTTCTATTATTTTGAGCTTGCTAAACGTAATGATCTGAATGAAGAGGTTATAGAAAGTAATACTTTTGCCATTTTAAGTAAGTTGGATTACGAAGATAAACTTAGTTATTGGCTTGAAGAGGTGAAGAATAGTAGCTATGTAAGCTCTCTTGGAAATTTATTTGCTTATTTGAATCAAAAGGGTCTACCCGTTGAAAATAGTTTTGATGAAAATTTCATCAAAACTAAATCTCTAAATACTCCACAGTTTGCTTATGTTTATAATTATCTTCTAAACCCTACAAGTACTGCTTCTGACTCTTTATTGACTTTGCTCGAAAAAGTTTCTAATAAAGAAGAGAATGCTGATTTTAAGATATTTCTGGATGTTGCCATTGCTAATTCGTATTTCCAAAAGGAGGAAATTAATACGTCACTACGTCTTTTTCATGAGTGCTCCAGAAGGTCGCCGCCGTATGAATCGTTTTATCATACTGCTGCTGGTTTGAGGCATTTGCAATTGGGTAATTATGATAAAGCTATCTCTTACTTTGATCTCGCAGTACGACAAAATGATTATCAGGCTAAGTATCTAAAGGCAGTAACTTTAACAGAGCAAGGTAAACTTGAAAGTGCTATTGGCTTGTGGAGAAATATAGCTACTAACGGATTGGACTCTACTATCCAGCAGAAAGCTAATGTTGCTATAGGCTTTTATTCTGTTAAGAAAAGTAAGGCTACTGATTTTAGCCCAGATGAAGCGTTTTTATTTCTCTATTATAGGATTAAAGAAGTTGATTATGGTACTTTTAGTGCATTATATGAAAGGATAGAAGATCCATCTCAAAAAGGCCGTATTGTTAAGCGATATTTTGATTATTACTTTCAAGAAAGTAGTTATTCTGAAGCAGAAAAGTATTTGCAGTTTTTACCTAAAGAAAGTAAGGCTTACCTGGTATCTAATACTATCCTGAATGGTTTGGCTGGTAAATTCAGCGATGATTTTTTAAATGAGATAGAGCATATTAATTTTCCTGTGAATCAGTTGGGGATTAAGCCTCTTCTTAAGGCTGGCTATTTTGCAAGTATTAAGGATAGCACTTCTGCTGAAGGCATGTTCCAAGTTGCTTTGTCAAAAGCTCCTTTTAAGGAAAGGGTTTACCTTCATTTTTCTAAGTTTTACAGTGAATATGATAATTTGGAGCAGGCTTACAGTGTTTTGCAAAAAGGAGTGGATTTTATCCCTTACTCAAGTAAAATTTTGAAAGAATATATTCTGCTTTGCCTCGAGCTAAATTATTTTAACTATGCTAAATATGCGTTGGATGATTTGACTAAACTTCTTTCTGCAAAGGAATTTAAAGCTTTCAATAAACAGTATGAAAAAAAACTAGATCAGCAACTACAGCTTTTGGAAAAGTGGTAAAAAAATGATTAAGCAAGGTTTTAGTAGTCTTGAAACCAGATCTTGCTAAAACTGCAATAAGATATTAAGTAGGTAACACAACTTAACCGTGTTATTGATTTTTGCATAGATTTACCTATGCTATTTGTAAAATTAACTCCCAAAGAAGAGTTTAGTTTGCAAAAGTTAGAGCGCAGTAGTGACAAGTATCGAGTACTAGAATGGGCTAAAGCTTTACTACTAAGCCATCAAGGTTATTTAAGATCTGATCTTGCAAAGTATTGAAATAATTATTTATCAACCTTATAAAGTTTTATTTCAGTTTCTTCTAAAAGCAATTGACTAATAAAAAAAGTTGAAGAGTTGATTAGGGCATGCATATTTTCTAGGTCTAATTGTTCAAACTCATCTGACTCTTTATGATAGTGCTCATAGTTCTTAAAGTCAAATGAAGATATAGTATGACAAGGCACATTAAACCCATAATAAAAAGGCGCATTATCAGAACGATAAAATAGACTATACATTATTTCAGCCTGAGAAAAAGTAATAAATGATTTATTCATTATATCATTTATTTTTTCTGCACAATTAGATTTGTTAAAACCTGTTATGTATACTTTATTTTTTCCAAGTGACAAAGTTTTTCCAAGCATTTCAAAATTCAACATATAAGATAAATTTATACCTTCGCTTTTCAACCTTTTAGCCAAATGTGAAGAGCCAATTAAACCACTTTCTTCTCCTGTAAATAAAGCTATTATTATATTTTGCTTGAAATTATATTTATTTAATTCTTTAGCTATTTGCAAAACAGCCGTAGACCCACTTGCATTATCATTTGCACCATTATATATGGAGTCTATATCATTTTTTGACTTTCCAATATCATCTAAATGAGCTCCAATCAATATATGTTTCTTATCCTTATCTTTAGCACCAATAAGGGCAACAATATTATAAGACTCTTTACCTTCAACAGTTAATGTATCCCTATAACTATTTTCAAAATACGGCTTTATATTATGTGTTTTTAGTACTGAATCAACATAAGATACTGTTAATTCATACGCTTTTGTTCCTGGCTCTCTACCAAGAAAACTATCAGATGCCAATCTTTTAATTATTTCGTGAGTATCCTCAATCTTTTGCTCTCTTTGAATTGTTTTCAGTGTTATTTTTCTTGTTGAGCAACAGTTTAAGAAAACTATAAATAACACTAGTACAATTAGTAGACAATTATGCATAAAAAGCTTATGTCTGAATTACTCCTAGCTTTAGTGACGCTATTTCTGGGTTATTGTTTGCCATTTCTATTCCAGAGGATATTATTTTTCGGGTATCAAGAGGGTCTATTATGCCATCCACCCACAGCCGGGATGCAGCATAGTACGGGGAAAGCTGAGCATCGTATTTTTCTTTAACTTCATCCAACATTTTTTTCTTCTCCTCTTCTGAGATTTCTTTGCCCTTCGCCTTCAATGATGCTAATTTAATTTGCAATAAAGTATTTGCCGCGGCTGCTCCACTCATCACTCCCATTTTTGCAGAAGGCCATGCAAAAATCAACCTTGGGTCGTAGGCTTTCCCACACATGGCATAGTTACCTGCCCCATAGGAGTTACCAATCAGGAAGGTGAATTTTGGAACGGTTGCATTGGACATGGCATTCACCATTTTTGCGCCATCCTTTATAATTCCCCCCTGCTCTGCCCTACTCCCTATCATAAAGCCCGATACATCTTGAAAAAAAATGATTGGTACTTTTTTCTGGCTACAGTTCATGATAAACCTTGCTGCTTTATCCGCTGAATCTGAGTATATCACGCCTCCCATCTGCATTTCTCCTTTACCAGATTTTATCATTTTTCTCTGGTTGGCTATTATTCCAACTGCCCACCCATCTATTCTGGCATATGCACAAATCAAGGATTTGCCATAGTCTTTTTTGTATTCTAGTATTTCAGAATCGTCTACTATTCTTTTTAAAATATCCAGCATGTCGTAAGGCTTTACCCTATCGGCTGGAAGCAATTGATATAGCTCCTTCTCTGAATGTACTGGTGGTTTTGATTTCTTTCTGTCAAATCCTGCTTTTTGTATTTCTCCTTGCTTATCTATTATTTCTCTTATTTTATCCAGGCAGACCTGGTCGTTTTCGCACTTATAATCCGTAACTCCAGAAATTTCACAGTGCATTGTTGCTCCTCCCAAAGATTCATTGTCTATGTCCTCTCCTATTGCCGATTTTACGAGATAGGATCCAGCTAGGAATACAGATCCTGTTTTTTCTACTATTAATGCTTCATCTGACATGATCGGCAAGTATGCGCCTCCAGCTACACAACTTCCCATTATTGCTGCTATTTGTGGTATGCCAGCGGCAGACATTTTTGCATTGTTTCTAAATATTCTACCAAAGTGCTCTTTATCAGGGAAGATTTCGTCCTGAAGGGGAAGAAATACTCCGGCACTATCCACCAGGTAGACTATTGGCAGTTTGTTTTCTATAGATATTTCTTGAGCCCTAAGATTCTTTTTTGCTGTAATTGGAAACCAGGCACCTGCTTTTACTGTTGCATCATTTGCTACTATTACTGCTTGCCTTTTTTGTATGTAACCTATTCCAGCCACAACTCCACCAGATGGACACCCCCCATATTCTTCATACATTCCATGACCTACAAATGCCCCTATTTCTAAAAACTCACTTTTATCATCTATGAGATAGTTTATTCTTTCTCTGGCAGTCCACTTTCCTTTTTTATGGTGTGATTCTATCTTTTTTTCTCCTCCCCCTAGTTTTACTTTTTTTAACCTTTCTTTTAGCTTAAACACTTCTTGTTTGTGCGTATCTTCGTTTATGTTGTGTTCAATATTCATTTTTGGAGCTATTTATCAGGCGAATTTATAAATATTGTTAGTAAGCAGCCTATTTAGCTTTTTTTGTTTTCAAAAAATATTTTGTTTCAATAACATTTAAGAGTAATTATGGTTTAATCCAAGAGTGTTTAATGACGGTTTAAGCTTATAAGATCTTACATTTTTTACAAATAATGCTTTTGTTTTTACTCTTCTTCCTTTTGTTTTTAGCTGCCGACCTGTATTTGTTTTATGGGTATAAGTTTGTACTAAAATCGAAAAATAATCTTTTAAGGCTTACTTCAAAAATCACTTTTTGGATTGTTACGCCAATTTTTTTTACACTTATAGGATTAGTGCGAGCTGGTTTTTTTAGTGAGCTGAGTCCTCACTCTAGAAATATTACTATTACTATCTTTTTTATAATTACTCTAAGCAAGACCTTTTTACTTATTTTTCTTTTGATTGATGACATCAGAAGGGGTATAAAGTGGGGTTTTAGATCCATTAAAAAGGTTAATATTGACTCTTCAGCGGAGAATAATAATAGTACTTCTCAAAATACTATTTCTAGGTCTGGTTTTTTGTTGAAAAGCGGGTTAGTTGTTGCCTCTTTACCAATAGCTACTACTAGTTATGGTATACTATCAGGTGCTCATGACTATAGGGTAAGGAAAAAAACTCTTTTTTTCCCTAATCTACCCTCTAGTTTTGACGGCATTAAATTAGCTCAATTATCTGATATTCACTCTGGAAGCTTTTACAATAAAACTGCCGTTCAAGGTGGCATTGATATGCTTCTAAACGAAAAGCCTGATATTATCTTTTTTACTGGTGACCTAGTTAATAACAAAGCAGATGAAATGATCAACTGGGTGGATGTTTTTGCAAAAGTAAAAGCCCCGCTAGGTGTTTACTCAACTTTAGGAAATCATGACTATGGCGATTATGTAATGTGGAAGAGTAGTAGTAAGAAGGAAAAAAATCTTATGGATTTAAAAGCTACTCATTCTGCTATGGAGTGGAATTTATTAAATAATTCGCATAAGAAAATTTCTGTCAATAATGAGGAAATTGCCATTTTGGGTGTTGAAAACTGGAGTGCTAAGGCAAGATTTCCCAAATATGGAAGTTTAATAAAGGCATATGAAGGCACGGAAGATATTCCGTTTAAAGTTTTATTATCTCATGACCCCAGTCACTGGGAAGCCGAAGTGATTTCAAAGTTTACTGATATTGATATAACTCTTTCTGGGCATACGCATGGTATGCAATTTGGAGTTGAAATTGGTGATTTCAGATGGAGTCCTATCCAATATATGTATGATCAGTGGGCTGACCTTTATAAAAAAGGGAATCAATACCTTTATGTAAATAGAGGTTTTGGCTTTATTGGTTTCCCTGGAAGAATTGGAATTCTCCCAGAGATTACTCTTTTGACGTTAAAAAAGACTACTTAACCAGTATTTTTTTAAGATTGTATTTATATTATTCCTAGTTACTATTAATCAGATTGCCTATTTTTAGCCTTTAATTGAATTATCTATAACCGATGAACATATTGCACAAAAAACCATTGCAACTATCTGATTGTAGATACCCTATTTTAGTTTCCTTTGCTGTTAAAATAGTAGCTTCTTTATAAATGATTGAGTTAGCTGGCATATTAGTTTTAGGCTTTTTGGCTCAATGGTTTGCCTGGAGAATTAAAGTTCCCGCCATTCTTCCTCTTATTTTGATTGGTCTTTTAGTTGGTCCTATATCTTCTCTTCTAACTAGTGATGGTAGTAAGTTTATCGATGGTGATAAAATATTTCATGGAGACCTGCTTTTTGATGCAATCAATATTGCAGTTGGTCTTATACTTTTTGAAGGAGGACTTACGCTAAAGCTTAAGGAAATAAGTACTTTAGGAAGAACTATTCGCAATCTTCTTATAGCTACTACTGTTATTACTCTTTTTGGAGGAGCTTTTGCTGCTCATACAATTATGGGTATAAGCTACCGGACAGCTTTTTTGTTTGGTGCCTTAGTAATTGTTACTGGTCCTACAGTAATTGGACCTATTCTTAGAAATGTTAGAGCCAATCATAATGTAAGTACTCTTCTTAAGTGGGAAGGTATTCTCATTGATCCTATTGGTGCTCTTATTGCCATTTTAATTTATGAGTTTGTTGTATCAGGCAAGCCTAATGAACAGTTTACTCTTTTTGCTTTGAAAGAGTTTTTATTCACTATTCTATCTGGCGGAAGTATTGGTATTATTTTTTCCTTTTTTATTTATCAGATTTTAAAGAAAAAGTTAATTCCAGATTATTTGAGAAATGTGGTCATTCTAGGATTAGTTATTATGACATTTGCTGTTTCTGATCTAATTCATCAAGAATCTGGGCTGTTAGCAGTTACTCTTCTGGGTATGATTTTAGCAAATCTTAAATTAGATAATTTAAAGCAAATCCTCTCTTTTAAAGAGGATGTAACGTTGATTCTCATTTCATTTTTGTTTGTAATGCTTTCTTCCAGAATGGAGATGAAAAGCTTGATGATGCTACTTGAGTTAAAAAGTATTCTTCTTTTTGCTATTATTGTTTTCGTTCTGAGACCTATCGCTATTTTTTTGAGTACTATTGGCTCAGGCTTGAATATAAGAGAAAAGGTTTTTCTCTCTTATATATGCCCCAGAGGTATTGTAGCAGCTGGTGTAGCTTCAATTTTTACTGTACGGCTTGTAGATGCTTCTTTTACCGATGTTGATTCTTATTTAAGAAGCGAAGCAACTCTTCTATTACCTCTCACTTTTATGATTATTGTCGGGACTGTTGTTATTCAAGGAGCAACAGCAAAGCCTGTCGCTAAACTTTTAGGTGTAAACAGAAAAGCTCCTGATGGTGTACTTTTTCTTGGAGCTAATGAAATTGCAAGATTTCTTGCTAAGTATTTGCGGTCTCAAGGGATTCCTGTGCTTTTAGCTGATACTTCTCAAGTAAACATTCAAGAAGCAAAGTCCAATTGGCTTCCAGTTAAGGAAGGTAGCTTGTTAAATGAAGAAGTTATCGATGAAATTGACTTTTCTCGATTTGGACAGCTTTATGCTCTTACTTCCAATACTGAAATTAATATTCTTGGCAATCGCCTTTTGGGTCAAGAAGTTGGAGATAGTAATGTTTACAGAATTGGATCAAACAAAGAGGTTCATATAAAAGGCTTAAGTTTACCTGAAAATTTACTCTTCCAAGGTAAGCTTGATTATATAAGTTCTGTCCAATTTTTTAGGCAAAATCCTAAGGTTAAGATAAAAAAACTACTCTCTAAAAAGCAATTAGATGCTTTCATTGAGAAAGATAATTCTATTCTCCCTTTATTTCTTTATCTAGCTGAAAGTAAAAAAATCACTCCTGCTACTACTAAGCAAGATTTAGAAATTACTGAAGGTGATCAGTTGATATTTATTCAAAGAGAATAAAAAAAGGAGGCTTAGCCTCCTTTCATATAAGATTAATAGTAACCAGTTTCTATTTTTATTTGACACTTAGTTTACTAGCAAATACTTTACCATCAATATTAACTCTAACTACATATAAACCTCTGTTCAAATTGCCAAACGATATTGAGTTTTCCCTCAATACTTTGTTTTGGTCACTCAAAACCAGCTTACCCGATAGGTCATGAACTGTTAATTCATAGTCTTTACCTAAAAAGCTCTGAGGTAATTGAAACTTAGATACTCCTTCTGAAGGATTTGGATATATTTTGAACTTTTCTGCATTTGTAGATGAGAACAATTGATCAAATAAGCCAGTTATCTGCTGATCAACTAATACGTTGAAAGAATTGGATTTATATTCTTTATCAACAACTGTTGAAACCGCATAAATATTTTGATTACCAGCATCTCTAAAACTAACAGGATATACTTGCACACCTTCTTGTGGAGAATCTATGGTTGAAACTAATTCTCCTTGTACATAGAGTTCTAATTTATCATATCTGCTCCTATTTTCAATTGATACATTAATTATATTACCAGAATTATATTCTGCATGGCTAACAAATGGAACATTATTTAATTCTGGTAAGGTCACAGACCAAATTCCTCTTCCATGAGTTCCTAATACAACTTGATCTTCAAATATTTTCATTTGCCAAATTGAGACTGCCTCTAAACCATTATCTGCATAATACCAACTTCTTCCAGAGTCTTTAGACTCAAATAAACCTATTTCAGTTCCAGCCCAAATTGTACTAGTATCATTAGGCATTACTAGCATACTAAAAACTGCTACATCAGGAAATCCATTACTACTAGTTCCTGTAGGACTATCAGCAAAGCCTGTTATATCGTACCAACTTTCACCAGAATTATCCGTACGAAGAATTTTTGATTTTCCAAAAATTCCAAATGTTAAAAATGCTGTCTCAGGTAAATACGGATGAGTTTGAATAGAAGTACTAGGAGCTAAAGAGTTATCTTTGTCAAACTCATTTACTAATACAAAATTTTCACCTTGATTTTTAGAAATAAATGTTCCAGTAGTATTTGATAAACCAGCACCAGCCCATACTATGGATGGATCTTGTAAAGAAATTGTAACATCAGGATAAACAAAAAATCCAGGCCACATATTATTAGTGATTTTAGTTTCATTCCAGCTGGCGCCAAAATCTTCTGATTTCCATATACCAGTTCTAGATACTGCAAAGACCAAATCTGAGTGCGATGGAACATTATCTAACTTTGTAAAAAATATTCCGCCTCCACCATCAGATACATCTGATATAAGAGAGTAACTTTGCCCTGTATTTATCGACCGATAAATACCATTAAATTGAGTTGTAGCTAAAATTTTTCTATCATCTCTATAGTTCCAAATAGCTTCAAAACCATCCCCTCCTACTTCTGGAGAGTAAAGTGAACTAGCAGTGCTTTCTTGATTCTCTGGTGATCTCCAAGTACCATTATCTTGCATTCCTCCTATGTATTCATTCTTTTTAGGTCTCTTCGCTATACCATAAAACTGAGTATTTTGCATACCTATATACTTAGTTTGCCAAGTTTTTCCTTTATCTCTAGATATTGCAACTCCTCCATCGCTTGAGTTTACAATAGAATAACTATGCGTAGCTTCGTTTTCTGGAATTATTGCAAGAGAGTGATGATCTGCATGTACATAAGGAAATCCATCATCACTTCCTCGCCAGTCAGAAAGTTTTTCCGTTGATTTTAATTTTGAAGCAACAAGCTCTGCATTAATAGTAATTTTTGCTTCTCTATCTGGGTTAAAAGAAATTCCCTCGGCCATTACTGGCCACATAAAAAACATTTGCTGATAAGTATAACCAGCATCTTTCGTTATTTCTTCATTTGGGGTATCCGAATATGGCAATGCATGGATAAATAAATATTCTCTAGACCTAGATAGAGCCTCATCTTCAGTACCATCATTAAGGTTAAACTCTCCATTATTCTCTTGATCTCTAAAGGAAACCATTAATTGTCTGTCGTTCTCTAAATCCCAAACTTGAAATGGCACTTCTACATAATCAGCATATGAGTAATCTTCTGGAGCAACACCCGAAGATCTTCCTTCTGGTACAGTAAAGCGATGAGCCATTTGCCTAAGGTTAGATCCAAATCGTATTTCAGTAGAGACAAAATCATCTCTTTGAATATCATTTATATTACCGTCTCCATCTCTGTCACCAACTAGTACAGTTACTCCCTTATCTATTAAGTTAGCGCTCGAAAAAGAAATAAATTCTAAATAATTATCCAGTCCTACTGTATCAATTGAAGTAATACTCTTAGTATTAGCTTCACTATTCGGAACAACAGCAACTTTATAAATATCTAAACCTCCTATAAATACTGTATCTTCATTATAAGGATCTACCCCAATAGCATTTGCAAACCAACCCTGACCATTAAGCCAATCAGGTTCAACTATATCCTCTTCAACTAGTTGAATCCAATTATCTCCTGCATCATATGTTACATAAAGAGCTGACAGATCTCTATCTGTTTCTGCAGAGGCATATATCGTTCTAGGGTTCTTTTGTGAAATAGCTAGCTCAACACGCTGAATTTTATTTGAAGGTATTGAATTTGATGATTTTTCCCATGTCAGTCCTCTATCAATCGATCTATATATACCATCACCATTTATTGTAGTATACAACGTATCAAAGTTATTTGTATTTGCAATAATTTGCTGTATCCTACCAGCTCCATTGTTTTCTATCTCTCTTGTTAATACATTGTTCCATGTATTTCCTCCATTATCAGAACGCCATAAAAAAGAGACCCTTTCTTCTTCTACATCATATTTATAAAAAGCAGACATATTTGTTGCTGCGAAAACTAAATCTGTATTTTCAGGATCAACCAAGATTGAATTCACATTTCTAAAGTCCTCACTTTCTAAAGTCGACTCTAAAGATTCCCAACTTGTACCCCCATCTATTGTTTTCCATATTCCTGATCCATTAATACTATGTGTGCCAAACCAACCATTTCCAGTGCCTGCATAAATTACATCAATATCTGAAGCAGACATCCCAATTGCAGATGTTGAAAGATTAGGCAAATCGCCAGTTAAATGCTCCCATGTTTCCCCTCTATCAATCGTTTTCCAAATCCCACCACCTTCACTAGCAGCATACCATCTCCTCTTAGCAAAATCAGTAGGATCTATAAATATTGCCGTTGTTCTTCCACTCACATTTCCTGGCCCCCTTTCAACCCAATCCAATGTATCTTCTGATATCCTCAAAGATGCTTTTCTACTTTTAGCACTTCGCAATTCTTTAAAACTATATCCCGCTGGATACTTTTCATTAGACTCTCCGCTTCTTAACTTTTCATATAACTCTAAGAATTTTGCTGGCTCGTCAAATTCTTCTCCTTTTTTATCTCTCTCTACAATAGCATCATAGGGCTTATCTAAAATAGAAACTGTTGATCTCTTTTTTAGATAGTAAATAAATATTACCATCACTAAACCTAAAGTAGCTATTAAAAAGCCTAATATGGATTTTTTCATTGCATTTTTTTTCTAAAGATAATAAATTCCTTTCCTTATAATAAAGAAAAAGGTTAACTCATATAATATGAGTTAACCTTTTTAAAAATCAATTTACTTTAAATTTTAGTTTTCTGGTGTAAATGTTACTTTAACATCTGTACCAACTATAGTCCAGTTAAGTATAAATACTCCTGTTGAAGGGTCATAACTACCTGGTCCTAAAGCTGCTGATTGAGTAACCTCAACTAACCCTGGTGGGTTATAGGTATTAACAGTCAATGTATTACAAACGTCAGTAAAACTGCCTCCTCCCTCATAAGTTGGATCTTCTATCAATGCTCCCAATAAACCTGCAGAAATGTCTGAGATACTATAGTTCCCTTCTCCTAGGTTAGCTATCTGTATTCCTGATTTCTCTAATACTGCGTCAAACCCTTCTGCAACTCCAGTATATGTAACTTCTGGAATATCCGATAAACATGAAAATACAACATCACTAGATCCTGCTGTAAGAGTTCTACCATCAGCTAACATAACCTTATAGGTTAAAGTCCATCTATCTCCCCCGTTAAGTTGATCCTGCTCATAACCAGTATTAGCCAATAATTCATCAAGTGTAAATGAAATACTATCTGGAATGGTAGAAACAGTTTTAAATAATGTTTCTGATGATGTTCCAATTTCACCATTAAAACTTTTCATAACATCTACCGATGCTATTTCTTCTGCTTTTGATAAGCCAGCTAGTTCAAAATTCATACTCAAATTTTCAGTTAGCCCTAATATAAAGACTTGATCGGCAGGAACTTCAATACTTGCTGCTGAAATTTGAGCTTCTTCTGCTAGTTCGCCACTCTCATCTAAGAAACAAGAGCTTAAGCCTAGTGTAATTAATAAAAAACCTATATAAATTATTCTATTTTTCATTTTAGTAGCTTTTTAAAGTTTTAATTGCATAAAGTACATTGCTCCGGAGTACTATTCCACCAAACTCTTTCTTTAACAGCTGCATTTCCAACTGGAACTCCTTGAGCGTTAACATTTGCAGCATTATAGTTTAGTTCTGCAGAAGGATAAGGGAAACGTAAACCAGGCATTTCTAAATCACCTCTAACTGGATTTTGAGCTAAGCCTATTGATGGGATTCCTGTTCTTCTCCAATCATTATAAGCCTCAAAAGTCAAAAAGTTTGCAATATATTTCTGCGTCATTATTTGTTGATATGCTACTTGATCAGATGCATTTAACTCATCATTGTCATCAATATAAGTACTAATAGCACCAGCAGCATTATCACCAAGCTTTGCCCCTATTGCTCCAGAAAGCATTGCGAAAGATGACTCTAAACCCTCTTGATAAGATGCTTGTGCATTTCCTTTGTTTCCTACTATGAGAGATGCTTCAGCTTCAATTAGCTTTAATTCTGAATAGGTAAACCATATTAATGGTGCATCTGCATCTGCATAAAACTCTCCTAATAAAGAACCTGCATTTCCTTCTGACCCATTGACATATCCTGCAACTTCACCTCTAGCAAAAGCTGCTAATCTAGGATCATTATTAGCTGACATTAGATCCACAATATTTGCACTCAGTTGAGTGTTAGTATTCCACTTTCCATCTATAGCATACTGAAACCAAGGGTTTTCCTGACCTGGATCACTAAGATAGAAATACATTGCATTATCTGCATTTCCTGATAAACCACCTGCTGCTGCATCTAACGCAAGTTGTGCTTGCGTTTCAGTATTATAACCAGGAGCATAACTTAAACGCAAATAAAATCTTGCTTTTAAACTATACGCCAATTTTTCCCATTTTTCTATATCACCACCGTATATAAAATCATCTGCACCAACAGCTGGGTTTGTTAATTTATCCTCTCTTCCAAAATCTACTATTGCTTGATCTAATAAACTTTGAATATAAGTATAAATTTCTTCTTGTGTATCATACTCGGGAAAAGGAAAAGCTTCTGGTTGCCAAGCCTGACTAAATGGAGCATTTCCGTATAAATCTGTTACTATACTCATATTCCATGCCCATATTATTTTAGCAATACCCGAATAATCATATAGCCTATTTGCTGATGCTTGCTCGCTAAGTATTTTACAATTATGCATTACATCTGTATATGAAAAAAATGTCCATGTGTTATTTACATCATTCTCATCTACATCATAATTATCGTAGCTCGGAAATGCTGCGTTATAACCAGTTTGCTGTATCCATGTATTAGTAACCCTTACAGGAAAACCTCCCAATACTTCATAGGAAAAGTTTGCAATTATTCCTGTCAATAATAATGGTTCAGAAACCTGAGTCGGATTGTTTGGGTCACTGTTAACGTCTAAAAAATCATCGCAAGATGTTGTATAAAGCAATGAAATTGCTAATACAAATACTTTTATTATTCTTAAATTTCTCATAATTAAATTAATTTCTAAAAGTTAAAAAGCTTTCTCAGGCTTTATAAAGACACATTAATTCCAAAAGATATACCTCTTGTACCAGGGGTAACTGAATGATAGAAGCCTTGTCCATTACCATTGCCTCCTAAACTTCCTTCAGGATCCCAAAAACTGAAATTACTAGCAATAAATAAATTTCTGGCTATAACAGAAAATGACACATTTTCTACTGGCAATCTATCTAATAAAGAAGATGGTAAGTTATAAGACAAACTTAACTCTCTCAACTTTATAAAACTTGCATCCTCAACAAATAACTCCGTAGAATTACTATAAAAATTTCTGTAGTATGCGCCGTCTTTTACAACAGGAATATCATTTTCTCTATACGTACCATCACCATTATCAATAACTCCATCCCATACAATTACCGAACCTCTATCTTCTGTAAGTTCAGCTGTTCCGTAATAAGTCATGTAAAAAAGGTCAAAATTAAGTATATCTCCTCCTATACGAGCATCAAAAAGTGCAGATAAGGTTAGCCCTTTATATGAAAAAGTATTTCTAATACCACCAGTCCAATCTGGCTGTACATTTCCAATAGATCCAAGAGATGAATCTTGAATTGGCAATCCATTATTTCCAATAACTAATCTGCCTTTATCATTTCTTAAGAATCTCTCTCCCCAAATAACTCCATAACCATTATTAACATCTGCTCTGATTTGTGGTGAAGTAAATCCATAAAGAAATATAGATTCAATTCCATCAGCCAATTTACCAACTGTAGTTCTGTTCCTAGCATAATTAACCTGAACATCCCATCTAAATCCATTTTGTAAGTCAACTGGCGTACCAGTTAAAGTTAACTCTACCCCTTCATTTTTAATTTGCCCTGCATTCACTATTCTATTTGTAAAACCAGTGGTAGGAGTGACACTCGCCGTAACAATTTGGTTATCACTTTCTCTGTTATAATATGCAAAATCTAAACCAACTCTATTGTTCCAAAACTTTAAGTCTGCTCCAACTTCAAATTCAGATATTAGCTCATGCTGAAGCTGATTATTTGTTTGCACGTTATCTAATTCAAATGCGTTTTGTCCTTGAGTAGGAATATTAATTACTCCCCTAGTTCCATCACCAGTGTCAGATTGGTTAAAAGTCTGGATAGTACTATACGCAGGTGCTGTATTACCAGCTTGAGAATAAGAAAGACGAAGCTTTCCATATGGAAGTATATTTTGATCAATTTGCAATAGTTCTGTAAACACAAAACTTACGTCAGCAGATCCATATAAATAACTTCTATCCTCTACAGGAAGTGTTGAAGACCAATCATTCCTTCCTTGAAGATTTAAAAATAACATATTCCTAAATTCGAAACCAACTTTAGCATATAAACTAAAAGATCTAATCTCCTGATCAAACTCATATGCTTGAACAGTACTTACATTTGATATATCAAAAAAGGAAGGTATATTAAGATTTGTACCAACCATTAACGAGTTTTTATACTTTCGAGAGTTTATATTATTACCTAAAAGACCTGTTATGGCAAAATCATCATTAATTTGCTTATCCACAGTTAGCATTAAATCGTTATTGATTTCATAATTGGTAATATCAGCAGTATATAGCCTTCCATTCGGCGTTCCTCTTGTCCCTACATTTACATGGTCTTCATTAGCATCGTGATATGCATCTAATCCAAATCTATTTGTTACTTTTAACCATGGCAATACATCATAGTCTAATTGTTGATTAATCGTAAATCGATTCACTCTACTAAATCTTCCATTATTCTCAGCTAACCAAAATGGGTTATTAAACGCATTATTAACAAAAGAATAATATTCCCCACTTTCAGTATAATACTTATTAATATCATGACTTATTGGCCAATAGTTTAATGCATACAAATAGCTTCTTTGTCCATTGCCCTCTGTCAACCTAGAGTTATAACTATTGGTATACCTGGTGGTTCCCGTATATCTAAGCTTTTCAGATAGTTTAGCGTTTATAGTTGCTGTCAAATTCTTTCGATCAAACCTATTTCCCGGTGCAATACCCTCTTGCTCCAGATTAGAAAACGAAAGTAAGTAGTTTAATTTATCACTTCCCCCTAATACTCTCACATTGTTTTCCCACACCTTAGCATTACGATAAAACTCTCTTCTTGGATCAAAAATTTGAGGTACTCCAATTGAGTCTAGCGTAAATTGATCTATATTATTTATACTTGGTCCCCATGATGTCGAACCCTGACTTGCAGTAGCACCAGTTGGGTTTGTTTCAGGATCCAAGCTTCTAAACCCTCCTTCACCAGCAGGAAGACCATTTCTATAGTTCCCCCCTATTCCTTGTAAAAACTCATCTTGAAATCCTCTAACGATTGGTCTATCAATACCATATCGTGAGCTGATTTCAACTCTTGGTTTTCCTCCAGTGTCTTTACCTCGCTTCGTTGTAATCATTATCACCCCATTTGCTCCTCTTGAACCATATAGAACAGTGGCAGCAGCTCCTTTTAGTACAGTTACATCCTCTATTACATTAGGATCTAAATCTATAGCTCTATTGGACTGTGTACCACCAAAAAGAGTAGACTCAACACCTGAGTTTGCAGTATTTTGTGAGTTATCAATTGGAATACCATCAATTACAAAAAGAGGTGCATTAGTACCTGATAGTGAAGTATTACCTCTGATCACAATTCTTGAAGAAGAACCTGCCTGACCTCCTGAAGAGTTAATTTGTACACCAGCTACTTTACCTGCTAGTGAATTTACAATATTACTCTCTGTTGCTTTTACAAGCTCATCACTATTTACTGTTTGTAAAGCATATCCTAATGTCCTTTTTTTCTGTTCAACCCCTATCGCTGTCACAACTACTTCCTCTAATTGCTTAGTATCTGTTGTCAACGATACATTAAAACTAGTCTGTGTTCCAACAGCTACTTCTTTGTTTTCGTAGCCTATGTATTGGAAGACTAGCGTTTGTGCATCTTCTGGTGCATTGAGCTTAAAGTTACCATCTACATCGGTAATTGTACCTGTAGTTGTTCCTTTAACTAGTACTGTTACACCTGGTAGCGGTGCTCCAGTTTCGTCTTTTACGTTACCCGAAAGTAATCTGTCTTGTGCGAACGCACTAAGAAATGTAAACTGCGCAAATAGCAGTAATAGTAAGATACGCCTCATACTTTTTTAATTTAATTTGGTTAATTAATCAGTAAAAAAAGTTAATTTTTATTAAAATGACAAAAAAGAAACAATAAAGTGTAACGAAATACCAGTAAGATTAGCTTAGCATGCTAACTAATTTTAACTTTAATCCTCATTTTATTTATTCTTTACTAAAGCATTAATTTGCCAAAAACTCTTATTCACTTTGGAAAAAAAAGTTAAGAAAAAAGAAGCTCTGGAAATACCTGAAATTAAAGGGATCAGCATAAAAGATTGGTCTAAGGAAGATCAACCAAGGGAAAAATTATTGCACAAAGGGAAATCAGCTCTCTCTAATGCTGAGCTAATAGCTATTTTACTACGAAGCGGCACTCAGTCTATTAATGCACTTGATATGGGTAAGTTCATTTTGAACAAAGCAAGTAATAACCTAAACGAACTTGCCAAGTTTTCCGTGCAAGATTTTATTAAAATCAAAGGTATTGGTCTCGCTAAGGCTATATCTATAGTTAGCGCTTTGGAACTAGGCAGAAGAAGAAAGGAAGAAAAGTTTGAGAAAAAGGTTGTTATAAAATCTTCGGAAAATGTGCATGAGGTAATGAAACCTGAGCTACTAGACTTAAAACATGAAGAGTTTTGGGTTTTGCATTTGAGTAGATCTAATCAGGTGCTCCGAAAAGAGGTAATTAGCAGAGGTGGCGTTTCTGGTACTTTAGTGGATGCCAAGCTTATTTTTAAAAGGGCTTTAGAAGAACTAGCAAGCGCAATCATTTTGGTTCACAACCATCCTTCAGGTAATATTAAGCCCAGCAGTGATGATATTAGTTTAACACAACAGCTTATTAGTGCAGGGAAGTTATTGGATATTCCTGTCTTAGATCACGTCATTTTTACTGATAATGGATATTATAGTTTTTTAGATAAAGGGTTGATGTAGTTCTAGAGTTGGATTATTGAACCAGTGAATCATTTACTTGAAGGGTAATTTGGTGTTTTACAAAAGTTTTTTCTTTCTGTGCTTTTGGCTTGATCCAAAAGCCCTAAAAAATCAAGAATGCCCAAAGCTTCCTCCCTACTAGCTTACCCTCACCCCGCTGGACATTCACCCAGCCCACTCAATATATACTTAACAAGTAACCTATAACTTAAAGTGTGAAATTTCAAATGAAAGGAAGTAATTAGCTTTTAAACAACCCTAACTTTTCTACTATTTTGATTATGGCAAGTATTGCTAAGGAGCCAAAAAGAAGAATTACTATAAATATTCCATAGTACTGAACGGTCCACTCGAAGGCTACTATAACTCTTTTTACAATGGGTATGTGTGCTAAAATAACTTTTCTTTCTTGTAATGTCACTTTTACGGTGCAAAACTCGTTTTCAGCATCAAAATCGCCTAAGCTAACTCCTAGGTTTTGGATAGACTGTTGTATGTCTAGTATTCTATTTTCAAGGTCTATTAGTTCCCCTATTTTTCCTTGTCTTCTTTTAAGCTCCTGAAGTGAGTTTAGTGTTTTTGTGAGAGATAGTTGCTTCGCTTGCAACTCTTTATATTCATTTGTTTTATCAATTTTGTTGATTTGTATTGACTCTACTTTCCCTATTTTCTTAAGTTCTACAATCATACTGTCAAAGCTTTCTGGGGGAACTCCAATTGCAAGCCTCAAATCTCTGTACCCTTTTAATCCTGACTGTTGCTCATACTGAATGAGCGCTTTAAAGTCTTTGATATTCTTTTTTATTTGTTTTTTATCTTCTTCAAAATCTGTAGTTCTGGTAGACATTGAACATACTTTCTCGTATTTCTGGTCTAAAACCATTCTCGAGCCACTTGCCTGCATGGAAGACTTTTTATATTTCTTGCTTGCATAGTTATTTCTCGCATAACCTGTAAAACCTTCCGAGGATGAGATTTGCTCACTATTTAAAAGGTGATTGTTCGGGGTTGTGTATTGATTCTTTTCTTTTCCTTCCGGGTATTGAATGTATCCATAAATCAGCCTAATGATAAATAGCACTACAAACCCTATTAGCGCATATAAAATTCCTTTTTTAAATTTTTTCATCGTGAATAACCATAAAACGTAACACTATACACCATCAAAGTACTACACTTTATGTAAAAGTGAAAGTTTCACGATGTATTTTTGACTTCAAGAAAGCTAATTTTACATTTTTTAACTTCTATTCACCAAAATATGATAGATGAAGAGAAAGAGCTGTATTACCACCTCGCTGTTAGTTTAATTCCTCGTGTTGGCAGTGTTTTATTCAAAAATTTGTTAAGCTATTGTGGTTCTATTGAAGCTGTTTTTTCAACTCCTAAGGGAAAGTTATTAAAAGTACCAGGCATTGGAGAGTATGTTGTCGAGGAAATTGTAAATGCAAAAATTTTTAATGCTGTTGATAGTGAAATCGCTTTAGCAAAGAAAAATAATGTTACTATTCTTCATCAAAATCATAAGGACTACCCTCATAGGCTCAAACAGATTTATGACTCACCTCCTATTTTGTACAAGAAAGGACATGCTTCTTTGGAGTGGAAAAAGCCAATTGCAATTGTAGGCACGCGAGATGCTACAGAATACGGAAAAAGAATAACGGAAGAGATTGTTGAGAGCTTACAAAACCGGAAAGATGTAGCTATTGTAAGTGGTTTGGCATATGGTATTGACGTAGAAGCGCACAAAGCTGCTTTAAAGTATAAGATCCCAACTATTGCTGTTATGGCAAATGGAATTGGCACCGTCTATCCTGCTCTTCATAAGGATATAGCAAAAAAGATTGAAAGTAATGGCGCTTTGGTAACGGAGAATAAGTTTGGGTCTAAGCCTGATGCCCCAAAGTTTCCTGCTAGAAATAGAATTATTGCTGGTTTATCTGATGCAGTGGTTGTAGTACAAGCGAAAAAGAAAGGTGGTGCTTTGATTACTGCTGAATTGGCTAATGCCTACGATAGAGAGGTTTTAGCTGTTTGCGGAGATATTCACGATGAAAATGCGAAGGGCTGTCACTATTTGATCAAAAGCCATAAGGCTCATTTGTTTACTGAAATATCTGATTTGGAAAAGCTTTTGAACTGGGATCTTGAATCTACTACTAAAAAAGCTCCAAAAGATGTAAGCTCTCTTAGCAAAGCCGAAGCTATTGTTTATGCTATTGTTAAAGATGAACCTGTTCAGATTGATAAAATTAGTTTCCAAGCTAATGTTCCATTAAATCAGCTAGCTAGTATTTTGCTGCAGTTAGAGTTTAAAGGGTTTATTAAGCCTTTACCGGGTAAAAGGTTTTGTTCTTTGTAGTACACAGTTATACCAATTTAGCTTTTGAAAGAAATTAAATCATAAAAGAATACGCTAAAAACGTTCTCTACGAAAGCCTCTATCAGAATGAAATGCACTACTTTATAGATCAATTATTGTTCCATATAAGTTAGCTTTTCTTTCTATCCTTTTGATTCAAGTCAAAAGGATAGAAAATTCAAGAATGTCCTAAGCTTCCACCCTACATGCCTTCCCACACCCTGCGGGACATTCGTCCAACCTGCTTTTTAATGTAAACACTCGTTTCAAACGAGCGCTATCCTAGTACAAAGAAGTGCCATAACAAAATTGATCCGTTATCTTTTAGATCTTGGTTTTCACCAAGATGGCAATCGATTTAACCCAATGAAATGCAAACTATTAATGGAGCTTATGTTTGTTTAGCTCAAGCCGCTAGGCTCATTCTTTTTTCATTGATAAAAAAGTATGCAAAAAATCTAGGCAAAATAATTCCAGCCGCACAAATCCTCGCATCCATCGCGATTTTGCCTAGCCACCCTACTTTTTAAAATAGTATTTCATTAACTAGACTATCGTATTAGCATATTAGCAAATTATTTCATGCCCGTTGGGCATGACTGCACCCTGGGGAAAGAGGGTAAGCCAAAGACCGAGGGGATCTGTAGGTTGGCTCTGGCTTTGGCACCCGGGACGAGCTTCGCGAAGGGTGTCCGATTTTTTTTTGAGTAAAGTTTTTGTCTTTCTGTAGTTTTGCACAGTCTGATATAAAGTAATGAGAGTTAAGTCTGTAGTTTTTTTTCTGGGATTCGTTTTGGGCATGTGTTTGAACGGCAGGGCGCAAGAGAAAGGTTTCGTGACGTTGAGCGGGTATATCAAGGATAAAGCAAGCGGTGAAACGTTGATTGGTGCCACGGTTTATGTCGACAGTTTAAAAACGGGTGCTTCTACTAATTTTTACGGCTTCTACTCTTTGTCTATTCCCAAAGGGGTGTATGAAGTTTCGTTTAGCTATGTTGGGTATGAATCGGTCAAGGTTGAGCTTGAATTAAATGAAAACAAAACTCTGGATGTTGATTTACCAGCTCTTTCGCAATTGTTGGATGAGGTGGTGGTAAGTGATGAGGAGGAAGATATCAATATTAAAAGTGTAGAAATGAGTGTGGAAAAGCTAGATATTAAGACTATCGAGAAGATTCCTGCTTTTTTGGGAGAGGTAGATATTATTAGGGCAATTCAGCTTTTGCCTGGCGTTTCTACGGTGGGAGAAGGTGCTACTGGGTTCAATGTGAGAGGTGGTGGGATAGATCAAAATTTGGTTTTGCTAGATGAGGCTCCGGTGTATAATTCGTCGCATCTTTTTGGCTTTTTCTCTGTGTTTAATCCCGATGCGGTTAAGGATGTAAAGCTGGTGAAAGGCGGAATTCCAGCTCAGTATGGTGGGCGCTTGTCTTCAATTTTTGATGTGCGAATGAAGGAGGGAAATGAGAGAAAGTTTTCGGTGTCGGGAGGTGTTGGGACGATATTTAGTCGCTTGACGCTCGAAGGTCCTATTGTGAAGGATAAGGCTTCTTTTATTCTTGCTGGAAGGAGGTCTTATGTAGATATTTTGGCTAAGCCTTTTCTGAGTGATGATTTTAAGGATAGTAAGTTTTTCTTTTATGACCTGACTCTTAAAACAAATTATAAGCTAAATAAAAATAATCGTCTGTTTGCATCGGGGTATTTTGGAAGAGATCAGTTTCAGTTTGGCTCTGAAACTAAGTTTGGCTGGGGGAACTCTACTGCTACTCTTCGTTGGAATCATTTATTTAATGATCGGCTTTTCTCCAATTTTACTGCTTACTACAGTAATTATGATTATAAGCTAGGCTTCGGAGAAGATTTGGACAAGTTTGACTGGGAGTCTGCTATTGTCAATTATAGTTTGAAGTCTGACTTTTCGTATTTTGTAAATCCCGACTTCGAGATTTCTTTTGGAGGTCAAGGGATTTTTTATGATTTCAAACCTGCAAAGGCAGTAGCTGTGTCTGCTGGCGAGGTTACCAATATTAGCCTGGACAATAAGTATGCTATTGAGGCTGGGTTTTTTGTGCAAAGCGAGCAAAAGATTGGGCAAAAACTCTCTCTGTCTTACGGTTTGCGGTGGTCTTATTTTAATTACATAGGCTCAGGAAAGGTGTATGAGTTTAATGAACCAGAAACCCCTGGAGGAAGGAAAAGTATTCAGTCTATCACTCAAGCTTCCAGAGGAGAGTCTATTGAGAGTTATAATAATCTTGAGCCACGATTGGCTTTAGCTTACCAGCTTAGTTCCTCTTCTTCTTTGAAAGCAAGTTTTAATAGGATGGCTCAGTATATTCACCTGGTTTCTAACACTGCTGCTGCTACTCCTCTTGATGTCTGGACGCCAAGTACTAATAATATTGATCCGCAAATTGGAATGCAGTATGTGCTAGGCTTTTTTAAGAATCTATCAGATAATACGTATGAGCTATCTATTGAAGGTTATTATAAGGATTTGGAAAATCAGTTGGACTATGTAAACGGTGCTGATTTACTTATCAACCCAGCTTTGGAGGGTGAGTTACTGCAAGGGAAAGGTAGGGCTTATGGGGTTGAGCTGATGGCAAAAAAGAAGAAGGGGAAGTTTTCTGGATGGACTTCGTATACTATTTCTAGGTCGGAACGTTTGGTAGAAAATGTGAATCAGGATGAGTGGTTTCCTACCCGATTTGATCAGACACATAATTTGTCGGTTGTAGCTAATTATGATTTGAATAAGAAGTGGTCTTTTTCTGCCAATTTTGCTCTTATATCTGGTACTCCTACTACTCTACCAACCGATAGGATTGAGTTTCAAGGGTATATTATCCCTCATAATTCTAATTATCGAAGGAATAATTATAGGATACCTACTTATCACCGCCTTGATATTTCAGCGACTATGCAGGGAAAACGTAAAGCAAATAGAAAGAATCAAGATTATTGGGTTTTCTCTATATATAATGTGTATAATAACAAGAATCCATTCTCTGTTTTTTTCCAACAACAGGAAATAAGACCTTTGAATGGTGAACCTATAGATACTCAAGCGGTTAAGTTTTCGATAATAGGTTCTATTGTTCCGTCTATTGCCTATAATTTTAAGTTTTAATCATGCATTTATTGAAAGTTATATTTGGGTTTTCTGTTTTATTCGTTGTCTTCTCTGCGTGTGAAGAAAGGATAGTTGTAGACACTGATACGTCTGAATCTGAATTAGTTGTAGATGCATGGATAACGAATGAGAGAAGACCTCAAGTTATTAAGTTGAGATTAACGTCTTCTTATTTTGATGCCAGTGCTTCTCCTGCTGCAACAGGGGCAACAGTTACTATAACAGATACTTTTCATAACGTTGATAGTTTACGCATTAAATATATCTTTATTGAAGACGGCAACTCTGGAGATTACATTTGGACTCCAGATGAAAATTCTCAGCTATTCACAGTAGGAAGAGATTATGTCTTATCTATTGATTATGAAGTTGGTACGTATACCTCTCTTTCTGGTACTGGAAGAGTTCCATTAGTGGATTCTATCTTTTATGAATATAGAGAAGAGTCTCTTGGAGAACCTGCTGGCTATTATGCTCAGCTGATTGCAAGAGACCCTCCTGGGAAAGGAGATGCTTATTGGATTAGAACATACAAGAATGGCAAGTTTCTTAACAAGCCTCAAGAAATAAACCTCTGCTATGACGGTTCTTTTAGCCCTAATGGAAATGCTGATGGTCTGTATTTTATCAGTCCGATCAGAGAGCGGATCAACCGATTTCCTGATGATGGGGCTGGAGCTGTAGATGATGAGAATGTTGCTCCTTATGCTCTGGGAGATTCTATTTTTGTTGAGATTTATACGATTACGGATGATGCTTTTGACTTTTTGAATGAAATTATCATTCAAATGGATAGAGATGGCGGTGTTCAGGAGTTATTTGCTCAGCCCATAGCTAATGTCGCTACTAATATTCACAGAGAAAACGAGGATCAGGGACTAAATCCTGTTGGCTTTTTTTGTGTTTCTACTGTTGCTACTACGGGTACTGTTATAAGGGAGCAGTAATGTTAATCAAAAGGTTTGAGAACGATTTAAAAACGTACTTTATCAGAGGAATTGATATCCTGGATCTCTACCTTACAACTTTTAGAGAACATTCCTGGGTAGGTTTACATTGCAACTCTCCTACGCCTTTTATACCTTTAATTAGTATAATATTATTAGTGGGAATTTTAACCTTAGATAACCTTAACAAATGAAGATTAGCTTTCATGGTGCAGCTCAAACAGTTACAGGGAGTAAGCATGTAATTACCCTGTGGGATAATGAAAAAATTTTACTTGACTGTGGTATGTTTCAGGGTATGGGTAAAGAGACACACGCTCTTAATAGAGAGTATGGTTTTGAGCCTAAATCAATCAATCACCTGATATTATCCCATGCTCATATTGATCACTCAGGGCTAATTCCAAAGCTTGTAAAAGATGGTTATAATGGTAAAATCTATTGTACTCCTGCAACCTATGATTTGTGCAAAATTATGCTGGCAGACAGTGCTTTTATTCAAGAAGCAGATGTCCGATTTGTAAATAAAAGGAAGAAAAAGCTTGGGAAAGAGTTGGTTGAACCGTTGTATACTAAAGAAGATGTTGAGAAATGCTTAGAAAGGTTTGTTACAGTTAATTTTAATGAACCGTATGAAATTAATAATCATATCAAGTTATTGTTTACTGGCAATGGTCATATTCTTGGAAGTGCTACAGTTAACCTAACCATTAAAGAAGTTGATGAGACTACTCAAGTTGCATTTACTGGAGATATTGGTAGGTACAAAACAGCTCTTTTGAAAGATCCAGTGCCGTTTCCTCAAGCTGATGTACTTATCTGTGAAAGTACTTACGGAGATCGCTTACACAGCAGTGGTGAAGATGCTGATCAGGAAATACTTAATGCCGTTATAGAGACCTGTAAGATGCGAAAAGGAAAAGTGATCATTCCTGCATTTAGCCTTGGGCGAACTCAAGAGATTGTTTATGCATTGAACAAACTAAACCTACATGGCTTGCTTCCCGAAGTAAAGGTTTATGTGGATAGCCCTCTTGCAGTAAATGCTACTAATATTATGCGAAAATATGCTCATTCGCTTAATCACAAAGTGCAGTCGTTTATCGAATCCAGACCTGATCCTTTTGGTTTTGACTTATTAACTTATGTTACTGATAAGAGAGAGTCGCAAGAGCTTAATGTGAAAGATTCCCCGATGGTGATCATTTCAGCTGCTGGAATGGCAGAAGCAGGAAGGGTAAAGCACCATATCATGCATAACATAAGTAACGAAAATAATACTATTCTAATTGTTGGATACGCTGAGCCGCTGTCTCTTGCAGGAAAATTGAGAAGTGGAGAAAAAAATGTAAAAATATTTGGAATGGAGTTCGATGTTAAAGCTCAAGTAAAGGTTATTGATTCGCTGAGTGCCCACGGAGATTATCAGGAAATGTTGCAATACCTTTCTTGCCAAGATTCCAAAAAAGTACGTAATACTTTTATTGTCCATGGTGATCCAGAAGCACAACAAGCTTTTAAGAAACGTATGAAAGAAAAAGGCTTTAACAATATTAGTATACCTTCGAAGGATACGGAGTATACTGTATAGGCTTTATTTTTTCCTCTTTAGATCTATAGGTTTCTTACGATATAATCAAACATTAAGCGATAGACATGCTTTCTTGCCCCTCCAGCTCTGAGACTGTGTGCTCTATCAGGGTAGATAAAAGTATCAAACATTTTTCCATATTTGATCAGCTCACTTTGTAAGGCAACAGTGTTTTGAAAGTGCACATTATCATCTCCTGTACCATGGATCAGAAGAAACTTGCCTTCTAGTTTACTTGCATGGGTAATGGGAGAATAGTCATCATACCCTGAAGCATTTTGCTGAGGTGTTTTTAAGTATCTTTCTGTATAAATGGTATCATAATACCTCCAGCTTGTTACTGGTGCGACTGCAATGCCCGCTTTGAATAGCTCAGGGGCAAGCATCATACAAAGAGATGACATGTACCCTCCATAGCTCCATCCCCAAATCCCAATACGCTCAGAGTTGATGTAGGGCAGTCCTTGTAAGTATTTAGCAAATGCTATGTGATCTTCAGCTTCTATTTTACCTAGTTGTGCATAGGTCATTTTTTTAAAATCAGCTCCTCTCCCACCTGTTCCTCTATTATCAATACAAGCTATTATATAGCCTTCTTGAGCTAGCAACTGATGCCAATAATAGTGGCTTCCCGAATATACATCTAAAACGGATTGTGACCCAGGCCCACTGTACTGGAATATAAGGACAGGGTATTTTCTAGTTTCACTAAAGTCCGCTGGTTTAATCATAAAACCATTTAATTCGGTATTATCTGTAGTCTGAAAAGTTATAAAGTCTACCTTACCTAGGTTGTATCCTTCTACTACTTCCTCCAGTTTTTCATTGTGCTTTAAAACCTTTACCAAGCTGTTCTTCTTAGTCTCATACAAGCTTGCTTTAGTAGGCTGATTAGAGTTACTATAGCTATCCACATAGTACTTAAAGTCTGGGCTTAAATCAATGGAATGGTATCCCCTATCTGTAGTTAATTGTTTTTTGTTTTTTCCATCCCAAGTGATGCTGTAGAAGTGCCTTTGTAATGGAGATTTTTCTGTAGACTTAAAGTATACTTTAACTTTTCTTTTTCTTTCGTCTACACCCAGAAGTTCAGTAGCTTCCCAGTCTCCTTTAGTGATTTGTCGAACTTCATTTCCCTGCATATCATAGAGGTAGATATGCTTATACCCATCTTTTTCGCTTGTTCTGATAAAATGCTTACCATCTTTCAGGTATACCATCTTATCATAGTAGTTTATATCTATGTAGGTTTCCAGCTTTTCTGAGAGTATTTTTTGCACTTTCCCTGTTTCTACATCTGCATGAAAAAGTATTAATTCATTTTGCAATCGGTTGAGTTTTCTGATTGCAAGAATATCATTATTGTTCGTCCATTGGATGGATGGTATGTATATGTCTGTTTCGCTTCCCAGATCAATTGTTTGTATCTCTTTTGAATCTAAGCTATATACCTTAATATCTACTTTTGAGTTCTTTTCACCAGCTTTAGGATACTTGAAAGTATAATCTTCAGGGTATAGGTCTCCATCATTCCATTTCTGCATATTATACTTTCGCACTTCGCTTTCATCGAACCGATAGAAAGCTATATTATCCCCCTCAGGTGACCAAAAGAACGCTTTAGTTAAATAAAGTTCTTCTTCATAAACCCAATCAGAACTACCATTTATTATCTCATTAAATTTTCCATCAAAGGTTACTTGAACTTCTTTATTATTCTCCAAGTCAACATAAAATAGATTGTTAGACCTAGTAAAACCTATCTTAGTTCCATCAGGCGAAAAGGTAGCATAGGCTTGCTTTCCATTATCAGAAAGAGAGGCGAGCTTTTTTGTGGCAAGGTTGTATATGTAATATGTTGAAACATAAGACCTTCTATAGATGTAATTTCGATCTGTCTCTATTAATAGTTTGGTTTCATCTTTTGAAAACGTATAATCTATAATTTTAATCTTCTTATTTAAATTATTTGCATCTAATAATACCTCTGCTACTTCCCCATTATTGATGTCGAATTTTATGACCTTATTACCTTCTAATGATGTGTAGAAATTACCATCTCTCATCCAGTTAAAGCCAGCTACTCTCTCTTGCCTAAAAACGCCTTTATCAAATACATCTTCGAATGAAAGCTTTGTTTGAGCTAGAGTAGATATGCTGTTCATTAGAATAGTAATTAAAATCGCAAGTAAAAGTCTTTTTTTCATAGAGTTATTTATTATCATTTTTTTCAGATACCCAAAAATAAAGTTTTGTTTACATTTTACATGAAATCCGTGAGATGATTTCAGACAAACAGAAGTAAAACATGATTATCAACAACAAACAATGTGTTTTTTTGTATAATCAATTAAAAGGCTTTGTATAACTAACAACTGATAATACTAGCTTTCTAACTTAGAAAATGATAGTTTACCGTTTTCTAATACTGCTCTGGAAATAGTAAAATTGGAAACACTTTTATCTTGCGTTGCTAAAACAACTGTTGTTCCTCCTTCATTTATTTTTATTAAGGCATTCAATACAGGTATTTGGTCTATTATATTTAAATCATTAGTGATTTCATCAGCAACAATTATTACTGGCTTTACAATAAATGCCCTTGCGAGAGAGACTAGTATTTGATCTCTTACCTTTATTTCTTCTGGGTGCAAAGATCTGAGTTCACTAATGCAGAATTCTTCTAGTATTTCTTCTACCATTGCCTTTCTATTTTTCTTCGAAACTCTTAGATAAAGAAGAGGCAGCTCTATATTCTCAAAGATAGTGTATTCGCGCACCAACATAGGATCAGAAAACAAATGTCCTACATATTTTCTTCGCAATTCTTTTCTTTTGAAATCACTGATATTCGAGGTAGCCTCTCCTAAAAAGTAAACCTCCCCATCAGTAGGTTTCTCTAACAGAGAAATTAAGCTTAAAAGCGTAGACTTTCCACTACCCTTTTTGCCTACTATAGAAATACTAGCTCCAGATTTCAGTCTTAAGTTTGTTGACTTAATTACCCTTTTATTAGAGAGCTCATCATTTTTTGATACCGAAACTAGTTCTATCACTTTAGCAGTATTTAAGAATAAAGTGAGCTTTAGCTAAGGATTATACTTTGATGCATAAGCTCATAATCGTATACTCGGAACAAATCCACACTTAATTTATTTTAAAATATAGTGCAACTATTTGAAAACCAGAATATATCGTTCTTTTTTGTAAAACTAATTATTATTTTCACTTTGAGGTATTCTCTTCAAACTACGATTTTTAGAAAAATCTATGAATATAGACCCAGTTAAGGAAAAAAAAGACATCTTAAATAAATATCGTGCATTATTGAGAAAAGCACGCCCATTCATCACAAAAGAAGATGTAAAAAAGATCAGAGAGGCTTTCAACTTTTCTTTGGATGCACATAAAGATATGAGGAGGAAATCTGGTGAACCTTATATCTATCACCCGATAGAAGTTGCAAGAATAGTAGTAGAAGAGATTGGGTTAGGAGCTACATCTATTATTTCAGCATTGCTCCATGATGTAGTAGAAGATACAGAATATGAAGTCTCTGACATCAAAAGAAGGTTTGGGCAAAAAGTTGCCAACATTGTAGATGGATTGACCAAAATATCTGCTAATAGCTCTAAAAGTTCTTCAAATCAGGCAGAAAATTTCAGAAAAATGCTGCTTACTATCTCTAAAGATATCCGAGTAGTATTAATAAAAATTGCTGACCGTTTACACAATATGCGTACTCTAAAGAGTATGCCTAAGGATAAACAATTAAAGATCAAATCTGAAACGGAATATGTTTATGCTCCCCTCGCCCATCGGTTAGGATTGTACAATATTAAATCAGAACTGGAAGATCTAAGCCTTAAGTATTCTGATAGTGAGATGTATAGCTTTATTACTAAAAAGCTCCAACTGTCTGAATCTGCTCGAAAACTTTTTACTAAAAGCTTTATAAAACCAATAGATAGCTCTCTGAAAAGCCTATCTCTGGATTTTAATATAAAGGCTAGGACTAAGTCAATTAAATCGATTTACAATAAAATGAAAAAGCAGAAAATCCCATTTGAGGAGATATACGACTTATTTGCTATCCGAATAATATTTGACAGTCCAAAAGAGGAAGAAAAAGCCAATTGCTGGAAAATTTATTCTATTGTTACTGATTTCTATACACCTAACGTAAATCGCCTTAGGGATTGGGTTAGTGTTCCTAAATCCAATGGCTATGAGTCTTTACACACTACGGTAATGGGACCTAAAGGTAAGTGGGTTGAAGTACAAATTAGGAGTAAAAGAATGGATGAGGTAGCAGAAAAAGGATATGCTGCCCACTGGATGTATAAGGAAAACAAATCTGTAAAAAAAGAAAAAGGCGTTGATGTTTGGCTCACTCAGGTAAGAGAGCTGCTGGAAAATAATGATGTAAATGCTATTGATTTTATTGATGATTTTAGATCTAACTTTTTTGATGAAGAGGTGTTTATTTTCACTCCCAAGGGAGATTTAAAAAGATATGCTAGAGGTGCTACTGTTCTAGATTTTGCTTTTGACATACATACTGAAGTTGGAGTTGCCTGTTTAGGCGCTAAAATAAATGGGAAGTTAGTTCCCTTAAACTATGAATTACAAAGTGGTGACCAAGTTGAAATATTAACTTCTAATAAACCAAAAGCTAATGATGGATGGCTAAAGTTTGTCGCTACCTCAAAAGCTAAATCCAAAATCCGAGATTATCTAAAAGAAGACAAGAAGAAAATAGCAGCTCTCGGAAAAGAGATCTTGCAAAGAAAATTAAAGCAAATTAAAGTCCCTTTAGACGATATCACTTCCAGAAAACTAGTTCAGTATTTTAACCTATCTTCTGAAACGGAGCTCTACTATAATATTGGCTCTGAAATGATCCCTCACAATGAGATTAAGAAGTTTACAGAAGCAGCACTAGCAGAAAATAAAGAGCCTAAAAGTACTAAAGAAGGTAAAGAAACTCCTTCTGCAGGCAGAACACATATTAAAAGTATCAAAAAAGGGGAAAATGAGCTTATCATTGGAGATAAAATCAGTAATGTTGACTACAGCATTGCCAGCTGCTGCTCTCCCGTACCTGGAGATGATATTTTTGGGTTTATAACTATTAATAGTGGCATTAAAATTCATAGAACTAGCTGTCCTAATGCTGTAGCACTTATGGCTAGCTTTGGGTATAGAATTATACGAGCAAGATGGGCACACCAAAAAGATAAAGAGTATGAAGTTTCTCTGAGCATTGAAGGAACAGATAGAGTTGGTTTGGTAAATGATATTACTAAGGTTATTTCAAACCAACTACAGGTCAATATTAAATCTATTTCTATTAATGCTAATAATTCTATTTTTCATGGTGAAATTTCGCTTATTGTAAAAGATAGAGATGAAATTAAAAACCTAATTGACAACCTCAATTCTATTGATGGAATATTAAAAATTACTAGAAAAGAGAAGTTAATCAGTGAAAATAATAACTTTGAAGAGTTAACATAAAGATTAAGTATAACTATGATCATCTACGATTCTAAAAAGTGGAAGTACCTAATACCTAATATTATTCGTACTTTTAAGCATAGTTATAATCTAAAGCAACTTATAAACGCTTTAGTAATAATTTTAATTTATGATATTTCTGTAACAATAATCAGTGTTCGCTACTTAGAAGCAAAGTACACAATCGATACATTTTTCTTTTCTTTATTAGGAATTGTTCTCTCCTTATTTTTAGTATTTCGACTTAACTCTTCTTATGATCGCTGGTGGGAAGGAAGGAAACTTTGGGGAAAACTAGTAAATGATTGTAGAACACTTACTATTAATTTAAACTCATTATTGCCCGAACCTGATATAAAAAGAAGAAAATTTTTTGCTGCCAATATATCTAATTTTACAATCGCTCTTAAAGGTCACTTGAGAAATAATGTTCAATTAGATGAAATGATTTATATCAATAAGGAATACTCGGAGCTTTTAAAAAGCGCTAAACATGTTCCAAACTTAATAGCATCGATGTTATTTGAGGAAATGGAAAGAATGTTTCAAGAAGGGCTTATTAAAGAAATTGACAAACTAAATTTAAAAACTCAAATTCAAGGTCTTATAGATGTTTTAGGAGGTTGTGAAAGGATTAAAAACACTCCAATCCCTTTCTCTCACAGTACTTTTATTAAAAACTTTATTTTAATATATATACTTGTTTTACCTTTTGGGTTAATAGAAGCCTTTCAGTATTTAGCTATTCCTGCAGCCATGATAATGGCTTATGCAATGGTTGGTATTGAAATGATATCTGAAGAAATAGAAAATCCATTTGGAATGGATGCTAATGATTTACCTACAGGGCAACTATCCGATACCATTAGAGAAAATATATATGAAATTCTCCATATAAGAAAGGGCATGCAAGATCATCCAATAAGTATGGGAGAAGGGCGGTTAGTTCATTAAGTCTATATTGATGTATTGCATTAGTTTGCTATTCATTTAGCTTTTGCGGTTACTTAATAGAGTGTTTTTATATATAATATTATACTATATTGAATATTTATAATCAATATAGCCCATAGTGCTCTATATACAACTCTACAAAAATGCACCTATTTAAAGCTATTTTTGTTTTTATACTTGTTTTTTTAAACAAAACTTTAGCACTTTCATTCCAGCAAAAGCTTAAGGCAGATACGTCAGTTGTAAATACTTTCTACAAAAAATCTGAAGAATTATATCAACAAGCTAAATACGATAGTCTTTTAAATTATTCGAAAAACGCCTATGATTTCTTTGTAGGAATTGATAACTGGGAAGGACAGATAAAAGCACTTAATTCTATAAGTGAAGCTCACTTAAATTTAGCAAATAATGACTCGGTTTTACAAATACTAGAAAACGTTTTAAAAATAATACAGTCAAAATCACCTGCTAATTATGAAGAATTAGCAAGAACTTACAACAATTTTGGGTTTTACTATGAAATGAATGATGAATATGAGAAAGCTATTGAATTTCAGAAAAAAGATCTTAACATAACTATCATAGCTTTTGGAGAAAACCATCTTAATACAGCTTATTCTTATAATAACCTTGGTCATCATTATGAAAGCTTAGCTCTTTATGATACTGCAATACACTATTATACAAAAGCTTTAAAAATCGAGCTTGTAGCTCTAGGAGAAAACCACCAATACACAGCTTATGCTTATAATAATATAGGTCTATGTTTAATAGATCTTGGAAAGTATAATCAAGCTTTGAAAAAGCTTAAAAAAGCATTAGAAATTGAGCTCAAAACACTTGGCGAAAATCACCCACATACTGCTATGACATACAGTAATATTGGTCTTTGTTTAGTTCGGCTTGGCAAGTATTATTTAGCATTAGAAAATTACAAGAAAGCAATAAAAATTGATCTAAATACTTTAGGTGAAAATCATCCAAACTTAGCCTCAAGCTACAGCTCTATGGGCGCTTGTTTGATGAATTTAGGGGCCTACAATAAAGCATTTATCTATCATGAAAAAGCATTGAGTATCTATTTGGAAGCATTTGGTATTCTGAGTAGAGAAGTGGCAACTTGTTACTCAAATATTGGTGATTATTGGAAAGAAACTGGGAACTATGATGAGGCTATAAATAATTATACAAAGAGCTTAGAAATAGATTTGAAAATATTTGCAAAAGATCACCCAGATATATCTTCTAATTATAATAATATTGGATCTTGCCTCTTATACAAAGGAAAAAGTAATGAAGCACTGAGTTATTATCAAAAATCCTTACAAATGGCTTTAAAGGGTTTAGGGAAAAAGCATCCAAAAGTTGCTGTAAGCTATAATAACATTGGGACTTGCTTTATGGAAATGAATAAGCCTGAAATTGCACTTGATTATTTCCATCTTGCTTTAAAAATAGACTATGAAGTCTATGGAAGAAACCACCCGAAAACAAATACAGTATTGAGTAATATAGGTAACGCTCTACTAAATCAAAAATATTTTGATCAAGCCCTCAGCTATTTTAAAAAAGTTGTAACCTACGACTATTCAATTTTTGGTCAATATCATCCTAAAATAGCAATTACGCTAAACAATATAGCAACTTGCTATAGTAATCAAGAAAAGTATGATACCGCTTTAATTTATCATACTAAAGCGTTAAAGGTTAGAATCAAAAGCCTAGGTAGCTATCATCCAGAAACAGCAGAAAGTTATTGTAATATAGCAGCTGTTAGTCATCAGCTTGACAAAGTTGATAATTCAGTATTTTTCGCACAAAAAGCAATTATTAGCACTGTAAATCATTTTAAGAATGAAGATATTTTTTCAAACCCAAAACTTGAAAACATAAACTCAAAGATTAATCTTTTGATAGCATTAAACTTTAAAGCTACTTTTCTTAAGTCTTTGTATAATAAAAAAAGTGAAAGGTATCTTATTGCTTCTTTCAAAACTCATCAGCTAGCAACCCAACTTATGGATACCCTTCGTTTTGACATAGGAAGGAACAATATTCAACAGCTAAATGATGTTTATTTAGAAGTCTATGAAGGTAGTATTGATACCGCTCATAAACTTTTTCAAAACACAAATGACTCTAGCTATCTTTATTTGGCCTTTGCTTTTGCTGAAAAAAGTAAAACTTTCTTTCTTCAAAAAGCGCTAAGAGAAAACGAGGCTAAGTATTTTGCTAATATTCCAGATTCACTCATCCAACTAGAAAAAAAATTGAAAGTAGAAAGGTCTTTTTATCATAAAAAACTTATGCTAGCTAATACCCAAAAAGATTCTTCAAAAACAGCTCTATTTCAAGATTATTTTTTTTTAAAAAACCAGCAAATCGACTCACTGATTATTCATCTTGAAAGTAAGTATCCACAATACTATGAACTCAAATATAAAATTTCTATTCCTTCTGTTAACAAATTACAAAGGGATTTGCACGATAAAAGTACCTCGCTAATAGAGTACTTTGTCGGTAATAAAGCTGTTTTTATTTTCGTGATTAAAAAAAATCATTTTCATTTTTTCAGAATTGATAAAAACCCATTGTTAAATAAGAATATTGCCTCACTAAGGCATGCCATCTCTGAATATAGAGAATCCCGTAATACAGAGTTTAGTATTTATGCTAACCAACTCTGGAAGCAACTAATTCAACCAATAGAAAATGTTATTAACACTAGTAAAGATCGTGTTATACCTAAGCTCATTATTATTCCTGATGGTCAATTGCATTATTTACCATTTGAAGTTCTAATTGAAGAAGAAAAACATCTAGAAAAAAGCGTACACTCTGAAACTGATTATAAAGAGCTCCCTTATCTCATTAAAAAATTCACTATTTCTTATAGTTTATCTGCTAATCTTTGGGCTAGCAACTTAAAACATGAAGCACAACGTGAAGCTCAGTGTCTTGCTTTTGCTCCTACTTATGAAAGTAGCACTTCTTCCATAGCTAATAAAGGAAAGCTCGATAAGTTGAGGACTATCCAATTATCTAATTTGCCAGGTGCTCTAAAGGAAGTAAAAACTATTGCAGGCTTAGCTGAAGGAAATTTTTTCTATGGCAAGGATGCTACAGAAGCTAATTTTAAAAAGCATGCAGATAAATATCAGGTTATTCACTTATCCATGCATGGTATTGTTGATGACGACAACCCTGACAACTCAAAACTTCTATTTGCTTCTTCTAAAGACTCCATCCAAGATAATTCTCTACATGTATATGAGCTTTATAATATGCATATCCCTTCTGATTTGATTGTCTTAAGTGCTTGTGAAACTGGTTTAGGTAAACTGGAACAAGGAGAAGGTATGATTAGTTTGGCACGGGCATTTATATATGCAGGAAGCCCTAGTTTAGTGATGAGCCTATGGAATATCAGTGATCGCAATACAGCTCCAATCATGGAAAATTTTTATAGAGCTTTAGCTGATGGCATAAGCAAAGATGAAGCTTTGAGGGTAGCCAAGCTAAAATATATTGAGAGCGCAGATAAATACGCAGCACACCCCTATTTTTGGTCTGCTTTTATACCAATGGGAAATATGTATCCAGTTGAGTTAAGCAAAAAAAGCTATACATTAATTATAGTATTAGGTTTAATAATAACGCTAATGATTTTTGTAACTATGAAGTTGCTTAAAGCAAGATAAAATCTGCTAATTAGCTTTAAAAAAAAAGTATCGTAAAATAGTATCCTAAATTCCATGTGAGTTTAGAAAATATAAATAAATGTTAAGTATTGGATTTTGAGAAAGTAATTTTTCGCCCCTATAGTAGTACAAAACACAAAATAAAGCCCCAATGATCAGTATTTACAGTCTAAGAAAGTAAATTTAAATAACTTCTATATTTAGAAAATGAGAAAACTATCCATTTTATTTAGTATTGCTGCAATATTATATGGTTGCAGCTCAAACAATAATACAAAAGAAGAGAGAGTAGGCTTAGCAGCTAAAAACGGGATGGTAGTCTCAGCGCATCCTTTAGCTTCTGAGGTAGGCTTAGCTACTTTAAAAAAAGGAGGAAATTCTTTTGATGCTGCTATTGCTACTATGTACTCTTTGGCTGTTGTACTACCAAAAGCTGGCAATATTGGAGGAGGCGGGTTTATGATATACCGAACAGCATCAGGCGAAACTGGTACATTGGACTTTAGAGAGATGGCTCCTTCGGGGTCGAAAAGAGATATGTACCTCGATGAAAGCAAAGAGGTTATTGAAAATAAAAGCCTTAGTGGGCATTTAGCTGCTGGAGTTCCTGGAAGTGTAGCTGGCATGGATGCGATTCATAAAAAGTTTGGTTCTCTTCCTTTTAAAGATTTAGTACAGCCATCTATTGATCTAGCAATTAATGGGTTTGAACTAACTAAATACGATGCTGATATTATCAACCGCTTTCAGGAAGATTTTATAAAACATAATATTGACACCCCATTTCTATTTAGAGAAAAAGAATTTGAAGCTGGTGAAAAAATTAAGTTTAAAGACTTGGGAGAAACGCTTAAAAGGATACGGGATAATGGAAGAGATGGGTTTTATAAAGGTGTTACTGCTGACCTAATAGTAAAAGAGATGGAAAGAGGTGGTGGAATTATCTCAAAAAATGATTTAGAGAATTATAAGGCAGTTTGGAGAGAGCCTTTGACTGGAAGTTATAGAGGTCATAAAATCATTTCTATGCCACCTCCTTCTAGCGGAGGTATAGCTCTTCTTCAACTACTCAAAGGAAGTGAGAAGTTTGACTTTAAAAACTATGGTCATAACTCAGCAAATTCTATCCACATTATGACTGAGCTTATGAGGAGAGTTTTTGCTGATAGAGCTACACATTTGGGTGATATGGATTATTATGATGCACCAATAAATGAGCTATTGGATTCTTCCTATATCGCTAACCGAATAGCTGATATTAAACTTGATAAGGCCACTCCTTCTGAGGAAATCAAAGAAGGAAAGGTCGATAAGATAGAAAGCTTCGAAACTACCCACTTTTCAATTGTAGATAAGGAAGGAAATGCAGTAGCAATTACTACTACGCTAAATAGCTTTTTTGGATGCAAGGTAATGGTTAAAGGTGCTGGGTTCTTTTTGAATAATGAAATGGATGATTTTAGTATAAAGCCAGGAGAACCAAATCAGTTTGGGTTAGTTGGCGGAGAGGCAAATGCTATCGAGCCTGGGAAAAGGATGCTCAGTAGTATGACCCCAACTATTATTGAGAAAGATAATCAGCTTTATATGGTGCTTGGAACTCCAGGTGGCTCTACTATAATCACTAATGTTTATCAAACAATAGTGAATGTAATAGATTATAAAATGAGCATGACTCAAGCAGTTGATACTCAAAAAATACATGCTCAATGGCTGCCTGATGAAATAATTTTAGAGAGAGAATTCCCTGAAAAAACTATTCAGGAACTCCGCACACTTGGTCATAAAATAAATACCATAGAGCAAATTGGAAGAATGCAAGCTATTCTTCACTTCCCAAATACAGAATATCCCTACCTAGGTGCAGCAGATATCACTCGAACTGGCAACTCTAAAGCTAGTGGGTACTAGTAGGTTTCCTCTAATACCAAATTAGAAAAGCTTTAACTTCCTCCCTTTTTCTTGAAAAGATTTACTCTTATAGTCGAGTTACAACCTCTCCTGAATATCCCTAACTAAAAAAAAAGTATTACGACTAGCTGTCTCTTCTTTATATTTTTATTGAAATTAGAGCTTTCCCCTGAAAGAAATTATTATCAAAGTAATTATTCAATAAGTAGCTTGTATACTTCTTACCAAGCTCTTTCAGTTCCTCATCTAAATCTCCCCCTTTAAGAAATAAATAGCCGAAAATGTGGTTCTTTTCTTTATTTTTGATTAGACAAGAGTTAGTCCAGCTCCATATTTTTTTCATTGGAGCTACTGCTCTAGAAATTATTAAATCAACCTTTATATCTAACTCTTCTGCTCTAGACCGGATTGGATGCACATTTTTCAACTCAAGATCTTTTACTATAGAAGACACTACATTTATTTTTTTTTGTATAGAGTCTACAAGGTAAAATTTTGCACTAGGATACAGTATAGCTAGAGGTATGCCTGGAAATCCTCCACCAGTTCCAACATCTAAAACAGATATCTTATCAGGGAGATTAAAAATTTTAGCTATACTCAAAGAATGTAATATGTGTCTTACTTCCAGGTTTTGGACATCATTTCTAGAAATAAGATTTACCTTTTGATTGTATTTAGGAAAAATTTCTAGTAGCTGCTCTAATTGCTTCTTTTGCAATTCAGTAATATCTGGAAAGTATCGCAATACTTCTTTCAATCTTTCCAACTTATTTAAAGTAATTTTAGCTTAAAAAAAGTGCTTTTGTTTTTTAACCAAATCTGTTAATAACTCTCTAGCCCTATGGAGTTGAGCTTTTATTGTTCCAAGAGGTGCTTCTAATTCCTGCGCAATCTCATCATAAGAGTATTCTTTAAAATATCTTAGCTTCACTAGCTTTTGATATTTAGATGGAAGTAGGTTAACAAATTCTCTAATAATTTCAATTTTCTGAGACTTAATTGCTTTTTCCTGAGGGTCTAAGCTTTTATCTCTTATATCTATAGTAATGGTATCCCCATCATCATTTTTTACCTGAGAGTCAATGCTAGTAGTATCTAACCGCTTTTTCCTTAAAAAATCAATACAGTTATTGGATGCAATTTTATGAAGCCAAGTAGAGAATGAATAGTTTTTTTTAAAATCAGCAAGTTTTTTGAAAGCCTTAGTAAAGGCTTCTATTGTTAAGTCCTCAGCATCATCAACATTTCGTATAAGCTTTAGCATGGTATAGTAGACAGACTTTCTATGCTTTTCCATTAGCCTTGCATAAGCCTGTTCTTCTCCTGCCACAGCTTTATCAATAAGCTCAAAATCCTCTAGCGCTTTTTGCGAAAAGCGTCTTTTTATTTCCATCTTACTTTTTTTGTTAAAGTAGCAATAAAGCCTACTATAGTCAAATATAACGTATGAAAAAGATCTAAAGCAAATGTAAGTTTAAGATCAGTTTTTTCACCTATGTTTTCTTGCAACTTACTTAAAGTCATAAAAAGTAGCATTTGTCTTATAGCATATAGTGCTGTGAGGTAAGCTGTACCTTTGCTAAAGGTTAGAAGAATAAAAAAACTACTATAGAATAGTATCTGAGAGCCATTGACTAGGGATAATATAAGTTTATCTTTTAATTTATAATATTTCCCTACAGATAAGTGTCTTATCTTTTGATGATACCATGATGAAAAAGTTTTTTTAGGTCTTGAGTAAGTTTGACTGTTTTTATCAAAAATAATCGAAGTATTTGATTTAGTAGCATTTGCGTTAACAAACAAGTCATCATCTCCACTTATAATGGAATAGTGATTTTTAAAACCTCCTACCCTATTGAAAAAAGACTTTCTGTAAGAGATGTTTCTACCTACACCCATAAATGGCATCCCTAAATTAGCCATAGACAAATACAAACCTCCAGTAATTAAAGTATCGTACTGAATTACTTTATTAATCCAGGTACTTCTTTTTTCGTAGCCTCCATAGCCTAATACTATCTGGATGTTTGGATCACTATATTTTTCTACTATTGCTTTAAGCCAAAAATCAGAAGCCGGCCAGCAATCTGCATCTGTTAATATTAAAATATCGCTTTCAGCAGTTTCTATAGCTTTAGTTATTGCCCACTTTTTTCCAGAAATAATCTCTTTAGGAATCTCTTTGATGACTAAATATTTAAACCTTGCATCTTTTTGTGTAAATTCTTCTAAATACTTTTGGCTTTCATCTTCACATCTGTCTAAAGCAACAATAACTTCAAACGAAACGCCTTTTTGCTTTGACAAACTATTAAGGAGCTTTTTTAAATTCTCCAATTCATTTCTAGCCGCAATAATTACAGAAGCTTTTTCAATACTCTTTTTAGCAACTACATTATCGTTTACCTCCCAAAAGCTAGTATTACCATACGCAAGAGTTATTACTATTAGCTGAATAGCATAAGAGACAATAAATACTACGAGAACAGTATGGAATATACCCAAGCTCTTTTGAAGCTATTTGTTACATTTTTGTTATTCTAAACTCTACCCTTCTATTCTTTTTCTTGCTCTCAGCATCTCTATTTCTTGTAAGAGGCTGAGTAGCCCCATAAGCTGCAGTGCCTATCCTATTTGGTTCTATCCCTCTGGTAACTACATATTCTTTAATCACTTTAACCCTATCTTCGGATAACTTCATATTAGCATTAGGATCTCCCTGAATATCTGTATGTCCTTCTAAAACTACTTCCATTCTAGGGTTTTCCTTAAGAATATTGACCAACCTATTCAACTCATAATAAGACTCAGGCAATAGTCTATCTTCTCCCTGAGCAAAGAATACGTTGTTCAAACGCCCCCTTTGACCCGCTTCAACAGGTGTTAAATGTAAGTCTTTAGTGATTACTCTGGAGTTAGTACTATATTGGTAAGAAGATCTGTGTAAGTCTATATTATCGTTGGTAGAAACAAACCCTCGAGACTGAGCTCTAAAACCAAAAAACTCTTCCAAAGGTAATGTAATGCTATAACGTCCATCCATAGGGCTTGAGATTGCTTTACCTATCTCTTCGCCATTTTTTAGATTTTCGTATACTATTTCAGCAGCTATTGGTTCTTTTGTTTTTGCGTTATAAACAGTCCCCGTTACTATTACTACAGGGTTTGGTCTTACTTTTTCAGGAAGTCTTACTCTAAAAATATCCGTACTTTCATTGTAAGAATTATCTCTGGATACAAAGTAGGCGTATTCACCAAAAGCATCGATGGTGTAAGAAGCATCCCATTTATCAGAATTTAAGTCTTTACCAAGATTTACTGGCTCTGACCAATTAAGCCAGGTATCATCTAACCTTTTAGTAATATACATATCCGTGCTTCCATAACCACTTCTTCCTGAAGAAGAAAAATAAAGGGTTTTATTATCAGCTGCTACAAAAGGCGTAATTTCTTTTTCTGGAGTATTGATCAGGCTACCCATATTTTTGGGCTCTGTCCAGGTATTATTATTAGGTTGCAAAAAACTTACATATAGGTCTCTATCTCCTTCACTATCTTTTCTTCTAATCGCAAGAATTAGGACTTTATTATTAGGAGCTAAACAAAACTCAGAGTAATCACTCATATTATAATAATTAGCAATATTCAAATTTTCAGGAAAGCTCCATCCATTAGAAGTTCTATGCGACATAGAAACACCAGAAGAACACGTACCATCTTGATTGTATTTATTTCCTAAAAGAAGTGTATTACCATCAGGAGTTACCGAACATACAAAATTGTTAGATACATTGTTGAGAGGTGAAGGCATCCGAATTGCTCGTGACCATCTATTATTACTAAAATAAGAATACCAGATATCATCTTTTATTTTAGTAGTCCCAGACTTATGCATATTTTCAGGGTGTTCTTTTCTGGCAAAATATAAAACCTTAGAATCAGGAGAAATTACAGGAAGTATATCGCCATATTCAGAATTTATTTCTCTCCCAAGGTTCTCTTTTTGAGATATGTACCCCATCCCATTTGCTCCCTCTTCATTTATTTCTGCTACAATAGGGTTTCTACTATCTGAAATTCCAATAGCATCAATCAAATTCCACCCTTCAATAGCCCTAGTATTTAGTTCAAGCTTTACAGCAGATACTTTGTAGGGAGTTAGCTGAAAATATACATTGAACATTCTCCACTTTTCTGTAGGAGCAATTAAATTCGGGTTATTATATATTAAATATTCAGTTCCATATATATCATACACATAAATTTTCTGTATGGAACCTGGATTAAAGTTTTCAGCAATTCCAATTTGTTGAATTGATATTGGCGTATTAAATCCTACTTTTATCCAATCCCCATTCTTAGAATTATTATATAGAGAACCCCAAGCACAGCCACTCTTTCCTCCCTGAGGCATAGCATTTGGCTTACCAAGTGCCTGAATAGCTTTAAATCTCTTTTCTCCTTCTTTACTATCAAACTCAGAAGAGACCTCTAAAACTTTATCTGCCCATTGAACAGTATTACTCTGGGAAAAAACATTATTTAAATCCAGAATTAGCGAAAAAGAAAGGATTAAAAAAAAGTATTTTTTTAACATATTAACTTAATTGTTTTTCTAGCTAACGAAAATAACTATTCTATTCTTATACAGATTGAAACTGTTTGAAGACTACGCTAACTATTATAATTCTATTTACTAAAGCTACCTGAAGTTAAACTCACTTAAGGAAGTTTTTCTACAGCATATTTAATACGATCTTCAACTTCTTGCTTCCCAAGTATTTCTATGATCTTAAAAAGATCTGGGCCTCCCCCTTCTCCAGTTAAAGAAAGTCTTAAAATTGGAAAAACTCCTCCCATAGAAGTTTCATGACTCTCTATAAACTTCATCACCTTTTCTTTTAAAGGCTCTGCTTTCCAAACCTTTTCCTGAGCAAGTAAATCAAAAATCTGCTCTAGTATGGTAGCTGAATCTTCCTTCCACTTCTTTTTAAGAGTTTTTGAATCATATTCCGACGGTCTATTGAAAAAATAATTTCCTTTAGTCGGAATCTCTGATAAAAAAGTAACTCTTTCTTTCATTAAGTCAAGGATTCCTTCTAAGTCAAGGTGGCTGTACTCTACCTTACTCTCCTCTAAAACTTTCTTTAGTTCTTTAAGCAATACTGCATTTGATTGTTTTTTCAAATACTGCTGATTAAACCACTTTGCTTTTTCATAGTCAAACTTTGCACCTGCTTTATGAACAGCTTCAATACTAAATTTCTTTATCAGTTCTTGTAGTGAAAAGATTTCCTGCTCATCTTTCGGATTCCAGCCAATCAAAGCCAAAAAATTCACAAAGGCCTCAGCAATAAACCCCTCTTCTCTAAAACCTTTACTCAAACTACCTTCTTGCTCGTCTTTCCATGACATTGGATATACCGGGAAACCAAATTTTTCTCCATCCCTTTTACTCAACTTCCCATTTCCTGAAGGCTTTAAAATCAAAGGCAAATGCACAAACTGAGGCATTTCATCTTCCAAGCCTAGGTATTTATATAATAAAACATGTGTTGGGGTAGAAGGAATCCACTCCTCTCCCCTAATTACATGCGAAATTTTCATCAAATAATCATCTACTACATTAGCCAAATGATAGGTTGGAAGACCATCTGACTTCATCAAAACTTTATCATCCAATGTGCTGGCATGTGTTTTCACCCTACCCCTAATCAGATCCTGAAACGAAATAGTATCTTGAGGATCTACCTTTAGCCTAATGGTATAAGACACCTTTTCTGATAGCAACTTATCTACTTCATCTTTCGATAAAGTAAGAGAATTTCGCATTCGAGTTCTCAAAATAGCATTATATTGAGGGCTGGGTAGCTTTTCACTTTTATAATCTTCCCTCATCTTTTCCAACTCCTCTGCTGTATCAAATGCATAATATGCATGACCACTTTCTAATAGCTGCAGTACATATTTTTGATAAACATCCTTTCTTTCTGACTGCCGATAAGCCCCGTACTCACCTCCATGAACTGGGCTTTCATCAGGATTCAGCCCACACCATTCCAAAGCTTCCATTATATATTCCTCTGCTCCTGCTACCCATCTCGTTTGATCCGTGTCCTCTATTCGAACGATGAATGTCCCATCATTTTTCTTCGCAAAAAGATAGTTAAATAATGCCGTTCTGACTCCTCCAATATGCAATGGCCCTGTAGGACTTGGTGCAAATCGTACCCTTACTGACTTTTCCATGTGTTTATATTTTATGACCTGCCTAGTTTGTTTAGTACTCATCTCAATTATTGCTTTGTGTGTACCTCTATTTTAAATCAGACAGGGTCTATTTCATCTCCTTTAGTTTATCCTATTTTGTAAAGAGTGCAAAACTATAAACTGAAATTTAATTTTTTATATAAAACCCCTTAATTAACTTCAATGAAAAACGATATATTTTATTGATAATCAAATAAATAACCATGTAGCGCAGGAAATAGCCTACCTCCCAACTTGTCGAAATACTAATGCGGTTCTATTTGTATTGTATATACTTAAAATACCATTCTCATCGCTTTGGTAAACCATTGTATCATCCACCCTGTGGTGACCTCCAAATTCTTTACTATCAGAGTTAAGTACTATTTTATATTTTTTCTCTTTTTTGATACCCGTAAAAAAGCGATAATCAGGAATAGAATTTTGTGGATGAAAATTGAAGACAAAGATTAGCTTGCCTTTAGAAAATACTAGTGTTTGGTTTTTTTCATCTACATTCAATTGCACTAACTTTTTATTTAGATAACCTTCCTTCACTGCAAGAGCAATAAGAATCTTATCAAAATTATTTAGGTATTTGTATTTCAAATTTTGATTATCAACCAAGCTCCATTGCCGTCTGCAATATTTATAGCTCCAACCATTCTCTTCTCTTGGAAAATCTACCCATTCTGGATGCCCAAACTCATTGCCCATAAAGTTGAGATATGCCTCCCCTCCCAGTGCTATAGTAGCCAATCGAATCATTTTATGAAGTGATATCCCTCTATGAATTATATCATTCTCATCGCTCTCGCTCATATGCCAGTACATCTCCTGATCCATCAACCAAAAAGCAATGGTCTTATCTCCCACTAGAGCCTGGTCATGTGACTCACAATAAGCAATAGTTTTTTCATTGTTTCTTCTATTTGTTAAGAAACCCCAAATAAAACTTGGTGACCATTCTTCATCTCTTTTTTCTTTTAAATGCTTGATCCAGTTATCGGGAATTCCCATCGCTAGCCTGTAGTCAAAACCTAATCCTCCTTCTTCTATAGGTCTACATAAGCCAGGCATTCCGCTCACATCTTCTGCAATTGAAACAGCATCTGGGTTGATCGTATGAATAAGCTCATTAGCTAACTGAAGATAGGTTACTGCTTGAATATCAACTCCTTCATCAAAGTACTTAGAGTAATTATCAAAGCTAACATTTCCATGATGCCAATAAAGCATAGAAGACACTCCATCAAACCTAAAACCATCTAGTTGATACTCTTCCATCCAATACCGAATATTAGATAGCAAAAACTGTATTACTTCTTCTTTGCCATAGTTGAAAAGCATAGAATCCCAAGCAGGGTGAACTCCCTTTTCTCCTTCATGAAAAAATTGATGCTGCGTTCCATCAAATTTGTTTATTCCTTCATTAATATTCTTAACAGCATGGGAATGAACAAGATCCATAATTACCCTTATCCCCATTTTGTGGGCTTTATCGATCAAAGACTTCAAATCGTCAGGAGTTCCAAATCGGGAAGAAGGCGCAAAAAAGTTAGAAACATGGTATCCAAATGACCCATAGTATGGATGCTCCTGAATAGCCATTAGTTGGATTGCATTGTACCCTTGCTGCTTTATTCTAGGTAAAACCTGATCTCTAAATTCTACATAAGTTCCTACTCTTTCCTCCTCCAATGCCATTCCAGTATGCGCTTCGTAAATCAAAAGTGGTTTTTCTTTAGCACTCTTTTTTAATCTTTTACTCTGCCATTTATATTCTTTATCGGGATACCATAGCTGACCAGAAAAATCTTTAGTTTCCTGGTTTTGCACAACTCGATTTATTAATAATGGTATCCTATCAGTAGTAGCACTCTCTGTTTCAATAACAACTTTAATTAAATCTTTATGCTTTAAAGAGCTATTAATTGTTACTTCCCAGTACCCATCCTTTGTTCTCTTTAATGGATGACTTTTTCTATCCCAGTTATTGAAATCTCCAAATAAATATAAAGCTTTAGCCTTTGGAGCCCACTCTCTATATGTCCAAGAACTATCCTTAATATCAAAATGAAAGCCTAGTTTTTTATGTAACCCTGCAAAATCATACAAGCTATTTTGCTTTTCGGTAATTTGCTCTTTCCATTCCCTAAACCTTTGATATCTTTCCTTTATGGTATTCGCATAAGGATCAAGCCAAGGGTCATCTTTTACCAACTTCATTTTTGTAGCTACTCTCTTAGCAGATTTTACTACTTCTTTTTTATTATCAACTATCATTACCTAATGGGGTTGCCTTAAATTCTCAAACCATTAACTGAGGCAAAATTACTCTAAATGTAGTTCCTTGGTTAATTTCTGATTTTAGAACGAAAATTTTTCCTTGATGAAACTCCTCAATTATCCTTTTGGCTAAAGATAAACCTATCCCCCATCCTCTTTTCTTTGTAGTGAAACCAGGCTTAAAAATCTCTTTAATCTTTGATTTAGATATTCCTTTACCAGTATCTTTAATATCTATCAATATAACATTTTGCTTCTTATGCGTTGAACAACGTAAGTAGATATCAATTTTACCTTTTCCTTCCATTGCATCGACTGCATTTTTGCAAACATTTTCTATTACCCAACTAAAAAGTGCTGCATTAGATTGAGTTTCAAAGTTTTGACCTGACTTAGCTGTAATATTAAATATCACTTTTGATGACACCCTCTTTTCTAAGTATTCTACCACTTCTTTTACTATTTCAAAAATATTATTTGCTGTAAGCTTAGAAGCAGATCCAATATTTGAAAATCTAGAAGTTACTACTTGGAGTCTAACTATATCTTTATCTATCTCTTCAATAATTTCTTGAGGAGTATCCTCATTTGATCTTAGTAATTCATTCCATGCTAAAAGCGAAGAGATTGGCGTACCCAATTGATGTGCAGTCTCTTTTGCCAAACCAGCCCAAAGTTTATTTTGTTCTGCTTTTTTAACGGATACAAATACCAAATATGCTAAGATTGCTAATACAGCGATAGTACTAATTTGGACGTAAGGATAGTATCTTATCTGCTTTAATATCAGAGAGTTGGTATAATAGATGTATTGATGCCAATTATCACCTAAAGAAACTTCCAAGGGTTCATACTCCTCTTTCATTTCCTCCATTTTGTCTTTCAAGAAAGCTAACTCCTGCTTTTCTGTCAAGCCCTCAGGTATTTGAACATTTCTATGCTGTGTAGGAGTCCCATCCTCATTAGAGACAATCATTGGAACAAAGTTATTTGTTCCCAAAATTTCTGTTAAGAGAGTAACATCCTCATCCATAGGGGCTGCATAAATTTCTTTTGAAACTTTTGCATAGAGGTCAACTTGCTGTTTTTCTCTAAACTCTAATCTTTTTACTAGTTCATTAGTATACCAAATAGAAAAAGTAGCTATTAGTAAGGCTAATAAGGCTAATACACGTAAGAAGTTTTCTTTTTTATAAAAGCTAGACAATTTATTCGTAACCACTATACTTATTCACTATTCCAAATAAGCTTTTGTGTTTTAAATTTATTAAGTCAATTTATAACTAAAGTAAGAAGTAATTTTTCTATATAACTCTATACCCATATTAAATTACTCCGCTATTTTTATATACCAATAGATTTAACAAATCTGAATTATTATTGAGTAGCTCTGCATCAACACTATTTTTTCGTATTCGCTTTAATATTTCACTAAAATCTTCTTTCTCCTGTACCTCAATACCTATAAGAGCCGGGCCAATTTCCTGGTTATTCTTTTTTATATACTCAAAAAGAATAATATCATCTCTTTCCCCTAGATTATTCTCAATAAATTCTTTAAGTGCTCCTGCTCTTTGAGGCAAGTGAATGATCATATAATTTTTCAAACCCTCATACAAGAATGCTCTTTCTTTGATTTCTTCCAATCTTGAAATATCATTATTGCTTCCACTCAAAATGCAAACAACATTTTTTCCTTTAATTTCTTCTTTGTAATCATCCAGAACAGCGATTGAAAGCACTCCAGAAGGCTCTGACACTATAGCTTCTTCATTATATAAATTAAGCAAGGTAGAACATACTTTACCTTCAGGTACAGTTGCAAAGTCATCTACAAACTCTTTACATATTCTAAAGTTCTTGTCTCCAACTGTTTTAACAGCAGCTCCGTCAACAAATTTATCTATCTCTTTTAAAGTCACTACTTTGTCTTCTTTAATAGAAACTTTCATTGCAGGAGCCCCTTCAGGCTCAACCCCTATTATTTTAGTGTCTGGAGAAAGATATTTGAAGTAACTACTAACTCCTGAGATCAATCCTCCGCCTCCTAAAGGACTAAAAAGAAAGTCTATATGTGAGTTGGTCTGTTGTAAAATTTCTAAAGCAACTGTTCCCTGACCTGTTATTACCTGTTCGTCATTAAATGGATGTATTAAAGTTATATTCTCTTTTTTGCAATACTCCTGAGCTTCATAGTAAGCATCATCAAACGTATCACCACTTAAAACAATATCAACACTAGCCCCTCCAAACATTTCTACCTGCTTTATCTTTTGCTTTGGAGTCGTACTAGGCATAAATATTTTCCCATGTATTTTTAACTTATTACATGCATAAGCAACTCCCTGAGCATGGTTACCAGCACTTGCACATACCACTCCTTTGGTAAGCGTTTCCTTCTTCATAGTGCTGATTTTATAATATGCACCTCTTAATTTGTACGAACGTACAACTTGCAAATCTTCTCTTTTCAAAAAAATATTTGCGCCATATTTAGCAGAAAGCCTTCTACTTAATGTAAGTGGTGTTTTTACTACCACATCCTGAAGGATCTCATACGCTTTTCTAATCTCCCCTACGCTGGGATGCCAAACCGATGATCTACTTGTATTTTTTATTTTCATCAGTTAAATATTTACTATAAACTCTCTGAGATAATTTTGCGAGAAACATTTATCAATACTTGATGATATGTCACATAACATATCCTTTTGTGAAATTAATTAAAAGATGCAGTATAAATATGATTACTTAACAATAAATGTTGTTTCTCCGATTACTTCTTCGTTATTATAAAGCTCTACCCTATAAAGACCTTTTCGGAACTCACTACCTTTATAAAATTCAATCTCAACAGTTTGATTAGAATTATCAAAAAGGAAATCCTTTTTCTGTGTAAAAAAAAGATCTTTCCCATCTTTAGTAAAAGTACCAGAGTTGGAAGAAGTTACATTATAAAGAACAGATTGATTAGGATCTATTAATCGCATAAAAACTTCTTTAGTTCCTAACTCTGCAAGGTCATTTTCTGCTACTTTAAAGGCTATCTTTAACTTATCTAACTGCCGTATTCTAAAAGAACCTCCACTGATTTCTTTTCCAGATTTGCTAATTGCATATACTTCAATCCCCTCTGCTCTTAAAGTCGCTGCGGTAGATACTTTTTTCTGTAGAACTCCTTTTTCACTCTCAAGATTTGATATTTTACTTATCAAACTACTTTTATCCGTCTTAAGATCCTGATTTTCAGCTAATAAAACTGTATTAGCTACTTTCAGCTTTTCAATTTCTTCATCCTTCTGCAAAAGTAACGATTCATACCCCTCCACTTTTTCCTTAATCTCATTATACCTCTTTTGAGTTATGCTTTTGGCAACCCTCAAATTGTATTTATCTTGTTCTAATTCCTCTTTTAGCGTTACCAGAGAGTCAATTCTACCACCTAAAGATCTTATTTTTTCAATTTTAATTTCAACCTGATTAGAAATAGAATCCAGCTTTGTGTATGTATCGAAAAGCTCCAACTCTTTCTTGTCCATCTGCTCTTGCATCTCTTTTCTATTCTGATTGTCAGCATACCATTTTATTAAGTTTGCTATAACCAATACTCCAATTATTACAATAAGCAGTATTTCTCTTCTATTTCTCTTCTTTTGTTCAGGCATTTCTTCTGGCTTCTACTTAGAGTTAAATATTTATAAATAGCTGACTATTCTAGTCTTCTAAAAAAGGATAGTTCTCCTCTGCATAAACATCACTATATATATTATTTTCTTCTGGAAAGCTGGAAGACTCCGCAAACTCAACACTTTCTGCTACTATATTTTTAACTTTTTCTTCAATTTTATCTAAATCTTGCTGCTTTGCCATTTTCTTGTCCAATATTTTCTTGCGAACAATTTCTATAGGGTCTTGCTGTCTATATTCCTCTAACTCTTCCTTCGATCTGTATTTGGCTGGGTCAGACATTGAGTGTCCTTTGTATCTATATGTTCTAAACTCAAGTAGATATGGACCTTTTTTCCTAGCATGATCTGCAGCTTTCGATACAGCTGAATGAACGTTTTCAGGATCCATAGCACTTACTGGCTCTGAAGGCATATCATATGCATGACCAATCTTGTAAAGTTCTGTTACATTAGATGTCCTTTCAACAGAAGTTCCCATTGCATAACCGTTGTTTTCAATTACGAATACTACAGGCAACTTCCAAAGCATTGCCATATTAAAAGCTTCATGCAGTGCTCCCTGCCTCACAGCTCCATCTCCCATGTAGCAAATGCAGATGTTATCTGTTTCTTTATATTTTTCTGCAAATGCTATTCCAGCTCCAAGCGGAATCTGCCCTCCAACTATTCCATGCCCTCCCATAAAGTTTTTCTCTTTGTCAAAAAGGTGCATTGATCCTCCTTTTCCTTTTGAGCATCCACTTTCTTTTGCAAAAAGTTCCGCCATTACAGCTTTAGGATCAGTACCTAATGCTAAGGGATGACCATGGTCTCTGTATGCTGTAATCCATTTATCCCCTTCTTTCATCGCAGTAACTGCTCCAGAGGCACATGCTTCTTGTCCTATGTATAAATGACAGAAACCTCTAATCTTTTGTTTTCCATATAGCTGCCCTGCTTTTTCTTCAAAACGACGAATTAAAAGCATATTTTCAAACCAAAAAAGATATTTTTCTTTACTAACGGTTGTTTTTTCTGTCTTACTATTACTTTTTCCTGATGCCATACTAACTTTATTACAACTTCAAAAATATTAAAAGGACTTCTACTTATAAAATTTAAGTTACACAGTATTTCATAAAGGAATAAATAATGGACAAATACGCTGTTATTCTTGCAAGTGGTCAAGGAAAAAGAATGAACTCAAAAACTCCAAAGCAATTTTTATTACTAGAAAATATTCCAATATTTATTTACTCAGCTAAAAGGTTTTTTGATGCTTTACCAGATATTAAGCTTATCATATCATTCCCGCCAAATGAACTCAAACAAGGGAAAGAAATTGCTAAACAGTTTTTTCCCGAAAAAAATATAACCTTTGTAGAGGGTGGCGCTACCCGCTTTCATTCTGTTTTTAACTCTCTCCGTTCTGTTCCAGATAATGCTCTTGTAGCTATTCATGATGGAGTAAGGCCTTTTGTAAAAAAGAAAACGATTCATGATGCCTTCCAATTAGCTCTCAAAAGTGGAAATGCTATTCCAGTAATTCCGCCAAGCGATTCCATTAGAAAAATCTCAAACAATGCGAATACTTCTGTTGATAGAAGTACAATAAGACTAGTGCAAACCCCTCAAACATTTTTAGCAAAAAAAATCAAACCAGCTTATGAATATTCCCATAACTATTTAGCCAAAAAAAATTTCACAGATGACGCTAGCGTATACGAATTCTTTTTTAAAAATGAGACTTTGAGTCTGTTCCAAGGATCTGATTATAATATCAAAATAACTACCCCTTTAGACCTATCGATCTCAAATGTTTTACTTAGTTCATTCTCTTTTTAAATCTTATCCTGCATCTCATTACTTTTATTTAGCAAAACAATATTTTTTTATTAAAAAACCAAGAAACTATATCTAACTTACACCCGTAAGTAATAAATATATTACTAATTAATAAGTCACTTCTTTCATCCAGCCCTTACAAGACAACCTCTTTCATCCAGCTTTTTTTTCTTACATTATATAGCTTAAAAATAGATTAAGCATTTTTCTTTTTATCAAAAAAATATTTCACCATCTATTCTTTAAAAACAAAAAACCTTATTTAAGTACAACTATATTTTTAAAATAAATCACTTTTATTACATATGTTATTTTTTCCCATTTTGGGAATACTGATCTTATTTGGGAAGGCTCTCAGTGCAAAAACCCTCATACTTTACATCTGGGCAATAGGCATGAATTTTATACTTATTGTAGCGTACTTCTTTCAACCAGAAATCTTTCAATATTTGATGCAATATTTACTCAAGGAAAGTCTAAAAGGCTTTCCTTTTTATTAGCCCTTCATTGACCAAGGTCATTTTCCTTTTACTTCAAGAAGTAATACTGATTTTGGTTTAATAGTTAGCTCATTATCAAGTATCACTTTCTTCTGAGAAAGAATGTCTTCAAACTCTGTTTGCTTTCCAAAAAGCTCTTTATACTTTTCTTTATTAATTGTTTCTTCTTTATCGTTTCCATTAATAAAAACTATCAGCTTCTCATCTTCAGCCTCTCTTTTGTAGGCATAGACACCTTCTCTAGGAAGAAAATGAACTAAGTTTTTTGATTCTATTGCTTTTGATGACTTTCTCCAATTCAAAAGTTTTTGTACAAAGTAAAAGATCTCTTCTTGGTCCTCAGACTCAAACTCTTTATTAAAAACACTTTTTACATCTCCTTTCCATCCCCCAGGAAAGTCTTCTCTAATTTCTCCATGTGGGCCACTCCCTTTCATTAAAATTTCTGTTCCATAAAAAAACTGCGGTATCCCTCTTGTTGTTAAAAGGAATGTTAAAGCTATTTTTAATTTATCCAAATCTTCACCTAGCTCATGAAAGCACCTATTCACATCGTGGTTATCAATAAAAACTTTATTTTCATATGGATCTTCGTAAAGAAAATCTTGAGCAAGTACATCGTGAAGTTTGTATAAGTCTATATCCTCTTTAAGAGCATTTTTTACCCCAAAATATATTGGAAAATCAGAAATGGTTGGAAGTGATGAATAATTACCTGACCCTCTGTTTTTAGAGTTTTTTTGCCAATAAGATTCATAGCTAACTTCTTCTACCCAGGTTTCACCAACTATATAAAAATATGGATATTCATTTAGCACCTCGTCAACCCATTTATTCATCATTTTTTGGGCAGGGTATGGGTAAGTATCCATTCTTATCCCATCAATACCTGCATTCTCAATCCACCATATACTGTTTTGTATTAAGTACTTTGATAAGTGCTCATTATTCTGATTCAGGTCTGGCATTGAAGTATCAAACCATCCTTTTTTTAGTTTTTTTAAATCATAGTTAGATGCATGAGGGTCAGATGCAATTGGGTTGTGATAGTTTGTCCTTGTAAATTCATCCCACTGGTTTAACCAATCTTTAGAAGGAAGGTCTTTTAACCAAAAATGATTTAATCCACAATGATTAAATACCATATCCATAATTACTTTTAGGTCTTCCTCATGAGCTTTTTCAATGAATTCTATGTATTTCTCATTTCCTCCAAATCTATCATCAACTTTATAATGGTCTGTGATAGCATAACCATGGTATGAATATGCCGGCATATTATTCTCTAAAACTGGATTTAACCATATTGTTGTAACTCCTAATTTCTTAAAGTAATCGATATTATCAATTATTCCCTGTAAATCTCCTCCATGCCTACCATCAGGATTATTTCTATCAGCAGCTTCCAACATTGACCCCATAGAGTCATTGCTTTCATCTCCATTTGCAAATCTATCTGGCATAATTAAATACATTACATCCGCTTGCGAAAGTCCCTGCGCTTTTCGCTTGCTGTTCCTTTTTCTTAAAGTGTATTTTTGAGATAGCTTTGTTTTTCCATTTTTCAGAAAATCTATTTCAAAAGTTCCAGGAATAGTATTTGGGTCTATTTCTAAATAAAGAAATAGATAGTTTTCACTTTGAAGTTTAACAACTTCCTTCAGATGAACTCCAGGATAAGAAATTGAAGGCAGGGTAGTTGAAATACTTTTTCCCTTTACGATCAACTGAAGTTGAGTGTTTTTCATTCCTACCCACCAAAAAGGAGGATCTATTCTTTCAACTTCTAGTTTATTTTTTTGAGAGAAACTATTAAAAGCGAAAAAAACTAGAAAAAACCCAATTGTATATTTCATTTTCATGTGTTTTTTTATGTTACTTCGAATCATTGTTTCTTTAAGGAATTGTTTAAAGTTAATCTCTGTGAAATTAATCATCACGTTCTAATATAACTTACCAAAGACTTACTTAAGATCTAATTTATATGATTCGATTTACCCTTATTTTACTTATTCTTCACCACATCTGTCTTAACTCCATTTGTCAAGCGCATTTAGAGAATAAAAGGCACTCTAAAGTTGGCCTCTCTAATTATAAAAAGGATGAACACTATTTAAAAGTAACTTATGGCAGACCTAATTTAAAATCAATTTATGATAATCCTTTTGGCAATAGAATCAAGTACAAAAAGATATGGCGTCTTGGTGATGATGAAGCAACAGAGCTAACTGTAACTAAAAAGGTTTTTATTGGTGAACATGAATTATCTCCAGGCACATATTCCGTGTTTTGCATACCAGATTCAACCCATTGGACTATCATTTTGAATAAAAATGTAGGTCTTTGGGGGACTTATAAATACCGTAAATCTTCTGATTTATTTAGGATTGAGTTACCAATATATAAATCACCTAAGCCAATTCACAGCTTTACTATTTACTTTGAAGAAAGCAGTAGTTCAGAACGTGATGGAGCAGATATGCTCATTCTTTGGAGTAGAACTGCTGTCCGCCTTCCCATATACTTTGAAGAAAGGAAAGAATAAAGAGGTTCTAATTTTTCTTAAACTGTAGCAAATGAAATTGAATACGTAAATTACTAAAAATGGAAACTTATTCTTATTGCACTTCTGATAAATTCAAAAAAGATATTCAAGAACTATGTGAGCATTGCCCTTTGATTAAAATAATAAATGAAAGCATTGAAAATCAAACTATTTTTCAAGCAAAAGAGAAACAAGGGGTCTTAACAAAGACGCATTTTGAGGAGTATATCAATGAACAAATTAAAAATGCATCAAAAGCAATGGAGGATATGTATTTACAAGAGTTGCAAAATAAAAACAATCATAATGATTCATGTAGAAAAAATAGAATCGAAGTTTATATTTTTAACAAAGAACGGATTAAAGCCTATAACAATTTTATATCAAATCAACGCAGTCAGTTTAGTGTATTGGAGTGGACTACTATTTTTTATTATGCTTATGAAAGCAGACTATTACTTGGAAGCAAACATCTTAAAACTCGAATTGAGCAATTTATGAAGCAACACTGCATTGAAACCACATTTAATAACTTTAAAACAAAATATTATGAAGCTAAAAAGCGAATCAATAAAGATAACAACTATCCAATTAGCAAACTTGAGCTAATTAAACCTTTCCTTAGAGAATACTACAAACAAGCAGTTACTACCATCGAAAATGATATAAATTTTTTGGAAGATAATAAATCTGAATATTAAGGACTTAGAATATTTATTTCAAAAAGTAACTGTTAAGTAACCAATTCCTTTAAACGTAATTGCGTCCATTGTTTATCAAAAATTATTCTAATGGAACAAAATTTCACATTTAACCAATTGCCCAAAACGGTTACAACGCTAACAAAAGAAGTTAGCGAACTTAAACGTCTGTTAATTGAAAATCAGGTACAAATATCCACTGAACACCCTGGAAGAATCTTAACCATTCACGAAACTGATAAGTTTTTAGAGTATCTCAGAAAAAAACATAAAAGATCTAATACAGAAACTCAACTTAAAAGTGTATTCAGATATCTAAAAGAGCATACTGCTACAGTTTCAATGACCTCAGCTGCAACAGGAATACCTGAAAAGAATATTTGCCGTTACAAACGAAAGCTTGAAAAAAAAGGATTATTATGGAAAGTAATTAGAAAAAAATGTCAGATAACTAATTATCCAGCTTGGTATTTAACAACTAATATCAATTCAAATTAGAAAGTCTTACAAGTCTAAGAGTTTGAGCTTTTATTATATTAGGATATAAAAAAAAAGGGATTGATAGTAGAGCACTAACAATCCCTTTATAGTTGTATAATAAAATGTGGCAGTTACCTACTCTCCCACCGGTTAAGGCAGTACCATCGGCGTAACAGGGCTTAACTTCTCTGTTC
>JAUIAB010000038.1 GCA_030425505.1 Bacteroidia bacterium | reverse complement strand
AGAATACAGATACAGTGCTTGGGGGGAACAGGAAGAAGTATTGGCAGATGTAGGAGAAGAGGGCACGAGATATACCTACACGGGGCAGTACTATGACAAGAGTTTGGGGATGTACAACTATGGGGCTAGATTCTATGATCCGAAGCTGAAGAGATTCATCAGTCCAGATAGTGTAGTACCAGATGGCACAAACCCACAGAACTTGAACAGATACAGCTATGTGAGGAACAACCCTATCAACCACACAGACCCTACAGGTCATGTACCTATGGGAATGATAGATCCACAGTTTGCTATACTACCTCAGGCAGCTGCGGAGCCGAGATTCAACCATGATTTGCCTGAGTTTGCTGAATTTGAGGGTAACCCAGACTTTGAGGCAGCAGTAGAAGAAGCAACTAGCTATAAATTACATACAAGGTTTGATGGAGTAGGGATGAAAGAAAGAAGCGATGCATTCTTTGAGGGAATGAATGAGTTTTTCACTCCATTTACAACTGAGGTAGAAAGAACTATAAACTCTTTTCCTGATCGAGGTATTAAACTCGATATTCACGAAGGGAAAGAACCTAAAGGAAATAAGAAAGCAGGAGGATACAGTTATCAAGAAAAAGTATTAAGATTAATTTATACTGTACCACTAACTGAAAAAAGACCTTCTAGTTTTATAGAAAGAATAGCTCAATTAGCATTAGATGCTGGCTTTATGGCACACGAGTCTTTACATACAAAACAAAAGTTTCCAGCTCCAAATAAAGAAATATATTATAGATATGAAGCAGCCGGATTTTTAGCTGGATATTTAACAGCAAAGCATCTAGAACCTTATTTTCCAGAAGCAGTAAGCTTATTAACCAGAAAGTTAATAGTCCAAAAAGAAATTCATAGATTATGGAATGATACTGAAAAACAACAGCTACCAACATTATGGAAAGAAGAACATGTTATACGAGGAACAGCAGAATTTCTTCAGTCAATGGAGTACAATAAAAAATATGTAGATCATGTACATGGGGATCATCCTCAGGTTACCATTACATATGAGTAAATGTATTCTTTTTGTAGTAAGTATTGTAAACTTTGAATAAAAAATTAATTGCAATAAAACACTTTTTTAGTTATTTTCGTACATATGTAAGTATACATGATAATACTTCCAGCTTTTAAAAAAATTTAGATAGATGAAAAAATATTTGAAACAAACGCTACTATTTGTTGCAGCATTAGCTACATGGTTGCAATCAGTGCATTCGCAATCATTTGTAAAAGCAGATATTTCTCCTAACATTTATACGGGGAAAAACAAGCTAACTATACCAGTTTATGAACTTAGTGGCAAAGACCTTAAAATACCTGTTGAGCTACTATATGAGAGTTCAGGGGTAAAGGTGAATGAATTTTCTTCGTGGGTAGGTGAAGGGTGGTCACTGCTAGCTGGAGGTCAAATTTCAAGGAAAATTAACGGAATGAGCGACTTCAATGCTAAAGGAGCTGTTTCTATTCCAGTATTTGGTGATGTAGAAGATACACACGGGTATGCATCCATCAATCACAAAGCTAATTCATCCAATGTATCCTTAGATGGTAGTGCTTTTCAAAGTCTTTTAGTAAGTAAAGCTTGGGATTCTGAGTTTGATATATACAGCTTCCAATTTAACAACATGGAAGGAAAGTTTACATTTAATAGTGATACGGAAAAGCTTTTCAATAAAGAAGAGAACTTAGGAGTAGTTTTTGAAAATGACCTTCCACTACAAGTCCTTAAAAGACCTTGTATGAATGGAAGATACAATGAGTCATGCTACGATGGAGAATCTTGGGTATTACAAGATCAGCAAGGGTTTCAGTATGTTTTTGGCGGAGATAACGGTTTAGGTCAGGATTGGGTTACCTGGGAAACCTCTTACAATGAGGTTACTGGCGTTACAGCTACACAGGCTAAAGTTTGGCACATCAGAGAAATCATCTCTCCTAGAGGTGAAATGATCACTTTCAAATATGATAGAGTAAATGTAAAATATCCTAGAAGCTCTCAAGAGTTAAACTTAGCTACAAACGATTCAAAAGAAGAAAGTTTTGAAAGCCAACAATCAAAGTTGTACCTAAAAGAGATAACTCTTCATTTAGAATCAGGTGCGGATAGAGGGATAGAGTTTACTGCTGAGTTAGATCGAAACGATATAAAAGGAGAAAAAAGACTAAAAGAAATTGCAGTTTTCAGAAAGCATTCTTCTAAAAAAGAATACATTAAAAAATTTGTTTTAGATCAGGATAACCTTGAAAATAGATTGTGGCTTACAGGTGTGAAAGAGATAGGGCTTTACAATGGAGTAGATGATAGAAAGCCTCCTTTTACTTTTGAATACTATAACCATAAGAAATTACCAGCAAATACATCTTCGGTTGATTACTGGGGTTACTACAATGGTACAAAAGCAAACTCTGATAACAAATTACCTAAAGTGGCATATGCACTTAATGGAGATGTATTATACAACAAAGGTGGAGTAGATAAGTCGTCGAATGTAGACTTTGCTAAATATGGTCTTTTAACGAAAGTAAAATATCCAACAGGAGGATATACTAACTTCGAGTATGAGCTTAATACTTTTAATAACCTTTCAGCATATAAAGAAAAGTCACAAGCGAAGATTGATTCAAGAAGAAATAAAAAAGAAATAAATGTAGAAGAATCTACAGCAGTAGCTATAGTTGCAGATTTGCTAGTGAAGAAAAAATCAGAGGAAGGGTTATATGAATATGATGGTTCACAACAATGGGAAGAAATTGTAGAGGTCTCTTCTAACTATTTGATCCTTGAATCATCAGCTAATGCAGATAAAAATAGCACTCTTTTAATTAAAGGAATTGAAGGTGATGCTAGAGGGTATGCGCAGGAAGTTGCTCTTCGAGGTGATATAACGAACAAAGTGGTTAAGCTTCCATCATCAGGTAAATATATACTTCAAGCATTTGAAAGAAAAAACATCAACTCTTTAAAAGTATATGAGGGAGAAATTGATGGAGAAATGATACTTACAAAAAATGATGGTGGATCCGTACAGCAAGTTGCAAAGTTCATGGAACCACAACAAAGAGTATTAGAGCTTGAAAAAGGAAACTATACATTAGAACTAACTGCTTCAGATAACGCTTCAGTAGCTTATGTGGTAATGCTTGATCGCAAAAAAGAAGGAGCTGGGTTAAGGCTAAAAAGAATAGCAGATAATAATGGAAAAAAAGAAGTAAACGTAAAAAACTTTATTTATAGTGAAGAATCAAACGGATTGCTATTTGATTTTCCAGTTAATATAAGCGAATCTAAAAGTGGAGTTAAAATAATTGAAGCTAGTAAAAATAATAGCATTAGCTTCCCTAAATCTGTTTCTATAGGATATAGCACAGTAGTTGTTAATTATGGAGACAAATCAGAGTTTGGGAAAACAAAATACAACTATTCTAATGAAGAAACTGGTTTGGTTGGTAATATAAAAAATGCTAGCACAGATAATTGGAAGAGAGGCTTCTTGGAAGGAGAAAACTTAAAAATCAGTGAAAATAGCTTTTCAGGCTTAATTAGCTCTGCAACAAGTGAATTAGCACAGGTGAACAATGGACTTTTAATCTCTAAAGAAGATTTTAAAAATGCTAATGGCGAGTTTATCAAGATAAAAGAAGAAAGCTATACTTACCAAGAAAGTGATAAAAGCATAACGGGAACTAAATTTAAAAACATAGAATATAGTGACCTTGTAAATGCTGGTGAAAAGTCATATGTGCAGCCAAGAAGAACATTAGCATATCAAAACTATGAAATACCATTTGGCAAATCTAAAGTAAAGCAAGTTACGACTTCTTATTATGATGATAATAGTGATGTAAGTTATAAGTTAAGTGAAAAGTACTCTTATAACAAGCTGAACAAGCTAAGTTCTGTTGAGAAAATAGACAGTAGAAATAATAAAGAAATTACTTCTCTCACTTCTTCTGCACATAGCATATTTGATAATTACTCTTCAATGGCGAAAAGTTCTTCTTCCATAAAAATTAATGATCAAAAAGAAATTAATAACGGAGAGTTAGTAACTAAGTATGGTACATATAACAGGTTGGATAAATATATGAGATTGCCATCAGCTAAATATGCTCAAGTAAATAGCTCTACAGAAGAAGGGAAAAAAGAGCTGAAAATAATCGAAAAGTATAAGTATGACAGATGGGGGAATGTTTCTGAGAAGCAGTTAGAAGATGGAAAAGTAATTTCGTACTTGTGGGATGTAGATGAAAACAAGCCTTGTGCAGTAGTTGAAAATGCAAAAGCTGAAGATATAGCATATGCATCCTTTGAAAAAGGTAACTATGCTAAAGGATGGGAATTTGTTTCAATACTCAAAGGAGATTACTCTGATGAAAAAAGCATAACGGGAGATAACTCTCTTAACCTTGGTAGTCTTGCTAAGCGAATAATGAATGAAGGTAACTACACTGTTTCATGCTGGGCAACAGCAGAGCCTACCATTTATATAAGTGGTTTAAAAGACCATAGGGAAGCTTTGATTTCTAAGAATAAAGGTGAGACAATCAAAGGGATGACGTACTACGAGTATGAATATAAGCTTAAAAAGTGGCAGAAAATATCTATTGGAGTAGATGAAAAAGTAGCTAATAAAGTTTTATTAGATGAATTACGTTTATATCCTTCAACAGCTAGTATGACCACGTTTGTATACGATCCTTTAGTAGGAGTGAAAGAAAAAAATGACGAGAATAACGTAGTAACTCATTACAACTATGACGTAATGGGAAGATTGGAAGAAGTGAAAGATCACAATGGAAATATTGTAGAAAGATACGAGTACGATTATAAAAGTGATCAAGTGGGTTTAGAAAAGTAAAATTATTTTAGAAACATCAACTAGTTAATATTTAGCATTATGAATAAAGTAAAAAAAATAGTTAACGCATTGCTAACAACAAGTTTAATGTTAGCAATAAGCATTAACTCAACGGTATTTGCTTACTCAAGAACAGGAGAAGGTGACAAAAAAGATTCTACTGTGAAATGGAGTAAAGTAGTAGGCCTTAAAAAAGCCAAAAACGGTTATACGAAAGTAATTTCTGATAACCTTTGGGGAAATGCTTGGGCTGTTAGTAAGAATGCTATAGAGAAAGGTCTTGATGGTAGAGTTGTATGGAAAGTTGCTAATGCTGAAGATCATTACAAAATAGGTATAATTGAGAATGCTAACCTTCAAAGCCCTATAGTAGCTATTGAATATCGTGATAATAAAATTATCATAGGCAAAGAGCAAAGCAATATAGATGTAGAGCTAGACGATGAAGTGGAAATTCTAAAGAAATCAAATACTTTGGAAGTAAAGGTAAATGGCAACTTGGTTAAGTCTATAGATGTTTTAAATACAGATACAAGCTACAGAATCTTTTCAATGCTAAATAAAGGACAGTTACCATTAATCAAAACGGATATAGGTTTGCCAATAAGTATTAATGCTAAAATCAATCCTCTACAAGGTTCTTCTGACGGAGAAATTGCACTTGACATAACTGGAGGTAGTGGTGAATATGATATTAACTGGCTTGAAGTAGCATCATCTAATAAAGCTATTTCTAATCTAGCTGCTGGAAAGTACTCAGTAGAAGTTACAGATAGAAAAACAGGAGTTAGTTATAGTAAAGTATATAATGTTGGGTATGATGTTGCATGGATAGGAAATAATACAAGTGAAGAAGAATTAAATAATAATACTTGGGGGCAAAAAGAAAGCTTTTCAGCTAATGGTATATCTGCAGAACAAAATGGTTCGATAAGTTGGATATACAATGGATTAGGAGATAAACAAGCATATGCACTTGGGTTATCAGGTTTAGATTTAAAAGGAAGTTATAATAGTATAGAGTATTCATTTCTTCTTGAAGATGATGCCGTTTCCATTAATGAATTAGGTTTAAAAAAGTGGAATACTAATAGTCTTGAAGTAGGGGATGAGTTAAGAATAGAAAAAGAAGGAAATAAGATAAATTATTTTATAAATCAAGATAAAGTATATTCTTCGAAAGCATCTTCTAAAAGAGCTTATTTTGCTGATTTTTCTGCAAAAGGAGAGTTTGCTGCGCCATCGATTTCTATTTCTCAAAAAAACGAAGAGGGAAGTAAGGAAACACTTGCAGTTGATCTAAACAAAAACAAGCCTTTAGATAAGCAAGAAAACACTCGTGATGATAGCATCAATGAAAATAACGTGCTAGAGGATAATGCAATAACAGTAAGAGCATATAAAGTAAAAACAGAAGGAGTAAGTAATGCAACCCAATTAAACATAGATAATGCTAACCTAACAGAAACTGTTTACGATGCATTGGGTAATGAGTCTGCTTTAGTAAAAAGAAGTGCTACGCCTTCTCTTAGTGATGATAAAGTAAAATACGAGTACAATGAGATGGGATTAAAAACTTCCCAGGTACATGGTAACAGCAAATATGCAGTTAATAAAAATGAGTTTGAAAATTCTCCTTTAGCAAGAGTATCAGGGGTAGTAGCTCCTGGTAAAGATTGGGTAGGAAAAGGTAATTTGCATGCGAAGGATTTTGTACAAAGACCAAATAACATATTAGAGGATGGTACCATTACTTCATTTAATGTGGTAGATGGCAACCTTTCATTGAGTAATTTAAACTTTGGTGAAGGTGACCTATGGGTTAATGCAATAAAAGATGAAAACGAATCTAACTCTCAGTCTTTAATTTATACAGACAAAAAGGACAGAGTAATCGTAAAAAGAGCTCAGAAAGGGGTGAATGAAAATGGTACTGCTGACTTTATAGATACTTACTTTGTATACGACGATTTAGGCAGATTGACTTACGTTATCCCTCCTAAAGCTGCAAAAGAAGTCATCAGTGAAATTCAAAAAAGTAACTTAGATAAACTGGTTGGCTCTAACTTAGTTGAGAGCCTATCATTGGAAAGTATTAAAGATGCTTTTTATAGCTACAAATACGACTCTAAAAACCGAGTAGTAGAATCTAAAGCGCCAGGAGCAGAGAAAGTACTATATGTATATAACAAGCAAGGAAATTTAGCATTAGTTCAGGATGCAGGATTAAGAGTTCAAAATCAAAATTGGATATACTCTAAGTATGATGCTAAAGGAAGAAAAGTTTTAGAAGGGATTTATGAGAACCCGGATGCTCTTAGTGCTCAACAACTTCAGAGTCTGTTAGATGAGGATGAAGGAATGGTAGCATTAATTTCAAGTGGTCATGCTAATAACTTATATGGTTATTATGATTCTTCTTTCCCTTCAGTAACAGAATCTACTGTGCTAAAGGCTTTCTACTTTGATAACTATACTAATGTTGATAATAACTTTGATGCAAGCTTTAATGCAGTAGTAGGTTATGAAACAAGCTATAAGCCATTTGCGAGAGTAAGAGGTAAAAAAACTGGTGCATTGGTAAAAGTTCTTGATGGGAGTGATCAAATGATTTCTGAAGCTTACTTCTATGATATCAAAGGGAATTTGATTCAAACAGTAGCTAAAAACCATTTAGGTGGAGTTTCTACTACTACAAGCAAGTATTCTTTTGGAGGAAACTTAGAAGCAGAGTTAGATCATATCACTGGATTAGAAACAGTTGAAATCTTAAAGAAATTTGAATATGATCATGCTGGAAGACTTACAAAAGTCATACATAAAGTAAATGATAATGAGGAGGAGACTCTTGCAACATATTCTTACAATGAAGATGGATTGCTTGCTAAGAAAGTATTAGGAGATAATGCACAAGAAATAGATTACTCTTACAATGAAAGAGGGTGGTTAATTTCTACTAATAATACGGAAGAGAAGCCTAGTGCTAAGAAGCTTTTTGCTGAAGAAGTTAGGTTTTCTGATGCAGTACTTAATCCTTATTACAATGGAAATGTAGCAGCATCTATCTGGAATACAGCTTCTGACAACTTGGTAAGATCGTATGCTTATTCTTATGATGAGTTGAATCAAGTTATTGATGCAGAATACAACTATAAAAATGTGAGTTCTTCTTGGGATCAAACTTTAAGCGAAGAAAAATATGGTGTAAGCAGAGTTAGATACGATGAAGAAGGAAACCTGTTGCTTATTGCCAGAGAAAGTCAATTAGAAGATGGAAAGTACACTTTAGTAGATGTGTTAAATATGGATTACACTGTTGATGGAAAGCTCAAAAGTGTTTCAGACCTAAGTCCATATCAAAGCAGTGGAAAAGACTTTAAAGGAAAGTCAAGCGAAAGTGCAAAAAATAGCTATACATTTTCTAGTGCAAATAGTTTAACTAAAGATAGTAATGATAAAGTTTCTTCTATCACTTACGATGTATTTGGAAGATTGAGAGAAATTAAGTTAGATGAAGAAAATAAAGTAACCTATACGTATGATGCTTTAGGAAGAAAGCTTTCAAGAGAAGTAGAGGTTAAAGAAAATGAGAAGAATATAGTAAAAAGATATGATTTTGTTGGTGATGTATCGTTTAAAGATGAAGAGTTAAGCGAAATATATACTGCTGAGGGTAGAGTACTTAATGATGATTTTTATACAGAAGGTGAAAAAGAACTGATTTATGAATATCATTATAATGATCATGACGATAACTTTAGATTAGCTTTCATAAGACCAAGAGCATGGGAAATGACTGCTGAAATGGATCAGGCAAAAGAAGAGGAGAGTTTCTTTGCTAATCTGAAGAAATTTAGAAATCAAAAGCATGCATATGATGGTTTCAAGGGAGTGAAATTGAAAAACAGTGATTTTGAAAATAAAAAATCATTTGTTTACACTAAAAGTATTCCAGCAAAAGAAGGATTTAAATTGTTTGCTAGTGTAAAAGTTGTGTCTGATCAACTTAGAACTCAGCCTAGCAACGCACCTGTTGGTATAACTAATAACCCGTTACTAGTTGAAGAGACAAAAGAGTTTACGGGAACATCTGTTAAGCAAGTTAATTCTTTCAATATTCTTGGTGCTTTAAGTAATAAATTGAATAAGCCTAAGGCTACTGTAACTAAAGATGAGGCATTGGCAAGTTATACGCAAGATGCTTTCTCAGATAATGAAGCTGTTCTTAGAATTGAATTATTAGATGAAACTGGAAAAGTTCAGAGAGAAGAAATCGAAAGAATATTCCCTAATAATGTATGGGAAGAAATTACAACTAGTATAGACGTATCTCATGAGAACTTAAATGACGATTGGACTTTAAGAGTTTCGGTAATGTCTTTTGGATCATCTGCTACTTGGTTTGATGAACTAGAAATAGATGAAATTGCTATAACACAAGAGAATCATTATTCTCCATTTGGAGTTGAATTAGCTGGTTTGTGTAAAAAAGGTAATCCAGCTGTTAAAATGAACTTTGATGGAGCAGAGCAGGAAGATATAAAAGGGTTAAATTGGTTAGTTAAAAATGGAGAAATCTATAATCCTTACATTGCTAGTAAAGTATCTAGCTCTTTCAAAATAGATAACGAGCCTTTGAAAGCGCATACTGAAAATCTTAAAAAAGAATTTATTGTTAATAAACTAGATAAAAGTGCGTTTAAAAAAATCTCTTTGAAATGATAGGAGAGTGTTCTTTTAAGCTAATTAATTAGCTTAAAGCCCTAAGGTTAGCATTTGATAATCTTAGGGCTTTTTTTTTGCAAACTTTAAAGAAATGTGATTCAAAAACTGTTAAATATATTAATTGTAGAACTTTGAAAAATCAAAGATCGTGGGTTAGTCAAGTTTAAAACTTATATTTGTATTTAATGTTATTTTGAATAAGACGCCATAATCATATTATAATGAAAAATAATTTACTCTTCTTTTTAATTTTTTTGAGCAGTGTTTTTTCTACCAATGCACAAACTACTGTCAGTTTAACTCCTCAAAGGGATAATACTATTGCGAATAATATACCTAACAATAGTAATGGAGCTGGTCAACATTTTTTTGTTGGACGCTCAAATAATGGGAGAATTTTTAGAGCATTAGTACAATTTGATTTCTCTGAGATACCTCAAGGCGCTACTATTACTGCTGCGAGTCTAGAAATAAATATGTCGAAAACAATAGTAGGAGCAAAGTCGATTGCCGTTCATAGGCTTAATAATGATTGGGGAGAAGGTGCATCTAATGCTGCTGGTCAAGAAGGAAACCTTGCTGCTGCGCAAGAGAATGATGTTACTTGGGTTACTCGATTCTTTGGTGGAAACTCTGATTGGAACTCGCCAGGGGGTGATTTTAGTGCACAAGCTTCAGCAACAGCTAATGTAGCAGGAAATGGGAAATATACCTGGTCATCTGGACAAATGTTAGAAGATGTAATAGCATGGCATGATGACAGTGGTTCGAATGCAGGGTGGATTTTGGTTGGCGAAGAAAATAATGGGACATCAGCGAAGCGATTCGATTCCAAAGATCATCCAACTGCTAATAACAGACCAGTTTTAACTGTTACATATGAGGAAGAAAATGTAAATACAGCACCAGTAGTTACGGATGCTACCTTTACCATAGATGAGAACAGTGCTAATGGTACAGAAGTAGGGCAGGTGCAAGCTAGTGACGAAGATGGAGATGCATTGGCTTACAGCATTACAGAAGGAAATACAGGGGAAGCATTTGCTATCAATGGCGAGACTGGAATGGTGACAGTAAATAGTACTGAGGTATTAGACTTTGAAACAACCCCG
>JAUIAB010000037.1 GCA_030425505.1 Bacteroidia bacterium | reverse complement strand
AGCCTCTACCAGATCTTTTTGCTAAAGATTAGATAATCAAATATTTACAATAATATTGTATATCGAAAGCCGTTTTTTAAATGACTCAATACCAGTATCTTATCCCAAAATCGTGTCAAACTCAGGAAAAAACGAATTAGCTTACATTATTCTTGATGAGGTCGTTCATTTGGATCAAATAATCAGCTAGTTAACCATTCCTATTGAATAAGTCTCGAATTACTCGGGTTAGCTTTTTCTAAATACTTATCGATAAAAAAGTGCGCTAAATATATCAAAGGAGTTGAAGCAATGGCTACAAAAAACTTATAGATATAATTCACACATCCTATTGCTAAGACCAAACTAAAGGAGTAATCATTAAAAATATAGAATGCAATAAACAAAACAACGAAACTATCGATAAGCTGAGAAATAAGAGTCGATCCCGTGGCTCTAAGCCATATCTTTTTACTTTTAGTCAAGTTTTTTAACCACTGAAAAGTAAAGCTATCTATCAATTGACCTACTAAAAATGCCACCAGCGAACCAATAATAATTCCAAGACCTTGCAAAAAAATAGCGTTAAAAGATTCATTAATTTTTAAACCAGGGTAGTTATTAACCCAAAAAGAAGAAGGTTCTAAAAGAGTAATAAACCATATAACTAAAAAAGAGTAAACGATAAGTCCTGCAGTTAAAAAAGATACTTTTTTAACTCCTTTTATACCAAAATACTCGTTAATAATATCTGTGGTGATAAAAACGATAGGCCAAAGAATTACACCTGCCGTTAAAGTAAAACTAAAAGGACCTTCTCCAAATAAGAAAATATTAGCTTCAGTAATACCTAAAGTATTCTCAAGAGAAAAAAGCTTTGCCCCTACTATCTCAGCAATGATGGCATTTGTTAGAAAAATACCAGTCAGAATTATAAATAAAATTTTTTTTCTTCTAGAGAAGTTCAGACTCTCCTTCAAAACCTTTGTTACTTGATTTAAGCAAAAGACACCTTACAATTATTAAAAAATAACTTTCATTCTTTCAAATGGTTTTGACTCATCAAATAGCTTTCGATAGGTGATGTGAGTCTTCGATAGTTTACCTCCAATACTTTCTACAACTCGGATCATTTTTGGATTAAAGTCTCCGATCCAGTTCATCTCAATATCCTTATACTGATAATTAGGTCGATGGGCTATATTAGCATAAGCTGCAATAATAGCAGCTTCAACTCCTTTTCCTTGAAATTTTGGAATAACACCAAAAACAACACCAAAAACTTTTTTGCAAGCTCCAATTTTTTTATACCACAAAAACTTAAGCTTAGCCCATAAATCAAATTTTCCGTTCAAGTGTTTGAAAATTTGATTCAACTCAGGAAGCATAATGTAAAATGCTATAGGTTGATCTTTATGATAGGCAAACCAGATAAGCTCTTCATCAACTATAGGTTTAATCTTCCGCATGATTGCTTTTGCTTGAACCAAAGGCATTTCTCTAACCCCAATATGTTTTGTCCACGCTTTATTATAAACCACTTGAAAATCTTCAGCAAAATCATCCATTTGCTTAAGATTAAGGTGTTTAAATGAAAACTCTGGATTATTAAATATTCTGTTAGCCTTTTCAGCAACAGTAGACTGTAGTTTTTCTGCTATTAATCTATAGAACGTAAATTGCTTAAAATATTCCTTAAAACCATAATTTTCAAATAAAGTTTTGTAGTAGCCAAAATTATATGGCATACAATAGTTAGGCTCCGTAAAACCATCAACTAAACAGCCCCACCATTTATCTCTCTCACCAAAATTGATTGGACCATCCATTGCTTCCATCCCTCTGTTTTCAAGCCATGATTTACAAGTATCAAAAAGCATATTTGCACTCTCTTGATCATTTATACACTCAAAAAAGCCCATCCCTCCTGTAGGCTGCTTATTATCTTTACGAGCAGTTTTTTGGTTAATAAATGCAGCAACCCTACCAATGACTTCCCCCTGATCATTCTTTAAAACCCATCTTATACACTCCCCATGTCTAAAAAGCTTATTCTTTATTGGGTCAAATACTTCTTCAATATCTTTATCAAGAGGTCGAATCCAATTTTTCTCATTTTTATAGAGCTTTACTGGGAGTCGTAAAAATGCTTGTATGCTTTTTTTGCTTTTAACTTCTTCTAAAGTCATTAGCCTGAAAAGTTTAAATGAGAGACTTAAATTGTTTCAAAAAGCGGGTATCATTTTCGGTAAATAACCGTATGTCTGGTATCTGGTATTTTAGTAATGCTATTCTCTCAATACCCATACCAAAAGCAAAGCCAGAGTACTCCTTTGGATCAATGTTACAATTTTCCAAAACATTTGGGTCTACCATACCACAACCTAAAATTTCTAGCCAGCCAGTTCCTTTCGTTATTTTCTTATCTACTTCTGTTTCCAATCCCCAATAAACATCCATTTCTGCGCTAGGCTCTGTAAAAGGGAAGTAAGAGGGTCTTAAACGAATTTTAGTATTTTTCCCAAACATCTCTTTAGCAAAATAAAGCATTGTTTGCTTTAAGTCTTTAAAGCTTACGTTCTTGTCAATATATAAACCTTCGGCTTGGTAGAATACACAGTGAGACCTTGCTGAAATAGCTTCATTTCGGTAAACTCTTCCAGGAGACAAAGTTCTAATGGGCGGCTTAGTAGATTCCATTACTCTAATTTGTACAGACGATGTATGAGTTCTAAGAACCATATCAGGATCTTTCTCTACAAAAAAAGTATCCTGCATTTCTCGAGCAGGGTGATTTTCAGGAAAGTTTAAAGCAGTAAAGTTATACCAGTCAGTCTCTATTTCAGGGCCTTCAGAAAGATCAAACCCTATCTTTTGAAATATTTCAACTATATCTTTTTGAGCTATCTTTAAAGGATGCCTATTGCCAATATCTGTACCAGAACCAGGAAGAGTAAAGTCAGTATCTTTATATTCACCAGCATCACTTTTGCCATCACTAACTTTTTCAATCAAAAACTGAAACTTTTCCTGCGCTGCATTTTTTAAGACATTTATTTTTTGACCATATTCCTTTTTAGCTTCATTAGGAATATTTTTAATATTCGAAAAAAGATCTCCAAAAACCCCTTTTCTGCTGATAAACTTTAATCTAAACTCTTCAAGTTTATCTTTATCTCCCGAATGCCACTCTTCAATTTCCTTATGAATTTTTTCCAGATCCATTTTTCTTCTTTTACGGTCAATTAAGATTTAAAAAAGCAAAATTAATATGTTTTTGGATAAAGGCTTTAGTTAACCTTTTTAATTACAAGCCTAACTTTCTTATCATTTACTTAAAAGTATAAAAAAAGGCACTTTAAAGTGCCCTAGTTGATTTGCAATTTTTATAAAGATTTATTCTTACCCGTTTCCAATATCCAGTAAAGTTATTTTATTTCCCTTAACAAGGATATAAACTTTGAAAGACCCTCCACTATGAAGATACTTACCTATAGCATATTGCATTCCATTACTTGAAGATCCTTCATGAACGTGTTTAAAACCAGTAGATGGGTTTTTACTAAAAAAAGAACTGAGTACTTCTTTAGCTTCTTCTGGTTTATACGACTTTTTAGATCCATTTACACTAATTTCTACAGAGGAGTCAAAAAGAGAAACTAAAGAACTTGTATTTCCTTGCTCCATTGCTTTCATTGCAGAAGAAAGCGTTCCGTTTTGTCCATTAGATGTAGTGGCATACAGAAATAAAACTACTATAAACCCTAAAAGAAAAACCTTATGTATTACTTTATTTTCCATGACTCTAAATTATCTCTTACTACTAGTAACGTATAACTTTTGCATTTATTCCTTTTTCGTGAATATTTTTTTTCATTTCTGTTAACTTTCTCTCACTACCTTCTTTTACAGTACACTTTTCCTTGTAATGTATAATGTACGTACACTGTTCTGCTTGTTGCCTTGTATGGTGACAAACCTCTATCAATGTTTGTATTACATGATCAAAAGTATTCACGTCATCATTATAGACAACTAATGAGTAACCTTTGTCAGTATCTGTTTCTATAATTTCTTCTTCTAACAGTTCAATATCTTCTAAAATCATCACGCAATTATTACTATTTACCCTAAAAATAACACAATTTAGTGACTTGTAGTTTGTTTTTCCAATATAAATTAGTGGCAAGCATTAGTGCTTAGCTTTGTAATTAAGTAAGCGACTATAGTAAGATGGAAAAAAAGATAATAGTAGAGGCGCACTATTTTCCCTGTATACAATTTTTTTATTATGCCCTAAGGGCAAATACTCTTATACTAGAATCGAACGAAAACTTCCAAAAACAAACATATAGAAATCGTTGTCATATTTTAACCGCACAAGGTACAATGAGGCTTACAGTACCTTTAGTGTTTAGTAATAAAACTCCAATTAAAGAAGTATTAATTAACTCTAAAGAAAATTGGATAAACCATCATTGGAAAAGTATTACTACTGCATACCGCAAGACACCTTTTTTTGAAGAAATCTCTGAGTACTTTAAAGAGGTTTTATTTAAGGGGCATGAATATTTATTTGACTTAAATTTAGATCTAATTAAACTTTGCTTCGATATTATCGGACAAAAACCAGATATATGCCAAACTGACAGTTACATTAAAGATTATACTACAGGTTTTTCGGATTTTAGAAACAAAATTCACCAAAAAAAAGAAAATGGTATCATTGATGATATAAGTTATTATCAATTATTCGGAGATAGTTTTGTGTCAAATTTGAGCATTTTGGATCTTTTATTTAATGAAGGCACTAACGCTTATTATATTTTGAATAGCCACAGATAACTTTCGAATAAATACAAACGTTTTACAATAAACTTAGCTTTTCTCCATATTAAAATAATTGCTAAGTTCACATAAATATATATCACCATGGAAGCTAAATTTTCAAACAGGGTAAAAGAAGTAATTTCTTTAAGTAGAGATGAAGCTCTAAGGCTGGGTCATGATTATATTGGAACAGAGCATCTACTCTTAGGTATGATAAGAGAGGGTGAGGGTATAGCCCTTAGCCTTTTAAGGAAGTTAGGGGTTGACTTAGAAGAACTTAAAGAAACTATTGAGCATGCTACAAAAGGTTCTTCTAACCAAAACATTAGAAACTTAGCTAATATTCCCTTAACACGACAGTCAGAAAAAGTATTAAAAATAACATATTTAGAGGCTAAAATATTCAAATCGCAACTAATTGGAACAGAGCACCTATTGCTTTCTGTTTTGAGAGATGAAGAAAACTTGGCGACTCAAATATTAAATAAATTTGAAGTATCCTATGATATCATCAAAGAAATGCTAGAATATCAAACAGACAGCCCCACTGGATCTGCTTCAGATACAGATGATGGAGATGAAGACTCTTCGAAAATGTTTGGAGGAAGAAAAGAGTATAAATCTGGTGGAGAAAAGTCAAAAACTCCTGTGCTTGACAACTTCGGTAGAGATTTAACCAAATTTGCTGAGGACGGTAAGCTAGATCCTATTGTTGGTAGAGAAAAAGAAATAGAACGAGTTGCACAAATATTAAGTAGGAGAAAGAAAAATAACCCCATTTTAATTGGAGAGCCAGGAGTTGGTAAAACAGCTATTGCTGAAGGGTTAGCCTTAAGAATAGTAGATAAAAAAGTATCTAGAGTTTTATTTGGCAAAAGAGTAATTACTCTTGATTTAGCCTCATTAGTAGCTGGAACAAAGTATCGAGGGCAATTCGAGGAAAGAATGAAAGCTGTAATGAATGAGTTGGAGAAGGCTCCCGAAGTTATTTTATTCATTGACGAGATCCATACGATAGTTGGTGCTGGAGGTGCTTCTGGCTCTCTGGATGCTTCTAATATGTTTAAGCCAGCTCTAGCCAGGGGTGATATTCAATGTATTGGAGCAACAACTTTAGATGAGTATAGACAGTACATCGAAAAAGATGGTGCTTTGGCAAGACGTTTTCAGATGGTGATGGTAGATGCTACTTCGCCAGAAGAGACTTATGAAATCCTCAATAACATTAAGAGTAAATACGAAGACCATCACCATGTAAGCTACAGCAATGAAGCTATAGAAGCATGTGTTAAATTCTCTGATCGTTATATAAGCGATCGATTTTTACCAGACAAAGCTATTGATGTACTAGATGAAGCAGGAGCACGGGTACATATCAACAATATTCATGTGCCTGATGAAATTGTGAAGTTGGAAGAGAAAATAGAAGACATAAAAAAAGAGAAGAATAAGGTTGTTAGAAGCCAAAAATACGAAGAGGCTGCACAGCTTAGGGATACAGAGAAAAAATTACTTGAACAGTTAGACCAAGCAAGGTTAGACTGGGAAAAAGAGACAGAAGAGAAAGTCTACCCAGTAGATAAGGAAAGTATTGCAGAAGTCATAGCTATGATTACTGGCGTTCCTGTCAATAAAGTTGCTCAAAATGAAGGGCAAAAACTCCTTAAAATGGCTGAGCAATTACAAGGAAAAGTTATAGGTCAAGATGATGCTATTAAAAAGCTTGTAAGAGCAATACAAAGAACCAGGGTTGGTTTAAAAGACCCTAAAAAGCCTATCGGCTCATTTATATTTCTTGGACCTACTGGGGTTGGAAAAACAGAGCTAGCCAAGATTTTAGCGGAATATCTTTTTGATAATGAAGAAGCTCTAGTAAGAATAGATATGAGCGAGTATATGGAAAAATTTTCCATATCCAGACTAGTAGGAGCGCCTCCAGGATATGTAGGTTATGAAGAAGGAGGTCAGCTTACAGAAAAGATCAGAAGAAAGCCGTATAGTGTTGTGCTTTTAGATGAAATTGAAAAAGCGCACCCTGATGTATTCAACATACTTCTTCAGGTGTTGGATGACGGTATTCTTACTGACGGGTTAGGCAGAAGAGTAGACTTTAGAAATACGATCATTATAATGACCTCCAATATAGGTGCTCGTGACCTCAAAGATTTTGGAACAGGAATTGGGTTTTCTACTGCTGCTAAAGTGGAAAGTATGAGTGATGATATGAAGCACACTATCCAATCTGCGCTTAAAAAGGCGTTTACTCCTGAGTTTTTAAACAGGTTAGATGATGTTATCGTATTTAACCCATTAGATAGAGAGCATATTCACAAGATTATTGATATTGCTTTGGATAAACTTTATAAGAGGGTAGAGCAAATGGGATATACTCTTAAGTTAACCAAGAAAGCTAAAGATTTCTTAGTAGATAAAGGTTATGATCCACAGTTTGGAGCAAGACCTCTGAACAGAGCTATCCAAAAGCATGTGGAAGATACCATAGCAGAAGAGTTGCTCAAAGAAGAGTTTTCGGAAGGAGATAATTTGGTAGTAGACTACAATAAAAAATCAGATGACCTAAAAGTATCTGTTAAGAAAGATAAATCAACAGAAGTGGATTCTTAAAGAAAGGTTAGACTAGTCTAACCTTTCTTTAAGAATAGTTTTTCTGCATTATTTGTAGTTTTTTCCTCTATTTCTTCTAAACTACACTTTTTAACGGAAGCTAACTTTTCTGCTATCAAACTCAGAAATGATGGTTCGTTTCTTTTGCCCCGATTAGGGTGGGGTGTCAAATAAGGGCTGTCTGTTTCTAGTAAAAAGTGATCCAAATCAATATTGGTAATAGCTTCATCTAAATAGCTATTTTTAAATGTTAAAACACCACCTATCCCTAGAGAAAGACCTAGTTCTTCTGTTATTACTTTTGCGTCTTCCTCTGTCCCTGAAAAGCAATGAATGACTCCTTTTAGTTTTTTGCCAGAATAGCCCTTCAAAATTTCTATGGTTTCACTCATTGAGTCTCTTACATGCACTGCTATTGGCAAATCATTTTCGAGAGCTAACTCTACTTGTACTTTAAAAGCTTCTTTTTGGTATTCAAGTAGAGAGTTATCCCAATAAAGATCTATTCCTATTTCTCCAATTGCAATAAACTTTTTTTCTTTAACCCATTGCTCTACTATGTATAAGTCTTTTTCAAATTTTTTGCTCACTGAGCATGGATGCAGTCCCATCATTGAGTAGCAAACCTCTTGATATAACTCTTCCATTTCTAGCATTGAGTCTATAGTTGTACTATCAATATTGGGCATTAAGATTTTTTTAACGTTTTTTTCAATTGTCCTATCCATAACTTCGGCAAGATCTTTTTTAAACTTGTCTAAGTAAATATGAGCGTGTGTGTCTATCATTTGCTGAGGTTCTGTTAAGATTTATTAAAAATAAACTATAAAGTCTACGTTTTAGGTGGTTTTTTCGTTTTTATGCAAAAGGATGTATTACTTAAATATTTTCATAGCAACATTATTCATTTTTTCTCTTCCAGGTAAGAACTGTATAGCTCAAGATAGTCTTTTGTTAGATAGTGCAAGTGAACTCAAGCATTATAAATATTTAAAAAAGAAAGATTTTAACTTAGGAGAGGAGCTAACTTATATTGCTCACTATGGACCTATTAATGCAGGTGAGGCTAAAGTAAAACTGCATCCTATGGTTAAAGTGGTAGACGGAAAGCCATGCTACTATGTTAAAGTAGAAGGGAAAACTATAGGTTTCTTTCGCTATACATATAAGGTTGATGATACCTGGGAAACGTATTTTGATACGACATCTATTATACCGTATAAGTTTTATAGAGATTTATACGAGAGTGGGTATCAATTAGAAGAGGCAACTTTTTTTAATCATAAGAAAGGAAAAGTAAAAGTAGAAAAGTATAAAAAGAAAAAAGATGAGACTAAAATAAATGAATATACTATTCCTAAGTTTACTCAAGATATCATAAGTGGTTATTATTATTTTAGGACTCTAGACTTTGAAAACATTACTGTTGGAGACACTATTTCTATGAATGCATTTTTGTCTGATGAGTATTATGATTTCAAAATTATATACCTCGGTACAGATAAGGTTTGGACGAAGTTTGGTAAGATAAAATCATTTATGCTTTCTCCAATTATGCCGAAAAATAGCATATTTGATGGGGAAAACTCAGTTAAAATGTGGGTTTCTGATGATGCTAATCGGGTGCCACTTAAAGTACAAGCAGAAATGTTTATCGGAGCGATAGAGGTAGAGCTAGTTAACCATAAAGGACTCAAAACCAAACTAGGAAAAAGAGCAGATTAATGAGTTTATCTCTTCAGTATATCTTTGTAATTACTAGCACTTTACATGCTTTAATTATTGTTTCTTAAACTTTATATGTCAGAAATAGTTCTGAAGCTAGAAATCACTTTATAACTCTGCATGTTGAAAAAGGTACTTATCACAGGAGGAACTGGATTAATAGGGTTTAAAATTATAGAAAAGCTTTTATATAAAGGCTATGAAGTAAACTGTTTAACTAGAAGTAAAAAAAATAGCAACCATGATTTTTTAAAATACTTTATTTGGAATCCTGGAGAAGGAACTGCAGATGAAAAAGCTTTTGATGCAATAAATTATGTTATTAACCTGGCAGGAGCTGGAGTTGCTGATAAGCGATGGACTACAAGTAGAAAGAAAGAGATCTTAAACAGTAGAGTTGATTCTATAAAAACGCTTCACAAGTATCTAAATGGAAAAAAAGTTGAAGTTTTTGTTTCTGCTTCTGCAATAGGGTATTATGGTAATACTTCCAATAAAAAAGTTGGCGAAGACTTTAAACCAGGCAATGATTTTCTAGCTGAAGTGTGCGTTAAATGGGAAAAAGTTGCAGATGAAGCTAATGCTTATTCTGAAAGAATAATTAAAATTAGAATTGGTGTTGTTTTAGATAAAAACGAGGGTGCTTTACCAAAGCTAATTACTCCAATTAAAAACTTTGTTGGAGCTCCTTTAGGAAATGGTGAACAGTATGTATCATGGATTCATATTGAGGATTTGGTGAATCTTTTTATTTATTCTGTCAGAAATCAACTCGCGACTGGAGCATATAATGGTGTGGCTCCAAACCCTGTTACGAATGAAAAAATAACAAAAGTAATTGCAAAGAAGCTTAATAGAAGCTTGTGGCTACCAAACGTTCCTTCATTTGTACTTAAAGTTTTATTAGGAGAAATGGCAGATGTTGTTTTAAATAGCTGTAATACATCTTCTAAGAAAATTGAAAGTAGTGGTTATAGCTTCTCATATACAACTATTGAAAGTGCTATCACAGAACTTATGTAGCCATACTCAAAAAGGTTGATTTGTTTGTTATAACAACTTTTAAGAAATTTTAAGTTTTTCATTATTGATTTTTCTTATACTTTTGACTCCACACTTTATCCTTTCGTTTACTACTAAGTTGTAAAGGCATCTACTTTACTTCATGGTCATCAAAAAATTTATCGTAATAGTTCACTTCTAAGGCAATCCTGCCATAGGTAAATATCTTCTCCGTAATACACTTACAATATAGCTTTTTGTGCAACCAGTAAATAATGTTAAACTAAAACCAAATATAAATTATGAAATCAAAACTAGCTTTTTTAGCAATTTCAGCTTTATTAACCTTTAACTCTTGTCAAGAGTTTGACTTTTCTCAGATTCCAAACCCATCAGAACAGTTTACAAACCTTCCACAAATAGAAGATAACTCAAACAAAGTTTTCGTGTTAGTGCATGGTGCCTGGCATGGAGCTTGGTGTTGGGAAGAAGTAGTTCCGTTATTAGAATCTAGAGGAACAGATCAAGTAATAGCTTTAGATTTGCCAGGTCACGGAGAAGATAATACAGAATCTAAATATGTAACCCTAGCTTCGTATGGAGAAGCAATTTGTGAAGTATTAAGTGAAATTGATGAAGACAAAGAGGTTATTTTAGTTGGTCACTCTTTAGGGGGAATGGCAATTTCTGCTGCAGCTGAGGGATGCTCTAACAGAATAGACAGGCTTGTGTATTTAGCCGCATTTTTGCCTAGAGATGGAGAATCTCTTCTTGCAATTGATGGGAGAAACCCTAGACCAACTGTTGGTGCAGCTTTATTTCCAACTCCAGGTGATCAATACTCATTAAGTGTTAACCCTGAAATGGCTCGTGGTCTTTTTTATGGAGACTTAGACCAGGAAGACTATGAAGCTGCTGTAGATAGGCTAGAGCCTCAAGCTATCGCTCCCTTAGCTACTCCAATTCATTTGACTAGAGCTAATTTTGGATCTATAAGGAAGTTTTACATTGAAACTATATTCGATGGAGCTGTTAGCATAGAGTTACAAAGAGATATGCAACAGGCAAGTGGGCAAATAAAAAAGGTATATACTCTTAATACTAGTCACTCTCCTTTTTACTCTGCACCAGAAGAGTTAACAGCTAAAATTTTAGCAGCATCTCACTACGATAACTAATAATTTCCAACTATTTGTTAAAACCAACGTAGATTAAAATCTATGTTGGTTTTTCTATTTAACCCAAAATACGCAATAGAAAAAAAGGTATAGCTTTGGTATTTAAACTTCTAACGTTGAGCGTTAGAAAATAATAGATATAAAATTTAACTTATCCTTTAGCAATCAACAGATTACGCCATG
>JAUIAB010000014.1 GCA_030425505.1 Bacteroidia bacterium | reverse complement strand
CAGTAGCCCATCTCACAACTATAACAGAGTAGGAAGGAGTAGCAGTGGTGGTAGTAAGGGAGCTTCATTTAGTGACACATACACAGGCTTTAGTGGAGGCACAGAAGATGGAGGAGGCAGTAAGGGAGGTTATGATCCGAAGAAACACTATGGAGGTGAGGGAACGGTGTATTCCTGGGATATGGGAGATACGAGAAGCCCGGGAGTAAAGGGGAATAGCCCGCAGACGCTGCCAGAGGTGAAGATCAACTGGTGGAATGTAGTGAAAGGCTTAGCAGGCAGAGGTGTAGGTTTGATGCTTACACCATTAACCTTTAGGGGAGACTCGGAACCTTTGGCAGATTACCCAGAGTTTATGCGTCAAAGACAACCTGAAAGAGCTTTAGATGATGATGGAGGTGCAGAGACAGTAATCCAACAAATGCTGGATCAGATAAGAAAAATGACCCCAGATACTGATATACAAGAACAAGAAAAAGAAGAAGACCCTATATCAGTAATATTATTTTTCAATGGTGAAGATAACGATGCGTTTCTTGATGCTCAGGCTTTAAGAAGGGTTATACGAGCAAGGCATATAGGGGCTCAAGTACTTGTTATTCCACATAGGATTCCAGGACAAACTGTAATTCCTGTAGATGAATCTATAGAAAGATTGGTAGTAGCAATTGCTAAAGGAAGAAACCCATCAGACGCAGTGGCACTAGTAAGTGATAGAAGTTCAGATATTGCTGCTTTCTCCCGAACAGTTTCCATTCTTCGGATGGGAATACATCCAAGTGTAGGTTTAGAGAATAACCTTGGAGGAGCAAACTTGGGGGTGTTTTCAAGAATGCCAGCTGTAGAAATTAGTGCAGCAGCCGGTGGGCAAAGTGGAATTTTTTACATGAGCCAAGTTGGTGGAATAATAGCTCCTGATTCTAGAATTTCATTTGAATTGTTTTTAACAAGAACAGCAAGAAGATGATAAGGAAGGCATTAAACTTTCCTTATCATTTTTTTAGAGTTGAAAGAAGCACTTTTTGCTATGACAATATAAGTTCCTGCCTTTAGAGAAATTATATCTATTTCATCATGTGAAGTTGTAGAACTACTATATACCAGCTTTCCCAATTGGTTGTAGATAGATATATCTATTTTAGCAGCATTCCCAAAACCCGTAACCTTGATGTAATCACTTGAGGGATTAGGGTATACCTGGATACTTACACTACTCTCTTTTTGAAAACTACTTACTTCTACAATTTTAGAATACTCAAATGCTCCATCATAGTCTACCTGTTTTAGTCTATAATAGTTAACTCCGTTGTAAGGGTTATTATCTTCAAAAGAGTATGATTGAATAATATTAGTAGTACCATGCCCATTAATAAAAGAGACTGTTTCCCAACTATTACTATCATCGCTTCTTTGAACTTCAAAACCTTTATTGTTAACTTCTTGAGCAGTGCTCCAAGAAAGAGATATTTCTTGATTAGAAGCTTTCGCATTAAAAAAAATTAAGTTTACAGGAAGGAATATATTTTCAACAGGAGTTGCTCCTGTAAAACCCTGAACTCTATTATTTCCACCGTCAGAAACTATTAACTGTCCTGAAGTATTTACTGCAAGAAAAAAAGGAGAGTCAAAACTTCCATCTGATGAACCAAAAGTCCCAATTTGATTTTGGTAAACACCATCGGCATCAAAAACCGAAACTCTATCATTATTATAATCAGCAATATAAACTAGATCTGCTCCATCTACGGTAATACCTCTAGGGTTAGAAAACTGGCTGTTTCCACTTCCAAGACTTCCCCATGAAGTAACAAAAGTTCCACTACTATCAAACTTTCTTATCTTATCGTTTACATCATCAGATACATAAAAATTACCTTCACTATCAACAGCAATATCATTAGGGTTATAAAACTCATTATCTCCAAATCCTTGAGTTCCTAACTTGAAAAGAAAGTTCCCATCTTTATCAAACTTCTGAATCCTATCATTTCCTCTATCTACAACATAGATATTATTGCTTGCATCTATACCCAAGCCCATAGGAAATATCAATTGCCCATCACCAGTTCCACTTTCTCCAAATTGATCTAAATAGTTTCCGTCTAAGTCAAAAATTTGAACTCTTCGGTTTGTAGCTTCACTTACATATATTTTTTGTTCAGAAGAAATGACAATATCATATGGATTATCAAGTTGACCATTTCCAGACCCACTAGTACCAAACTGGTCGAGATAATTACCGTTTGAGTCAAATATTTGAACTCTATCATTCGATCTATCTGTAACATAGATATTACCCTCAGCGTCAAATGCAATACCAGAAGGGCTACTAAACTGACCATTTCCAGATCCGCTAGACCCAAACTTAAAGTCATAAGGATATTGACCAAAGCATAGGTATGAAATCAATACCAAATTGATCAATAGTATTACTCGGATTATCTGAACTCTTATTTTTAGTGAAATTGTATCGAACATAGTTTCTAATAGTTATCTGATTCATAAAGAATCAAACACCTTGGCACGATAGTTTAAAAATATTCTTTAATAAGAAAAAAGCTTACAAGCGTTAATTAAAGCTAGAATAATGCAGTCTTTTAAAAGCTATAGTCCTGTTATAATACAACTGACAATGATTTTAGAAAAAGAAGGTGTGAAAAGAAAACTCTTATAAATAAGCTTTTTATAGTAGGTACACTTTCAAAGCTGAATAGACCTTACATAAAAGCAAGAATTTTTATCAAATCTTTTGAGCAAAAGGCGATGAAAAAAGAAGAATAACACAGTGGAAGCTGAATTAATTACGTCTTTTCTGAGATAGCTCATCTGGAAAAAAATCTAAAAGCAGCATGAAATTCCCATTTTGGGAAGCTTTTTCCTGTAATGAAGCTTATTCTGCAATCAGGGAAGAATCATTTAGAGTACTCAAGAAAGCTATTAACTTAGTCCTATCTTGTCCACCTAAGAATACTCTATCCTTTTGGAGTTCCTTATCAAGAAATCGACTTTCTTTGATACCAAATGAATAATGATCCAGCACCCGATCTAGAGTTTCAAACCTACCATCATGCATATAAGGAAATGTAAAATTCAAATTTCTTAAAGAGGGAGTTTTATACTTACCAATATCAATAGAATCATTAGTAATCCTAAACCTCCCCAGCAATACATCTAACTCTCCCCTATCATCAAAAATGCTATCCAAACCAATATTATGATAGTCCAAATCAGTAAATAATAAACCACTGTGACAAGACGAACACTTTTGCTGAAAAATAGCTAAACCATCCATTTCCAACGAATCTAATTCCACCTCATTTCTTAAATGGCGGTCGTACTTTGAATTAAAAGAAACAATACTCCTAACATACTGAGCCAATGCTCTTGCAATAAGTGCAGAATAAACGGAGTCAGTACCAAACGCTTGCAAAAATGAATTGGGATACTTCTTATCATTCTGTATTAATGCTATAGCCTGCTTCAATGGCATACCCATTTCATTAGGGTGGGTAATCGGCGCAAACATCAGCGACTCCAAATTACGTGCTCCTCCATCCCAAAAAAACTCTCTATGCCAAGCTAAATTGAAAATAGGAGGGGTATTTCTAAAAGAAGCATTTTCTTTTAAACCTTGTGGAAACTGCAGACCATCTGTAAAAGCTAGCTCAGGCTGATGGCACGAAGCGCAGGAGACATTACCATTAGTAGAAAGGCGCTTATCAAAAAAAAGCATTTGCCCCAATAAGACTCCCTCCTTACTTTGAGGATTAGCTTTTGGATAAGGAATAGATGAGAAGTTATCAGCATCACTATACTTCTTTTTATCATTATGCTCTTTTGAGCAAAAAACAAGAGTAAAAAGTAAAAGAACAGCTAAAGAACAAGACCAGTGTTTACTTACTTTATTTATATAGAAACTCACTATCAGAACTCATAAAAAGACATTATTTATAAATAGAGATAGCCATGATTAATTCCAAATATTGGATTTGCTACCCAATCATTAAAAAGAACTAAACTCCTGCAACTTTTGGATATAAAGAGCGTCAAAAATTTGGTGTTTTAGAAGTGAAAATGCTACTATGAAAATCAGGAGAGCATTCAAATTTTTAAGATTTTTCTTTGGTTCGTTTCTTTTTATCTCTAAAAAGAAATGGATACAAAAATGCTTTTATCTTAAAACTAGTATAATAAGATATTTGTAAATGTATATCTCAAACTCACCTCATAGTGTCCAAATGATTAACACTAAACATATCTTTATAATTTTCTGAAATTTTTCCAGCTTCATCTCCAGAGATTACAGAACTATTATTTCCCAAATCCAGAACATGTTTTCCATCAAAAATTTTATTTAGATCCACTTCGAATTCAATCACATCAAAATCACTGTTGTCAGAATTCTGCTCCAAAATATCAAAAGATAGCGTTTTGAAATTCTTATCCTCACCAATATGGTATACCAAAGCTTTTTCCACACCATCTAAAAACAACCTGCCCTCCATTAAGAGAAACTTGTAGCCCGTGTTCCATGTCCAGACCATGTCATTGACCGGATCCAAATCTCCCGAATGGTCTATCGTATGATTCTTTTCTTCATCCACCCCGATAGAAAAAGTTAATCGTTTAATCTCCTTATCAGGAATGCTGTCAACTCTAACCTCGTACATAGAGCTACCTCTTTGTAGCTTAACCAAATAATAACTTTCTGGAATCAAAAACTCTTTTCCTCCATTAAAGCCAATCTTAAAATTACTCAGATAATACTTAAACTTTTCAATAGAAACCTCGTACTCCGAAGGAATGGAATAGATAGAATCTAAAAGAAAATCACGATCAGCAAAAACATGATCAAACCTAAAAACAACACTCTTTACCTCCTCTACACTATCATCATCCTTATCACAAGAAGCAAAAAATAAACTAATAAAAGCAAATAAAAAAAGCTTCAAAAAAGAATACGTACAATCAAAAAGATATCCTTTAAACAACCCCATTAAAAATAACCGTTAAAGTACAAAGCCATAACAACCCAACCCTAAAATGGATTCGAGTAATCGTCATTGCTAATAAAATCTTCGTCCGTCAGCATGTGTAGAAAAGCCAAAATAGCCTCCTTTTCTCTTTCTGTAAGCCCAAGCTTAGTTTCATTACCATTTGCGCCAGCAATATTAGTAGCTCCCAGCATAAGTGGAGATAAAGTAGAACTAGACTTCACATCAACATCATAATGCTCAATAACCTCTTCCAAAGTGCTAAAGCGCCCGTCATGCATATACGGGGCAGTTAGAGCAATATTTCGCAAAGAAGGAGCCTTAAACTTACCATAATCCCTTTGATTACCCGTAACCTCAAACAGCCCAGGATCCAGATTACCATCACCATCCAAGCCAACATTATGAAATCCTTCATATCCACTTCTAGAGCCACTAGTAAGAGCACCCAAATGACAATCCCCACAATTGCCTCCTCTAACTCCCTGGCTTGGTTCTGGGTGAGTAAAAAATAGATCAATACCTAAAAGCTCAAGATCCGTTGGGTCATACTCACCTCTCAGGTAACGGTCATATTTCGAGTTGATAGAAACAATAGATCGCATAAACTGTGAAATAGCCTTAGAAGCGGTAGTTTCGCTGATGCTTTCCTCAGGAAAAGCTGCTTCAAATTTTTCTTCATAAAAAGGAGAAGAACGAAGCCTTTCTATCATTTGATCTATAGAAAGATCCATTTCAGTAGGCTTTTCAACAGGCTTCAAAGCCATATCCTCCAAGCCATGACTTGACCCATTCCAGAAAAAATGATTTTGCCATGCCAAATTAACAAGAGCCATAGAATTTCGAATCCCCAAAGCACCACCTATCCCGATACTAATAGCATTACCATCCGTAAAACCCTTACTCAAAACATGACAAGAACTACACGAAATACTACTATCTCTGGAAAGCATAGGCTCATAAAACAAAAACCTACCAAGAGTAATCCCTTCCTCTGTCAAAGCATTATCAGAGAGAGAAGGCAACTCCCCAAAATTATTTCTCATATACTCCTTTGCAGAAGCATCGAACTCAAATGGAGTCGGCATACTTTCATCTCCAGAAGTCAGATCAGGAGGAATCGGAACGCCATCATTATTTTCCTTACAGGCAAAGGAAAAAAGCAAAACAACCAAGACCGAAAGGCAAGAAAGAAAGCGCTTCATAAAAAAAGACTACTTCTTAGACTCCTCTGCCAGATACTTATAAAAAAGAGGCACAGTTTCAATCCCTTTGATATAATTAAACAAACCAAACCGCTCATTAGGAGAGTGGATAGCATCAGAGTCAAGACCAAAGCCCATCATAATAGTATCAATACCCAAAACCTTCTTAAACATAGGCACAATAGGGATACTTCCACCACCTCTTACAGGCACAGGGTTTTTACCAAACGTATCCATAAAAGCCTTACTTGCCGCCTGGTAAGCAACAGAGTCAATAGGAGTAACCGCAGGTTCTGCACCGTGGTGCGCAGTAACCTTTATCGTAGTGCCTTCAGGTGCCAAAGACTCAATATGCTTAGAAACCAACTGCGTAATCTCATCCGAACTTTGATTAGGCACCAAACGCATAGAAACCTTTGCATACGCCTTAGACGGAATCACCGTTTTTGCGCCTTCCCCAGTATAACCACCCCAGATACCATTAATATCTAGAGAAGGGCGAATACCAACCCTTTCCAATACAGAGAAACCTTTCTCTCCCGACTGAACAGTGACACCCACCTCCTCAATAAATGCCTGGCCGTCAAAAGGGATCTTAGCCATCTCCTTTCTTTCCTCCTCCGATACCTCCGCCACACTATCATAAAACCCAGGAATAGTAATCCTATGATTCTCATCCTTCAGCTTCGTCAAAACAGCAACAAGAGCATTAATAGGATTCACAACAGCACCACCATACAATCCCGAATGTAAATCCCTATCAGGTCCCGTAAGCTCCACCTCCAGATAGCACAAACCTCTCAGCCCAGTAGTAATAGAAGGAGTATCATTATCGATAATACTTGTATCAGAGATCAAAACAACATCCGCAGCAAGCATATCCTTATTCTCTTCCACAAAAGGTTCCAGATTATCAGAGCCAATCTCTTCCTCACCCTCAAACAAAAACTTAATATTACAAGGCACATCACCAGAATTATTCAAAACCTCCAGCGCCTTCACATGAACATACATTTGCCCCTTATCATCCGAAGCCCCTCTCGCATAAATATAACCATCTCGTATATCTGGCTCAAACGGCGGTGTTTTCCACAAATTCAATGGGTCAACAGGCTGCACATCATAATGACCATACACCAGAACAGTCGGCAAACTGGCATCCACCATCTTCTCTCCATAAACCATGGGCCACCCTTTCGTCTCCTTAATCTCTGCCATATCCGCCCCAGCTTGCAAAAGCCTCTCCTTTACAAAATTAGCAGCCTGATACATAGCCTCTTTGCTCGAAGACTCCGTACTTACAGAAGGGATTTTCAAAAACTCCAAAAGTTCACTTACAAACCTATCCTTATTGCTTTCAATATAACTTGTCATATCTACGTATACCTTTTTTTAATGTTCTTGTTTAGATAAGCACAAAACTAATAGATAGAGTCTACTAATTAACTTCACAATCACAAAAGAATATACTTGTTTCTGATAACCAGATGCTTACTGCCAATAAGATAGGGAAGCGGACAAATTAACCTCATTATCGTATTAGCACATTTTCTCATTAGGGCACCCCACACAAAGCCCTTCCGGCGGGTCAAGCTTGCCAACGCTACAAAATCCACTTCGATCTTGCCCTGCGCCTCCTAGCCAAGGGTGCAAACCTCCCCGCTACCACCTATATCTCTCCAACACACTCTTATCTGAGTTCAGAATAGCATGCGTTTCCATCTCTCAAAACATGTTTATTCAAAACATGTCATCCTGGACTCCGATCCAGGATCTGAATCAAGTCCGTTATGTTGCTTTTATATAAAATATTCCCAAAAAAAGGCTTTAAAAACATATTTGAGCAATTTTTAAAACCGAACTCAGGTACTCTTAACGCATACAATAACAACTTCTACATACCCCTTCCAACTTCCAATATCTACATAAAATCAGGAATAGATCTAATAGTGTGAATTTGTCTTTTTTCGTCAAAAAAAGTGCTAGTTTTATGCGTATTTAAGGTGGATGTAAAGAGAGCTTCTTATATCCAGTGGTTGTGTGCTATTATAACGAATCGAGATGCATTGTAAATACAATATTCATATAATTGATAGTGTTAAGTTCGCTAAAGACTTAAAAACAAAACCATTTGTTAAGATTGATGGAGAGCATATTTGGAGTTTAGGCTATGAGACAAAGCCATTTGACGATGAATATGAACCACCTGAGAATTTTCCAAACTGTTGTGGCTATCATAAAAGTATAGTTGAACATATAGAAGAATGGCTGAGTAGATTTCCTGATTGTTGTGAAAGTCATAAGAAACTAAAAACAAAATATTGGTTTAATAAGGATAACTATAAGTTTTTGCCATCTAAAGTAGTTAATGAATTATCTTATACCGAGAATTTTATTGCAAGAAATATAGATAGTGATTTATGGTATAAAAACATTACCGACTATATCGAATATTCAATTGAAAGTTTTGGAGTTCCAAATATTGGAGGTGATAGATATTTAGCGAATCTTGAACATTGGTTGAAGAATACTGAACCTACAGATTTTGAACTACCAGAAAATAAGCGCGAAAAACTATTAGAGTTTATTGAAAAACTTACCAATCCAGGAAAGAAAGTCAATACTGATTTAAATATCCTACGTACGACATTTCAAAAATGGCTAAAAACATTCCCTGACCTTCCATTCTTCAAAAAACTTAAAGAACAACTAAAAGGGAAAATGCCTTTCAACCTGCTCCTTTACGAACCTAATCATAATAGATTTACAGGTTTGACGAAAGCAAAAATTAGGACACAGAGTGAACTTATTGAGATTTTAATTAACTCCACAAAGAATTTATTAGGTGCAATTGATACTCCAAAGTTGTTAGCGAATAGGCTAATTTCTGATAAAGAAAAATATCAAATAGATATACTTAATGAACAGCATAAAGTTAGGCAAAAACAACTTCTTGTTGATTATTCTGATAATGAAGTTAAGTATGTGAAAATTATAAAAAAGTGGCTGAAAAACGAGAAGTCATTTTTATCTGAACTTCAGCCATTAATAAAAAACTATAACTCCATGCCAAAACTTTTTACAACTGAAAAACGAGAAGCTTTTGAGAACCCTTATCTAAAGGTATTTCTTAGAGACAAAAGTAAAATTGAAGAAACAGCAAGTTTAATAAGTTCGCTTCAATCTGTTACAAAAGCAAATGTTACTGAAAATTCAGAAAAGGATATTACTGTATACCCTGCAAAGACATATACTGTAGATGAAATGATTACAGAAATTGAAATTGCTGTTGATTCCTTTTTAACAGGAGGAACTCTTGACCCAGTTTTTGAGGATAAGATTAGTTCGCTAAGCGAAAAAGGATATGAAGATATATTAACTCATATTCGGAACTATGGGAAAAATCTTGAAAAGTTTAAAAGTCTTTATGACAAGTTTGATGAAGAAGGCTTTAGAGAGTTTTTCCTGCCTCACTTAAATTCAATTTCTAAAAAGCATTCTGCAACCGGAGAGACTTTTAATAAAATTGGAAAAACAGACATTTTAATACAAGATGAGAATGGTCTAAATGTATTTATCGCAGAATGTAAATTGTGGAAAGGAGAATCTGAGTTATTAAAGGCAGTTGACCAATTGTTGGATAGGTATATTACATGGCGAGACGAGAAAGTTGCGTTGATTATTTTCAATAAAGACATGAAGAATTTTAGCGAATTATTGACAAAAACTTCAAAAAAATTAACTGAACATCCTTTGTTTGATGATTATATCGGACCGACAAGTGATAGCTCTTTTAGATATAAATTTAAACATCCAGATGATAGCTCAAAAAAGATATCGTTAGAGTTGATTATATTTAACTGTGTATAAAATAACAGCACAAAACATTTTGTATAAGCTAATGGCAGGCAAGGCTCTTAATTTTAAGCTTGTTAAATAGCATAGCATTTTGACAGGTCGGATTCTCGTACTTCCCATCCCCCGAGGTCGTTATCTTTAGGTTTAAAGAATTATATAATTGAGACATGAATATTCCTAAAATAAATAGCGAAGTTGTTGTCTACAAATCTAAAGATGGACAGTGAACATATTAAAAGTATCTACAATTAACGCGAGCTTGGCAGAAATCTTGAATAATTCAAACGGAAGGTAAAAGAGAAGCACAAGTAGTACACTACAATCTAGACGTCATTATTTCATTAAACTACAGAGTTAATTCCATAAATAAACATACAATCGAACCAATCTGAGTTCAGATTAGCATATATTTCCATTCCTCAAAAACATGCTTTAGCAAAAAGCATGTCATCCTGGACTCCGATCCAGGATCTTAAAAAAACTAATCAAGCCCTTAGGATATTGGTAGTAGTAGGCTTTTAATGCTTATCTGAGTCGTCTTCAAACTTGAACTGTTAGCACAAATGACACCTATAACTTTGAAAAGCTACTTTTTAGCTACCAGGTAAATACCTCCCAGAAAAGATACAATGCTTAAGCCTAGAATTATATATGCTTGGGATCTTCCGTCACTATCTTTAGCCGATAACTCTAGCCCCAAAATTTTGACAGACTCTCCACTACTGCTGAACTTCTCAAACCCAACATAACCTGTGTAGATAGAAATCAAGATTAAAATAATGCCAATAACTTTTTTCATGTGTTTAAAATTTGTGACCTGCCTAGTTTGTTTGACACACATCTTAATCATTGCTTTATGTGAGCCTTAATTTTAATCAGACATGGTCTGTTTTATAAAAGTGAAAGTAATTAAAATATAAATAGGCTACTATAAACCTAAAAAGTAAGCTTCAAATGGATATTAACTCTTCCTTGGCATAGTTCTATAAATAAAATCCCAAAGAGGAGAAGAAACGCCAAAAGCTCTGTCATGTTCCTTGTGGTGGTGAATTCCATGATGAATCCATAGAATTCTCAAAAAATTTTTTGGAACCCTAAAGGCATGTACAGAATAATGAACAAATAGATAGAGAGCGTAGCCTGTTATAAAACCAGGAAGGAAGCCAAACACCCAGCTACCCATAACTAAACGGAAAAGGAAAAATAATGCAATGACAATCAAAACACTGACAACGGGGGGCATAGCAAGGCGAAATTTATCCTTAGGGTAGTCATGGTGAACACCATGAAACTTATACTGAATGCTTTCTCTAAACTTAGTACTGGTGACCATGTGAAAAATATACCTGTGAGTAGCATACTCTACCCAGGTAAAAGCAAGAAGACCAACAAAAAAAGCAATAGAAACATGCAATGCTGAAATAAAACCTTCAGAGACACCGTAATAAACTAAACCAGCAGCAACAATAATAAAAATGCTAACAGGGACAGAAATATGTGTTCTTGTAAGACGCTCTAATAAAGGGTTATTAAATAACTTTTGATTTCTCTTACTTTTAGAACTATACACTTCTTGTGAAATCGTAGTTGCCATTATCTTTTTTTTGTAAAGTTAAAAAACGAGTAGTACTTAATCCAGAAGAATAACTTTAAGATAGGTTAAAATTGATATTAAAACTATATCTACTCAAACGCAATTTCAATACCATTATTGAATTCTCTCTTAATAATTGGTAAAAAAAATGAACAATTAGACCACGTTAAACATTAAATTTTCTATCTTTTCCGTTTCAAAAGCCAAAAGTCACGAGAACTTTGAGAAATACTCTCGAAAAATACCAAAAAACAAGAGAAAGAACCGAGAAACTTTGTCAGCCACTAGAGAATGAAGACTATGTTGCTCAACCAATTATAGATGTAAGTCCTCCAAAATGGCATTTAGGGCATACAACATGGTTTTTTGAAAACTTTGTACTAAAGAACCTAGATAAAGACTATAAAGTATTCAATGAAAAATACGACTTCATCTTCAATAGCTACTATGAGTCGCAAGGGGAGAGAGTAAGTAGAGTTGAGAGGGGAAACCTAACGAGACCCTGTGTTAAAGAAATATACGATTATCGAGCTTATGTAGATAAACACTTGCTAGAAGCAGTTTCTGAAAGAGAATTAGACACAGAAGTATATAAAACTATAGAGCTTGGCTTACAGCATGAGCAGCAACACCAGGAGCTACTTCTTACAGATATTAAATACATACTTAGTAAAAACCCTCTGTACCCTATCTATGATAAAAACTTCTTAGAAGAAGGTGAGAAAAGTCAAAATCTAGATAAAGACAATGCTAAGGAGTATATTAAAATAGAAGAGGGAATATATGAAGTAGGGAATACAGGAGAAGAGTTTTGCTTTGATAACGAAACGGGTAGACACAAAGTATACCTAAACTCCTACCAGATTTGCAATGAGCTAATCACAAATGGAGAATACTTGGAGTTTATAAAGGATGGAGGTTATAAAAACTTTTCCTATTGGCTCTCAGAAGGGTGGGAGTGGGTTAAGAACAACAACATATCACACCCGGAGTACTGGAAAAATATTAATGGCGAATGGTATCATTTTACATTAAACGGTCTGCAAAAGCTAGATAAAGAAAGAACACTAACCCATGTAAGCTTCTATGAGGCACAGGCATTTGCGCAGTGGAGAGGAGAGAGGCTTCCAACCGAATACGAATGGGAAGTAGCAGCTCCGAAGTTCCAATGGGGGAAAAGGTGGGAATGGACATATAGCGCATACCACCCATACCCCAACTTTAAGAAATGGGAAAATGCAATAGGGGAGTACAATGGAAAGTTTATGATAAACCAAATAGTACTTCGTGGGGCATCTATTGCAACAGCACCAGAACATAATAGGGTTACCTATAGAAATTTTTTCCACCCATATTTAAGATGGCAATACAATGGAATTAGACTTGTTAAATAAAAAAGAAACTCCTGTAAAAAATAGTATGTTCGCTAAAGATATAATAAAAGGACTCTCTGTTAGAGAAAAATATATTGATAGCAAATACTTTTACGATAGCAAAGGGGATGAGATCTTTCAAAAGATCATGAGAATGCCCGAATACTATCTTACAAATTGTGAGTACGAAATATTTAGTCAGCAAGCAGATAACATACTAAAGAGCTTTGACCAAAGCGGCGAGGGGTTTGATTTAATAGAGCTCGGAGCAGGGGACGGCTTTAAGACGAAAGTGCTTCTTCAGCACTTTCAAAAAGAAAACTTAGACTTTCAGTATCTTCCAATTGATATATCGAAGAATGTCTTAGACCAACTGTCATCAGATCTAAGTCAATCCTACCCAGATTTAGAGTATGAAACAATTCAGGGAGAATACTTTGAGGCACTTCAAAAAATAAGTCAGTTCTCTAATAGGAAAAAAATCATTCTTTTTCTTGGAGCTAACATAGGAAACTTTAGCGACCAGAAAGCATTGAGCTTTTTACAGAAATTAAATGATGCTTGTGTAAAAAATGATAAAATTCTCATAGGCTTTGATCTGAAAAAAAGCCCTTTTACCATATTACAAGCCTATAACGACTCTGAAGGTATTACAAAATCATTCAACTTAAATCTTCTAAAAAGAATAAATGAAACCTTAGGCACAAACTTTGAAATAACACAGTTTGAACACTACCCAACATACGATCCTCAAACAGGTTTAGCTAAGAGCTATCTTGTAAGTTTAAGAAAGCAAAAAGTTTGGTCAGAACAACTTGGAAAAGAATTTGAGTTTTATCAAGGAGAGCCAATACATACAGAAATTTCTAAGAAATTTAGCGACTCAGAAATTGAAGAATTAGCAAAAAAGGCAGGGTTTAGGATCATTAATAGATTTAATGACTGTAAGCATTATTTTACGGACTGTTTGTTTGAAAAATAAATCCATGCTCCAAACAAAGAAAACTTCAGTCTTTTCTTTTAAAATCTTACAAGCATGAGGGTATTAGTATTTAGCATTTACCTAAAAAGCAAAAAATGCTTAACCTGTTATTTTTTGCTAAAACACATAAGTATTTAGAAGGTTAACAGTTGTAAGAGGAGCAGACTCTAGATAGAATTTAAAGTAAATTAAATAGGTTTAGACCTTAGTTTTATGCTTAAAAAAACTTAACGAAATAAACCTGCAAGGTATTTTTCTCGTGAAAAAACTAATCGGTTGAACTATTTAATAAAAGTGGAATAGTTTTTGACAACTTATAATTATTATAATAAACATATGAGAAAAATACTTCCAAACGCATTGCTTTTTTTGTTTCTCTTAGTTTCTATTTTTTCTTTTTCACAGGATAGCAAAGATCCATTAGGAAAGCCTAAACTTTGGTCGACATTGCAAAAAAATGCGTCAAATCAAGCAGTGTGGAGTGCGTATGTTGGTAAACCTTGGGTTAGTTTGACATTACAAGAAAAAGAGCAGATAAATCAATGGAAAGAGTTGCTGAAAGGCAATTATGAAACTTTTGGAAAGGTTAGATTATCGGAAGAGTGGAATGTTGAAGAACAGCAAAAGTTAATGGAAGAAGAGCAGAAAATGGAATTAATACAAAAGCAAGAAAGTTATTTTACTCAGCTCTCTCAAACATTTACTCAGTTGCCAGAACATATAGCAGATCTCAGGCAAAATACTGCTGCAAACTTTGTGATAATTGAAGAAGCATATAAAGACGAGTTTGAAGCATTAGGATTAAGTTATACTACTTATCGTTCTGCCCACCCCAAAGGAGAGTATAGTAAAGAGCAATGGCTTAAAGATGTAGAAAGTAAGCTGCTCGAAAAAAAGCAAGCACAATTTAAATCTGTAAAAGAAGAAATAGCAGCTGCTTGGAAATAAAATTTAGCTTTTATCCATCAATTGTTTTACATTTGTACTAATGATTGGCTTCTTGAATATGCCGAATTTTTTAACCTCAATTAATGTAATTCTACTATTTTATAGATCCACTCAAATTATATATTTTTAATATCTTTATATTTTATTTCATGAACATTTACGTAGGAAACTTAGATTACGATCTGCAGGAGTCAGATCTTGAAATGGCATTTTCTGATTTTGGAAATGTAGAATCTGTTAAAATTATCAAAGACAAATTTACTGGAAGAGGTAAAGGTTTCGGGTTTGTAGATATGACAGATGATGGAGAGGCAGCTGAAGCTATTGAAAAATTAGATGGCTCAGCACTCAATGGTAGAAACATTGTTGTTAATAAAGCTAAGCCTCCAAAAGAGCGCTACTAGTATTCTATATATACAATCTACTTATTAACTAAGGCTCTCTAAATTTCATTTTAGAGAGCCTTTTTTAAGCTCTTTTTTGTTACAAGTCTAGGATGTTAAAATACCATACTTGAAAATTCAACAGTTTCTAGTAATAAAAGATTCTAAAATGGCAGATATTTTATATCCACGATTAGAGTTTTGTGAGGGTAGGTCTGAACAAGACCCGAAATGGGTTCTAAACCCCATTTTAGCCAGCATTTGCTTTAAAAAACCATTCCACCCCATGGTGTAACTGTTGATTGCTAAAGGATAAGTTAAATTTTATATCTATTATTCTCTAACGCTGAGCGTTAGGTATGAAACCACCAAATCCTATACCTTTTTTTTCTATTGCGTATTTTGGGATTGGCAAGAAGCGCTATGTGGTGGTGGATAGCTCCTGGGATAATTGTGTCCAATGCAATACAAATAAACAAAAAGCTGAAATGGAAGAGAAAATCAGGAAATTAAAGCAGTTTCCTGAAAAGCAACAAAACAAATAGTCATACAAACCAGCAGAAAAAAACCAAAAATACTCTCAATTATTAAACCAGCCAGTTTTGCAAAGACCTCCTCATTTTTCTTCCCATTCCTAAACATAAGAAATGAAACCGCTATTTAAAAATATAATTGGTATTATAAGAAAGCCTATAAAAAGAAAGGGAGCTGCTAATGTGTAAAGTTTAGCAACTCCCTTTTTTAAAAATAGACTATTCTTCTATTTCTCTTCTTCTTTTGTTTTTCCTTTTAAAGAAGCGGGAGCAGTATCATAAACTATTGGTGTTGCTACGAAAATAGAGGAATAGGTTCCAAACAATATTCCCACCAATAAGGCAAAAGAAAATCCTCTCAAGACTTCTCCTCCAAAAATAAACAGGATGAGTACCACTAATAATGTAGTAAGAGATGTAATCACTGTTCTATTTAGGGTACTATTGATAGATCTGTTTACTAAACCTTTAAAGTCACTTGAATCACCTAATCCTAGGTATTCTCTTATTCTATCAAAAACTACCACAGTATCATTAATAGAATAACCTATAATAGTTAGTACTGCAGCTACAAAAACCTGATCGATCTCAAATGAAATACCTAATACCCTGGCAATGGCAAATATGGAAAGTACCATCAACGTATCATGGAAAAGTGCCACAACAGCACCAAGTCCAAATCTCCATCTTCTAAATCGTACCCAAATATAGAGGAATATAGCTATCAAAGAATAAATACCCGCACTTCTAGCCGCATTTGCAATATCATCTGCAATAGTTGCTCCTACTTTTGAAGTACTTGGGATAGTAAATTCCCCACTATTAGGATCAGGAGAGGTTACATACGTATCTCCAGTATACGTTTGAATACCGGCAATAAGAGAAGACAAAACTTCTTGATCAGCTGTTTCAGACTCATTATCTACCATATAGTTCGTAGTGATTTTAAGAGTTTTCGCATCTCCAAATGTTTTCACCTCCATGCCAGCGTCTTTAAAATTACTCTTTAGAGCTGTTTCTAACTTTGAAGGAACGACTTCTTTATCAAATTCTACTATATAAGATCTACCACCTTTAAAATCTACACCAAGATTTAGACCTTGCGTAAGCATTAAAGCTAGACCTATTACGATAAGAACAGAAGAAAAAACATAAGCTATTTTTCTTTTACTTAAAAAATCAATATTGGAATTCGAAAGCAATCTTTTAGAAAAAGGAGAACTAAAGTTTAGCTTACTTTCATTTCCTTTCTTAGTTAGGTAAGTAACAATAACTCTGGTTACATAAACCGCAGAGAAGAAAGAGCATGCAATACCTACCATCAGTGTTACAGCAAAACCTTTTACTGGTCCTGATCCAAATGAAAAAAGGAATATGCCTGTTAGGAATGTGGTTAAGTTAGAGTCAAAAATCGTCCAAAAAGCTCTATTGTATCCTAAACGAATAGCATTAAGCAAATTCTTGTCATCTTTTCTAAGCTCTTCTTTAATTCTTTCAAAAATCAGAACATTAGCGTCAATAGACATACCAATGGTAAGCACAATACCAGCAATACCTGGTAAAGTCAAAGCCGCTTTAATTTGAGCCATGATTCCAAAAATGAAAAAGATATTAACCAGAAGTGCTACGTTAGCAACCAAGCCTCCTTTAGCGTAATAGGCAATCATAAATACGATTACTAAAAGAAGACCTGCTACTACAGAAAGCAACCCTTGATTTTGAGCCTGAACTCCTAACGAAGGACCAACAAAAACTTCTTCTACTATTCTGGTAGGAGCTGGTAACTTTCCTGCTTTAAGTACGTTTGCCAAATCTTGTGCTTCTTCCATAGTGAAGTTCCCAGTAATAGATGAACTACCATTATCAATTGCTCCACTTACTCTTGGTGCACTATATACATACCCGTCCAGAACAATAGCTATTTGTTTACCTACATTTTTGGCAGTCATTTTTTTCCAATCCCTAGATCCTTTCACATTCATAGACATAGAAACAGAAGGATTTCCTATCTGGTCAAAGCTTTGACGAGCATCAACCACTACATCTCCTTCTAAAGAAAATCTTTTACCACTTCTGATCCCATATAATTGCATGAAGCTTTCTCCTTCTTCATTTTGGTCAGCTTTAAAAGCCCACATAAATGTTAAATCCACTGGGAAAATAGACTTGACTTTTGGATCATTTAAGAAAGTGTTAATCTTAGCAGTGTCTTCTACAGAATAAACCAATGCACCAGGAGCTTTTAAAAGACTAAATAAAGGGGAGCTAGTTATTGTCTCTTCTACAGCAGTTGAGTCAGTAGAGATCGAGTCTCCATTAGAGGATTCAAAAAGTTGTTCATCTTCCCCATCTTTGTTTGCAATTAATTCATCATTGCTACTTTCGTCTATCAGAGTAGTATCAGACTTTGCCAGAGCTTTTTCTTTTTTCACCCAATAATCATTTGCTTTTATGATGAATGGTTGGAATTCTTGTGCAGTCCAAACTTCTGAAAATTCCAACTTTGCAACTCCCTGTAAGAGTTTTCTAACTCTTTGAGGGTTTGGTTCTCCCGGAAGCTCAATTTGAATCCTATTTGTTCCCTGAATAAGCTGTACGTTAGGCTGACTCACCCCAAACCTGTCAATCCTAGTTTTGATAATCTCAAAAGCTCTATCAATAGCATCGTTTACCTCTCTTTGCACAAGCTTTTTTACTTCTCCATTACTAGAGCTATAATCTATAATCCCTCTATTAGCGCTAGAAGCAAAAATTTCTGCAAGGTTTACATTAGGATCTTTTTCTTCTAAAGCGTCAAAAAAGAGTGTTGTAAAGTCTTTTTGACTGGTAGTCAAATTTTCTTTAGCCTGTTCTAGAGCTGCTTTAAAGTTAATATTTGTGCTATTACCAGATAAAGCAACAATAATATCTGCTGGGGAAATCTCAAGCACTACATGCATACCTCCTTGAAGGTCAAGACCTAAATTTAAAGCATTATCTTTCACCTCCTTATAAGTAAACTCAGCGCCTAAAAAATTATATACAGGCTTATTCCATATGGAATCTAAGTATGCTTCTTTCTTTTTCCTATCAAATGCTCCTGATTCGTCAGTTGCATACTCTTTTGCCTTGTTTTCTACATTTCTTGAAACAAAAGAAAAAGAGAGATAATAAAGTGATAATAAGGTGATTATCACTGTTAATAAAATGATTCCTATTTTATTTCTCATGATTTGTTTAAAATGATACTGTGTTTTAAAAAAAGTTTTTTTGAAAATTATACCATCAGATAAAGATGGCTCAGAGGTTAAAAAACACCCTTAAGGGGCATTAGGGGCTATTATGTGTGTAAATACTGCTAAAAAATAATATTGTAAGGAAGGGAAAAATGTGAAATCAAAGAAGCAATCTTGAGTAAAAGTAGCGAACCAAACTACAGGCTCTTGTAAAAAATCATTAGACCCATAATCTAAAATACTTAATGAAAAATTACTAGAACTATAGCTAATAAGAGATCCAAACTGAAGTTTATTTTGTGTTTGATCTTTACTATTCTGCTCCTCTTCACTCGAGGTTGTTTTATTTTTTTCTTTGGAGCTCTCTAAAGAGATAGAATAATTAGCATTGCCCTTAAGATCAACAGGATAACTACAAAGTAGCTGTGATCCTCCAATTAGAAGAGAGAATATGAATACTATGTAAAACTTATTATTCATAAAAAGATGCAAAGCTATTAAAAAAAATTGACAGTAAACTCATTTCCGAAGTTCAAAGTAGATCTATAGATAAAGCAGCTTAAACTCATTACATTATTAATAAAGTAAAAAAACTATATTTAACTTTATAAAACTCTTATTAACACTTAGTAGAAAATGAAAAAACCACTCTTATCATCACTAATTATTTGCTTAATTTTCCTTTGCTCAAGTATAGGAATAGCACAAACACTATCTCCTCATAGCGAAAGTATATCTCCCTCACGTGTTGCAGGAGCGAGACCTAGTGTAGCAGTTGCTCCTACAGGTAACTTTCTAGCAATATGGCAACAAGGAAGCCAATTAAGAAAACGGTTGTATGACAATGCTGTCTTTCAATGGCGTGATGCAGCAAGAACGCCTAATTTTCATTTAGCAAGACCTGCAGATTATCAGTTAAGCTTACCTGAAATAGATGTTTCTCCTAGCCGAGATTATGTTACCACTTATTCAGTTAGGGAAACTGATGGTGGTTTTAGAACTGTACATTTTACACGATTGAGGTTATCAGGGCAGCCTGTAGATAGGGATGTTCTGGTAGATAACTCTGTTTATGGAAGCTCTACTTGTATGTTTGAGGATAACTCTTTTGCAATAGCTTATGGTAGAAGTTTTGGAACAGATATTTATTTAAAGAGCTTTACAGATATCGGGTCATCTCTAGGAGGAAGGGTTATTGTCAATTCTACTGTAGATGCCAATAGAAGAAGTGAACCACAGATAGCAAGTGCTTCTAATGGCAACTTTGTTGTTGTATGGAAAGCAAACGATCAGGATGGTGATGGAGAAGGTATTTATGCAAGGTTATTTAACAGTGAAGGCGAACCAGTAGGAGCAGAGTTTCAGGTAAATACTACAATTGCAGGAAACCAAAATAGGGCAAAAGTATCAATGGCTTTTGACGGCAGCTTTGTCATTGTTTGGGAAAGTGAAGATGGTGCAGGGGCTGGAGTTTATGCACAACGATTTGACCCAAATGGGCAACCAGTAGGAGCAGAGTTTAGAGCTAATATTACTACTCAAAATGATCAGTCCTCTCCTGATGTAGCACATGATGGATTTGGAAACTTTGCTATCTTTTGGGCTAGCGAAGCTACGCTTGAAGAGGGCAACTTTAATGAAGACATCCACTCAATTAGAGGAATGTTATACAATGCATCAGGCGAAGCAATGCAGAATACGGAATATATTATAGCTTCCAGTGCAGAAAATGAACTAATAGAAGGTAGTTACTCATTTCCTAGAATTGATATAAATGAGTCGGGCGAGGCAGCAATAATATGGCAAATAGATGGAATAGGCTTAGAATGTGTCCGCTTGCACATAATTTACCCTCCAAATGAAATTTCATTGAACAATTACTCAATAAGAGAGAATAGAGAAATTGGAACATTTGTTGGCACGTTTAATAGTAGCGAAGAAATTGGAGGAAACACCTTTACATATGAACTAGTAGAAGGTGAAGGAAGTGAAAGTAATGAATTTTTCCAGATTGAATTAGTAAGAGATGTTATTGATAATTTTATTGTAGTTTTTAGTTATGAACTTAAAACCAATACACGCTTCAATTATGAAGACCAGGGTGAGCATTCTATTAGAGTTAGAGCAACCAATGAACTTGGTGAGTTTATAGAACAAACTATTATTATACAAGTTATTGATCAGCCAGAGCCTACTCTTTTTAACAACCCTATACTTGTAGATGACAATGAAGGTAATAAGCAATTTCCATCAGTAGCAATGGCACCAGATGGAAGTTATATAGTTGTGTGGGAAGCAGAAGACGATGATAGTTTTGGCATATATGGTCAAAAGTATAGCAATGAAAATACTCCTTTAGGAGATCGATTTTTAATCAATACATTTCAGCAAAGAACACAGCAAAAACCTGATATTGATATAGCAAGAGATGGCAGTTTTATAGTAGTTTGGGAAAGTTTAGAAAATAGTTGGAATATCAAAGGGCAAAGGTTTAACCCAGATGCTACTCCTTTTGGGGAAGAATTGACCTTAAGCCAGGCTGACGGATTAGCTCCAGACCAAAACCCTGCTGTTAGTATAGGTAATAATGGAAGTTTTGTTGTTGCTTGGGAAAGAAATGATCCTGCTAGTCTTGATGGAAATGAGGTTTATGCCAATAGATTTGAAAGTTTTGAGGATCTAGAAGGAGAAATTTTTCAGGTCAATGTAACTGTTGGTGGTGATCAGTTTCAACCAGATGTTGCTATAAGTGCTAATAATAGCTTTGCTATTTCTTGGGTTGGAGAGGGAAGTGACGGCGCACTTGGAGTTCATGTGAGAACGTATAATAACATAGGAACTGCAAATGGAGAAAAAACACTTACACCAGAAAATGCTTCTTTTGAGATTAAACCCAATATAGAAGAAAGCCCTAATGGTAACTTTATGGTCAGCTGGTTGAGTTTTTTAAGCGGAGAGGATGATGGAATTTACATACAAAGAATCAATTCTGTAGGTAATAACTTAGGGGCACTTACAAGAGTTACATCTAGCGACTTAACAGGTAATGACCCTAGATTAGTGGTAGATAGCGATGGTAACCATACCATTGTATTTCATTCAAATGGTATCTACTATCAGTCTTTTAATAATAGTAATATAGCCTTTGGTAACTACCAAGCTCTGTCCAATAGTGGCTCCAATTCTGATATTGGGGGAACAGATGAAAAGTTTGTCATAGTATGGCAAGATGCTAATGAAATATATGCACAAGTATTTGTGGATAATGCTGCTCCCTCTGATATCGTGCTGGATAATAACGAAGTAGAAGAAAACGGAGAAGAAAGAACTCTAGTTGGAACACTAAGAGCAATTGATGTAGATAACGATGATACACACTCTTACGAACTAATAGCGGGTGAGGGAGATACACATAATGATTTTTTTACCATAGAAGAAAACCAACTTTTAGCTAATATTTCTTTTGACTTTGAAGAGCAAAATAGCTATTCAGTAAGGATTAGAGCTACAGATCAAATTGGAGCTACTATAGAAAGAGCTCTTGAGATACAAGTGGTAGATATTAATGAAGCACCCGAATCAATTACTCTTTCTAATTCAGAGTTAACAGAAAACAATGAAATTGGTATCCTGATTGGAGACTTTACTACTGTCGATCAAGACCAAGGCGATAGCCATACTTATGAACTAGTAGCAGGAGAAGGAGATACACATAATGATTCTTTTATCATTGAAGAAAACCAACTTTTGGCGAATACTTCTTTTGACTTTGAAGAACAAAACAGTTATTCTGTTAGAGTAAGAAGTACAGATGTGCAAGGGTTAAGTATAGATCAAACTTTTGAGATACAAATAATAGATATACCAGAACCAATTGGTGCTATACAAGACGAATTCTTCGTTAATCAAACTACTGAACAAAGGCAGAGCAGAGCTAAAGTAGCAATGGATCAAAATGGAAACTTTGTTATCATCTGGGAAAATAGAATACGTCCAAATGAAAGAAATAATCACTATCACGAAATTTTTTGGAGGAGCTTTAATGCGGATGGTCAGCCAACAAGCGATGAAACAAGAGTTGACCCTGAGCTGCCAGATAATCCTAATAATGAATTAGCCTCCGATATAGCCATGATGGATGACGGAAGTTTTGTAATTACCTGGGATAACCCTCTTACTACTGGTATAAAATCAAGGAGGTATTCTTTAGAAAATGAACAATATGTCCCTGAAGATATTCTAAGAGTAGATCAAAACATCCAAGAACACATAAAAGAAAGCCCAAGCATTTCTATTAATAATAATGGCGATTATGTAATCGCATGGGAGAATAGAGTATTTGAGCAAAACCACGGAGAAGCAGCAGGCGATTATAGAGGAGATATTTACGTCAGACGTATGAGAGGGCAGGAGGATCTCGGTAACCCTATTGTTGTTAACGATGGCATAGGAGCACAAAAAAACCCAGATATTGCAATAGATGAACTTGGCAACTTTGCAGTAGTTTGGTGGAATGATATAAGTGCGAATACTAGTGGGATATTTTTGAGGGGGTATAATTCTCTTGGCGAAATTAGCACAGAAGAAATACAGGTAAACCAAACAGCTATTGGTGTGCCCAAAAACCCTTCTATCACTTATTTAAGCAATGGTAACTTAGCGGTTACTTGGCATATTAGGGTTGCCACTGATCGTGAAATTGAAGAAAACCAAATTCCTGAAGATCAACTCTACCTTTATCAAGATAGGTCTCAACATGTTGTAAAGCTTAGAATATTTGATGCTCAGGGAGAAGCACTGACGGATGAGATACAAGTAAATCAGTATACGGTAAACTCGCAAGATTTTCCAGAAATTGCTGCTTTTGAAAATGACTCATTTGTTGTTACTTGGGAAAGCCATAGTCAAGAAGGGAGCGATGAGGGGGTGTATGCGCGCTATTTTCAGTATAACCCTCAAGACTCTCTAATAGAACCCTTAGGAAATGAATTCCAGATAAATCGGTATACGAATGCTCACCAACAAAAACCTTCAATAGCACTTCGATCTAATGGAGAAGGAGTAATCGTATGGGAAAGTGGGTTTGATAGCGGTCAAAATGATCAGCCTATTGAAAGAATGCAAGATGGAGACTGGTTTGGTATTTTTGGAAGGAAAATAAGCCCAGATGAAAGCATATTTGGTGCTGAAGCATTGCAAGAACCAGAGCTAGTAAATACTATTACAGCAGGTACTCAAAATTTTTCTTCTATAGGGGTTTCACAAGATGGAAACTTTAGCATCGCCTGGGAAGGAGCATCAGATATCAATGCCACAGGTATTTACAAGAGAGACTATATGAATGAGATAGCTCAGGAACAAAGAATAATTGTTAGCAATGATTTGCAAACAGTTCACTGCCAGGTAGCTCAAAATAGTGCTGGTATGCAGGTAGTGGTGTGGCATGAAAAACCAAATGATTTTAGGTCAGAGGGAATAGAGCTTAAAGCTACATTATTCGATGAAAATGGTATTGAAGTAGCAGAGAATATCCCAATCAATACCTTTACTGCAAGAGACCAGGTTTTGCCAAGTGTTGGAATGGATGAAGAGGGCAACTTTGTAGTTGCTTGGCATGGATGGGGAGGAAGTAGGGAGTATGGTATTTATGCCAGAAGATACAATGCGCAGGGAGAAGCATTATCAGAGCCTTTTTTGGTCAATGAAAATCTTAGCTGGGGAAAAGCCTATGCTGATATTGCGGTTCAGGCTAATGGTAACTTCATGATTGTATGGCAAAGTGCAGGTCAGCATAATGGAAGAACTGGAATTTATGGTAAAATCTACAATGCTTTAGGAGAAGTGCTTCAATCAGAGTTTCAACTTAATAGCAATGAGATAAAAAACAATCAGTTTCCAAGTGTTACCATTTTAGCTGATGAAGGATACCTGACAGTATGGACTCAGCAAGAAGATACTGGTGCTTTAATAATTGGAAGAAAATATGATCGAGGAGGAAATAGCATTGGAGCTGCTTTTCAGGTTAATACCGAACCTGAGAAGTATCAGTTAAAACCTCAAATAGCTGCTGATCAAGAGGGCAACTTTATTGTTGCTTGGAGTGCCTGGAAATCATATCATTATAAAACATATGCACGGTTTTTTGATAAGGGAAGAATTTCTACAGGTTTGCCTTTTGAAGTGCATTTGCCTTCTAACTTTAATCAATATGCACCCAGCGTTGGAGCATGGGGGGATAGAAACTTTGTAGTTAGCTGGACTGGTAGTGACGATAGGCGATCCGATGGAATTTATATGAGAAGATACGGTATTCCTCAAGTTCCTAATCAAAAGTATGTTTCTGAAACTGATCTTTTTAATGAGGGTAATATTAACCTTTATCCAAATCCAGGAACAGATATAGTTTATCTTGAAACTTCTGAAGGCTTCAAGAGCAATACAACTATAAGACTTTATGATATGTTGGGAAAAAGTCTGAATATAAAGATAAAAGCTGAGGGTAATACCATTCAGTTAGATGCATCCTCTATTAGAAAAGGGGTTTATTTTATTGAAGTTTTTTGGGGAAGCAAAAATAAAAGTGTGGTAAAAAAATGGGTTAAAGAGTAAAGAATATTAAGTAAGAGGTTGAGGATCACTTGCCTCTTACTTTTATCCAAAATTTCCTACTTCTAGCTTAAACGTATCTTTTAATTTGGCAATTGCTGGGTATGTTTCAATAAGATAGTTCAGCTTATCCTGGTCGGTATATAGTCTATTCATTGGGCTATCATCATCTTTTCTTTCTACTATCTTAACCTTTAGCTTAAATTGATTGTCCCCTAACTTCTCGACAAGCATTCCTTTGAACTCATCTTTGAAAAGATCAAACTGCAGCTTATGTACATTTGGGTCTGATAATTCTACCTCTATTAAGCCCTGATCTTCATGCAATATATAACTGCTATCTCCTAAAATGGTAGCGATAACCAGCTTATTACCAGATGCTTTCAGCTCTTGTATTACATCGTTCCATGTGGATTCAAAACTCTCTTTCGAAAAAGAAACCTTGCCAAAAACTTCCTCTTCCGTATCAGTGGTCTTTGCTTCTTGTATCTTAGCTTTTTCGATTTGTTTTTGCTTTGCCTCATCAAAGCTTTTTGTAAAAGATCCTATCCCTTTAAAGCTAAACTTCTCCTCTACTTTCTGATTAGATAAGGGAGATAAACCATTTTTACTTTGAGATTTTTCTTCAGAAACTTCTGTTTTGGAAGCTTTTTCTTTAGTTCCAGTACTTACGCTACTTTTTTTTTTAAAGTATTTGCCAATTGAACTGCTTGTTCAATGTGACACATTTTTAGTAGTGTAAGTTCTACATGAAGCCTTTGGTTTTTGCTGATTTTATACTGTAAGTCAGCCTGTTGTCCAATGTTTAGAGCTGTGAGAAGAAAAGAAGAGCTTGCTGTTTTAGCTTGGACACTATACTTTTCTTTCACATTGTTCGCTACTTCTAACAGTTTCAGTGTTTTCTCTTCTTTACAAACCAGCAAGTTTCTAAAATGCTCGCACAAGCCTGTAAGAAAATGATGCCCATCAAAACCTTTTTTGAGTATTTCATCAAATAAAAGTAAGCTTTCCGAAGAGTTTTCTGTAATTAAGGCATCTGTGACTTTAAAGAAGTAGTCATAGTCTAAAACATGAAGATTTTTTGAAGTAGTAGAATAAGTAATCTTTTCTCCTTTAGAAAAAGTCACCACCATATCAAAAAGAGAGAGAGCATCTCTCATAGCACCATCTGCTTTTTCTGCGATTAAGTGTAAGGCATCAGGTTCTACGTCAATAGATTCTTTCTCTGCTACCTTCGCCAGCTGATTAGAGATTTCAGTGATAGAAAGTCTATCAAAATCAAAAATCTGGCACCTGGAAAGAATTGTCGGAATAATCTTGTGCTTCTCTGTGGTAGCAAGAATAAAAATCACATAAGGTGGAGGCTCTTCTAGCGTCTTTAAAAAAGCGTTAAAAGCTGCATTGGAAAGCATATGCACCTCATCAATAATGTAGATTTTAAACTTTCCTTTTTGTGGAGGGTATCTGACCTGATCTACCAAGCTTCGTATATCTTCCACAGAATTATTCGAAGCAGCATCTAATTCATAAATGTTCAATGAATGGATCTCATGTGTTCCATCATCTTCCACATTATTAACTATTCTCGCTAAAATCCTCGCACAAGTAGTCTTTCCAACTCCTCTGGGGCCACAAAAAAGTAAGGCTTGAGCTAACTGATTGCTTTTAACAGCATTTTCCAGTGTAGTGGTAATATGAGCTTGTCCAACAACATCTGGAAAAGATATGGGTCTATATTTTCGTGCCGATACTAAAAAATGATCCATCAATCAAATACTCTAGCTACCTTGATTTTATAAATATTGGATAAAGTTAGTAAAATCCACCATGTGTTTTTCACAAGGATTAATGATATATTCGGATATCTTTTAAAAAAGAATATAAGATCTATTTGCAAACATCTGAAAGCCAACTACATACAAGAATTATTGCTGATATTTGATTATTAAACTTTTTTAAAGCGTATTCTAAAATGAAACAGACCATGTCTGGCTTAAAATTGAGGCATACACGAAGCAATGATTAAGATGTGTGCTAAACAAACTAGGCTGGTCACAAATTTTAAACACATGAAAAAAATAGTAACTTTTATACTAGCAGCTTTTATCCTGCCATTTTTGGCTTGTGACAAAGATGACGATGGGTTTTCTTTTGATGCTACCCTTTTAACACAAGACACCTGGATTCTTAAGGGTAAAGAAATTTCTTCTAATGGAGTAACAGAAGATATCTATCTAACTATTTTTCCATGTCAAAGAGACGACCTATGGTCATTTAGTAGTGATCAGACCTATGAACGAACAGAAGGAGAAACGCTTTGTGATGGAAACAATGAGCCAACTTTAGAAAGAGGTCAGTGGATTTACGATCAAGTCACGAATACTTTAACTACAGAAAACTACTTTGGCAGTTTTGCGAGCACAAATTACACTATAGTTTCTTTGACAGGTCAAGAGCTAATAACAGAAACAAGATTTATTATTGATGGAGATACGTATGTATTAAGAGAAGAGTACGATCACAATCTTTAACTAAATACACCTTCATAAAATGACTTTTAGTGAAAGGTGTGAGTTGTATTTTAAAAGATATGCCTATCAAACTCCTAAAATTCAACTTCCTCCTTCTCTCAATCTATTTTGTTGTGTGGTAATCCCTGCATTTAATGAAAATGCTATTGATGTAACCATTACTTCATTAGCGAACTGCATAATTCCCGATGGGAAAAGCGTTGAAGTCATAGTAGTAATTAATGCTCCTGAAAATGCTGAGAAGGAAGTTCTGGAAAATAACCAGAAAACCTTTTCTCAATTAGAGGACCTTTCAGCAAAGCTTGGTTCAGAAAAATTTAGTATTCATTCGGTTCTGGAAAATAACTTGCCCAATAAAATAGCTGGGGTTGGTCTAGCTCGAAAAATAGGTATGGATGAAGCTCTCCATCGGTTTTGCCAATTACAACAAGATGGGATTATCTTATCTCTTGATGCAGATTGCAAGGTCTCACCTGACTACTTTCTAGAAATAGAAAAAGTCTTTACCAAAAAAGTAGATTTTATTACCATAAACTTCGAGCATGCCATTGACGAACAGAAACAAGAAGAGTACTGGGAGATCATAGAGTATGAGCTCTATCTAAGATATTTCAAAAATGCATTGAGCTTTGCTGGGTATCCCAACTCTATGTATACTATAGGCTCTTGTTTTGGAAGCAAGAGCAGTGTTTATGCGAAGTCCGGAGGGATGAATAAGAGAAAAGCAGGGGAAGATTTTTACTTTTTATACAAACTTAAGCCTCACTTTACCCACCATTTTATTAAAAGACCCTTAGTCTTTCCGTCGTGTAGAGAGTCTGACAGAACGCCATTTGGTACAGGAAAAACTATTACTCAGCTAAAGCAAAATGCAAAAGTTAAAACGTATGGGATGGGTGCTTTCTTAGAAGCGCAAGAAATATTTAGCCTTATTAGTAAAATAAAGCACGATTCTTCTCCTTCAGAAATTAAAGAAAAAATATTGGGTTTATCAGCCAATACTAAATCGTACTTAGATCAAATCCTTTTTGAAGAAAATAGTATCCAAATTTTAAATAATAGTGGCTCTGGTGAAAGCCTGCAGCAGAAAATATACAGTTGGTTTGATGGGCTTAAAGTTTTCAAAATGATAAAATACTTGAGTCTAAATAGTGAGAGCGATGACTTCCTGTATTCCTCAGCTAGAAAGCTTTTGGAGTTTATAAGCCCTAAAAAGATAAAGAATACAAGTAGTGCGATAGAACTTCTTAAAGTATATCGACAGTTAGATCAAACATTGCCGTAACAAAATATTTATATTTGCATGTTCATTTTTAAAATGAATTGTACGCACTGATGGCTAGCGATAAACTTAAAATACAGAAACAGGTCAATATTAAAAACAAGAAGGCATCTTTTGAGTATCATCTACTCGATAAATATGTATGTGGAATTGTTTTAAAAGGCTCAGAAATTAAATCTATCCGACTTGGGAAAGCGAGCTTACAAGAAGCCTATTGCTATTTAAACAATGGAGAGCTATTTATAAAGGGAATGCACATTTCTCCTTTTGACAAAGCGGGTGATGCAAACAGCCATGATCCTATCGCAGAGAGAAAGCTACTGCTAAAGAAAAAAGAGTTAAAAAAGCTAGATGGAAAGCTCAAAGACGTGGGAATGACCATAATTCCAATTCGCTTATTCATCAGTGAAAGGGGTTGGGCTAAGGTTGAGGTTTCTTTAGCTAAAGGGAAAAAGCTTTACGACAAAAGAGAAAGCCTAAAACAAAAAGACCATAAGAGAGAAATCAAAAACTTTGTTTAAGAGGAGTATCATTTTACAAAAAACTTTAATCCCATTGGTAACCCAAACTGTATCGTTTTCGAGCATCAAACACTATCTGTAACTCAGTCTTTCTATCTTTAGATTTGAAGACAAGAACTTCGCTATTTTTTATTTCAGGTAAATTCATTTCTCAATCATACGATTCTTTAAATTTAGCACTATCCAAGCAGTGTTTTATGATCGTGTGTTATTAGCTGGTATTCCAATCAGTTCGTAATTGGTACTTCTTCCTCCTGCTGCTTCTTTTTGCAATATCCCTTTCTCAATCAAGTCATTAATATCTCTAATAGCTGAATCTTTGGAACACTTTGCAATTTTTGCCCATTTTGAAGATGTTAACTTTCCATCAAATCCATCCATTAACTTATTCAACAGTTTTCTTTGGCGATCATTCATCATGGCATCAATATGTTTTTGCCAGAATTCTGCTTTAAATAAAACTCTTGTCAAAACAGAATCAGTTGACTTTAAAGCATTAACCAGACAGTTTAGAAACCAAACAATCCAATCTGTTATATCTAAATTGCCTTTTTGTGTTTTTTCCAATATCTCATAATATTGCTTCCTTTCTAATCTAATCTGAGCGGACATGCTGTAAAAACGTTGGTTACTTTTGTCGGATTGAGCAAGAAGCATATCTGTCAATGCTCTTGTTATCCTGCCGTTTCCATCATCAAAAGGGTGGATAGTCACAAACCATAAATGCGCAACTGCAGCTTTAATTACCAAGTCAATTTTACTGTTGTTAAACCAATCTATAAATCGTGTCATTTCATCTTTTACCAAACCAGAATCAGGTGCCTGAAAGTGTACTTTCTCTTTTCCCATTGGTCCTGATACAACCTGCATTGGTCCTGTAGTATCTTTTCTCCAGTTTGCAACGGTTATCTTGTGCATTCCACTTCTCCCTGTTGGAAATAAAGCAGCATGCCAATCAAAAAGTCTATCAGCAGTTAATGGATCAAAGCATTTTTGTGTTGCATTAAGCATCATTTCAACTACTCCTTCTACACTTCTGTCAGATTCAACTGCTCCCGCTATTTCCATTCCTAATCTACGTGCAATGGATGAACGTACCTGATTAGGGTTAAGAAATTCTCCTTCAATTTCTGATGATTTTAATACGTCAAGAGTCAACGTATTAAGCAAAGCTTCATTTCTTAAATCGAAACCTAATGTTTCCATTTTCCCGATTAGCCTGCCTTGTAAATTTCTTGCCTCACTTAGCAAATCAATGAAATCATTGCTGTTCCATGTAAAATCAGGCCAATTGTTATTTTGATGTATAAAAGCCTCCATTCGATGCGTTATTTGCAACGAAAGTAGCCTTTATTCGTCGCAAATCAAAATTAATCGTTGCTTATTTTGCGTTAAATAGAGCCTTATTCGTTGCACAATGTCTTCTTTTGCTTGTGGTTAATGATTTTGGTAATTAAATTTTCGGCATATTAAGATGCTGATTACTAACTCTTATCTATAGACGAGTTTTAGAAACCTCACATATAAGCATATGAAGGTAAAAGCCTATTTAGTTAAGCTAGATCTAATTTTTCTGGTATACCTGGCATAGTTATTCCAATCTGGCGAATAGTTTTCTTCTAGAAACCAATCTAATCTCAACTTAGTAATTGTTTGATTATTAAAATCCATTCCATATAATGACATACTTTGGTCATTCTCATTAGATAACCATTTGATAAATTCAGCTTTTGAGTCAAGTTCTAGAATGGGTGCATCAATATATCCAGAGCCGTCAATAACAGTAACCAAAAAAAACTTTCCGTTGAAGGAAAATATTCCTAGCCCACAATAATCTCTATGAGAATGATAAATTCCATCAATTTCACTGTTTAATCCTAATAGTTTTTCAGCTACTTTGGTTGCTAACTTTTCACCATATTTTTTAGAACTCAAATTATTATAGCTTTTTATCTCATCTTTAGTTAGTGTTTCTAAAGGTATTTTAGATCTATTTATTTTCATTTTTTTAAAAATAAAAATATTAAATTAGTAAATTTATAATTGCTTGTTTGATAAAGCTTACTAACTCTACTTGCAAGTCTAGCAAAGGTATTAACTTTAACCTTTTTCATTGTAATTGGTTTCATCAACTTAAAAAGTAAGAGACTTTATTTGACGAATAGCTTAATATAGAAATCCTGGGCAGTTAATAAATTGCATTCGAGAGCCTTTCTTTTTAAACGCTACGGTAGCTTTAGGAGAGAAAGACAAAGTAATTTCGTGAGAGTTTTGAAAAATAGAAGGAGACTTAGCAAGGGAATTGTCAAAACTGTAACCAATACTCCAGTTTTTGTAATTAAAGCCAAAGAACAAAACCATCGAATTAGGCGTCAAATCACTTTCAGCTTCAAAGGGTAGCTCTTTCATCCAAACTCCTAAAGAAAGAAAAGAATACACGAAGCTACCACCAAGGCTGGTATACCAAAATCGCCCATTGTTTTCTATAACTACAGCAGGGCGAAGAAAAATATCTTTTCTTTGACTAGGGTGAGCTGTTTTATAGCTGCTTCTTCTGTTAATTAAAATATTCCAACCGCCGTACAATGAATGTTGTAGATAGCCTTTATAGCTTAGAGAGCTTTGAAACGGGATATAAACATCCCTTAAAGCATAGCCTAACCAAAAAAATTGGTTATAAACAATCGTCCCTACAGAAGAAATAATGCCATTTACATTTTCAGTAGGCAATACTTCAGCGCTAACGCCTCTAGAAAACTCTATCTGATCTCCAAATAAGATATTCTCATAGTCAAACCGAATGGACTGATACCCCAAAGAGAGCCCGGCTCGCCAGCTTAAAAAAGCATCTTTCTTTAGATCTTTTGCATACAACACATTGCCTCTAAACCTGGATTGATTTTGTGAAATCCAGTCATTAGAAAAATTAACTCCGACACCCCCTTTATGTGAGATCAAATTATGCTCAAAACTGGCTAAAGTATTAATATAACTTTGAGAAGAAGATGCCCACTGCCACCTGTAGGCAAAAGAAGCTTGCAGCTGCTCTACATTTCCAGTAAGAGCAGGATTATAAAAACTAGGAAGTCTAAAAAATTGGGAAAAATGAGGAGCTTGACTGTGTGCTGGGAGAGTAAAAATAACTTCCCAAACTGCAAGAAAAATAGATGTTAATATAAAACGTTTTATAGCTTCGAACAGAAAAAATAAATTATCGCGTAAACAAATTTCACGATTCTGTTTGAAAAAGCCTAAGTAAAATGTATAAATATGGACTAATAGGGAAATCTCTTACCCATTCTTTTTCTAAAAAATACTTTACGGAAAAATTCAAAAGAGAAAATATTACAAATAGCGAATACAATCTTTACGAATTAGAAAAAATAGAGGAGATAAAAGAGCTTATCGAAAGAGAGCCTAACCTGGTAGGCTTAAACGTAACCATTCCATATAAAGAGAAGGTAATTCCCTATTTAGATCATTTAGATGAGTCAGCAAAGAACATTCAGGCTGTAAATACCATAGCAATTACAAAAAGCAAAGAAATTATTGGATTCAACACCGATGTAGTTGGTTTTCAGAAGTCTTTAAATGCTTTTCTTGAAGAAAAGCGACAGATGAAGGCGCTTATCTTAGGTACAGGCGGGGCTTCAAAGGCTGTGGCAGAAGTTTTGAAGCAAGAAAAAATTCCTTTTCAGTTCGTTTCTCGTGAAAAAGGGAAGGCGGCAATTACCTATGAAGAATTAGATGAAAAATGGATAGCTGAGTATAAGTTAATTATCAATACCACGCCTTTAGGAATGTACCCCAAAGTGGAGCAAAAACCTGAGATTCCGTATCAATACCTTAGTGAAGAGCATTATTTATTTGATCTAATCTATAACCCGGAGCTTACACTTTTTTTAAAAGAAGGGTTAAGTCATTCTTGCAAAACCAAAAACGGCATGGAAATGCTAACTCTTCAAGCTGAAGAGGCTTGGGAAATATGGAAAAACCATAGATAAAAGAGGGGTGATACGCTATTACGAAACAGTTCAATTATTTACTTTTACATCCAACAATAAATTATAAAAAATGAATCAATCCCAGATGAAGGATTTAAAGGCGAGAGTAGCAGCCTTGAGGGGGTATCTTTGACGTCGATACCAAAAAAGAGGAGATAGAAAAAGAAGAAAAACTAACATTTGCACAGGACTTCTGGGATGATCCCAAGAAAGCAGAGGTTATATTGAAATCAATAAAAACGAAAAAAGGGTGGGTTAAAGAATTTGAAAGTCTATCTCAAAAATTTTTGGACTTAGAGACACTATTCGAATTTTTCGAAGAAGGAGAAGTAGAAGAGGCAGAGGTGAACCAAGAGAGTGCATCGGTGGTGAAAGAGTTGGAGTCTTTGGAAGTAAAGAAAATGCTGGGGAGTGAAGAAGATTCTTTAAGTGCAATAGTTGAGATAAACCCTGGAGCTGGTGGAACAGAGAGCCAGGACTGGGCAGAGATGTTGATGCGGATGTACATAATGTGGGGCGAGTCGAAAAGCTATAAAGTAAGTGAAATTAACTACCAGCCTGGAGACGTAGCAGGAGTAAGATCAGTAACCTTAGAAATAGAGGGAACATTTGCGTATGGTTATTTGAAACCGGAAATAGGAGTACATCGCTTGGTGCGTATTTCACCTTTTGACTCAGGGGGAAGAAGGCATACATCTTTTGCCTCTGTATTTGTTTATCCTGTTGTAGATGATACAATAGAAATAGAAATAAACCCTTCTGATATAAAGTGGGAAACTTTTAGAGCTGGAGGAGCTGGAGGGCAAAATGTAAATAAGGTGGAAACAGCAGTAAGGTTGCGCCATGAACCATCGGGAGTTATTGTCGAGTGTCAACAAGAACGTTCTCAGCTTCAAAATAAAGATAAAGCGATGAAAATGCTGAAATCTAGGCTATATCAAATAGAAATAGAGAAAAGGAATGAAGAAAAGGCGAAAGTGGAAGGGACCAAGAAAAGAATTGATTTCGGCTCACAAATTAGAAGTTATGTAATGCACCCTTATAAACTAGTAAAGGACAATAGGACTGGGGTGGAAAAAACAGATGTTCAAAAAGTAATGGATGGTGATTTGGACGAGTTTATAAAAGCATATCTTATGCAGTTTGGGAGCTAAAAAGAAGGGTATTTTGCTAAATAAAAATACATTCTTTACAGCTTTGTAAAAAGAAAAGTAAATCACTACCTTTGCATCTCGAATTTTTAAAATAAAGATAATTTAGGTGTAATGCCAACTATACAACAATTAATTAAAAAAGGCAGAAAAAAAATGGAGTCAAAGTCTAAATCAAGGGCTTTAGATTCTTGTCCACAAAGAAGGGGAGTATGTACAAGAGTATATACTACTACTCCTAAGAAGCCTAATTCGGCTATGAGAAAAGTAGCAAGAGTTAGATTGACTAATGGAAAAGAAGTCAACGCTTACATACCAGGAGAAGGACATAACTTACAAGAGCACTCTATAGTTTTGATTAGAGGAGGAAGAGTTAAAGACTTGCCAGGTGTGCGATATCATATAATAAGAGGGGCATTAGATACTGCGGGTGTTGAAGGAAGAAAGCAGCGTAGATCTAAGTACGGCGCTAAAAAACCAAAAGAGGGAAAAGGTAAAGGTAAATAGATAAAATTAAGACGGAACTAGTAAAAACTCATGAGAAAAGGTAGTCCAAAAAAAAGATACGTTCTTCCAGATCCAAAGTTTAAAGATACTTTGGTAACCAAATTTGTTAATAACTTAATGGTATCTGGTAAGAAGAGTTTAGCCTACAGTATTTTCTACGATGCATTAGACATAGTAGAAGAGAAGTATTCCTCACCAGATGATGAAGATAAATTGACAGGTCTTGATATCTGGAAAAAAGCATTGTCTAATGCTACTCCTGCTGTTGAAGTTAAAAGTAGAAGAGTCGGAGGAGCAACATTCCAGGTTCCTACAGAAGTAAGACCGGAGAGAAAACAAGCTTTAGGTATCAAATGGTTGATTACCGCAGCAAGAAAGAGAAACGAAAAAACGATGAAGGAGCGTTTGGCATCTGAGGTACTTGCTGCATCGAAAGGAGAAGGGGCTGCAGTGAAGAAAAAAGACGACACACACAGAATGGCTGAAGCAAATAAAGCATTCTCCCATTTTAGATTTTAATATTTTTCAGAGAATTAGAATAAATTCATAATTGTGGCAATAAAAGATTTAAAGTATCAGCGAAATATAGGCATCATGGCTCACATTGATGCTGGAAAAACAACCACCACAGAACGTGTTCTGTATTATACAGGTATAAGTCATAAAATTGGAGAAGTTCATGATGGTGCAGCTACTATGGACTGGATGGAGCAAGAGCAGGAAAGAGGTATCACAATTACTTCTGCTGCTACAACCACATATTGGAACTATCCTACCAATCAGGGCGAAAAAACAGCGGATACTAAAGAATATAGAGTAAATATCATCGATACACCTGGTCACGTTGACTTTACAGTAGAGGTTGAAAGGTCACTTAGGGTATTAGATGGTGCCGTAGCTCTTTTCTGTGCGGTTTCGGGTGTTGAGCCACAGTCCGAAACAGTTTGGAGGCAAGCAGATAAATACAGAGTACCTAGAATTTGTTTTGTTAACAAGATGGATAGAGCAGGAGCAGATTTTTTCAAAGCAGTAAAAGAAATTAAAGATAAGCTAGGTGCTAACCCTGTTCCTTTACAGGTGCCAATAGGTGCTGAGGAAGGATTTAAGGGAGTAGTTGATTTAGTAACAAACAAGGCAATAGTTTGGAATGAAGAAGATAAAGGGTTTACATACAAGGTAATTGACATACCAGAAGACCTTAAAGATGATGTGAACGAATGGAGAACAAACCTAATTGAAAACGTTGCTCTTTATGACGAAGAGCTTTTTATGAAGTTTGATGAAGATCCAGACTCAATCACAGAAGCGGAAGTAAGAGCTGCAGTAAGAGCTGCGGTAATTGACATGTCAATGTCTCCAGTGCTTTGTGGATCTGCTTTCAAAAATAAAGGAGTGCAAGCACTTTTAGATGCAGTATGTTCTTACTTACCATCACCGGTAGATTTGCCTCCAGTTGTAGGTTTTAATCCTGATACAGAAGAGGAAGAAACTAGAAAGCCTGAGGTAACTGAGCCGTTTTCAGCATTAGCATTTAAAATAGCTACAGACCCTTATGTTGGTAGGCTTTGTTTTATAAGAGTGTACTCTGGTGAGCTTAAGGCGGGATCTTATGTAAAAAACATGAGAACTGGTAAAAAAGAAAGAATTTCTCGATTGCTTCAGATGCATTCTAACAAGCAAAACCCTATAGAGAAGGTTGATGCTGGAGATATATGTGCTGGAGTTGGATTTAAGGATATAAAAACAGGGGACACATTAGTAGCAGAAAATAGTCCAATTATCCTCGAGGAAATGACATTCCCAGAGCCAGTAATTGGATACGCAATTGAGCCTAAGAAACAAGCTGATTTGGATAAGTTGACGAATGCTTTGACAAAGCTTGTGGAAGAAGATCCTACATTATCTATCAGAACAGATCAAGAAACTGGTCAAACAGTATTGAGAGGGATGGGTGAATTACACCTAGAGATTATTATTGATAGATTGAAAAGGGAGTTTAATGTAGAAATTAACCAAGGTGCTCCTCAGGTTGCTTACAAAGAAGCTATCAAATCTGCAGTTGAACATAGAGAGGTATTCAAGAAACAAACAGGTGGTAGAGGTAAATTTGCTGATATTCAGGTTGAAATTATGCCAGGAGATCCTGAAAAGCCAGGTCTTGAATTTATTGATCAAATTAAAGGTGGAGTAATACCTAAAGAATTTATTCCTTCTGTTGAAAAAGGGTTTAAAGAGGCAATGAATAATGGTCCATTAGCTGGCTATCAGGTAGACTCTCTTAAAGTAAGACTTTTCTTCGGTTCATATCACGATGTTGATTCTGACGGACTTTCATTTGAACTTTGTGCAAAAATTGCATTCAAAGAAGCGGCAAAAAAAGCTAACCCAATTATTCTGGAGCCAATAATGGCAGTAGAGGTTGCTACTCCAGATGAATATACTGGTAGTGTTATTGGTGATTTGAATAAAAGAAGAGGGCTTCCTAAAGGTCAGGAAGTAAAAGCAGGTGCTGTGGTTATAAAAGCAGATGTGCCTCTTTCTGAGCTATTTGGATATGTAACGGCTCTTAGAACTATCACTTCTGGAAGGGCTTCTGCATCACTTACTTTCTCTCATTACAGCGAAGTGCCTAGAAACATAGCTGAAGAAGTAATTGCAAAGGCTAAAGGAGTAACTGCATAATTTTTGTTGAAGAATTTATATTGATTGTAAATAGATGAGTCAAAAAATTAGAATTAAATTAAGATCATACGATCATAATCTTGTAGATAAATCTACAGATAAAATAGTAGAAGCTGTAAAAGCTACTGGAGCTATTGTAAGTGGACCAATTCCACTTCCAACGAGGAAAGAGATATTTACAGTACTTAGGTCTCCACACGTAAATAAAAAATCTAGAGAGCAATATCAATTGGCCACACACAAGAGAGTGGTAGATATTTTCTTTAACTCTACCAAAACAGTGGATGCTCTAATGAAGTTAGAGCTGCCAAGTGGAGTAGACGTACAAATTAAGTAGAAGGTATTACTTTTCTTCTTTAAGAATAGTAAGCGAGTATATTTCGATGTACTCGCTTTTTCTATATATGCTGATTACTCTCATAAGGGAGAGTTTTTTCTTGCATTATTCAAGAGAAGGTTCTTTATTTTGAATTAATTAAGGATATTCATAGAGACCATAGGGACATTCAGAAGTAACTGGATTAGTTATTAAGAAATACTCAAAATAGGACAACATAAAATAAAAACACTTTAATGAGCTTTTTTTTGAGCATGATTATATTCTGAAAATGGTTTATAAACTTGTTTTTAGGAAGTATAAGAACTGAAATACCCCGTTTTTTGCCAATATTGGTGATTTTTGGGGTATTTTCTTTCTTTAAGATACTGCTTTACGCACTGAATATCAAATATTTATACTACCTCTGAATATCCCTAATTATTTTTAATCAGCGAATTGCCTTGAATAAGTTCCGAACTATTCGGGTTAATGCCTCTAGTCTTGCTTCGATATTATTATACCTAGTGGCTTTACCTTACGGTAGTAGGCTTCAAAAAGTCGTGAAAAGTATCTCCTCTTAACCCAAGACGGATCGTTTCTAAAGGGATGACCTCATTGGGAGCTATATTTCCTAAATTAACATTTGCTCCTATTAATCTGATAAACCAAACTTGTTGTGCTTTTTGAGGAGCTTCCCAAATTATTTTCTCATAAGGAATTTTAGTTAAAATCTCTTCAACCAGACCTGATCGCACTTCACCCGAAGATCTAAAAAGCCCCACATTTCCTCCCTCTCTGGCTTCACCGATAACTTTCCATGCTCCGGCATCAATTTCTTTCTGCATCAACTCAATCCACTTATATGGTGGGATAATTTTATCTGCATCTTTAGATCCAACCTCAGACAAAACAGTCACTTTTTTAGAAAGCTGATGGATATATTCACATTTTTTGCCGTGTTCCATATCAATAGACCCATCAGAAACTTCTGCCAGAGTTAAATCATATTTATCCAAAATATCTAAATAATCATTAAACTGATCTCTAACAACAAAAGCTTCGAATAAAGTGCCTCCTAAATAAACAGGAATATTTGCTTTATGGTATAAATCAATTTTTTCCTTAAGTCTTGAATACAAATGCGAAGTAGCCCATCCAAGCTTTACAATATCAAAATAATCACCGGAAACTTCGATTAAGTCTTCTACTTCTCTGATGGATAAGCCTTTATCCATTACCATAGTGATTCCGCTATCTCTTTTTTTAGGGCTTCTATTTGGTATTTGGGTAAGATTAAAATTCATAGTTACAAAATAGTGTTTTATGTAGGCTAACTAATTCTTTTTGAGATACTTAATAAGATGCAGTTGAATTGCTAATTAGTTGCCCTATTTATTTTTAAAATCAATTTTAAAATCGCTTTTTGAAGTTCAATATTGCCTTCAAAAAAAAATAAAACATCCTTGTGTTTATCATAGTTCAAAGCTAAGGCATACTCCAAAGTATTAATACTTTCTTTTAATTTTTTTTGAGCAAATTGATAGGCAAACTTTCTATACAATAGGCTGGAACTATCAGGGATGTTAGATAATCCATCCTCTATTACTTCTATAGCATCGTCTAATTGATCTTCGTTATAGAAAATTTCAGAAAAATAAAGCCAAAGAGAAGATTTTTTGGGATACTTTATACACAGCTTTTGTAAAGTAGAAAGAGCAGTTTCAATATTCCCTAATTCGTGCTCCGATTTGCCATATGCAAACTCATAATCCAATACATCAGCTAACTCAAAAGCCTTCTTGAAAAAATAAGATGACTGCAAAAACTTCTTTTCCTCAAACAAGCATTTGCCTATCCAAAACAAGGCAGGATGATAATTGGGATCGTCATTTAAAATAACCCTAAACTCTCTAATAGCTTTGGAATATGCACCATCTTGAAAGGATAATTCCCCTATTGCCATTCTAAGCATGGTGCTATTCTCACACTTAGAAACCCCAGCATAAAGACAGTTAAAAGCTTCACCCTGCTTACCTTCACTAACAAAGCATTTCGATAAAAAAATGTAAGGTTCTTCGAAATTGGGATTAGAAGTTATCGCCAGGTTGAACTGCTCCTGTGCGCTCAATATCTTGCCAACTTCTAAAAATGCTAGCCCACAATAAAAAGGCACAAAAGCATCAGTCGGATTAGTTTTAGACAAAGCAAAAAAGAACTCCAAGAGATCATCAACATTATTTTGCTCTAGAGAGAGTTGAATTAATTGTTCAGCCACCTCCTTATTTGAAAGGTCATTTTCTAATACTCTCTTCAAATAAAAACAAGCTTTTTCTGGTTTTTTAAGCTCTATGTGAGCATCTGCACAAGCAAGCGAAACCTCCTCAGACTTGGGCGAGGCACTCAGAAAAGATTCACATAATTCAATGACTCTTTGCCAGTGCTGTAGCTTTTTATAGAGAGAGATCTCACAGAAAATCTTATCTAAAGAATTGGGGTTAATGGATTCCCAGTTTTCCAACAAATCAAAAGCATCCTCAAACAAATTAGCATCGATCAAAAAAGAAGCCTTTTTGAAATAAATATCTTCATTATAAGGATAATACCTAAGACCAGCAGACAACACCTTTCTAGCAGAAGAAATATTCTCTAAACATATAAAATGCTCAGAAAGAGCAATATAGTCATTAGGTAAAGGAAGAAAAAAACTTTCCTTATCCGATGCGTGCCACTTTTTAAGAATTAAATCTACATTCGATGCCATTCGCAAAAACTATAAAAACTAGTTCAGAGCCCAATCTAGTGTTTCATCAAAAGACCTAAACGTAAAATTAAACAAATGCTTTACCTTAGAGCTATCATAAAAAACATCCCTTTGAAGCGTTTCCAACAAAGACTTGCTCAGCATAGGCTTCTTATTGAGAAAAATAGACCTTAACTTCTCCAAAATGAGGAGAGTCTGCAAAAACCCATCTGTAAAAGGTTTTTTTGGAGCTTTTTTCCCAAACTGCAAACAAACTTTTTCAATAACCTCCTTAAACTTCAAACTTCCACCGTTAATAATAAACCGCTCAGAATAGATATCGGAATGCAGCAGCTCAATACAAAGAGTAGAGAGATCCCTATTATCAATAAAATTAAAAGTGCCAGTAGGGTAGTGGCTGATATTCTTCTCCTTAATAAACTGAAACATTTTGAGGCTTGAATTATTCCAGTTCCCCTTGCCAATAACAGCAGAAGGGTTAACAATAACCGCATTTAAACCTTCTTCCATAGCTCTCCAAACCTCCCATTCCGCCAAAGTCTTCGTCAAACTATACGGAGAATGGTGAGGCAGATCATCCCACATCGTACTTTCATCAGAATTATGCCCTTCGCCAATTGCCGCAATAGAACTAATATGGCAAAGCTTTTTAATATTCGCTTTCCTCGCTAACTCGACCACATTGCGAGTTCCTTCAATATTTACCCTTTGCATCTTCGCCAAATCCCTTTTTGCAAAAGACACAATAGCCGCCGCATGAATAACATAGTCCGACCTATCAATCCCGTACGACAGAGCCTCTAAACAGTTAATATCCCCTTCCACCCACTCAATTTTTTCATGAATATCCTGGACATTTTCAAAAGAGCTCGAATGCCTCTTTAAAGCAACAACATGCCCCATGCCGCCATCTAAAATTTCACGAGCGATGCTACTTCCCACTAAACCAGTACAACCTGTAATAAAATAATTCAAATGAGCTTACCATTAAATACGCATAGCAAAAATAACAGCTTTATTATAATGGGCACCCCGCACAAAGCCCTTCCGGCGGGTCAAGCTTGCCAACACACAAAATCCATTTCGATCTTGCCCTGCGCCTCCTAGCCAAGGGTGCATAGGCAATGGTAGTAACTTTTTCAGGTTTTGCATTTACAATGAGGTTAGGGATAGAAATAACAATGTCAATTTGTCTGCTTTCCGTAGGAAAGTATACGTTTTGTATGCGTTCATAGTGGGTATTAGGAAGGTTCTTAATATCTAATTTGTCATTTAAGCAAAAGCGTTCTTTGAAAAACACCACCTTAATAATCTGTGATTAAATATATACCATTAACTGACTAAAGGTAGCTAAAGGGATGCCTAAGAAGTCAGGGCTTGGTGTTGACTTGATTGTTTAATTATAAAATTTTCTCATTATGGCGAAAACAAACGCTGGAAAGAAGAAAGTGTATGTTAGACCTCACAAGAAAACCACAGAAGGTGGAAAGAAAGTGAAGGTAAAACCGCACTATCGTTCGACACCAAATTAAGGTGGATGGGGTTGGCTAAAAAGCTAACCCCATTTTTCTTATAAATGTATCTCATACAAAATTTTAGTAGTAATATGACATTTATGAGCATAAATTTAGAGTTGATAAATAAACTTCGAAGAGCAAAATGAGATACAGTGGATAAAAAGTGCTGAAAACATAGATGATACAGATTAAGTGATTCCGCAGAATTTTAGAAAATCCATGAAATCAGAGTAATCATTAAAATCTGTGATTATGACAAGGGATATGAAAGAGCTAAAACATAAAGACATCACCGAAAAAATCATCGGAGCTTCTTTTGAAGTACATTCATTTTTGGGTAACGGTTTTCAGGAAGTAATATATCAGAGGGCTTTAGCTTGGGAAATGGCTCAGAAAAACGTAGAATTTGCTCGAGAAATAGAACAGGATATCTTTTACAAAAACTTACCAGAACCTATAGGAACAAGAAGCGCTGATTTTGTAGTAGAAAGTAAAGTATTAGTAGAATTAAAAGCCATCAAAGAGTTGGAAGATGTGCATCTCGCTCAGACACTTAATTATCTTAAAGCATACAAATTAGAAGTGGGTTTGCTTATCAATTTTGGCAGTAAATCGCTCACCTTTAAAAGACTAGTACTATAGAAAATCCGTAAAATCCTTTAATCAAATAAATCTGTGATTTAGACAAATAGAAGAAAGCAGCCAAAATCAATCGTCTTTTATACACCTAACAAAATAGAGGTGTAAAAGTAGATGTGCTATAGAAGGAAAACGCAAGAAAATGAGATCAATTTCTACAGCTTATGTCATACCTTCGGTTACAAACCTTTAATAGCAATAAATCGCTAGACAATAGACCACAATGAATAGAAAAATTGCAATACTAAGAGGAATAAATGTAGGAGGAAAAAGAAAAATCCTAATGGCGGATTTAAAAGCCTTGTGTGAAAAACTGGGTTGGAAACAAATAAAAACCTATATACAAAGTGGGAATGTGATTTTCGATTCTGTCGAGTCAAACTCTGAGCTAGAAAGTACTCTTGAAAAAGCTATAGTAGAAAAATTTGGATTAGATGTCCCTGTAATTGTAAGGAGTTCAAAAGAACTTCAAGATTCAATAGATAAGAACCCATTTTTTAGTAAAGATGCAGATATAAACCAATTGCATTTGACCTTCTTAAAAGAAAAACCAGCAAATGAAAACATAGAAAAAGTGTTCACCTACAACTATGAGCCAGATAAGTTTAAAGTTGATAACAAAGATGTATTCCTGTTTTGTGAGGGCAAATATCATCAGTCGAAATTGACGAACAATTTGTTTGAGAAAAAACTAAAAGTGGGAGCTACTACAAGAAATTGGAAAACTGTTTTAAAATTGCGAGAAATTAGCCAGTTATAATTTTTAAATTACTGTAAATCAGAACTTTATTTGGTTGAGTTGTAATTTTTTTATCTAAAAGTTAAAACATCATAAAATCAGCAGTTATTACGCAATGAAATCAGCTTAATTGTTGTTACATGAAAAGTAAATAACACTTTAATTTTTTAATTATTATGAAATCATGTAAGCAACTTTTTTCTTTAAGAGGAGTTTTTACTATACTACTCCCTGTAATGGTTTTTAACATTTCATCTATGGCTCAAGAAATACCTACAAAAGGAGAATTGAAAAAGAAATTAACACCGCTTCAATACAAAATAACGCAAGAAAAAGGGACAGAACCTGCATTTACAGGAAAGTACCATAACAGCAAAGAAGAAGGTGTTTACAAATGTATTTGCTGTGGGAACTCACTTTTTTCTTCTAATGCAAAATTTGATTCTGGCTCTGGTTGGCCTAGCTTTTACGAACCCGTTTCAGAAGATGAAATACACGAAGAAAGTGATTCTTCTCATGGAATGAGTAGGGTAGAAGTGCAGTGCAATAATTGCAAAGCCCATCTTGGACATGTTTTTGAAGATGGCCCAGAACCAACTGGGTTAAGATATTGCATAAACTCAGCATCTTTATCTTTTGAAAAAGAAGAAGAAAACTTAGAAATAGAGGAAGATAGTTTCGAAATAGAAGATGATTTTGATACTGAAGAGGAAAGCGACTAGCAAAAAAATATTTAATGCGAGAAAATCTATCCGATGATATAAAAGACCTCGTTGACTCTATGTCAACGAGGTCTTTTTTAGATATAGCTAAAAAGCTAATTAACTTATTAGAGATAAAAGAAATAGAAAACAAAGTTTTTCTTCCAAACCTCCACACATTATTGATTGATCTGTATGCTGCAGGTCATAAACTTAGTCCAATATCTATTAAATACTCTAATGACTTTATTTGTGATAAAGCTTCTTTGAGCATAGATAAAAAAGAGAACAAGCACAATATTTCTAATTTAGGAACAAAAGCATTTTACTGGGAAATATTTGATCCTTATTTTAAAGAAAGTAAACAATCAGAAGAGGATATAAAACCAATATTGGGCTCTCTGATCGATGATTTGAATGATATATACCACGACTTAAAAGTAGAGCTGTTTAAAATAAATCATGTTGGAACTAATGCAGCAATAGAAGATGCTTTGTGGCATTTAAAGTGGGGTTTTAATGCACATTGGGGTAATCATTGCATTGACGCCTTACGAGCATTACACTATTTGGATTATGAAGGTAAAGTAGATGTAGAGTAAGTTTACGGATGTAAACTTACTATTTGCTTAAAACTTGTGACCTGCCTAGTTTGTTTGGTATGTATCTTAATCATTGCTTTGTGCTTGCCTCAATTTTAAATCAGACATGGTCTGTTCATCTACTTAAATATGGAAAAACTAATCAAAGCTAAACTCACAGATATAGAAAAAGAACATAACATTAGAATCCTCTATGCTTGTGAGTCTGGCTCACGTGCTTGGGGGTTTCCATCTCCAAATAGTGATTATGATGTGCGATTTATCTATGCACATGACCTAGACTGGCATCTATCCCTGAAAGAAAAAAAGGACACCATTGATCTTCCAATCAATGATGAGCTAGATATTGGTGGCTGGGAAATAAAAAAGGTTCTAGAGCTTTTATGGAAGTCTAATGCAGCATTGCTTGAGTGGATTCAGTCTCCAATCGTGTACAAAAGTGAAAGAAAATTTCTTGCAGAATTACTTGAATTGAGCCAATTCTATTTCTCACCTATTGCGTGCATGCATCACTATCTGAGCATGTCCAAAAAATACTTTGCAGAGTGTCAAGGAGAGGAAGTTAAGCTAAAAAGGTATTTTTATGCATTAAGAACTACTATTTCAGGAGCTTGGATTAGAGAAAAGAGAACTATGCCTCACATAGAAATGCCCAAAATGTTTTCGGTTGTTGATACCAAAACAAAAAATAAAATTGAGGAGCTTATTAAAATAAAAAGCAGACAAAGGGAAGGCTACTTACAGCCAAGTGAACCAATAATTTCGAAATATATACCTTCAGAGATTAAGAAAAATGAGGAAGTAGCAAATAGTTTGCCATCTGCAAAAGGAGAAATAGAGCATCTGGATAGGTTTTATAGAAAGGTAGTGAAAGGAAAGGTATGACAATAAAAGATCTAAAAGAAAAAGACTTAATAGTTTATGAATGCATAAGTGGAAGCCATGCATACAATCTGGCAACACCCGAATCGGATAAAGATATTAAAGGAGTATTCATATTACCTAAAGAAGAATATTATGGGCTTAACTATGTAGAACAAGTAAGTGATGAAAAGAATGATATCGTTTACTATGAATTGAAAAGGTTTATTGAGTTGCTAAACAAAAGCAACCCGAGTATGCTTGAGTTGTTGTACACGCCAGAAGAATCTATTTTAAAAATGCGTCCAATTTTTGAAGAAATCAGAAAAGAGAACTTTCTGTCTAAGCAGTGTAAAGATAGTTTTGGAGGCTACGCTACAACACAGATTAGAAAGGCGAAAGGGTTGAATAAGAAGATCTTAAACCCAGTTGAAAAAAAGAGAAAAGGAGTACTGGACTTTTGCTATGTAGCATATCAACAAGGCTCAATACCAATTGCTAAATTTTTGGAATTGAATAACCTGTATCAAGATAAATGCGGGTTATCAAGGATACCACACATGCATGAAACGTATGGAGTTTATTATGGGGAAGACAGTTTTAAAGGGATTGTTAGAAAAGACTCAGCTAATGATATAGCACTAAGCTCTATTCCAAAAGGGCTAGAACCTATTGCAGTTATGTCATTTAATAAGTCTGGCTATTCTAAATACTGCAAAGAGTATAAAGAGTATTGGGACTGGGTAGATAAACGAAATGACGCTCGATACCAAAATACAGTTCAGCATAATAAAAACTATGATGCAAAAAACATGATGCATACTTTCCGACTACTCCACATGTGCGAAGAAATTGGAAAAGAAGGTAAGCTCAAAGTAAAGAGAGAAGATAGAGAATACCTCTTGAAGATAAAAAAAGGAGAATTTCAATACGAAGAACTACTTGAAATAGCAGAAAAAAAGATTGCTAATATTGAATTTATTTACGAGAGCTCACATTTATCAGAAAGCCCTGATTACGATAAACTTAACAGTCTATTGATAACAATTAGAGATACCTGCTATACACAGAAGTTAGGTAGATAAAAGTCTACCTAATCGATAATCTTAAATAACCTATTCCAACGGATTCTTTCGAAAAGAGTACTCAGCCTATTTCCAGGCTCTTTAGAAAACCATACCATAATAGCTTTTCCAACTATGTGATCTGCAGGAACAAATCCCCAAAACCTAGAATCAAGGGAGTTGTGGCGGTTGTCACCCATCATAAAATAATAGCTTTGCTTAAACTCATACTCACTTATTTCATTGCCATCAATCCAGATTTTACCTTCTTTAATCTCTACATCATCATTTCCTTCAAAAACTTTAATTAACTCTCCATATCTATTAATTGTCTCTTGATTAATCAAAATTTTATCTCCTTCTTTTGGTATATACAAAGAGCCAAAGTAGTCAGGCGTCCAGCCATTGTTTATTCCTTTAGGAAACATTCTTGTAGAAATTGGACTACCTTCATTGTATGTAATTTCAAAAACGGTATCTATGTAGCTCAAATTTTGAAGTTTTTTGAACCCTTTTCTATTGGCATGTATTTCATAGCCACCTTCATAAGGGCGTTCAGTATAATCAGAAATGCCTAAGCTTTTAAATGTTTTGGTACTTATTTTATTTTTAGTCACCGCAAAATAGCTGGTAAGCATGCCTTCAGGCTCATCTATGAGTTTGTTGTTTATGTACACATTCTTTCCAACTATTTTTAATGAGTCACCGCCAATAGCAATACACCTTTTAATATAGTTGGTTTTCAAATCAAGAGGATAGTGGTTTTTAACACTAGGATCAGGGTTTCCAATATACTCTTCTGGGTAGTTGAAAACGACAACATCATTATTTTTCACATCCGAAAAGCCTGGTAATCGAAACTGAGGAAGTTGAATCCAGTCTAAGTAAGAAGGAATACTTGTCCCCCAAATAGTCTGATGTGTTAATGGTAGTTGCAAAGGAGTTTTGGGTGTCCTGGGACCATAATGCAGCTTGCTAACAAAAAGAAAGTCACCAACTAAAAGAGAGTTTTCCATTGAAGGTGTAGGGATGGTGTAAGCTTCTACAGCTACCCAGCGGATCAGTGTTGCAACTACAACAGCGAACACTAAAGAATCTATCCACTCTCTGACAACTCCTTTTTTCTTTTTTTCTTTTTTCTTTTTCCAGAACATTATAAATGTTGTTAAACTTTTCTGATTACCTATTATTTCCTAATCGAGCTCCAAATTTAAGATTAAATCAGAAAATCAGTGTAATTATTCTATTGGATTAAACTTTGACGGAAGAGTTACATTTCAATATTAGAAAGCATATCCTCCATTCCAAAAAATCCTTTTTTTCCAATAATCCACTCAGCTGCCAATATCGCTCCTAAGGCAAACCCTTTTCTGCTTTTAGCAGTATGTTTAAGTTCAATTTGATCTATTTTGTTATCGTAAGCGATAAAGTGAGTTCCTGGAATATCATCAACTCTTTCTGCTAGTATAGATAACTCATTTTTTGAGCTAGTTTCTCCTAAAACCCAGTCTTTTTTTCTGGTAATCTCTTCCAAGATCTGTTCTGCTAAGGTTACGGCAGTTCCGCTTGGGGCATCTTTTTTTTGTGTATGATGGATTTCTTTGATCTGGATATTGTAGTCTGAGTATTTTTCCATCAATTTTGCTACATACTTATTAATCATAAAGAAAAGATTCACTCCCAGACTAAAGTTAGAAGCGTAAAAAAAGCTTCCGTTAGAGTCTTTACAGATCCTTTTGACTTCTTCCATTTTCTTAAGCCAGCCAGTAGTTCCGGAAACGATAGGGATGTTATTTTGGAGGCAGCTTTTGATATTACAGTAAGCAGAGTTTGGTTCTGTAAATTCTATAGCTACATCTACTGCCGTTTCTTTTATTTGTTCAAAATTCTCTTTGTCATTTGAGTTAAAAATATGAGAGATGGTATGGTTTCTACTAAGAGCTACCTCTTCTATTTCTTTACCCATCTTCCCATAACCTATCAAAAGAATATTCATAATGTAATTAGTTAGATTCCAAGCATTTTAAAAGTTTAAATAAAACGCAAGTTGAGAATAAGTATCGGATAATAAGAAAATTTAGTACATACTTTTAGGCAGTTTTTGATTTTTTCTTCAAGGCACTCTTTTAAAACACCAGCAGTTTATTCTTTTATATCAGTCAAATAATCATTATCCATTTTTTCAACTCACCCAAAGAGTGTTAGTGTGTTTTACATTCAATTTTCGACCACTTTGTCCTTTTTTTTAATTATTCACAGCCTGCAAGTCCACAACGGTTAGTACTTTAAACACGATAATTTATAATTAAATTGGTATAAAAACCAGAATTATTTTTCACTGGACTTCAATAAAGATATCCGTATTTCTTCCTTTATCATCACTACATGAAATCTTTACCTTGCCATAAGGAGGGGTAAAAAATAACTCGGAGTTGGCATCTACTCTCTTTAAAAAACGATCATTTATGTACCAATAAATAAAAGATACATCTGCTGTGGTTATAGCTTTTAAGACAAGTTCTGTACTTGTGTTGTTAATAAAATATTCCCTTCCTGGCAGCGGAGATACTATAACTGGTTTACTTCTCTTAGCTACATGTTCACAATAGGGGTTGTGAGCAGGAATCTTTACATAAGGAAAATTATTGTTCTCAAAATAAGATATAAGAGCTGGGTCATAATTGTGATAAAGCTTCTTTTTATAATTACTGCTTGGCAAGCAAAAGTTGCAAAAAGATACTTTTTCATCTGAAGAAACAAAATAAGCTTTTAGGTGATTACACTTTTTGATTGGAGACTTTAGAGGTATAAAATAGTCCGTAATAATATTATGGCAGAAATCACTAGGTGGTAAGCCAGACTCTTCGCAAACTAGTCTAAAATCTAAACTGTCAGGAGATTGTAGCCACTCTTCTTCAAGTGTATTTTGAATAGCCTTAAATACTTCAAACATAAGAGGAGTAGCAACCTTCCCTCCAACCAGTTGGTCAGCACTTTTGCCATCAAAATTCCCTATCCAAACGCCAACAGTGTACTGGGCGTTATAGCCAATGCTCCACGCATCTCGCCTCCCGTAAGAAGTTCCTGTTTTCCAGGCTACTTTGGGTAAATTTTTAACTCGGTTGTAATGCTCAGGAAAATCGGGTCTATTTAAAGTTGTTAGAATCTCAGAAACCATATAAGTGGATGAAGGCGTTAAAACAGGAGTAGCATTTTGAACAGAACCACCCTTAATAAAATGTAGAGGAGAAAACCGACCCTGATTTGCAAAAGCAGAGTAAAGACCACACAGTTCAAACAAGCTCACACCACAACCTCCGAGAATTACGGATAACCCAAGCTTATGCTCTTGCGATTCTATCGATTTGAACCCAGAGAGTTTTAACTTATTTAAAAAGCTAGGAACGCCAATATTATCCAGTAAGCGCACTGCAGGAATATTGAGAGATCTGGAGAGACCTTCAGACAAAGTTACTTCACCACTAAATTCATTATCAAAATTTAGAGGACTATACGTATCAAAGTCTGAAGGAGTATCTAAAATTTTCATTTTGGGAGTATAGAATCCTTCATCAAAATTGAGTCCATAAACCAAAGGCTTTAACGTACTTCCAGGAGATCGAAGGGCCAAAACTCCATCTACCTGACCAGAGTGATTGTTATCAAAAAAATCAGGAGATCCAACATAAGTAACAACACTTCTATCCTTATTGTCAACAACTAAAACGGCAGCATTATGGATACCATATAGGTGAAAAGGCTTGAGATAATTAAATGCCAGATTTCTAACTTTATCTTGCTTTGAAAGAGAAATGGAAGTATTGATAATATCCTTTAAAGAATAAGAATGATGCAGCAACCGAGATAAGTGGGGAGCAAACTTTGGTGAAGCTCTTCGGTAAGCAAGCAGAGGTTCAGTATTAGCTCCTTCTAAACTTTGTTTAGAGAATATTTTTTCCTTTTTAAATAAAGTAACCCATCGGTTTCTTTCTTCTACAATTTTATCATTAAACCTGCCTAAAGCTAAAGATGAGGGTCGGTTAGGGACAATAGCTAGCGTAATAGCTTGTGCTAGGCTTAACTTACTACATGGAGTCCCTAAGAAAAGCTCCGAAGCTGCTTTTATGCCTTCAATATTACCGCCGTAAGGCAATAAATTACAATACATGGTTAGAATTTCATCTTTAGAAAATAAAAACTCTAGCTTGATAGCTTGAAAAACCTCTACAAACTTGCTCCAATATGTTCGTGGTTTGGGGTCAAGTAGTCGCACTACTTGCATAGTAATCGTAGAAGCACCAGAAGTTTTCTTTCCTTCGATAACATTATTAAATGCTGCTCGGGAAATTGCAAAAGGGTTAAACCCAAAGTGCCAATAAAAAAATCGATCTTCTTTATGCAAAATACACTTCAAAAAATCTGGGCTAATCTCATCCAACTCAGTTTTCATTCTCCACTTATCATCTACACTGAGAAAGGAGCTCATAATTTCTCCTTTATCTGATAAAATCACCTTAGAATAAGAAATATCTGTTTTGAGTGGATATAATGAGTTTACAATAAAAAATAGAAAGAAAAATACCATAGCTCCAATCAGAGAAAAAAGCTTGATGCGTAGCTGGTACTTTTTAATAAATCTAATAAGGCTCATTTTTAATTTACCATAAAGACCTCTCTAGCATCATCACAATAGAAAGCCCAGCTCCAGCACCTGAAAGTAAAAGAGTCCACTCTCGTTTTTGCACTCTTGCAACATCAACCATGACAAAAGAAAATAAAAGTAAAATAGCCAGGATAAAGATTTGACCTATTTCTAATCCTACATTAAAAGCAAAGAGAGGTAGAAAAATGTTAGAGCTTTTTCCGAGAAGAGAGCTTAGGTAATTGGAAAAACCCATACCATGAATAGTACCAAAAAAAAGAGCACTCAGGTAAAACAAAGTATCGAACTTCTTTGAAACATCAGACTTAGAAAAATAATTGAAAACACTAGAAATAAATATAGTTAAAGGAATAAGAAACTCAACCAGTGAAGAGTTAACGCTAATAATTTTCAAAGAAGCAAGTGCTAAAGTAATAGAATGACCTAGGGTAAAAGCAGTAATAAGAACAAGCAGCTTTTTCCACTCTCTCCAAGACTTAGATGCTGCCAAAACGACAATAAACAAAATGTGATCATAGCCATTCAAATCAGCAATATGTTCTAACCCTAACTCAAAATATACCGAAAACATAAACTCAAAAATTAGAGTTTAAAAGTAGTGAACTCATCTTAATTTTTTTTATAAACCCGAAAAACTTGGTTTTACTACCAATTAGAAAAAACAAGAAGAGTTTAGTACTAACCTGTATTATTCATGCGGAGGTCGCTAATTGCATAATAAGTAATTGATTATCAAATGATTAAATTTTAAATTTCATAATATTTTCTTCCCCAAATTTGGGGATCAGTTAGCTCAATTCTTGCATAATCAATTACTTTGTAATAAGAGAGTTACCTGTTCCATTAAATAGGTCTCGAATTATTTGGGCTAAAATCATTAACCAAAGAATAAGTATTTTTGCAAAAAAAAAAGTGTCATTACCCATAACCGAAATAGCAAGTATTAAAGAGAAAGTAATTCAACTAGCCAAAAAAGTAGGAGATAATATAGAAGCGGAGTTAAAAAACTTCACAAAAGAATCCATAGAGTACAAAGGGATAAACGACATGGTTTCTTATGTAGACAAAGAGGCAGAAAAAGAAATAGTCAAAGAGTTGAAGATACTTCTGCCAGGAGCTGGTTTTATAGCTGAAGAAGGTACAGGAAAAGAAGCTGTTGATGGTTATAACTGGGTAATAGACCCTTTAGATGGTACTACAAACTTTGTACATGGGATACCCATATTTTCAGTGAGCATAGCTTTAATGCACAAGAAAGAAATACTACTTGGAGTAGTTTATGATCCAAATAGAAAAGAGTGCTTTCACGCCTCAAAAAATGGGGGGGCATACCTAAACAGTACAAAAATACAGACATCAAAAGAGCAAAAAATAAAAAACAGCCTGATAGTAACAGGCTTTCCCTATGCTACGTTAGAAAACATACAGCCTTACTTAAAATGTTTGGAGGAAATAATGCGTAAAACACATGGAATCAGACGGCTGGGATCAGCTGCCCTTGACCTGGCATACGTGGCTAGTGGTAGATTTGAAGCATTCTATGAAACCCATCTCAATCCATGGGATGTCGCAGCAGGAGCGTTAATAGTACAAGAGGCAGATGGCATGGTTTCTGATTTTAAATGCGAAAGCAATTATATCTTTGGCAAAGAAATAGTGGCTTCATGTTCAGAAAATGTTCATGAAGCAATTCTAAAAATAATTCATGATAGCTTTTTACCCAGTAAATAAAGTAATATGGACACTACAGTAGAAATGGATATTGAAATAAAAGAAGTAAAAGAATCTAAAATCAGCGAAGTAGATTTTAACAATATAGCATTTGGAAATATATACACTGACCACATGCTTATTGCTGACTATAAAGAAGGCAGTTGGCAAGATGTAAAAATAGTGCCTTATGAAGATCTAAAACTGAGCCCTGCAACTTCAGCATTGCACTATGGGCAATCCATCTTTGAAGGGCTAAAAGCGTATCGAAATGAGCAAAGAGAAGAAGAAGTACTAGTATTTAGACCCTGGGAAAACTGGAAGAGACTAAATGAGTCTGCAAAAAGAATCTGTATGCCTGAGCTTCCTGAAGAAATATTCATGCAGGGATTAGAAGAATTATTAAAATTAGATAAAAACTGGGTACCTAAGGGTCGTGGAAAATCCTTATACATAAGACCATTCATGTTTGCAACTGATGCATACATAGGTTTAAAAAGCTCTGAGACTTATCGGTTTATGATCTTTGCTTCTCCTGTTGGAGCATACTATTCTCAGCCAGTAAAAGTAAAAATCGAAAACCACTTTGTACGTTCGGCTAATGGGGGAGTAGGATATGCTAAGGTAGCAGGCAACTATGCTGCATCCTTGTATCCTGCCAAGCTGGCACAAGATGAAGGATATAATCAACTACTTTGGACAGATGCTAAAGAACACAAATACATAGAAGAGTCTGGTACAATGAATGTAATGTTCATGATAGGAGACACACTATGTACGGCACCTGCTGGTGACACCATACTGCATGGTATCACCAGAAAAAGTGTATTAGAGCTGGCTAGAGACTGGGGTATAAAAGTAGAGGAGAGATTTGTATCCATCGACGAGCTGATAGATGCCATAGAGAAAAAAGAGCTGAAAGAAGCTTTTGGAACAGGAACAGCTGCCACCATAGCACATATAGAAACCATACACAATGACGGAATAGACTACCAACTACCTGAAATTGAAGCAAGAGACTTTTCAAATAAAGTATTGAAAGAGCTGACAGAAATACAGCGAGGGAAAAAAGAAGATACTCGGGAGTGGATATTTAGAGTGTAGCATAATCCTAAACACAACCCACGGTGAAATTTAATGATAAAATAACGCCAGAAGCAGTCAATGCCAGAAAAAACAACATGGTGGGAAATCTGGGCATTGAATTTCTAAAAATAAAAAAAGAGTACCTCCTTGCCAAAATGCCGGTAGATGAAAGAACAACCCAACCTATGGGCATACTGCATGGTGGAGCGTCCGTGTCCTTGGCGGAGACACTTGGAAGCATAGGTTCGCTATGCTTTATAGATCAGGAGAAGCAAATTTGCGTGGGTTTAGAGATAAACGCCAACCATGTAAGAAGTGTCAGGGAAGGGTACGTATATGGGAGGGCAACTCCTTTGCATATTGGTAGAAGCACGCATATTTGGGAAATAAAGATCACTACAGAAGAGGAAAAACTTGTATGTATCAGTAGGATCACGATAGCCATACTTGATAAGAAATAATCTAAAAAAGTAAATGCAATACAATAAAAAAGGGCACCCTTACACAAAGCCCGTCCGGCGGGGCGAGCCTGAACAGCCCACAAAACCCATTTCGGTCTCGCCCTGCGCCTCCAAGCCTAGGGTGCATAACCTCTCTGCTACATCATCACTTAACTATTAGCAAAAATTAACTGGTAAACCTCCAAAAAACATTAAAAAATTGACAGGAGAAGAAACACAAATACAAAAAGAAGCCAGACAGGCAGAAATAATCAAAACCTTAATAAAAAACCAGCAGCCTTTTGCTCTATGGAAAAAGCCAGAAAGCGATAGACTACACCTAATAGTAGATACAGAAAAAGAAATACGACAGATAGAAGAAAACTTAGAAAAACTGCCTAAAGGCTTTGTATTTGCTCCTTTTCTAACCAATGGAGAAAAATTAAACTTTATAAAAGCAGATACACACATAATTTGGGAATCATATCTTGATGATAAAGAGACGAGAATAACAAAAAATATCCACAATAGTCACCTGCGTCTATTTGACCTTCATCCTGAAGAAGAAAAAGATCCCCATAAAACTACTTTAGACAAAAAAAACAACACAAGCACTAGAGAAATACTAAGCGAAGAAGAATATATTACAATTGTTAAAAAAGCCATCCAAGAGCTAGAGATCGGTGAATTAAAAAAAGTAGTACTTTCAAGAAAAGAGTCAGCATCTCTTCCAAATAACTACTCCATTTGGAGTCACTTTAGAAACTTGTGTAGGCATAATGAAAATGCATTCGTCTACATACTCTACATACCCCAAAAAGAGCAACTTTGGATAGGAGCTACACCCGAGCACCTTCTAAAACTAGATGAAAATGATATTTTCACTACCACAGCACTAGCTGGCTCACAAGCCCACGAAGAGCACAGACCATTAAGAGAAACGCTTTGGGCTCAAAAAGAAATAGAAGAGCAGGCAATGGTTAGTAGATACATAATAAACTGCTTTAAAAAGATTCGCCTTAGAGAATTTGAAGAAATAGGACCCAGAACAATTCGAGCAGGAAACATACTTCACTTAAAAACAGATTTCAGAGTAAATACAAAAGAAGTAAACTATCCAACCCTAGCCACTGAAATGATGAAACTGCTTCATCCGACATCTGCCGTATGTGGAATGCCAAAAAAAGAAGCAGAAGAATTTATTTTAAGTAGTGAAAGCTATAATAGAGAGCTATACAGTGGGTTTTTGGGAGTAATAGGAATAGAGAACCCAATAGAATTATTCGTAAACTTACGCTGCGCAAAACTATCGGGAAATAAAATCACCTACTTTGCAGGAGCAGGCATAACTGCACTTTCTAACCCCAAAAAAGAATATTTGGAAACCCAAATGAAAATGAACACAATAAAACGAGCTTTATAGCCATCAAATTAAAACTTCTTTTTCATTACTAATCAAGTAATAACTAACTTCACATTGATAAAAATGTGTTTTTTTAGAGTATTTATAAAATAGTGGAGTAGGTAAGGCAAAGCGGAGAGCTTTGTTGTCTCTTTTTAAGAAGACTAGGGTCTTGATTTGTGCGAATTTAAAGGAATACGGGTAGGGCGAATGTCCCGTGGGGTGAGCGATGATATGCAGGGAGGAAGCTTAGGACATTCTTGGGTTTTTGGTACTTTTGGGCTAAGCCAAAAGTACGTAAAGAAGAAATCCTTTCGTTTAGGTTCTAACCTTTTGGATAAGAATCAAGCTTATAGAGCGTGTTTTTAACGCGTTCTATTATAAATTCAATTATATAAATAGATCTTGATCCAATCTACGGTAATAAACTCAAGAAAAAGAACATAGATTAAAAGTAAAAAGGATAAATAATACATTGTGAGTCATGAGTAAAACCTTTTCATCAGATAAAGAAGCAGCGGATCAACTACATAAAACCTATCAGGAAATAAACCAGGAAATATCGAAAGTAATAGTAGGGCAGCAAGAAGCCCTGAAACTAGTACTAATGTCGATATTTAGCAAAGGACATTGCCTATTAGTTGGAGTTCCAGGATTGGCTAAAACATTACTAATCAAAACAGTAGCATCAGTTCTTCATCTGAAATTCAATAGAATACAATTTACCCCCGACCTGATGCCATCCGATATTATTGGAGCAGAAACCTTAGACAAAGACCGAAACTTCCAATTCATAAAGGGGCCAATATTTTCCAACATCATCTTGGCAGATGAAATAAACCGGACTCCTCCAAAAACGCAATCTGCACTACTAGAGTCCATGCAAGAATATACCGTAACCGTTGCGGGAAAGAAATACGAGCTAGAGCAACCATTTTTTGTGCTTGCCACACAAAACCCGATAGAGCAGGAGGGAACCTATCCCTTACCAGAGGCGCAACAAGATAGATTTATGTTTAACATAAAGCTAGACTATCCAAGTTATGAAGACGAAGTAGAAGTAGTGAAAAGAACAACTCAAATAGTTGAAAACTCGGTTAAGCAAATCCTTTCTGGAGAAGATATAATAAAATACCAGAGGCTAATACAAAAAGTACCAGTTCCAGATAACGTTATATCTTATGCAGTAGAACTGGTAAACAAAACGAGACCAAAGAACGATAGAGCTACAAAATTGACCAACGAATTCATAGAATGGGGAGCAGGACCAAGAGCATCACAATACCTGGTAATAGCTGCAAAATGCAATGCCTTGCTCAAAGGGAAATACTCACCAGACATAGAAGAAGTACAAGAAGTAGCAATTCCAATTTTACGCCATAGGATATTCCCCAACTTCAAGGCAGAAGCAGAAGGGTATAGCGTAGAAAAACTAATAGAAGAACTTCTTTGATAAATACTTTTGCCAACAAGGCAACTTACACCTGCTAGGTTTCAAAACCTAACAGGTGTGCTTTGTGCCACATTAACAATTACTCCTCCTTCAACTGATAATCTGGATGCCCTGTTTGCCATAAAGATGATATTACATTGCGCTTCAAGTTTACTCTTCGCCCAAATACCTTGCCTTAAACTCTCCATTTTTGAATACCAAAACATTTGGGCGTGTGGGATGCATAGGCATAGGGCAGTCATCGGATATTTCTAATGCTAACTGGTATTTTCCATACACTTCTGTGCTATCCTCTGAAAAGCCTATAATCTCTAAATAATTGTCAAAAGAGTCAATTAGATCGTAGCATTCTGTTGAGGCATCTCCTCCATGGAAAGTATCGAAAAAAGCAATATGATCTATTTTATCAACTGTATTGCCTCTCCGTTGATATTTCAAATCAATACGAGTTGGGTGGTTATTATTAAATACTAACTCTTTTGAAAATGGAAGAAATCGAATTAATTCACTTATGTATCCGTAGGAATCATCTAAGCGTAGATAAAAGTGTATTTCGTCAAGTTTATTGTAAAAAAATTGACATCTATTTGCTTCCCATATGGTTTTGTCATTCAGTACTGCTCTGGAAAAGTACCCTTCTTGCTCAAATACACTTTCAAAAGTGGGTATATCATCTTCATCGCAAGAAGTAATAACACCCATTAACAGTAAAATCATTAATAGCCCGCTTTTCATACCTCTATTTTTTATAACGAACCTTACTAAAACGCTTATTTACTGATTTATTATTTCTATTTTCTCATTTACTTTATCCGTAAACTCATGTAAAAAGTCAGGGATGCTACTTTTTCTTTTATCAATAGTCCAAGTCCTAAAGGATGCCCCTTCTACATACTGAATAAAATACCCTCCTTGATCACCCCAATCAGGATAGCCATACTGCTCGCTATCATTTATAAATAATGAAACTGGAAAATAAGAAGTCAAGTCTTTAACCTTATCAAACTTATCTTCTCCTAATTCTACAAAATTAAAGGGTTCAATTTTATAATAATCATCCGTGGTATCTTCGTATAACCTTGAGCTTGTTAGCTTGAAGGTTTCTACGCACATTTCACCTAAACATTCCCCATAAAAATGACCGAAAATCAGATAGTTATTTTCAGTCAAATTAACTTCTTTTAGTTCATTATCATCCTCATCGCAAGAACTAAAAGATATTGTTAATAACAATAATATAAATAGCCAATTTTTCATGCCCCTACTTCTTTATCATGATTTTTTCTCTTGTACATTTTTCTCCCTCTTTTACTTCGATGAAGTACAACCCACTGTACTCTTTTTGTATAGTACTTTCTAAAAAGTGTATTCCTTTATCCAACTTACCTCTATGAATTATTTGGATTGTCTTTCCTGTAATATCTTTTAAAACTATTTCTACATCTTCTTTTTCTTTCAAATCAATTTGTATGTTAATAGAATGACTTGCTGGGTTTGGATATGCTATAAGATTAGCCTTTTCCTCCTCCAAAGTACTTATATCTATCTTACAATTGCGATTATAACAGTTTTGTGGTAAAACAACTTTCACTCCAGTTCTATGAGTTTGCCCAGTACTACACCTAAAGGTATACCGTATAAAAATAGGTCTGATCATGACAGGAAACCCTCTCAAAGTTAAAGTAGAACTGTTATTGCCTGTTGGGAAAAAGTCAAACCCATTCAAACTCCACTCCCAAGCGTAGCTATTAATATCAGAGCAGCCACAAGCTTCTGCTCTCCAAGTATGGTTAGTAACTCCATCCACATTGATTAGTGTTGGACCAAATATAGTTCCATTCAAAGTTTCATCTGATTCAAGATCTCTATAATCTTTTACTATACAAGCTGCTTCTCTCATTTGTCTGGCATTATTTCTATTATTAATAACTCCTGTTCTATGCCCCTGATAAAAGACACTGGGATTAGAAAAATGAAGAATACGAATATCATTAAAATTAACAGCACGACTCATCATAGTTTTTCTTTCTATACCGTCTGCTGGTATAAAGTTGTACCCTCTTGCATAAACTGGAAATTGAGGTGGGTCATTAACATTATCATTTTCATGTCTAGCTCCAAAAAGGTGTCCTATTTCATGCGTAAATGTATACCGCCAATAAGAAAAGCTTAGCTCTGCTAGTGCATAGCCATAATCTTCCCTTCCCCATTCCTCTAGATAAGAAGTTCCTATGACTCCTGGGTAATGTCCATCCGTCATTAATATGGCTAGATCCGCACCGTATACTGTCCTAAGGTCGTTATTTTCTAATAGACCTCTGAAACGATCTAAATCTCCATTAGGATTATTTGTTTCAACGAAGCCTTCTAACTCTTCTACTCCAGCTAACTCAAATACTAAATCTCCAATGCTCATATAACCATTTCTTAGTGTCCTGTTTATTTGGTCTATAAAAACTAAACCTTCTTGTTCTAAGTTTAACCCTCTTGCAGCATTAGGTGTAAACATTATTAATAGCCTAACCACATTATTACATTGGCTACGACAATCAACTCTATTTTGTGTATTGTAGTTTTTTTGTTTTTGCTCTTCTTTTTCATGGTGTTTATTACCACATTCATGGGAATCGAGAAGCTCTCCATTCATAAGTAATAGAGCATTAATACCACTACCTAAGTCACGTAATACATAAGCCTCTGTACCAATATTCATCTGTCCAAAAACAGCTCCATCTTTAGTAAGGATAGCTATAGAGCCTTCATTATTGCCTGTAAACTCTCCGTTCCAAGTGTAGTCACTTTCAGAAATGAGATCTACATAAGTAACTTTAGCCGTCAGTTCTCCTTTCCTGTCAGGTATTTGAAAGGTTAGAACGCCTCTGCTTTCATGTTCTCTTAAGTTTCCAACTTTTACCAGCTGTACTTCTTTATAGACTGGGTTGCTCCTATAAATTTCTAGTTTTTGCCTTTGTACAGAGTTAAGGTTAGCTTCTTTTTCTGTCATTTGGGTAAAAAAACTTTCACCTTGTTTTTTCTGTCCTAAACTAATTAAAGTAGTACCAAGAAATGATACTAATAATACGATTCTTTGAAGTGTAGTGAAGTGGATATTATTCATGTTACTGTTTAAAATTATACTTGCTAAAAGTATCGCAAAACCTACTACAAAACCTAATTTTAGTAGTTGAAATTTATAAATTTCAACTACTAAATACTGCCATAAAACATTGATTACTAGTTTCTTACGAAGAAGTTTCGCTATTTAGCTGTTTTATAAAATAAGAAGGGTAAATTCCTGTCTTTTTGTAGAAAGCATTGGAAAAAGATTGTGCCGTATTAAAGCCTACACTCTCTGCAATTGCTTTTATGGTATACATCCTAAACTTTTTATTAGAGGATAGTTTTTTAATAGCAAAGTCAACTCGCAAATCATTTAAATAATGAACAAAACTGATTTGCTTGGTCATATTAATGACTTTAGATAGATAGGTACTGTTTGTATTGATTTCTTTGGCAAGCATATTTAAAGTATACTTTTTTTGAACAAACCTATTGGACTCTTCAAACTTATTCAGAGCTATTAAGATTTCTTCTGCTAAATGCTCGGGAACCTCGCTATTGCTAAAGGTTTTTACATCATCACTTTGTGCTTTAGGTTCTTTCTTATTTTGCCTTAGACTCTCCATAAGCTCTTTGTACTTGCGCTTATTGGATAAACTCTTTTGTATATAAAGTAAAGTAGAAATCAAAAGGATAGCTGCCAGAGCTAAAAGAAAGTATATATATTTTTTAGAGGTTTTATTCTCTCCTTTCAATTCTTGAATAATCTGATTTTTAGATGCGACTAACTCTTCTATTTCATATTTTTTTATAATATTTTTAGAGAGGTATTTACTGTTATCATTTAGTATGCTATCAAACTTTAATAGCCGATTGGTGTAATAAAGCTGTTTTGCTACATTTTTAGACTTTTTTTGATATTCGATTAGAGGAAGATAAATTTCAATAAACTCAGGAGTGACTTTTTTTGTTTTTTCCAGAAAATTGTCCACTTTATCAAAGTAAAAAATAGCACTGTCTTTTTCATTTTGCTCAAAGTAAGATTTTCCCAAGTATAAACTTCCATAAGCTCTTACTACTTCGTCATTGAAAATGCGACTACTTTTTTGTAGACTATCTATTGCTATTTTATAGTTTTTTGAAAAGTAGGCATTTACTCCAGATAGATATATATAATGGGCATGCATTAAGGAATCTTTAAGTGATATGGCATATTGTTTCCCTCTTTTTATTGTAAGAGCAGCGGAATCGCTTTTATTGCTGTAAACATATGCATCTGCTAAAGAATATAAGCCTCTTACTAAATAGAAGCCTTTACTTTTAATATCACTTTTATCTAAATAATCAACATAAGATTTGAAAATCTTTAGTGCTTCTTCTCGCTCTCCTATTCTATTTTTTAAAAGTCCTATATTATGCTTAGTCGCCAGAGCAAATTCCAGATTGTTATTCTTCATACTAATGTTATAGCATTTTAAATAATAATCTAACGCTTCTTTATACTTCCCTACATCATAATAGCAGTTTCCTTTTTGTATATAACCTAAAGCTGGATACTTCTTATTTCCTTTAAGATTCTTTGTTAAATGTATTATGCTATCACTATACACAAAAGCTTGTTCTAATCTGGATGCATTACATAAATAGTAATAGGCTTTAGCTATTGTTATAGTGTCTTTTATCCTAATAGCTTTTTTCAGGTATGCCCTAGCATAAATTACATCGTTTGTAGAATCTACATAATTCTTATCTAAATACTCTTCTAGCGCGTCAAAGCTCTCTTTTGATAAGGAGTCTATTTTTGCACTTTGGGAAAGCGCAACCTGGGTAAAAAGTAGTAACAGAGTTACAAAAAGGCTCTTTTTGAGGGTCTTTAATTCGATATGTAGGTTCAGTAATACGTACAAAAGCCTTTCTAATTCATTTTTTCTACCAACTACTTAGTTTAGAAGATTAAAATTAAACCTTCTTTCTCTTTTTTATCAAGTCTATAGTTTTTTTATACACCTTTGCAATAAAAAAGCTGTTGTGAAAGGGGTAGTGTTAAAAACTTATTTATAGGATTATAATTACTTCGTTCAATTAGCATAAAATGAAACAGAACATGTCTGATTTAAAATTGAGGTACATGCGAAATAATGATTAAAATGTGTCTCAAACAAAAAGGCAGGTCGCAAATTTTAAACAATGAAACAAATAATTGACAGTATAATTGAAAAAATAGCAGAAGCATTCCAAAAAGAATTCTCTGTCGAAATAAAAAAAGAAGAGATAAAACTTCAGCCAACAAAAAAAGAATTTGAAGGGAGCTACACCTTTGTCACCTTTCCATATTTAAGGCATACCAAAAAAATGCCAGAGCAAACAGGAGAAATAATAGGGGAATACCTCACAAAAAATGAAAAAAGCATAGCCAGCTACAACGTAGTAAAAGGCTTTCTCAATTTGAGCATAGAACACTCGGTTTGGATAAACCTGCTCGGAGAAATTGCTCAAAACGAAAACTATGGAAAAGGAGAATACCATGGCAAAAAAGTAATGATAGAATATTCCTCTCCAAATACCAACAAGCCATTGCATCTAGGGCATTTACGAAACATTTTCCTAGGATATTCCTTGTCGCTGATCTTGAAAGAAAATGGCTACGATGTCATGAAAGTAAACCTCATAAACGATAGGGGTATACACATATGCAAATCAATGGTAGCATATCAGAAGTTTGGGAATGACGAAGAGCCAACAGCCGACTTGAAAGGAGACAAATTAGCAGGAAACTACTATGTAGCTTTCGACAAAGAATACAAAAAGCAGATTCAGGAATTAACCGAAAAGTTTACAAAAGAAAACCCTGGCAAAAAAGAAGAAGAAATAAAGACAATAGCCGAAAACGAAGCTCCAATATTACAGGAAGCAAAAGAAATGCTTAGAAAGTGGGAGGCAAAAGATCCAGAAATACTAACCTTATGGGAAAAAATGAATGGTTGGGTATATGAAGGGTTTGACATTACCTACAATAAAATAGGGGTAGACTTTGATAAACAATATTACGAGTCAGATACCTACCTTTTGGGAAAAGACCTCGTTGAAGAAGGTTTAAGCAAAAAAACATTCTTCAAAAAAGAAGATGGCTCGGTATGGGTTGACCTATCAGAAGAAGGGCTAGATGAGAAGTTGCTACTGAGGGCGGATGGAACATCCGTATACATCACGCAAGACATGGGTACAGCAGATCGAAAACATCAGGATTTTCCAATGGAAAGCTCCGTATACGTAGTGGGTAATGAGCAAGAGTACCACTTCAAAGTGCTAAAACTGATAATGAAAAAATTGGGTAGAGACTATGCAGATGGTATCTATCACCTATCCTACGGAATGGTAGACCTTCCTTCGGGTAAGATGAAATCTCGAGAAGGAACAGTAGTAGATGCAGATGACCTAATAGATCAGATGGAGGAAACTGCAAAAAGCAGAACTTCAGAACTCGGAAAAATAGATGACTTTAGCAAAGAAGAAGCAGAGAAACTATACCAGAGTTTAGCTCTGGGAGCATTAAAGTACTATCTCCTTAAAGTAGAGCCTAGAAAAAGAATGCTCTTCAATCCAGAGGAATCTATTGATTTTCAGGGAGATACTGGAGTGTATTTGCAATACAACCATGCAAAAATATCGGCAATAACACGCAAAGCTAAAGAAGATGGAATCGATTTTAGTTTTGATTCTTACAAAGAGTTAACATCAATAGAGCCTTTAGAAGAAGAAGTGATATACCAGCTGTCCCTCTTTCCCGAAAAACTTTGTGAAGCTGGAGAAAACTACTCTCCTTCTACCATAGCAGGTTATGCATACGAACTAGCAAAAACGTATAGTAGATTCTATGCAGAATCCCCCATTTTTGGAGAAGAAAATAAAGCGAAAAAGAGCTTTAAAATAGCCTTATCCAATCAAGTGGCAAATACCATAAAACGATCTTTACATCTGCTAGGAATAGAGTCTCCTGAGAGGATGTAAAAGAGAAAGTGATTTTAATAGAGAGCATTGTATTTATGGATAAATAGTGCAAGACTTTTTACAAAAAGCCTGTCATACTGAGCTTTGACTCAGTACCTCTCAATTGCGAACTACTGATACACCGCTATGAATAATTGGAGAATCGCTTAGACCTTAATCTAGGCTTCCACTTACATGAAGCAAAGCATTCATTTCTAAAGAGAAATTATTCCTTATCGTATCTCTTAGATAAACCTCTAACTCCAAAAAAGTAGAATCACTTCCAAAAACAGAGCTAAGATCACTATTCAAGTCTCGAATCAGAGAAATACTGCTTCTCGCATTGATATCTATAGAGCCAGCAAAAGCAAAACGAGCCTTATTACCATTATAAGTGAAATAAAGGTTTAGACTATCTATCACAGCAAAGCCAGCTCCTTCACCAGATGTAGAAGAGTTCAGCGAAGCACTAATAATATCAACGCTTTGAAGCTGATTTATTGACAGCTGATGTTTTTGCAAAGTGGAATCCAAATCATAGAACTGAGAATCAGATAAAATAGAATAAACACTTCCTGGAATACTACCTGAGTCTAAACTCACCTTCCCATAGTAAGAAAAATTAAGATCAAAACGATTAAGCTTATCTGGCAAACATCCAGCAACAATCAACAAAGAAAAAAAAGCGAAAAATCTAAAGAAATTATTCATGTAGATTATATAAATAACATGTTTTTATATCTGTATTTTTATAGAGTGCATTTTTAATGCGTTCTTTTTGACTTAAAACTGGCATCTAAAACAAAAAAAAATCAGGGTTTCTTCATTATAGAACCGCAACTTTTACATGTCCTTTTTTCTTCAGAAGAATAAAAACGATCCATAACCTTCGGTAGCTGGGCTACAATATCTTCTAAAACAAAGAACTCCTCATAAAGCTTAGAGTTACAGCTTTCACAAAACCACATAAAGCCATCTCTTTCATCATCTTTTCTATACCTTTCAATCACCAAGCCAACAGAGTCTTTCGGTCTTTGCGGGGAGTGAGGCACTCTGGGAGGTAATAAAAAAAGGTCACCTTCTTTAATAGGAATACTTTTAACTTTTCCACCTTCCATAACCTTCAAAACAACATCTCCTTCCAGCTGATAAAAAAGCTCTTCTCCTTCATTAAAATGAAAATCCTTTCTACAATTAGGTCCTCCCACTACCATCACAATAAAATCTTCATTATCAACAAACAATTGCTGGTTTCCAACAGGAGGCTTTAATAAGCTCCTATTTTCTTCAACCCACTGTAAAAGATTAAAAGGCATGCTTAGCATAATATACAAACATATAATACAAGCAAAGATCTAAAATAAAAGCGAAGCTGGTAGAAAATACTCTACTAATACCAATTCAACTTTAAAAAAGACTGTCATCCTGGTGAAAACCAGGATCTAAGACATTGCGGAGAAAATCCGCAATGTCGAGACTTTAAATTAATTTAGAATAACTTCTACTTCGGTGACAAAAAAGCAAAAGGAATAATCATCTCTTCCAAAGAAACTCCACCATGCTGAAAAGTGTCTGTATAATACTTAACATAGTGATTATAATTGTTTGGATAAGCAAAGAAATAATCTTCCGTAGCAAAAACATACGAAGTAGACACATTCACCTTCGGCAAATAAAAATCCTCAGGTTTTTTAGCAGTAAAAGCATTTTTGCCATCATAGCTCAAACTTTTACCAAACTTATACCTCAAATTAGTATTTGTAGACCTATCCCCAACAATCTTATACGGTCTTCTGGCATATACCGTACCATGATCCGTAGTTAGCACAACAGGGATCTTCTTATCTGCCAGCCAACGCAAAAGCTCAAAAAGAGAAGAATTCTCAAACCACGACTTCGTAATAGACCGGTAAGCCGTTTCATCTGCAGCAAGTTCCTTCACCATTTGAGTGTCCGTACGAGCATGCGATAGCATATCTACAAAATTGTAAACCAAAGTATTTAGCTTATTGGAAAGCAGATTATTCGCTTGCTCAAAAACATCCTTCCCTTGTGAGCTATTCAAAATCTTATGATACGAAACCCTCATATCCATACCCAACCTTTTGAGGTTAGCTTCCAAAAACTCCTTTTCAAAGCTATTCTTCGAGCCTTCCTTATCCTCATCCACCCAGTATTGAGGAAACTTCTTTTGCATTTCAGAAGGCAAAAGTCCTGAGAAAAGAGCATTCCTAGCATACATAGTAGCCGTAGGTAAAATAGAATAATACGTAGACTCATCGATAGAAAAATAGCTGGAAAGCAAAGGCTGAATAACCTTCCATTGGTCAAGGCGCAAATTATCAACAACAATCAGAAAGAGAGAATCCGAATCCAAAACCTTCGGAGCCACCCACTTCTTAAACACCTGATGTGAAAGAACAGGCGAGTTATCCTCATCGTTTAGCCAGTCCACATAATTCTTCTCCACAAACTTGGCAAAGTTTGCATTAGCCTCTGTTTTCTGCATCTGAAGTACCTCCTTCATACTCTTATTTTCCGTCTCCTCAATGGCAATATCCCAATGTACCAGCTTCTTAAAAATATCTGCCCACCCTTCGTGATCAGCATCATACATAGACATCGTAATAGACTGAAAATCTTGCTGATAGCTCGTGTTCGTTTTCTCAGTTACAAGCCTTTTTCTATCCAAGATCTTCTTTACCGAAAGCAAAATCTGATTAGGGTTAATAGGCTTGATCAGGTAATCTTCAATTTTAGCCCCAATTGCCTCTTCCATGATATGCTCCTCCTCACTTTTGGTGATCATCACCACAGGCACATCTGGTCGGATACCCTTGATTTCCTCCAGTGCTTGTAAGCCAGTAATTCCGGGCATATTTTCATCCAGGAAAACCACATCAAAATGATCTTCCTTACACTTATCCACCGCATCAGACCCACTATTGACAGAAGTAACCTGATACCCTTTCCCTTCCAAAAATAAAATGTGAGGCTTGAGAAGCTCAATCTCGTCATCTGCCCACAATATCGAATGATTTGCCATAATTTATAAAGTCCTTAATTAATTTCAAAAAAATAGTATTATTTCTGCTGATAATCAGATGCTTAAAGTAATCTATCAAGAAACTGCTCATGTGTTTTTTCTAAACTTCTTGGCATCCTTCCACAAAGCCCATCTGGCGGTTCGAGCCTGCCTCCCTGCAAAAACCCACTTCGGTCTCGTACTGCGCCTCCAAGCCTCGGATGCTACCTTATCAGATAACGTAAAACAATATGGAAAGTAATAAGCGAAAGCCTAATACCTTCCATATTTCACTTTTTTAACGAATAAAAACATTTTACTTACTTAGTATCAAAAATTAGCCTGTAATGAAAGAATAAAATTCCTCCCAGGTGCTGAGATACCAGAACTATAAGGGCGGTATCTTTGGTCAGTAAGGTTTTCCATGCCAGCATTAATGGTAAGACTTTCTGCAATAGCATAAGATGCTTTCACATTCAAAGTACACCAAGAAGGAGAGTAATTATTTCCATTAGAATCTTTAGCATAAATCTCATCCTTACTTCGTTCGCTAATAGCCAAATCTTCAAACTTCACTTCACCCTGATAGGACGCATAAAACTGGAGGTTAAGCTTCTTCGTCGTATAGTTTAAGCGAGTAACGCCAAACAAAGGGGCAGCATGTCTTGAAGGGCTTTTAGTGCCATCATCCGTTTCCTCTTCACCAACTTGGTAGTTAATATCAGAAGTAAAGCTAAACCCACCAGAAAATTTTACTTCGATCCCTGCCTGAATGCCATATACATTGGCGGTAGCGGCATTTTGTAAAGCTTGTACTTGGCTAAGCTCACCAAAATACATAATACTATCCTGACCGTTTAACTGAAAGTTCCTTCTAACTAGTGCATTTTGTAAAACTGTATAATAACCTGTTAGATCTAATTTTACAGCATCCCCAAAAACTTTAGCAACTCCAAGATCAAAATTGTAAGCATATTCTGCTTTCAGGTCGGGGTTGGGAACGGTTACTGCACCTGGCTCAGAGTCAAAAACTTTACCTATATCATCTACATTAGGAGAGCGAAAGGCAGTTCCAAAATTAGCACTTAAAACAAGGCTTTCAGCTGGTCTATACACCCCTCCGATGCTTCCTGTCAAAGAGCCATTACTAATATCAGCAGTAGTAAAAGGCAAAGGATAAAAGTCAATATTGTTCGAAAAGTCTGCATCAAGCTTAAACTGAGCATAACGCAAACCAGCCTGTAAACTTAATTTACTAGATATATCTACTATTTCATTGACATAAGCAGCAAAAGAACCCCAAGTAGAATTAGGATATCTGGAAGCGCTTAGAGTAATATCATTAGTAGAAATATCTTTAACACTTCCTTCGGAGGAGACATCATTAAGTACATATTCAAAGCCATAAAAAATAGTATTCTTCTTACTTAAGGATTTTTTGAAATCCAGGTTGGCAGAATAAGCTTCCACATTTTCTACATTAGTGGTTCTTTCATCCTTATTTAGAGATCGATCTATTCTGCTTTCCTCAAAAGATTGTATCCCCAGGCGTAAAGTAACCTGGTCGTAAATAGCAGTCTTCTGACTATTTGTAATGTTCAGGTTTTGCATCATCCACTTTTGCGAACCGTACTTCCACTCTGCATACCTGGCTGTACCGTTTCTTACTCTGTTGTGTCTGTCATACCTTCCATAAGGGGATGTTTCTGAATAGTGAAACCCATACTCTAAATCCCAGAATGTATTAGGCTTAAATCGCACCTTTTGCATCAGGTTATACTGCGAATAAGCAGAGGGAATCTGTAGCAGTGGATCTTCCTGAGTAATAACGATATCTTCTTCGTTTTGCCTTTGAACAAAGTAAGGTTTGATGTAATCTTCAGGGCCATTGCTTCCCTGCCTCAAATGGTCAAAGTTCCAGGAGCTATAACTGGTAACAAAAGACCATTTTTTCAAACCAATATTGACATCGAAATGACCTGTTTTTTCTTTGTTTGCAGAAGAATAGCGTGCAAGTGCTTTCCCTGTAATAAGGGGCTTTTCTTCATGCGAAAAGTGTGGAGTAAGCGTTTTAAAGCTCATCACTCCGCCAATAGCATCGCTTCCATAAATTACAGAGCCAGGGCCAAATAACACTTCAGCACCTTCCACTGCAAAAGGATCAATATTGATAACATTTTGGATATTGCCACCTCTAAAAATCGCTGTATTCATTCTAATTCCATCTACAGCATATAAAAGCCTGTTGGTTGCAAAACCCCTAATCATTGGGCTACCACCACCCTGCTGGCTTTTTTGTACATATACTTGCCCTGAAATATTTAGCATATCTGCTGCAGTTTGGGGGTTTTGCAAAGCAACTTCCTTTGGCGAAATAGAAATGATTTTAGAGGGGATATCATCAGAGGTTTGACTCCATTTCGTAGCAGAAACTACTACTTCATCTAAGTTGAAGTTTGAGGTTTCCATAAAAACCTCAAAACCCATTGACTTGAGCTCTTCAAAGCTCTTGACCTGCGTTTTATAGCCTAAAGAACGAATAACCATTTTTGTTGCTCCTTCAAAAGCAGATATATCAGATTTTCCTTCCGTATTTGTGGTAGCAAAAGCATGAGGACTTTCACTTATTATAGTAACTAATTCTAATGGTTTGCTGGTTTCTTTTTCTTTTATAGTTACTGTTTGAGAGAAGCAAATATTGGCTAAACCTAACAGTAACCACAATAAAATATTTTTTTTCATTGTGATATTAAATTTTGGTTTTATTTAAAAAGGTTTTTTTGTTTATTCTTAAAAAGAATAAGTGGAGTTTTTAAGTATCAACCTACTTGATGCATATCTTGAAATAATCTCATGGATTACATATAATGCAACTGGAAAAGATTGCTTTTATAAAAACTCACATCCATCATTGTAATTGTGAGCTAGTGACCGCAGTCTTTTAGATTCTGGATTGAGTCCAGAGTTACTAAAAAGCTTTCTAAGTAATAGTGCAGATTATTTCAAGATTAAGTGGATACTTTAATCAGATATACTGTGGGGGAGGAGTAGGAGGAGCATTAGAATAAAGGCAAGGCAAGTTTACGTCTTGCAGATAAAATACAATATTCAAGTCTTGGGTGGAAGAGCTGCTTTTTAGCAAGCTTTGTTTCACCTCTTTAAAAAAAAGTGATTTATAAAATTTCGCTAAGTTTTTTTGTGCATCTTTATTTTGAAGATCATTACCCAGAACTCGCGCTAAAACTTCTTTGAGCTGATCCTCAATTTTTTTTTCCTTTGTGTCTTTCCAACACCAGTAATAAGTTATGTCATCTATAGTTTCTGAACTAACAATATCATATAAGTCATTGTTGTATCTAAATTCTTTAGAGTGAATCCAGTTCAGTTTAGATTTAGCTTCTTTTTCTGTAAATGTTAATAAAACAAGATTTTCCTCATCAATACCTTTGGCAATGAGTACTTCTACAGATTTTTTTACCTGGCTTTTTTTATAATATAAGCAGAAGTAGGTACTTGAAAAGAGTACCATAAAACCAATGATTAGTATTGCTGCTGCCGTTTTATTTCTCATTACAACTAGGAGATAAATTTACTCCTAACTATTGAAGACGTTAAATATACTTGTTTTGTTTTGGGTGCTCCAACTTAGAGGTATCTATTCTTTATCGTAATTAGATTACATCTACTTTATCAATTTTACTAAAAGTAATGTCGGCACTAATCACAGGAATATTTAGGTATTTAGAAGTAGCTAGGATAATGTTATCAGGTAATTTAACTTTTCGCTAGAGAACAATATTTGTATCTAGCAAAATGCTATTCCCATTCATCTCTTAACTTTTTTTGTATTGTAAAAGGGTCTTGCTTTAATGTGATAACACCACAGTATTTTAAAGTATCTACTCCTTTAGTTTTTAAAGCTTTTTTTAAAAGCTTATCTATAACTTCTTTGTTAAATTCTTTTTTTATTATAGTTACCATGCTAAGAATATTTATATAAATATAACGTTGCCAGGACTTTTTTAGATTTTCTCCATCATTTTATTAATGCATCTTATGTAAAAATAACCTCAAACTTTTGTAAAGAATTTACTCAAATCTAAACTTTAAATAGTTAATGGTAAAGCCTTCTTTCATAAACTTCTTTTCGTATTTGGTTTGAATGCCAAAATGTTCTTCAAGAAGAGGGGAGGAGTACAGGTCGTGCGTGTAAACTAAATCTTTGATTTTGTAATCTTTTAAAACATCCAGTGTAAAGTCAAAAAGAGGCTTATTATCTGTTTTTAAATGAATTAAACCATTTTTTTTGAGGAGTTTTTTATACAGATTTAGAAACCTTGAGTGGGTTACCCTTCTTTTTTCGTCTCTGATTTTTGGTCTGGGATCGGGGAATGTAATCCATATTTCAGAGACTTCCTCTACTTCAAAAAACTTCTCTAGCTGCAAAATCTCACCTCTCAGAAAAGCAACATTTTTAAGGTTTTGTTCTATTGCAACATTACTCCCAAACCACAAGCGATCTCCCTTTACATCGATGCCAATAAAGTTCTTTTCAGGAAAAAAAGGAGCTAGCCCAGTACTATACTCTCCTCTTCCACAGGCAAGCTCTAGCACCAAATCATTTTGGTTCTCAAAAAAAGAATTCCAGTTACCTTTGATAGTATCATACAGAGGTTTATCTGGTTCTAATATGTTAGTTCTTGACTTATTATCAGCGAATTTTTTTAATTTCTGTCTTGCCAAAATAAAATGGATTGTATTTTTATCAAAAAACTTTCAAAGTTACATTCAAAAACAGAATGAAATGGCATTGAAAGCGTGTTAAGGTATTAGAATGATGAAACAGACCCTGTCTAATTTAATTGAGGCGCACACGAAGCAATGATTAAGATGTGTTCCAAATAAACTAGACAGGTCACAAATTTTGAACATATGAAGAAGAAAAATATTAATGGTATTGAGAGAGTTATTTTATTAGCGATAGCTTTTTTTATTTTCACAAATGCTATAAATGCTCAGGAGCTTATTTGGGATGTTCAGATAAATAGCGAAAAAGTAAATAGCCAGGAGAAGCAGGTTTTTCAAAAATTGCAGACAGGCATTCAGCAGTTTTTAAATACTCAAACTTGGACAGAAGACGAGTTTGGTGAGAATGAGAAAATTCGATGCAACCTTTCTATAATACTAGATGGAGAGTCTACAATAAATAATATTAGAGGAACTGCTCAGGTTCAGAGCCTTAGACCTACTTATGGAACAGATTACGAGACTACTCTTTTGAACTTTTTTGATAGAAAATGGCAGTTTGAATACAATATTAATGATCCGCTGATATTCTCTGAGAATACTTATTCTACGGAGTTAACATCACTTTTAGCATACTTTTCCTATATAATTTTAGGCTTGGACTACGATAGTTTCAGTAAGCTTGGAGGAACCCCTTACTATGAGAGAGCTTTAAATATTTTGAATAATGCGCAGGCTAATAATGGTCCTGGCTGGGGTAGTATTGGAGGAAAAAGCGATACTAGAGATCGTTATTGGTTGATTGATAATTTGAATAGTGGGCAGTTTGTGCCTTTCAGAGAGGCGATGTACGAGTACCACAGGCTAGGGCTAGATTTGATTGAAGATAAACCAAAAGAAGCAAGGCAAAGCATCTATAGTGCTCTTCAGAAAATTGAAAACGTACAAAAGATTGTTCCTTTTTCAGTGACAATAAGCTCTTTTTTAGACACCAAATCTAGTGAACTGCTCAATATGTATTCTTTTGGTGATAAACAGGTTGGGACAGATGCTTTGGAGCTATTAATTCGAATAGACCCTACTAATGCGGATCAATATAGAAAAGCGATTAGCCAACCTTAATTTTAACATCGCTTAATAATACAAGTAACAATTAAGAGTATTCATAAAATATTCAAACCTGCAGTAGCAGTATTAGAAAAAACATACTCTTGCTTTCATCTTCTAAACTTAGATGTAGCTTTTGGTGTCTATTGTAGTGCACATTTCGTAGGTGTATATCTTGAGAAAAATGTAGATCAATGGGTACTTATGCTGCTAGCTACTTCTACCTGGGTTATTTATAATGCAGACCGGCTGATAGATGCAATAAGGATACAATCTGTGCCTCAAACGAAAAGACATTTATTTTTTCAAAAGTATTTTGATCACTTATTTATTTTAACCCTGCTAGTAGCATTACTATCTCTAACTTTGCTGAGTAGTGTAAGTCTTTTAGTGATAAAATGGGGAGTATTAGTATTTTTTATTACTGGTTTGATTTTGTTGTTTGGTAATCAAATTTATCCTCTCAAAGAAATGCTAATTGCTTTGGTTTATTCTATTAGTCTATTTATACCTTCCTGGATAGGGGGCACAGATTTTTTTGCATATAGAAGCCTGTTTCTTTTTATTAGTTTCTTCCTATTGGCGCTTCAAAACTTAATTCTTTTCTCTTTGGTGGAAAGTTCTCAGGATAGAAGTATGGGCTTTAAATCAATAGTTTTAAAAACTCCTCAAAAAGCGAAAGTGCTTTTTGCTGTAGTGTTTTTCTTATGGTTTTTAGTAATTGCAATAATGTTCTTCTTAAGTATTCCTAAATTGAGTTTGTGGATAATTATTGTATCGATGGGACTTGCACTTCAAATAGTATTTTATTTCAGAGAAAGGCTGAGTGAAAGAGAGGTTTATCGCTATTTGGCAGATGGGGTTTTTTTGATTCCAGGCTTAATTCTTATAGGATAAAAAAAGCCCTGCTAAAGGAAGTAATTAGCAGAGCTTTTTGGTGTAGAGAGTTAAAATAATTTTAGCCTACATTATTCATGGAGGAAATCGTTACTTTTTTATCAATGAGTTATCCGTTCCCATTAAATTAAGTCCCGAACTATTCGGGTTAATCTTCTACTTGCATTTTTACTGTTTCCGATTCGATTCCATCCGCTTCGATTTTATATAGATAAATTCCATTTTCAAGAGATTTGGTAGGTAGCTCAAAGTTAGCTACACCTCTACTCGTTACAGTTATTTTATCTACTGTTTCTCCAAACTGACTGAAAACTCTTGCGGTTACATTTTTAGCAGTTCTCGGTGCATACATTTGTACACTGGTGTAATCTGCTGCAGGGTTAGGAGCATTTTGCCATGCTCTTGGAGTCTCCACTTCTTTATTAACTGCTTTTACAAAGTTTTTAAGGGTACTGCTTACTCTTTTTGCAATGATACCGGCAGCTTCAAAGTCAGAGCAGGCAATACAAACAATATCATCAGGGTTTAACTCAGGGCAGTCAACACAGTCTTGATGTTGGTTCTCGTTTCTTTCATCACATTCTATGCACTCCTCTATTACTTCTTCAATATCGCAGTCGGAGCAGTTTTCTTCTTGCTCGCTTTCATTTCTATCGTCACATTCAATGCAGTCATCTGGGATATCTCCCAAGTCACCAGGGTTACCTCCACCTCCACTGCCAGCATCATCTGGAGCTGGTCGAGAGTCATCATCATCACCCCCTCCATTATTATTGCCTCCACCAAATAAACCGTTTACAGCATTAACAGAGTTGTCATGCAATTCTGTATCAGTTGCAGCATCTATAATTTCATTTACTGCATTCATAACCCTTTGAAACCAACTGTCTCCATCATCGTCATCATCCGAGCAGTCTAAACATGGAATATCATCGGGTGTCAATGTTCCTGGGTCATTGCTAAGTCTTGCTAATGCTTCTCCTATCACATCAAGGTTTTTTCCAATTCCTTCTAGAACTTCATTTTTGTCATGAAGTTGTTCTAGAGCTTCCACATTATCTAAACGCTCTTGTGCATGTTCCATAGAGCCTTTCAAGTGCTCAAAAATATAACTTAGTGCCTGGTCAGTCTCTTTTTGTGTCTCATTTTTTCTTTCATAAAAATACTGGTTGAGCAGGTAGACCGATGAATAAGAATCGTCTAGTAAGCTGCTGTTTTTTTGGACAGCACTTTGGTAAATTTTGGCTTCCTTTTTTTTATTAGACTGGCTAAAAGTAGCTAGCGCTGGAAGCATAAAAAGGGTGATGATTAAGTAATTAATTTTCATAGATTATATTGTGTTTAGTTAAAAAAACGAGCTGTTGTATAAAAAAAGCTTTGTTATTTAATAAAAATAAGCATTGAATTAACTAACTTTTTTTTTCAAATCCTAGCAAGCTCCAGTTTTTTTCATTTAAGCTTAAAAAATTATTTAGCTCTAGCTTAGTTGCAGTATTGGCAATAATGGGGTTATCTTCCGTATAAAACCCACTTAAAATTAGCTTCCCCTCAGGTGAAAGTAGATTGTAATAATTCTGAATCTCTTCTAGAAGAACATTTCTATTGATATTGGCAAGAATAATATCAAATTTCAGATCTTTTTTTGGGAGTTTGGATACTGTTCCTTTAAATATTTGAATGTTTTCTGCTTTATTAAGAGAGCAATTTTCTTTTGTGTTTTCAAAAGCCCACTCTTCGATATCACAAGCCCAAACAACTAAAGCACCTTTCTTTTTTGCCAGAATAGCTAAGATTCCAGTGCCACAACCTATATCAAAAACTGTTTTATCTTTCAAGTCTAACTTCAGTAGCTCTTGAAGCATAAGTAATGTGGTGGGATGATGCCCTGTACCAAAAGACATTTTAGGGTTAATGATTACCTCATAGGGTAGATGTGAAAAAGATGGATGAAAGCTAGCTCTTATAGCACAAGTATTATCAACTATGATGTAAGGATAGTTGCTTTCCCACTTTTCGTTCCAGTTTTGATCTGCAACTACTTCTTTTTCAAAGGAAATACGAGAAAGGTAGGGGGAGAGCGTGTTTTCTAGAGGTTCATCCAAATAATCTTCTTCTAAAATAGATCCCTCAAACCCACTGTCTGTTTCAATGAAAGAGTCAAACCCAAGATCAGATAATTCTGCAAAAAGAATTTCTTTAAGCTCTTCTGGGCATTTTACATTTAGCTTAACAAATGCCATTTATCCCTTCAATATACTTCTGGAAATGACTACTTTTTGTATTTCTGAAGTACCCTCATAGATCTGAGTTATCTTAGCATCCCTCATGAGCCTTTCCACATGGTATTCTTTTACATAACCATATCCCCCATGGACTTGTACTGCTTCTATGGTTATATCCATAGCTACTTCAGAGGCATACAGTTTCGCCATAGCACTTTGTTCGGAAAACTCCATTTTCTGATCTTTCATCCACGCAGCTTTAAGGCAAAGTAAACGAGCATTTTCTACCTTTACTGCCATATCGGCTAGTTTGAAAGCTATTGCTTGGTGTTTGGATATTTCCTTACCAAAAGCTTTTCTTTCTTTAGAATATTTTAATGCTAATTCGTAAGCTCCAGAAGCAATTCCTAAAGCTTGAGAGGCAATTCCTATTCTTCCTCCATTTAGTGTTGCCATGGCAAAGTTGAATCCAAAGCCATCTTCTCCTACTCTATTTTCTTTGGGTACTTTTACATCAGTAAAGCTTAAAGAGTGTGTGTCTGAGCCTCTAATTCCCAGCTTATCTTCTTTTTTGCCAACAACAAAGCCATCCATCCCTTTTTCTACTATCAGGCAGTTGATACCTTTATGTCCTTTTTCTCTATCGGTTTGAGCCATTACCAGATAAATAGAGGCAGTGTTACCGTTCGTTATCCAGTTTTTATTTCCATTCAATAGATAATAATCGCCTTTATCTTCTGCAGTAGTTCTTTGAGAGGTAGCGTCGCTACCAGCCTCGGGTTCTGAAAGGCAGAATGCCCCAATTATTTCTCCTGTAGCTAGTCTTTTGAGGTATTTCTCTTTTTGCTCTTCTGTTCCATATTTTTCCAATCCCCAGCAAACCAATGAGTTATTCACAGACATAACCACAGAAGCAGAAGCATCTATTTTTGATATTTCTTCCATTGCAAGTACGTAAGAGATAGTGTCCATTCCTCCTCCGTTGTACTTAGGGTCAACCATCATTCCTAGAAAACCTAGCTCTCCCATCTTTTTAACTTGCTCCGTAGGGAACACTTGTTTGTCATCTCTTTCTATTACACCAGGGAGTAGTTCGCTATTTGCAAATTCTCTAGCTGCATCTCTTACTGCTTGTTGTTCTTCTGTTAATTGGAAGTTCATTTATCTAATATTATTTATGAATTTTAAAATGATGTCTAAAATAAAGGTTATAAAGAAATTTGTCACGCTTTTAGAATTACTACTTAGAAGAATGCGGACTACTCTAAGCTTGCATGCTTTGCAGACGTTTATATAGACCGTTTTTACCCATTAGTTCATCATGTGTCCCTTGCTCTATAATTTTCCCCTGATCTAAAACTAGTATTTGATCTGCATTTTGTATGGTACTCAAGCGGTGTGCTATAACTAGAGCAGTTTTTCCTTGCATTAATTTACCTAGAGCATCTTGTACTAATTTTTCAGATTCTGTGTCTAAAGAACTTGTTGCCTCATCTAAAATCAAAATGTCTGGATTTTTATATACAGCCCTTGCAATGCTAATACGCTGTCTCTGCCCTCCAGATAGTTTTACTCCTCTATCTCCAATAATAGTATTGTACCTGTTTTCCGTATCCATTATAAATTCATGGGCATTCGCAACTTTGGCAGCTTCTATTACTTTTTCTTTAGAAACAGATTCCGTGGCAAATGCTATGTTATTAAAAATGGTATCGTGAAATAGAATAGGCTCTTGTGTGACTATGCCTGTCAATCCTCTCAGCTCATGCAAACTCAGTTTTTTGATGTTTATTTCATCAATAGTTATCTCTCCTTTTGTGACGTCGTAGAACCTTGGGATAAGGTCAGAAATAGTAGATTTCCCAGCTCCTGAGGGGCCTACTAAGGCAAATACATTCCCTTTAGGTATGGTAAATGACAAGTCTTTCAATACCTCTTTCCCCTCTTCATAGGCAAACGAAACATTATTGAATGATAATTCTTTTTGAAAAGAAGAAATACTAATATGAGAGGGAGTTTCTTTTATTTTAATTTTTTGATCAAGTAATTCAAAGACTCTGTTGGAAGCGATAATTCCCCTTTGTATTTGAGTAATTCCGCTATTTATGGCTTTTGCAGGGGTCAGTATTTGTGAAAAAATAGCGATATAGGCTATAAAATCTCCTCCAGAAAGGTCAGAGGTATCATCCAAAATCATCTTGCCACCATAAAGAAGTATGCCTACTACTACAATTACTCCCAAAACTTCAGAGATAGGTGAGGCAGATTCACGCTTTCGAGATTGAGCTCTAAAGTGCCTGGCATATTCTCTTGAAGCAGTATCAAACTTTTGGATAAAATAGGATTCAACGCCAAAGCTTTTAATGATCTTGCTACCCCAAAGTGTTTCATCTATAGCTGATAGAAGATAGGAAAGGGTTGATTGTAGACCTAAAGCATCCTTTTTCAGTCGTTTGGCAATAAAAGAAATAATAAAGCCAGATACAGGAATGAGAATAAGTGCAAAAAGGGTGATTTTATACGATATATAAATTAGCCCTGTAGCATAAACGATCAATAGAATAGGGTTTTTTCCAAAAGTTGTGAAGACGTTTAGCAAGGCTACTTCAATTTCTGCAATGTCTGTGGATAGTTTGGCCATTAGATCTCCCTTTTTTACCTGGTTCAGGTAGCCAACAGGGAGGCTGATAAGTTTCTCGTAAAGCTTTGTTCTTAGTCGCTTAATGGCTCTTGCTCTAAAATAGTCTGCAGTTACTCTACTCAAATAAGAAAATAAGTTGGATATAAAAACTGAGAAAGCAACTATTGCACAAGTAAATAGGAGGGCGTGGTATCTGCCTTTTGTATTAATTATTTCTTGAAAATAGTACTCAAATAAATTTTTGAAATAATCAATACTAAACGAAAAGGAAGGTGGTTTCTCGACTACATCTTGGACAGAAACTTTTTGAAAAAGTAAATCCAATACTGGGCTTAAAAAAGCAAAGCTTACTGGTTTGAAAACGGATGCAATGACTACAAATAAAAAGTATAGTATTACAAATTGCGTGACTGGTTTCGCAAAGGTGATTATTCTAAAATAATTATTCATTGAGTTGGGTGCAATCGGTAATTTAGGTCTTTAAGCGACTATCTTTATAGTTCAAGCATCAAAAGTATGGAGATTTATTGGGATAGCCATTTTTGTTTTTCTACATCCCAGTAATACGTTTTTCCATTTTTTTCACAAAAAATCACATCAGAGGAAACACTTTCCATGTAAGAGTATTCTGTAGGGATCAATATTTTTCCATTCAAATCAACCAACCCAAACTTTTTAGACGTTTTTGCTATAAAACTGCCGTCAGAAGAGGGTAGAACTTCTTCGAAAAAAGTTTTGCAAATGATATTACCATCTACATCTATTAACCTCCAGATACCATCTCTTATGAGTTCCCAGTTTAGATCTTTTCGGTAGTCTCCAAATTTTGTCTTTACCACTCTGCCATATCCATACTGATCAATATATTCCAGTTTGTTACCTTTATTAAATGGGATATTGTACTTTTTCCCATTACTTTCTCTAATAAGATTCCACAATTCCCCTTTTTTTGCAAAAGCAACTTTCCCATTAAAATCGGTAACCTCATCGTATTTTTCATAATAGGCAGGTTTTCCACTGGGTTTTATGTGAAACTCTCCATTTGAGCTTTTTGCCTTGGCTCTTTTGTTAATAAAGCTGCTTTCTGGAGTAATTCCTTTCGGTATATTGCCTACCAGTTTTCCCTGTTTATCAATTACTTCATCGTTATTGACAATCGCATAGTTTACGCTAAAACCTTTAGCTGATTTATAAGAAGGCTGAATTTCCCATTCTCCTTTACTATTGATGTATCCCCATTTTCCTCTATATTGTACCGCTGCAATTCCATTAGAAAAATCCATAACTTTAGAGTAAATACTAGGAATTACCTCATTTCCTGACAAATCTAGAAAGCCATATTTTTGATCAATCGCTTTTTTTGCATCTGCTTGAAACCAAATAAGACCTTCTTTTGGAAGACCAATATTTTTGTACTTTGGTTTTATCAGCCAAGACCCATTTTGGTCTACCAAACCCTTCTTGCCTTTCACAGATTTTACCTGATATTTACTTTTTTGAGAAAGATTGTTTTTTAAAGCATCAAATTCTTGTTTTGAAATGGTCTGGAAAAAGCCTAGAGAATCAATTTTGTAATAAATAGGTTTAGCTTTATACACTTCGAGAAAATGATTTTTTGCATTCTCAGAAGCTCTGATTCCATCGTATTCAAAATCTAGAATGACCTTATTGTCACTACTAATTAAACCCCACTTTTTATTCTTCTCCGCTGCGACAATATTACCATTTAGATGTTTGATTTTATCATACAAGAATGGAACTTTGACACTGCCTTCATAGTTGATTAATCCCCATTTCCCAGCCTTTTTTGCAATAGTTACTCCACTGCTATCTGAATAAGCCTTAGGGAAATGTTCGCTGACATAGTCATAGTCTAAAGGAAGCACTTCATTTCCATTGTGATTAATAAAACCAACTTTACCATCGGCTTTAACAGAAGCTAAGCCTTTGTTGCTTTCCCAAACGGCTTCAAAGTTTTCAACCCCTTGGTATTTAGGCTCAACTATTACGTTTCCTCTAAAATCTATATAGCCTATTCTATCATTTTTCTTAATCTGTGTAATACCCGACTGGCGCTTCCAAATAGTTTCGAAGCTTCCTAGGTTTTGATAGATAGGAGGAATTAATAGCTTTCCTTTTTCAGTGATGTAGCCATGACTCAAATATCTTGACACAATGCCTAAACCAGTCTTTTCTTCTACTTTATCTTTAGATATTTTTGCGATCCCATTTTTAAAGTCTCCTATAGCATCACATTTTATAGTAAAGGGAGCAACTATTTCTCCTTTATGATTTAAAAGACCAAAAAGGTCATTCTTTCTAGCTTTTATTATAGCTTGACTGCAAAAGTCTAGCTCTGAATATTCAAAAGGAATAACTTCTTTATTGTTCTGATCCACAGCACCCCATTTACCAGTATCTCCTGCGCCCTTTTTTACAAAAAATAGGCTGACTTGAAAAGGTTTTATCCCATCATAAGTTATAGGAATAATAACTTCCCCTTTTGTGTTGATAACACCAAATTTTTTTCCTTTTCTTACAGTAGCATAACCATTTACAAAGCTATCCGCAAGATCGTATTCCAATGGGATAGTTAGTTCCGCTTTTGTATTGATATAGCCGTACTTTTTATTACAGTTTACCCATGCTAAGCCTTCTGAAAACCCCCCAATATTCGTGATAGACTTAGAGTTTACTTTGTTGATAATTCGTCCTTCTTTATTCACTAAAGCATCCCACAAAGTATCTCTAGTTGCTCTAGCAATGGAAACGGATTGATAATCAGTGAGAAAGATGTCTTTCAAAGGAGCTTTATAAGCTAACTTGCCATTCAACATATCAAAGATATAGGACCATTCGGATTTATCTTCAACCTTTTTAGCGAGAGACAGGTGAGTAGCGGTATCGATCGAAACATTATAAAAAGACTTAGGGTAAGCTAGCTTACCTACAGGGTTTTTAAGTTTGAAATCAAAGCCTTCTAAATCCCAGTAAAACGTTTCGGAAAGCTTACCTGATTTTATTGGGCTAAGCCGTTCATTTGTTTTTTTATTGTTTAGGTAAATAGATAAAGCTGTTTCATTAGGAAAATCCTTAATGAAAAGAAGTTTACCAGAAGAGTCTATTTCACCATAGCTAATAAAATTATTTTTTCTGCCTTTAATATATACTGTAGAAAAGGATATGCTATCAAAATTGCATGGCAAAAGCACTGCTCCATGAATATTAAATACCCCAAATTTTTGACCCTTAGTGAAGGAAGAGATTTTATCCTTTTTCTTAAAAGGGTGTATTTTATCATAGATTGCTGGAAGAACCTCTTTGCCATTGGAGCTAATTAGTCCTTCTTTTCCCTCTTCATACGTTTTAAATAGATCTCTAGAAAAAGGTACAATTTGATCATAGAAATTATTGGATAGAATAGTTTTAGAAATAGTAGAGAGCTTGCACTTTTCTTTATTGTAAATGGAAAGATAGATGCTATCTAGTATAATGATTTTATCATATTTGGGTTCAAAAAGGTATTTACCTTTTTCACTTAGAATGCCATATTTACCACCTTCTTTTATTAGGGCATAACTTGCTTCGTTAAAGTTTCTAATTATTTCGCAGGTTGGCTCATAGATAATATGACCATTTCTATTGATTAAGCCCCATTTGTTGTTTTTATTCTTGAAAGGGAATGCTTTCTGCGCATAAGTATTCGGTATTAGAAGTGTTGCGATAAAAAGAATAAAAAGTAAATAAAATAATGCTCTCATAAATCTGAGGTTACAGAATATAATATGATGTCTAAGATAGGAGAACCTTGCTAATTGTTAAAAGGAATTAAAAATGATAGAAAGTAAATATTTGTTTGTATTTTGTTAATAATCTGTTTTTAATAAAAACCGTATCAAGTATAAGGATAAGAAAGTAGAATGGATACTATAGTAATAAATGCAGAGTTTGAAGAAGTAAAGTCCATATTTTCTCAGGGAGACTTAAGCCTGGGGAGTAGGTTTTTGCTAGATTTTCTAACCGATGTTTCTTTAGATACCCAATATCTAGAAAAAGCACTTGCTCTTAGAGCTAAATACAACCTAATGGAAGTTGGAAAGTCTTCTAAAGAAGATATAAAGACGGAATATACTCAGTTTTTAGATGAAATAAGTAGAGAGTTGAAGCTCCCTTTAAAAGAAGAGGAAAAGGAGGAAAAATCTTCTATAGCTAATTTAGATCAGTATAATTTATCAGAAAAAGAGACAAATCATTTCCCAGAAGCTTTTCGCTGTATCCAATTATCAAAATCCTATAACTCTGTTGGTTTTGAGCTGAAAAATATTGACCTGAGTTTAAGACTAGGTCAAATCACTGGGGTAGTAGGTGAAAATGGTAACGGGAAAACGACACTTTTAAGAATGATAGCAGGAAATTTATCTCCAACAAATGGAGTTTTGGGTTTTCCAAATCTTGAATTCCCTGCCAAAGACTGGCGTTTTATAAAGCAAAATATAGCATATATCCCCCAGAGGATTCCAAAGTGGACAGGTTATCTGAAAAATAACCTGCATTTTTCTGCAACAGGGCATGGAATCTTAGGGAAGGAAAATGAAGCAAGAGTGAATTATATAATTCACAGGTTAGGTTTAACCAAGTATGAAAAGTCTAAGTGGAGTGAGATATCTTCTGGATATAAATTAAGGTTTGAGTTGGCGAGAACACTATTGTGGAGACCACAGGTTTTAATATTAGATGAGCCTCTTGCTAATTTAGATATCAATGCGAAAATGATCTTTTTGCAAGATTTGAAAATGCTTGCCAGAAGTAAAAAATACCCTATTGCAATAATATTAAGCTCTCAACAATTACATGAACTAGAAAGTGTAGTAGACAACATAGTTTTTTTAAAAGAGGGGAAAGCTGTTTATAATGGTAAGGTTGCAGAACTAGGAGAGGATAGGAGTGAAAATACCTTTGAAATAGCAGGAGATTTTTCTCGGAAAGAGCTAACCGATATTTTACAAAATATAAATAATGTTAATATTGAAGAAACAGGGAATGGGTTTCTAATTAAAGTGCCAGTTGAAACTGAAATAAAGCAGATTTTAGCATTAATTCTAAATGAAAAACCCTTAGAGTATTTTAGAGATATTAGTAAATCGACCAGAAAATATTTTGAATAAAAAAACACTATTATGATCAAAAAATTGAATAAAATAAACCTGCCTTTTTTAAATAAAATAGATCGCTATTTTCTACTGAATAAGAAATTATTCTGGGTAACAAGAGTTCATTATGTGACTGTATTTGGAATAGCTACTATGGGCTTAGGGGCTATAATTACTTTACTATGGCCTGTGGATTACCATATTGCTTTTCCCAATATTTGGCTGATGCTTTTAGCATTTTCAGTTCCATCGTTTTTTGCTTTATGTTGGTGGGTGTACTATCAGGTTATTTATAATGTTGATAAAGAGAATGGGCTTACGTACTCACTGTTTGAGTATAGAAGGACTTTGCTTTACTTATACTGCATAATAATTTTCGGAGTATCAGGGGTACTGCCAAGTGCCATCTTGTCTTATAGAATTGGTAGTTTGGTTAAAGATAATGGAAAGAGCATTTCAGATGTATCTATACTTAACCTTGGAAATCCTTATTTTCCAACTAGCCTTTCAGGAGATAATATCTTTAGAGTCAATAGAGCTAATGAGAAAATAACAGACCAAGAACTTGGAAGCATAAGATTTGACCTTTGGAATACATACTATAATGATTTTGAAACTGAAAACAATTATTATGGCTATTACTCAACATCAGAAAAAACAACATATAAAAACTCTACAAAAGCAGATAAGTACTATGCATATATTGATAAAAAAAATATAGACGAGGGAGAAATTGAGAGATATATTAAAGTAATAAATAAATATGGAGGAAATTTTAATTATAGCGTTCAAGAGGTAACAGATTTCTTTAAGCAGGAAAAAACAATACCAGGCATGCTCAAGATAAAAAAACATGTGCAAAGCCAAATAGAACAAATACACGAAAGTAGAGTTTTAATGTTTGGAGGTACTTATGGATATCGCACAAAAGATTATATATCTGGTTTTTCAATTACTCTATCAATACTATTCGCTTTAGCTCTCCTTCTGCAAATCTTTAACAACATGGGAGCTAGAGATTTTATATGGAGTGTGGTTTTTACTACAATTATATCTATTACTACTCTAATTATAGGGTTTTCACTGTTTGGTAGTGATGATTCTACCGTAATTCTGTGTCTTTTTGTTTACTCACTTATTACTTTATTTACTCTCAGTATATTCAAAAAAGAAACTTATTCCAGGTTTAAAAACATGTGTTTGGCTTTTTCGAATGTATTTAGCCCTTTACTGATTTTGCTTATTTGTGTATTAGCTAATGCTCATAGCGAGTTGGAATTATCCTTAGCAATGATTGGGGGTATAGGCACACATTTTTTATTCCTAACACCGTTGTTTAGAAGCTTACATGTAAAGATGCAAACATTACCTAGAAAGTGAACAGCTTTTAATTGTAGCAACTTTTTGTGTAAAACCCTTGGTTGAGTTTAGTAAGGGTATAATCTCAGTTTCTACCCTCTTTTAAAATTCAATAGTTCTATATTTTATTTATACTTTGCAAAAGTAGGTTAGATGTAAGGCTTTCTATCCTCAAGTAGTCAAAAAAATAGTTTTACCCCCTTTTTTGAACTCATTAAAGCTTTTTCTTTAAAAATAAAAGAAGAATATACTGACAGAAAAGTAAGAGAAAAGCATTTTTTTGTCTAAATAATTACTAACAAGGCAGCAGCTTTTACATATACACATTTATGAGAAATGGCTTTTGCATAAGCCTATACCGTAATAAGTCATAAATAAAAACATCAGAACCATGAAAAAAAGTATCTTAAATAAATCAATAGCTGTAATAGCTACTCTATTAATTTTTAGCGGAATTTCTAGTGCACAAACAGTAGTTAGTACAGCTGGAGGGCATGAAACAATAGGTAGTTTAAAATTAAACTATACCATTGGCGATGCTATCGTTTCTACTTCTGATGATGAAAAGGAAAATGATATTAACAGGTTTCGTGTAGCTTTAGGATTTCATAAATCTAATGTATTACTTATTCCAACTGGGGGTCTGGAGAATTTACCAGGAGATGTAGTAGTAAAACCTTACCCTAATCCAGCATCTGATTACTTGTTTATAAATTTTGAAAACAATACCTATAACAAAGTTCAGGTATTGCTGCATGATGTAGAAGGAGATATAGTTGCGAAAGAAAATATAGATACAAACTTTAGTAATAGGGCTGAGATGGAAATTAAAAGAATACCATCAGGAGTATACTTTTTAAATATTCTATCCGATAAAGGGCAGGATTTAGGAGAATATAAAGTGATAAAATTAGACTCTAAATAAAACGGCTTAACTATAAATCACCTAACAATCTAACAATAAAACTATGTTACTAAAAAAATCAAAACTAAGGTTATTATCCGTACTAGTGTTCACAATACTCGCGATAGGAGTATATGGACAAAATTTTAGAGGAGTAAACTTTCAGGGAATCTTATCGGATGCGAATGGGCCATTGAATGGCTCGCGTACAATAGAGATAGAGCTGATGGACAAGAACTTGGGAGATATGGTAGTCTATTCGGAGCGTCACGAGGGAGTAGAGATAGCAAATGGAGGGTTTAGCTTGCGAATAGGCTTAGGTACAGCTACATTGGGAT
>JAUIAB010000013.1 GCA_030425505.1 Bacteroidia bacterium | reverse complement strand
CCAGGAAGTAGGAGTACAAATACGAGCAGTGGCGGTACTAGTTCAGATGGCAGGGGCTATACGAGTGCAGGCATAGACAGGCTAGAGTATACAGAAGGACTGATGGCGAGGAGTACGGGTAGTGGCATGGTGACCTCAGCACCAGAAGAGGAAGAGGGGACGGATTGGGTAGACCAGACGGTAAAAGTAGGATTTTCAGTAGTGGGAGTTGCATGGAGCTTAAAGAAGTTTACACCGGCTGGTTTGCTACAGACGGGAGTAGGCAAGGCAGCGGCAGCTTTGGGAGTAACGGCAGCAGCTACAGAGGTAGTACGTCGTTGGTGGGAAGAGGATGATGTAGTGCGAGCAGATGAGACTAGGGTTACACCGAACCACTGGTTTGAGCCATACGCTGATGCTACGCACTGGCAGGGACCTCCTCTCGCAGGGCCTAGGGATTGGGATAATACTAATCAAGGTAAAGACACTCCTCCACAGTTAGATCCAGCGCCTGATGGAGATGGAAATAATAAACCACTAGGTAGATACTTAACAATATACTACCCAGTAAACTATGCAGGCGAGACTCTTCCAATAACGATGTATGTTCAAGCTAACTATTTAGGTGTTGTACATCCAATACCATATTATTCTGGAGAAAATGATGTATTATTTGACGAAGGAGGAGTATATGCTGGTTTAGTTAGCTCAGCAGCAGCAGCAACTGCGATGCGTATACAAGCTCAAACAGGAGATGTATTAGCTATATCTTCAGGAGAGACAACAGCTTTCGCCTTTAATAGTGCTTTAACTTTTTACACAGGAAGCGGAGCAAGTGTACCAGACTCGGCTTTAGGTTTAGTTGGCTCTATAGATTTAGGAGGAATACCTGTATCTTCGGATTCGCATCTCTGGCCAGAGATTGCAATGCCAATCCCAATTTTCCCAACTCAAATAGTTCACCGTCTTTGGCCAAGTGCAATAGCAGGTCAGCAAATCCCAGCGAGATATGGTTTAAAGCAATTTGTTATTAAAGCAAATGCTAACCTAGGTTTTCGGTAAATTAATCTGGTAAGACTGGTTAGTAGTAAGCTTCTTTTCAAAAACTTGAAAAGAAGCTTACTCAATATTATTTTTCTATTTCAAAACACACCCTTTTACTCTCGTTTTTAAAACGATCAATTACGGAAATATAATATATGTATTGATCTTCTTTTTTTGCTCTTGAATCAAAGTAACTGGTATGGTTTTCATCAAGAATATCGAGGATTTCAAAAGTGCTTTTTGCTGTAGGATCATTAGAATAAATAACAAATTGATAATCAGATATTAAAGAATCAATCTTATTTATTTTCCAGGATAAAATAACTCCTTTAGGCGAAGTGCTAATTGTCGGATTTACGGGAAGTAGTGTCAAGCTAGTATCTTTAGGAGAAAAACATGGAGTAAGTGTTTTTTTGCCGTAAATCATTTTGAGGCTATCCATAATACTGCCTCTATTTTTCAATAGATCATTTGCACTAAAAAATAGCTGCCCGTCAAAGCCATAATCTTTAGAAATAGTAATTTGGCTAGGAATCAAAGACGTATTATTCCACAAATAACCATAATTGTTAAATAATTTGTAAGTAGCCAATCCAGCGTAAACATTCTTACCAAAGGAGTTTTCATTCCACCATTTAGCAAGTGTATTGAAAGGAAGCTTATTATGATTTAAATGATGATACAATTGCGGCGCAACATAATCAATCCAGCCTTTTTCTAACCATAATCGGATATCAGCATATAAATGATCATAATTGCTAAGCCCAGAGAGTGAATTAGAACCCAGTAAATCGACTCTTGACTCTCTCCAGACAGGATAAGGGCTTACTCCAAATCGTAAATAAGGTTTAGTGTCTTTAATAAGACTATGAATACTATAAATAAACTGATTCACATTATCTCTTCTCCAGGTTTCTATGGATTCAAAATTTCCGCCAAATACCTCAAAAGTTTCATAATCCCTTATTTTTCCTCCATTTTCGGGGTAAGGATAGAAATAGTCATCAAAGTGGATGCCATCTATGTCGTATTGAAGAATTATGTGTTCAATTACTCTTTTTAAATAGGCTCTTACTTCAGGGATTCCAATATTAAAAAACTTCGAATCAGCATAAGAAATACACCATTCTGGTCTTTTTTTAGAAATATGATCTTCTGCTACAGACGAATGTTCAATACTTGCTACAGCTCTAAAAGGATTTACCCATGCATGAAACTCAATATTGTACTTTTTGCAAGTGCCAATCATAAATTCCAGAGGATCATACAAAGGATCGGGCGCTAAACCTTGTCTGCCATTAATCCACTGCGACCATGGCTCATAAGGGCTAGGGTAAAATGCATCTGCTGCTGGTCTAACTTGTACAATAGCTGCATTGAAATTATTTTTTGATAAAAAACGTACTATATCTTCAAACTCTTGCTTTTGCTGCTCAACAGACAAAGAATTTTCAGAAGGCCAATCTATGTTATTAAGTGTAACCACCCAAGAAGCTCTAAATTCTTTTTCCGGAAAATTGATTTGGGCTATTGTTAAAGTAGGAAGTAAAAAAAATAGAAAAACTATATATTTCTTTATGAATATCAAGATTAGAGAAAATCTATAATAAAATTAATCTAAAAATAAGATTTATACATCCTTGAAAGGACAAACATATAACCTTACTTTTGATAATAGAGAATAAAAGCAAAAAATGAAGAAAGTTTTATTAATGATTTTGGATGGATGGGGTGTAGCAAATGATAAAAAAAGGTCAGCTATTGATGCAGCAAAAACACCTTTTATGGATAAAGCATGGAAAGAAAACCCACACTGCTTTCTAAATGCTTCGGGACTAGCAGTAGGCCTTCCAGAAGGGCAAATGGGAAACTCAGAAGTGGGACATATGAATATTGGGGCAGGTAGAGTTGTCTACCAAGATTTAGTAAAAATTTCAAAAGCGATTGAGAGTAATGAGTTAGTGGAGAATAAAATATTAACTGAAGCATTTAGCTATGCTAATGCAAAAAATAAAAAAGTCCATTTGATTGGTCTGCTTTCTGATGGAGGAGTCCATTCTCATATAGATCATTTAAAAGGCTTGATTGATACGGCATACCAGCATAAGGTAAATCATCTTTTCGTTCATGCCTTTACAGATGGAAGAGACACTTCTCCAAATGGAGGTGCTGCGTATTTAAAAGATATAGATACGTACTTACAAAAGCATAATGGGAGCATAGCTTCTATAGTCGGCAGATACTATGCCATGGATAGAGATAAAAGATGGGAAAGAGTAAAATTAGCTTACGATGCACTAGTTCATGGAGTAGGAAAACAGACTGTAGATATTCATTTGGCAGTACAAGAGTCGTATGAGAAAGGGGTGACAGATGAGTTTATAAAACCAATAATTGCAAATGATAGTAATGGTAGCCCTCTAGCAAAAATAGAAAAAGGAGATGTAGTAATTTGTTTTAATTTCAGAACAGATAGAGGAAGAGAAATTACGATGGCACTCACACAATCTGCCTATCCTGAGTACGACATGAATCCTTTAGAACTTCATTACATTACCATGACCAACTATGATGATACCTTCAAGAAAGTAGAGGTATTGTTCAATAAAGAAAACCTTAAAATGACTTTAGGAGAAGTCTTAGAAAAAGAAGAGAAAAAACAAATTAGAATTGCTGAAACAGAAAAATACCCTCATGTAACCTTCTTCTTTTCTGGAGGAAGAGAAGAGCCTTTCAAGGGAGAAAAAAGAATACTTTGCCCTTCTCCAAAAGTCGCTACTTATGATTTGCAGCCAGAAATGAGTGCGAAAGATATTCAGGATAAAATCATTCCAGAACTTGAAAACAAAACTGCGGACTTTATTTGTTTAAACTTTGCAAATCCAGACATGGTAGGTCATACTGGCGTATTCGCAGCAGCAGTAAAAGCCTGTGAGACAGTCGATTCCTGTGCAGAGAAAGTCACTGGAAAAGCCTTAGAAAATGATTATGCTGTTATTATCATCGCTGATCATGGAAATGCAGATATAATGATTAACCCTGATGGTTCTCCTCATACTGCGCATACTACTAACTTAGTGCCTTGCATTTTACTGGGAGACGATAAAAAAGAGCTAAAAGATGGAAAGTTAGGAGATTTAGCACCAACGATTTTAAAATTGATGGATATTAAAATGCCTTTGGAAATGACAGGAGAGGTTTTATTAGGATGATTTTTTTAAAATATACCTTAAATTAAGCCTTTTCTATTTCTATTAACCGATAATATGTTTTACATTTGCACTCTTGAATTTACAAAAGAAGAATCATGAGTAAGGGATTGATTTCAATTATAGAAAAAGAATACCAGGAAAGGAGAAGCCAACTTCCTGAGTTTAAAGCTGGTGACACTGTAAATGTTCACGTAAAAATTAAGGAAGGAGACAAGGAAAGAATTCAGCAATTTCAAGGTGCGGTTCTTCAAAGAAGAAACAAAAATACAAACGGCGAAACGTTTACAGTTAGAAAAGTTTCTAATGGTATAGCTATTGAAAGAGTGTTCCCTATTCTTTCTCCTAATATTGATAAGATAGAAGTTATACGAAAAGGTAAGGTAAGGAGAGCAAGATTATTCTATTTGAGAGGATTAAAAGGAAAAGCAGCTAAGATTAAGGAAAAGAGATAATTTAAGTTTAAAAATAGTACTAAATGAATCGGCCAACTGTTAAATGCATGTTGGCCTTTTTTGTATGCAAATATCTTTACAAGAAAATAAAAAAATATATTTTGCCTCTGATTTTCATCTGGGAGCACCAGATCCCTCAATAAGCTTTGAGAGGGAAAAAAAGTTGGTAGCCTGGTTAGACCTTATCTCTCAAGATGCTAATACCATATTTTTACTTGGAGATATTTTTGATTTTTGGTTTGAGTACAAAAAAGTAATTCCAAAAGGTTTTGTTCGCTTTCAAGGTAAACTTGCGGAGCTATGTGATAAGGGGATCGGTATTTATTTTTTCAGAGGAAACCACGACATGTGGATGTTTAACTATTTTCAAAAAGAAATAGGCATCAAAGATATTTATTCTGATCTTTTAAGATTATCCGTTAATAATAAAAAATTTTTGGTTGGTCATGGAGATGGGTTAGGGAAAGGAGACCATAGTTATAAATTTCTTAAGAAAATATTTAGAAACAGGTTGAGTCAATTTCTCTTTCGACTAGTTCCTCCAGTAATAGGAATTGGAATAGCACAGGGTTGGTCTGGAAAGAGTAGAAAAAGAGGAGAGAAATTTACAAAGAAAGAGGTATCTGAGAAGGATAGAATTGAAGATTACTGTAAAGACATTAGTCAAAAAGAAGAGATAGATTATTTTATTTTTGGGCATAGACATATTATTGCAGATAAAAAAGTTGGCAATAATTCTACCTACTTAAATCTAGGGGAGTGGTTTTTAGCATGTCCTTATGCTGAGTTTGATGGAAAAAAGCTTGAATTAAAGTATTTTACCAATAAGAATAGCGAATAGTTTTTTAGCCGTGTATTCCTTATTAAATTGCAGTTTTAAATTAAAGAGGTCATTTATTAAAATACAATGAGCGTATTAGTAAATAAAAATTCCAAAGTAATAGTTCAAGGCTTTACTGGTTCTGAGGGTACATTTCATGCACAACAGATGATTGAGTATGGAACTAACGTTGTAGGAGGGGTAACCCCAGGTAAGGGAGGGCAATCTCATTTAGAAAAGCCTGTCTTCAATACAGTTGAGCAGGCAGTTAAAGAAACGGGAGCAGATGTGTCTATTATTTTTGTGCCACCACCATTTGCGGCAGATGCAATTATGGAAGCTGCCGATGCTGGTATTGCTACAATAGTTGCTATTACGGAGGGGATACCAACAAAAGATATGATCCAGGTGAAAGAATTTTTGATTGGGAAGGAAAGTAGGCTTATCGGACCAAACTGCCCTGGAATTATAACACCTGGGGAGGCAAAAGTAGGAATCATGCCAGGGTTTATTCACAACCCTGGATCTATTGGAATCGTTTCTCGTTCGGGAACATTAACATATGAAGCTGTAGATCAGGTAACAAAAGCTGGTTTAGGTCAGTCGACTTGTATTGGTATTGGTGGAGATCCAATCATAGGAACTACCACAAAAGATGCAGTGCAACTATTAATGGAAGATCCTGATACAGAAGGGATTATTATGATTGGAGAAATTGGTGGTAGTATGGAAGCAGATGCCGCTTATTGGATTAAGGAAAATGGCACTAAACCTGTAGTTGGGTTTATTGCAGGACAAACAGCACCTCCTGGTAGAAGAATGGGACATGCAGGTGCGATAATTGGAGGTGCAGAAGACACAGCAGAAGCAAAGATGAAAATAATGCGAGAATGTGGGATTGAAGTGGTAGAGTCTCCTGCAAATATTGGAGAAGCAATAGCTAAACTGTTGAAGAAAGTAAGTATTAACTAAGTAAAGAAAAAATTATGATAGCAGATACAAAATATTTACCATATAAAGTAAAAGATATTTCTCTTGCTGACTGGGGAAGAAAAGAAATTAAACTGGCAGAAGCAGAAATGCCTGGTTTGATGGCTTTAAGAGAAGAATATGGAGATAAACAACCATTAAAAGGAGCAAGGATAGCTGGTTGTTTGCACATGACTATCCAGACTGCCGTATTGATAGAAACCTTAGTTCATTTGGGAGCTGAAGTTACCTGGTCTTCATGCAACATCTTTTCAACGCAAGATCATGCTGCTGCAGCAATTGCTGCAGCAGGTGTTCCAGTTTATGCATGGAAGGGTCTTAATGAAGAAGAGTTTGATTGGTGTATTGAACAGACTTTATTCTTCGGAGAAGAAAGAAAGCCTTTAAATATGATCTTAGATGATGGGGGAGACCTGACCAACATGGTATTAGATAAATACCCTGAGTTGGTAAATAATATTAAAGGTTTATCAGAAGAAACGACTACTGGCGTAATGCGATTGTATGAGAGAATGAAAGGAGGAACGCTTCCATTACCTTGTATAAATGTCAATGATTCGGTAACTAAATCTAAGTTTGATAATAAATATGGCTGCAAAGAATCTTGCGTAGATGCTATCAGAAGAGCTACGGATGTGATGATTGCAGGTAAAGTTGCGGTTGTTGGTGGTTATGGAGATGTTGGAAAGGGATCAGCAGCATCTTTGAGAGGGGCAGGAGCAAGGGTTATTGTCACTGAGATTGATCCTATTTGTGCTCTTCAGGCAGCAATGGATGGTTACGAAGTGAAAAAGATGAAGGATGCTGTAAAAGAAGCAGACATTGTGGTAACAGCTACAGGAAATAAAGACATCATTAAGGGAGAGCATTTCCAATTGATGAGAGATAAAACCATAGTTTGTAACATCGGTCACTTTGATAATGAAATTGATATTGCCTGGCTAAATAGCAATTATGGAAATACTAAATATAACGTTAAGCCACAGGTAGATGTATACAATGTAGATGGAAATGAGATTATCATTTTAGCAGAAGGTCGTTTAGTAAACCTAGGTTGTGCTACAGGGCATCCATCTTTTGTGATGTCTAATTCATTTACAAACCAAACATTAGCTCAAATAGAACTTTGGAAAAATTCTGATAACTACGAAAATAAAGTTTACACGCTTCCAAAACATCTAGATGAAAAAGTAGCTAAGCTACATTTGAAGAAAATTGGAGTAGAGCTTGAGGAGCTAACAGAAGAGCAAGCTAAATATATTGGAGTTGATGTAAATGGACCATTCAAAGCTGAGTATTATAGGTATTAAAGTTAATAATGGATGACCTTTTTTAGGATTAGTTATTATTAAAATTAAAGTAGTTATCATGGGTTATTTAGAACAACTATCTGTTCCAACATTAGATGAGTATTCCAAAAATATTTCTAAAATAGATAAAGATGAATTAAAAGAACCTAAAGATGATTTTATCTTTGTGCTGAGACCATTTATGTGGTATCATCTGGATTCGGCGATGCAGTTTGACGATGTTAATGAGTTGCTTTTTAAAACGGCTAAGGTATTACCAAAACACCCAGACTGTGCTAAATATGGAGTGACTAAATATCTCGCATCAATTATAGCGCAAAAGAGTCCAATGGATTTTTCTGGATGGGCATACTTGGCAGCTAGTTCCGAGATGGCTTCTTCAGTTGATTTAAAAGAGCTAGCAAAAAATGCTGATGAAGATACTCAAATGACTTTCACTGCATTTGCAAAAAAACTCCAAGGTTTAGAAGGAGTTAAGCATACTGTTAATCAGTTACTTCAATCTCATGGTGATAACCACTTGAAATTGATAGGTGAATTAATTCATGAATTGCTACCTGATGATCAATCATTCATCTTACATGGTATTCGTTTTGGAGATAAAAAAGAAGAAATTAAAGAATTTTTAAAAAAATATATCTCAGACTCAAAGAGTACTTCATTAAAAGAAGAAGCTGGGGAATACCTAGAAAGGTTAGAAATGGATTGAAAAGAAGTAAACCTAAGATAATTTTAGATGAGCAGTAGAATTATTTTTTCTACTGCTTTTTTTGTTTCATCACAGAAGGCTTTTAGAAAGTCGAGATGAAAACAGTAACTGTTGGCAATAAAAGTTTAACTTTCAGGAATAAGAGTTTTTACCCCTAATACTTCTTCCCATTTTTTGGTGATTTTTTCTAAAATATCAAAAGCTGTTTCAGCCATTACATTTTTCTTCTCATCTAGGGTAGGGTTTATTTCCACCATTTCAAAACAGCATACCTTACCAGATGCAATAAAGGCATTTATTAGATCTAATGCTTCTTCTGGTCTAAAACCATTAGGAACAGGAGTTCCAGTACCATGAGAAACGATATCGGGATCAAGGCTATCTACATCAAAAGATAAATATATTTTATCGCAAGCTTCAAGAAGTTTTAAAGCTTTATTTGCACTTTTAGCAGCTGTATTCTGCCTGGTTTCTTCAACTGTAAAGTTTCTGATATTGAGATTGTTAATTAGATCTTTTTCTGGCTTTTCTATGCTTCTGACACCAAAAAAGATAAGATCTTCAGGAGTAACTTTAGGCTTAATCCCTCCAAGGCTTTTGAGTTTATTCCAATATTGTTTTGACTTTTCTTGAATCTCTTTTGTGGAAGTATTATTATCCATATTCAAAGAAGCTGCTAGTGGCATTCCATGTACATTACCAGACGGCGATGTAAATGGTGAGTGTAGATCAGCATGTGCATCAATCCAAACGACTCCAAGTCTTTGTTTCGGATAAGCCATTTTAATGCCAGCAATAGTTCCGGCAGCTGTAGAGTGATCTCCAGCTAAAACTATGGGTGTATTGCCTTTTGAAAGCTCTTTAGCTACTGCGTTGCTTATGCTTTCACATTCTTTGTAAACTCCTTCAATTCTTAGCGCATTAGGTGTATCAATTTCATTATAGATAAACTGATTTTCATTCTCAATTTCTTGAATAGAATGTGTGCTAAAGTAGCTGCTTCCTTTTTTCCAGCTGGCTATTTTTAGTGCTTGACATCCCAAACTTGCACCTCTTGTTCCAGCGCCAATTTCAGAGTTGATATTTAAAATGCTGATTTTCATAGTTTATTTTTTATAATGATTCTAATGCTGATTTAAGTGCATCGATTTTACTAATAGCGTCGTCTCTTTTTTTCTTTTCTTTATCCACCACCTCTTTTGGAGCATTATTTACAAACCTTTCGTTGCCAAGTTTTTTATTAACTGAAGCTAAAAAGCCTTCAAAATAGATTAATTCTTTTTCTAGAGATTGTTTTTCCTCCTTGCTATCTATAAGACCTTCAAGAGGAATGAAAATTTCATCTGAACCTACAATGAATTTAGACCCAGAGATTCCATCGGCAGGCTTATTAAAATGTATGTTACCTATTCCAGCTAATTTTTTGATCCAACTAGCGTACTTTTTGTGAAAATCTAAATCCCCAGCTTCAATGTAAAGGTCTAAGCTTTCTTTATTGGGTATATTCTTTTCTTTACGTAGGTTTCTAATTTGTCCAATAGTTGCGAATACTTTTGAGGCTTCTTGCAGAGTAGAAGCTTTTAAATCATGTGCGTTTGGATAAGATGCTACAATAAGACACTCTTTTTCATTTCTTTCTCTTAGCGAATGCCATGCTTCTTCCGTTATAAAAGGCATAAAAGGGTGCAAAACTTTCATTAATTGCTCAAAAAAACCAATTGCTTTCTCATAAGTTGCCTTGTCAATTGGTTCTCCAAACCCTGGCTTTATACTTTCCAGAAACCAAGAACAGAAATCATCCCAAATAAGCTTATAAACACCCATAAGAGCATCAGAAATTTTATATTTTTCATAGCTCTCTTCTATTTCTCCTAAAGCTTTGTTAAATCTATTTTCAAACCACTCTATAGCTATTTGGTTAACTTCAGGTGTATTTTGATCTTTAACTTCCCATCCTCTAATAAGACGTAATGCATTCCAGATTTTATTGCAAAAATTTCTTCCTTGCTCACAAAGCTTTTCATCAAAAAGTAGATCATTACCAGCTGGAGAGGAGAAAAGCATACCTGTTCTTACTCCATCAGCACTGTATTGCTTAATTAGATCTAATGGATCTGGAGAGTTGCCTAAAGATTTAGACATTTTTCTACGTTGTTTATCTCTAACTATACCCGTCAGGTAAACATTTTTGAATGGCAAATTACCTTTATATTCATATCCTGCCATAATCATTCTGGCTACCCAGAAAAAAAGAATTTCAGGAGCAGTTACTAGATCAGAAGTAGGGTAGTAGTAGTTAATTTCTTCATTATCAGGGTTTTTAAATCCATCAAAAACAGAAATCGGCCATAGCCAGGAAGAAAACCAGGTATCTAACACGTCTTCGTCCTGCTTTAGCTGGTCAATTTGTATATCAGACTGTTTTTCTTTTGCTAATTCAAATGCTTTTTCGGGTGTATCTGCCACTACGTAGCTTCCATCTGGTAAGTAATATGCTGGGATTCTTTGTCCCCACCAAAGCTGCCGTGAAATACACCAGTCTTTCACATTTTCCATCCAGTACTTATAGGTATTTTTAAACTTAGCAGGATGGAATTTGATATTATCATTCATTACATTCTTTAGCGCTGGTTTCGAAATTTCTTTCATCTTTAAAAACCATTGCACAGAGAGTTTTGGCTCAATGACAGCATCTGTTCGTTCAGAGTAACCAACCTTATTGGTGATTTTTTCTATTTTAACTAGCTGTTGTAATTGCTCTAGTTCTTCAGCTACTTTTTTCCGAGCCTTAAATCGATCCATACCTTCGTAGTGAGCAGCATCTTGGCTCATTGTGCCATCATCATTGATCGTATCTATAGAAGGAAGGTTGTATTTTAGTCCAATTTCATAATCATTGATATCATGAGCAGGAGTAATTTTCAAACACCCAGTTCCAAACTCAGGGTCAACGTACTCGTCTGCAATGATTGGTACTTCTCTGTTGACCATAGGAACTACTGCTTTTTTACCAATCAGCGTTTTATATCTTTCATCATTAGGGTTTACACAAACAGCTGTATCTCCCAAGATAGTTTCAGGCCTTGTTGTAGCAATGGTGATCCACTCATCCGTATCTTTTACCTTGTATTTAACATAGTAAAGATTAGACTCTACTTCTTTGTGAATCACTTCTTCATCCGAAAGTGCTGTTTTTCCTTTAGGATCCCAGTTGACCATTCGAATGCCTCTGTAGATATAGCCTTTATTGTATAAATCAACAAAAACCTCAACTACCGCAGCAGAAAGATCTTCTTCCATGGTGAAACGGGTTCTTTGCCAATCACAAGAAGCACCGAGCTTTTTGAGCTGCTCTAAAATGATACCTCCATATTTCTCTTTCCAATCCCAGGCATGTTTCAAAAAATCTTCTCTGCTAATATCTTTCTTGTCTAACCCTTTCTCTTCCTTAAGCATCTTTACCACTTTGGCTTCTGTTGCTATGGACGCATGATCAGTACCAGGTACCCAACATGCTTCTTTCCCCTGCATTCTTGCTCTTCGGACTAGTACATCCTGGATCGTATTATTGAGCATATGACCCATGTGCAGGACACCTGTTACGTTAGGAGGAGGAATGACAATTGTAAAAGGTTCTTTGTCTTTATTAGGCTCAGAATGGAAGAAGTTGTTTTCTTGCCAATATTGATACCATTTTTCTTCTACTTGACTTGGGTCGTACGTTTTTGATAATCCCATTTTTGCGTTAAAATTCTAAATGCAAATTTAGGATTTATTTGGGGTTGTGTGCTGGGTTTACTTAAGTTTTTCTCTTTGTTTTAATAGAGTAAAGTAAGGGTGGTTAAATGCTTTATTTAACCACCTATTTAAAAGGCGCTACCTCATCATCATTTCATCTTCCGATTCAAGTACTTTCTTGAGATTGTTCAACCCAGTTTGAAGATCTCCTCCAACCATCTCTTCCATATTCATGAATAGCATCATAATATTCATAGGGTAAGGCATTTCTCCATAGAAACCCCACTTCACCTTGGTTTTATTTTCTGAAATTGCTTCTGTAGTCATATAAGCTTGGTCAGTAGCCTCAAAAGGTTCAAAAAATCGCAATTCACTTTCAATTTTTTCTCCTTCAATGATTTTTTTAATTTCTTGTTCTCCTTTACCTACATTTTCGTTATCACTTTCCCATTTACGAATAGCGCCAACTGTACCGTCCACTCCTTCAAAAGTTACCTCCATATTAGGGTCTTTTTGTGCCCAAGTAGTATAATCAGCTTGGTTTTTTTGGTATTTGACATAATCAAATACTCTATCTTTAGAAGCATCGATGGTTATTTCTTTTTCTACAGCATATTTCCCATCAACAAAGGCAGCTACAATAAAAAAAAGAGCTACTAAAGCGAACAAAAAGAGTAAAATTTTCTTTATCATTTTTAATTAAGATTAAGTTGTACAATAGATTTATTTAAAATTACATTTCTGCTTTTTTAGCAAGTGTCTTATGAATATCATTTATAGCTTTTAACCCAGCAGATCCATACCACTCTTTTAGCTCCATCACCAGACTGCCTGCCTTAATTGCAGGATCTGTATTAGTTAACTTTTCTGCTTCTTCTATACTACTTACATCAAATATATAAATACCTCTTAAATCACCATCACCGAAGAAAGGACCAGCCAATACCAGAGTACCCTCTTCCGCCATTCTTCCAATATTTTTTAAATGAGCAGTCTGGAGTTTTGCAGCTTCTTCTTTCTCTAAATCTCTATTTGAACCTTTTTTTAGAAAAGCCATAACATACTTCTTCATCCCATAATCATCCGCACCATACTTTTTAGCTTTTAAGGAGTCATATCCACCTTCTATAACAACATCATTATTCATTTTCGGATTCTCTTTTTTGTTATCCAGAGTTGCATTGCAGGAAATTACTGCTGCCAAAGTTGCAATAGCTAAGTACCGTATTAGATCTATGTTTTTCATAATAATTAGGAGTAGTTATTGTTTTTCAGCAAAAGCTTTAAAGTCATTTAAATATTTTATGGACTGTTTTTTAAAAGCGCCAGGCATTAGAAATCCTATTACCTTCATGAAACCTTTAAATTGAAACTCTTGTTCACTTATATATTTTGTTTCATTATTAGAAATAGGTAAAAATCTATTCTTTACAATATTGAAAACCCCTTTTGCTTCATAAGTTGTTGTAAGCTCTTCTGGTAGATTATTTTTTATAATAGTTTCTACCATTTCAATTTTTCTTCTACCATTTTGAAATTTTAATAAAGATTTTGCGCCGGGCTCACTAGGATTTCCTTCAAGGTGTTCAAAACTTTTTAAGCCTTCCATCCATTCATACATATTGTTTGGATCATCAAATAGCGTAACTACCTTATCGATAGGTTTATTTATTTTAACTTCAACAGAATATCTCATTTAGTTTTCAGCAAAATTATTTTACTAAGCTATAATTTTTTACTAATAATTTACAACTGGTTTTTTTGTATATACTACTAGTTATCTAATCACTCCATATAGCTAAACACTTTTTTTCTTGCCAAAACTTTTCTAAAGTCATTTTAGGGTTGCCAATGACTTTAATAGTTAGAGGACTAAGCCTTACACTTATTTTATGAGATTTGATACCATTAAAAGTGCCAACATCAACTATATCATTACCTTTTAGTTTCAGGTTGTGTCTATCAAGGTATTTTAGTATCGCAGGAACTTGTAGATCTACAGAGTTGGTGGCTAATGCATGAGGGTTTCTCAGTGATTTTGCAAGGCTTATCAGCTCTTCTAAATCTTTAGGGTTTTGAGTAAAGTGCTCTTCGTAACTCCGGTAATAGATTGATTCTAATGCGTCTTCTTGTGAAATGAACTCTCCATCAATCTCATAACCAATAAGCCAGTTATCCCCATATTTTTCATTCCACATTTTTTGCCTTTTTTGCTGCTGCTTAAAGCTACCAGCTCTGCCTATTTTTCTTTCAACTATTTTCCAGCTCATAACTCAAAAAATTATAACTTAATTATCCCCATACTTTAGTTCCCTCTGTACAGTTTTTGCAAATATCAATTTTACTTCTCGATTTTAACAATGCGCTCCTAAAATTTGAGTAGGATACGCTTTCCCAAACGTCTCTAAACTGAAGTTTCTCATTTATTTCCCCTAATTGATGAGTAGCATCTTTGTCAAAGCAGCAGGGTACTACCTTACCATCCCAGGTAATTACGCAAGAGTGCCACATTTTCCAGCAGCTATGAGTGAGTTTATTTTTTATGGCATATTTCCCATCTTTTAATTTTCTATATCTAGAATATTTATCAATAGTTGGAATTAATTCAGACCCATTTTTATAATCATAAATTTGTGCAGTTTTTAGCTTTACCTTATCTACACCCAGCTCTTTAGCAAGTTTGAAGACATCAGCAATTTGGTGTTCATTGGGTTTAACTACCAAAAATTGGAAAATAACATATGGAGTTCTTGACTTAAGTTGTTTTTTCCACTTAATTATATTTTTTGTTCCTTCAATTACTTTATCTAAAGTACCACTAACCCTATATGATTGATAGGTTTCTTGACTAGTTCCATCTATAGAGATAATTAACCTATCTAAGCCACTTTCAATCGTTTTTTTTGCTCTTTCATCATCTAAAAAATGGGCATTCGTAGAGGTAGAAGTATATATTTTATTTTTTGAAGCATATTTGATAAGCGTAAAAAAATTAGGATTTATGTATGGCTCTCCCTGAAAGTAAAAGGTTAAATAAGTCAGATATTTTTTTAAGCTATCGATAGTCTTCTCAAATAGGGCAGGCTTTAGATTTCCAGTTGGGCGTGTAAAAGCTCGTAGACCGCTTGGACACTCAGGACATCTCAGGTTGCAAGAAGTCGTTGGCTCAATAGCTACTGCCAAAGGAAGACCCTTATGGTAATTCTTTTTTGTCCATTTCGATAGGTAATAGCTAAAAATTAATTTGCATACATTAATAAACTTTGCTGGTGTAAGCTTTGAAAGATAGTTGATATTATCCCGTAAAGTTGGATTCAATTTCAAGAACTCTAAATTTATAGGTGCATTGTGTAAATCAGAAGTAAAGATATCTTTATTTAGATACTTAATTAATAATCACTATTGTCATATCCTTTCCTCTTTCCATAATTCTTTTGTTAACTTATTTTTCCAAGGGATTTTATCTTGATTTTGACCTTCAGTAAAAACAATCAAATTACAGTTACTTTTAAAAGAGTGATCACCTAATATGAAGGCTAAGTATTCATGATTTTTTACTTCTCCTGATTTATCTTTTGTGTTATCGATTATCCAATAGCGCTTGCATTTTGTACACCCCATTTCAATCATTTGAAAGCTATTATATACTCTAGCTTCTTTTATAGAATCATATATCTTGTAGCCTTTTTCCTTACTTTTTTTTAGATAGGCACTAAAGCACTCATCATTACAAAAGCACAATCTCTTGTTTTTAATAAGTATGTTAGGTTGCAAAATAGTTTGATTAATATCAACGTTTGGTTGTAAGATGCTTAGATCAATATCAACTAATAAGTTTTCGCAGTACCCACATACTAACCCTTTACTGCTATGTGAATCCCAAAAAGTAAGAGACACAATATCTTCTTCCCATTCATCATAGGCACTCGATTCTTCATCCCATGGGATAAGACGATCTTCATATGGATCGTCGTAAACGTACAAAAGGTTACAGTTTTCATTGTTAGAGTGTGATTTGAAAAAATGGTAAGCGTACTCATTACCAACTTGAAACCCTTTCCACTTCATTGATTTTGCAGAACCAAGCCAGATATACTTTTTGCAGCCTAAACACCCAATTTCTGTTTCTACTCCCATTAGTTACTTAATAACTCATAAGTATACGAATTTTGTTCTTTTTCAGTTAAATACTTGACCAAAATATGGATGCCTCATTTATTATTTTAATTTTGCCTAATAAGAATTTGATTTAACAAAACAATTAGTATGTCAAAAAAACGAATAGCAATTAATGGATTTGGACGAATAGGTCGTCTGGCTTTTAAAGCACTATTAAATAAAGATAATGTAGAAGTTGTAGCGATTAATGATTTAACGGACACCAAAACACTGGCACATTTACTAAAATATGATTCGGTACATGGAAAGTTTAATGGAGAGGTGAGCGCTACAGAAGGTAGTTTGTCTGTTAATGGAAAAAATATTCATGTATTGGCAGAAAGGGATCCAGCAAACTTGCCTTGGGCAGACCATAATATTGATATAGTTCTAGAGTCGACAGGTCTTTTTGTAGACAAAGAAGGTTCAGGTAAGCACTTGTCAGCAGGAGCGAAAAAAGTAATTATATCTGCACCAGCAAAAGGAGATATTACTACAGTAGTTCTAGGAGTAAATGAAGATACTCTTACTGGCTCTGAAAATATTATATCCAATGCGTCTTGTACTACTAACTGCCTTGCACCAATGGCTAAAGTTTTGGATGAGAACTTTGGGATTGAGAAAGGATATATCACAACAATTCATGCTTACACAGCTGATCAAAGATTACAAGATGCTCCGCACAGAGACCTAAGAAGAGCAAGAGCTGCAGCTTATTCGATAGTACCTACATCAACTGGTGCTGCAAAAGCTGTGGGTTTAGTTCTTCCTCATCTGCAGGGTAAACTAGATGGGAAAGCAATGCGAGTGCCAATTCCTGATGGATCACTAACTGACTTAACGGTTATCCTCAAAAAGGAAACCTCAGCTGAGGAGATCAATAAAGCGATGCAATCAGCAGCAAATGGAGGGCTTAAGGGTATTTTAGAATATACAGAAGACCCTATCGTTTCTATTGATATAGTTGGAAATCCTCATTCTTGTATATTTGATGCGCAGCTAACTTCCGTAAATGGAACTCTTGCAAAAGTGGTTGGTTGGTATGATAATGAAGCAGGGTATGCTAACCGTGTTGCAGATCTAATAGCAAAAGTTTAACCCGAATAATTCGGGACTAAATTTAATGAAACAGGTAGCTCCCTGATTAATTGTGCAGAAATTAATAGCCTTTCATGAATAATAATACAGGTTAAGTCTTTTAACCCATACAGAAAGCTGAGTTCTGTGTGGGTTATCTTCCAAATTATATTAAACAAGCATTTGCTTTCTATCTTGCTTGGTTGGGATAGCACACTCTTCCTTTTTTCCAAACCACCTATATCTATTCTTGGCAAGAATATCATAAAAGAAATCTCTGAAAAAGTTGGGCAACCAAAAAAAGAAATAATAGAATAAAGGCCAAATGCCTTTTAAGCCTTTAGAAATTAAAAGAGCTGCGCTAGACTTATAATGAACATTGCCATTCTTTAAAAGAACAATACTATCTATATCAGCTCTAAAAGCTAGGTTTAGTACTTTGAAAGCTTCATCTTTAACATCAGATTGAAGTGATGCAAAATAAAATTGATTTTTACTATCTCTCTTTCTGATAAACTGCACACTCTTATCACAGAAATTACATTCTCCATCAAAAAAAACAACCTTATTTTGTTCCAACCAGTTTTTAGTCAATTCCATTAATCTTATAACAATAGAGGCAAGACAACAGTTTTAGACTATTAAACTTCATCGATACTAAAGAACTTAATACTCAAAGGATACTTCCAGATGATTCCTTTTTTAGCCTTAAATGTTCCAATCATTGGAAAAACTATATCAAGTATTATTAAAATAACAAGAGTAACAAGCCCAATAACTATAGAAGATAGAATAATACTTATAAGGGCATAAATTGCAGAGCTAAACATCCAATTGATTACCACTTTCCCCTGCTGATCAATCTTTTTATCTTCCTTATTCAAAATCCATAATAATATAGGAACTGCAAACCCAATAAGTGGAATAAAATAACCACAGAAATGCGATAGGTGAAGAAACATGCAATAAGAATCTCTATCCAAGCCAAGCTTTTCACCTGGTAAAAAAGGAGAGGAACATTGTTTCCCAAGTTTAGCTTTCTCATTCAAAAACTCTTCTTCTGAGATATCTCCAGACTTTCTCAGTAAGCTTAGGTGATAAAGCTTTTGATAGTTCATTTTAGAATTCCCTAAACACTTTTTAATTCCATTTCAAAACCTTTAGCTATAGCAGTAGGAGCTATTTTTTTTACGAGTCCTTGTAAAACTTTCCCGGGTCCAAACTCTGTAAACTCTGTTGCACCATCCTTAACCATATTTTGCACAATTTGAGTCCAATAAACAGGTGAGGTTAATTGTTTAATTAAATTCTCTTTAATTTGCTCAGGGTTTAAATACGGCTTAGCATCTACATTTTGGTAAATAGTACAGCTAGATTTGCTAAATGATGTTTCCAAAATAGCAGCCTCCAATTCCTCTTTGGCTGGTTGCATCAATGGAGAATGGAATGCTCCCCCTACAGGTAAAGGAAGAGCTCTTTTAGCTCCAGCAGCCTTTAGCTTTTCACAAGCTATTTCAATACCTTTAATACTACCAGAAATTACAAGCTGTCCAGGGCAGTTATAATTGGCAGGAACTACAATTTCATCTTTAATATCATTACAAACTTCTTGAACGACCTCATCAGCAAGCCCTAAAACAGCTGCCATAGTTGATGGCTCTTTCTCGCATGCCTTCTGCATAGCTTGCGCTCTCTTAGACACTAAAGATAAACCATCTTTAAATGAAAGAGCGCCTGAAGCAACCAAGGCAGAAAACTCACCTAAAGAGTGACCTCCAACCATATTTGGCACATCTCCACTTTCTAAAAAAGAAATAACAGAATGAATAAAAACAGCAGGTTGAGTAACCTTAGTTTGCATAAGGTCTTCTTTTGACCCTTCAAACATTATCTTGGCAATATCAAACTGAAGCACATCACAGCTCTCCTCAAATAGAGATTTAGCTTTTTCACTATTTTCATATAAATCCTTTCCCATTCCAGGAAACTGTGAGCCCTGTCCAGGGAATATAAAAGCTTTCTTCATTTGTTTAAAATTTGTGACCTGCCTAATTTGTTTGGTACACATCATAATCATTGCTTCGTGTGAGCCTCAATTTAAATCAGACACGGTCTGTTTTATTTGTTTAAGTTTATTATTTTAATATATTGATAATCAAAAATATAAAGCAACAAAGTTAATGTTAAAAATAATCCTATTTAAGTGCTTTTTCATTTGGAAATTCATTTTTAAAAGACTTCCAATATTCTGAAATTGTTTTCTTCATATCTCCAGAAAGTAAGAGTATTCCTACCAAGTTTGGTATAGTCATCAAAGCAATAGCAATACCAGATAGCGTCCAAATAATGGTAGTATCTGTAAAGGCTGCTAAAAAGAATCCAATCACATAAAATATTCTAAAGTAAATAACAGATTTACTTCCTGCTAAAAAAGTCATAGCTCTATCCCCATAATACGACCAGGAAATAGCAGTAGAAAAAGCAAAAAGCAACAAGCCAATAGATACAATATACTGTCCAAAATTGCCAAAAAGACTTCTTTTAAAAGCTTCTGTAGTTAGTGGAGCACTGTGGATCAAAGATTTACCAGTAAAAGAAAAAACACCATCATTGTCTATTACCTTGCCATTTTCCACAGTAATACTGCCAGTATATGGTAAGCCATCAACTGTTACTGCTACATTTTCAGCAAAAGACCTCGCATGAATTACCGTTATATCATTTGTTATTTTTCCATTTTGCACATCTAGCTGACCGCCAAAAAAGTTGACCTCTCCTTCATTTATTAAATAACTGTAAAGTTGATTTTTAGAGGCATCATCATTTTCATCGTATTTACCATCTAGCACAATCAAATCAGAATATTGAAATACATTTTCGTGTTTTTCATTCCAAACGCCAGAGGACAAAAGAACGAGCCCTGTGATGGTACATATAATAATAGTATCAATAAATGGCTCTAGAATGGCAACCATTCCTTCCGAAACAGGTTCATGTGCTTTAGCTGCAGCATGGGCAATAGGGGCGGAGCCTTGACCCGCTTCATTAGAAAATAAACCTCTATTCACACCTCTATTAAAAGCAAAAGCCAGGTTAGCACCTAGAAATCCCCCAGTAGCAGCAGAACCTGTAAAAATATCAGAGAAAATAGCTAAAAATGAGGGTACAATATTTTCAATATTGTAAAATATAACGCCCAGTGCTCCAACAAAATAGATGATAGCCATAGTTGGAACTAGTCGCTCAGTAACTTTTACAATACGCTTAACACCTCCTAAAATCACCAAAGCCAATAATACAGCTAGAACGCCACCAGTGATCATATGACTAACTCCAAATGTGGCAAAAATGGAGTTAGAAATGCTATTGATTTGAGGAAGGTTTCCTGTTCCAAAAGAGCTTAAAACAGTACAAATAGCAAATATTACAGCTAACCATTTAAGGTTCAATTTATTCTTCATATAATACATAGGTCCCCCAGCCATTGTTCCATCTGAAGTCTTTTCCCTGTACTTGTGTGATAGAGTCACCTCTACAAACTTGGTGGTCATACCTAAAAATGCGGTTACAAGCATCCAAAATAAAGCAGCAGGACCTCCTAGATGTACAGCTAAGGCTACTCCTCCTATATTCCCAGTACCTACCGTTCCAGATAAAGCCGTAGAAAGAGCTTGAAAGTGAGAGGCATCTCCTTCATCTCCAGACTTATCGAACTTTCCTCGCACTACTTTTAAAGCATGGCCAAAATATCTGATCTGTGGAAACTTGAGAAAAAAAGTAAAAAATACTCCCGTACCCAGAAGCAAGTAAACAAACCAATCACTACCGCCTATAAAGCCGTCAATGGTTTTAAGAAGTTCATTAAGCTCGTGCATTCCAATAATTGAATTTAGTTTTCAGTGCAAGATAAAAAATTGCAGACTTCTACACGAACAATAATTCCTTATCGAGAAACTAAATGATAAAAACTAAGAATTGGGCACCCTTGCGCAAAGCCCATCCGACGGGTCGAGCCTGCAAACCCCACAAAATCCACTTCGGTCTCGCCCTGCGTCTTCAAGCCTCGGGTGCTGTCATGCTATCACATGAATAAGAGGGTCAGTTTTATGAAAATAGAATTTTCTTCAGTCACACCAACTAATTATTACACAAACAAAGATATCTTAGTATTTCTGTAACAATTCAGATAAACCAATGGCATTAAGTTGGAATGAAATAAAAGATCGAGCCTTAAAGTTCACAAAGGAATGGGAAGACGAAAGTAGAGAACGTGCTGAGAAAGATACATTTTGGAATGACTTTTTTAATGTGTTCGGTATTTCAAGGAGGAGACTTGCCACCTTTGAAGAACCAGTAAAAAAGCTGAACAACAAACAAGGATTTATAGACCTGTTTTGGAAAGGAACGCTCCTCGTTGAGCACAAATCGAAAGGAAAAAATTTGGATGCAGCTTTTGAACAAGCGACCGACTACTTTCATGGAATCAAAGAGCATGAATTACCAAAATACGTTTTGGTTTCAGATTTTGAAAACTTCAAACTGTATGACCTTGACGATAAAAAAGAATATGACTTTGGAATAAAAGACTTCCACAAAAACATTAAGCTCTTTGGATTTATAGCAGGCTACCAAAAACGGACTTTCAAGGATGAAGACCCTGTAAATATCAAAGCAGCGGAGTTAATGGGAAAACTTCATGACCAATTAGAAGAAAGCGGTTATGTAGGGCATCCTTTGGAAGTTTTCTTAGTAAGATTACTTTTTTGCTTATTTGCAGACGACACAGGAATTTTTGAAAAAGACACCTTCAAAGAGTTTATAGAAGTAAAAACCAATGAAGACGGCTGCGACCTTGGAGCATGGTTGGCACAATATTTTCAAGTTCTAAATACACCGACTGACAAGAGACTTAAAAACCTTGACGAACATTTAGCTGCTTTTACCTATGTAAACGGTAAACTCTTTGAAGAGCCTTTACCAATTGCTTCATTCAATTCAAGAATGCGTGAAATTCTTTTAGAATGTAGTTCATTGGATTGGGGTAAAATTTCGCCTGCAATCTTTGGCAGTATGTTCCAAAGTGTAATGAATCCAGAAGAACGTAGGAATCTAGGAGCACACTACACCTCTGAAAAGAACATTCTCAAACTAATAAAACCACTTTTCCTTGATGAACTGCGAGAAGAATTCAAAAAAGTAAAAAGCAACAAAAGCAAGCTTAGAGAATTTCATCAAAAACTCGGCACCCTTAAATTCCTCGACCCAGCTTGTGGTTGCGGCAATTTCTTGATTATTACCTATCGTGAATTACGACTTTTGGAATTGGAAGTGCTAAAGGAATTATACGGAACTCAACAAGTGATAGGCATCGATCATATAATGAATGTAGATGTTGACCAGTTTTATGGGATTGAATATGATGAATTTCCTGCTCGTATTGCAGAAGTGGCTTTATGGCTAATGGATCATCAAATGAACCTACTAACCTCGGAAGCATTTGGCTTATATTATGCTCGTTTACCATTAAAAAAATCTGCCAAAATAATTCACGGAAATGCACTTAGAATTGACTGGGAATCCATTACTTCAGAGAATAGTCTGGATGTAAACGCCAATACTACGAATGTATACAAAGTAGCTGAGCCACAAGCTCACTATGAAACCTTAAATATTTACAGCAAACAGGTCAACATTAAAACAGAGCAACCAGCTGTGGATAGCAAGTGGACTAAAAAGGGTAGTAAAGTCGACTATATTTTAGGCAATCCACCTTTTTATGGTAAGCAATATCAAAGCAAAGAGCAAAAAGAAGATATGGCTCTTGTTTTCAATGGCGTAAAAGGTGCAGGTGTTTTGGATTATGTAACGGCTTGGTATTTGAAAGCTGCAAGCTATATTCAAAACACTAAAATCAAAGTTGCATTTGTTTCAACCAACTCCATTGCACAAGGAGAGCAGACAGGGATTTTATGGAATGAGCTTTTTAATAATTATGGTATAAAAATCCACTTTGCACATAGGACTTTTAAATGGAGTAATGAAGCAAAAGGAAATGCAGGAGTATATGTGGTAATTATTGGATTTGCCAATTATGACATAAAAAACAAACGGATTTTTGAGTATGAGAATGTTAGAGCAGAACCTCATGAAATTACGGTCAAGAACATTAATCCGTATTTAGTCGAAGGCTCCGATATTTTTATTACTCGTAGAAAAACGCCACTTTGCAATGTTGATGAAATGATAAAAGGAAGTATGCCAAATGATGGTGGTAATTTCCTTTTTACTAAAGAAGACTTTGAGCAAATTAAAGACCCAATCGCTCTAAAGTATATTCAAGAATTTGTTGGTGGCTATGAGCTTATTAATAATATTAAAAGATATTGTTTATGGTTAAAAAACGCTATTCCATCTGATATTCGATCTTCAAAATTAATCATGGAACGGATTACGAATGTTAAGCAAACTCGTTTACAAAGTGCTAGAAAGGCAACGCTTGAAGGAGCTAATACTCCAACTTTATTTGGTGAGGATAGGCAGCCATCATCAGATTATTTAGCTATGCCGGAAGTATCTTCAGAGAATAGAATTTATATACCAATAGGATACTTCAAGTCAAATGTTATAGCAAGCAATAAACTATATGTTATACCAAATGCCAATCTCTTTGTGTTTGGAATATTAAATTCTATTATGCACATGGTTTGGACTAATTACGTCACTGGTAGATTGGAAGGAAGAATACAGTATAGCACAGGGATTGTCTATAACAACTACCCGTGGCCAAAAGAACCAAGTGAAAAGAATAAAAAAGCAGTTGAAACCAAAGCACAGAAAGTTTTAGATATACGAGCAGATTTCCCTGAAAGTAGTCTTGCAGATTTGTATGACCCTTTGACTATGCCACCCAAATTAGTAAAAGCACATCAAGAGTTAGACAAGGCAGTTGATTTGTGTTATAGACCACAAGCATTTACAAACGAAACGGCTCGGATTGAATTTCTATTTGACTTGTACAATGAATACACAATGCCATTATTAGCAAAAATTCAACAAAAAAGTAAGAAAAAACAATCTGCTAAATAGAGATTTTCCTGTACTAAACCTCCGCTGCCTCCACCTGTTTTACAGTTGGCACCATAGATTGCATCAGGTTTTCAATACCATTTTTTAAAGTTGTAACAGAAGAAGGGCAGCCGCTGCAAGATCCTTGCAATGAAACTTTAAGTAGACCTTCTTGTTCATCAAAAGAATGGAACTGAATAGCACCACCATCCATCTCCACTGCTGGTTTTACATATTCGTTAAGTACTTCTTTAATTCTACTTATTGTAACAGAGTCAGCATCTTTAGCCTTATCTTTTTCAGATTTATTCTCAGAAATAATAGGCTTTTCTGCTTCAAGGTAATCTTTTATAAAGCTTCTTAGCTCAGGAATAAGCTCTTCCCAGCTTTTATTTTCTTTTTTAGTTACAGTTACAAAGTTAGAAGCAATAAAAACCCTATCTACATATTCAAATTGAAATAGCTCTTTAGCTAAAGGAGAGTTTTCAGCCTCTTCTAAAGAAGGAAAATCAAAACTTTCACTTTCAGCTACTAGCGCAAAATTGACAACAAACTTTAGAGACTCTGGATTAGGACTAATTTCTGTATAGACATTAATATATTTTGTAGACTCTGCTTTTTCCATATTTATATTCGGTTAACTATTCAAAGGTACTAATCAAGAAAACTACAGAAAAGTTTATTCACCAGTGAGGTTAAATACCTTGGAAAATTTATTACTCTCCCATATTTTGCTTCTTAGATTGTAGTAGCTTGATTAAATTACCAAAATACAGCATAGATAGCAGCTAATATCACTAAAATTCCAACAGAGGCTACATTGAAAGTAGGACTCGTTTGAAAGATAGATTTGTCATAAGAGGATGGTTCTTGTTCCTTCCCAAATTTTTTCCTTTCCAATAGAGAAATACCAATTATTATTAGACTAGTAATAATAAAAGTGATACCCATTTTATCTAAAAATGGAAGAGTTTTATCATCTACTGTGATATACAAAATAGCTGAAAAAACGATAGAAGAAATCGCCCCCCAAAGAGCAGCATTAGCGGTAGTTTTTTTCCAAAACAAGCCAAACAAAAATATAGCAACAACTCCTGGGCTTACCCAACCAGTAAATTTCTGAATATATTGAAAGGTTTGCTCTAAGGAAGCAAGCTGAGGTGCTACCAAACAGGCAATAAAAACTGCAACAACACCTGTGATTCTACCGACAGATACTAAGTTTTTTTGGCTCGCATCTTTCTTAAAATAGGGCTGATATAAATCCATAGTAAAAATAGTAGAAGCACTATTCATCATGGAGCTCAAAGAAGAAACAGCTGCAGCAATAAGTGCAGCAAATGCCAACCCTTTAATCCCAGGGCCAGTGAAAGTATTTAAAAGCCACGGGTACGCTTCGTCTGGTTTTGCAATATCAGCTTTCAAAATAAATGCTACAATTCCTGGAATTACAACTACTAATGGCAAAATGATTTTCAAGTAACCAGCAAAAGCAATCCCTTTTTGCGCTTCATTAATACTTTTGGCAGCAAGAGCCCTTTGAATAATATATTGATTGCAACCCCAATAATTAAGGTTGGCAATCCACATCCCTCCTAATAAAACACTAATGCCTGGTAAATACTCATAGGCTCTATGTTCTTTCGTAAAAATCATGTCAAACTTTTCTGGAGCTTTTTGATAAAGTACTTTTAGACCTTCAAAAACTCCTTCACCATTAGAGACAGCATTTAGAGCTATATAGGTAGTTACTAAACCTCCTCCAATAAGAAAAGTGACTTGCAAAACGTCTACCCATGCTACTGCTTTTAGACCACCATAGATGGAGTAAGCGACTGCAAATAGTGCTAAGCCTATTATTGCTATCTCTAGTTCAATGCCTATAATCTCTTTAAGAGCTAAAGCAGTCAGATATAGAACAGAAGTCAGATTAACAAATATGTACAAACCAATCCAAAAAATAGCGAGACTTGTTCTTACTCTACTATCAAATCGCTGTTCTAAAAATTGGGGCATTGTATAAATGCCTTTTTTAAGGAAAATGGGCAAGAAAAACTTAGCAACAATCAATAGTGTTGCTGCTGCCATCCATTCATAAGAAGCTATGGCCAGACCAATATCAAAGCCAGATCCAGACATACCAATAAATTGCTCTGCAGAAATATTGGAAGCAATCAGAGAGGCTCCAATTGCCCACCATGGTAGCGATTTACTAGCTAAAAAATAATCTTTAGCATTTTTCTCATGCCCTTTTTTCTCTCTGGACACCCAATAACCAAGAAAAATGACTAATAGGACATAGGATATAAAAATGGCTATATCAATGGTGGAGAGATTCATATAGGAGTAGTTTTTCTAATGGTAAATATTAAAAAAAGAATAAAGTAATTGCACATTTACTTCATCAAGATTAGGCAAAAAACAGCGTAATTCATTATATCCATATAATTGCTGTCGATTCCTTCTGAGCTAATAGTAGCACCATCATTATCTTCTATTTGTTTAACTCTTGCTAGCTTAGCTAAAATCAAATCTGTCATGCTACTAACTCTCATAGAGCGCCACGCCTCTCCATAATCATGATTTTTATTTTTGAAGAGCGTAAAAACTTTACTTGCTTCTTCGTCATAAAACTTAAGAGTTGTTTCAGGGTCAAGTTCAAGAGGTACTTCTTTTTGGTTACTTAGTGAAATTTGAATCAAGGCTATTAAGCAATAGTTAATAATACCTTTAAAATCATCTCGAATATCATCTGATATTTTTTGCTCTTTTTTTTCTTGTATTGATCTAATCCTCTGTGCTTTAATGAATATTTGATCTGTCAAAGAAGGTAGTCTGAAAATTCTCCACGAAGTTCCATAATCTTTTGTTTTTTTTGTAAAAATGGATCTGCAACCTTCTAGTACATTTTGAAACTCTTTTTCGCTCAACTGACTCATAAAATGTATTTTCGTTTTTAGATAAAGTGGTGCTAAGATATGTCTGATTTTGTAATTCAACAGAAAAAATCCATTAGAATAAAGGATCAATTAATGCATTTAGATACGCCTAAAGTTATGGGAATACTTAATGTAACTACTGACTCATTTTATGATGGCGGTAAATATTTGAATGATGAAGCGATAATTAAAAGAGTGGAGCAAATGGTATTAGAGGGAGCTGATATGATAGATATTGGGGGATATTCAACCAGACCTGGAGCTTCAGATATACCCGTAGAATTAGAAAAGAAAAGAGTCTTACAAAGTTTAAAAATAGTTGTTGAACACTTTCCAGACATAGTGGTTTCAATAGATACATTTAGAGTACCTGTAGCAGAAGAAGCAATAAATTTGGGAGCTCATATAATTAACGATATAAGTGGAGGAAGAGGTGATGACGCTATGCTTGAGTTTATTGGAAAAAATAAGATTCCTTATGTATTGATGCACTCCCGAGGAAACCCTGAAAATATGCAGACCATGACTGACTATGAAGATTTGTTACTCGAAGTAATTGATTTTTTGCAGAAACAAATATTCAGATTACAAGAGTTTGGAGCACATGATATAATGGTAGATCCAGGTTTTGGTTTTGCAAAGAATATTGAACAGAACTTTTATTTATTAAACCATTTGGAGCAATTGTCTATCTTAGATAAACCTATCTTGGCAGGCCTTTCTAGGAAATCAATGACGTATAAAACTTTAGATATAGAACCTCAGGAGGCTTTAAATGGAACTACAGCATTAAATATGTTCGCATTGCAAAAGGGAGCATCTATTTTGAGAGTGCACGATGTAAAAGAAGCTGTAGAGTGTATTAAATTAGCTCAGGCATTAAAAAAGGGGATCAATGAAGATTAAATTAAAAGGCTTAGTTTTCCATGCAAAACATGGCTATTATGAAGAGGAAAACATTTTAGGCAATACATTTGAAGTTGACGTTGTACTAAAGTTCTCTTCAGATAAAAAGAAATACAAGCTAGAAGATACAGTTGATTATACCAGTGTTTATGAATTAATTAAAGAAACTTTTAAAGAAAGAGAGGAACTACTTGAAAACTTATGCAATAAAATAATAGGTGCACTGCTTAAAGAATTTGAATTAATTCAAAAAGTAACCATCGAGGTAAAAAAAATGAACGCTCCGATAGGTGGTACTTGTAAATATGCATCTGTGAAAGTATCGGGAAAAAATAAACGTTCTTAGTGCTTTAGAAGTTAATATTGCAATAAACCTGTAGAAAGCAAGACTATATATTCTTGCTAGTAGTTAAATAATGAATAAAGACAACGAAAAAATTTCTTTTGATACAATAGAAGATGCCATCAAAGACATCAAAGAAGGCAAAGTAGTAATCGTAGTAGATGATGAGAATAGAGAGAATGAAGGAGATTTTATTTGTGCTGCTGAATGTATCACACCAGAGATTGTCAACTTTATGGCTAAAGAGGGTAGAGGTTTAATATGTACTCCATTAGTCGAAGACAGGTGTGATAAACTTGACTTAAACTTGATGGTTGGCAAAAATACAGCTACTCATCAGACCCCATTCACAGTATCAGTAGACCTACTAGGTCATGGTTGTACAACAGGTATTTCAGCACATGACCGAGCCAAAACAATAAAAGCATTAGTAAACCCTAATACTAAACCTGAAGAATTAGGCAGACCAGGTCATATCTTTCCTTTGAAGGCGATGAAAGGTGGAGTATTGAGACGTTCTGGACATACAGAAGCTGCAATGGATTTAGCTAGGTTAGCTGGATTTCAACCAGCAGGAGTCTTGGTTGAAATCATGAATGAAGATGGTACAATGGCAAGGCTTCCAAATTTAAAACAAGTTGCTATAAAATTTGATCTGAAACTGATAAGCATTGAAGATCTTATTAAGTACAGGCTTGAAAAAGAATCTTTAATTTCTAAGGAAGCTAATGTAGAGTTGCCCACTAATTTGGGCGCTTTTAAAATGAATGCTTACAGACAGTTAAATACAGATTATGTGCATTTAGCATTAATAAAAGGAGAATGGGAAGAGGATGAGCCAATTTTAGTTAGAGTTCATTCTTCTTGCGTAACTGGAGATATTTTTGGGTCTTGCAGGTGTGAATGTGGTGAGCAATTGAAAGCAGCTATGGAAAAAGTAGAAGCTGAGGGGAAAGGAGTAATTATCTACATGAACCAGGAGGGTAGGGGAATAGGCTTAATAAATAAGCTTAAAGCCTATGAGTTGCAAGAGCAAGGTTATGATACTGTAGAAGCTAATGAAAAGCTAGGCTTTGGTATGGATGAAAGAGATTATGGTATTGGAGCGCAAATTTTGCGAGACCTGAAGGTTACTAAAATGAAGCTTATGTCCAACAATCCAAAGAAAAGAGCTGGTTTACTTGGTTATGGTCTTGAAATAACAGAAGTAGTCCCACTAGAAATTAAACCCAATTCTCATAATTATGAATACCTCAAAACAAAAAGGGATAAAATGGGTCATCAAATCTTGAAAAAACTTTAGAAACTATGCCTTTAAACATTGGTGATAAAGCTCCAGACTTTGAACTCAAAAATGCAGAGGGTAGAAGTGTTAGCTTGAGTAAAGATTACATGAGTTCTCCACTTATAATTTACTTTTTCCCCAAAGCATTTACTCCGGGGTGCAACAAGGAATCTTGTTTGTTTAGAGATAGCTACAGTGAGTTTAAAAACCTTGAAATACCTGTTATTGGTATTAGCAGAGATAAAACTGAAAAGCTTCAAAAGTTCAAAGAAAATTTTGACCTGCCATTTGAGCTCTTGTCTGATGATACAAGTAGCATTTGTAAATCATATAAGGCTTTAATCCCTTTAATAGGATTTCCAAAAAGAGTTACTTATTTATTAGATGAAAATCATACTATAATTGATAAATGCTGTGATCTTCTAAATCCTGGAGATCATGTGAATAAACTTTTGGAAAGCGCTAAAAATCAATTTGTTAAATACTAAAAAAAAACTTTTTTTGAAAGTTGTCGCTATAATACCTGCCAGATACAACTCGTCAAGATTTCCTGGAAAACTACTAGAAAAGCTTAATGAAAAAAGCATACTAGAAAATGTTTTTCAAAAAGCAAGTTCTTGTAAAAGTGTTGATAAAGTATTTATTGCTACTGATTCTAAGAAGATTTTAGATCATGCTTTATCCTTTACTCCAAATGTCATAATGACAAGTAGTGATCATGAAAGTGGTACAGATCGTTGTTTTGAGGCATATCATAAAATAGGTAAAGAATTTGATGTATTAATAAACCTTCAAGGAGATGAACCTTTGATAACAGATAAAGTTCTTGACTCTATAATTAACTTGATGCAAGAGGACAGGGTTCAGATTGGGACACTATCCTCAAAAATTACTAGTGAAGAAGAGTTGTTTAACAAAAATGTAGTCAAGGTAATTTCTGATATTAACAATAAAGCTATTTATTTCTCGAGAGAAGCCCTTCCCTTCTTAAGAGATATAAGTAAAGAGAAATGGCTAAAAGAAAGGTCTTTTTATAAGCATATCGGTATTTATGCGTTTAAAGTATCTGTTATAAAAAAATTAGCTCATCTGGAAAAAACATCTTTGGAGGAAGCAGAAAAGTTAGAGCAGCTGCGATGGGTTGAAAATGGATTGTCTATGTATGTAGGTAATGTAGAATATGATGGATTTGGTATTGACACACCTGAGGATTTAGAGATGGCAAAGAGTAAATAAATAGTATAAAAAAATCTGCTTTGTTTGCAAAGCAGATTTTTTACTTAAACTTATAATACTAGATTATTTATCTCCCACTCTCTTTAACTATCCGCTTTCTCTCAACCTCTCTTTCATCAATGCTAGCAGTATAAACATGTACTCCTTCAGGTAACTCATCAGCAGTAACAGTAATACTAACAAGCCCTCTGTCTTCTACTGTAGTTTGATAAAGCTTTTTGCCATATTTACTCCAGACTACAACTTCTGCACTTTTAGCACTCTTAGGTACATATAGATCAATCTTAGTTTTATCGATTACTGGGTTAGGATAATTTTGTGACATTTTTGGAAGCTCCATGTAAGCAATAATATTTTTCTCTAAGGATCGGATATTTCTGATTGCATCAATCAAATCAAGTATACCTCCTCTTATCCAATCATGACATTGCAAGCAAGGTATATCCTCAGGACCAAGCCCCAAATCTTCATCAGCGGAATCATCACTGCTGTTTCTCTCACCACAGTCAGAGTCAATACAATCTACCTCTAAATCAACATCGGGATCATTTACATCTCCATCTCCTCCTGGAGCTCTATCCCCACAATCACTCCCAAAGCAAGGTACATCAATATCACCTGGATCTCCGCCATTCCATCCGCCTTCTTCAGGATCATCAGGTCTTGGGTAGTTTATTTGCAAAATATTAGAAAGAGTATACACTTGTTCTTCCATTTCTACTCCAATATCTTTAACAGAAGTAGCTAACCTGTGTAAATTATTCTGAAAGTTTGCAGAAACTTCGTCACTCGCAAAGGCCCTCTCAATTTGATAACCTGTAGATTGAAGCTCTGATAGTTCTTCCATCAACTCAAAAGCAGAAGAGTTTTCAAATTCAGGGGCTTTATCTCTTAGCTCTCTTAACTTCTCATGCCAGCTGTTAACATTTGCTATTGTAGCAGAAGTTACAGTTACAGCATCCATTTTTAGATTTTGTTTTTTCTTTTTCTGAGAAAAGGTAGGCAGTGCCAGAAGAGAAATGAAACATAGAACTACGTAGTTTCTAAAAGTAATTAATTTCATAGTCATAGTGTTTAAGTGAACAATTTGTAAAATCAATGTTAAAAAATGTTTTTAGTTCAAAAAAACTATCACATGATTTTCGATTGCTTTACTAAACTTTGGGGTAATAAATTTCTTTTTTAAAAGAATACTTACATTTGATTGATGTCTGCATAAAGATTATAGTCCTTAAAAAATATTTTGAAACCAATAATTAGATTGAAAAATATGCAAATACAAGCTACATATTACTTACATGATTTGCAGTTTAATTTTGAAGCTAATACTTCAAGAGGTTCATTGGGTAAAACTCACAGAATATATTTAGTTAAAGTCTTTCTTAAAGATGAGGAGAGTTATTTTGGCTTAGGAGAAGCAGCGCCTCTTAAAGGGTTGAGTATTGATTTCAGAGAAGATATTGAAGAAATGATCGGCTTTTTTTGTGGGAAAGCCGAACAGCTAGAAGATCCTTTAGATGTACTTGAAGACCCACTAATTAATTTATTTCCAAGTGTAAAGTTTGCATTTGAAACAGCGCTTAACGATTTATTTAATGGAGGTATTCGATCACCATTTTTCACAAAGAATAGTGACTTTACTCCAATACCGATAAATGGACTGGTTTGGATGGGGGATAAAAAAGTTATGTTAGAGCGTATCGAGGAGAAAATAAATGCAGGGTTTAAATGTATAAAAATAAAAGTTGGAGCAATAAACTTTAAAGAAGAGTGCCAATTGCTTGAGCATATTCGAAATGTATTCTCAAAAGAGCAGTTAATTATAAGATTAGATGCTAATGGAAGCTTTACTCAAGATGATGTTTTTTCTAAGCTAGAAAAGCTTTCTCGATATGATATTCACTCTATTGAGCAGCCAGTTTTACCTGGTCAATGGGATCTAATGAATAAAGTGTGTTCTTCTAATATAATACCTGTTGCTTTAGATGAAGAACTAATTGGCTATTCTAAAGAAGAAAGCAGAACTATTTTACTCAAAACAATTAAACCTCAATATGTGATCCTCAAACCAACGCTCCTAGGGGGATATAGAGAAACTAGTGAATGGGTTGATTTATGTAAAAAACTAGATATTGGTTGGTGGCTTACCTCAGCATTGGAATCAAATGTGGGTTTAAACGCTATATATCAAATGGCATGCAGGTTGGGTGTTACTACTTACCAAGGGCTTGGAACAGGAATGCTATATGAAAATAACTTTTCTTCCCCTCTAAAAATTCTAAAAGATCAAATTCAATATGACTTTTCAGAATCATGGAGATTACCAATGCTTAATAATTAGCGTAATAATAAATTCTTTAATAATTTTGACTAAGTAAATTAAATAAAATAGTCAATACTATAGATAATGGGAAAAGGAGATATCAAAACCAAAAAAGGAAAAATGTTTAAAGGTTCATATGGAAAATCACGGCCTAAAAAAGTGGATTCTACATATGTTCCAAGCGAAAAAGAAAAGAAGAAAACAGCGACTAAAAAAGCAGTTTCGCCTGTTAAACCTAAGGTAAAAAAAACTAATTCTACAGAAAAAGTAGTTAAAGCAAAGAAAACTACTGCTTCAAATAAAAAAGAAGATAAGCCTAAAAAAGAAAGTAGTAAAACAAAAGATTAATCTTAAGTAAAACTCTTTCCAAAAAAAAAGTTTATACAGGTTAACAAATCTTTGGATTAGTTAAAGAGATGTTAATATATTTAGGAATATTTATCGGTGGTCTAAATGTTTGATAGTCAGTACATAAAATGGCATATTAAGGAAAGAAAACACCCCTAGGACCACCAATATTGGCAAAAAAACGGGGTATCTCAGCTCTTTGCTTTCTAAAAACAACTCGTATAAGCCATACTCAACAAAACATGGCTCATTAAAGTGGTTTTGTTTTTTACTGTCCTCTTTTTAGTATTTCTTAACGGCCAACTTCTTACTTCTGAATATCCTTAATTATGAGTAAGTTGGAATAAAGCATTCTAATCTAACTCAGCAATAAGATTTTCCCATTTCTGAGTTAATTGATTTAACTCTTTAGAAACTTTTTGAAATTGGTTGTTTTTTTCTTCAAGAAAATCAGGGTTACTATATGTTTTTACATCTGCAAGGTTAGCTTCAAGCTCATTTTTTTGCTTTTCCAGGTTTTCGATACTTTGTTCTAACTCTGTTATTTCTTTTTGAAGGTTTGCAGAATTATTATTCTGCTTTTTAGGTTTAGTACTGCTCTTTGAAGGTTTTGCTTGCTTTTTACCTTTTGCAAATTCTTCTTCTTCTTTCGCTTGTTCCTCTCTTTTTTTAAGAAAATCTTGAAATTCTAAATAATTACCAGGGTATTCTTTGGCTACTTTATCTTCTATATACCAAATTTTTGTGGCGATTTGGGAGATGAAATCTCTATCGTGAGATACAACCAAATATGTTCCTTCATATGCTATTAAAGCTTCTTTTAGAATATGAATAGAGTTAATATCTAGGTGGTGAGTAGGTTCATCTAAAATCAAAAAGTTAGCCATAGAAATAAGTGTTTTTGCTAAAGCTACTCTCGATCTTTCTCCTCCAGAAAGTACTTTCACCTTCTTAAATACACTATCTCCCTCAAAAAGGAAACACCCCAAGACCTTTCTTATTTCTAGCTCAGTCAAATTACTGCCAGACTGCTTTAACTCTTCTAAAATTTCATTGTTGGGGCTTAGATCTTCTAGTTGGTGTTGAGCGTAAAAAGAATCAATCACATTATGCCCTATATTTATTTCACCGCTACTTGGAGCTTCTTTCCTAGCAATAAGTTTTAATAAAGTTGACTTTCCTTTTCCATTAGCCCCGACTAAAGCAATTTTATCGCCTCTATTAATAGATAAACTAGAAGGAATAATCACTTCCTTAGTCCCATATGATTTTGTGATATCATTGAGGTTTGCGACAATTTTCCCTGAGGCTTTATCAACTGAAAAGCGAAGATTCATATCTGATACCTCTTCTCCTTCCAACTCGATCTTATCCATTTTATCGAGCATTTTCACTTTAGACTGCACCTGTCTCGCTTTTGATGCTTTAGCTCTAAACCTACTAATAAATTGTTCTGTCTGCTTAATCTTTTGCTGCTGGTTTTTAAATGCATTTTCATGTATTTCTGCTCGTAGTGTCTTTTCCTCTAAGTAAAAATCATAATTACCGGCATATTGGGATAGTTTTTTTTGACTAACTTCTACTATACTACTAACAGCCCTATTGAGAAAAGTTTTGTCGTGCGAAACGATTACAACAGCTCCATCGTACCTTGCAATGTAGTTTTCTAACCACATAATTGTTGGTAAGTCTAAATGATTAGTAGGTTCATCGAGAAGCAATAGTCCTGGCTTACTCAAGAGTAATCTCGCCAGCATAACTCTCATTCGCCATCCTCCAGAAAAAGTGCTAAGCTTATTTTCCAACTCCTCTGTTTTAAAGCCAAGGCCCTCCAATATCTCTTCTGCTTTAGACTGGATAGAATACCCTCCAAGTACTTCAAACTCTTCCTGCTTAGCAGATAATTTGTTCAATAATTCTTCCGTACAATTAAGCTCTATTTGTTGTAATAACTTGTCAATCTGATTTTTTAGCTGCAACTCTCGTTGAAAACCTTCAATAGTAATATTGATGATTTTATCATCTCGCGCATCAGAAAGTAAGTCTTGGTTTAGATAACCAATCTTACAGTCTTTTTGCATTGCTATTTCACCGCTATCAGGAGTGATTTCACCAATAATTAACTTTAAAAGAGTTGATTTTCCAGTTCCATTCAGACCTACTAAACCTATTCTATCTTTTGGTTTAATATGGAGAGAAGCATTCTCGTACAATGGTCTATCTCCAATAAAGTATGAAAGTTGATTTATACTAACCATATTTCAAAAATAAGGCTTAAATCATAGTTTTTTGAACCTAAAGCTTGTAGAGTTGATTATATTTATAATTTATATTGTTATTATGATAAAATTTCAATTCTATACCAAAAGAATAACTGTCATACTTTTTTCTGTTTTTCTGTTTTTTTCTTGTGATAAAGATGATGATGCACAGCCTGTTGAAGTAACCATAAATGATTGGATATTTGATGTAATGGACGATGTATACTATTGGACTGACCAGCTACCACAAAACTCGGACAAGAGTCAAGACCCAATTGATTATTTCAATAGCTTGGTATATACTCCTGAAGATAGGTTTTCATTTATTAGCCCTAGCTATACCGATTTAAGAAACTCTTTAGAAGGGATAGAGCTTGAGGCGGGTTATGAGTTTGCATTGATTCGTGAAAGTGCAGATAATTCCAATGTACTAGCAGCAATTACATATGTAAAAAGATCTAGCCCAGCTGAGCAAAGTGGTTTAAAAAGGGGAGATTTGATTTCGCATGTTAATAATGCACAAATGACTCTAGATAATTACAGAGAATTAATAGGGCAAATGGGCTCTAACCATACAATTACATATAGGAGATATGATGTTGCCAATGAAGTGTATGTTGAGCAAGGGACACCTCTAACAGTAGTACAGTTTGCTGAAAACCCTAGCTATTTAGATACAGTTTATATGACGGAGTCGGGAAGGAAAATCGGGTATTATGTATATAATTTTTTCAGCCCAGGTCAAGGTAATTCTCAAGTGTATGACCTTGAAATGGACAATATTTTTTCAAAGTTTAAGAATGAAAATATTAATGAATTAATACTTGATTTGAGATACAATGGTGGAGGGTCTGTTTCTTCTGCAACTAATCTTGCTAGCCTTATAGCTCCAAGGTCAACTGTAGGTCAGGTTTTTATAGAAACTAGGTGGAATGATGAGTACCAAGAGTACTTTGAGAGTAGAGACGATAGTGATGCAAGGCTATTCGATAGGTTTGTTAATAAAACAGAAAATATTGGTGATAATCTTTCCAGAGTTTTTGTGCTCACAAGCTCAAGAACAGCCTCTGCTAGTGAATTGATTATCAATGGTCTTCTTCCTTTTATGGAGGTTTATACCATCGGCGATCAATCGTATGGTAAGAATGTTGGGTCTGTTTTGATTAATGATGACGAAAATATCAATAACGATTATGCATTATTGCCTATAGTTTTCAAATCATTTAATGCTAATGGAACTTCCGATTTTTCAAATGGGTTTATTCCATCTCCAGCTAACCAGATAGAAGATTTTCAATTTCCAATGAAGCAACTTGGTGACATATCAGAACCTCTTCTTGCGAGAGCTATTGGTTTTATTGAAGGTGAAGGAGGTGCTAGGTTAAGTTATGACCAAACAAGAAAAGAGAAACTACTTTATTCACAAGACCTTAAGTTGAGATCCAACCGAAGTATTTTTGAGAAATAAGATATAACTGCAGAAATTATTCTGATATAAAAATATTTTGTATTATAATCTGAGTTTATATATTTGATAAGCAAAAAATTAGTAAAACAACGAATATTTAAATGCCTATTTATCATACTTTAGGAAAAATACCTGCGAAAAGACATACCACTTTTAAGAAGCCTGACGGAGGGTACTACTATGAGCAACTCTTTGGCACAGAAGGCTTTTCTGGAATGTCTTCCTTACTCTACCATATTCACAGACCAACACAGATAAAAGAAATCCTCAAATCAATATCCGTCTTACCAGAGATAGGTATAGAGAAAAATATTCATCCAAAACGGTTTAAAGGATTTGAAGTTCCTGCTGAAAATGACTTTCTGGAGAGCAGGAAGATTCTTATGATGAATAGGGATGTCTATGTGGGTGTTGCTGCTCCAAAGAAATCCATGAAGGATTATTTCTATAAGAACGCTCAAGCAGATGAAGTACTCTTCATTCATCAGGGCACAGGTAAGTTAAAGACCTTTTTGGGGACTATTGACTTTGAGTATGGGGACTATTTGGTTATCCCCAGAGGAATGATCTATCAAATAGAGTTTGATACAGAGGATAACAGAATATTTTTTGTTGAGTCTTTTGACCCAGTTTATACGCCAAAAAGATATAGAAATCATTTTGGGCAACTTTTAGAACATTCCCCTTTTTGCGAAAGAGACTTAAAGATGCCTCATAGTTTGAAGGCACATGATGAAAAAGGAGAATTTTTGCTAAAAGTTAAAAAAGAGGATATGATCCATCAACTAGTCTATGCTACGCATCCTTTTGATGTGGTAGGTTGGGATGGGTATAATTTTCCATATGGATTTTCAATTCACAATTTTGAACCAATAACAGGTAGGGTGCATCAGCCACCACCTGTTCATCAGACTTTTGAAACAAGTAGCTTCGTAATATGCTCTTTTTGCCCTCGGTTATACGACTATCATCCAGAGGCAATTCCAGCACCATATAACCACAGTAATATAGACTCTGATGAGGTGCTTTATTATGTAGATGGAGACTTTATGAGTAGAAATGATATTGATAAGGGGCATATGACATTACACCCAATGGGAATACCTCATGGTCCACACCCTGGAGCAATGGAAAGAAGCATTGGGGAGAAGGTAACGGAAGAGTTGGCTGTAATGGTTGATACTTTTAAACCACTTATGCTAACAAAAGAAGCACTAAAAATAGATGACAACAATTATTATAAATCTTGGATAGAATAAACTAAATAGACTATGTCTGACTTAAAATTGAGGCAAACACAAAGTGATAATTAAGATGTATGCCAAACAAACTAGACAGGTCATAAATTTTAAACACACGAAAAAGTAGATATGATAACAGAAATGAAAAGTACTTTAGAGAAGATTTTCCCAGAAGCTGAAGATTTTTTGCCTATCAATGGTACAGATTACGTTGAATTTTATGTAAGCAATGCATTACAGGCAGCACACTATTATAAAACTGCTTTAGGTTTCCAATCATTTGCATACTCTGGTCTAGAGACAGGTAATAAAGAAAGTCAATCCTACGTAGTGCAGCAAGGAAAAATACGTTTGGTATTGACTAGTCCTTTAAAGCTAGGTACTGAAATAGGAAAGCATATTGATGAAAAAGGGGATGCAGTGAAGGCTATAGCTCTTTGGGTAGATGATGCAGAGAAAGCATATAATGAGACAATAAAAAGAGGGGCAAAGTCATATTTTGAGCCAGTAGTTAGTAAAGATGAAAACGGCGAGGTAAAAAAAGCTGCGATCCATACTTATGGAGAAACAGTGCACGTTTTTGTAGAAAGAAAAAACTACAATGGGGTGTTTTTGCCTGGCTTTAAAAAGTGGGATTCTTCCTATTCTCCTGATTCAGTAGGATTAAAATACATAGACCATATGGTAGGAAATGTGGGATGGAACGAGATGGATAAATGGGCTAAATTTTATAGAGAAGTGATGGGTTTTGCTCAGTTGATATCTTTTGATGATAAAGATATATCTACAGAGTACACCGCATTGATGAGTAAAGTGATGACAAATGGAAATGGTAGGATTAAATTTCCAATTAATGAGCCTGCAGATGGATTGAAAAAATCTCAAATTGAAGAGTATTTAGACTTCTACAATGGAGCTGGAGTACAACACATTGCTGTAGCTACAGATAATATTATTGAGACGGTAACGGCTATGCAGAGTAGGGGGGTAGAATTTTTAAAAGTGCCTAGCAACTATTATGATTCTCTTTTAGACCGTGTTGGTAGTATTGATGAAGATTTAGCTCCACTCAAAGAGCTAGGGATTTTGGTTGATAGAGATGAGGAGGGTTATTTGCTTCAAATATTCACAAAACCTTTGGAACCAAGGCCGACTTTATTCTTTGAAATAATTCAGCGTAAAGGAGCAAAATCTTTTGGTAAAGGTAATTTTAAAGCTCTTTTTGAAGCTATAGAAAGAGAGCAAGAAATGAGAGGTACTCTTTAGCGCTATTGCATATGAGCAAAATAAAAGCATCAAATGCCCATTTAGGTATAAACTATTGAATTACTAAAAATAGTATTATTCAGTTTTCAGTACAATTCTTATCAAAAAGGGTACAGATAGGCTTATAATTTGCTTTAAATGTTACACAAAAAGGAATAGGACAAGAAACTTGATCAAAATGTGATTAACCCCTAACTTTACTGGCTATTATTTTTACTAAATCGAATACTATACGTGGATTTATTCGAAAAACTATTAATCGACAGAGGTCCTTTAGGACAACACTCCCAAATAGCTCATGGTTATTATACGTTTCCTAAATTGGAAGGTGAGCTGGCTCCTCGAATGAAATTCAGAGGTAAAGAGGTTTTAACTTGGAGTTTAAATAATTATTTAGGTCTTGGAAATCATCCAGAAGTAAGAAAGGTGGATACCGAAGCTACAGAAAAGTATGGGCTAGCGTATCCAATGGGTTCTAGGATGATGTCAGGGAACTCTAATATTATTGAAGAGTTTGAATCACAGTTATCTGAATTTGTTGGAAAAGAAGACACTATGGTGCTTAACTATGGGTATCAGGGGATTATGTCAGTAATTGATGCACTACTAGACAGAAAGGATGTGGTAGTTTATGATTCTGACTCCCATGCTTGCATTATAGACGGTCTTAGAATGCATCTTGGGAAGCGGTTTGTATTCCCACATAATGATATAGATAACTGTGACAAGCAGCTTAAAAGAGCTTCTAAAATTGTTGAAGAAACTGGAGGGTCTATTCTTGTTATCACGGAAGGTGTTTTTGGTATGCTGGGTGATATGGGGCGTCTTAAAGAGATTGTTGATCTTAAATCGAAGTATCAATTTAGACTTTTAGTGGATGATGCTCATGGGTTTGGTACTATGGGTAAAAAAGGAGTAGGAACAGGAGAGCACCAAGGAGTACAAGATGAAATTGATATTTACTTTTCCACTTTTGCTAAATCGATGGCAAGTATTGGAGCGTTTGTATCGAGTAAAGAGCAGGTTATTGAGTACCTACGGTACAATTCTAGATCTCAAATATATGCTAAGACTCTTCCTATGCCAATTGTAATTGGTAATATGAAGCGATTAGAGTTATTGAAAACTAAACCTGAGCTAAGAGAGCAATTATGGAATGTAGTTAACTCTCTTCAGGATGGTTTGAGAAAAAGAGGTTTCAATTTAGGTAATACCGAGTCTCCTGTTACGCCTGTTATGCTTAGTGGAGGACATATTGAAGCAATTAATCTGATTATGGATTTGAGGGAAAATTATAACATTTTCTGCTCAGCGGTAATCTACCCAGTAGTGCCTAAAGATGTAATAATGCTTCGGTTAATACCAACGGCTACGCATTCTATGGAAGATGTTGAAGAGACAATAAATGCCTTTGAAAGCATTGCTGGAAAGTTAAAAAGTGGGGAATATGCGAATAAAGAGCCTCAATCTGCTGTTGCATAGAGCTTTTTTCTTTAAAAAAGCTTTTTTTCTTTTAGTTTTTTTATAATTTGGCAAACATAAATTTTGACACTATAAAATATATAACATGGAAAGATTCGAAAAACTTAAAAGCATGGTAATGGATTTAGAAGAAGACTTCTCTAAATTCTATGACAAAAAAGTTTCTGCTGCTGGTACAAGAGTTAGAAAAGGGATGCAAGATCTTAAAGTTTTAGCTCAAGATATCAGAAAAGAAGTTCAAGACATGAAAAACGCTGGATAGTTAAACTTCTACGTTAAAATAATTGAAAGGAAGCTTAATCTAATTAGGCTTCCTTTTTCATTTTCTATTTACGGTTAAAGCCCTGCAATTTCATTGCAGTTACTCAAGTTTCTATAAATATTTTAGATTTGCTAAGTGTCAAGATAGCGCAAGAATTTACATTCGGTAAGCAATTTAAGTTGTCACCTTGTATGGTGGCGAAGTATCGTTATTCAGTTCTTTGAAGAGATACTCAAGAGCTATGTCGTGATTTACTAATACAGAAAACATACATATTTTAAAAGAAGTAGCGAGCAAAATTTTCAATACTTAAATTAAATAATTCAAATATAGTTTCATATTTTTGTCAAAAAATGACAAGTCTTATGAATGCTACTTTTGGGGAATATATCCGACTTTTAAGGACTAAACACGAATTAACTTTAACTAAACTTGCAGCTCAACTAGACTTAGATTCTGCGAATTTGAGTAAAATTGAAAATGGGAAACGTGATTTTGATGAAAAACGCTTATCGAAACTTGCTAAAATCTTCAAGCTTGATCTCAAAGAATTAAGAAATGAATATGTTACCGATCTAATCGGGAAAAAAATTTACGAAACAAACTGCACCAAACAACTTTTACAAGTTGCAGAGAAAAAAGCAGAATATAGAAGAACACTAATAGAAAAGGTAATATGAAAATAGTATCACTTTTTGCAGGAGCAGGTGGGCTTGATTTGGGATTCCAAAAAGCAGGTTTCGATCTTATTTGGGCAAATGAATATGACCACGAAATTTGGGAGACTTATGAAAAAAATCATCTAAATACAATACTTGATAAAAGAAGTATTGTAAATATTCTAGCAGATGAGGTTCCTGATTGTGATGGAATAATTGGAGGACCGCCTTGCCAAAGTTGGAGTGAAGCTGGAGCTATGAAAGGAATTGGTGATAAAAGAGGACAATTGTTTTTTGATTTCATTCGTATTTTAAAAGCAAAACAGCCTAAGTTTTTTTTGGCAGAAAATGTTAGTGGCATGCTACTAGAGAGGCATAGTGATGCATTAAGAAATATAAAAAATCTTTTTCGTGAAGCAGGTTATAAATTGTCCTTTGAGATGTTAAATGCATCTGACTACAATGTTCCCCAAGATAGAAAAAGAGTATTTTTCATAGGAATAAGGAAGGATTTAGGTTTTGATTTTGAATTTCCAAAAATGAAATTTCCAAAAATTACACTTAAAGAAGCTATTGGAGGTTTGAAAGAAAGTGCCTTACCTGCTTTGGAGTACAATAATACAAATGGAGAAAGTTGCATTGTCTCAAATCATGAATATATGATTGGAAACTTTTCAACGATTTTTATGTCAAGAAACAGAGTAAGAAGTTGGGATGAACAATCTTTTACAATTCAAGCAGGTGGAAGACACGCACCTATTCACCCACAAGCACCTAAAATGAAATTTATTGAGCAAAATGTTCGAGTTTTTGTTCCAGGGAAAGAGCATTTATACAGAAGATTAAGCGTTAGAGAATGTGCAAGAATTCAAACTTTTCCTGACGACTTCATTTTTCATTACAAAAAAGTTGCAGCAGGTTACAAAATGATTGGAAATGCAGTTCCAGTTAACTTGGCAAAGTTCTTAGCAAGTAGTATTAAAGCACAGTTAAAAGCAAATGAAAATAAAATTGAAAAAGCAAATTCAATTCAAGAAGCAATTGCCGTATGACAAACATTGTAGAAGCTATTTACAATATTATAGATCAAAATAATTTTGAAATTCGAGCAATATATTTAGGTAGAAACAGAGCAAACGGAATGGGAGGTGCTCTTGAAAGCTATATCAAAGATGCTTTTGCAGGAACTTTTGATGTAAGAGATGAAATGCAAAAAATGCAAAAATATAATCAAGAATTTTCTTGGTTAGGTTCTCAAAATAATCCACCAGATATAATGATAAAAGGTGGAGATGCAATTGAAGTTAAAAAAACTCAAAGTGCAAATTCAAGTTTGGCTTTGAATAGTAGCTATCCAAAAACGGATTTAAGACACACAAGTCCAATGATTACGAAAGAATGCAAAGAGTGTGAAGATTGGACTATTAAAGATTTGATTTATTGTGTTGGGCATACAACGGATACAAGTTTAAAATCTTTATGGATGGTTTATGGTAATTCTTATGCTGCTAAACACGAAACCTATCAAAGAATTAAAACTACAATTTCAAGCGGAATTAAAACAATTCCAGATGTCGTTTTTGCAGACACTAAAGAATTAGGTCGAGTAAATCAAGTTGACCCTTTGGGAATAACGAATTTGAGAATTAGAGGAATGTGGCAAATTGAAAACCCAAGAAAAGTATTTAACTATTTACACGAAACAACTGACAAGGATTTTGAATTGGTTTGTATAATTCCAACCGAAAAATATAATAGTTTCCCAAAAGGCAGTAGAACAAAACTTGAAGGACTAAAAGAAAATGGATTTAGTATTGAATATAAACAGATAAAAGACCCTAACAATCCTGCTAATCTAATGGATTGTAAATTGATAAAGTATATTATATGATTTTAGACTCCTTAGAAATAGAGTATTTCAGACATATTCATAATACTGAAGTAAATTTTGTTAATGGAGAATTTTAAAGAAAACTGGAGCAAGGTTGGGGGGTCTGTAAGGGTCTAAGCATCTACCTTTTCATTTCCTCCCAAATTTTAGATGCTATTTTATGCGTCAAAGCATCAATAAAATAAGAGCCTCCAGCAGCATCTATTACTTTATCAAATCCACTTTCGTTTTCCATAATCAACAAGGCGTTCATAGAAAGCCTTTGAAATAATTGCGTTAGATCTTTCTTTGAGCTATTGACTTCAAATGTAACTCTATTTGCATTGGCTATGTAGGAAGACATAAACTGATTAATAGAAGATAAAAAGTTTAGGTGTATGCTATCTTCTGCTATATTTTTATCAAAACGCTGTCTTGTATGTATAGAAATATTTAGGGGGTGAATATTGGTTTCAGAATAGATGTTTTTTAGCGTATAAAATAGTACTACTCTGACTGCTCTGATATTGGCTATATTAAAGAGATAGTTTTCAGAGGATTCTATGCTAATACTAATTCTTTTTAATAGACTTTCTAAGTCAGGTTTTCCTTGATTAAGTACAGAAGAAATAAAGTCTAAATACTTTTTAATGGCAAGAGAAGGTTTATTAGCATCCGCATTAATAGAAAGGCTTATGTCTTCGGAGGTATTCCAAATTTGATTGAAAATTTCACTATCTATCTCACTATTTAGCAAAAAATGAAAACCCTGGTTATTGTCTTTAATAAAACTCACTGTTTCCGCCAGAGAATTTGTGCTACAAGCTTTTTGATCTAGATAATAACTATAAGACAAATCATTTCTTTCGTTTAAAATAGCAGTATCAAAAGATGGCTTGGAAAATGCTACGCCATCTAAACCGTTTTCTCTTAAAAGAGAAATTTTTTCTTTAATATCAAAGGCTTGCTTTTCATCTTCTAAGCAAAGGAATTTTTCTGTTAAGAAATTGTCTTTTTCAGTATTGATAATCAACTGATGATAGTCTTTCAGATAAGAAAGCTTTTGCAGGTCTTCAGCATCTTTATAAGGTTCTATTTCTATTCCATTAATAGTTGTCGGTAAATCTTCCGCTGCAACCTTTCCTTTTAAGTCTTTTATTAACTGTTCTTTCCAAATATCTTTTGATACATTGGAAAATTTATATTCAATAGTATCCATTTCTAGTTATTGGTTTTGTTTAATATTTCCTCCCACTCTTTTATAAGTGCATTGAGTATTTTTATAGCAGCATCAGCTATTACTGTTCCTGGTCCAAAAATATCCATAACCCCCTTTCCTAGAAGAAAGTCATAATCTTGCTTTGGAATCACTCCTCCAACGATGACCTTAATATCTGATCGCCCAATTTCTCCTAACTCTTTTATCAATTCTGGGACTAAGGTTTTATGACCTGCAGCCTGAGAAGATACTCCAATTAGATGGACATCACTTTCTGCTGCCATTTGCGCTGCTTCTTCAGGTGTTTGGAAAAGTGGTCCTAAGTCTACATCAAAGCCGAGATCTGCAAAACTGGTTGCAATCACTTTTGCTCCTCTGTCATGCCCGTCTTGTCCCATTTTGGCAATATAGATCCTCGGTCTTCTACCATCTAGTTTTGCAAAATCATCTGCTAATGATCGTGCTTGATTAACATTATTTTGATCTGCCATTTCTTTTAGGTAAACTCCTGAAATACTGTGACTGTTAGCCTGATGTCTTTTAAATACTTTTTCCATTGCATAAGAAATCTCTCCTAAGGAAGCTCTTGCTCTGGCAGCTTCTACAGCCAAGGCTAATAGGTTTTCACTATCCTTCTTGGGGTCATCTTTTTTATTGACTTTTTTCTCTGCACATTGAGTAATTGCATTTAAAGCTTCATATACTTTAGCGTCATCTCTATTATTTCTCAGATGCTCAAGTCTTTCAACTTGGGCATTTAATACACTTTTATTATCTACTTCTAATACTTCAAAATCTGTTTTTTCATTTGTTTTGAATTTGTTCACGCCAACTATCACATCCTTACCAGAATCAATTTTTGCCTGACGTATTGCAGCTGCTTCTTCAATTCGCATTTTAGGTATCCCTGCTTCTATTGCTTTGGTCATTCCTCCAGCCTTTTCTACTTCCTGAATTCTTTCCCATGCTTTCTTCGCAAGTTGATCAGTGAGCCACTCTACATAGTAGCTTCCTCCCCAAGGGTCAATAACCTTAGTGATCCCCGTTTTTTCAATCATATACTTTTGCGTATCTCTAGAAATCATGGCAGAGTATTCTGTGGGCAAGGCAACAGCTTCGTCAAAGGAGTTGGTATGTAAAGACTGTGTATGTCCAAAGGCAGCCGCCATAGCTTCTACAAACGTCCTAGTAATATTGTTGTAGGGATCTTGCTCTGTGAGAGACCACCCAGAAGTTTGGCAGTGTGTCCTTAGTGCCATGGACTTAGCTTTTTCTGGCTTGAAATTTTGAATGATCTTAGCCCAGAGTAACCTTCCAGCTCTCATTTTAGCAATTTCCATGAAGTGATTCATTCCTATTCCCCAAAAGAAAGATAGCCTGGGTGCAAAATCATCTATCAACAAGCCACTTTTAATTCCTGTTCTAACATACTCCCATCCATCTGCGAGTGTATATGCTAATTCTAGATCACAAGGCGCACCTGCCTCTTGCATGTGATATCCGCTAATGCTTATGGAGTTGAATTTAGGCATATGCTTAGCAGTGTAAGCGAAAATATCTCCCACAATACTCATGCTAGGAGTAGGTGGGTAGATATATGTATTTCTCACCATAAACTCCTTGAGGATATCATTTTGGATAGTCCCACTCAGCTGATCTAGGCTTACACCTTGCTCTTCAGCAGCGACAATATAAAATGCCATAATGGGAAGGACAGCTCCATTCATTGTCATAGATACAGACATCTTATCCAGAGGTATACCATCAAATAAGATTTTCATATCCAGGATGCTATCAATCGCTACACCAGCTTTTCCAACGTCTCCAACCACTCGAGGATGATCAGAGTCATAGCCTCTATGTGTTGCCAAGTCGAAGGCAACAGATAAGCCTTTTTGACCTGCGGCTAAGTTTTTTCTGTAAAAAGCATTAGAGTCTTCCGCTGTACTAAACCCAGCATATTGCCTTATTGTCCAAGGTCTTGTAACATACATGGAAGTGTAAGGGCCTCTAAGGTAAGGAGGTATGCCTGCCGAAAATCCTAAATGGTTGATATTTTTAATGTCCTCCCCATCGTACCCTTGTTTAATATCAATGCCCTCATGTGTAGCGGTCTTTTTTAATGCTCCCTTTTTAGGCAGTTGAATTTTTACTTTCGATACTAATTCAGAAAATTCTAAATTGTTCAAATTTTTTAATTCCTTCATTACATATTACTTAGTATAAGTATGCGTGCTAATAAATTTATAAACCCCATCTAAATAGATGTACAACCTGTTTTTTTATAAAAATAATATAGTTTGCTTCTGGCTCTGAGATGTACCCTAGTACTGCTTACAAAACTAACTCATGGATTTGCATGTAAAAATCAAAGTTTTATTAAATAACCACTAATTAACTATATAACTTTGAATTTAGAGTAATAATTGAAAAACATTATTTTTCAAAATAAAATAATTGGAAGTTAGAATGTTAAATTTAAAAAAACCACTTGCATTTTTTGATTTGGAAGCCACTGGTATAAGTATTACCAATGATAGAATAGTGGAGATATGTATTTTAAAAGTTTCTTCTAATCAATCTAAAGAAGTAAAGACCTGGTTAGTGAATCCAGAAATGCCAATACCAGAAAAGTCTTCAAAAATTCATGGTATAAGAGATGAGGATGTAAAAGATGCTCCAACTTTTAAAATGATTGCTAAAGATGTAGAGCGCTTTCTTGATGGAGCTGATTTGGCAGGTTTTAACATTATGAAATTTGATATCCCTATGCTGGTGGAGGCTTTTTTGAGAGTGGATATTGACTTTAGTATGAAAAGTAGAAAAGTGATTGATTCGCAAAAGATTTTTCACTTGATGGAACCGCGTACATTAAGCGCAGCCTATAAGTTTTACTGCAATGAGGAACTGGAAAATGCTCACTCTGCTGAAGCAGATACATTAGCAACATATGATGTACTAGTGCAGCAAGTTGAAAGGTATAAAGAGGTTGCAGTGAAAACAAAAGATGGTAAATTAGAATACCCTGTTAAAAATGATATGGAAGAACTAAACAAGCTAGTTGCATCCAATACAATAGACTATGCGGGGAGAATGATTTATGATGAAAATAAAGTGCCAGTTTTTAATTTTGGAAAATACAGGCATAAGCCCATTTTAGAGGTCTTGAAAAAAGATCCAAGCTATTATGATTGGATTCAAAAAGGTGATTTTCCCTTGGATACTAAGAAAAAACTGATGGAACTTAAGTTGAGCCAGCTACAGCTCCAAAAATAAGATTGAATGGCAAGTAAGCTTAGATCAATCATAGAGAATAAATGCCCAAAGTGTAGGTCTGGAAATATGTATAAACACTCTGCATTTAATCTATTGAAATTCAGTAAAATGAATAGCAAATGTCCAGTTTGTGGAGTTGGTTTAAAACCAGAGCCAGGCTTTTATATTGGTGGAATGTATATAAGCTACGCAGTAAATGTGGCAGTAATTGTTGCAGTGTTTTTATTTGTGAAGATTGTTTTCGAGCCTAATAAGCTAATTATTTACATTGCTGCTATTTTAGTACCAACAATTTTACTTTTTCCCTACAACTTTAGAGTTTCTCGTACCATGATGCTTCATTTGTTTGGCGGAATAAAGTACGATTCTTCATATCAAAATAAAGATTTATAATAGGTTTCAAGATTTTCAAAGTCAGACCAGTTGTCTAATGCAAAAATCTGATGTTTGCATTTTGGATCTATTTTTTTGAGTGAACTAATACTAATCCGCTCAACAGAATTTATAATTTGACTCTTCTCTGAAAGTTCAGGATCAATTCCTTTTTTTAGTCTATTAGAGTTTTGGGATTGTTTTACTTCAAAAAATAATTCAATGGCATGTAAAGGCTTTTGGATAAATTCATGAAAGAATAAAAACTTTTCAACTTCAATTGATAATCCTGTCTCTTCTAAAAATTCCCTTTTTAAAGCATCTTCTGTATTTTCTAAAAAAGAAACGCCACCACCTGGAGGTGCCCAAAAAATATCACCTTTATTTTGAATGCCCTTATGTTTGACTAATAAAATTTTCTCATTTTCAATTAATAAACCACATACTCTTACTCTCACTTTATTTCCAAATACAGAAGTTGTTTTGCCTTCCATTTTATTTTAGTAGGGAGTTATTGGTTTACTTTGATTGAATTATTTCCAATCACTAATGGCTCGTTTATCCTTTCAGATGTTGGCTTATTTTCTAGGTTTAAAACTCCTCTGGGACAAACAGAAGCACAAACACCACAGCCAACACAGGACGCCCGAACTATATTCTGTCCTCTTTGTGCATACCACCTTACATCAATTCCCATTTCACAATAAGTAGAACAGTTTCCACAAGAAATGCACTGACCACCATTGGTGGTAATTCTAAACCTGGATTTAAATCGTTGAACTATTCCCAAATAAGCTGCAAGCGGGCAACCAAATCGGCACCATACTCTATTACCCATGAGAGGATAAAACCCAGTTCCAACAACTCCAGCAAATACAGTCCCTATGCTAAAACCGTATACTTCTCTTACCTGATAAGTGTCAATACCTAAGATTTGACTTTTTTCTGTAAAATAAGTGTAAAGAACTCCTATAGTCATAAACACTACAAATATTAATACAGAGTGAACAGTCCATCTTTCGATTTTCCAGGCTTTCAAAGATTTATTGGATAATTGCCGAAAAGGATCACCCAATGTTTCTGCAAGACCTCCACAACCACATACCCAGGAGCAGTACCATCTTTTTCCAAAAAAGTAAACCAAAATGGGAACTCCTAAAATAAAAAGAGAAATTCCCCAGACAAGCATAAAAATACCTAAATGGCCTGATTGGATTAGATTATCTATCCTATACTCAAAGAAGAAAGAATAATCTAAAGGCCACATATTCTTAAAGTCAAAACTTGGCTTATTTAGGTTTTTTAAAATTTCAGGAATTAGAAAGGCAAAGCAGAGTTGGAAAAACATTACCGAAGCAGTTCTCACCAGTTGATAGTTAGTATGACGGTACTTTATAATCATCCTGACTCCCATTACAAGCACTGAAATAGTGTATAAAAAGCCATACAAAAACCACTGGCTAGCGGTTTCTCCACCCAGAAAAGTACTTATTGGATCAAGCATTACAATCCAATTGACCATGTACCAGGGAAAAAAGTATAGGATTATATAAAAAGAGATAAGAAAGAAGCCTAAGAAAATACCAATCCAGCCTTTGTTTTTAAGTTTTGAATAGAAGATTCCATCATTTTTTATTCCTGGATGGCTTTTAATTTCTGGTAAGAAATAGAGAAATGATCCAAAAATAACGAAACCATAGGTTAGTAGTATCAAAATCCAAGAATGCGTTTTGATTAAGCCATTAGTGGATGATCGAATGAAATTATATTTGAGCTTCTTTATTTGTTCTTTGTTAAATCCTTTTTTATCCAGTATCGACGTATTAATGTTTGAAGCAACTAGTTGAAAATTTTCTAAAAATGAACCTTTGCTATCGTACGATCTTCCATCTAGCCAACCTCCAAAAGAAAGCCACATCTTTAATTTAAATTGATCAATACTATTATCTTCAGAAAAAACTTCTTCAACAATTCGATTATTCCATTTCTTTATTCTTCTCGCTTGAAATGTCTTCCAAAATAGCTCAAGGTCTTGATCTTTAATCTTGAATTGTTCTTTTTTCTTTTCATTAATTTTTTGAAAGACCTCTTCTAAAGAATGAATAAAAGAAAAAGGATTATTGTATTTGTTTTCTTCAATTGAGTTAAAATACTCTGCCTTAAATTCATCTTGTAATTCAGAGCTAACAAGTTTGTCAATAGCTGATTCTGAAAGAATAAATTTTCCAGAAAAGAAAATAAGGATAAATAGGGTGAAGCCTATTAGGATCAGGCAAAAACCAGTTTGTTTAAGAAGCTTTAGTTGCATAGAAACCCTTTGAGGTTAAAGAAAGCTAAATTTTGATGTATTTGAAAAAAAATGATGCAGCATTTTAATAATTAAAGGCTTTTTCAAATAAGAATTTGAATTATACACCTCTTAGAGAGGAAAGTAGGATCAAAGCAAAGATAACACTATCTAATAAAACAAAGTGTAATATAGATATTATCTCTTTGAAAGTCTGAGTTTTATAGCATACATTTAAAATTACATAAAATATTTTTTCATAAGCTATGAAAATAATTAACATGCTGTTAATCATGTCAATGTTTATTATTGATGGATTTCAGAATGAGTTGAAACAGGAAGGTAAAAGTGAGGCTTTTTACGCTTTATCAAGCGATACTAACTTTCACTCTGAGCAGCTAAACTTTATGTCTCAACTCCCTGTAGCAAATTATAATTTAGCTCCTAACAACGAACTATTTGAGGCAAAGCCTAAAGTTACATCTAGAGGACCATTCAATGTAGGAGGAAGAACGGAAGCTGTTGCTATTGACGTAAGGGATGATAATCACATTATAGCTGGAGGTCAGACAGGTGATTTATGGAGAACTAGAGATGGAGGTCAGAGTTGGGAAAGAATAAACACTCCAGAAAATAACATCTATGGTATAGGCAACATAGTGCAAGATCCAAGAGAAGGTTTTCAACACATTTGGTATTATAGTATTAGTACCAAGGGTTATAAACTATCAAAACATAAAGTAAAAAATCTGATTTACCGATCGTCTAACTCTGGATTAAGTTGGGAGCCATTTTTAAAGTATTCAGACTTAGGGGATGATCAAAAAATGAGATCAGTTCATAAAATTGTCGTTGCTCCCATTGATGGAAAGTTGATTGTTGCTGGAGGTAGTAATGTTGTGGAAGTTGGCTTAAGGGGAGGAGATGTATTTATTAGCTCCATACCTCCATTAGCTGATAGTTGGAATTGTAGCAATGTAGGTTTAGATGTTTTTACCACAGGAGAGATAGTAGCTGCTGTGCCAATCAAAGAGAGAAGTGATAGGTTTTTATTGAGAAGAACTAACGGTGTATGGGAAGATATTACATTGAGAATTAATGATTTGCGTTTGCCTGAGAGCGAAAGAATAGAGGTTGCTGTATCTCAAAGCTTGAATGAGAATAGAAGTAGAAGTATTTACTTTTTTTCAACTGGTCAGGAAACAGAAGATTACCCTCATGAATATAGGTTATTTTATTGCACTATAAATTTAGAAAATGAAAGAACAAGAGTTACTTGGGAAGATAGAACAGAAAACTTAGGGCTTGACTTAGATTATTTGGGACAAACTGACTACAACCAGTGCATAGCAGTTCACCCTGGAGATCCAGAAATGGTTTTTATTGGGAGTGTAGGGTTAGTAAGATCAACGGATGGATTTAGAACACCAAACAATGTGATAAAATTTAGAGGAGGAAATGTTGGATTGCATAATGATCAACAAAAGATCTTATTTTACCCTTCTAATAGTAATAAAATGCTAGTAGCTAATGATGGAGGCTTGTATGCAACTAGTAATGGCATGGTGCAAGTTCCTGTAAATTTTATAAGAGAAATAAATGTTCCATGGGAAGATTTGAATACGGACTATGTTACTACCCAGGCATATAGTGTTGCAATACCTCCTAGAGGTAATAGGACTGCAATTGCTGCTGGCTTTCAAGATCAGGGATCCAGACTTTCATTTGAGAAAGAGTATGATGATGAGTATGTAATGCCAACAAGGAATGATGGAATGTATTGTCAATTCTCTAATGATGGCAGATTTTTATATACTACAAACCAATACGGAAACATACCAAGGATTAGCCTCGATTATGGGAATAGGACATTTCGACGGCAAAGAGATGAAATATGGTCAGAAACTAATTGGTCAGGAAGACCTTTTTTCGTATTAGACCCTAATCAAGATGGACTTGCCTATGTAATTCATGAAAGTGAGTTTATTAAACGGTATAGGAATTTTAATGAAAACTTTAGATCAGATCTTAGAATAAATTTCCCATTGGAAGAAGAAGATCAGCTTTCTACATTGACAGTTAGTAATCAGCCAGCTAACATATTATATGTAGCAACAAAGCTGGGGCACTTATATAGAGTAGATAATGCTGATAGTCCAAACCCCCGAATTACGGAAATTACAAGAGATAGTTTCCTTCAGATGGAGAATATGGACGAAGAACAGATGGAAGAAAGAGAGGATTTTATTAATAATGATAATAAGATTAATTGTATAGCAACGGATCCACTAGACGGGAGAAGAGTATTTGTCGTTTTTTATGGTTTTAATACCCCAAGTATATTTTATTCAAAAGATGCAGGAAATAATTGGATGAATGTTGATGGTAATTTATCTGGAAGAAATGCGCCCACAGTAGTTTCTGTGGCAGTCCGACGTCTTGATAATAGACCGGATTATTACAAAGTGTTTCTTGGAACAAGTATGGGGTTACTTTCTACTAAAAGCATTCCTTTAATTGTAGGAGCAAAAGTTAAAACAAGTAATATAAAATGGGAAAGAGAGGCGCTAGAGAGTATTGGTATTAGTCGTGTTTCTATGGTGCAGTGTAGAGCTAGTGATGGAATGGTTGCAGTGGCCACGTATGGAAAAGGTCTATTTACTTTTTCTGATGAACCTTTTATAAAAGATCTGGGAACAGTTAGTATGACATTAGAAGAAGAAGAGAAGGTAATTGATCTTACTGGATTTGACTTTGAAATTGAAGAAAATGAGGATTTAGAATATATAATTACTGAAACATCTGATGAAGGAGTAATCTCTCACTCTATTGAAGAAGAGACACTAAGGATTGAGGCTGAATCTAGTGGTATTACCTTTTTAACCATAGAATCTAGTAATGGAAGAATACGCTCTAAGGGAAAGTTAAGAGTAGAAGTAGAAAGTGCTGCAGAAAGGATAGTTTTTAATCAGAGCTTGGCGGAAGATGGTAATTTTGCCAGTTTTACCAAATCTCCAGTTGTAAATGAGAATACTACCAGAATAGAAATGTGGGATGATTTTGATATTGCTGAAGGTAGTACTTGGCGAGTAGATGGATTCCATGTAGAAGGAAAATTAAGGCAGCCTTTTGAGCAATACCATGATCCACTAGCAGTAAAACTTATTTTAAAAAGGGGGGAAGGAGAAAGTAGAGAAATTATATTAAGTAGAGAGTATAGCTTAAATGATGATAGGTTACAAATACTATCAGATGAAGTAACGAATAGATATAGTTTTAAATTTAACTTTAGAGATCCAGTAAGATTACCAGAAGGCAAGTATTGGCTTTGTGTAATGCCAGTATTTATGCCTTTGGAAAATGTATACCCATGGCTATGGAGAGGAGCGTCTGAAAATGGTAATGCTATTGAAAGAAGGGTAGATAGTAGTTTAAATATTGATAGGACTCAACATACGAATAGAAAACTTTGGTTTAGAGTTCATGGAGAGATAGAGAATGACTGGAGATATGGTGCACCAAGAGAAGTAATAGCTGAGGGCATTGGTAGTAAAAAAATACAATTAACTTGGGAGTTAATTATAGCTAATGAAATAAACAGGCCTAAACAAATATTGATAGAACGCTCAAAAAATGGGTTAGACTATACTCAATTAGATATAATCGACTATGGTATTACTAGCTATACTGATGAACATCGTATAAGTGATGGTCTTTACAAGTATAGGTTAAAAATATTGCAGGCGGGTAGGAGGGAATCCCTTTATAGCGAGTCCAACGAAATACTTATAGGTAGAGGCATCAAAACACCGGTGGGCTTAAGAATTTTAGCAATAACAGATCAAGGTGCTATTCTAAATTGGGAGCCTGACTATGTGGACAACCCGAGATATAGTAGAGCAGATGAGCTGGTTTTATACAGACGTTTTACTTTTGGTGGAGGTTCTGCAAACTATTTTCATGACTCTGGTTTTGAGGAAGTTGCAGTACTAGATGGAAATGCTTTCACTTATTACGATAACTTACCTTACAATGGAGTTTATTATCAATACAAACTAGAAGCCAGAAATAGATGGGGAGAAGCTCTAAGTAATGCTTGTTTACGTCAACTGTCTGAGTTTAGCAGAACAGTTCAAAACTTTACAGCAATAGCTGATGAAGATAATGTAAACATTTCTTGGCAAATAGATCCCTATGGTATTGAAAATATAAAGCTGGTTAGGCATGTTAGAGGCATTGGTATAAATATAATTGCAGAAGCTGATCTTTGGCAAGAAGGCAATAATAGCATTCAATTTGTAGGGAACAATTTTCTGGTGTTAGATGGGGATATAATGGATGAAATTTCATTTCAGGAGCTACTTAATAATCCTGTTGGAACGGAAATATCATACTATTTACAAATCAAACCTTTTCATGGCTCTACAATGCAAACTGAAAGAGTAGAAGCAACTCTAGAATTTCGGCTTCCTCCAAGCTTAGATATAATTTTTAGAGAAGATACTTCGCTAGAAAAAAATACATTTAATATTTATCCAAACCCGTTTAATGGAAGCAAGGTTATAGTTGATCTTTCTGAGTTTACAAATTCCTTTGACTTGAAATTAGAAATTAGAAATTTATCTGGATCTTTAATTTATAGTAATGCTATAAAAAACGATAATAAAGTAGCAGAAATTAACTTGAACAAAGATATAGCTCCAGGAATGTATTTAGTATCTGTTACTGATGGTAATTCTAAGTTTACAAAGAAGATGGTTAAAAAGTGATTTTATATTCAACATTTTTCCTGGTAGCGATGGCTTACAAAACAACTATTTTTTTACTTAATATCTTATTTCCCGTTGCTACTTTAAGAATGTAATTTCCTTTTTTGATATTAGAGAGGTCTAACATATTATCACTTACAATATCTTTTTTAAGATATAATCTTCCAAAACTATCGTACAAATATGCTGTAAAAGAATTGCCGCCTCCTAAATTTATTTTAACATAGTCAGTAGTAGGGTTTGGGTATATTTCTAGAGAATTAGCGATAGAGGGTATTTTATTGATTGAAATTACCTTTGAGAACTCATATTGCCCGTCAAAATCAATTTGCTTCAACTTATAGTAGGAAACACCACTTTTTGAATTACTGTCTGCAAAAGAATATTTCTTAATCGAATTCGAATTTTCATGACCATTAACAAAACCAATTTTATCCCATTTTACAGCGTCATTACTTTTATAAACTTCAAAGCCCATATTATTAACTTCCTGAGCAGTAGACCAATTTAAAGTAGCAGCATTATTTTCTTCTTTAATATCAAATTTTATGAATTCTACAGGTAAAACAGAGGCATGTCTTGTTGAAGGAGGATCAGATTGAACTCCGAGACTCATGTTAACACTATAAATATGAATGCTGTTGCCTGCATTGGCTGAAGTAGCATATAGCTGTCCAAATCGTACTCTTGTTGACGAGTGGCTTGGTGCATCACTCCAATCGAAAGTGCCAATTTTAGTATCGTCAAGCCAGATGCTTAAAGAGTCGCCTTCTCTTGTAGCACCCCAGTAATGAGGAATGCTGAGATCAAAACCTCCAGGTAGGATTCCAATTGTCGTAGAAGTAAAAGCTTCAACTACAGAACTAGCATCATTTGCTATACCAATTCTTACTCTTTTACTTCCATCACCTATAGAAAAACCAGCCTCTATACCAGTAGCAGTTCTTCCATAAATACCATTAACATCTATATACGCTTCTATCTCGAAATCATCCATACTTGTGAAAGGTACAGATCCGTCAGCTACTTCTAATGCTCTAAATGTTCCTCCACCTGTAGCGATAATATGCTTCTCAGAATCAGATGAGTGCCCTGAGAAAATTAAAGTATAATCACTACCTTGGGAATTCCAGTCACCTTTGCTAATGTCCCATTCAAGATCCCAATCTTGCGCATTTGAAATATTGCAAGCAGTTGTTAAAAATACTATAACAGTTATTTTAAAAAATCTAGCGTTCATAGGTAACTAAGTTTATTGATTAATAGCTTTCAAAATCAATGCAAAACTGTTTATCATACTTTGTCAATATTTTTTTATTTGCTTACAGAAGTAAGCAATCAGTATAGAAGTTTTTTATTGTACTAATAGAGAGTTTTTATGCCTAAAAAGAGTAGCATATTTTTTTTGATGTGTATGAAACAAAGCTAGTTTGTATCTAACCTCTTATAAACTTACATGAAAATAGCTTGTTTTCACTTTGTTTATAATTTATAACAAAGCAAATAGCAAAAAAAAAGTAGTAATAGTATTTTTTTATTTCCATGTCATACCATTATATTCCCATTTTGGGAAAAAAATCTAAAAAAGCTAAGGTTTCTATAAAAACAGCTTCAATAATTTCTACTTTTAGGGGAAACAACAACTTGCTCATGCTTTCAGAAGAATTTATTCATTCCCTAAAAGAAAAAGCAGATAAAAAAAAAGCAACCCATTCATTCCAGTTTTTTCAGGCATTTGAGGGTGGTTATGGAGAAGGAGATCAGTTTTTAGGGATAAAAGTCCCAGATCAAAGACAGGTAGCAAAGAAGTTTTACAAAAAGCTTGATTTCACAGATTATCAAACTTTAATATCGAACCCCTATCATGAAATCAGATTAACTGCATTGATGGCATTAGTTTATTGGTTTGAGAAAGAAAAAGAAGTAAAAACCAGAGAAGAAATCTATAATTTATACTTAGCCAATACAGATTATGTAAACAATTGGGATTTAGTAGACTCATCAAGTAGACAGATAGTAGGAGGGTGGCTGCTTGATAAAGAAGATAGATCCATCCTATATAAATTGGCGCATTCATCTAACATGTGGGAACAAAGAATTTCTATAATAGCTACCTATGCATTTATTAAACAAAGCCAATTAGAAGATACAATGATTTTAAGCAAAATGCTTTTAAACCACACACATGATCTCATGCACAAGGCAGTAGGATGGATGCTAAGAGAATTAGGCAAGGTAGATAAGACATTATTACTATCTTTCTTGAAAAAAAACTATTCCGAAATACCCAGGACTATGCTTCGCTATGCTATCGAAAAATTTGATGAAACAAAAAGAAAAAATGCACTAAGAGGGGTTTTTGAATAAGTTGAATTAATAATTCAAAGCCTAATAAGTTCTGTAAAACAGATTAACTGTCTGTAAAAGGGTTTCTTTATCATTTAGAATCACACAATTTTACCAAGTATACTTCGTAGTATTATCTTACAGATTCTATGTAAATTATTTATAGATGCTTTACTTTAGAGTATCTAAAATTACAGATTGACTACATTAAGTATGGTAAAATCTTTTTACATATCGATCCTTTCACTACTACTTACTTGCGCATCACAAGCCCAAGAGGATAGTAGCGGAAGTAACATATACTTTTCTACGGATTCTTCTTCAATAGACATAGAAAGGTATCAGGAAGAAGTAGAATATATGGTCTCCTTTTTAGAATATGTATTCAACCTTTTAGGTAGTAACGAGATAACAACTAAAGAGAAAGAAGTCATAATACATGAGAGTTATTTAAAAGCATTTCGAGATGAAAAAGTCCAAATAGAAGATGACCTAGATGATAATAGAAAAAGCATTACACATAAGAACATCCAGGCATACTTAAAAGACATTGACTTTTTTTTCAAAGAAGTCTCTTTTGAGTTTGCAATTGATACCATACAGTTTAATATTAGTGAAAAGGGGGAGCCTTATTTCTTGGCCGAACTTAATAGAACCTTAAAAGGGATTGATTTAGAAGGAAATGAGGTTAATGATGTCAAGAAAAGGTTTGTCGAAGTTAACTTAGATGAAGCAAACCAAGAGTTGAGTGTTGTAAGTATCTACTCTACCCAAGCAGATAAAAAAAACAAACTATTATACTGGTGGAGAGATCTCAGCTTGCAGTGGAAAAGTTTTTTTATAGAAAAAGTAGCTACTAAAGAAGATAGTGTACTTCTAGACTTTTCCTTTAGAGATTTTAGAAAGCTAAATGACTCAATTGATATTACATTTCTAGGTGAAAAAGTAAGCTTGTACAATCATGCTTTGGAGCGATTAACAACCACTTCAAAGTTAGATCTTAGCGAAAAAGAATGGGTAAATGAAGTTCAGCCACTAAGTGTTTTTGAAAACCTGGAAGAACTCTCTCTTGAAAAAACAAATGTAAACAATGTATTACCACTTCGCAGTCTAACGCAACTCAAAAGTCTGAATATATCTAATACATCTATTAACTCTTTAGATCCAATTAAGTATTATATAAACCTGGAAAAATTAAACATAGATGGACTGCAATTAAATGACTTGTCTTTTTTTGAACGACTCAAATCGCTAAAGCAACTAATAGCGAAAAACACAAACATTGAAAGCATATCGCCATTAAGCCCTTCTTCTCAACTAAGAGAATTAGATTTAGAGCGCTCTCAAATTTCTAATTTAGATTCTATCAGTAATCTCTCTAACCTTAGCTATCTAAACCTTATATCCACTCCAATTATTGATATTTCAAAAATAGCAACACTTAATAATTTAGAGACTTTATACCTGGATAATACATCTATTAAAGACTTCTCGCCAATAAGTGGTTTAAGAAAACTGCAATTTCTTTCTTGTAATTCTACGCCTATTCAGTCATTAAGTGCATTTAAAGAATTACCGTCTTTAGAAAGAATTTATTGTAACAATACGTCTATTACAAAAAGAGATGCACTAGAGTTTATGAACTCAGCTACAAACACATTAGTGATTTATCAATCAAAAACACTAGTAAGTTGGTGGAAATCCTTAAGCTCAGTTTGGAAAGAAACATTATTAAATGCACAAGGTCTTAAAACAGCGATTTCTAGTGATGAAGATTTACAATTGATAGTAAATATCAAATCATTAGATCTTTCGGGTAAAGAGATTAAAAGTCTAGAGCCATTAGTAGAGTGTCATAACCTTCGAAAATTGAACATAGAAAAAACAGAGATTGAAGATCTATCCCCTCTTAATAATCTTATATACATCAAAGTTTTAAACTGCTCTTCTACAAGTATTAAAGATATAAATGCGCTGTCAAGCATAAAAAATTTAGAGGAATTAGACATTAGCAAAACCGAAATCTTTAGTTTAGAACCTCTAAAAGAAGCTGAAAAACTGCAAAACCTTAAGTTTGATAATACAAAAGTAGCAGACCTCGCACCACTGAAAGATTTAAATGGATTAGTCTCTTTGAGTGGTAATAATACTCTTGTAAATAATATCAACCCACTATATGGACTTAAAAGCCTAAAAAAAGCAAACTTAGAAAACTGCAAACTTGAGAATGAGCAAGTAATAGAGTTTTTCAAAAAAATTGATGCTCAATTAATCTACAAAACAAAGGAATTAGAGATATGGTGGAAAAGTTTGTCTGAAGATTGGAAGAATATCTTTGAGACATACGCCCATAAAGAACATTCAAGTGCAGGGCTTCATAAGCTACTATCTGTAAGAGAGATAGAAATATCTAATAATAAGTCAGTAAGAAACCTTTTTCCCTTGACTAAACTTTTTGGGTTAGAAAAACTTACTGCCTCAAACCTAAGTATTAGCAACTTAGAACCGCTTCAGCAATTGAAAAATCTGCGATCGCTTGACATTTCTCAGAATCCAGTTTATAACCTTAGCCCTCTTGCACAGCTAAAAAAGCTGGAAGATTTAAACATAGAAAACACACCAGTATCTAACTTGGAGCCTTTAAGTAACCTAACTAAACTTATTAGCCTAAATATTTCAGGCACACAAGTTGACGATTTGGATATGGTTGAAAACTTTAAGTCACTGCAAAAAATATCATTGTATAGCACGAATATAAAAAAGCTGGATCCTCTTTTAAACCTTCCTATGCTTGAAAAAATTGAATGTTACAATACCAGAGTTTCTACTAAAAGAGTGGATAAGTTCAGACAAAAGAGAAAAGATGTAGAGATTTTACATTATTAAATTCCAATATTTTCGTTTAAATCCTCTAATGCTTTTTCAATAATGGCTTGAAGAATAATACCATAGCCATCAGAACTTACGGTAACTATTTCATTATGATGATTCTCTGATATTAAAATAGATTTTTTAAAATCAATAAACCCACCTGCAAAAAGCATAGAAGGGTAGTAATCCTCATTAGATACAGACGGTTGTTTAGATATAGGATTTTTCCCATAAATCAAAGCTTCAATATACTCAATATCAGTATAATGATGATCTGTAAAACACTCTTGAGCAACAATAAGCGCAGCATCTAGGTCTAACTTTTCAAGTAATAAAGCAAGCTTATCACTTAATAGTTTACTATGGTAATCAATATTTGCAGGAACAAGAGTAAACCCCTTTGCTGTACATGTTCTTTGATCTTTTTTATTAAGGTTATGATAGATTTTTTTATAGTGATCTTCCCCAATAAGCTCTTTATAAAAATCATTATATGCTTGTTTTTTACCTTCCGTATCTAAATAGTCTTTTGGTAGAAGGAATTTCATGTTTTCCTGAGAGAAGCTTTTTTTAATACTATGTAATGAGTGCAAATAAAGAGACTCTGAAATTGGGTTAAAGAGATTTCCAGAAGAATCTTCTTTGAAGAACTGATATGTTCTTGAGCTAGGGTCAAAAACATAAAAGGATAAAAACCCAATTTTTCCAGGAGGAGTGCTTAAAACATCTAAAGCAGGATATTTTCCAGTTCCATTTTCATGCGCTCTTCCATGTTTAAGTACTTTTACTTTTTTCTTTAACTTCTTGATTCCAACCTTTTTATAATGGGCTAAATTCTCTTGGGCAAAAACTTTACCTATTGGTACAAGAAATAGATAACAAATAAGTATCTTACTGAGAGATAAGAATTGTCTATAAATCATCATTAAGAGTTGTTAAATACTGTACAGAGGATCACTTCAAGTTGTAACGTTTTTTACTCATGGAAAAAGGTTCTTTACAGTATATTGATTAATTTAGTACGTAATATCTAGAGTTAAAGTTGAACTAAAAGATATATAATAACTTTTTAACTATACTCACTTACTAAAATCTTCTATGTACAAAAAATTGCACTTACTATATGTAGGCAATTATGCAGATGAATTTTTACAATTGAATCAAAAGCTTGAAAAAGCACATATTTGGTTCTTTGTTAAACAGGTTAGTAGTGTAGATCAGCTCAAAGAAGTTTTTGTGTACAACCACTTTGATATTTTGATAATAAATAATCAAGGCAAGAACATAGTAAAGAGGGCTCTTTTGGATGACAATCTTTCAGAAAAAATAGCACGAATACCTTTATCGATTAATTTAGCGAATAGAGAAATAAAAGAGGTAATCCAATTAATAAAGGCAGAGACAAATGAAGTACTTCCTTACAAAATAAAGTTTAGAGAAAGCGAAACAGGAAAAAGTAAAGCTGAAAAGAGAAGTTTAGAGTTTAATTTTTTTAATGGGTCGACATCCAATGAAGTTTTCTGGAAGCGCACTTTTCTAAACCACAGTGCGCCAATGTTTGTGATAGAAGAAGATAATGGTAGAATCATGAATACCAATCTGGCAGCATCAAATTTCTTTGGTATTCCTATTGCGGAGCTATCAAAAAAATCAATTTCAGACCTATGGATAGGACATAGACCTAAAAAAGGTATAAAGCAAATATTATTAAATGAAAAAAATACAAAGCTAAAACAAGTAAAAACTGCAAGCAAGAGAATTAAGCACATAGAATTATACTCCAATACTATAAACTTTAAAGATACAGAAGCCTTATTGGTTGTTTTGAGTGATGTTACTGAAAAAATCAAAGCAAAACAAGATCTTAAAACTCTTGGTCAACAACTAATACAAAGGAGTAATGAGATAGATAACTTCGTCTATAAAGTCTCTCATGATCTTAGAGGACCACTATGTTCTATCGAGGGGTTGCTCAATTTGATGGAGTTAGACATGAAAGACGAGACATCTCTGAAATATGTAGAAATGATCAGCGATCGAGTGAAAAAACTAAATCAATTCGTCTACAGCATAGTTACCTATTCAGAAAACTTAAATGCAAAATCTGAAATAAGTGAAGTTAATTTTCGTAATTTATTATCTGACTTTCTTAAGGAATTTGAGTTTCATAAAAACATTCAAAAAGTACAAATAAAGAAAAAGCTTGAAGACGAGTTTGTATTCTACAGTGATATTAACAGAGTTAGAGAAATCATCCGAATACTCTTATCTAATGCACTACAATTTATAGATTCTAATAAAAAAGAAAATAAGATATTTTTAAAAATACAGACCAAACAAGATAAGTGCATCATCGAGGTAAAAGATAACGGGATTGGTATTGAGAATATGGTGAAGGCTAAAATATTTGATATGTTTTATCGTGGTTCAGAAATTTCAGAGGGAGCAGGTTTAGGGCTATATATACTTAAACAAATAGTAAACTTTTTACAGGGTAATATCATTGTACGTTCAGAAGATAGAAAAGGAACTTTATTTAAAGTCATCTTACCTAATAAGGCAGATCTAAGCTAAATTAGACCACTCAATAAGAAAGAGACAATATTGATAAAAATTTTACACACCTCAGACTGGCATTTAGGTAAAAAACTAAATCAATTTTCTAGGCATGAAGAGCAAGAACAGGTTCTCCAGGAAATTGTAGAAAAAGCCAATGAAAAAGAAGTAGATTTAGTCATCATTGCAGGAGATATATTTGATGCTTACAACCCTCCAAATGAATCCATAGAACTATTCTATAGAAAATGCTATGAGCTGAGTAAAAATGGTCTTCGCCCTGTTGTAGTAATAGCAGGAAATCATGACTCAGCAGAGAAAATTGAAGCACCAGAAGCTTTAGCATCTGTTTCAGGAATTACTTTTCAAGGCTTCCCAGATTCAAAGATAAAGCCTACAACATTGAGAAATGGAACAAAAATATCTTGTACGCATCCAGGCTTAATTAAAATACAGCTTCACAATAATTCAGTGCCAATTAAACTAATCTTATCACCTTATGCGAGTCAGGCGAGACTTCAGCAAAAAATAAAAAGCGAGGACTTAAAGTTTGAGTTTAGAAAAGTGATTCGTACTAGTTGGCATGCAATCGCTGAAAAACACCTTGACCGTCAAAGCATTAACATATTAGTTACCCACTACTTCATGCTGAGTGATAGTGCAAAACAAATTGAAGAGCCCCTAGACGAAAAGCAAACCTTATATCTAGGAGGTGCAGAGCCAATTTACGTTGCTGATATACCTGATGCTATTGACTATACGGCTCTTGGTCATATACACAGTTTCCAAAATTTAAATACAAAAGATAAACCAGTTATCTATTCAGGAAGCATTTTAAACTACAACTTTCACGAAACAAACCCTACAAAATATATTTCTCTAGTTGAGTTTGATGATGCTCAAAAAACTACTATAAAAAAGATTGAGCTAAAAAGTGGCAAAAAACTAAAGAAAAAGACATGTAATAGTGTTTTGGATAGTTTAAGTTGGCTTGAAAAGAACCAGGAAAGTTTTGTTGAGTTATCCGTTGCAACTGACAACTATCTGTCGGCAGAAGATAAACTCAAAATAATGAAGTCACATCCTCGAATAGTATCTCTGATTCCCAAGCCCATCTCTGAGGATAAAAAAGAAGAAAAAGGAATAAATAAGATAGATGAAACCAAAGGCGTACTAAGCCTTTTTAAAGACTTTTTTGAGAGAAAAACCCGCCAAACTCCAGATGAATCCTTAATTCAGCTTTTTGGAGAAATAGCATCTGAAAACTATGAGAACTTACAATAAATCATGCTTCCTATAAACCTTACAATATCAGGTATTTACTCTTATAAAGAAAAGCAAGAAATTGATTTTCTAAAACTTACAGAAGATAAACTTTTTGGGATTTTTGGAAAAGTAGGCAGTGGGAAATCAACCATTCTGGAAGCGATGTCTTTAGCCCTTTATGGACAAACAGAAAGACTAAACCTGCAAGACAAACGATCTTATAACATCATGAACCTAGACTCCAATAAGTTATGGATAGACTTTGAGTTTTTAGGAGGTTTAGGAGACAAAAAGCTGTATCGATACACCTACGAGGCAAAAAGGAACTCTAAAAAATTTGATGATATCCGAACTCCAGAGAGGAAAGCATACGTAAAAAGAGAAGGAGATTGGCATCTTTTAGAAGAGTTAAACACAAATGAAGCTACTGGGATGAGCTATGAAAACTTCAAGCATAGCATAATAATCCCTCAAGGTAAATTTCAAAGCTTCATTAGCCAATCTCCTATGCAGCGTACCAATATGCTAGAAGAGCTATTTCAGCTAAATCGTTTTGATTTTTCGGGAACAGTAGCTAAGCTTAAAAAAAAATGTGAGCAAGAAAAATCCTTTCTGGAAGGAGAACTTTCTCATCTTCAGGAAATATCTAAAGAAACACTAGCTGAAAAAGAACGTAACCTCTCTGAAATTGATAAAAATAGACAGAATAAGTCCAGAGAATACCAGAATAAGAAAAAGGAATTTGAAAAAAGCAAAGAATTATATGACAAGAATCAAGTATTGCAAAACCATCAAGCTGAATTAAAAGACTTACTCAACTCTGAAGAAAAAATTAAACTATATAAAGAAAAAGTCAAATCTTATGAGTATGTAGAAGGAAAGTTCTCAAAGCTGTATTTTGAATATGAACACCTAAATAAAGAAGTTAAAAAAACTGAAACCTCTATTATCCCCAAAAGAGCGGAGCTGGAAACACTTAGCAAAAAGCTGAAAGAAGACGCTAAAGAATTTGAAAAAACCGAACAAAACTTCCTTCAAAAAGAAATATTTGAGAAAAAGATAGCAGAGCTAGAATGCATCGTAGATTTAAAAGAATTAGATAAGGAAGAAGTAAAAAACCAAACTTCTTTAAATGAACTGAAAGAGGAAAAAAAAAGAATAGCATTAGATAAACAAAAAGCTAAAGAAAAAATAGAGAACCTTGAACTGCAAATAAACAAGTCCCATGAAAATCAAAGAGTACTCGTAGAAATAGTAAAAGTAGATAGCTGGAATAGTACCACGAATATGCTTATTGATAGCATAGAAAAAACAAAAAACTCTCTTGCGAGAATTGAAAAAGAAGTAGAAGAAACAAAAAGCTACTTTTTTGATGAAGCAATAAACCTGAAAATTGAAATTGGTGAAGCAAGTGAGAAAAATTTAGAGAAATTAAAGAGTATTGTAATAAGCTCTCTAAAAAAAGAAGCGACTGAATTAGAACAATGCAATCAAAAAGCTGAAAACCTGAGCTTTGAGGTAATGCTATCTCAAAAAGCGTATCTTTTGCACCCAGATGAAAAATGCCCTTTGTGCGGATCAAAAGAGCATCCTAGCCCAGCAAATAATGCAACGGCAATGCATCTATACAAAGAGAATAGCCAAAAGAAAATAAGCATAGAAAAGAGCATTGATGCTATTAAAAACTTGTTGACAAGACTAGAGGAACGAATAAGGCAACAAGCGAATGATCTTATTCAGATTGATGTCTTGCGAAAAGAGCTGAAAAAACTACAAGAAAAACTCGAAAAACATAATGCAGCATTTCCTTCTACTAAAACAGAATGGAAAAATAGTAACTATTTGGAAGCTGCAAAAATTGAAATACAAGACGGCGAAAAAGAGCATAAAAAACTACAGAGAGATCTTGGCGAACAAAAGACCTTTCTGGAAACTCTTTTTGAAAAAGGAGAGGCTAATACCAATGCCTTATTAGAAATAGAAAAGCAGACTGCCGCACTTAAAGGCAAAAAAGAACAAGCTCTATCGCAGTTACACTTTTTTGATTTTGAAATTGAAAAAAACAAAGCCTTAGACGACCTTGAAGAGAAAATAAAGGGGGGTAAAAAGTTTATAGCAGAAATCGAGGTAAAATATGAAAACCAAAAACAAAAAATTAATAAAAAACAGAATATTTTAAACCAACTAAAAGGAAGTATAAACCAAGAAGAAGAGTCTTTGAAAGGGCTAAACATGCAATTAGATAAAATAGTAAAACAACTTAATAAAGAAATAAAGGATACTGCTACAGTAAAAGATATTGAAGATATTAAACAAATCTTTTTGTATAAAGATCAACTTGAACAATACAGAAAAGCAGTAAAAGAATTTGATGAAAGAAAATTCAACATAGAAGAATCAATAAAAAAACTAAATGCAGAGATAGACGGTCAGCGAGTATCCCAAGAAGATGTACAAAAACTAAAACAAAGTTTAATAGATCTAGAAGAATTACTTTATCAGTTGTCCAATGAAAGTGAAGTGCTAAAAAGAGAAATTACGGCAACTCAAACCAATCTCGAAAAAAAGAAAAAACTATCCGTTGAGAAAGAACAAAAAGACAAGCGTATAGATCAGTTACAGCTTTTACAAAAACTATTCAAAGGAAAAGGATTTGTATCTTATGTATCCTCTATTTATCTACATCAACTAATTCAAACAGCGAATGAGCGTTTCAAAAAACTAACCAACTACCAACTCCAATTAGAAGTAGGAGAAAACAATGAGTTGATGATTATCGACTATCTAAATTCTGGCAGAAGGAGATTAGTAAAAACACTTTCTGGAGGACAAACCTTTCAGGCATCTCTCTGTTTGGCGCTGGCTCTATCCGATCATGTTCAAAGTATGAAGCAATCAGATCAGAGTTTCTTCTTCTTAGACGAAGGTTTTGGTTCCTTAGACAAAGAATCTCTTTCTATAGTCTTTGAATCCTTGCGAAACCTACGAAAAGAAAATAGAATAGTAGGAGTTATTTCTCACGTGGAAGAATTACAACAAGAAGTAGATGTATATTTGAAAATAACACATTCTGAAGAAAAAGGAAGTAAAATAAATAGTAGCTGGTAATAAAGTAAAGAAAAATGAATTTAGACAAAGAATTAGAAATAGCACTAAAAGCCGCAAAAGAAGCAGGAAATGAAATAATGAAAATATATAATGCTTCAGAGAATTTAAACATTTCCATAAAAGAAAATAAAACTCCTTTGACAGAGGCTGATGAAAAGTCACACAATGTAATTACAAGTCACCTCATTAAAACAGAGTTTGAAATAATTAGTGAAGAAGGGGAGCATCAGCTCAGTACAGATAACTCTTCTAAAGATTATTGGCTGATTGATCCTTTAGATGGAACAAAAGAATTCATAAAAAGAAATGGAGAATTTACTGTAAACATTGCTTTTATATCCAGCAATAAAGTTGCACTAGGAGTGGTTTATCTCCCAGTAAAGCAAGAAATGTTTTATGCAATCAAAGGTAAAGGAGCTTGGAAAGTAGTAGGGGAGGGGACTCCTTTTCAAATTTCTGCAAACACATTTTCATTAAGTGATCAAAACCTTGAAATAGTAGTATCCAGATCACATTTAGATGAAAAAACGACACAGTTTATTGAGCAACTAAAGAACCCAAATCTAAAGAGATCAGGTAGCTCATTAAAACTAATGCTAGTGGCAGAAGGTAGTGCACATATTTACCCAAGATTTGCTCCAACAATGGAATGGGATATAGCAGCTTCGCAAATTATAGTAGAAGAAGCAGGAGGGAAAGTGCTGTCAGTCGAAAACGGGAAGCCATTAAACTATGGGGCAAGAGAAACACTAAGAAACCCATACTTTATTTGTGCTGGAAAGCTAGAAGAAGATAATATTAAAGCTTATTTATAACGAATAATCCCAGTAGAGAATGAAATAATGTGTATTTATTTTAAAATTTATATTTACATATGAAAATATTTTCATATATTTGTTTGAAATGACCATGGCAAAAGAAAATAGTCTTGAACAAAAGCTTTCCAAAGCAGCATTTATACTAAAAGCAATAGCGCACCCTATAAGACTTTTAATAATAGAAAAGCTTCAAAAAAATGAAGAAATGAGTGTAAGTGAACTGTGTAATGAGCTCAATTGTGAGCAGTCACTTATGTCTCACCATTTAATGGGTTTGAAGCTTAAAGGTTTATTGAGCTCAAAGCGTGATGGGAAAACGCAGCTGTATTCTCTCAAAGAAAAAAATATAGTTAAAGTGCTAGAGTGTATTGAAAACTGCGACTGTAACCTGGTATAGACAAAATGGGTATACTACAAATTATAGGTTATTTTGGGGCATTAGTAGTTGGAATTTCGCTAGGTCTTATTGGAGGCGGAGGATCAATACTTACAGTGCCAATATTAGTATACTTGTTTAGAGTATCACCAGTCTTAGCTACATCCTATTCTCTATTTGTTGTTGGAATTAGTTCTGGAATAGGTTCGTTATCTTACATTAAGAAAAAGCTAGTCAATTTTAAAATTATTTTCCTTTTTGCACTTCCATCCCTAGTATCTGTTTACATGACTAGGGCATATGTAGTTCCTTCATTACCAGATTACTGGTTTACAATTAGAGGCTTAGAGATTACCAAAAATTTAGCAATTCTAATACTCTTTGCAATACTAATGATACTAGCTGCATTTTCAATGATCCAAAAAAAAGATGGTATCAAAAATCATGAAAAAGAAACAAAAGTTTATAAAGCTAAAGATTACTTTCTGATTGGAGCTGAAGGAATGATAGTGGGTTTCTTCACAGGACTAGTAGGTGCTGGAGGAGGGTTTTTGATAATTCCAGCATTAGTAATACTAGGAGGGATTTCTATGAAAGAAGCAATAGGATCTTCCCTTGTAATAATCTCAGTAAAATCACTGATTGGCTTTACAGGAGACATAGCAAACCAACCAATAGACTGGAACTTCTTAGGAGTCTTTAGCTTATTTGCTATTGCAGGAATATTTATAGGGATCAAACTCTCTAGCCGCATTTCCAATAAGAAACTAAAAGAAATTTTTGGATGGTTTGTTTTAATAATGGGCACATTTATCCTAACTAAAGAATTGTTTTTATAAAAAATATAAGAAATGAAAGTAGAACAAATTTATACTAATTGTTTAGCAGAAGCAGCTTACTACATAGAGTCAAATGGAGAAGCTGCAATCATAGATCCACTAAGAGATCCTAGTCCTTATTTGGAAAGAGCAGAAAAAGCTGGCGCAAAAATAAAATACATCTTCGAAACACATTTTCATGCAGACTTTGTTTCTGGGCATATAGACTTAGCAAAAGCATCAGGAGGTCAAATAGTATTTGGTCCAAATGCAAAACCTGACTATGAGGCACATATAGCAAAAGACGAAGAAATATTTGAAGTAGGAGACTTGCAAATCAAACTACTACATACACCAGGGCATACTCTGGAGTCATCAACATATTTACTAATAGAAAACGGAAAAGAAAAAGCTATTTTCACAGGAGATACGCTATTTATTGGAGAAGTAGGAAGACCAGATCTCGCTGTAAAAAGTGACCTGAGCAAAGAGGACTTGGCTGGGATGCTTTATGATTCCTTGCACAATAAAATTTTGCCCCTTTCAGAAGATATTACCATATACCCTGCTCATGGTGCGGGTTCTGCTTGTGGAAAGAACATTAGCAAGCAAACAAGTGATACCCTTAAAAATCAAAAGCAAGCCAACTACGCATTGCAAGATATGACCAAAGAAGAGTTTGTGAGAACCGTTACAGAGGGGATAATGCCTCCGCCCCAATACTTTGCAAAAAATGCAATGCTAAATATGAAAGGTTATGATGAAGTTGCAGAAGTAGTAGCTAAAGGGACTAAACTTCTTAGCATCGAAGAATTTGAAAAAGAAAAAAATAGTGGAGCTTTGATATTAGATACAAGAGATCCTCAAGTTTTTGCTCAAGGCTTTATCCCAGACTCAATAAATATAGGGCTGAATGGAATGTATGCCATTTGGGTAGGAACACTAATTAAAGATATAAATCAAAAGATACTAATAGTTTGTGAAGAGGGAAAAGAAGAAGAAGCTGTGATTCGACTGGCTCGTGTTGGCTATGATAATACAGTTGGATGTTTAAAAGGAGGGTTAGAATTATGGGAAAAACAAGGTAAAGAAGTCGAAAAAATAAAATCAATTTCACCTAAAGAGTTTGAGAAAGAGTTTTCTAAGCAAAAAATCAATATACTAGATGTTAGGAAGCCATCAGAGTTTGAAAAAGGACATATCGATAGTGCAGAAAACTTCCCGTTAGACTTCATAAATGATAGTATAGAAAGCTTAGTTCGATCAAAAAAATACCATATCCACTGTGCAGGAGGATATAGATCAATGATTGCAGCTTCCATATTGAAAAAAAATGGATTCAAAAATCTTATTGATATAGCTGGTGGGTTTGGAAAAATAAAAGAAACAAATTTACCAATCATCTTAAACGAAGAATGCTCATTATCACAATAAATCATTGATGAATATAGTAGAATATATATCGCAACCCTGGTCATGGTATGTAGGTGGTCCATTAATTGGGTTGACTGTTGGTTTATTATTAATAGTTGGCAATAAGCAAATGGGTGTTTCTTCTTCATTCCGACATATTTGCGCAGCTATAATCCCTAGAAAAATAAAATTTTTTAATTACGATTGGGAATCTCAATCATGGAATCTCTGGTTTGTATTAGGTATTGTACTTGGGGGGATGATAGGCTCAACTTTATTTCTTTCAACCTCTCCAATAGAGATCACTGAAGGGACTAAAGAGCACTTGAGAGAACTCGGAGTGACAAACTTCACTGGATATATCCCAAGTCAAATATTTTCTTTTGAAAACCTATTGACACCAAAAGGATTTATGTTTCAAATTATAGGAGGTTTTTGTGTTGGTTTTGGAACACGGTATGCAGGAGGTTGTACTTCTGGGCATACTATTATGGGCTTGTCTAATTTCCAACTCCCATCACTAATAGCATCTATAAGTTTTTTTATCGGAGGTTTATTAATGACCTATATCGTTTTGCCATTATTTTTTTAATCATATAACTCTATGAAAAATATAAAATTCTTGATATTAGGAGCACTATTTGGCTTTATCCTGTATAAAACTGAAGTTATTTCCTGGTTTAGAATTCAGGAAATGTTTCTTTTTGAGTCATTTCATATGTATGGAGTCATAATTAGTGCTATAGTCACAGCAGCAATAATTGTATTTATCATTAAAAAAATGAATATTAAAGCAATAAATGGCAATAAAGTTGCTTTGACTCCAAAAAGTTTTACAAAAGGAAATATAATAGGAGGAATGCTATTTGGAATGGGATGGACCCTAACGGGTGCTTGCCCAGGACCATTATACGCATTAATTGGTAGTGGCTACTGGGTAGTAATTTTAGCTTTGCTAAGTGCTATTTTAGGCACTTTTGTTTATGGGTTACTGAAAGAAAAATTACCTCATTAAAAAAACTAAGATAAACTATTGATAAAAAGAAGTTATCATGGAATCTACCTTTGCTAAACTTTCTTCAGATAAAGGCTTGGATATGTAATGTATTACACTCTCATGATTTTGAATTTTGGCAATGTCTCTGGGGTTTTCAGAGCTAGAAAGAATAACTATTTTCGTTTTATTCGTTATACTTTCTGGAAGCTTTTCAAATTCACCAACAAAACCAAAACCATTCATTACAGGCATATTTATGTCTAAAAAAATGATATCTGGTAAGTTATCTAAAGAGTCTTGATTGTCTCTTAAGTAGGATAATGCTTCAAAGCCAGAAGTTTTTGAAACAACTTTGTTCGAAAACTTGTAATAACGAATTAGCCTTTCATTAATGAAATTATCTGTAGGGCTATCATCCACAATTAAAACATTTTCAACTGCAGTTTTAGCAGAAGTATTATTGGTTCTGATGTTATCCTGACTTGAAGCAGTATTCATATATATAGGCAACTTAATTATCCGTTTGATTTTATAATCATAAATAACGATAATAAGCATTTGATGTTTTAGTACTGTTTGGTATAAATATTACATATGTAAAATTTGATAACAGAATGTTTTAATAGTTAAACTTTTTGACTAATAATTGTTTTTTAAATACCTTAAAATCAATTATTTAAACTATATAAATTAAAGTATTTTCTTATTGTAAAAAACCTTTATAAGATTTGTAAAACAGGATTAATTCCGTCGCCAAGTTTGCGTTCTAAAAAAGAATGACACATAGCCACGTACCATTAATGTGGAATCATTCTCCAACCAAATCTTGCAAGAATATACTTTTCCATTCTTAGGATCTAAAATTGTCCCATCCTTCCACACATCGTCATCCTTTTCCATATCTTTAATTATTTCAAGCCCCACAATAGGCTTATCTTTATCTTCTCCAGTACATTTCTTACAAATGGTATAGGCAACATTATCTTTTTGTAAATCAATAACTTTACCATACGCTTTACTACCTTTCTTATAAATTTCTACTGTAGATTTTTTCTTACCAGTTTCGTCATCGTAGGTATTCCACTCACCAAAAATAGAGTTCTGGCACCAACTTTTAGATGAAGTAAATAATAGTGCAAAGGCAAAAAAACAGAAATAAAAGAATTTATTTTTTCTCATTTTTATAAAAAGTTATTCAAGAAGTTAAGATAATAGGGTATTGCATAAATGTTAGTAAAGACTAGAGGAATCGTCTTAGGATATATCAAGTTTAAAGAACATTCTATAATAGTAAAAATTTTCACAGAGAAATTAGGGGTGAAATCATATATTGTAAACAACGTAAGATCCAGTAAAAAGACTAAGTTTACCATTTCTTTATTTCAGCCTTTAGCTATACTTGAGCTTTTAGTATACAATAAAGAGCATATAGAGCTTAACAGAATTAGCGAGGCAAAATTTTTTTACTTATACCAATCCATTCAGCTAGACTACAAAAAATCGTCCGTTTTATTTTTTTTAGCTGAGTTTTTTCAGAAAATAGTAAAAACAGAAAAAATAGACCAAGAGCTCTTTCAATTCATGCTTAGATCCTTATTACATTTTGATAAAAAACCTTTTAACCAATCATTTCACATCGAGCTCATGTTTTATATCGCAGAGTATTTTGGTTTTAAGATTACAGGAATACAAAACTTTGAAGAGATAAATATATGTACAGCTCATTTAACTAAAAATCAAGTTGTTACTATTGAAGGTCTTCTCAAAAAAGACAATAAGCAATTGCAATTACTCTCAAGAGAATCTAGAAACGAGCTATTAGATATCCTAATACAATTCTACCAATACCACTTTGATAACTTTGCAGAAATGAAGTCGATTAAAATACTAAAAGCCCTATTTTCGACCTAAACAGCTATATTGTTTTCTCTTAAGACTTCATTTAATGAAGTCTTCAAATCTGTACTTTTCTTCCTTTTACCGATGATTAAAGCAGCGCTAGTTTGGTACTCTCCTGCAGGAAATTTTTTGGAGTAAGAACCTGGTATAACTACAGACCTTTCTGGAACATATCCTCTATATTCGATAGGTTCATCTCCAGAAACATCAATGACCTTAGAGTTAGCTGTAATAGTAACATTAGCACCTAAGACAGCTTCTTTTTCAATTTTGACTCCTTCTACGATAATACACCTTGAGCCAATAAAACAGCCATCTTCGATAATTACAGGAGCAGCTTGAACAGGCTCAAGTACTCCACCAATGCCAACTCCTCCACTAATATGAACATTTTTGCCTATTTGGGCACAGCTTCCAACTGTAGCCCATGTATCTACCATTGTGCCTGAGTCTACATAAGCCCCTATATTGATATAGGATGGCATCATAATAACCTCTTTATTAATAAATGACCCATACCGAGCTATTGCATGAGGAACTACCCTTATTTTCTGTTCACTGTAATTGGTTTTTAAAGGAATTTTATCATGAAACTCAAAAGGGCCCACTTTTATTGTTTCCATAGGTCTGATAGGAAAATATAAGATTACTGCTTTTTTGATCCACTCATTAACTAACCACTCTTTTCCCTTTGGCTCCGCTACTCTTAATTTCCCTTTGTCTAGATCTTCAATAATAGAAGATATAGCATCTTTACTTTCCTGCTGCTTCAAAAGAGATTTATCATTCCAAATTTCTTCGATTAAGTCTTTCCTATGCATCGTAATGATTAACTAAAATTAGAAAACTAAGATAGTGGTAATCTTTCACTTGAGAGAGCATCTAATTATAGAAATCTAAATTTGGTATTTTAGTAAACCAAGAATAAAGTAAGCATGGAAAATAACAGCCCGATAGAATTTATTAATGCCTATGAAAAAGTTCAAAAAGGGATAATGGTGCAGTTACATAACCTATTGCTTAGCTACCCAAAGATTAGTTCAAAAATGAGGTTCAAGTGGCCATTCTATTTTGGCAAAAGTTGGATCTGCTATTTTAACCCAGTAAAAAGTGGAGGAATAGAGTTGGCTTTTACAAGAGCTAATGAAATGTCAAACTCCAATGGTTTACTGGACTTCAAAGGAAGAAGCCAAGTGGGAAGCATATTACTTAGTAGCTTAAAAGAAATTAATGAGTTAGTATATGAGACTATCCAAGAAGCTATAGTTTTAGACGAGACAGTTAAATATCAGTCAAAAAGAAAATAAAGTTAAAGCTTATAAAAAATTGTGAACAAAGCATATAGCTCATTAATTTGTTTGAAACTTATACAATAAATTAAAAATAATATGAATCATTTTGAGAAAGTAAAAGAGTTTCTCCGTTCATTAGACTATGAAATAACTTTTGAAAATGTAGAAGAAGAACTAGTCTTTGTAAGTAACGAAGATGCAGGAATTGTTAACCTGCTAATTGACTGCGAAGCTCCAGTTTTAGTGATAGAGCTATTTCTATTTGAGCTTAAGCAAGACAACCAGGAAGTATTTAAAAAACTACTACAAAAAAATAGAGAAGTTGTCCATGGAGCATTTGCTTTGGACTCTACAGGCAAAAAGGTTGTATTTAGAGACTCCTTGCAGTTAGAAAACCTAGATTTGAATGAGCTAGAAGGTTCGTTGAACTCAATAAGCATGATGCTTTCAGAAAATTATGAGGAAATTTTAAACTTTTCAAAACAATAAAAATGTCATTATTTAAGAGATTATTCAATATAGGAAAAGCGGAAGCAAACGCTGCAATAGACAAGCTAGAAGATCCGATCAAGATGACGGAGCAAGGGATCAGGGATCTAAAGAAAGATCTCAACGATAGCTTAAAGTCATTAGCAGAAATTAAGTCCATTAGTATTAAAACTAAAAGAGAGCTAGCGGTATATAAAAATCAGGCTAAAGATTATGAGCAAAAAGCTATTTTGCTTTTGAATAAAGCAGAAAAAGGAGGAATTTCCGTTGACGAAGCAGATAGACTTGCTTCAGAAGCTTTAGCAAAAAAAGAAAAGGCAATACGAAATGCAACTACTTCACAGCAGATGCTAGACAAAAATGATGCTTCTGTAGCAAAAATGGAACAAAATGTTCAACAGCTTAAGTCTCAAATTACCTCTTGGGAAAACGAGCTAAAGATGCTGAAGGCTAGAGCAAAAGTAAGTTCAGCTACTCAGAAGCTCAATAAGCACCTTTCTAATGTAGACTCTACAGGTACACTTTCAATGCTTGAAAGAATGAAAGAAAAAGTAGAGCAACAAGAAGCACTTGCCGAATCTTATGGTGAAATGGCAGAATTAGAAGCAGACGTAGACAAAGAAATAAACCAAGCACTAGGAGAAGGGACTACATCATCTTCCCTTGAAGCTCTAAAAGCCAAACTTAAACTCAATGAGAAAAAAAGCTAAGATGTTTTATAACATCTTAGCTAACTCTTTATATCCTTTATCTTTAGCGATATTTTTAGGTTTATCGTTGTATAAATCTTTAACTTTAGTTAATTCTGGGTCTTTTGCTACTATAGCACTTGCAACTTCTTCATTGCCAATACTTGCTGCATAATGTAATGGAGTCCATTTCTTAGAACTTGCAGTTATTGATAGATCAGCTCCTTCATAAACTAAAAGCTTAGCATAATCATTGTTTTTAGATACAATACTCTGTATCAACAAATTGTTTTCACCACTACCTAGATCAAACTTTTGAATGCCTCCACCATAGTTTATTAGTACTTCAGCAACATTAAATAAGTTATTATTTATGGCATACTCCAATGGAGAAATATTTCCTTCAAACTTATCATTTGTTAATCCATCATTTCTTAGTAGCAAACGAATAAAGTCTAGCTTTTTTAATTTTACTGCTAGTAATAATGGAGTTAAACCATTTTTATTTTTATAACTTACTAAAGCATCATTGTTAATAAGCTCATAAGCAGCATCGTAATTATCGTAAGTAACAGCATAATGAATAGGGGTTTCGCCCTCGCTATTAATTCCATTCATAGTTTCCTTACTTAAAACGAGACTTAATAAATCGTTAGCCTTGTACTTAACAGCATAGTGCATTGCATTTTCATTGTTATTATTTCTTCTGCTTAAACTTGCTCCTTTTTCAATAAGAATAGATGCCATTTCCTTTTTATCCTTCTTAATTGCATGCATTAGTGGAGTGTCCCCATCACTATGAATTTTATCTAAGTTGGCATCGTTCTCAATAAGTAATTTAAGTATGTTTGGCTTTTCTAGATCAATAGCATCAAAAATAATAGAGGTTCCATCACTTGACTCTAAATCTGGGTTCGCACCTAAGGCAAGCAATGTTCTAACTTCAACAGTATTAGAATTTTTTACAGCATTAGAAAGATATTTGCCTGGGTGTTCTCTTTTATCTATTTCCTGTTCAATAGTTGTGAGCATTGAGAGTAACTCACCAGAATTACTATCATTATATTGACGAGCAGCTTCGTATATTTTCTTTGCTGAAGAATAATCTTTTTGTGCAATGTACTGATCTGCAAATTTTGTTAAAGCATCATACACTTGCTGAGATATACTATTTTCTATGCTTTGATAAATTTGATGGTTTAAAGAAGAGTCATTTTGACTAAAGTAAGAACCTGGCAAAAGCTCATATAAACTGTGAGCTCTTCTTACACTATTTTCTTCTAAATGTTCATCAACAAGACCTAAAATATTATCTTCTTTAAAAGTTTCACTTAGCACATTAAGCTTTAGAAATGCCATCACAAAGATTTCATCATCATTATCAAAGTCATAAACAGGTTTTCCCACTATTGATTTAGGCCATGTTGCTTTTAAACTATAGTATTTCTTCCTCGACATGGCTATTCTAAATGGTTTTACACCATCAATATCAATAATTGTCTCATTCTTGTCTGCGTCAAAGCTTATGGCCGCATCTTCCAGAGATAAAAGCTGATTTGCATAATAGTCAATAGCTTCAGCTCTTATCTTTTCCTTTTGAATTTTGTTAGTAGCATCGTTTACTCTAATCTTATAATCTACTTCACTTTCTCCTTTCTTTCTTTGCGAAAATGTATACGATTTTTCGCCAATATATCTACTTATCAAGATATTTACACCCTGTATTTTTGAAGCTTCAGTGCTATCATTTGTCAAATTATAGTCTAGACCAGTATAGCTATCAGGGTAACCAGATACACCATTACCCAAAATGGTAAACTCAACTCTTCTATTTATTGACCTTCCAATCTCAGTATCATTTTGTGCTATAGGATATTCCAGACCATATCCATGGCTATTGACTCTTTCTTCTGTCATGCCCTTTTCAAATAAGTAATCTTTAACAGATTTAGCTCTTCTTTCAGATAATGCCTTATTGTAAGTTGCACTACCAATACTATCTGTATGACCACTAATCTCAATAGTTAAATCCTGATTTTTATTCAATAGGTCAACTAGACGGTCTAGCTCAGGGTAAGAAGCAGGTTTTAAATAAGATTTATTGAATTCAAAAAAAACGTTATTCAATCGAATAGATTGACCAGCTTCAATAGGAGTTAAATATAGATCCTTTTCTATTTCGGTATAAGTAGAAACATCAATAACATCTAAATTTTCACTAACAGAGAAAAAACCAGACTTTTCAGCAATTAAGCTGTAAATTTTTCCATATGGAAGAACAATTTGATAAGCACCAGTAGAAGGATTAGAAATTGCAGCTGCAACTTGCTTATTATCTTTCAAGCTATTACATGAAATATTTGCAGCAATCGGTTCTTTTGTTTTGCTATTAAGAACTTTACCATAAACTAAAACAACAGGTTCGGGCTTAGCGCCATCAGTAACTTTAATTTTGTAAATATCAGACTTACCCATAGCACCATCCAGATTTGAAGAAGATGCCATATATGCAAATTCACTTGAGGCAGGGATCTTATAATCTATTTCATCTCTGGCAGAGTTAATATCTGCTCCTATATTTTGTGGCTCAGACCACATCGTCCAACTTTCATCTAACCTTTTAGTTACAAAAATATCTTTGCCTCCAAACCCAGGAAAACCATCAGTGGAATAATACAATGTCTTACCATCAGCAGCAATAAATGGAGAACTATCATCGCCAACAGTATTAATCACATCTCCCATATGCTTTGGTTTGGTCCAAGATTTTCTGTCAGCTTTAAGAAAGCTAACGAATAAGTCTCTTTCTCCTCTAGAATCATCTCTTTTAATCGAAAAAATAATTTTTTTCTCATCAGGAGACATACATACATTGACTAGTTTGCCATTAAAGTCAAATTCATCTACTGGCATAGGCTCTGGCATGGACCAACCAGAATCTAATTGAGTAGTCTTATAAATAGGGCTAAAACTATCATTATAAAGCCCTCTCAAATACATCTTATTTCCATCAGCAGTAATAGCAACAATGAAGTTTGTATTACCATTATTGGTATTATTAATTGGCTGGTTTAAATTTTCAGCTTCACCCCAACTATCATATTTATCTCTTGAAGACTTCCAAATATCGCCAGCATTATTTGCATCACCTAAATTATTAGGGTGATCAAGTCTAGTAAAATAAAGGTTTTTCCCATCAGCAGAAACAAAAGGTATCATTTCAGTATATTTAGAATTAACCCCTTTACCAAGGTTTGTAAGCTTATAGCCCTGAGAAGAATCTTTAACAAGATTTATAGATTTAGCGGGAGAGTACTTGATAATTACATTGTCAAATGCAGCTTTCCGATTAGCCGATATGCCTAAAGATACAACGTCAAAAGTTATATCTTCATCCACTTTAAATGAATGTACCCATTTGCCGTTAATGAAAAAATAAGCCTTACTAGCATTTTTAATTATTTCTAAACGATTAGTTTTCCCTAGCTTTATCACTGGTTCACTTATCCAATCAGATTTTTCTGCGACTTGTCTGTTTTTTACAAACTGAGTATGGAATTTTTCATCATTTGTAATGTAGAAGAAAATTCTGTCAGACATCTTCTTATTTCCTAGCTCAATTCCTGCTCTACCAGATTGCACACCAGTTCCTAAAAGCTTAACATCGCAAGACAGCTTGAAATCATTCATACTGCTAATTTCGTTACTCAAAGGTTTTGTAACCTTACCATCAGATGATTGAGAGGTATTAGTGAGATATAATTTCCCCCCACTAAGACTTGCCTTACTGGAATTTTCTGTCCAACTATTGTCACTCCTATTAAAAAAATCTTCAAGTACAACTTTTTCTTGCCCAAACAAATTGGAACATAGAAACAGAAGATTGAACGTAGTGATTAAGTAAAATAAATTACGTTTCATTTTCATTTAATTATAGATTAAGTTCTTGTATAATTTTAGATCAGTATAAATTTTTTGTAAAATTAATCCTATATCCTAACTAATCACCATCCTATTGGTTTATTTTCTTTTACTATACTTTCTTGATTAATATTTTCTACTATCTCCGCATCAATTTGTATAGTGTGATTTTTTGTTAGCTCGGAGTCAGTGGTAATTTCCACCTTAAGATTTTCAGAGTTGTTGAGACTAGGTTTAATAAGTAGCTCTAAAGTAGCCTCCTGACTTATCGGAATTGGATTTAACGATAAATTATAATTAATGCATCGGCAGTCACTCTTAACAGATACTATTTTAAGTGGATCTTTACCTGTATTCTTCAAGGTGATTTTCTTAGAAATTTGTTTATCAGATTCTACCTTACCAAGGTTAATTTCATCAATATCAACGTTAAGTATACCCTCTTTAAGAGGTTCTTCCTTTTTTGTGACATTTCCTTTTATTGTCAAGCGTTTCATTCCTTCTTCAGCATTAGAAGTAATAGTGATAGTTTTAAAAAACCTTCCAGGTCTACCCTTACTATTATAAATTGCTTTAACAGAATTTTCTTCGCCTGGAAGTATGGGATTTTTGGGCCAATCTGGGGTGGTACATCCACATGAAGCTTTTACATTACTTATAACTATTGGTTCATTCCCAACATTTTTAAACTTGAAAACCTTTTCTGCTTTATCCCCTTCTACAACAGTTCCGAAATCATGTTCTTCTATCTCAAAAGAGAATTTGCCTTGTGAAAAACCATTATTTGAAATAAGAAAGATTAAAAAAGAAAAGAATACTTTGATAGAAATATTGTAATACATAATAGAAAAATTTACTTTCTGTGGAATATAGATTCAAAAACTATTCCTCAATGCACCAAAAATAAACTTAAAAACAGCATAAAACTAAAAGAACTAAAATAAAAACATCACATAACTTACTACATTATTATATATTTTTGAGATAACAACTAAAAAAGACAAATAATGGATTCATTGTCACTACCTTCTCATATTCAAAGTTCAATTATACTAATAGTTTTTTATGCACTACTAATCTTAGTTTCTAAACTTATAAAAGGCATGGTCTCATCATTGCAATTAGACCATGAACTAACCTCTAAGGATAACAATGCAGTAGCTGTAAGCTTGTCTGGATATTTTATTGGAGTAACAATCATATACATAAGTGCTGTAGATGGACCACATGAAAGTATTTGGTATGATTTAATAGTAGTTGGAGGATATAGTTTAGGTGGAATAATTGCACTTAACATATCAAGAGTAATTAATGAAAAATTGATGCTTTACAAGTTTTCAGTAGGCAAAGAAATAGTTGAAAGTCACAATACAAGTGCAGGGGTAGTCGAAGCTGCTTTTTACATAGCTTCTTCATTAGTAATTGCTGGAGCTATTCATGGAGAAGGAGGAAGTGCCTGGCAATCCATAATATTTTTTATCATAGGCCTAATTGGGTTACTACTATTTGGTCTGATTTATGTGAAAATAACGACATATTCTGTTCATGACGAAATAAAAAAAGGAAATCTTGGAGCAGGCTTAGGTTTAGCTGGGGGAGTCATTTCCATAGGTATCATAATGATGAAAGCAATCGAAGGCGAATTTGAATCATGGTCAGATAGCTTTATGTCAATGGCTACAGACTTAGTTTTAATACTAGTTTACTTGATCTTCGTTCGGTTCTTTTTTGATAAATTGATTATTCCAAAATCTGATCTTAACAAAGAAATTGCTAATGACAAAAATATAGGGGCTGGACTTCTTGAAATGATGGTATCCATAAGTTTTTCTACAGTACTTTATTTTGCTATTTGAGTAAAATCTAAATTGCTTTAGGTTTTAAAAAAACTTAAAATTGCAGCTTAATTCTCGGGGTGTAGCTCAGTTCGGTTAGAGTACACGTCTGGGGGGCGTGTGGCCGCTGGTTCAAATCCAGTCACCCCGACTGAAAAGGTATACCAGCTTTGAGAAAAAAAATGAAATTATGTCGAAGGAATTCTTTAGCGAAGAAAATATAAACTATTTCATACAAGAAGCTCTAAAAGAGGATGTTGGAGAAGGAGATCATACTACCCAAGCAGTAATTCCTTCTGATAAGACTGGTGAGCTTGCAATTATTTCAAAAGATTCAGGAATATTAGCTGGACTTGATATAGCAAAACGAATATTCGCAGCTTTAGATAGAAACTTAACATTTACTTACGAAAAAAAAGAGGGCGAAGACTTCAAAGAAGGGGAAACTTTATTAAGAATACAGGGGAAAATAAAACCTATCTTGATAGGGGAGAGGCTTGTATTAAATTGCCTACAAAGAATGAGTGGCATAGCAACTCTTACCCGACAAGTAGTTGAACAGTTGGAAGGTACAAATTGCAAAGTTTTAGATACAAGAAAAACAACCCCAAACTTTAGACTGCTAGAAAAGCTAGCAGTGAAAATTGGAGGTGGTAAAAACCATAGATTTGGTTTATATGATAAAATAATGCTTAAAGACAATCACATTGATCAGGCTGGAGGAATCACTAAAGCAGTAGGTCTTTGCAAAGAATACTTGGAAAAGAAAGGGAAGAGTTTACAAATAGAGGTAGAAACAAGAACCCTTGAAGAAGTAGAAGAAGCTATTAATACCAACCTAGTTGATATAATTATGCTAGATAATATGGATGCTGTAACAATGAAAAAAGCAGTAACTATAATTGACGGAAAGTGTAAATCAGAAGCATCTGGAGGAATAACAATTAAAAATGTCAGGGAAGTTGCTGAAACAGGTGTAGACTACATTTCCATGGGGAGTATAACTTACGCCGCCAGAGCCCTAGATTTGAGTATGATATCTTTAAATTAAGATTTTGATAAACAATGACTATTAAAACTAAAAAATACCAACTGGAAACTTCAAGGTACATTAAAGTAGCATTCCAAAATGCACTAAGAGACTTTTGGTGGTTTTGGGCAATACCTATAACTCTTATTGTAGTTGGAGTTTTGGTGCAATCGTTCTTTTGGTGGGGATTTTGGATTGCCATTAGTTTAAGCATTCTATTTCTTCTATTTTGGTGGATTCAATTCGCTGGAGTTACCCAATTAGAGCAAACAAAATTTATGTTTGAAAAAATGTCCTATGAAATAGATAGCAGATATGTTATGCTCAAACTCAACACCAAAAAAGGAATGCCCCTAAACTGGGAAAGCATAAAAAAAGCCAAAGCAAAGAATAACTACTTCCTTCTGATGCTGGCAAGAGCACAATTTATATATCTGCCTAAGACAATTTTCAAAACTGAACACGACATGAGGGTATTCGAAACTATTTTGAAGCGGAAAGGTCTATTTAAGTAGATGAATCTTAGAAAAGACCTTACTTTTTCACGACTTCTTTATATTTTTCTTTACGGATACGTAGTGAAGCGATAACAGTATCATAAAGTGCTCCCAAATACTCAGGCTTTTCTTTAATATAATATTCAAGAGTAGTATAAAAGAGTAATGAGTCTGTACCAAGAGAGTCAAAAATTAATTTTTCTCTTGAATTAAATTCGGTAGTCAAACTTTGTTGGCTGAAGGATGTTTCATTTATTGTTGCCTCTAAAGTATGAAGTTCAACCAAAGATTGAATAAAAAGATCTCTCTTAAGCAGATCCTTTTTAGTGGTTTCTTCCTCAATACAACCAAAAAAGAAAGTAATAAAAACAAGTAAAGTCCTGTAGCCCATTAACAATACTAATAATACTAAGGCTAAATTAATACTCTATTCTAAACTATACTGGTTATACCTCAGTAGTTTTTAGGGTTAAAAACTGTTAAATAAAGGAGTGACCCCTAACTGCTTCCATCAAGAGTGTTTTATTTTTGGAGAAGAATGAAAGAAATATATAAAAAACTAAGAAAATATGAGCTTAGAATAAGAAAAGCCATCAATACTCAGATGCATGGAGATTTTCATTCTATTTTTAAAGGATCAGGGCTAGAGCATGATGACATACGATCTTATCAGTATGGTGATGATATAAGAAGAATAGATTGGAATACTTCAGCAAAGGGGCATGGTACATTTATAAAAACCTTTAAGGAAGAAAAAGAGCAAAACATCTTTTTCATATTAGATGTAAGTGCTTCTCAAAATATAGGATCTATGGATTGTCGGAAAATAGATATTGGTAAAGAAATTTGCGGAGTACTGGCATTTTCGGGAGTGAAAGAATCTAGCTCAGTAGGATTACTTTGCTGTAGCGATCAAAAGGAACTATACATAAAGCCAAATAAAGGAATAAAACATGCATATCAACTAATTAATAGGTTATTTACGCTAAAAACAAAATCGCTCAAAACAAACCTAAACAAAGCTTGTGCTTTGGCGCAAACCGTAATTAAAAGAAAAAGTATAATAGTTATCATCTCTGATTTTATTGATAAATACTACGAGAGAAACTTAAAGTCTTTAGCAAAAAAGCATGACTTGATAATGATTCATTTGAAAGAAAATAGAGAAACAAACTTCCCTGACTTGGGAATAATACCGCTTTATGATAATGAAACAAAAAAAACAGTATGGGCGAATACCTCTTCCTCAAGCTATAGAAAAAAGTTAGTTGACTATTATCAAAGAAATAAATTTGCTTTAAAAGAGATTTCTAAAAAAACGAATAGCAATTACATTACCATAGATACAGCAGAAGATTATGTTCCTAAACTGGTAAAACTATTTAAAGTGAGAAATCACCTTAGAAGATGATAAGTAAATATATACATATCATATATTTATCATTAATAGCTTTTTTGAGTATAGGAGAGCCTAAATCAGAAAGAGACTTGGTATATGAGTTTCGAGGAAGATTTCTCACAGATAGTGTGAAAATCGGACAACCTGTCAACTATTTCTTAGTCATAAAACACGACCCGAGCTTAGAGTTTACTTTTCCAGATTCCACCTTTGACTTTTCACCACTAGAATACGTTAGTAGCAGATACTTCTCAACGAAAACTAAAGAGGGAATAAGTAGTGACAGTATAGTTTATACTCTTCGAACATTTGAGTTAGACTCTCTCATAAAATATGCATTGCCTATATTTATAAACGGAAGTAATGGTAAGCTTGAGACGATAAAGCCTGAGCAAGAAATAATATTTTTAAAAAAGCTAATTGTAGAAAAACCAGAGTCCCCATCTTTAAAAGCCAATGTAGAATATGCTAAACTTCAAAGCCAGTTTAACTATCAGTTATTGACAATTATTGTTTCAATAATTGGAGCATTAGGAATATTAATTTTAATACTCTTTGGTAAAAAGATTAGAAGAAATATAATAATAAGTAGACTTCGCAAAAGAAATCAAAAATTTATACTGGCATACGATCAAATTATATTCAATACATTAAATAGAGAAACTATAGAAGAAGCACTGAACTTTTGGAAGAAATATACTGGCAAATTGATCAAAGAGCCTTTGGATACCTTTACTTCAAAGGAGATAATTTCTAAAACAAAGGAACAAGAACTAAACAAACCCTTAAAAGAAATAGACAAAGCGATTTATGCAGGTATTCAAGAAGAGAGTGTAAAAGAAAGCTTGATCTATTTGAAAGAATATGCACAAAAAAAAGTAGAACAGAGAATTAACACCATCAAAAATGGTTGAATTTAGTAAAGACTGGATACATTGGAAGTGGTTTACAATAGAAACGCTTGAAAAATTTGAGTGGGCAAATGCGATTAGCTTTTTAGGGCTTAACCTTATTCCAATATTACTTGTTCTAGTGCCTCTTCTTTTATTACTAAGATGGTTAATTTCTTGGCGAAAAAAGCAAAAGCTCGAAGTCGCTCTTCCGTCAGATTATCTAAAAGCAAGCTATCTCTCTTACCTAAGGTTTATACCGCCGTTGTTTTTGCTTTTAGCTGTTGAGCTATTTTTAGTAGCGCTGGCTAGACCTCAATTAACTAATGAAAAAGTAGAACAATGGTCTGAAGGAATAGATATAATGTTGGTGCTGGATATTTCGGAGTCAATGCAAATCCAAGACTTTACTCCAAACCGTCTTGAAGCTGCAAAGAGAGTGGCAAAAGAATTTATAGAAGGAAGAATTCAAGACAGAATTGGTCTCGTTATATTTTCTGGGGAAGCAATATCCTATGCACCACTAACCACAGACTACGATCTTCTAAATAACTTGATTGATGATATTGATTTCAATATGATTGATAAAGGCGGGACAGCAATCGGGAGTGCACTAGCTGTTGGAACCAATAGAATGAGAGATTCAGAAGCAAAATCAAAAGTATTGATACTACTAAGTGATGGAGAAAATACAGCTGGTACTATAGATCCTACTACAGCGGCAAACCTTGCTTACGCTTATGGCATTAAAATGTATACCATCGGTGTGGGTAAAGAAGGTAAAGTTCCCTTTGGAACAGATATGTTTGGAAGAACTAGGTATATAGAGCAGAGCCTTGATGAAACAGCTTTGCGAGAAATTGCAAAAACAGGTCAGGGAGAATATTTCAGAGCAACAAATGATAAAGCTCTAGAAATGATTTTCAAGAGAATAGATGAATATGAAAAAGCAGAGATCAAAGAAAATAGATTCAAGGATACAAAAGATTTTTACCCAATATATCTCTTATACGGAATAGTCTTTTTACTAATATGGCTTTTGCTGAAAAATACCTTTATGAGCAATATCCTCGTAGATTAGGTAAGCGTAAAAGAACTTTTAATGATAAGGCATAACTCTAAATATTAATGGAGACGTGGAAGATTGTAGTCTTAGGTATATGGTTAGGATTAATGTTCCTAAATATCTGGATGTATCAAAAAAAAAGAAGGATAAAAAAAGATACAAAGGATAAAAATAGCTTTTTCTTCCCTGTAAAAATATGCAAACTTAGATTTAAGTCATCAGAACTAACCAAAAGCATACTCGTAATTGATATTCTTATTTACACAGCTTTGATGCTAATTGCTCTTTTTCATGTAGAGCTTTCCTTTCTTCTTCTAGGTATAGGTTTGGTGTATCATTGTATTAAGAAGTTAATTTTAGAAATTATCTATGAAGGCTACTATTACTTTGATGCTAGTGTTATTTCAAGAATTTTAGCCATGGTAATGGGTTGTATTGTCGGAGCTGGAGTAATAATTTTTGTGTCGGACTTCTTCGTCGAAGATCCTATTTTCTTATTTGAGTCTCCAGTATTTTTCTTTGGAGAGCTTAATAGTTGGCTAAAAAGTAATAAAACAGTTCTTTTTTGTCTGATTTTAATTCTAATTATTCCAGTATTAATAAATGTAGTTTGGCTTTTTTTAAATATCCCATATTTCACCAGTAGATTCATTCTCAAATATTCTGAAAGTAAGCTATTATTAATAAAAAGATGGCTGCTTTCTGAAGAGGTTTCTACCATCAATTTTGCAATTGAGTATCAGTACGAAGAAGCTTACGATAAAATAACTGGCAACCATCATGGTTTTAGATATAAGCGTAGATTTTGTGTTTTTCACCAAGGAGAAAATGCTATAGGAATTTATGAACCAGGTTTAAGTGTTGAAAAAAGAGCAGCTCCACTTTGGACAGGTAATAATTATCCTTATATAAGAAACTCATCCACTTTTAAAAAAGTAGGTTTCTTATATCCAGTTTCCACGCAGATACTTTTTGCTAAACAGCTAGAAGACTTCTTGCTGAAGTATAGAAAAAGTAAGCCTAATCTGAGATGAAATTGTCTAAGTAACAAATGAAGTCCACTTTAATATCATGCGACTCATGGGGAATATGATCTAATACCTGAAACGGATAGGCTAAACCGATTTTAAACGAGTTAGCATGGTCTTTTAAAAAACGATCATAATATCCCTTGCCATAGCCTAGTCGATACCCTTGTTTATCAAAAGCTACTCCAGGAACAATAATTACGTCAAAGCTACCTTGATATGGTGTCGCATTAGTCGGTTGAAGAGTATTAAATGCACCTTTTTCAAATAAAGAGTTTGCAAACTCTTTTTTCTTAAGCCACACATGCATTAACTCAGTCTCAGAAATAACTATAGGAACAAAAACTTCAATGCCCTTGTAAAAACAACTTTTAATTATTGAATTAGTACATACTTCATTATTAATTGCAAGATAGATATGAAGAGATTTGCATTTTTTTTCTTTTAAAACTTCCAGAATAACCTTTGATATTTTAATTTGGTAATTGCTTTTGTATATGTTAGAAAGACTGTTTCTTTGTAAAAGAAGTTCTTTTCTAATAATTAATTTTTTATTCACCATAACCTCAAATAAAAAAAATGATAATTTAAATATTAAAATACTTTTAAGTATATTGCTATTTAAATTATCAGGTAAGCTAATATTAAATTCAACTATAGTCTAATACAATAATATATTTTTAAATTTGCGGATGCCGAAAAGCAATACTAAAGAGTAGGCCTATATAATCGTTTAAGTTATGATGCATCAACTACTAAAAACTCAATTTTATTTTAAACCAAAAAAACTTACAGCAGTATTAAGTATTTTTTTCTTTTTTGTTATTTCAAATGTTTCTTTTGGACAGTCTGGAAACTATGTTGCTGGGGAAAATGCTGGTTATGATGTGAATAATGTACCTAATGGAGGGTCAAGTAATACATTCGTTGGGAACTTTGCTGGGAGTAGAGCGTTGGGTGCTACCAATAATACATTTCTTGGATTTTCAGCTGGAATATGGAATGTGTCGGCTTTAGGAAATACCTTTATTGGAAGAAGCTCAGGTCGCGGAGTAGAAAATATTCCTATTACTGGTAATTATAACACATTCACAGGTCATAACTCTGGTCTTAGTATATCTTCTGGTTCTGACAATGCTTTTTTTGGAAGGGATGCAGGAAGAGAGAACTCTCAAGGTAGTAAAAATACGTTTATTGGGGTGCGAGCTGGTTGGAATAATAATGGAAGTTCTAGCTTTGCTTCATCTAACACTTTTATAGGTTATTACAGTGGTAGCCAAAATAGAAATGGTACTAGAAACACCTTTATTGGTAGAAATTCGGGTTGGAGACATGAACAAGGGAGTTACAATACTTTTCTGGGGTCTTATGCTGGTAATAATCATGTAACTGGAGAAAGAAATGTTTTTTTAGGTTATGGTGCAGGTTATAGAGAAACTGGTTCTCACAGACTTCACATAGCAAGTGACTCAGCTTATACACTTATATATGGTGAGTTTGACAATAGAAGAGTTGGTATTAATACTACTAGCCCTACTGCAACACTACATGTGAATGGTGGCTTAAGAATTGGTGGAACAGACGTAGCTAACCCAGGTACAATTAGGTGGAGTGGCAATGATTTTGAAGGCTACGATGGTAGCGAATGGACGTCTCTTACCAGTGGGGGAGATGCAGGAGGAAACCAAACTCTAAATTTAGCAGGGGCCACCTTAAGTATTAGTGATGGAAATAATGTTGATTTAACTGCATTGAGAAATACTGCTAGAATTAGTTCTATATCACTCAATGCTGCAAACAGCTTAAGGATAATTGAAGGCGGTGTAACTAGGTCGGTTAGCTTAAACCGTTTTGCTGGGGATACAGATCCAGAAAATGAAGCAATTTCAAAAATGACTCTTGCAAACAATCAGTTAACAATAACCGAAGGAGCAGATGCTACAATAAATAACATAGATTTAAGTCCATTAGCAATTACAAATCTTGAATTGAATGCTGCAAATGAATTATTAATAACTGAAGGCAATGGAGATAATCAAACGGTAACTAGTGTAGATTTGAGTAATTTACAAGGTGGTGGAGCAGATGCAGATGCAGATCCAAATAATGAAACAATTACTGATCTTCGAATCAGTGGAAAAAATTTAGAAATTACTGAAGCTGGTGTTACTCAATCAGTTGATTTAAGTGCGTTTGTAGATGATGATGCAAGGACGGATAATGAAGTAATTACAAGCATAGAGTTGAATGCAGCAAATGAATTAGTAATAAAGGAGGCAGGAGTAGCAAAAACTGTAGATTTGAGTGCTTTGGCTGGTGGGGAAGGAGATGCAGATGCAGACCCAAACAATGAAACAATTTCAGCATTTCAACTTAATGGAAATAACTTAGAAATTATTGAAGCTGGAGTACCCCGATCTGTCGATTTGAGTGCATTAGTTGGTGGAGGGGGAGGAAATGCTGGGTGGAGAGTGGATGGTAATGATGTTTTATTAAGTGAAGCAGGTAATATAGGAATTGGAACGGTAGATCCACCTGAAGCTAAACTTCAAGTAGAAGGAGGAGATGTATACTTTGTAGGGGATGACCAGGTAGGAGGAATAGTTAATCCAGGTTATATGCGATGGTATTCCAATAGATCAGCTTTTAGAGCTGGAAATAGTAATGGTAATTGGGTAACCCAACCTCTTGCTGGAGGTGAACTAGATAACGGCGATAATGTAGGGTTCTTCAGTTTTGGTGTAGGATATGGCTCTGTAGCTACAGGAACTTATTCTGCTGCTTTTGGATCTCAAACTACAGCATCTGGTACTTCTTCTACAGCATATGGTTCTTCTACTACTGCAGAAGGAGACTATTCTGTTTCTTATGGAAGTGGCTCAGAAGCTATTGGTAACTATGCAGTTACCTTTGGGGAAAGTACAATAGCTAGAAGTTATAGTTCAGTTGTTATGGGAAGGTATAATGTTAGAAATAATGCATTTAATTCTGAAGAGTGGATTGATACGGATCCTTTGTTTGTTATTGGGAATGGTAATGGACAGCGGCGTGACCCTGATCAATTTTCAAATGCATTGACTGTTCTAAAAAATGGTAATGTAGGAGTTGGAACTGCTGATCCTGAACAAGCTTTAGATGTAGCGGGTAATGTCCAAGCTGTTGAATATCTAAATGTTTCTGATGCTAGGTATAAGAAAGATATTAGAAATGTATCAAATGCATTTGAAGCTTTAAAAAATATTAGAGGAGTTAACTATAAGTTTAATACGGATAAGTTTGCTGGGAAAAAGTTTAGTAATACTGAGCAATATGGCTTTTTAGCACAAGAAATACAAAATGTATTTCCTGAATTAGTACATGAAAATAAAGAGGGTTATTTGAGTGTAAATTATATTGGCTTAATACCAGTTCTAACAGAGGCACTCAAAGAAGTAAAAGCTGAAAGTGACGAGAGGCTTTCCATGCTGGAAAAGGAAATTGAAGACTTAAAAGCTGGCATGGCTAATTTGAAATCAGAAGTAAGAGATGATCAAATTGGTTTAGAAACATCACAGGCACAACTATTTCAAAATAAGCCTAATCCTTTTACAGAGTCTACTGAAATAAACTTTAGTTTGCCAATGGGCTCGCAAAAGGCGATGCTTTATATATACGACTTGCAAGGGAAGCAGGTTAATGAGTTTGAAATAACAGACAAACAAAAATCTGTTGAGCTAAAAGCAGGAGAGCTGCAGGCAGGAATGTATCTGTACAGCTTAATTGTAGATGGAGATGTAGTAGATACCAAAAGAATGATACTTACTAGATAAAGAAAATAAAACACTTATTTTTAAAAGGCTTCTTAATTTAAATTAAGAAGCCTTTTTTTATGCCTTTGGTTAAAAGATTATTTCAAACTTAACCTTTAAGTAATTTATAATTTAAAAATTAAGATTATAATCGTAACTTAATGGAGGCATCATTTTAACCGCAATGAGAACAAACTATATTCTAATCAATCTGATTATCTCTTTTTTCCTTATTCAAACAGCAACTCTAAAGGCTCAGGATATATTCCAGGATAACTTTGATAGAGTTTTACTAAATCCTGATCAAAACAATCCAATTTGGGAAGTAGGAACGAATAACGGTGCGATTAATGGAGATTTTATCATCAATGCAAATCAGTTACAAAGCGATTTTGATGGAGGTGCTGGCGGCAGGAGAGTATATTTTTCAACACAGTTAAACCAAGAAATAAGCCTCGCTGAAATTAATGTGGAATGGGAGTTTGAAGTACAAATTAACTTTCCTGAAGGTGACTTTAGTGGTGACAACCAGGTTAGAGTATACCTTGCCTCTAATAGCTCTGATTTAGTGGAGGATTTAAATGGATACTTTCTGCAAATAGGTGATACGGATGATCCTACTGAAATTCAATTAAGAAGACAGTCAGGAAGCTCTACAACTCAGATTGACTTAAATGGAGGTGAAAATATAAATTTTGTTGGAGGAGAACCATATACATACAATGTGAGAGCTAATAGAAGAACTAATGGAAATTGGAGTGTTTTTGTGAATGGCTTATTTTTAGGAGAAGGAATAGATGATACACATACTACTTTTTCTCACTTTGGAGCACAATGTAGATTTACGTCCAATGCCAGAGGAGATAAATTTTCTTTTGACAATATAGCTATATACGATGAAATAGAAGATCGTCTACCGCCAGAGCTAGATCAAATAGAAGTGTTGAATGATACAGAAGTGCGATTAAGTTTTAATGAACCTATTTCTTTAGGATCAGCAAATGAAGAAAACAACTATATTCTAGATCCTGACAATGCAAACATACATCCGCAAGTAGCTCAGAGAGATCAAACTACATACAATCAGGTAGTTCTAACCTTCGCTAATCCATTTCAAGAAGGAATAGAAAATACATTGAGAGTCATAAATATTGCAGATATTTCTGTGCAACAAAATGCGATACCAATAAACTCTCCAGCAGAAATAAACTTTGTTTGGGATAATACGGCCCCGATTATTAACAATCCAATTGTAGTTAATAATAACAAGCAACTAACCATTAACTTTTCAGAAGAACTAGACCCAGTAACCTCATCGAACCCTCGTAACTATACCTTGAACAATGGGGTAGGTTCACCAGCACTAGCAACCAGAACAGGTGCAGGCAATGATCAGATTATATTAAATTTTTCTGAAATTCTTGAAAGTGAAAATTACATCCTGACAGTTAACAGAGTGGAAGATATAGCTGGGAATGCAACAAATCAGCTTCAATCGGAAGAATTTGAAATAAATAATAACAACTTTGCCGCAAGAGTGATCCAAGCTTATGCCACTTCTCCTTTTGGGATAAATGTAGAGTTTGATAAGCCTATTGATCCAGATACAATTGAGCCTGGAAACCCTGCAAATTATTCAGTGGAAGATGAAGGAGGGAATGATTTAGAGAATCCAGTTACACAAGCATTAATTGCTGATGATAATCCAACTATCTTACAACTTTTCTTCGATGACCAACTTCCAGAAGGAAATAGATTATTCCTCACAATACTTGGAGTAAGAGGGAGTAATGGAAATCTGGTAGAAAATGCCGATAACATACCTTTTGAATTTGATAATACTAATCCAACAGTAGAAAGCGATGCTAATGGAGGAGTTGTAGCCATTAATTCTAATGTATTGAAGGTAACATTTAGAGAAGATGTAGAACAAACAAGTGCGCAAACAACTACAAACTACGAAGTAGATGGCATAGGTAATCCTTCTACAGCTGTAAGAGATCCTAATCAAATCCATATCGTATATCTTACCTTTGATCAGGACTTTGAGCAAGAACGACTATATGAAATAAGCATTTCTGATATAATAGATCTATCTCAAAATCAGGCAGGTACAACAACAAGAGAATTTATCTATGATACTAGAGCACCATCTATCATAGAAAGTAAAATAACAGCCCCAGATGCTATACAAATAACTTTTTCTGAGGAGCTTGATGCAGGTTCATCTCAAATTCCTGCCAATTATGCCTTTAGAGATGCTGACAATCCGAATGCTGAAATAGTAACACCTATAACAGCTCAACTACTTAATTCCTATCCTAGAGTGGTCACGCTAACTTTTGCAACCTCTTTTTCTGATCAACAAATAGGAGATAATATATTAGTTTCTGTAGCCAATGTAGAAGATTTGAGGGGAAATGCTATAGTCCCTGCTGTTACCTTTCAATTTGAAAAAAATAAGCCTAAGTTGAGTACTGCAAATGTGATATCCAATACTCAAATCGAGCTACTATTCTCAGAATTAATTGCACTAGATGAAGCGGATCCTTCTCGCCAATTAAACAATTACACACTAAATAATAATATACACCCCACCGAAATAGCCTTTGAGCAAGGTAATTTTGAAAATAACAATAACCAACCGGCTAAAATCACATTGACCTTTGCCAATGCATTTGCAATAAACCAGCAGCTTACACTTATGATTGATGAGATAAGTCCACTTGCTGGAGGCGTTTCCTTAGAAAATCAGGAGGTTACAGTAGAATATGATCCTCAAGTGGAAAGAATAGTGGTGGTTGGAGATGCATCATTGGCCGTTCATTTTGAAGAAAACCTTATCGAAGAAATTGCAGAGGATAATGATAGATATCAGTTGGATGATGGAGGTAATCAACTAAATGCAGCTCGTTTAGATCAGGAAAATCCAAATATAGTTTATCTGATATTCCAAGATAATATTGAATCAAATGTAAACCACCAACTTAGAGTGGGACCGCTTACAAAGGTAGATTTGAAAATAATACCTGCTTCCACTCAGAGTTTTTTAATAGACAGACAACCTGCAAGAATCTCTAGAGTAGAACTAACTGACAACAATGAAATAGCGATCACATTCAACGAAGAAGTACAGGAAGAGTCTGCTGAGAACTTGCTGAACTATGAAATTAGAGATGACGAAGGAAATGATACAGCATTAGCAGATGCAACCTTAGACAACACAGATAGAGTTCTTACCCTTGAGGCGGAAGATGATTTTGGTTTTGGTATAGAATACACAGTTTTTGTTAGAAATGTACTCGATTTGGATGGAAATGCAATAGAGGAAGAAGAAGAAAACTTCAGCCAACCACTACCACCAAGAGAAGGAGAAATAGTCATAACAGAGCTAATGATCGATCCTGATCCTGCAGTGAATTTACCTAATACAGAGTACATCGAACTATACAATAACTCTAATAAAAACTACAATATACGAGGGATGTACATACGAGTAGGAGCCAGCCAAACAACATTACCTGATTACGAACTTAATGCAGGTTCGTATGTGGTACTATGCCCTAATGATAATGCTAACCTCTTTGAGGTTAACAATGTACTAGGCATAACCCCTTGGAGGACACTTCCTAATACTGGTAAGGAAATAGCATTGGTAGCTCCTGATGAGGAAGTAATTCATTCCCTTACTTACTTGGATGATTGGTATCAAAACGCAGATAAAAATGATGGAGGTTGGACATTAGAGATAGTGAATCCTAACAACCTTTGTGGTGAAGAAGACAATTGGAGAGCTTCTGAAAATGAGAATGGTGGCACTCCAGGTGTTCGTAATTCCGTATTTAACAATGCTGCAGATAACACAAACCCAGAAATAGCATCTGTGGATATCAACTCTCTTACAGAACTATCTATAGCCTTTTCAGAAAAAGTAACTGGAGATTTGGAGGCTGTAGCAAATTATAGCATAAGTGGAGGAATACGAGTTCAAAGTATAGAAGTAATTTCAAATAAATCATTTACATTGACTCTAAATGCCGCTATCCAGAGGGGAACAAGCTATACCATTACAGCAAGAAACTTAAGGGATTGCTCTAATAATGCAGTGAGCAATAATGCCTATCCATTTGGAGTGGGAGAATTTCCTGAAGTAAACGATTTACTCATCACAGAGATATATTTTGATCCTGCAGATGAATCGAATCTGCCTGATGCAGAATACATTGAAGTTTATAATAGAACAAATAAGTTTTTATCACTAGAAGGCTTAAAAGTGGCAGATGGGACAGGTTTTGGTACAGTACAAAGTGGATCTTTGCGAGGAGGGGAGTATGCAGTGCTTACTTCAACGTCAAAAATAGATCTTTTTGAAGATGTAAATGTGTTTGGAGTAACTAGCTTCCCTTCGCTTAATAATACAGGAGAGCAAATATCCTTAATCAGAGAAGATGAAGAAGAAGAAATAGTTATTAACTCAATAGATTATAGCCCAGAATGGTATAGAGATGCTGAAAAAGAAGAAGGAGGCTGGTCTTTAGAAATTATTGACCCAAATAATTTCTGTGCGGAAGATCAAAACTGGAAAGCTTCTGAAAGTGAAGACAATGGAACTCCAGGGCTTGAAAACTCTGTAAATGGTCAAATAGAGGACAACCAATCACCAAAGGTATCTTACATACAATTAATTGATAATCAGAATTTAAAAATCCAATTTGATGAAAAAATCACGCAAGAAACATTGGGGCAAGCTAATAACTATGATCTCTCCAACAATCTTCAAATTGATGAAATAACTATTGAAAACAATTATACTATTCAGCTAAAGTTCACAGCCCCATTAAATGCTTCTCAGCTTTATCAAATTTCGTTTAGCGATTTGACTGATTGTTTTGGAAATAATATAGATGAAAATGCTTCTTTTGAGTTTGGAATAGGAGAAATGCCAGTAGCTAATGAGCTTATCATTTCAGAAATATATGCAGACTTCAACCCAACAGTTTCGTTGCCAGAAGCAGAATACGTAGAGATATACAACAGGACAAATAAACTAATATCCTTAAAAGATGTAGGAATTACGGATGGTTCTAGAACAGGTGGGCTAGAGGGAGGATATTTAAAACCAAATGCGTATTTGGTTTTAACAGGAACTACAAAAGTAGATCTCTTTGATATTGATAATGTAATTGGAGTACCCAACTTCCCAACACTTAATGATAGTGGAGAAAAAATCAGTCTAATAGGCTTGGATGAAACAATTATTCACGAGGTAGATTATGCCACTTCATGGTACAACGACTCTGAGAAAGATAATGGAGGCTGGTCTTTAGAAATCATAGACCCTAATAACTTCTGTGCCGAAGAAAACAATTGGAGTGCTTCGGAAAATGAAGCAGGTGGAACGCCAGGAGTAGTAAACTCAATCAATGGAGTGAATGCAGACGAAGAAAAACCTACACTGACAGAAGTAGAAATTGTGGGAGAAGATCAGTTGCGATTAGTATTTTCTGAAAAAATGGATCTGGAATCCCTTAATAACAGGGATAACTATCAAATTTCGGATGGTTTGAGTGTTACAGAGGTACAAATAGAAGATGAGAAAAATGTAATTATAACATTAAACCAAAACCTAATCAGCGGTACGTTATACTCGATTCAGGTAAATAATGTAACAGACTGCCCTGGAAATACTATAGAAGAAAATGAAACTTCATTTGGAACTGGATCTATTGCTCAGCCTGGAGAACTAGTGATAACAGAAATAATGGCAGACATTAACCCTCCATTAGGTCTACCAGAGGTAGAGTATGTAGAAATATTCAATACTACTGATAAATTAATTTCTTTAGAAGGACTAATTCTGGCTGATGCTACAAGCCAAACAGAGCTAAGACCTGGGTTTATTTCTGGAAATACATACATGCTACTTGTAGCTACTGGAAATTTAGATTCATTTGAAGGTATTAATATAGCTGGAGTTCCTAGCTTTCCAACATTAAACGATGGATCAGAAACAATTTCTATAATAAACCAATCGGGAGAGCTACTGCATAGAGTTAGTTATACTTCTGCATGGTATCGAGACTCAGAAAAAGACAATGGCGGTTGGTCTTTAGAGATGATAGATCCGAATAACTTGTGTGGGGAAGAAGATAATTGGCGAGCATCGATAGATGAGCGAGGAGGAACACCAGGAGAGCAAAATTCTGTATTTGCTGATAACCCAGATGAAGAATCACCATCCTTATCCACAGTAGAAATAGTAGCTGAAAATCAGCTACAAGTTACATTCAGCGAAAAGATGGATGAAGGAAGTATTTCTCAAACAGAAAACTATGTATTTACCAACAATGTAGAAGTTATTGGATTTGCAATCGAAGACAACAAAACCGTACTTCTTACCCTATCATCAGACTTACTCAGAACAGAGTTGTATGCATTAACCGTAGAAAACGTTACAGATTGTGCAGGCAATGCCATAGGAGAGAACAATACATTCACCTTCGGAATAGGAGAGAAGCCGTCGGAAGGCGAACTCATCTTTACTGAAGTATATGCTGATGTAAATCCACCAGTAGGATTGCCAGAAGCAGAATATTTGGAAGTTTA
>JAUIAB010000012.1 GCA_030425505.1 Bacteroidia bacterium | reverse complement strand
GATTTGAAACCTATCATTTCTAGTGAAATAAATACCACAGTTTTTACTCTTGAATCGCTGCTTTTCTAACTGTTTTCCCCACTTAATTACTTCTAAGCTACCGCATGCCCAACAGCGCTTTTTTTACATTTTTCCATCAACAAAAAAAGTTTAGTGAAAAGGGTTTCACTAAACTTTTTGAAAACACTTGTAAGATTCTGATAAACAATGGAATACAAGAGAAAAATCAAGCTTTTATCAACTATTTTTCAGTAATATGCCACAAAAAGAAATAGCTTCTAATCTTTGTAATAAGCTTGCAGTAGATGATTCAAGCTATTCTGATTTATGGAATAAATATATGTCTTGAAAAAAGGAAAGCAGTATTAAAAAACTTCTTTAAGGCTTTTTCTCTCTATAAAGAAAGTGATCGAGATTATTAAGAGTGCTATGGTGTTTTTGACTATTAATGCTTCTATACTATGTGAAGCATACTGGAACATACCATATCCTATAAAGACCATTACTAGTAGATATAGCAGGCTTTTATTAAGGTTGATTTTAAAAGAGAGAAGCTTTCTACTAACTAGATAGCTTGTTAGTGCCATAAAGAAGTAACATCCCAATGTGCTTATGGCACTACCAATAAATCCATATAATGGGATTAATATATAGTTAGCCGCAATGGTTATTATAGCACCTAAAGTACTTATCACTGCTCCTAAATAGGTCTTATCTGTAAGTTTATAGCTAAACGATAGGTTAAAATAGATTCCTAAAAAGATGTTTGCTATGAGTAATATAGGAACTATGCTTAAGCCAGTTTTATATATTTCTCTTCGTAGAAAAAGAGAAAGCCAATCTAAGTTGGCAATAGTCAAAATATAGGTGAAGCCACATATTAGTATAAAGTAATGAATAGATTTTTCTAGAAGTTTAGAGCTTTCTACCTGCTTTTGTTTGGAAAAGAAAAATGGGTCTGCCGCATACCGATATCCTTGTATAATTATGCTTATGATTATGGTTAGTTTATAACAGCCGGAATAAATTCCTATTGCCTGTTCTGTATTTATGTTTTCGTAAAAACCACCAGGAAGCCATATTTTGAGAAAGTGCCGATCAGCAACTTCATTGATACTAAAAGCAAGTCCTGCTATTAGCAAAGGCATACCATACCTTAGCATTTCTTTTATTTTTTTATAGTCTACTTTTGGTTTCCACTGGGCATATACACTCCAGAGCATTGGAATTGTCAATATACTGGCTATTGTATTTGCTAGAAATGCATATCCAAGTCCCATGTCAGGGTCGTAAATTTTTTCAATGAAAGGCTTAAAAAAGCTAGCATCTTGTTTTAGAATGAAAGGGCATAGTAAGAAAAAAAACAGGTTTAGGCTTATTACAATTAATACATTGGCAATTTTTATTATTGAGAATTTTTTTGCCTTATGGTTTTGCCTAAGCCAAACAAAGGCTATAGATGTTATAGAGTCTGACCCTAGAATTATTGCAAACCATATAGTGTAGATTTTGCTCCCAGGGTAGCCTAGGAAAACAGAGATTGGGTCAGCGAATAGAATTATCCCTCCAGAAAAAACGATAGAGGTTATTATTATAATCGTTTGGGCATTATTGAAAATAGTTTTTTTACTCTCTTCATTTTCTTTTGAAGCAAATCGAAAAAATGCTGTTTCCATACCATAGGTATAGATAACATTGAGGATGATTGCGTATGCGTATAATATAGAGACTATTCCATAGCTTTCTGCACTAAGAATTCCCGTGTGAAGAGGTACTAATAAATAGTTAATTAGCCGAACGAGTATTGTTGTTCCTCCATATATTACTGATTCAGAAAATAGTTTTTTTAACATTGGAGGAGAAGAGCTTTTAGTGCATTCTGCTATTTTAAAAGGATTTTAAATATTCCCACTGCAGCTTTATTTTATTGAAATACACTTAATTGGCAAAGCTTATTAAGCTTATGCTCCTTGAAACTCAGGTTTTCTTTTTTCTAGAAATGCTGTAGTTCCTTCTTTAAAGTCGTCTGTTTTGCAGCAGTTTCCAAAGGAGTTAGCTTCAGTTTGAAACCCATCATCTTCTGTATAAGCTGCATTAACGCAATCTATTACTTGTGCTATAGCCAAGCCAGCGTTTTTGGTTATCTTGTGCATTAGGTTTTCGCACTTTCCCATTAACTCTTCTTGAGTAGTAACATAATTGACAAGCCCAATTCTCCATGCTTCTTCTGCGTCGATTTGAGAGCCTGACATAATTAATTCAAATGCTTTTCCTTTTCCTACAAGAACGGGTAGCCTTTGTGTACCGCCATAACCAGGTATTATCCCCAAGGTCACTTCAGGTAAACCAAATTTTGCATTATCAGATGCGATTCTAATATGGCATGCCATGGCCAGCTCACAACCTCCTCCCAGAGCATATCCATTTATAGCAGCTATTACAGGCTTGGGGCAGCTTTCTATTTTCATAAAAATTTCCTGACCACTCTCAGCGAATTTTCTGGCGTTCATGTGATTGAGTTCTCCAATCTCACTAATATCGGCTCCTGCTACAAATGCTTTTTCTCCAACTCCTGATATTATTACTCCTTTGACTTTAGGGTCATCATATACCATTTGAAATGCACTTTCAATATCAATCATTGTTTGAGCGTTGAGTGCATTTAGTTTATCTTCTCTATTGATAAAAACCTTCAGCAACCCCTCTTCCTCTAATTGAACTTTTAAAGTTTGAAAATTCATGTAGTTTATCAAGTTGGTATTGTACAAATGTACGGTATGATTTACTAATTTCTTTATTAAAAGTCAGATGATTTCAAAGCTTTAAATAATCGATCTGTTATTTTTCCACTTACTGCTTCTTCATAATCCTGATAGCTACAAGGTATTAAAGAGTTGCTTTTCCCTTCATTTAAGCTATCAAACCACCATTTTTCAGAGAATCTACTTTTATAAAATACTAAGTCGAGGTTTTTATCAGAAAGGGAGACAGAGTATTTTAGGCGTTTATTATTATCTAATTCTTTCGTTGTTTCTTTTTGGAAAACTCCTTCAATTAAATACCAAATAAGCATGCTAATAAACATTCTTTTTTCTGTGTCCTGAAAGTCTTTATCAGAAAAACTATATAATACAAATGATTTTAGAGAATCACTTAACCCACTAAACCACGCTAACTGACAAGCTTCTTCGTAGGTTAAACCAAAAGGGGATTTTTCTACAAAACCTGGTATTTCAAAGCATTTAACGGCAGATAAACTAAAGTCTATATTTTTGGATCCTCTTAAAACAGGTTCAGTTTCATTGATATTATTGCGAATTTCACCAATGCTGTAAAGGTCAGTATTCTCATTTTTTAGTTCTTTTATTTTTTCAGGATTATTTAATGGTCTTTGGTATGCTATTGTTGCCTCTTTTATCGTATTGTACATTAATCCGTTTTCATTTACTACTCCATTAAGGCTCTTTTCCTCTGAGATAGTAGCTGAAATTCTTGTTGTTGATAAAAGTGTGCCAAGGTGCTTGAAAGCAATTTTGACCGCTTCTGACCAAGTTGCTTCTTTAGCCAACACTATGGGAATTGTATTATTTTGTATGAGAGCCTCTAAAACTTCAGCAAGTCTAAGTATAGAACTTTCAGAATCAGAGCCTAGGCGTAAGCTACCTAAATCTGCTATTAACCCTTTGTTAGAAAAGTTATTTAATTTATAAAACTGTTTTCTAAAACTTTCATCCGTGGTGTCATTAAGAGTTATTAATGCGACTTGTGCTTCTTTCCATTTAGGAATAGTGTTTTCTGTATTAAGAGAAATAGAACTAAAGTTATTGCTGGTAATCTCAGATGCGAGTTCTGAAGATATAGGATCAAAGAAAAGTTTTATATTCATTTGAGGATTATCAAAAAATGTTTAATCAGCTACCAATTTAAAACAAATTACTACTATATAGAAGAAGGTTCGTTTATCTTTTTTAAATTCAATAAAGACATTAAAAAAAAGCAGCTTATATTGATAAAATATAAGCTGCTTACTGGCTGTATAATTAAATTCATAGCTTTACTCATGCTTTCATAGCCTAGTTTTTCCTTAATAGTTAGTATTTGATTATGCTATCTTATATGTAACTAAATCCTTGTTGCCATTTTATCTATTAGTATGCTTTTTTCATAAAGGTAACCTCTTACAAAAATTTTGGGCTGTTTAGTAAATAAGACTGACCCTTCTCATTTTTTGCTTATATGGAATTGGGGTGATGCGTAATGTGCTTATAGATTGTATTGAAACCCTTAAGGTTAAGTAGATGATCAATCATCTAACAATTTTTCCTCCTCTTCTATTTTTAAACTATCAGGTTGGTATAGTGGAGAGTTAATAATTACCGGAGCTGTATCAATAAATTTTACTATTGGCACAAACTGGTTGTCATTGGCATCTTTGTAGTTATAAAAGGAATATACTTCGGATGAAATAAGGTCTTCATTGTTTTGAATGTAATTTGTAAATCCAGAGCCGTACTCTTTTATCCATCTTCCAAATTGATAGAGTGCTTCAAAACCACAGAAAGCATAATGATTAGGGTTTTCTCCAAATGCTTCTATGTACCTAGTTATGAATTGGTTAGTTGTTTTTTTATTGTAATCAACGAAATGTGGGGCAAAAACTAATAAGCCTTCCTGCTCTAACTGCTCAAAAGATATTAAAGAATGGGATAACCACTCTTCAGGGACAATTATAGGGTCTTGAACTTGTAGGCTTTGCAATGCACTTAATATGTTTACAGAGGGTATTTCTTCCGTAACGCTTGCAAAAACATGACCGTGATAGTGTACTATACCTAAAGAGTCTGTTTTAATGGTATCTAATGTTGCTAGCAAACTTTCAAAGCCATCTTCTGAGTAGTCAAATGGCTCGTAGGCAAAAACATGCCCTCCGTTAGACTCTATTTTTTCTTTATAAGCTTTTGCTACTTGAATTTCCTTAGGAGAGCTCCCATATATAATAAATGCAGATGCCGTATCTATATTTTGTTGGTGCACATAATCTGCTAGTTTAGTTCCAATCGTCTTGTATGAAGGAGCAGTTAAAAAAGCATTTGCATTCTTCTCAATTATTTTTGGATTAGAACTAATTGGGTTAATTACTGGAATTTTATTTTTTCTTGAATACTCTAGTACTGGTGATAATGTTTTGGTATAAAGCGGTCCTAGAATTAAGTCTACATGCTGAAAAGAGGTGTCCTGAAGTATCTTTTTTACATGCGTTCCTTCTTTTTTTGTGTCAAATACATGTAAATTAAATTTGCTACCATCTTCTTCATTTAAGGTTTCTAATGCTATTTTAATACCTTGATATAGTGTGTTAGGAAACCACTTCTTTGAGTGAAATATATCTGTGGAATCTTCTAGAAATAGTGGTAGTAAAACAGCTACATTATATTCATTTTTATATGTGCTTATGGAATTATTTTCGTTTTCTTTTAAGAAAGATAATGTCTTTCCAAACTCTTTTTTTAGCTCTCCTACTTCTTCCTGCGATAACCTCTGAGTTTTCAAACTGATAATTTTTTTCACTTCTTCTGTTAAAAAACTGGAAGAAAGTAATGGTATGATTTCTTCTGTTTTTTTTGTTATCAAATACTGGTAAAGTATTCGGTTGCTATCTTGTTTTCTTTCAGAAGAAACCTCAGTGAGAGACTTTAAGGCAAGTCTAGGCAGATTCTTTTCAAAATATACTTGCGAAAGCAATAATTTGGCATCATTAACTCCATCCCAAATAACCCCTTTATTCGTAAGTGATGTAAGATCACTTAAAGCATTTTTTAAATCTCCAGCCTTAAATGATGATACTGCTTTCATGTATTCAAAAAAACACTTTTCATCGTTTGATGAGCTTTTGGTTATTAGCTGATGAAAAACTTCTTTGGCTTGAGAGTATTGCTTCTTATTTATTAACTCTTTTCCGTAGATATATTGCGATTCTAACTTTTTTGATAGTTCAATAGTTTGAGCAGTACTTATTAATGATGTGAATATCAAAAATGGAATTACAAAAAAAATAAAATGGTAAAAACCTTTCTTAGACTTCATCATTGCTTCTATATTGAAAGGCAAATTTACGAAGTCAAACTTTCTTACCATAAAGTAATTAAAGCATAGTTTCTATATAGGTATCTTTGTGATAGAAGAATTTTAAGATTAGAGTGATTTTCACTAAAGTTTTAAAAAATATACTTTTTTTGCTGTGAAACAGACCTTTTGGAAAGATAACTCAAAGCCTACAGATTGTATTTAAATGTTTTCACTCTTAAAGTTTGTATCAAAATAATAGAGGATAATGCTGTTTAACTCTATAGACTTTGCAATATTCTTACCAATAGTATTCATATTATATTGGTTTATCACAAATAGAAGTTTGCGCCTACAAAACCTGCTCATAGTTGTAGCAAGTTATGTTTTTTATGGTTGGTGGGATTGGAGGTTTTTATTCTTAATACTAATAAGTACAATAATTGATTATTCTGTAGGGCTTGGGTTGAAAAAGGAGAAAAAACAAACTAAAAGGAAGGTACTTCTTTGGACTAGTGTTGTAGTTAATATTGGTTTTTTAGGTTTCTTTAAATACTACAACTTTTTCCTCGACAATTTTATAACTGCATTTTCATTCTTTGGAATGGAAATAAAGGCTAGTTCTTTAAATATCATTCTTCCTGTAGGGATAAGTTTTTATACGTTTCAAACACTAAGTTATACCATTGATGTTTACAAGCATAAGTTAGAGCCTACAAAAGATTTTGTTACGTTTTCTGCTTTTGTAAGCTTTTTCCCTCAGTTGGTTGCTGGCCCAATTGAAAGAGCTACCAATTTGCTACCTCAATTTTACAAAAAAAGAACTTTTGACTATTCAAAGGCTGTAGATGGGACACGGCAGATCCTTTGGGGACTATTTAAAAAAGTAGTTATTGCAGATAACTGCGGTGAGTTTGTTAATCAAATATTTGGCAACTCAGCAGATCTAAATGGGAGTACTTTAGTTTTAGGGGCATTATTCTTTGCATTTCAAATTTATGGAGACTTTTCTGGATATTCAGATATTGCAATTGGTACGGCAAGGCTTTTTGGATTTAACTTAATGAGAAATTTTGCATTTCCATACTTTTCAAGAGATATAGCAGAGTTTTGGAGACGTTGGCATATTTCTCTTTCTACTTGGTTTAGGGACTATTTGTATATACCGTTAGGAGGAAGTAGGGGAAGCTTGAGGGTAAAGGTTAGGAATGTATTTATCATATTCATTGTTAGTGGCTTCTGGCATGGTGCAAAGTGGACATTTATTGCGTGGGGTGCATTAAATGCTATTTATTTTTTACCACTTTTATTAAAGAAGAGTAATCGAAAAAATCTTGATATTGTTGCTGAAGAAAGAGTATTTCCAACTTTTAGAGAACTTTTATCCATATCAGTTACTTTCAGCTTAACTGTTTTTGCATGGATATTTTTTAGAGCAGAAAATATTGGACATGCAATTTCTTATATAAGCGAGATACTCTCCTCTTCACTTTTTGAAATGCCGAAGTTTGTTGGAATGAAAAAGGCATTAAAACTAATAATCCTTGTTATTGGAGTTGTTTTAATGGAATGGACAGGCAGAGAAGGGCAGTTTGCAATTCAATTTATTGAGACTAAATGGAAGCGGCCTTTTAGGCATGTCTTGTATTATGCAATTGTTATATCAATTTTCTGGTTTGGTTCTAGACTACAAACATTTATTTATTTTCAGTTTTAGAGTATGAAAAGATATATCGCCAAACTTCTAGTTTTCATGCTACCAATATTGATTGTTTTTCTAGTATTAGAATATTATACAAGAAGTTATAATACTGTAATGAAGCAAAAGCAAGGGTATTTGTCTAAAAAAAGTAATTCAATTGAACTCTTAATTTTAGGTAACTCTCATGCTAGTTGTGGGATTGACCCTACTCAGTTTGAGCTTCATGCTTATAATGGAGCAAATGGATTGCAACCTTTATACTATGATATTGAAATAACAAGAAAGTACTTGCCGAGTATGACTTCATTGAAGTACGTGCTCATAAGTATGGATTATCATTCTTTGTATTTTACTTTCCCTGAGGCTCGTGATTTTATGTATTCCTATTATTATGGGGTTTCTTACAAAAAGGAGTCCTCTATTAAAACTAACTTTTCATTGCTCTATTTTGGTTATGGTGTACAAAATGGAATATATATGCTTAATAAAAAGCCCTATACATCTATTAATGGCTGGGTAGGTTTGCAAGGAACTAAAAACTTAAATGATTTAGCAGGTAAGAAAAGAGTAGCACTTTTTGATAGAATGATAGAAAAAAATACGGATAGAAAAAAAGAGAATATTGAACGTCTAGAGAGTTTTATTCTTTTGTTAAAGCAAAGAAATATTACCCCAATTCTAATTACTATGCCATGTCATTACTTTTATAATAGTAATCTAAATAGTGAAATTGTTATCCAGAATAGAGTATATATAAAAAGTGTATGTAAAAAATATAGTATATCTCATTTGGATTACCTTTACTATAAGCTACCAGACTCATGCTATCTTAATGTAGATCACCTAAATAAAAAAGGTGCTAAAGTGATGTCAAGAAAAATTAACGATCATATCCTGTCATTGGAAGGAAGTAATAACTGAATAAGGCTAAATTTATCCCAAAGCCTCTTTTAAGTTTTTCCATATCTGCTAAATTCCTTTAGCTATAAATATATTATGAAAGTAAACGTTGCTAGCCAAAGAACAAGAGCGATTTGTATTATTTTATCCGTATATAAAATTCTGATTGGAGAGTCTCTATTGTGCTTTACTGTAATTAATTGCAGGTATCTCATGATTCCTATAAATACAAATATAGATGTATAGTACAGTTTTTCTGATCCCATTCTTTGCATTACTTCTGGCGAAACCGTGTAAAGTATATATGCAATGAGGGTGATAGTAAATGTTATTATACTTGCTACATCCAAAAATTGTACTGAGTACCCTTTATTCAATGTGTTCTCTTTACTACAGAGTAAATAATCACTTCTTCGTTTTGCAAAAGCAATAGATACAGATAGTAAAAATACCATTATTATCATCCATTGTGATAGGTTTACTTCTCCCATTTGAGCACCGGCATATATACGAAGAACAAATCCTGCCCCTATACAAACCACATCAACTATTGCAACTTTCTTAAGTTTAAAGGAATATAGAATATTGATAGCTAGATATAGAGCTATATAGTAGGACTCTTTACCTACCATGAAGAATGATAGTATCGTTAGAGCAGCTAAACTAATAAGAATAAACTTGGCTTCTTTGAGTTTAAAAAAACCACTTGCAATAGGTCTTTTCCTTTTTTGAGGATGGGCTTTATCACTCTCTAAATCAAGAATATCATTAATAATATAGATTAAAGACGAAGCAAAGCAAAAGGAAAAAAATAGAAAAATAAGTTGAAAGTTTTCAACCAGAAGGTGTATTTTACCTCCAAAAAGAATAGGAAAAAACACAAAAGTATTTTTGATCCAATGATTTACGCGTATGAGGAATAAAAATTTTTTGATTTTACTTTTCAACTATCCCGTTTTTTGCAGTTTTATAATTATAGTCCTTTGACGAAATAACCATACTTTCCTTGATTTTACCTAAAATGTACATTTTAGGTAAGTTTATTATCAATGATAAAATCATAAAAAAAATAATGTATTTAGCACATTTTCTATAGTACTCTTTCTGTCTTGCCTCAGATATATAGTTTAGTAGTGCAATAAATACTACCTGTGTAAATGGGAATAACATTCTATAATCGAACTTATCAACATGTGTGAATACTCCTTTTAATACTATTAGTGTAAAAAGATATGTGAAGGCAAAGAGGAGTAATATTTTCACTTTTCTACCATATAGAAAAGGTAGTTTTAAGTAATTTTTATTCTTTATTGTAATAAAAATTAATACTAATTGAATAAGCAAAAGGAGTATATAAAGGAGGTCTGGAGTTTCTTTAAAGAAATGGTTTCTCGCAACACTAAATTCATTTAATAAACCTTGAGCAAGTCCTTTTGTATATCCTAATATAGTTTGATGTCCAATTGAAACTCTAACTAAGCCGGTATAATAACCTGTCATTAGTTTATTATCATAAAGGTATAGTGATGCAAATATCGAAGCACAAAAAAGAGCAATTGTATAAATTGTTGCTAGTGTTTTATTTGACCTAATCCAATGCCTGATAATAATGATAGCTATCGTGATATAGTAGACTAGACCTATGTATCTAAATAGGAAAATTAAGATTAAGCTCAAGCATACCAGTATGGCTAAATAAGTTGGAGAGTATTTTTTTTCATTTTCAATTATAAAAGCCAGAGAAAAAATAAAAAACATAAATGGGATCTCTGACCAACTATAAGATATAACTTCAAGAGCTCCATAAGAAAAAAAAGATAAACATATGAACCAGGCTTTTTCTCCCATCCATTTGTATAATAAAATGAAAAGCAAACCTAAAAATAGTAGGTTTACAATTTTAGAAGACTGAAATGGAGGTAGTGTTGTTATCAAACTAATGAAAGCTATACACGTCGGATAGCCTACTGGCCAAATAGCGAAGTCCCTTTTTACCCTCAAGGCTGTACTCAAAGAGGTTTCTTTCCAGTTTTTTTTTATCTCTTCTGCTTTTTCAATATACCTCTTAGAGTCAGGAGATAAATATCCATTGGGGTGTACTGCGACTCTAAAGCTAGTAATTACTGCAATAACTATAAATACTACACCAAGAAGTAGTTTATCCTTATTTATTTTGAGCTTCATTTTATAGTTACCAACTCTCTCATAGCTAATGAAAGTGAATATCTATTCTTTTCTCACAAATTCACTTTTTTAATTGGACAGCCTAACTTATTACTTTCTTTTAAAGGAATTATTCCAACATGTGCTTTGATAAAATCATTTTCTCCTATATAAGTTCTCAGAATATCATAAGGTGGAGTAACATCTCTTAGCAATGTGCCGTTTCTTCTGTAGAGCTCGTCGTCTTTATTTTTTTGTAGCTGAATAGAAACCAGCTCAGAAAGCTTTTGAAGAATAGTCATTGCAGTTGCCCATGTTGGTTGAGCTGCAAGTATTGCTTTTATTCCTAAGTTAACAGCTTCTGATTTAACTATTTTTTCTACCATCTCACCTGTATCTCTGATGTCTTTGTCATTTTCCATAAATAGGGCAGTATAGGCAAGAAAGCTGCCTGGGTTTTTTGGCCCATATATTAGATGTCCTCTCCCATCAAACTTGATGGTATCTCCTTTTCTAACATTAGGAAAAGAAAGTACATTGAAATCTATTGCAGGGCTATTAGCTCCTTCTGCATCTATTGCCATAGATACAATATAGGGCTCACTGTATTTCCGATAAAAAGGATCTGATTTTTTCTTTAATGTAAACTCTTTGAGAACTACAGCTATTTTATCAGTTTTTGGATTGAAGTTTTCCATAATGAATAAGGAGTTTTTATGTCAAGTTAATATTTTCTCGATATCTTCTTTAGTTAGTTTTTTTACAAAACTTTCATCTGCTGAAATTAGTGTCTTTGCTAAGTCAGATTTTTTCTTTTGCAACTGTAGAATTTTTTCTTCTACCGTTTCTTTGCTGATGAATTTATACGTAAAAACTGTTTTTGTTTGTCCTATTCTGTGCGCTCTATCTATTGCCTGAGCTTCCACAGCAGGGTTCCACCATGGATCTAAAATAAACACATAATCAGCAGCTGTTAGATTTAAGCCCGTTCCTCCTGCCTTTAATGATATTAGCATTACCTGTATTTTAGAGCTACTTTGGAAAGTATCTACTACTTCTTTTCTGTTTTTCGTTTGCCCATCCAAGTAGTTGAATGAGATACTTCTTTCTTCTAGTTCTTCTTTAACTATTTTTAAATGCTTTACAAATTGACTGAATATCAGAACTTTATGATTCTTGGAAATTATACCTTCAAGCGTGTATAATATATTTTCCAGCTTCCCAGACGTATTAGAATAGGTAGGATCAATCATTTTAGGGTGATTGGCGACTTGACGCAATTGGCTTAACCCTTGTAAAACTTTTATATACGACTTATTGATCCCTCCCTCATCCAATTCTTTTAATAGTTCATTTCGGTAATAGGATTTTATTTCCTCATATTTCTTTGCCTGAGATTGGCTCATTTCGCAATAAAGAACTTTTTCTACTTTTGGAGGCAGCTCTTTAGCAACCTGACTTTTTTCCCTTCTCAAAATGAACGGTTTCACAATAGCATGAAGCTTTTCTCTTTTTACTGGATCATTTTTCTTCTCTATAGGAGTAAGATAATTTTTCTTAAAAGTATTTAAAGAACCTAAGATCCCTGGGTTTATAAAATTCATTTGGGACCAAAGATCCAGGGTGCTGTTTTCCACTGGTGTACCAGTTAGTACTAATTTTCCTCTGCTTTTTAACTGATTAACAGATGCTGTGATATTTGCTTCTGGATTTTTTATCGCTTGGGACTCATCTAAAATTATATAATCAAAATAAAAGTTAGATAGCTTATCAATATCTAGTCTTAAAACTCCATAAGAGGTTATGATCATATCATAGCTTGACATTTCTTTTAAGCTTTCATCTCTATTTGCACCTCTGTAGATAAGTGTTTTAAGACTAGGAGTAAACTTTCCAGCTTCTTCTTCCCAGTTATACAGCAGTGAAGTGGGCATTACAAGCAAGCATATAGAATCTGGCTTTTTGTCTTTTAAGCTGGCAATGAATGCAAGCGTTTGAATAGTTTTACCTAAACCCATATCATCTGCCAGGCAACCTCCTAAATTATTTTGGTTTAAAAACTGAAGCCAATTGTACCCTGCTAGTTGATATGAACGCAGCTTGCCTTTAAAAGAAGAGGGTAGTGAGGTCTCTTTTATAGATGTATCATTAAGGAGAGAGGATAGCTTTTGATTTAAGCTAGTATTACCAACTTCATCGTTTAAGTTATCAATTAACCCAAAATGATGCATTTTAAGTTTTATTTGATCTTCTCTATCCTGATCATCAACCTCAGAAAATTGAATAATATCCGTATACTTTTGAAGCCACGATTCTGGTATTACCGCCAGCTCTCCATTTGGCAGCTTAAACTGCTTAATGCCTTTTAGAATGTATTTTCTGAGCTTTACAAACGGAATTTTATACTCCCCAAACCTAACTTCTGCTTTTATGTCAAACCAGTCATTTTTTTCATCAAGCTTCAGATTAATAATTTGTTCCCCAATGAAGTAAATGTTTTTATTTGATTTACTTTGATGTATTTGAATACCAAGCTCTTTTAGTTTTTCTTGGTTTTTATTTACCCAAGAGAATACTTTTCCAGCCTTTTGAAAAGTTGTCAGATCTTCAAAAGGTAAACCTAGGTGTTTCAGAGTATTTATTATTTCACTTTCGTAATTCAACCTTCTCTTGATCTTAAAAAATACAGGTTTAGTATGATCTTCATTATACCTGGTAATAATTTCTCTTTTTTCTTTACTGTCTATTATATGTTGACCATATGAAAACTTTAGGCTAACTAAAATCTTGTCTTCTTCTTCTGTTGTAATTTCAGTAATTTCTATTATTGGCTCAGGCTTTTCATTAATATCTGTTATTTGAAAGCCTTTTGCCTTTACAGGAAGAGTTTCTATCAGAGGAGCTACAAATTTACGATAATAATCATTTTCTACCTCTGGTGGTATAACTATAAACTTCTTTTTAAGAAAGGGAATTAGCTTTTTCCCATCCAACTCTTTTTCAAACCCAAATAGTTTATTGTTAAACAGCATCCACGCTGGTTTATAGCAAAAGACTAAAGCATTTTTTTGTCTGAAATCCAAGCTTTCACCATCCAGCTTTATAGTTGGAAAGTAGTGGGTATTATTTTCATTTTTAAAAAATAAAAAACGAGTATTAGCTTTTTTTTCAAACACCTCCACAGGCTTGTATGCAGGATATCCATCATTTCCCATCTCAAACACCTGCCTCCCTTTAAGCGATGCGAGAATCTTTCTTTTGTAGGAGTCCAAATATTCTGCAATAACAGCTTGAAGGGCTTTGTCTCCTTGGGTTTTATCATAAACTGTCAGAAAGAACTTCTCCAGTTCTAGCCTTTTGCTGGAGAATTTTTTTACGACCGAGTCTTGCTGTATTGCCTCTATCCATTGTATAAGTTCAAAGTCTTTACTATCGAGTTGTGAAGAGAACTCTTGAGCGTTTTGAGGTCCTATATTTTGATATAGTAAACTCAGCTCCCCAGTATTATCCAGCTGAACTGCAAAAGACTCTATTAACCCACCAAGGTACTGATGGGTGTAAAGAGAATATATGATTTGAAAAGGTTTTTCGGCAGATACTTTCATTGCCTCTGTACAAGAAGATTTTGTATTTACTTATAGTATTTCCTGAGTCACGATTACTAGCGCTACTTGAAAGACACCAATTACAAAGCCCAATATTGCTCCAGCTATTTCTATAAACTTCAGCTCCTTTTTTATAACAGACATCAGAAGGTTTTCAAACTTTTGATCTGAAAACTGAAGCACCCTTTCCTCAACTGTTTCTTCAATGTTTGCATCCTGGATTTTACCAGTTATCTGATCCATTAGCTTGGGAATTAGCTCGTCCAACATAGTCCTAACTTTTTCCACCAACTGTTTTGACATAGAGCCTTTAGCTAACATAGAAAGAATAGGGTTTCCTGAAGCAAATTTTTCTTTAATATACACTTCAAATTCATTGGAAATCGTCTCTTTTAGTTTACTCCTATTTTCTTCCGTGTCAATTTTATTTTTCAATACCTCTACCGACAAAAGATCTTTTGCAACTGCTCTTCCAAGCCTTTTGGCAAGAGTAGGTTTTCTTTTCGGGAATATCCCGTGAAAAGTCATGAAGAGTATCTTTTTTGGCTTTCTAGGGTGAAATAGCATTTTTATGGCTACATAGTTGGTAAACCACCCAATAGCGCCAGATATAAAAGGTAAAATAGCGTATAAAGCGTAATTCATATCTTATCGAGCTAAATACTTTTACGTTTGGTTGAGTACTAGTTTTCTCTGAATGTTCTTTGTTCTATTCGTTTTTCGTAACGGTCTCCTTGGAATATCCTCTGTACATATACACCTGGTGTATGGATGAAGTTCGGATCCAATTCGCCCACAGGCACAAGCTCTTCTACTTCAGCAATGGTTATTTTACCAGCTGCTGCCATCATTGGATTAAAATTCCGAGCTGTTCCTTTATATATTAAATTGCCATTAGCATCTCCTTTCCAAGCTTTAACTATCGAGAAATCTGCTTTAAGCCAGCTTTCTAAAAGATAATTCTTTCCATTATACTCTCGTATCTCTTTCCCTTCTGCTACTTCTGTTCCATACCCTGCAGGGGTAAAAAAAGCAGGAATTCCAGCACCACCAGCACGTATCCTTTCCGCTAATGTTCCTTGGGGTATCAAATCTACTTCGAGATCACCTGCTAAAAGCTGCCTCTCAAACTCAGCATTCTCTCCTACATAAGACGAAATCATCTTTTTGATTTGCCTGGTTTTTAACAGTAAGCCAAGCCCAAAATCATCTACCCCAGCATTATTGGATATACAAGTTAGATCTTTTGCTCCTAGTTTTAATAGTGCCTGAATCGAGTTTTCGGGGATGCCGCACAAACCAAAGCCTCCAAGCATTATTGTCATACCACTTTTTATCCCTTCTACTGCCTTATCTGCATCTTTTACTACTTTATTTGCCATAGGTTCTTAACACTTTAAATCAAATTTAAATATTCCGTCCCTTCTTTTTATAGGAAAAAAATAATTTGTGTGACATTTAATTTGCAGATGTTAAAAGCTAATGCTGGAGGAGGAGAAAATTAATAAACTAGGGCACCCTCTCGCAAGGCTCTTCCCGGCTGTCAAAGCCAGGGCTCACCCTGCTAATCCACTCGGTCTTTGACCTAGCCTCTTTGCCAAGGGTGCAATCAATAAGTATTGGGTATGGGTTTTAAATGCGAGTAGAGTTTGAAAAGGTGCTAATTTTGAGTTTATTTAAATAGATATTAGGGAAGTTTTTAATATCAACTAGTATAAAAAACGATGGAAAAATTTACGACTAAAAGTACATCTTACAACTCTCAAATAGTCAATGAACCAATTATCATTGATGAAAAAGAAACCACTCGTAGGTTGTTTTTAGGTGAGATTAATGACAAGAAACTTGAAACTGGCGAAACTGTTAGTGGTACAATAATACACCAACGAAAAGGAAGAAATGATGAGTGGGAAGATATTAATTCCATTAATTTAAATACTTTAAAAGGCGGAGAAGGAGTAAAAATAAATTTGCGAAGTACGCCAACTAAAAATTTATACGACGGGCTTACCAAATTATATGCATTAAGCCAAAAAGGTGTTAAGCGTGGGGAAACAGAATATGTTGTTGGAACAAGTGAAGAAGTAGTTAATGTCCCACGTAAAAGAAAAGAATACATTGAAAAGTTATTAGAGAAAGATTATGGAGAAGAAATTTGGGAAGAGCTTATTGACAAGAATCCTGATTTAGCTACAAGGCTAGCTCATTCAAGAATTCAAAGCAACAGACTTAAATCTTTAAAAGAATTTGAGCTAAATATTAATGATACCAAAAAAGATGAAAGTTATTGGCAAGATTTTTTCGCTATAAATGATTGGATATTTGGATATGGCTTAAACTATCAATTTTTGACTATAGAATCTGATCAGCCTAATTATGGAGGAGAAAAATACGATGGAAAAGGAAAGCAAAAAGGAGATTATCTAACAAGTACAAATGCAGAAAATTTAAAATTCACTGTACTAGTTGAAATTAAAAAACCATCTTCTAAATTGTTAGCAGAAACTCCAAGAGCAAAAGAAAAAAAGAGATATAGAAATGGAGCTTGGCTTTTAGGAAGTGAAGTTTTAGGGGGAGTTTTACAAGTTCAAACTAATTGCAAGTCCTGGCAAAAGGAAGCAGAAGAGTTTAAAAATAGAGACTTAATTAATGAAAGAACTTACACAGTAAGGCCTAAAGGGATTTTATTGATTGGTCATACTGATGAGTTTAAGGGTAACATTGAGCAAATAGCAAGCTTTGAATTGTTTAGAAAAGGATTAAATAATGTAGAAATACTAACATATGATGAATTACTACAACGTGCAAAGTTCATTTTAGGTAATCAAGAGGAGAGTGAAATTGAATGCGAAAATGATCTTGATCTACCATTTTAAAGAGAATATTATTGGTAACAAATTGTAAAAGGAATGCAAGTAAAGCACTAGTTGAAAATGAGAGGCAGTAAACTTTGCACTAAGCTTACTTGTTTAGACACATATCCCTTTCTGTTATTTAAAACCTTGCTTCCCAAATATTTTCAAATATGCTTGAGTACGCTCCTAAATTAAACTCTAAAAGACCTTGACTTCGAAAAGTCGAATAATACTTTAAAAAACTTTCCTTATTCATTGACCTTTGTAGCTCATCTCGAGATAATATATAGCTCAAATGCGACTGGATTATGAGCTTAAAGCAGTAACTTTGTGAGCTTAAATATAACAAGTGATAGATAGTAGAAAACAACAAATAATTGATTTTGTAAAAGCAAAAGGACAGTTCTCATCTAAAGATATTTTTAATGAAATTGGTGAATAGTAATGCTACATTAATAATACTAAACTTCATAATAGCCTTAACAATCTCAAATCTCATTTAGTATAATTGCAGTCGTATAAATTATTCAAATAATAAGAATGTCTAGCAAAACAATTGATTTTAAAAGCATTTTAGCAATCTCTGGAAAACCAGGGCTTTTCATAGTATTGAAGCGAACCCAAAATCGTGCTGTAGTACAAAGTATGGAAGATCGATTAGTTCGTTTTACTTTGCCAGCTAACCAGGCATTTTCTGTGCTTAGTGAAATTGCTATTTATATAACGGGTGAAGAAGATGACTCAATTTCATTAGACAAGATTTTTAGGAAAATTTACAAACAATTCAAAGATCAAGTCTCTTCTATAGATCTAAAAGACAACAAAGCACTAATTCAGTTTTTAGAAGATTTACTGCCCAACTATGATAGAGATAGAGTTTACCCTTCAGATATTAAAAAGTTGATCAAATGGTATACTATTATTTCTAAAACATCCCCAGAGTTGCTAAACCAACCAGAAGAAGAAAAAAATAAAAAGAACGAGGAAAAGAAAGGTGAAAAAAAGAAAGCTGCTGCAAAAAAAGAAGAAGGAGAGAAAAAAGTAACGACAAAAAAAGCAGCAATAAAAAAGCCTAAAGCCAAAAAGTAATCCATATGGCAAAGCATTCCTATAACTATGGACTCGTAGGCAACTGTGCTTATTTGGCATACGTTGATACTCAAGCTAATATACAATGGCTATGCTGGCCTAGGTTTGACAGTAGTTTTGTTTTTGGGGGAATGCTTGATAAGAAAAAAGGAGGTCACTTCTATATAAAACCAGAATCTGAAAACTTTTCGTCTTCTCAGCATTACATAGATAATACAAATATTTTATGCACAGACTTTGAGAGCAGCGATGGAAAGTTCAGAGTTACTGATTTTGCTCCAAGGTTTTATCAGCACGAAAGATACTACAAGCCTTTGATGCTTGTGAGAAAAATAGAACCTTTGGAAGGTACTCCAAGTATTAAGGTTAGCTGCAATCCTGTAGGGGATTATGGAAAAATGATCCCTGAACCAGCATTAGGAAGTAACCACATCCGATACTTGGGCTTTGAACAACAACTTCGCCTTACGGCTAATATTCCATTAAACTACATTTTGAATGAGTCTTCTTTTGTTCTAAATGAGACCAAATACCTCTTTTTAACCTATGGTGTTCCTTTAGAGTCTACCATAGAGAATACAGCAGAGGTTTTCTTAAGAAAAACAAAGGAATACTGGAAAACATGGATAAAGTCTACAAGCATAGGAACATTTGCTCAAGATAAAATTATACGATCTGCATTGGTTCTAAAAATCCATCAATACGAGGATACGGGAGCCATAATAGCAGCAGGAAGTACAAGTTTACCAGAATTTGACCAATCTACCAGAAACTGGGACTATAGATATTGTTGGATGCGAGATACCTATTACACCCTCACAGCACTTAACAATATTGGTCACTTTGAGGAATTAGAAGGGTATTTCCATTTTATAGAAAATGCTACCAGGCAAGAGAAAGACCGTTTTCAGCCTCTTTATAAGATAAATACTGAGAAGAAGATACATGAAAAAGAGCTGGATCATCTTAGTGGATACATGGGAAATAAACCAGTAAGAGTTGGTAATGATGCATATACCCATATTCAAAATGATGTCTACGGACAAGTTCTTACTTCTCTTCTGCCATTATACAATGACAAAAGATTTACAAATAAACAAAGAGTCTATTCCAAAAGGCTGGTAGAACACTCCTTAAAAAAAATAGAGGAAACCATGCAAGAGTTGGATGCTGGGATTTGGGAGTTTAGAAATAGGGCTCAACTTCATACCTATACACTGCTATTTCACTGGGCAGGAAGCTCTGCGGCATATAAAATTGCAGAATTTTTTAAAGACTCTGATTTGGCAAAAAAAGCACTAAAGCTAAAAAATGAAGCGGGAGTTCTTCTAGAGTCCTGCAAAAATAAAAGTGGAATATATATGCAAGCGCAAGGTTCAGATCAAGTAGATGCAAGCTGCTTGCAACTGATTACAATGAATTACCTTGACCCAAACTCAGAAGCTGCAAAGAAACATTTAGCAGGGCTGGAAGCAGAGCTTAAAACAGATCATTGCTTATTTTTTAGATATAAACATTCCGATGATTTTGGTAAACCTAAAACCACTTTTTTGATTTGTGCGTATTGGTATGTAGAAGCTTTAGCTTGTGTAGGCAGAGTAGAGGAAGCTGTGGAAGCTTTTGATAAGTTGAATCAGTTTAGCAATCACCTTGGACTCTTGAGTGAGGATGTTGATCCTATTTCTGGAGATCAGTGGGGAAACTTTCCTCAAATTTATAGCCACGTAGGGCAAGTTAATGCTGCTTACAGAATTGCTAGAAAGCTGGATTTGCCAAACTTTATATAACTTTAGTAATGCCAAACTCAGAGATTTTATCCTATAGAGATTTTGGGAAAGGAAATTGCATTGTGCTGGTGCATGGTTTTTGTGAAGACAAAACTATTTGGAAAGATATTCTTGAGGCGTTGAAAGATTCTTTTCGGGTAATAACTGTGGATTTGCCTGGGTTTGGAGAAAGTAAGAGAATTTCTCAAACCGCCTCTATGGAATGGTTTGCAGAAAGGCTTCACGCTACTTTGTCCTACCTTAATATTAATAACTTCATTCTTGCAGGACATTCTTTAGGTGGGTATGTAAGCATAGCGTATGCAGAAAAATATACAGAAAACCTGAAAGGCTTAGCACTTATTCACTCTACAACTTTTGAAGATAACCCAGAAAAAAAGACTTCCCGATCAGAAGCTATTGAGTTTGTAGAATCCAATAGTGTAGAAAAATATGCTCGATCTACTTTTAATAATCTATTTTCTGTTTCATCAAGAAAAAAAGTGCCTGCCAAAATAGAACAGTTTTTGAGAGTAGCATCAAAAACTAGCAGAACAGCATTTGTAGATACGATGAAGGCAATGGCTCAAAGACCTGACCGTTCCAATGCGCTTAAAACCTTAGAGATACCAGTCTTATTTTTAGTAGGCAAAGAAGATAGTTCTATTCCTTTGGAGCAGAGTCTCAAAGAGATTATTCTGCCCAAGGAATCCTGGGTAAATATTTTTGAAGATGTTGGGCATATGGGAATGTTGGAAGAAGAAGAAAAGACGATAAAGTTATTGAGTAAGTTTACGAGTTACTGCTTTTCAATTAACCCATAACCTATTTTGAAGACTCTCTTTATCATAAGGCATGCAGAAACGGAATGGGGAAGCAAAACGAACCTTGACTTTGACAGAGAGCTAACAAGTAAAGGGAAAGAAGACGCCAATTGGGCTGGCAAAGTTATGTCTCATTATTGTCCAAAACCAGACTTATTTATCTCTTCTTCTGCTATTAGAGCAAAGAGTACAGCAAATGCTATTTCCAAATTTATCAGAAATGAAATCGTCGATTTTGATAAAGAAATCTACGATGCAGACCTAGGAAAAATCGTTGATATTGTTGGTAAAACAGAGAGCAAAGTCAAATCATTAGTTCTAGTTGGCCACAACCCCACTTTAACTCAGTTAGTTGATAGACTATCTAATATTTCTGTTAATGGAATTCCACCAGCTGGAATAGTTATGCTAGAGCTAGAAATTGACTCTTGGGATGAAATTGCCTATAAAACAGGAAAGCTAATTTTCTTCAAAAAACCACAAGAAGAGTTGACATAATTAGCCTAAAGCTGATCAGCTTAGAGTATTTATAAGATGCCAGTTTAACCAACTAAAAAAAAGATGTTTATGACTTCTGATAATCAGATGTTTGCTTCCTGTGAGACATGCAATGTATGGGAAAGGTAATTGTAGAGAACAGCTTACTTGGCATATTGCCCCCGCTATTATATTAGCTCATCATCTCATTAGCAATTGTCTCATGGATTCCGTTTATTTTTGACATATGCAGAAGGAAAATAAAAGAAGGAAAATAATAAATGATCCTGTATATGGGTTTATAACCATACCGACTCCTCTAATACTCAAAATTGTTGATCACCCTTTCTTTCAAAGACTTCGAAGAATAAACCAACTAGGTCTTGCATCGTTAATTTACCCTGGTGCAACACATACTAGGTTTCATCATGCATTAGGTGCTATGCATTTGATGCAACTATGCCTCTCATCTTTACGCTCAAAAGGGCATCCAATCTCAGATACAGAATGCGAAGCCGCTCTTATAGCCGTTCTTTTACATGATATTGGTCACAGCCCATTTTCACATGCTTTAGAAGGAAAGCTTGTCAAAGGAGTTAGGCATGAAGATATAAGCTTAGCACTTCTTAAATTGCTTAATAAAGAGTTTGATGGTAAACTTGATCTTGCCATAGAAATTTTTGAAAACCGTTATTCGAGAAAGTTTTTTTATCAGCTCATTTCTAGTCAATTGGATGTAGATAGGCTTGATTATCTTCAAAGAGACTGTTTCTATACAGGTGTTGCAGAAGGGAAAATTGGTGCAGCAAGGATCATCCAGATGTTTAATGTTGTAGATGAAAAAATTGTTTTAGAAGAGAAAGGAATTTACAGTGCAGAAAACTTTCTAATTGCAAGAAGACTGATGCATTGGCAAGTTTACATGCACAAGACAAACATTGGATTAGAACAAATGCTCTCCAAGATTATACGTAGAGTTAAAAGCTTGATGAACAGCGAAAATGCTATCCCTTGCAATAAAAGTGTACTTTCTCTTTTGAAAGAGAGTGGTAAAGACTTTCTTAAAAATGCAGATAGTCTAACTCACTTTACACTAGTAGATGACTTTGACTTATGGTCTTGCATAAAAATATGGGCGGAATCAGGAGATAAAGTTTTAAGTGCTTTATGTAAAATGCTTATAGATAGAAGGTTGTTCTCAACCAAAATAAGTGATTATTCCTTTAGTGAAGATGAAATCAGTAAAATACAATCTTCTCTTGTGAGTAATTATAAAATAAAATCTGCAGATGCAGACTATTTCCTTTCATACGGCACTGTAAGCAGTACTGTTTACGATTACGATGAAGATATTTTAATCAAAACCAAAGATGGATCTTTGAAAAAAATGACTGAAATTTCTGATCTGCCTAATATTAAAGCATTTACTAAACCGGTAACAAAACACTTTATTAGCTATCCAAAAATAAAAAATAGAAGTCTAAAGGAGACGCCGAAAACTACCTTCTTGAAGTAATCACCCTTTTCATACCTTTTTCGAAGACTCTATTAATTGGAAGTATAGTAAAAGCGATTAAAGAGTTGAGTGCAAGTTTGATAGTAACAGAGTTTTGCGAGGCATTTTCTATATAACTGTCAAAAGTGACAAGTAGAAACTCAAACAATAAAAGAGAGAAAACCAGAACTATAACCCTTGCAGCCTTTTCAGAAATATTAATTAGTCGTAGAGATACCAAAGCGAGAAAAATAACTAAAATACCTATTCCAATCATTCTAATTTGGAAACTTCTATTTCTGTTTATTTCTTCTTGCAGTTTTCTGGCTTTTTCTTCTTCTATTCTCTTTTTCTCATCCAGCTCAATTTGTAGCTGGTATTTACCTTCAATCCTTCCAATAGTATTGAGTTTTTCTTCATTAATCAAAGAATCAGCAAACACTTTATATGCAACATAGTGCTTATAAGCCTGTTTATAATCCCCTTTTAGTTCATAATATTTTGACCAGGCTTGGGCTAGAGTTTTAAAGTTCACAAGTAAGTTAATGCTTTCTGCTAGCTCCTCAGCTTTTAAGAGAGTGTTTTCTAAATCATTAATATTACGGCTTCTTATTAGGGCAGTACATTTGTTAATCAAAGCAGTTAGAGCATTTTGAGGTTGACCTAACTTATTATTCAACTCAAAAGATTTATCATAGTAATAAACTGCCGAGTCTAGATCCTTTGTGAAATTGAGGTGATGATTGCCAAGGTTAGTATCAATTATAGGGAGTATAGAGATATACTCAATTTTTTCGGCAATTTTTTCAGCTTTAAGTAAATAAATTTTGTTATTGATGGAGTCATTTTTATTACCATATACCAACCCTAGATTCATCAAAACAGTAGCATACTCCATTCTAAGAGGCAGTGCTTCTTCAATTTCAAGCGCTTTTAAATAATACTTTTCTGCCTCAGTTAGATTGCCTAAATCAAAAAAGAGCGTCCCTACATTATTATAGACAGTAGCTAGCTTTCTTTTTTGATTCTTTTTCTGAAAGATAAAAGCAGATTTGAGAGAAAACTTAATAGACTTTTCTAATAAACCAACGTCACTATATACAATGCCAATATTTCCTAAAGCATCCGCTTCCTTAATATTGTCACCTGTTTTTTGTGCATAAGTAAGGGCTTTTTGATAGCTTTCTATAGCATCGGCATAGCTATTTTTATAATAATAAACAGAGCCAAGGTTGTTAAAGGCATCAAAGAGCTCATGGCTATCATTAATCTGCTCTGCAATTAGTAGTTGTTCTTTAGAATAAAATAGTGCAGAGTCAAAATTTGCTAATAAACTATAAGCTAGATAAAGGTTATTAATTGGCTTTAAAGTCTTTTTTTTATTACTACGGAATAGCTCTCTAGACGTAATAAAAAAAGGTATGCTTTTATTACTCTGATTTTTAAACAAATAAGAAATTCCAATATAATTATTTGCTTCTGCTTTTTTCAAGATATCACCAGACTCTAAAACCTTAGAAGCATAGTAAAAAAGCGAGTCTGCTGCAAACGCTTTTTTGTAATAATCTGATAAAGACAGGTAGATCTCATTTCTTTCTTCTACATTACTAGCTAGCTGAAGTTCATCCCAAAGGCTGTCCAAAGAAGCCCTTTCTTGACCATAAATGCCAATAGAAAGAATAACAAAAAATACAACAAAGTGAAAAATTTTACACATCAGCTATTGGAAGTTATAAATTTAAGTTCTAAAATTGCGGCTCAAACATTAAATAAGTAAAATTATGCAAATTAAGAAAGTAATTTTTTTGTTAATCGCGGCATTTGGTTTAACATCTAGTGTATTCGCTCAGTCAGAGCAAACAAAGCAAGGTAACTTCATGGTAGAAACTATGGCAACTATGGGAAGCACTACTGGTGGTACTGGGTTTATGTTTTCTTCTGTAGATGGTAATACTAATTGGAATTTAGGTGGAGAAGTTGGTTATTTTGTAAAAGATAATCTAGCAATTAAAGCAGGTTTAGGATATGGAAGTACAAAGCTAGATGTCTTAGGAGAAAGTGTAACTACTAGCACATTCTCTTATGGAATAGGTGCAAAGTATTATATCATTAACATGATTCCTGTACAGTTAGATTTTTCTGGAACTTCTATTGAAGATGCAGACGAAAATCCATCGTATGTTGGAATTTCTGGCGGTTATGCTTTCTTCATGGGAGATATGGTTAGTTTGGAGCCTTCATTAAGATATAACTTATCTATGAATGACAATTTTGAAGATGCATTTATAGCTGAAATAGGTTTCTCAATATTCTTCTAAGAACTTTAGAATAATTTAGTTTATAAAAAACCCTTTCAAATTTTAGTTTGAAAGGGTTTTTTGTTTCTAGAAGGTTTTATTCACCAATCTTAAACAGAAAGAGCTTGGTCAATATCCCAGATGAGGTCATCTGCATTTTCTACTCCAATAGAAAGTCGAATCATCTTATCCGATATATTTAAGCTGCTTTTTAACTCTGGATTAACACCAGCATGGGTCATAGAAGCAGGGTGCTGAGCTAGAGATTCAGTACTACCAAGACTTACTGCCAACTTCATTATCTTCAAATTATTCAAAAAAGAAAAAGCTTCTTTTTCACCACCTTTAACATCAAAAGAAAGCATAGCCCCAGGAGAAAGGCACTGCTTATCGAAAATTGCTTTCTGATTTTCATCTTCAAGGTATCCCAGGTAATAAACACTTTCTACTTTTGGATGAGTTTTTAAGAATTCAGCAACGGCAAATGCATTTTTAGCCTGTTGTTCCATACGAACTTTAAGAGTTTCAAGGCTTCTCATCAATAGCCATCCTGTCCATGGGCCTGCCATATTTCCCATAAATGTTCTCAAAGTTTTTACCCTTCCTATAAGCTCATTGGAGCCTAAGCAAGAACCAGCTATTACATCACTATGTCCACCAATATACTTAGTAGCTGAGTAAACTACCAGGTCAGCGCCATGCTTTAATGGATGTTGCCAAAGAGGACCTAAATAGGTGTTGTCAACAGTTAAATAAACCTTCTTTTCATCAGAAGAAAACTGCTTTGCAATTTCAGAACAGGCAGTAATATCGATCAAGTCATTTGTAGGATTAGCTGGGGTTTCAATATAGATTAACGAAAGTTTATCTTTCATCCCTGATGACTCTATCAAATCAATAATTTCTTCTTTACTTTTAGAAGGGTCAAACCCTAAAGTGTGAATCCCGTAACTAGGCAAAAAAGAGGTAATAAAATGATCAGTGCCTCCATATAAAGGATTACTATATAGAAGTAAATCTCCAGGTTTCAAAAACTCTAAAAGACAGGTGGTGATAGCAGACATTCCGCTTTCAAAAACAGCACAAGCCTCAGCATCATCCCACAGAGTAAGGCGGTCTTCTAATATTTCAAGATCGGGGTTATTAAGTCGGCTATAGATTAACCCTAACTCTTCATTTTCGCCTTTTTCTCTGAGGCCATAGGCAACTTCAAAAAAAGCTTTGCCTTCTTCCGCTGTTTTAAAAACAAACGTAGATGTTTGAAAAATGGGACATTTTATTGCTCCTTCTGAAAGATGCGGGTCATATCCGTATGACATCATCAAACTTTCAGGATTTAATTTTTTATTTTTCATTTTTTCACAGGTTAAAGAACAAAATTAGTTGATCTGACTAAAGAAATTACCCTAAAATAATTTTTGATATAGATAATGCACATTGTCAAGCTGAGAAAATACTAGAAGAAAGGTTAGGATTGGAAGAATAACAGTCTAAGAGTTAAACCTGCATAGACCGCTTAGCAGGTCAAGTAATTGATTATTATGTATTTGTATTTTAAATATACAATGTTTTATCCTCCAAATTTGGGGATCAGTTAGCTTAAGCCTTGCATAATCAATTACTTTGTAATCAGAGATTTACCTGCTTCATTAAAAATAAGTCCCGAATTATTCGGGTAAACTTTTATAGCTTCTAAAGAAGCAAACCCTTCTTTTCTTGAAAAGGCAATCTTTTAAGAGGGTCTACCCATAAAACCACTACTTTATTAATAAGATTAAAGAATACCAGAATAATCGTCACTCCAAAAGAAGAACTGAAAAACAATGGAATGTCATGATTTTTTATAGCAATTATAATAGTGTATCCTAAGCCTTCAAAAGCAAAAATATTTTCTATGATAATCTGACTTAACAGAATAGTGGATATCCAGGCAGGAAAACTATTTAAAACCTCAGGTAATACATTTTTAAAAAAGTAATTTTTTAAAAGTAGCTTGAAGGGTAAACCCCTGGCAATAGCTCCATAAACATACTTTTCCTTACGGGTTTTTTCAATGATAAACTGAACTTGATTCGCAACTATCATCGCAGGTCTCAAACTTATTATTATAAGAGGAAACAATAAGCTAGAAACACTAATATTTGAACTATCATAAATAGAAAACAGTGATCCCTTAAACGGAAGTTCAACCCACTCTACCAATACATAACTAACCACAAATACATACAAAATAGCAATAACATAGCTTGGTAAAGACTTGATGTTTAATATAAAGAAGTCTAGAAACGAATTAAGAGAATGACCAAAAACAAAGACCTTCAGAAAGCCTAGTAACAAGCCAAAAACGAAAGCACTCAAAATAGAGAGAAAACATAAAATAAACGTATTAGAAAAAGCAATAGCAACACTAGATAAAACATGCCTGTCTAACGTTTTAGAGTAACCAAAAGATGGAAATTTGATAGACACAATCTTTTGATCTGTTTCCCAAACGTCCCATCGACGATACTTGAGAAGAGAAGTATTCCCTTTATCTAAAACAGAAACAGGAGAAATATCACGAAAAAAATTATCCCATTGCTTTTTTTTAGACCCCTCATAATCTGTTTTTGCCCAAAAAGAAACCAATACCAACAGCAAAAAAGCTACAATAGATGAAGCCAGATAAAAAGTAATATTTTTTATTAATGCTAAAAACACAATCTGCAGTAAAAAGATAGCGTACTACTTTACAATTCTTATTTTTGCATAAACGCCAATCAATTTGAGTAAAAGAAAAGAAAATAATTCAAAAAAGAGAACAAAAAGCGAACTTGAAATAGAAGAAATCCGACTGAACAAGTTTATCGCAAATGCAGGAGTATGCTCTAGAAGAGATGCTGACAAACTCATACAAGAAGGTAAGATTTCTGTGAATGGAAAAGTGGTAAAAGAGCTTGGAGTAAAAGTTAAACCTACTGATAAAGTAGCCTACAAGGGGAAAAAGCTCTCCAAAGAAAAATCAGTTTACTTTTTATTGAACAAACCAAAAGGATACATCACATCCGTTAGCGATCCAAAAGAGAGAAAAACAGTCATGGATTTGATGAATAATACGGGAGAAGAAAGAGTTTATCCCGTAGGAAGGTTGGATAGAAATACCACTGGGCTTTTGCTGCTCACAAATGATGGTATCCTTACGACGAAACTGTTACACCCTTCTGGCAAAGTGCAAAAAATATATCATATAGAGGTAAATAAGCCATTATCACAGCAAGACTACGAAAAGATTATACACAATAAGATCACTTTAGAAGATGGTGAGATAGAAATTGACGGATTTAACATCCTAAATGAGGAAAGAACAGAGTTTGGAATAGAGTTGCATTCGGGTAAAAATAGAGTGGTGCGAAGAATATTTGAGTCAATGGGCTATGAAATAATCAAGCTAGATAGAGTAGTCTTTGCAGGCTTGACAAAACATAAATTGCCTCGAGGTAAATGGAGAGTTCTTACCAGCATGGAATTACTTAACCTTAAAAAGCTAGCAAAAATTAAAATAGAAGAGAAAACAAAATAGGGCACCCTTTCGCAAAGCTCGTCCCGGCTGCCAAAGCCAGAGCAAACCCACAAATCATATCGGTCTTTGGCATAGCCTCTTTCCCTAGGGTGCAGGTCATACTTGATATAATGCCCTAATTTGGCTAATAAGATAATGGATTGCTTTTTAAGAATGCTTTTTAACGTGATCTTTTAGTAGGTCTTATATTTTTATCCTAAATTTATAAAAAGTAGAAATTGGAAATTAATACAAGTTATTCTAATTTTGCATCTTGATAAAAATGAGAAAATAAAAGAATGTATTTAAGTAAAGAAAAGAAGCAGGAGCTATTTGAGAAGCATGGTTTTAAGAAAGAAACTAAAGATACTGGATCTTCAGAGTCACAAATAGCATTATTTACTCACAGGATCAACCATTTGACAGAGCACTTAAAGAACAATAAAAAAGATCATAATACAAGAAGGGGTTTATTGAAGCTTGTTGGAAAAAGAAGAAGACTTCTTAACTACTTAAGTAATAAAGATATTGAGCGTTACAGAAGTATTATAAAAGAGTTGGGAATAAGAAAATAATTAGGAGTTGTTGGAGAAAATTCGTATTTCAGAAATAAAATCATAGTAAAATTTTTAATAGGGGAGCATTGGCTTCCCTTTTTGTTTTTAAAAAGAATAAAATAAAATGTTTAAAATAACAAAGCAAGTGATTAAACTCTCAGATGGAAGAGAGATCACTTTAGAAACAGGCAAGATGGCAAGGCAGGCCGATGGTGCTGTCGTATTGCAAATGGGAAAGACAATGTTGTTAGCAACAGTAGTTTCAACAAAAGAAGCCAAAGAAGGAATAGACTTTTTCCCTCTTTCAGTAGACTACCAAGAAAAATTTGCTTCAGCAGGAAAGATACCTGGAGGATTCTTAAAAAGAGAAGGTAAACTAAGCGATAAAGAAGTTCTTACATCTAGATTGGTAGATAGGGCTATACGTCCATTATTCCCAGATAGCTATAGATGTGAAACACAAATAAACATATACCTAATATCTGCAGATAACGATGCACAGCCAGATGCCCTTGCAGCATTAGCAGCTTCATCTGCTTTAGCAGTATCCGATATACCATTTGGGGGACCCATATCAGAAGTTAGAGTTGTAAAACAAAACGGAGAGTATAAAATAAATCCAGCTCCTGATGCAATAGAAGAGTCTTCTCTAGACTTAATAGTTGCAGCTACAAAAGATAACATTCTGATGGTAGAAGGGGCGATGAACGAAGTAAGCGAAGATGAAATGCTAGAAGCAATAAAAGTGGCTCATGAAGAAATCAAACTACATTGCAAAGCGCAGGAAGAGCTCATGCAGAAAGCTGGTGCGACAGAAAAAAGAGAGTTGCCTGAAATAAATGCAAACGAAGAGTTAGAGAAGCAAGTATTTGATGCAGTATATGACAAACTATATTCTGTAGCAAAGAAGTCTATCAAAGATAAAAAAGAGAGAAAAGAAGCTTTTGGAGTAGTTAAAAACGAATACTTAGAATCCCTTACTGAAGAGGACGAAGAGAATTTAAGACTAATAAAAAAATACTTGAGCAGTGCGGAGAAAAAAGCAGCTAGAAACCTAGTATTAGATGAAAAAATACGACTAGATGGAAGGCAGCTAGACGAAGTAAGAGACATAGTAGCAGAAGTAAACTTATTGCCTTCTGCACACGGCTGTGCACTATTCACCAGAGGTGAAACGCAGTCATTGACAACAGTAACGCTGGGTACAAAACTAGACGAGCAGATGATAGATGGAGCAATGTACCAAGGGTCTAGTAAATTTATCTTGCACTACAACTTTCCAGGCTTTTCAACTGGAGAAGTAAAACCAAATAGAGGACCGGGTAGGAGAGAAGTAGGACATGGAAACTTGGCACACAGAGCAATATCTAAAGTTCTACCTAAAGAAGAAGACAATCCATATACGATCCGTATAGTATCAGATATACTAGAGTCTAATGGATCCTCTTCTATGGCAACTGTTTGTGCTGGTGCGTTAGCACTAATGGATGCTGGAGTGAAAATATCCAATCCAGTATCAGGGATTGCTATGGGGATGATATCAGATCCTGAAACAGGTAAATATGCTGTTCTTTCTGATATTCTTGGTGATGAAGATCATCTAGGAGATATGGACTTCAAAGTAACAGGTACAGAAAAAGGGATCACAGCCTGCCAAATGGATATCAAAGTAGATGGCTTGTCGTATGATGTTTTATCAGATGCCCTTCAGCAGGCAAAAAAGGGAAGAATGCATATATTAGATAAAATGAGTGAAGCAATTTCTTCACCAAGAGAAGACTACAAAGAACATACACCGAGGTCTCTAAAAATAAATATTCCAAAAGAAATGATTGGGGCTATCATAGGACCTGGAGGAAAAGTGATTCAGGAAATGCAAAAAACCACCAACTCAACTATAATTGTTGAGGAAAGTGAGGAATTTGGAATAGTAAACATCTTTTCTTCTGAAAAAAATGGAGCTGAGCAAGCATTGAAAGCAGTAAAAGAAATCATCGCTGTTCCAGAAGTAGGGAAAGTCTATAATGGAAAAGTAAAGTCAATAACATCATTTGGAGCTTTCGTAGAATTTATGAAAGGAAAAGAGGGGCTACTACATATCTCTGAAATAACCTGGGAAAGACTTGAAAACATGGATGGAGTTTTAGCGGAAGGAGAAGAAGTAAAAGTAAAACTCACAGAAATAGATAAAAAGACAGGTAAATTTAGACTTTCTAGAAAAGAGCTACTGCCAAGACCAGAGAGAAAGAAAACAGAGCAAAAGGTTTAGTAGCACTGCTACTAAACTAAGCTTGCCGACAGCTTCATGATACTGCTTAGCTCAATAGATAAATTTAAAAAACAGATTTTAGGATTAGCATTCCTTGAAATATAAGCTAAAGTTTTTTCAATCTCACCTATCGAGCTAATGATAGAGTCAATAGATAGAGTAGAAGAAAAATTTTTAATAAAAGCATCATCCTTTAGATTTGGAATGATGCTTTTATCACCTAAAGACTTAAAAAGCATTACATTTCTTAACGTACTAATTGCATAAAGCAAAAACGTTTTTTGTTCTTCTTTTCCAAACTTATGATAGTCGTCAGTAATAAAAACTAAACTGGTAAAGTCATCAGCATAGCACATTCTCATCCATTTTTGGAAAAAAACACTGTGGTTATTCTCCGTTTTTCCTAATAAATTGACAGCAACGCGCAAGCTACCATTAGATACAGAAGCGACCTGTGCAGCTTCATTTTCTTCAGTACCAATACTTTTAAGGTAGGATACAACATCATCTTCTTGGAATGGAGGAACAGAAACAATTTGCGTCCTTGAAACAATAGTTGGTAGCAGTTGATCAATATTATTAGTAACCAATAAAAATAAAGTTTGAGGAGAAGGTTCCTCAAGAATTTTCAAAATCGCGTTTGCAGCAGCGGCTTGCATATATTCAGGCAGCCAAATAATAAGCGTTTTAAAAGGAAGCTGAAAAGGCTTTATGCTTAAAGTCTTAATGATATGTTTGCTTTCTTCTTTTGGAATCATACACTGCTTATCCTCTGCACCAAAAAAAACAGACCAATCATACAAGTTCCCATAAGGATTGGATAAAGCAAAGTCTCTCCATTCTTTTATATAATTATTGCTTAAAGCATCACTTCTTTTAGTATTCGCCTTATTTGTAGCAGTTGGGAATACAAAGTGCAAGTCGGGGTGGGTTAGTTTTAATAACTGTCTCGTGACACCAACGTCAAGATCTATTTCTCCATCGGAAGTTTTAGGAGAGTTCGCATGAATAGCATAAGCTAATGCAAATGCAAGATTAGCTGAACCTTCTCCTCCAGTAAATAACTGAGCATGAGCAAAATGATCACTTTCGATAGAAGCTTCTAAAACATTTTTTAAAGACGAATGCCCTGGGATATTCGAGAAAAGCATAATAAACTTTAAATCAGGTAAAGGTTAAAATAATATTAACTGTACTTCTCAAATCGTTTAGCTACTTCCTCCCAATTTATAATATTGAAAAAGTTATTGATATAATCTCCTCTTCTGTTTTGGTAGTTCAAATAATAAGCATGCTCCCACACATCAATCCCCAAAATAGGAGTTCCATTTTCTTTTACTATTTTTTTCATCAGTGGATTATCTTGATTTGGAGTAGAGGAAATAAAAAGTCCAGTTTCACCGATGCACAACCATGCCCAGCCAGAGCCAAATCTACCTTTAGCAGCATCGAAGAATAGATCTTTAAACCTATCAAAAGAATCGAACTGACCATTAATTGCATCCAAAAGTTTGCCCATTAGCGATACTTCAGAAGAAGGAGTTAAAATTTCCCAAAATAAAGAATGATTAAAGTGTCCGCCACCATTATTTCGAACGCCAGTATCTTTATTGGATACATTTGCAATCAACTCATCCAGTTTCATGGAGTCATACTTTGTTCCTTTTTTTGCGGCATTCAATTTTTTAACATAACCAGCATGATGCTTGGAGTGATGAATTTGCATCGTAGTTTTATCAATAAAAGGTTCAAGGGCATCATATGCATACGGTAAGTCAGGAAGTATGAACTTAGTTATTTCATCTTCTTCTTTTGTAGCAGTATTACATGCAGCAATAGGACTTATAATAGTACCTGCGGTTATAGTAGAAGCTACTTTTAGAAATTCTCTTTTTTTCATGCGTTTAAAGTTTGTGACCTGCCTAGTTTGTTTGATACATATCTTAATCGTTGCTTTGTGTGTACCTCAATTTTAAATCAGACATGGTCTGTTTCATATTTAAGAATAGGAACAATTTAAACTTGTAATACTATAAATATATAAAGAACTCTTTGGAAAGAATAGCATTACTCGAGTTCTATAGATACATCATCCGTTAAAGGGTGTCCTACACAAGTGAGTACGTAGCCTTCTTTTATTTCTTCGTCTGATAGTCCATCACCACCACTCATTTTTATCTCTCCAGTAATTTTTTTTGCTCTACAGGCTGTGCACAGACCACTTTGACAAGAAAACGGCATGTTTAAACCTTCATCTAAAGCAGCATCTAAAATACTTTTACCCGATGAAACAACTATCTCATGCTCATTTCCATCTAATAGTATTTTCACCTTTTTATCACCAGATACACCGATAGTTTCATTTTCGGTGGTATCTAAAGACTGAAAAAAACTTTCCGTTTTAATTTGATTTTCAGGAATATTATTATTCTCTAATTCTCTGATTACTTTTTCCATCATGCCTTCCGGACCACAGACATAGTAGGTAGCTTTATTATTTACAGGTTGAGTATCTTCAATAACCTTTTGAATTGCATCTTCGCTTATTCGTCCACTTACAGAACCATTATTTTCCTGACTAAGGAAATGCTTAACAAAAAATCTATCACCAAACTTCTCTTGTAGTTCTTGTATCCGTTTATGATAAATAATACTATTGCTATTCCTGTTGCAATAAGCTAAATACACCTTGCTTTGAGGTTCAAAAAACAGAGCACTTTTTATCATAGATAAGACTGGAGTTATGCCACTTCCTCCAGCGAAAAAGACCAGACTACGAGATAGATTTTTATCTGGCTCAAAAATGAAATTACCCATTGGCTCCATTATTCTTATCGATGTACCTGATTTTAGATCATCATTGAGGTAATTTGAAACCTTGCCGTTTTCAACTCTTTTTACTGCAACAGAAAGATAGCTATCTAGCTGTGGTGTACTAGATAATGAATAAGATCTTCTAACTTCTTCTCCATCAATAGTTAATATTAGGGTGATAAACTGCCCTGATTTATATTTTATTTTTTTAAATAGAGGCTGCTTGAAATGTATGGAAATAGCATCTTCCGTCTCCTTGATAACTTCTTTTACTTTTAAACTGTAGTAGTTAGCCATTTTTAATGAGAATAATTAAGCATCAAAGGTATAAATGGAATGCAGGAATCAATAATTTCAGCGAGCGATTTCGAGTAATATCAATAATGCTTTAGAGCATGACAGCACCCTAGGTTAAGAGGCGAACGGCAAGACCGCAATGGATTGTGGGAGACAGACTTGACGCGCCAGGGCGAGCATTGTGAAGGGTGCCCAATGAAAAAGGGCTTCTTTAAATGAAAAAAAGCCCTTTAGAACCACAAATAAGTTAGAAACAATATTTATTATTGGAAATCATCTCTTGAGCAATCTCTCTTCTCATCAAATGGATATTAGGAAGTTCATATTTTGTAAACCTCTTTAACCCCATTAGCATAACCTTTTGCTCATCACCCTCAGCCACATAGCTTATTGCCTCCTTAGCAGCTAAGCTGATCTTTTCAACAGCGTCAACAAGATAAAGCTTGGCAGCACTAATTCTATTTTTACAAAAATCATCTCCTTTTAGTAGAACTAGCTTCTCCGTCCTTAACAAAACAGACTCAGTCACATATGTTTCTATCATTATATCAGCTAGGTTGAGAAGCACTTCCTGCTCATCGTTCAAGTTGACACCAAATTTTTGAGCAGCTTTTCCAGCTACCATAAGCAGCGTTTTTTTGAGGTTTTTCAAAACAGCTTTTTCTTTATCAAAAAGGTCAGAATCGTTACTGCTAGAAAGTGTAGGAATAGAGGTTAACTCTTTAGCCACCTCCATCGCAGGAGTCATGACATCTATAGAACCCTTCATTGCTCTTTTGAATACCATACCAACCGCTAACATTCTATTGATTTCATTCGTCCCTTCATAAATTCGAGAAATTCTTGCATCTCTATATGCTCTTTCCATTGGTGCATCAGCAGAATAACCCATACCACCATAAATTTGTACTCCTTCATCAACAGTAAAGTCCAAAACTTCAGAGCCATGCACTTTCATTATTGCACTTTCAATGGCAAACTCTTCTACTCCTTTTAGTTTCGCCTCTTCTTTAGACATGCCACTTTCAATAAGCTCTTGGACGGCATTGTCTATGTCATTACCTGCTCTATAATTTGCAGACTCTAAGGCATAATTTTTTACCGCCATTTTAGCAAGCTTAGTCTGGATAGCTCCGAAAGAAGAGATTGACTTTCCAAACTGTTTTCTTTCATTAGAATAATTGATAGCAGTATCCATTAAGTTTTTAGAAGCACCCTGAACAGCTGCCGCTAACTTTATCCTCCCAATATTTAGCACGTTTACTGCAATTTTAAACCCTTTGCCTCTTTCGTATAGCATATTTTCGACAGGCACTTTGCAATCGGTAAAAAAGACCTGCCTTGTTGAAGAACCTTTTATTCCCATTTTCTCCTCTTCATCATTCATGGTAATTCCTTCAAATGATTTTTCTACAATAAAAGCAGTAAGATTTTCGTCATCATCTATTTTAGCGAATACAATAAAAAGCTCTGCAAACCCACCATTAGATATCCACATCTTTTGCCCAGTGATACTATAGTATTTACCATCTTCTGACAGTTTAGCTTTTGTCTTTCCCGAGTTAGCATCAGAACCAGCATCAGGTTCTGTTAGGCAATAGGCTGCAGGCCACTCTCCACTTATTAGTTTTGGCAGGTATTTCTCTTTTTGCTCTTTTGTACCATAGTATAAAATAGGAAGGGTTCCTATTCCTGTGTGTGCCCCATAAGTAGTAGAAAAAGACCCTGAAGGACCAAGAGCACTAGTAATTAACATAGAGGTATTGAAATTCATGCTTAGTCCACCATATTCTTCGGGAGCAGTTACTCCTAGTAAACCAAGATCACCAGCTTTTTTCAATATAGAAGGCATTAAACCTTCTTCTAACTTTTCAATTCTTTCTACGTGAGGAAAAATTTCTGTATTCATAAAATCATGACATGCCTGCTCCATCATTTGCTGTTCTTCCGAAAACTCTTCGGGAATGAAAATGTCTTCTGCTTTGGCATCTTTAATGATGAATTCTGCTCCTTTTGTGATTTTTTGAGAAGGTTTTGTTTCCATATGAGTATAAATGTTATGCTTGCATACTAATTAATCGTAATTTACATAAAAATGTTATGCATGCATAATAGTTTTATTACAAATTAGAAGAAAAATAGAAAAAAGGTTGAATAGGTATTCTCTTATCGTGGATATTGTACGACCATTCAAACCTTAAGACTGAGTTGTAGAAAGAAACAATATCGATACCTACTCCAAATCCTGATAAAAGAGTGTTAGAGAGTCTTTGGTTTTCAGGTAAAGGATACTTTTCTTTTACATAACCAATATCACAAAAAACTTTCAAATAACACCTCAAAGGCACTTTATCAAACTGATTGATAGGCATTACAGGATCTATATTTATTACTTTATCCAATACAAGCCCTCTTAAAGTAGTTTTTAGCAGTCCCAAATGTTGACCCTGAACTATATAGTTATCATACCCTCTTATTAATCGACTAGCGTTGTCTAAAGCAAAAGAAAATGCATAAGATTGTTGATAAGGATAGGCAAGTCTTACCTGGGATATACCTTCAATAGAGAGAAAATTGCTGACTTCTATATATTTAGCGAAGGTAGATTCTATAAGTAAAGAGTTTACATCATTATAAATACCTAAGCCAATTTTACTAACATTTAGAGCAAAATACTCTCCGCTTGTAGGGTACGTTATAAAGTTTCTTTTATCGTATAAGAACGCATATTCAAAGCCTATGAATTGCTCTGTCTTCTGATTATTATAGAAATAGTCAGGGTTAATAAAATAGATGGAATCACTAATTTCAGTAGAGTTATAAAAAACGTTGAGTTTGTGAAATTTATAAAAACCAATTCTTTTACCTAGCTCTACACTTGCATTATAATTACTCCAGACAACATTATCATTATTACCAACAGAAACAGGTTTATGTTGCTCTATGATTGCGTCTGCACGCCTTCTCTCTGAATAACCAGCTCTAAATGAAAGGCTTAGGCTTTGTTTTTTATCGATAAAGGGTACATTATACCTCAACTGAAGCATTCTGGTAAAGCCAGACTGAAGGCGTAAGACCAAGGTTTCTTTTCGACCTCTAAAATTCCTTTTTTTGAAAAACATGCCATAATTTATCCAGTCTAAGCTCCTGTTTCTATTATTCCACCATTGATTAAAGTTACGGTCAGCAATCTCTAATATAGGAAGAGGCCATAAATACCATTTTTCGTTAACAAAAACTTGCACAAGTATTCCGTCAGGTGGTATGGATAGAAACTCTATTCTTGTACCTTCCCTATGAAATAGATCCGTATTTATAATTTTATTAAGCTCCGTATCAAAGAACTTCTTGAGGTTTTTGGTCTTGATTTTATCTCCCTTACTAAAACTTAACTCTCTGAAAATAATTTTATCAATTGTAACCTTATTTCCAATTATGAAAATATCTTTAATAGTGACAGAATCAGGCAGTTGAGTGACCTCAGAAGTTTGAGCTTTGAGGAGCGTGGTTATCCCCAAACACCATAATAAAAAAAACAGTTTTTTATATTTTAAAAGATGTAAGGGACTCAAGGTTTAGTAGGAATAACGATATTTCTTAAATAATAAAGCTACGAAAATGCATTTTTTATACGCAAATCTTGCATTAATATATTCGAAAAAAAGCTAGGATTAACATTTTTAACGGCAGTTCTTAAAGAATAATTGTCTTAAAAGTATATCGGCATTACATCAAAAAGGTTATTGTCTTGTTTGAGAAAAAAATGTTAACACTTTAATCTACTTTACATAAAAAAACTTGATTAACTTGCAAGAAATAACTGAAATACAAGCTGTTGGAAGAATTTACTGGACAGGTAATTCTAAGTTAATGCAAATTAATTTTTCTAAATATATTGGTAAAAGCGCGCCATATCTAGCTGCATTGAGCTGGTCTTTTTTGTTTTTTTTAGGACTGCTTGAGCAACAACATATCGATGTGGTTTTTATTAACCCTTCATTTTCTTTTTTTCTGAAAGGACTTTCACTAAACGTATTTCTAGTTACACTTTATATTAATTCCAGAGCTTGGGCCAAAAAATACGAGCTTGATTACAAAATTCTTTTGTGGAGGGTTTTTATTTCTGCCTTAGTGACAACATTTTTCTCAGGATTACTAACTGTAACGGTAATGCTGATGGATGAGCAAATCCTTCTGGACGATACACTTGTTCATACCTTTTTCTTTTACATAGAATTTGGATTATTTTCTTTGTTTTTACTAAGAGCTTTTAGTGCCTGGCGCATAATGATCTTACACGAAAAGAAAATTTGGATACATTACCTATGGGGATTTTTTGAGATCTCCCTCTTTGTAGCACTGATAAGTCATTTTGTTAGAATAGGGGTAATTGACATCTTTTTTAATATCCCCTATATAGTATTAATGATAGTAGTAATACCACTTTCTTTAAATGTGAAATGGATTACTACTTTTAATTTTAATCAAAAGCTAGTAGCAATCTTTCAGTTATTAGTAATATTCTTTTGTCTGGCATATTTTTTTGCTAGCATAACTTCTTATTTTTCTCATGATCCACTGGTAGTAGATGAAATCTCGAAAAGTGTATTCTCATCTGTTTTGGTAAGTTTTGTAATAATCTATGCTTTAGTATCTTTTTTAGTAACCCTATTTAACCTTCCTACTTCTTCTGAGTTCGAAAAGAAGTTTAAAGAAATAGCAATTTTTGAAAGGCTGACAGATTCACTTATTGAGGGAAAAAATAAACGAGAGGTTTACCAGATACTATTGGATAATACCATTGATGTAACAAAGGCAGATGCGGCTTGGCTAGAGGTTAAAAAAGACAGAGTTTTACTAAATAAAAATATCTCTAGAGGTTCTATTGATAAGTGGAGTCCAAAGCTCAACTTTGATACATCGGAGATTAAGCGGTATAATTTCATGGATTATTTCTCAAGGCCTTCCGCTTATAAGTTTAATGCTGTAGCAGTTGCTCCTGTTACTGTAGGAAAAGATGTTATTGGACACTTAGTTCTTTTGAAGAGGCTACATAATTCATTTAGTGGCTTGATGGTATCCGCTGTCAATACCTATATTTCACAGGCTGGTATGGCACTTCAAAACTTTAAACTACTTTCAAAAGCTGTAGAGAATGAGCGACTTAAAAATGAAATTCAAATTGCTAAAAACATACACGATAGATTACTTCCCCGAAAGCATGAGTTCACCAATGGGATTCAGGTGAGTGCGGCATCGGAGCCAGCGTCAGAGGTAGGTGGTGATTTTTATGACTACTACAAAAGAGATGATGGTAGCTATGCGATAATGCTAGCAGATGTGGCTGGGCATGGTCTTTCAGCAGCTTTTTATTTGGCTCAATTGAAAGGTGTTTTTAGAGGGATTGTACATTCTAATAACTTATCGCCTAAAGCATTTTTAGTACAGGCAAATCTGGCAATAAGTGAATGTTTAGAAAAAAACATTTTCGTCACTGCTTCTTATTATCTCATCAATCCCAAAAAAAGAGAAATAACCTATGCTAGGGCAGGGCATCTTCCAGGTATTTTTTACGATTCTAAAGAGAAGGTTTTGAGAATGCATGATGGAGATGGAATTAGCTTGGGTATACTAAGAAATAAGAAGTTCGAGGAGCATATTGATGAAATTAAGTTTAAGTATAATCCTGGAGATAGCATTTTGCTCTATACCGATGGAATTACCGAAGCTAAAAAGAAAGGGGTAAAAGCGCGCTATGGCTTGGAGAATTTGAAAGAAGCATTTTTGAGATACTCAGATAGAAATGCTACCGAGATAACAGATGAGATACTAAAAGAAGTATTTGCTTACGCAAAAAACCATAACACCTGGGATGACTACACTTTACTTGCAATCAAGCTCTCAGAAAAAATGGAATAAGTATTTACATTTATTACAAAAGATGAAATAAAACGTTCCATAGATTTTGTGTCTCCGCTAGTGAAGATCTTTATTTCTGGATTAGTGACACTTATTTCTCTAAGCAGGTTATTACTACTTAAAGCTTTATGAAGATGATCTACAAAAGCTTCTGAAGAATCATAAATAGTGATAGAGCTTCCTAAAATATTTTGCAAGTCTTCTTTTAAGAAATTGAAATGGGTACAACCAAGTACTAGATGATCCATCTTCTTTTCTTTCATTTTATCAAGCCTCTTTTTAAGCCTCTTAAAAACCATTTCTTTATTTAATAAATGGTTTTCAACTAGTTCTACAAGGTCGTGAGCAATGTCAATCAAGATCTTAACATTTTTTCCATGTATACTGGAAGTATTGTTAAACAAGTGACCTTTAAATGTTTTTTCAGTAGCAAGTGCTCCAATTACTCCAGTTTTAGAGTTGTTTGCTGCAGGTTTTATGCCTGGTTCTAAACCAAAAATGGGTAGGGTGTATTTAGATCGTAATGTTTCAACCATAAGTGCAGTTGCAGTATTGCACGCAATCACAAGGGTTTTGCATTTTTCTTTTTCGATAACAAACTCTGCAATTTTTAAAATTCTATCTTTTAAAAAAGAGTCATCTTTGATGCCATAAGGACAAAAAGCATTATCGCCATAATAAATTATGCTCTCTGATGGAAGCTTCTGTCTTATCATATTCAAGACAGACAATCCTCCATATCCAGAATCTATTACACCAATGGGTAGGTTAGCCATGTTTACTTAAACTAAAAATGATTAAAATCTCTTGTATATTTAGATTGTAATTGTTTAAACTCATCTTCTATAAAACATGTTAAACTTTAGTCATAGCAAATTAAATTTTTTATTAGCAATATTAATCATGTTAAATATTTCATGCGACCTTCCTCAGGAAAATAAAAACAAAAAGGCAAAACTTCCTACAGGAGAGGAAATTAAAGAGAAAAACCTAAGTGTAGCTACTTTTGCAGGGGGATGTTTTTGGTGTATTGAAGCTGTTTTTGAAAGGATTGAGGGCGTTGAATATGCTATTTCGGGTTACTCAGGGGGAGACTCTTCCAACCCTACCTACGAGGAGGTAAGCTCAGGAAACTCTGGTCATGCAGAAGCGGTTCAGGTCTATTTTCATAAAGGCACTGTGAGCTACAAAGAGCTTCTAGAGGTTTTCTTCTCAGCTCATGATCCAACACAACTGAATAGACAAGGTCCAGATGTTGGAAAGCAGTACAGATCAGCCGTTTTTTATCACGATGACCAGCAAAAGCATGAAGTTGAAGAGTTTGTTAATGAAGTAAAATCGAATGGTAAATTTGATACAGAGATAGTAACCCTAGTAGAAAAATTTGAAAAGTTTTACCCTGCAGAACAGTACCATCAAGATTACTATGAAAACAATCCTCAAAACCCATATATACAATCAGTCTCTAGGAAAAAAGTGGAAAAGGTAGAGGAGCTTTTTGAGTCTAAGCTGAAAGAAAAATATCAGAAGGATTAGATTTTTTTATATCCATTTGTAAATAGCAAATAGGACTCGTAAATTTGCAATCCAAAAATTTTTTCTAATGAAAAAGGAAATACATCCAGAATATAAAGACGTAGTTTTTTTAGATATCACTAGTGGATACAAATTCATTAATAAATCTACTTTAAACACTCAAGAAACAATAGAGTGGGAAGATGGTAAGACATACCCTTTAGTAAAAGTAGAAATTAGTTCTGCTTCTCATCCTTTTTATACAGGTAAAAATACATTTGCTAGTAAAGCAGGTAGAGTCGAGAAGTTTAACAAGAAATACAAAAAGTAATTTTCAAAACCCAGGAAAATGCAAATTTCTTGGGTTTATTTATACTCTTTCTTTGCTAGATTAGCTCAAAATCTATAGTTCTTTTATCTAGGTTGGTATCTAAAACACAGATGTTTACTTTATCGCCCATAGAATAGGTTTTCTTATACTTTTTCCCCACTATTCTTAAGTTCTCTTCGTCATAATAGTAGTAATCATCAGATATGGTATTTACCCTTACCATCCCTTCGCATTTGGTTTCTGTCAACTCTACATAAAGTCCCCAGTTAGTTACTCCAGAAACTATACCCTCCATTTCTTCACCAATATACTTTTGCATGAACTCTGCTTGTTTGTATTTGATGGAAGCCCTTTCAGCCTCAACAGCTACTTTTTCTCTCGATGAAGAGTGTTTACAAGAGTGCTCCATTTCTTCTTTGGAATAGAAAGTTTTTTCTTGTAGATACCGATGAAGTATTCTATGTACTAATAAATCGGGATATCTTCTGATCGGAGAAGTAAAGTGAGTATAGTAATCAAAGCCTAAGCCAAAATGTCCTAAGTTTTCAGTAGTATATATGGCTTTAGCCATAGATCGTATGGCTTGCATTTCAATGATATTTTGGAAAGGAGTTCCTTCAAGCTCTACAGATAGCTTATTAAACTCATCCGCAATATTAGAAGCGAAAGGGTTGAATGAATACCCGAATCGTTTTATAAATAGGGCTAGCTGTTGTATCCTCTCCTGATCGGGGTTTTCGTGTACCCTATAAATCATTGTGGGTTGATTACTCTCCGTTTTTTTCTTTGCTATGAACTCTGCAACTCTTTTATTAGCCAAAAGCATAAACTCTTCAATTAGTTTGTGAGCATCTTTTCTAACCTTTGGTATAACTTCTAAAGGATTTCCTTGCTCATCAAGAACAAATGAAAACTCAACAGATTCAAAAGAGATTGCGCCTTCAGAAAATCTTTTCTTTTGGAGCTTCTTAGCAATAGAATTAAGTAAAATAATCTCTTCAGAAAAATCTCCAGTTTTTGCTTCAATTCGCTCTTGAGCTTCTTCATAGGTAAACCTCCTGTCAGAGTGTATTATTGTTTTACCAAACCACTCTTTCTTTATTATACCATTTTCGTCCAGTGTAAAAACAGCTGAAAAAGTAAGTTTGTCTTCATGAGGATTAAGAGAACAAACGCCATTAGATATCTTTTCTGGTAACATGGGAATAGTCCTATCTACAAGATAGACAGATGTAGCTCTTTCTGACGCTTCTTTATCTAAAGCAGAGTCTTCCGTTACATAGTGGGAGACATCAGCTATATGAACACCAACTTCCCATAACTTATCTCCAACCTTTTGAATAGATAAGGCGTCGTCAAAATCTTTAGCTGTTAAAGGATCAATAGTAAAAGTTGTGATGTCTCTAAAGTCTCTTCTTTTGCCAATTTCAGCCGCTTCAATTTTTTCGATAACTCTATCTGATGCTTTATTAACAGCAGATGGAAACTCAAATGGAAGACCAAACTCAAACATAATAGAATGAATTTCAGTATCATTTTTACCAGCTTTCCCTAGAATTTTTTTAATCCTCCCAGTTGGGTTTTTTTCATTTTTTCTCCAACTAGTTATTTCTACTACTACCTTGTCTTCATCTTTTGCTCCATTCAAATCAGAGTTGTTGACGAAGATATCGTAGTGCATTTTCTTACCATTTGTATTTACAAATGCAAAATTTTCCCCAGTTTCAACAGTACCAATAAATTCTGTGCGTTTTCTTTCTAAAACTTCTACAACTCTACCTTCTGGATACCTGTTTTTATAAAGCAGTAGCTCTACTTTGACTTTATCTTCGTGAAGAGCTTTTTGCAAATTAGAAGCATGAACCCAAATATCTTCTTCTTGACCCTCAACAATGATGTACGCAAATTTTGGATTAACAAAATCTACGATACCTTCTAGATAGTCTGTTTTTTGAGCAATTTGATAGAAATTCTTTCTTACTTCTATTACACTTCCTTTATCAATAAGTTGCCTCAAAGCACTTTTAAAAGCTGCCTTTTTCTCTGGGCTTTTTGCGTTAATTGCTCGGGATAATAGCTTATAGCTGATTGGGTTTAGTGGGTTTTTATTAAGTATGTGTCGAATTTTTTCCTTTAACCTCTCAGAGTCCGTTTTCCCCTTCTTTTTTGACATGTTTGTTATTTATTAGTTATTACAACGCAAAGCCGAAATAAATTAGTTTGCTTAAGCTTGATTTTACGGCTCTGCTCAGCAGTTAAGATAGTATTGTTATTTGTTAATTCATAAAAACAGCGGGTTTAATACTAAATTTTATATAGTAGTAATACTTTCAGTATAAAAAGTTTTACTTTTTTTTATAAAATTAAAACTTTTTATACTGAAAGTTGTTTTATGTGTTAAAGTAACTTTTTATGGAAGATCTGATTTCCAGAATAAAAATAAAAGTAAGTGAAAAAATATATCTAAAAGATCCAGAAGGATCTGATTTGGGAAAGAGAATAGTTAAAGAAAGTATAAAGCTTATAGATGATCTAGGTTTAGAAAAATTTACTTTCAAAAAGCTGGCAGAGACTTTAAATACTACGGAAAGTTCAATTTATCGCTACTTTGAAAATAAACATCGATTACTCCTTTATTTGATAGCAGTCTATTGGGGTTGGCTTGAGTATAGACTAGTATTTGCTACAAATAATATAACTTCATCCAAAGAAAAATTGAAAGTAGCACTTGAAGTTTTAGCAGACACTACTCAAACAGAGTTTTTTCCTTTAGATCTTGATGCAGTAGCTCTTAAAAAGATTGTAATTTCAGAATCATCAAAAGCTTATCTTACGAAGGAAGTAGATCATAATGACCGAGAAGGTTTATTTTCAGGTTATCATAGATTATGCTCACGTTTAAGTCAAATAATAAGTGATTTTAATAGCAGTTATTCTTTTCCTAAATCATTGGCATCTTTAGTGCTGGAAGGAATTTTAATTCAAAAATATTTTTCAGAGCACCTACCATCAATGACAGATGTTGGTGGTCAAGAAAAATTAAAAGACTTTTTAGTTAACCTTGTTTTGTCAACTACTAAATAAAGCTAAAAAATATGGGAATGGAAAAAGAAAATGGGAAACTGAATCCAATAAAACGTTTTTTTAACTTATTAGAAGTTGATAAGAAAGATATTCTAAATATTTACATCTATGCCTTATTTATTGGGCTAATAAACTTATCTCTGCCCTTAGGAATTCAAGCTATTATAGGACTAATAACAAGTGGACAGGTATCAACCTCTTGGATAGTTCTTGTTTCTATAGTGATTGCTGGAGTGATAATTACGGGTATTTTTCAAGTAAAACAATTAACTACTTCTGAGCGGTTACAGCAAAAAATATTCGTAAGGTCTTCTTTTGAGTTTGCATATAGGATACCAAGACTAAAGCAAGAAGAAATTTTAAACAAATATGCTCCTGAACTAGTAAATCGTTTTTTTGATACGGTTTCCATTCAAAAAGGGCTATCAAAAGTTTTAATTGATTTTTCTGCAGCTTCACTTCAAGTGATATTTGGTCTTATTCTTTTATCCATATACCACCCTTTCTTTATTTTGTTTGGTGTGATTTTTATGGTGATCTTGTTTATAGTATTTAGCTACTCAGCTCCTAAAGGTTTTAAAACAAGCTTAAAGGAATCTACTTATAAGTATGAGATCGCTTACTGGTTACAAGAAATGGCTAGGGTCATGGATTCCTTTAAGCTGGCGGGGCACTCTTCTCTTCCTATGAAGAAAACGGATGAGCTAGTTTCAGGGTATGTTGGAGCAAGAAAGCAACATTTTGGTGTTTTAGCGGCTCACTATATAAAGGTTGTAGTTTTTAAAGCTGCCATTACTGCGGGTTTATTAATCTTGGGAGGGATATTAGTAATAGAGCAGCAGATGAATATAGGACAGTTTGTAGCTGCAGAAATCATTATTATTCTAATTTTCAATTCAATTGATAAGCTAATGATGAGTACAGAAACTATTTATGATGTACTTACATCTATTGAAAAACTGGGAAGAGTTACAGACATTCCTCTAGAGAGAGATAATGGACAAAAGCCAAATGATGTTTTTGAGCAGGAAGGAATCAATATCGAAATAAATAATTTTACGTATTGGCATCCAAAAAGAAAAAGAATAGTATTGGATAATGTTTCCATAAAAATTAACACTAGAGATAAAATATTAATTAAAGGCTCTGATTGTGAGGGTAAATCTGCTCTTTTACATTGCTTGGCTGGTATGTACGAAAACTTTACTGGGAATATTTCATTTAACGATATTCCATTGCGAAATATTGATTTGGTAGAGCTAAGAAAAAATATTGGTGATACTATATCAAGAGAAAGGATCTTTAAGGGTACAGTATATGATAATGTAGCTTTAGGGAGATCAAACATTACCTTTAATGATGTGGTAAGATCAGTAGAAATTGTGGGGTTAAAAAATGTTATTGAAGAACTTGAGAATAGCTATGAAACACTAATAATACCCAAAAATGATCAATACTCCGACGACTTTTTCCAGCGATTGGTTTTAGCAAGATGCATTGCTGGGAGTCCAAAATTAATCTTACTAGAAGATCATTTGGATGCTTGGGAAAGTGATGACAAACATGCTTTTATAGAGCATCTGCTAAGTGTGGAAAGAGACTGGACAGTAATAGTAGTTTCTAATGCACTCTGCTTCAAAGATGGATTTAATAGAGTGTTGAAAATAGAGAATGGTATTCTTGAAGAAGTAGAAGTAGATAATAATAAAGGTTAACCTATAAAAAAGTATTTACAATGTTAAATATATCGGAAAATAGTATTGATGATAAGGTTAACAAGAAAGAGTTTAAATCTTTTTCTATGGTAGAAGATAAGAAAAAGAAAGACTCTATGCTAAGAACTCTTATTGGAAGTTTAATTGTTTTTCTTGGTTTTCTTTTTTTGCCGTGGACTCAAAACGTGAGCTTTACTGGAACAGTTATATCTCTAAAACCAAATCAAAGACCGCATACAATCCACTCTGCCATATCTGGTAGAATTGAAGAATGGTATGTAAATGAGGGCGATTATGTTAAGAAAGGTGATACGATACTTCATATATCAGAAATTAAAAATGATTATTTAGACCCTGAACTAGTAGCACGAACAAAGGAAATATTAGATGCTAAAAAATCATCTGTTGGTGCTTACAATGGGAAAGTTTCAGCTCTGAAAGAACAAGTAGAAACTCTCAAGGTAAGTAAAGAATTAAAAGTACAGCAGGCTAAAAACTATATTCAGCAAGCACAGCTTAAAGTACAATCTGATAGTATAAACTTTGAGGCACTCAAAATAGATTTTCAAATAGCAGAAAAACAGTTTAAAAGAACGGAAAACTTATATGATGAAGGTTTGAAGTCCTTAACGGATCTTGAGAATAAAAAAAACAAGTTTCAGGCAGCAAAAGCAAAAATGATTGGAGGTGAAAATAAGCTTTTGACAAGTAGAAATGCACTCATTAATACTAAAGTTGATTTAAATGCAATAAGAAATGAATACGATAATAAAATAGCTAAAGCTTCATCGGATAGGTTTACTGCAGTGTCAAATAAATACGAAGCGGATGGGTCTGTAGCAAAACTGGAGAATCAGCTAAAAAACTATACTTTGAGAAACGAAATGTATTATATAAAGGCTCCTCAAGACGGTTATATTACAAAGGCAATTAAAGTTGGATTAGGGGAGACCATAAAAGAGGGAGAAGTGATAATAAGCATTATGCCAGCCCAGTTTCAAATAGCGGCAGAATTGTATGTTGAACCAATTAACGTTCCGTTACTAGAAAAGGGTCATGAAGTTCGGTTAATGTTTGATGGGTGGCCAGCTATTGTTTTCTCAGGCTGGCCAAATGTATCTTATGGTACTTTTGGATCTGAGATAGTGGCTATAGACAATTTTATCAGTGACAATGGGAGGTATAGAATAGTAGTTAAACCAAAAGATGATCTTAATCTTCAATGGCCTAAATTATTAAGGGTTGGATCTGGAGCTAAAGGGATAGCTTTACTTAAAGATGTGCCTGTTTGGTATGAGCTTTGGAGACAACTAAATGGATTCCCTCCCGATTTTTATCACGCTGAAAAGAAAGTAACAACAAAAGATAAGAGAAAAAAGAAATGAGACGGACCATGTCTGATTTAAAATCGAAGCACATACAAAGCAATGATTAAGATGTGTTCTAAGCAAATTACAAATTTTAACAGATGAGAAAACTAGTTTTCTTCTTTTTATTATTTCTTCTTAGAATCTCAGATGGGGTTTCTCAGGACTCTATTGTTTATAGAAAAATTTTAGAATTTGAAGACTTTCTTTTTTATGTAATAGAATACCATCCTTACTCAAGGCAGGCTAACTTGCAAGCACTTTCTGCAAATGCTGGTTTGTCTGGCACTCGAGGCTTATTTGACCCTCAGGCATATGCCTCTTTTCGAGAGAAAAACTTTGATAAAAAGAGCTATTTTTCTGTACTAGAAGCAGGTACAAAAGTATATAGTTACTTTGGTCCTTCTTTTAAGCTATCATACAAAGAAGCAAGAGGAGATTTTTTAAATCCCGAGTTATATACTCCTGAAAACGGTCTTATCTCAGCTGAAATCACAGTGCCTCTAGGAGAAGGACTTCTTTTTGACAAAAGAAGAGCAGAACTCAATACAGCTAAAGCTATGGCAAAACTTTCAGAGGCAATGAGAGATAAAATGATAAATGACCTCTTGCTGGAAGCATCCATAGCTTATTTTGACTTAGTTATTGCTAGAGAGACAAGAGAAGTTTACAAAGAAGCACTAGACCTATCTGAAAGTCAGTTTAGTAATGTAAGGCAAAGCTTCATTCAGGGAGATAAACCAGCTATTGATACAGTCGAAGCACTAATACAAGTTCAAAACCAAAAACTAAATCTTTCTCAAGCAGAGCTAAATTATAGAAACAAAGCCCTAGAACTTTCTAACTTTCTATGGAGTGAAAATGCAGAACCACTAATAATAAACCTTGATGTAGAGCCGCAAAGGTTAAATGAAGTTCAAAACAATAATTTTTTAAATATTTCTCTTCAAATTTCTGATAATCAAATAGATGAATGGATTTCTAATAATCCAGAGTTAAAAATTAATGAGCAAAAACAAGCGCAATATGAGATAAAAACAAAACTTTATCGTGAACTAATTAAGCCCAAAATAGATCTATCCTACAGTTGGCTAAATGATCCTGACTTTAACTATGAAAGATCAAAATTAGACGAAAACTCTGTTTTAAAACTAAACTTTAAATCCTCTCTTTTTCTTAGAAATGAAAGAAATAGCTTAAAACAGGCAAAATACGATTGGAAGAGTACAATTCTTGTTTATGATCAAAAGAAGCTGGCACTAACCAACAAGCTTCTTTCCTATGAAAATGAGGTTGGCAACCTGACAAACCAAATTACTACAGCAAGTGATAATGTAAATAACTATCAAAGAATGACACAGGCAGAACAAAGAAAGTTTGAAATAGGGGAGAGTTCCGTTTTTTTGATTAACTATAGGCAACAAGCTCTTATAAAAGCTAAGGTTAAACTTTTAGAGTTACAGTTTAAGATCTTTAAATCCAAAGCAGGCATGCGTTGGGTTAAAAACGATTGGGGATTTTAGGAAAAAATATTTTAACTCACTCTATTACCTAAATCGTTAACAAACTGAATTAGAAAATCTTTTTTATCCTTTTGGATAGAAGTAGAATGTAACTCACTAATTCCAAGTCGGTAATACTTTTCTATGAGATCAAAAACACAGGCTTTTACATTCAACTCATCAAAGATTTGAGTGACTTCATCTACTTTTTTAACTTGCTCACCTCCAGCAGAATAAAGTTTCAAGAGACTCTCTTTTTGGGTTGGAGAAGCTCTTTGCAAAGCTTCAATAAACAAAATAGTTTTTTTATTCGCCAAGATATCTCCTCCCTTTTTTTTACCAAACTTTTCAGGATCTCCGTAAACATCCAAAAAATCATCTTTAAGCTGGAAAGATATTCCAATATTCTTACCAAACCAGAACATCTTTTCAGCATCCGCCTGAGAAGCACCGCCAATTAAAGCTCCCATCTCAAAACTAAAACCCAGCAATACAGCTGTTTTAAGAGAAATCATAGAAATATACTCCTCTTCAGTCACCTGACTTATCAGCTCGAAATCCATATCCAATTGTTGACCTTCGCAAACCTCTAATGCTATTTCATTAAATCTGGAAAAAATCTTGATAAATAACTCAGGGTTCAATCCCTTGATCAAATTCTGGTAGGCCAAAACAAGGGTTGCATCACCTGAAAGAATGCCTATACTTTCAGACCACTTTTGATGAATCGTTTTCTTGCCTCTTCTTAAAGGAGCTTGATCCATAATATCATCATGTACCAAAGTGAAATTATGAAACAACTCCACAGCAATAGAAGGATGCAAAGCTTTCTTATAATCGTCTGAATAAGCAAAGCAACCTAAAAGAGTTAACAACGGTCTTACCCTTTTTCCCCCAAGAGAAAGAATATATCGTATAGGCTCGTAAAGATTATTAGGCTGATCTTTTTCAGGGATTTCACTAAGAGTTTTTTCAACTAGCTCTTTTGCTTCTGTAATATTAAGCATGCAATACTATTCCTTGTTAGGATAAATTTTAATACAAATGATAGATTAATTGAACCCTAAAAGTTTAAAAATACTTTCCGAAGACTAAACCAACATCTGCACTGGATCTTCCAAATAAGCCTTAAGCGTTTGCATAAACGCTGAACCAACAGCACCATCAACAACCCTATGGTCACAAGATAGAGTCAACTTCATAACATTACCAGGGACAAGCTCTCCATTTTTTACCACAGGGACTTGACTTATTCCTCCAACAGCTAGAATACAAGCATCAGGAGGATTAATAATAGCAGTAAAAGAATCAATACCAAACATGCCCAAATTGGAAATAGTAAATGTATTACCTTCCCACTCAGCAGGTTGCAGTTTCCTCTCCTTTGCTTTTTGCCCTAGAGACTTAGCATCCTTCGATATTTGAGAAAGAGACTTAGCATCGGCAAAGCGAATGACAGGAACAATAAGTCCATCTTCAATTGCTACTGCCATCCCAATATGGATATGATTATACTGTCTTATCTTATCTCCTAGCCAGGAAGCATTAACTTTTGGGTTCTTTCTCAATGCCATAGCAGTTGCTTTAATAACCAAATCATTAAAAGAAAGCTTCACAGGAGAAGTTTCATTAAGTCTTTTCCTAATCTCTATTGCTCTATCCATATCTACATTAATAGTGAGATAGAAATGTGGCGCCGAATACTTACTTTCAGCAAGCCTTTTGGCAATAACACCTCTCATTTGAGAGACCTTCATATCTTGATAAGACTCTTCTCCTGCAATAGAAGGCATGGCACTTGAACTTGAAGTCTCAACAGCAGATGGTTCAAACGCTTCAATATCCCTTTTTACAATCCTTCCATTTTCTCCACTACCATTAATCTGAGACAGATCATATCCTTTTTCCTCAGCAAGTCTTTTTGCCAAAGGAGAAGCTTTGATTCTACCATTCTCATTAGAGCTTACACCAGTACTCACCTCTTTTTTATTAGTAGTAATATCAGTTTTACTAGAAGTACTACTAGCTTCTGAGGAGGAAGTTTCTGAAGAAGCACTGCTTGAGTTATCAGCTCCTTTAAGCAAATGCTCAAAACTATCTCCTTTATTACCAATTACAGCAATAAGCTTATCAACAGGTACGCTATCTCCTTCATCCACACCAATATACAATAACATACCTTCAAGTTCTTCATCTGCTTCAAAATCCATTGTAGCCTTATCCGTTTCTATCTCGGCAACAATATCCCCAGACTTAATAGAATCCCCTACCTTCTTATGCCACTTCACCAAAGTCCCTTCATCCATACTGTCCGTCATTTTTGGCATTTTTATAGCTTTGACACTACTTTCACCTTGATCATCACTAGAAAACTCTTGCTTTTCCTTTATACTTTCTGACTTACTTTTGCTCGAGTCACCTTCATCATCTTTTAATAATGCCTCAAAAGATTCTCCCTTCTTACCTATAATAGCGATTAACTTATCTATGGGCACACTATCCCCTTCATTAACTCCAATGTGCAACAAATTCCCCTCCAGCTCCTCATCTGCTTCAAAATCCATCACCGCTTTATCTGTTTCTATTTCGGCAATAATATCCCCAGACTTAATAGAATCTCCTACCTTCTTATGCCACTTCACCAAAGTCCCCTCATCCATACTATCCGTCATCTTAGGCATTCTTACAACTTTCGCCATATACTTCTTTCTTTACAAATCTTTTAAAAACCCAAAAATAAGAGATTACAATTAATAACCCTTGCGAAATAAAATGAAATTTTTCTTCCTGAAGAAGCGAGCAAATTTGGTTTGAAAAAATAGGGCACCCTTTCGCAAAGCTCATCCCGGGTGCCAAAGCCAGAACCAACCCTACTAATCCCCTCGGTCTTTGGCTTACCCTCTTAGCCAAGGGTGCTGATCATGCTTTTAGCACGATTAAAGATAACTTGTAAATTGATCTCGCAAAGAAGTGATTTATTTTAAAAACCAGAGGCACAGTATGGGTGAAAACAGAGACAAGCAGATTTACTACATATTTCATTAATACATTAACCTAATTATCATATTAGCACATTACTCTCACTATCGCATTAGCTATTAACCCCAGCTGTTTGCGTTCCACCAGTATGAACAGCAATAATAACTGACCCTCTATCAAAAAAAGATTTCTCGATCAAATCAAAAACACCAAATATCATCTTTCCAGTATAAATCCAGTCCAGAGGAATTGAGTAATCCTTAAAAAAAGAATGTATAAAATTTATTAGCTGATCATTCTTTTTAGCATACCCTCCAAAGTGATAATCATAAATGAGTTGCCAGTTTCTTTGAAAAGAACTATCCTCCAAAAAGCTATAAATATCTTTCTCCAAAAAAAAAGCATTCTTCAAAATAGGGAAGCCAATGACTTTACAAGAAGAGTTGTTTGCTAAGCCTTTTGCCAAACCAGCAATTGTTCCTCCAGTTCCGCAAGGGCAGCACAAATAATCAAACGTATCTGGTAAAGTATGAGCAAATTCGGCGCAACCTTTAACTGCTAAGTGATTAGATCCTCCTTCAGGAATTAGGTAGAAGTTTCTAAAGTTTCTTTCAAGGTCTTGAGTAAAATGAGGCTGCATTTTCTTTCTATAGTTTGACCTATCAACATAATGCAACTTCATTCCCAGTTCAGTTACCCTTTTCAAAACAGGATTTAAATTGTCTTGTTTTTCTCCTCTTACCACACCAATAGTATTAAAACCTGCTAGCTTACCAGCCCCAGCCGTTGCAAGCAAATGATTGGAAAAAGCTCCTCCAAAAGTAAGGACAATTTTATGTCCAAGAGCTTTTGCTTCTTCAAGGTTATATTTCAGCTTCCACAACTTATTTCCTGAAACTAGCTTATTGTTCAAGTCTTCCCTTTTAATTAGAAGCTTTACCCCTGCCTTTTCGGTAAGATCACTTTTTATTTCTACGAGGGGCGTTTTTTCTGGAGAAATCAAACTTAGAAATATTTTTACTTTTTAAAAGTAGTATCTAAGATTCTAATTCTAGCATTGCTTCTAAGCTTAAACTTTTTCCATTGAATTGCCCTCAAAAGTTGCCCTATAGCAAATAAACTCCCACCAATAATAAATCCATCTCTAGCATTGTAGTTTTCCAAATCTTTTATTGAAATATCTATAAGAGAAGTAGCTAAAAAACCTACCGAAATAAAAGAAAGTCCTTTTCTTATGGAAGAGATATTCCTTTTAAAATAAAAAGTATCAAACTCATCTAATCTTAGCTCATAAGGTTGGTTGGTAAATAATACCGTAGAATCTTTCAAGCTTCTTATATGATCGTAAAACCTATAACTTTCACTTTTAAGGGTATAGATTACATTATCCCCTTCTTGAAGTTTTATGCGCTTTTTGCCATACTTGTCAAGCACTAAATACTTTTGAGCATTAGAAAAGCTGGAAATAAAAAGAACAAAGAAAATAGAGAGAAAAATTTTCAAACGACCGCTAATAAGGGATTAAATTAAAAGGTAAGTCAACATCATCAGAGTATTCCTCACCACTTTCTTCCATATCAATATCACTTTCTTCATAATACCAATTTATCTCAACATTACCGTTATTATCAAACTGGTAGTCTTCAAGCATAGTAAGAATTTCTAAAAAACGTCTTGAAGAGCTGGTATTAAAATAAGTCATTTTAAAATTGAGAGTCACATCTCTCTCAGGAGTAGATAAAAACTTCTCTAACCACTCAAATACAGGCTGAAAGAACTCAATGGTATACTCATGATAAGACTCCCCTTCAATATTCAAAACCCCCGACTCTGCGTCGAAATCTATAGTTGGGATATATGTAGATCCTTCTATGTGGAAATTATCCATATTAGATTTCTTTATTTACTCGTACAGTCAAAATAAAAAATGATTTCTCATCTTTCGAATCCTTGATAGTAATTTCTACAGGATTTCCAGACTTTCTAACCATATCGATAAAACCAAGGTTCGCCCCAGGCTTATCTTTTCTTTGAGGAGCCTTTCTTTGTGCTCTATAGTACTCTTTCAGTTCATCCGCATCTAACTGGTTTATAAAGTCACTTCTTTCAATAATATTTTCAATATCCTTGCTTTCTATATAATTTCCTGAGCTGATAAGATGGTGCTTATAGTCTTCACCAATCGCAATAATTCCAATTCCAATTTTTCTGCTATCCTTTTCAGAGTAAACTTTTTCTGCGGAATAATGATGAATGTTTTGAGCCATTTCAATAGCAATAGCAAATAACCTCTTACTTATTATCTGATTATTTGGAGCATCCCTAAGACTATGACCTATCAAGGACAAAATATCATGCGTAAAAACCCCTTGAAAAGCCAATGAAATACTATTTGCATTGAGTTCTTCCTTAAAAGCTTTTACACTAAAATGATCTTGGGGGTTAGCCATACTCCTAAATATTAAATTATTTGCTCAGATAAGCAAAGAATAAATTTTTTCTAAATAATAAAAACGTTCAATAATATAACTTTTAAGGTAAATAAGCCAATTACATTCAACTTAAACCTAATTATTAATAAATAAATTTTGATATTCAATGAATATATGATTATAAATAACGTTTTTTACCCTTTTCAGGATGCCCAAAAAAGCTTGTTTTATGAAAAACCATAAATCAAAAACCTATCACTTCATATTAATTTTTTTGGCTATAACTAATCTATACGGTCAAAAAAATACTAGCTATGAGAAAATAGATGACGAATCTATTTTTTTAGAAGGGCTAAAGTTTTATCAATTAGAGGATTATAAAAAAGCGATTGATCACTTTACAATTCTTACAAAAAAGGATAAACAAAATGCTGCTATAAATTTTAAACTAGCTCAAAGCTATTTGGCATTAGGTAAAGAAACAGAGGCAGAAGAATTTGCTGAAAAAGCATTTAAAGGTGATTTAGCTAATAATCACTATAAATCTTTTTTGCTCAGTTTTTATAAAAAAAAAGGAAAACTAAATAAAGCCATTGAGCTGCTAGAGAAAAACAAAAGAGACTTCATGAGAATAGAGGAGCATAGAAAGCTAGCAGAGCTTTATTTAAAGAATAAAAACTTTAATAAAGCATTGAATACATATGGGGAAATTGAAGAGAAATATGGCGTTTCAGAAGATATATCTAAGGGAAAAATAAAGATTTACCAGCAACTAAATCAAAAAGAAAAAGCAATAGAGGAATGGGTTAAACTAATTGAAAATCAGCTAGGGAACGTCAACGTTTCTATAGAATATATTCACTATCTGCTTGAAGAAAAAGATAGTATAAAAGCAGAAAAAGAGTTTCAAAAACTAGAAAAGAAAGACCCGGAAAATGAAAAAATAGCCATACTAAAAACAAAAATTTACCCTATTGATGATTCTGACACCTCGAAAAAAATAGCACTAAAAGAATTAATTGAAAGTGATGATATAAAATTCTTAGAAAAAGAAAGCATTATTAGAGGATTATTAGAAAAAAAAGACTCTATTACAGCTTTAGAGCTAGCATCAGTACTCGCCAAAAAATATCATGAACAAGAAAGCGCTCAATTAGTATATGCCGACTTACTAAAAGCTACTAAACACTATATAGAAGCTGGGAAAGCTTACTTTCAAGCACTCAAAATAAATGGAAACAACTATAAAGCATGGGAAGAACTAATAGAAATAGATTTGAAAACAATAAACTTCAATCTAATGCAAGAACATGCTTCTTCTGCAATTGATCTTTTCCCAAACAGTGCAAAGCTTCATTATTACCTGGGCGTAGCATATTCAAATAATGAAAAAGATTTTTTGGCTAAAAAATCTTTTGAGCATGCATTAAAGCTATCTTCAAATGAAAGTTTGAATAAAGAAATAAAAAAGCAATTGGAAAAAATAGATAAGTAACCTTACCTACCAAACTTCAAAGGAATTAATAAACTAAAGCTAGTAGATAAAAAATTATCTTTATTTTTTGAATCACCTAACTCAGAAATATTATCTAGATAATCTGTTAAAGAATTGTAGAGCTTTAAAGAAAAGCCAAAACCAAAACCAGACTTTAAAACCTTTTGAACACCCAGCCCTGTTGGAAATGCAATTGAGAGGTTTCTGTAAGTTTCACCATCAGCTCTAGTTGTGCTATTGTCAGCTAAAGAATTGCTATTATCATCTTTAGGATCAAAAGTAAGGAAGCCAATACCTTGAGATAAGAAAATAGATAAACCATCTTTTTGAAAGAAAGAAAACTGGAAAGAAGGTTCAACAATAAAAAGATTCGTTTTAAAAAAAGTATTAGGAAAAAATCCTTCTACAGAAAAAGATCTATTTGAGCCAGTAATACTTCCAAAAGAAACGTTTAGCTTCAAATTACTTCTATCACCCAATTTCCGAATAGCAGAAACAGTAAAAATGGAAGATAGCTTATCTCCTTTTTTAGATAAATCACCAAAGTAAATGCTTGACCCAACACCCGCTTCTACTAAAAAAACAGGCTTTTGAGCTGTAACTTTTTGACTAATAAATATTTGTAAAATAAAAGGGAGGCAAATAAAAAAAAGCGCTTTTCTTATCGTAAACACCATAAAATAATTCTTGCTAAGGTTATTGCAATTTAGTCAAACTAAATTTTTAAACAACTCAATTATGAAAGTGGTTACCTCATGTTTCAACTGATTTTCTTCTCTGTAACTCTTTTTTAATAATGTTTAGCTCTCTGCTACCCTGGTCAGAAATGCCGCTATTTTCTTCAGCTCTTCTAAATAAATAAGGCATCACCTCTTTTATGGGGCCGTACGGAACATACTTAGCAACATTAAAACCACTGTTAGATAAATTAAAAGAAATATGATCGCTCATTCCATAGAGCTGAGAATAAAAAACAAAAGAATGATCATTATCTATTCCTTTTTTAGCCATATGCTCAGTTAGCAACTTACAACTTTCTTCATTATGTGTTCCCAAACAAAAAGCCGTATGTTCGACATTATCCAAGCAAAAAATAACAGCACTGTTAAAATCATTATCTGTAGAGCTTTTGTTAGGTTGTATTGGGTCATCATAACCTTTTTCTCTAGCTCTAGCTCTTTCTTTGTCTAGATAAGCTCCACGTACAAGCTTTGCACCTAAAAAAAAGCCTTCTTTTTTTGCTATACCAAAGTCATCTTTTAACTGACCAAGTTTTTCTTTCAGGTAAAGCTGATATGTATTAAAAACAATGGGAGTCTTTCTATTAAATCGTATCATCATTTCCACAGCTATTTGGTCAATTGTCTTTTGTATCCAACTTTCCTCAGCATCTATAAATATTCTAACATTTTTATCGTGCGCATGACTACAAATATTTTCAACTCTGCTTTTAACCTCTTCAAATGCCTTTTTCTCATTCATAGTTAATTCTTTTTTACTTTGAATCTTTTCAAGTAGAGAAAAAGAGGCTAAGCCAGATAGTTTAAAAACACAAAAGGGAATAGATTTATTATCACTGGCAATATTGATTGTATTAAGTATCTCTTGTTCTACTTTTTTAAAAAAAGAACTGCTAGCATTCTCTTTCCCTTCAATAGAAAAATCTAAAATAGTCCCAATATTGTAACTGTCTAACTTTTTAATAACCTTTTTACATTCTTCAATAGATTCACCTCCGCAAAACTGCTGAAAAAGAGTTTTCTTGATAATACCTTTAACAGGCAGGTGCAATTTCAAAAATAACCTTACAATTGAAGTGCCAATATCAGACAGAAACTTCCTATTCATAATAGAAAATAATAGCAAAGCTTTCTTTAGCTTGCCTTTATCATAGCTTTCAAATGCAATTTGAGTATTATCAAAACTAACTTCACTCATAAATATTGACTAAAAAAGAAAAAAACAACTTATCGAAAACAAAATTGCTTAAAGGATTTTAAATAATTATCATTAAAAGATAGCTTTACATAAAATGTTTAAAAAGCATTAAATACAAGTAGTAAAATAAATGGCAATTAACAACAATGACCTCAAGCAAGAAGGAGGGTTCACATATATAGAAGTAGGAGAAGGGAAACCTCTACTCTTACTACACGGACTCTTTGGAGCTTTAAGCAACTGGAATGATGTAACTGATAATTTTAGGAATAATTACAAAGTCATTATTCCTATGATGCCCATATATACTCTTCCATTAAAGGAAACTGGCTTAGATGGCTTAGTAGATTTTGTGAAAAAATTTATAGAATTCAAGGGTTTATCTGAAATTACAATCTTAGGAAACTCCCTCGGAGGACATGTGGGTCTTATATTAGCTATTGAACAGCCTCTACTTTTTAAAAGGCTTATACTTACTGGTAGCTCTGGGTTATTTGAGAATACGATGGGAGGGTCATATCCAAAAAGGGGGAATTATGATTACATTAAAGAAAGAGTTGGCTATACCTTCTATGACCCTAAACATGCAACTAAAGAATTAGTGGATGAAGTTTTTGAAATAATTGGAAGCCTAGCTAAGTGCCAAAAAATCATAATAATTGCCAGATCAGCACAAAGGCATAACATGGCTAAAGATCTGCCTCAAATCAACATGCCTACACTTTTAGTGTGGGGGCTAAATGATACAATAACTCCTCCTAGGGTTGGGCATGAGTTTAATGAATTAATTCCTAACTCAACCTTAAAGTTTATTGATAAATGCGGACATGCTCCAATGATGGAACATCCTAAAGTATTTAACTCTCAGGTAGAGAGTTTCTTACAAGCTAATCCATTATAACTTCTCAGAGATGATTGCAATAGAAATTATGGATAATAATATAACCCCAGTACTAGAAACTAGTACTGTAAAAGAAGTTATTGAAATAAGTAAACAGACTGGTGAAATAAATCTTCCTGTGATAAACAATCAACAAAAGTTTATTGGGAGTCTAAATAGTATTGATTTATTCGATTCTAAAAATGAATCAATAAGTAGCTTAATCAAATCATCAAAGCTAAAAATAAACAGTAATGCAAAAGCACTTCCCAATACACATTTACACGAATTAATGAAAGCTTTTGCCAACTTGAGTTTACAAAGCCTCCCTATAGTGGATGAAAATGGGAATTATTGTGGCATAGTGACAAAAAAAAACTTACTAAAGGCTACCTCTAATGCTTTGGCGGTGAACATTCCTGGAGGTATAATAACCATTAAGGCTAGCTATAAAGAGTATTCACTTTCAGAAATCACTAGATTAATTGAAGAAGAAAAGGGCAGGGTACTTAGTGGATACCTACAACTTGATGATGAAGATCCATTTAGAGTTAAAATAACTTTAAAAATCAACCAGATAGACCTGAAAAGAATTGTTGCAACGCTAACACGCTTCGGGTATGAAGTTATTGATACGATAAGTGAAACCAAAGGAAGAGAGAATAAAAACCTTGAAATGCTACTAAAATACATAGAAATGTAATATGAGAATAGCAGTTCATAGTAAGTTAGATCAGAAAATAAACCTGGAGTCTTTTGACTATATATTAAAAAAGCTAGATTCTTTACCGTTTGAAGTCTTTATTTCTAAAGATTTTTATAAACTTCTCGAAACCTCAAATCGAATATTAAAATTTAAAGAAGTTTTTAATTCCAATAAAGACTTAAATCCTGAAATAGAATACTTTCTTAGCATAGGTGGTGACGGTACTCTACTAGATACAATAACATATGTTCAAGACTCAGGCATAAAAATAGTCGGTATCAACCTGGGCAGAATGGGATTCTTATCTTCCATTTCCTTTGAGATGTTGGATAGTGCTTTAGAAGATTTGCTTTTAGGTCAAATAAAAACAGAAAAAAGAGTCCTTTTAAAGCTTGATACAGAAAACGAGCTTTTTGATAATTTAAAATTTGCGCTTAACGATTTTGCTATATTAAAGAGAGATACTTCGTCAATGATCAAAATTAAGGCTTATGTTGACGGGGAATATCTTAATACATATTGGGGTGATGGTCTTATTGTTTCAACGCCATCAGGGTCAACGGCATATTCTTTAAGTGTTGGAGGTCCAGTCGTAACACCAGGATCGAGTAACTTTATAATATCTCCAGTATGCCCTCATAACCTAAATGTACGACCCCTTATTGTCTCTGATAACTGTAGACTAAGCTTCAAAGTAGAAACTAGGAGTAATAACTATCTTCTATCGCTTGATTCGCGATCAGAAAAAGTAAATAGCTTAGAAAGGATCTCTGTTAGCAAATGTTCTTTTACGATTAACCTTGTTCAGTTCAGGAATAATAGTTTTTTTAATACTTTAAGAAAAAAGCTAAACTGGGGGTTAGATTTAAGAAATTAACTTAATAAGTCTTAATAACTAAAAGATGGCATTGTGTTTGTTTTTTAAATTATTTAACTTAGACCATTAAAATTATTATAATGAGATACCTTGTTATTACACTTGTTCTTTTTCTGCTTAATATTGAAAAAAGTGAAGCTCAGGCTTTTAAGTTTACTAAGCATAAGAGATATCTTTCAGTTGGCGGTTCCCTAAACTTTATGAATTACTTTGGTGATATTGCACCTAAAAATAAGCGTGGGAGCACGGATTTTGGTAGGTTGCGACCAAATTTTACAGCATATGCATCTAAAAGACTCTTACCCTTTGTTTCTGCTAGAGCCCAATTTTCTATGGGTGCCATATCTGGTTACGATAAAGAAAGGTTTCCAGATAGAAATGTAGAATTTACAACATTTATTACAGAGTTTGCATTGATTGGTATGTTTGATATTTTCCCAAACTATGGTGCTTATTATAAGAGACCGAAATTACCAATACCGTATGTTTTAGTTGGAGCAGCTGCTTACACTGCAATTTTAGACTTTAAAGATGATGCTAGGGGAGATGAGTTGATGAAAGAGCCTCCTCCATTTAGTGCTGCAATACCAGTTGGTTTTGGAGTCAGATATAAAGTTAGTAGTCACGTAGATGTTGGAGTTGAATGGAGCTACAGAATCACTTTCTCAGATAGGCTAGATGGTACAATTGCTACAAATCCTAACCCAGAAGTATTGCCAGATGAAATTAACTCTGACCACTATATGATAATGGGATTTCATGTGAACTATATATTCTCAGGAGGAGTTAGATCTCCTAGAAGAAGGTAATTTTTAATCGAGCAATACATTTGAAAAAACATCCTATTTTCATTAAATTATTAGTAGCTTCAGTTTTATTTGTAGCAATTAATTTTAGTGCAAATAGTCAACATAAGGAGCTAGAACTAGCTGGTGGACTAGCTAACTATAGGGGGGAATTGCCTTCAGACTTTTTAAAATACTCTGGTGCATCTGTTGGAGTTAGAGTTAGGCGTTTCTTTAACGATTATGTTGCTTTAAGAACTGGACTAACATTTGACTATTTGAATTATAATAGCACTAATGATGCTGAAGACTTTTTGTCAAACAGAGCCCTAGATTTTCAAACTAAAAAAATTGCTTCCAGCTTTAGTTTAGAATATTATTTCTTTGATTTTTTAAAAAAGAACAGGGGTGAAGGGCTATTCAGTCCATATATTCACTTAGGCGCTTCAGTTAGTTTTTTCTGGAATAAATATAATTCCCCTCATTTAATTGAAGCAAGTAAACACTCTAGTTTTGCTTTTTCGATGCCTTTGGGTATAGGAGTAAAGAAAAGTCTTACAAAAGGAATATTTATTGGACTTGAATTCACTTCTGATTTTATGTTTTCTGATGCATTAGATGGTATAGAAGATTTGACTAGAAACAAATACTCATCGGCTAATAAAGTTGATTTAGATAATGTATTTTTTTTAGGGGTCACATTAACAAAAAGGTTTACATATGTAAACTGCCCACCTTCAGTTAACCCATAAGCACTAGTTTTTTTGAGCATCTAAATATGGAATGGGATGAATTAGTAGATGATCTAAGTAAGGTTATAGGTAAGAGACCAGATTTAACTGGTATTTTATTTTTAATAGGAGTGCAAGAATTAGGGGTTGGGATCAGAAAATACAGTAAAGAAGAAAAAGAGAAATTAATAAACTTAGCTATTTGTAAAGCTTTGAGCTTAAAAGGATACTATAAAGAGGTAGGCGTTGATAAGATTGGGTGGCCTATTTGGGAAAAACAAAAAGAAATAGCACGAACTGAAAATCAAGATAGGTTAATTAAAGAATCAGTACTGAAATATTTTTCAGAAAAAAATATTCTTAAAGAAGATTAATAAAGATAACCCGTGTAAGAAAAGCACATCAATTTACACCATCATTTCTATAATAATTGATTACCTTAATCATGTGTTTTAAAGATTAATGAAAAAGAAAAAGATACATCTTTCAGATTTGCAGGTTGTAAAAGCTATTCAAAGCGGAGACAAGCTTGATGAATCAATTTGGTATCTATATGATAGATATTATGAAGAGTTAGAACTTTTTCTTTTTAAGAATGGAGGAACTAAACAAGATGCTGAAGATGTTTTTCAAGAAGGAATCACAAGGTTTATTAAAGTTGTATTATCTGGTAAATTTCGTTTTGAAGCAACTATAAAAACATATTTATTCACTGCTTGGGTAAATCACTGGGGATACTTAAACAAAAAAAGAGGTAAGGATAAAGAAAGAGATGAAAATTATTATTATGGAAACTTACAGTCAAGTAAAACCGTATTAAAAGATATTGAAGAAAGTGAAAGGGAAGAATTGACACTTAAGTTTTTTGATAATATTGGTGATAAATGTAAAGATGTACTTTATGCTTTTTACTATCAAGGGTTATCTTACAAAGAAATGATTAGTAGGTTTCCAGGATATAGTGATGAACAAGTATTAAGAAACAAAAAACATGCTTGTATTAAGAAGTTGAAGAGTCTTGTTAAAGAGAACAATAAAGCTAAAAATTGGCTGAAAAAATTATTACTTAAAACTGTATAAATTCCTATGAAAAATATAAACTCAGAAATGATAGAATTAATTGATAGTTATCTTGCAGGAAGAATGCCGCTAAAGGAAAAGGAGACATTTGAAAAAAAGTTAATTTACGACTCTTCTTTTTACACAAAAGTTGAAGAGCAAAGGCAGATTCAAGGTTTGATAAGGTTAAAAGCAAGAGATGAAGAAATCAATTCAATTGTAGCAGATATACACAGAAATTATTTTATGAAAAACAATAGAGTGGTATTTAAGAAAAACTTCAATAAGATTTCTACAATAGCAGCCTCAATAGCTTTTGTATTGATTGGGGTTGGATTATTTGAAACTACAACAAGTGATTTGAGTGCTATTGCTGATGGGTTAAGACCATACGAAGCAAGAAGTTTAAGGTCTTCTGGAGTAGTTTCTACTTTAGAGGAGGAGATGAATGCTATATATCTGGAAAATGATTTTAGAGAAAGTATAAACTTCTTTAAAGAGAATAAGAGCTTAAGCGATAACCCAAAAGCTTTGTTTTTAGTGGGTAACTCGTATTTAGAACTTGGAGATAATACTAGAGCAATCGACTCTTTTGAAAAAGCAATTTACATAAATAAAAGAAATGCATCTACTGCATTTTTAGATAAAAGTGAGTGGTATCTAGCGCATGCTTATCTAAAAGAAAATGAAATTGAGAAGGCTAAAAAATTATTTAAGAAAATCAAAAGTGATCCTCAGCATTTTTATTATGACAAGGTTAGCACATATATGATGTTACAATTGAAACTTTTGTCAGCTAGAGATTAAAGAATATTAAAATATTTCAAAAAATTATTTCCTAGAAAGGAAAAAGCACCTCCCCAAAAGAGAGCACTCAAAAGCATAGAAAATATGATTTTATGCTTTTTTTCATTAAAAGCTAGAGCAATTAAAGTGCCTCCAATAGGGCTGAAGAGGAGAGGAGTTAGAAAAGCTACACCATAGAGACCATATTTTCTCCAAACCTTTACAATAGTTCTTTTTCTAGTTGTAAAAACTTTTTTTTTCTTACTGCCTCTCTTTTTAAAAAAATGCCAATTTTTAATAGAAGAACCAGCATAAGTTAAAATGATAACAGTAGCCATCATACCAGCAGAGGTTAACAACCACACTTCAACGGGATGAAGCTTAAGAGCGAAGCCTTTGATTGGACCAAAAATAAACTTAAGCATACTACCTGAAAAAACGAGAAGGTATTTCCAAAACATATTTCTAAACAAGCCTTAAGCTTGTATAATTGATTTTGAATTTAAACATATGCAATCATAAAACTACTTTTTAAGTTAAGCAATAGTTATGGAAATAGACCAGTTTAGAATAATTCGTTGTGAAAGTAATTTCTTAATGTCATTTTTGATACATTATTCAAAAAAAATTAAATAAAGTAAATTGAAAAAAATAAGAGTAGGACTAGGATATGATGTGCATCGCTTAGAAAAAGGAGAAGATTTTTGGTTGGGCGGAATTAAAATAGATAGTGAGTTTGGAGCTGTAGGTCACTCGGATGCCGATGTATTAATTCATGCTATTTGCGACGCCATTTTAGGGGCTGCTAATTTGAGAGATATTGGATATCACTTTTCAGATAAAGATCCTAAATACAAAGGAGTTGACAGTAAGAAGCTACTAACTCAAACTTTACAGTTTATAAGAGAAAAAGGATATTCAATTAATAATATAGATGCTACAGTATGTCTAGAAAAACCAAAAATTGGAAAGTACATACCAGATATGATATCTTGTTTATCTCAGATTTTAGAAATAGATAAAGATGATATATCTATAAAAGCAACTACTTCAGAGCAAATGGGTTTTGTAGGAAAAGGCGAAGGAGTAGCTTGCCATGCAGTTTGTTGCATCTATAAGTGATTACTTGTAAAAAAGCCACTTACCAAGTTCTTTATAGGTAATTTTTTTGCCATAAAGCAAAATACCTGTACGATATATCTTTCCTGCAATCCAAGTAGCCCCCAGAAAACTTCCTACTAATAAGGTCATAGATAATAAAAGTTCCCAAGAAAAGCCTATAAATGGGAGACGAATCATCATTACTACTGGAGATGTAAGTGGAAAAATAGATAGCCAAAAGGCCAAAGACCCATTTGGATCAGCAATTATCGCAGAAGATAAAGCTATAGAAAGAATTAAAGGCATTGTGATTGGTAGCATAAACTGCTGACTATCTGTTTCGCTATCTACAGCAGCTCCAATAGCACCAAATAATGCTCCATACATTAAGTAACCAAATAAAAAGAAAAATAAAAAACTAAAAATAATTAATGGGAAATTAATAGTTTCCAGTGCATGTATAGTATTAGCTACGTTGTTATCTATAGGTAATGAGCTTCCAGAAGATGGTAAGTTTTGCATAGTAGATGAAATGCTGTCTAAACCAGTAGACTGCAGGAAGAAAACACTTGCAGCGGAAGAAATAATAAGACCTAGCACTATCCAAATAAGAATTTGTGTTAGCCCAACACCAGCAATACCTACAATTTTCCCCATCATTAATTGAAAAGGTCTCACAGAAGAAACAATGATTTCTACCACTCTACTTGTTTTCTCTTCCATCACTCCTCTCATAACTTGTACTCCATAGAAGAAAACAAAAAAATAAACGATAAAACCTCCAATAAAACCAGTAATTGTTGCAGCAGTGGTACTTATATCTTCCTCCCCCTCTTCATTTAAACTAACAGTAACTAAGTCTATATTTGCATTTATGCTTTTTAAAGCTTCTTTATTAATACCCAGCTGGTTTAGTCTGCTGTCTTCTATTTCGGTTTCTATTACTCTTTCAATTTTTTTTCTGGTAGCAGCAGATATCCCTTTTTTAGAGAATAATTTAAATCCTTCTGGTGTTTGAATATCGAACTTGGGAATATGCAATAAAGCATCAATATCTCCTTTTAAGTACTTTTTTTTAGCTTCATCTAGGGAGGAGTTAATTAAAATATACTCCAAGTTGCTTGTGCTTTCAAACTTATTAGAGAAAAGACCACTCTCATCTAGCACATAAAGGCTTTTTTTCTCTCCTCCAGAAACAGTAGCCCAAATGATAATACCATAAAAAACTGCAATGAGTAGCGGACCAAGAATAGACATTATAATAAATGACTTTTTTCTGACTCGTGTTAAGTACTCTCTTTGAATGATAAGTAGTATTTTATTCATAATTAAATGTCCTTAAGATTTGTTTTGTTGCACTAACTCAATGAAAATATCATGTATAGAAGGGATATCCTCTTTAAAAGAAATAATTATTGTTTTAGGCAATAAATGACTTAGAAGAGCATTACTTGAACTTTCTAATATTTTAACCCTAGTGCGATAGGCATTCTCGATTTTTTTACTCTCGATTAGCTCAAATACTTTAGGAAGCTCTTTTATTTCGTCTGAGGAAATAATTTGAAAAATATCTTTTTTGAATTGGTTCTTTATATCTTCCTTTCTCCCGTCAATAACTTTTTTTGAATTATTTATTAAAGTAAAGTGATCGCACAAAGTTTCTACAGATTCCATTCTATGCGTAGAAAGCAAAATAGTAGCACCATTATCCCTTAAAGAAAGAATTTCATTCTTAATTATTTCTGTATTGACAGGGTCAAAACCAGTAAAGGGCTCATCCAGAATAATTAGATCAGGTTGATGAAGGATGGTAGCGATAAACTGAACTTTTTGCTGCATACCTTTCGACAAATCGGCTATATTTTTCTTCTTCCAACTCAACATATCTAGTTTTTCCATCCATTTATTCACTCTTTTCTTTACTTCACTACTAGAAAGCCCTTTTAACCTTCCTAAATAAAAAAGTTGTTCTTCAACTTTCATTTTTTTGTAGAGACCTCTTTCTTCAGGTAGGTATCCCATTTTAGAAATATGGGAAGAATTTAATAGTTGACTATTTAATACTACTTCACCTTTATCTGGGGCAGTTATTTGTGTTATAATTCTGATTAAAGAAGTTTTACCTGCTCCGTTAGGTCCCAATAAACCATAAATGCTTCCTTTAGGAACGGTTAAGGAAACATCATCTAATGCAACATGTTTTGAGTAAAACTTAGAAAGGTTCTTTACCTCTAACATTAAAAATTGTTAAGTTAATTGAATGTCTAAAATAAGCCTTGTATTTAGAATAAGTTTAAAATTATCCTAATACTTTTTTGTTGAAAACTAATATAATAGTAGAATGTTTGAGTAACTATTAGTCATTCAGTTTTCTATTAAGGTTGATTAGCTTTTATAAATTACTATTGAATTTGAAGCTAAGTCATGGATTGCTCTTCCTTTTTTCTCAGACATAACTGTAAATAAGGAAATAAAACCAAGAAGCCATTTAAGTAGAAAGCGAGGTAAAGCGATATAAAAAGGAATTTTACTTTGCTCATCGGAACTTTTCAGAACCCTAAGCCCAAAAATCATATGTCCTAATGTTCCACCAACAGAGCTTACTAAAAGAGGTTCGTATCCAATAAAGACTAAAATAAATGCAGAAGCTTTTATGAAACTTGGGATATTATTGGAAATAGAAAAGAGCTGCCCAATGATAATTATCAGTGCTATCTGAATAAATGAATCAAAAACAACTGCTTTTACTCTCACAAAAACTCTCGGGTATTCCATGCTCTTAGCCATTAAACCTTTAAAACTAATTAAGTTTAACTAATGGAAACGTATTAATAGTGCTTGGTTTTTGGGTTGTTGGGTGTTGTTTTCCCTTAGTAAGTTTGTGAACCTGATCTGCAACAAAAAGATCTAACTCTCTTAAGTGCACAATTCTATCTGGTATCATATCAGCAAGACCTTTTTCCATCCCTTGAAGCAAAGCATAAGTAAATGCTCCGTGTTGCCACTCAGGGTGTTCAAAAGAACTTTCAGAACCAGTAGAACCTGACATTATCACAACACCATACTGCTCTGAAGAAAGGTTCCGTAACGCTTCCGTGTTATTTGTTTCTTGAGATAAATTAACTCCAAGTTGACCGCTATGGCATGCATCTAAGAAAAGTAAAGTTCTACTAGGGAGATTTCCTAAAACTTCAGTAAAGTTCTTCCAGTTAACAGCAGTACTAGGAAGCTGATCTGCATTTCCATCGTGTGGAAGAATATAAAAGTTTTTATCCTCATTAAAGCCATGAGAGGCAATAAAGACAACTACCACATCCTTTTGTTGAACTTTATTTTCTATCCATTTAAACTTTTTTAAAATATTGGATCTAGTGGCTTCCTCATCGATTAAAGATTCTACATAGACATTATTATAAAGGTTGCCTTCTTGCTTTTGGTAAAATGCACTAATAGCTAGCGCATCATCATCGGCATAGCTTAAATTGTATCTTTTATCAGCATAGTCAGATATGCCTATGGAAAGTACATAAAGATTTGGTATTTCAATAAAAGTGTTGGTGTATTCTACTACTTTTAGAGGATTTTCAAAAGAGGAATTGTTCTGGTCATGGATAAAATGAATTGTTCTTTCTTCAGAAGTAATAGAGGCATGTTCATTTTCGGCAAAAATCTGCACAATGCTTTCATTTTCTGTTAGGTCTACTTCATATTCAAGCATTTGACTAAATTCAGTATCCTTTTTGGTTACTTTAAATCCTCTTTTTCCCATCAAATTCCTTCCATTTACAAGAAGTTTAACCATTTTTATAGGAGAGTCAGATGTAACTCGTGCTCTTACAAATACTTTTTTTTCTCTAGTATTAAATGATAATTTTTCGGGAACAATCCAATTAATTTTTGGAGGTAAATGATTTAGAATATTAGGTTCGGGATTAATAACTTCTGGTTCTGGTAATGTTGGGTTTAATAGTTTAATTGCTTCAATACAAGAAGCTACTTCAATTGCTTTTTTTACTACGTCAGGTTTATGAAATTGCTTTCTGAAAACATGGGCAGGATAGAAAGAAGCCATTTTCTCTAAGCCATTATTTACTTGCCACCCAATATATTTTTCTCCTCCAGCAGAGGCCTCATAAAACCCTTGGGGTGTCCAACATACCCATTCATTATCACTAGCAACGAAAAGGCTAACTATATTTTCTCCTGTTTCAAGATTCCAAAGCTTCACTGTTTGGTCTCCAGCTCCTGATAAGAGATATTTACTATCTTCAGATACAGAAATTCCCCAAACTTCTCCAGAATGACCAATAAAAGAATGAATCAACTCTCCATTGTTCGTATAAAGCTTTAAAGACCCACCACTTCCAACAACGATTTTACCATCCTTGGTAAATGCATAGGATCTGATAATACGGTCTTTCCCTTTATCATTGATAATTTCATTTTTAGACCCTATTTTGAGTGTATAAGGGTCATCCCCTCTTTTAAGATTCTTTCCATTATAATTATCTGAATTTGTATTAAATAAAGAATCAGTTGGTATTTCTGGGTTAAAGCTTAAGCTATTAAAATCAAATGTTTTTGTTAATCTTCTTTTATCGTTACTTTCTTCAAACTTTGAAACTTGGTTAATTCCTGCGAGTAAATTTTTTCCAAAAGACACATTCCAAACAGCATTTCCCAAGCCTTTAATCTCATGATAAACTTTACCTGTTTCTGAGTTCCAAACTAGAATTTCGTTGTCATTTCCACCAGTACTTGCTAATAGGGGGAAGGTTTTACCTTTAAATTCAGGGGCGAAGTTAGAAGCAGTAACTGTATTGTTGTGTTTTACGAAGTCTAATGATTTAAACCACATAGGAGCCTCGTAAATACCGCCTCCATTTTTTGTGATTACAGCCAGATTCTTCCCGTCAGAAGAAAATGCTAATGAAAAAATAGGACTTCCAATATTAGGAATAATCACATCTTGCATACCGTTTTCTTTCCACACAATCACATTTCCATCATAATCGCCTGTCGCAAAGTACTTGCCATCATGAGAATAATCAATGCTAAGTACCTGACTATTGTGATCTTCAAGACTATTTATTTCTCTAGCAGATTTTATATCTTTCGAAAGCTCCCATATCTTTATTGATCCATCTAGAGAAGTAGAAACTAGCCGTTTACCATCTGGTGAGAAAGAAACTCCGTATACAGCTTTAGTATGCCCTTCAAGAGTTAACACTAAAGATGGTTTAGAACTGGTAAACTCATCATTTGATAAGGTTGGTAGATGCCATATTTTAATAGTTCCATCACCGCTAGCGCTTGCTAAATACTGATTGTCTATAGAAAAATCTAAATCGATAATGACATTGGAGTGTCCTTTTAGAGTAGCAATTTGCTTTCTTGTTAGCAAATTAATTATTCGTATTTCATTTTCTGCTAGATATCCTCCTACAGCTAGCATCTTGCTCCCAGCAGATATAGCTGCAGTATTTAACTTTCCTATGGCTCCAGAGCCAATATAACCTCTTAATGTATTTTTTAAAAGACCCGATTTTACATCCCAAAAACGAATAGTTTTATCTTCTGAAACAGAAATAAGCGTTTCAAGATTTGTGGAAAATAAAATATCTCTTACTACAGAAGAATGACCTTGGGGATCTATTATTAAAAGAGGTTTTTCTTGTGCAAAAGCTATAGTGAAGCTTGTTAATAGGAGTGAGACTTTAAGAAGTAAAGTGCTAAGGTTTTTCTTTTTTGCCATGATAGAAACTTTATCTAAAACATATCAGCAGAACTAAGATAAAATATAACGATGATTTCTTCTAGTTTTAGTCCTATCTAACCATTTTATGAATTAACGAAAAAAATGAAGAATCATTTTGTGTTTAAAGTAAAAAAGAAAAGCAGTTACTTCTAATTCCAAATAAGCTTCTAAATATCTACATTAGCATACTTAGCATTTTTTTCGATAAACTCTCTTCTTGGAGCTACTTCATCACCCATAAGCATTGAAAATATATGATCAGCTTCTGCAGCCGATTCTACATCCACCCTCTTTAAAGTTCTATATTCTGGATCCATAGTAGTAGACCAAAGTTGCTCAGCATCCATTTCTCCAAGACCTTTGTATCGTTGAATATAAATTCCAGACTCACTTCCTCCTCCTATTTCTTTGACTATTCGTATTCTCTCTTCTTCAGACCAGCAGTATTGTTCTTTTTTCCCTTTTCTAATAAGATATAATGGTGGCTGAGCAATATATATGTATCCCTTTTCAATAAGGTCTTTCATATATCGGAAGAAAAAAGTCAAAATGAGCGTTCTAATATGGCTACCATCCACATCGGCATCCGTCATAATGATGATTTTGTGGTATCTGAGCTTTTTAAGGTTTAGTGCTTTTTCGTCTTCTTCTGTTCCAAAGCTAACTCCTAGCGCAGTAATCATATTCTTGATCTCCTCATTATCATAGATTTTATGTTCTTGCGCTTTTTCTACATTCAATATCTTACCTCTCAAAGGGAGAATGGCTTGAAAATTCCTGTCCCTTCCTTGCTTTGCAGTACCTCCAGCTGAATCTCCCTCTACTAAATATACTTCGCAAAGTGTAGGGTCTTTTTCCGAACAATCAGAAAGCTTACCAGGAAGACCTGTGCCTCCAAGTGCCGTTTTCCTTTGTACCATTTCTCGAGCTTTTCTCGCAGCATACCTAGCTTGAGCAGCAAGAATCACTTTCTCGGTAATTAGCTTTGCTTCTTTGGGATTTTCTTCTAAAAAATTAAAAAGGGTCTCGCTAACAGCTCCGTCAACAGCACCCATAGCTTCAGAGTTTCCTAGTTTGGTTTTTGTTTGACCTTCAAACTGGGGTTCTGGAACTTTTACAGATATGATAGCGGTTAGACCTTCTCTAAAATCATCTCCAGCAACTTCTACTTTAGCTCTCTCAAGTAGACCAGATTTATCTGCATAGTTTTTTAATGTTCTAGTTAGTGCTCTCCTAAAACCAGAAACATGGGTTCCCCCTTCGTGTGTATTTATATTATTAACATAAGAATGTACATTTTCAGAAAAAGAAGTATTATATAAAAGAGCAACTTGTACTACAATACTTGATTTTTCTCCTTCCATATATATAGGTTGAGAAATTAGACGCGTTCTCGTAGAGTCAACAAACTCAACAAACTCTTTTAATCCTCCCTCTGAAAAAAAAGACTCTGAGATAGCTTCACCATTCTCATCTTTTTGGCGATGATCAGTAAGCTTTATTTTTATGCCTGCATTTAAATAAGCTAGTTCTCTAAGTCTACTACTTACTGTATCAAAGTTGTAAATAGATACAGTGAATATAGAGTCATCTGGCCAGAAGTGTATAGTAGTTCCGTTTTTATCTGATTCCCCAACTATGTCAACATCTTTCTGTGGAATGCCTTTATTGTATGTCTGCTCAAATATTTTTCCTTCTCTATATACAGTAGCTTTCAGTTCCTTTGACAAAGCATTTACACAAGAAACACCAACTCCATGCAAACCTCCAGAAACCTTGTAAGTATCTTTATCAAACTTTCCTCCCGCATGAAGGACAGTCATTACGACTTCTAGAGCAGACTTTTTCTCTTTTGGATGAAGCCCTGTAGGAATCCCCCGTCCGTTATCTGAAACTCTGATGGAATTATCTTCTAAAATTTCAACATGAATGGTATCACAGTAACCAGCCATTGCTTCATCAATGGAGTTATCGACTACTTCCCAGATAAGATGATGTAATCCTTTGACACCAATATCACCAATATACATAGCAGGCCTTTTCCTTACTGCTTCTAAACCTTCTAAAACTTGAATATTGCCTGCGGAATACTGCTGCTGCTCTTTGTCGCTCATGCTTATATTAAATTAAATTGCAATTTAAATTTTCTTATTCAATAAAAATAGAATTTACATAGAATCTATGAGATAATTTATTGAGAAATAGTGGTTGAGTATAAGGTTATCGGAAGCACATCACACGCCTTTATAAAATTAGTTAAAAACTCTATATTCAAAAGAAGTGTCACCCTGCTTAGTGCCAGTTTAATCAATAAAAAAAGGTACTGCTTCACTTTTAGCTGAAAGTTATAGACTCTATGTGAATGAAGTCAGGAAACCCTTATGTAAAGTTTGTCCTATCGATCCCCAAGCCTTTTGCTTTCAAAGCTCCACATCGGCTTGTCTGTAGACTCTCTTCCTAGAATACTCTAATGCTTTATAAGCATGATTGAGATTATTTGAATGGCATATTCTTTTTAGCAGGTTAATGCCTAGCTCTATTAATCTTATTAACTAGTTACTTCACAGTATCAGCAGGGTCGCCTAAGTTCAGTTCTTCCAATACATAATCTGTATAGTTATGTCTTGGATCGGAATATATCATAACCAAATCTGCAGCTTTGTCAAAAACAAAGCTCAACCTTTTCTTTCGAGCAACTTTTTGTGCGGCTTTAGCTACTTTGTCTTGCAAAGGCTTCATTAACTCTACTCTTTTTAGATATAACAACCCTTCATATCCAAAAGCTCTATTTTGAAAAGATCTTAGTTCCTCTGCTTTTTCAGAAATGAACTTTTGTTTTTCTTCTTTCATTTCTGGGGTCATTAATATTTCTTTAGCGTGGTATTCCGAACGAAGGCTGTCTAATTCTTTTTGCATGGATTCTATGTCAGAAAGCCAGTTTTGGGTGAGCTTTTCTATTTGCTCCTGAGCCTCTTTGTACTCTGGTAGTTTTTCTAAAATTATTTGTGAATCTATATAGCCAAATCTTTGCGCACTTGAAAAAAAACTTACACTTGTTAAGAAAGTAAGTAAGAAAATAAAAAACCTCATGCTTTATTTGTTTTGTAATTAAAGATTTCAAAGATATAAAACCTTTCAAAGATAATCCTTTATTAGCTCACGCATTAATGTGTACAAGATGTTTTTTTTGAAGCTTTTCTTGTATAGAAGAAATAAAATGCTTTATTTTATATTGGGATCTTATACTACTTTAGTAAGATTTGCCAACTTTTTTAAGTTTTACACAAAATTTTAATACGTGCTAGCACTATGAATAAAAAAATTACTGTATACATTTCTATCATTTTATCCATTATTGTTTTTGTTTTTGACAGCCAGGCTCAAAACAGTTGGTATAGTATTCGATCGGGAGATTGGAGTGATGCAAGGATCTGGACACTTAACTCTAATGGTCCTGATGGTGTTTATGATAACCCAGGGGGTAATAGCATCCCACAAGCTGGTGATAAAGTTACTATTTCTACCTTCACTACAGTGACACTTGATGCAGATGTGGCTGTTATTTTGGAGAAGTTAACAGTTGAAGAAGAAGCTATATTAGAAATGGCTGAATATTCATTTGCAGGCTTCAATACCGGGATAAGTGGTAATGGTAAGGTCAGAACTAGAAGTGGTCTTCCAGGAGCTATTTTGGATGATTTTGCTACTAGCTCTACTGCAGAAATAGAAATTTACGACCCTTCTGTTAATCCAATAAATCTAACCTCAGATTTACCAAACCTTACTCTGTCGTTGACAGAGGCTTCTAATGGAAGCGACTTTCTCATAAATATCTTTAGCGACATAACTATTAATGGAAATTTCACTACTTCTAGATTAGGAGATGGGACTCTTTCAGTCAGCATAGGGGATGATACTGTAGATGACATACTAACACTAAGAGTATATGGAGATGTAACAATAGCAGATGGGTTTTCTTTAATTACAGAAAATGATGTTATTGCTCTTCAGGCAGGAAGAACTTTTTTTAATATCCATAGCCTAGAAAGTTATGGTAATATTACAAATAACGGTACAATAAGATTGAGCAATGAGGCACAGCCAGCGCATGAAAACCCAGCAGATAATGGGGGGTTTTTCCCTCCGCAAGGGGCTGTTAATGTAATCTTGAAAGGAAATTCCTTAACAACCTTTTCATGCAACAGTAGCACCATTCTTAATAGATTAATATTGTCTAAAGACAATAAAGAAGATATAGCAGTTTTAACTTCTTCTGACCCTGGTAACTTTGTTCTACATGGAAGCAATCGACTAGAAGCTACGGAAAAAAGTCTTTTATTATTGAGTGGTACTCTAAGATTAGAAGGGTCAACTAATATCGCTTCTTTGGTTGAAGGAGGTCAACCTTCATCTGGTATTTCAAATAATTCAATACTTCACTTAAATGGAAATAATGTTAATGTATCTACAACTACTAACAGTGCAGATCCTGGAGCTGGACTAGCATATAATGTAGAGGGAAAGCTTCTAGTATCAAGTGGTACTTTTGATGCAAGGACAGGTGGTATATCTTGTGGGTTTGTAGAACATGCAGAAATCGTAGTTGAAGGTGGAAACTTATTGACCTCTCAGATTTTAGGAACCGAAGCTTTTAGAGTAGAACTAAAAGGAGGAGAGCTGAGAGTAGATGGAAACAGCAACATAGATAGGAATAACTTATTTATAAACGATAATGAGCCTCTTCTACACTTAGAAAATGACAGTGAATTTCACTTCCTAGGAGGAATACTAAAAATAAGAGATAAATCAAGTGATGTTATTAACACTATTCATTTAGACATACCAAAAGAGAATACCGTAGTTACTGGAGGAGATTTAGTTTTTGAGATTCCAGGTGACGCTGATCCTTATATTTTATCTTCTAGATCCGCTTTTTATAATATACAAATCACTAACTCATCTGGAGCTAATACTGCAACTGTTCAGATGAACTCTTCCATTCAGGCTAAGGGTAATCTAACAATAGGAGCTAATACTCATCTAGATGCAAATAACCTTGACTTATCAATAGGAGGAGATTTTGTTCTACAAGCAGATGCTAATTATACTCCAGGAACTAATACCACGACATTTAATGGAGAAGTTAATCAGACAGTGAATCTACCAGGAAGTGTTGTAGGAGATTTTTACGAGTTAACTTTTGATAACCCATCACAAATAACACTTCAAAATAACACTGCAATAGTAAAAAATGATTTCACTTTATTACAGGGAGTTTTAAACCTTAGTGCTGTTGATGAAGTGCTAAATGTAAAAGGAGAGAGGGTAGATAACAGAGGTAGGATAGTAAATGGTATAATTGAGCTAAGTCGCGGTGGTGGTACTGTACAAGGCTTCTATGGAGGAGGAGAGTATAATGGTATTAAGTTTAATAGTACTCAACCACTTATAAATTTAAACTCTGATATACTTATTACTGGAGATGTTGAGTTTGCAAAAAGCATATATGTAAATCTGGATAGTAGAATAAAAGGATTGAACATTTCTTTAGGAGCAAATGCTTCTTTTTCAGGAGCACAATTGTATTCCAATAGTGGCTTTTCTTTAGATGGAGAAACACATAGTGTTTCTAAAGAATTTAATGCTGGTAATAATGACAACTTTTTTATGCCTCTTGAAGTGGGTGGAGTTCCTTACATGGAAATACTTTTTAGTGGTATCGATGTGGAAAATGAAGGTACAGTTACAATTACTCCAATTTCTTTACCTAGTTCATTAACGACTGATCCAGATGATAAAGAACTTTATTTTTACTGGAGAGTAAGAACAGAGGGTGGGCTTAGCTTTACTTCTTTAACCCAAGAGTATGCTTATGAAAGACCTACACATGCAGATGGACGTGGAGACGAAGATTTGTACCTATCGGCATACTTTGATCCCTCTTCACTAAATTGGGTAACTGGTGATGTAAATGATGTTGAACCTTTCGAGTTTGATGAGACATATTCTATTATCAGTTTTTCTAATGTAGGAAATATAGATGGAGATTATACTGCTGGTGAACTTAGTGAGTTTGATGAACCGACTAAATTTTATTCAATAAGTAGTGGTGATTGGAGTGCTCAAGATGGAGCTTTTAACTATGAGAATTGGTCTACAGATCCTGATGTTGATGTTTTACCTGTAGAAAAACCTGGAGCAGGAGATATAGTATTCATAAGAGCTGGGCATCAGATAACTCTTGCAGGAAATGAAAATGCTGGATTCCTCATTCTGGATGGAAATTTAGGTTTAGGAACACATACAGGTAGCTTTAGTGATGTTTCTGGAAGGGGAGTATTGACAATAAGAACGAGTGAGTATTTCCCTAGAGGTATTTATAATGATTTCTTATCGCCTTCTGGAGGAACTGTTGAGTTTAATGCATCTGAAGGAAACTTTAGATTGCCTAATGCAAACCGTATTTATAATAATATTCTTTTATCAGGAGTTAATGATAAAGTTTTAAACAATGTAATCGAAAAGATTCACGGAGAGCTTAGAACTACAGCTGGCAATAGTTATATCAGTAACAAGAGCCTTGATATTGGGAGTATAGTTGTAGAAGACGGAAACTTATATATTAAAAATAACAGGAAGAGTAATGTTAGTGTTTCTGGTAATATAGTAGTAGATAGCGATGATGATGGAAATGGATTGTTTGATATTGAAAACCAAGCAGCTTTTCCTGGAGCTGAAACACATAAACTTATACTTTCAGGAAGCTTTACCAATAATGGAAATGTAGACTTTAGAGAAGATATAGCAAACAATTTTTTAGGTTGTGATATAACTTTTACTGGTAGTAGCTCAGATGTTGATGGCAATGGAAATTATACTTTCAAGGACATTGTGATAAACAAAGACGGAGAAGATGAATTGCTAGATATTAATGGAGCGATAAGTAATTTCTCAATAAGTGGCTCTCTTTCTTTATTACAAGGAGATTTAAGATATGCAATTAATCCATCTGTATTGTTATCCTCAAGTAGTTTTGAAATTCCATCAGCGAGTGAAGTGATCATTGATAATGAAAATACAATAGTCAGTGTAGCGACTGCTGTTGATGATGCTAGTGATCTTTTATTAAATGGGTCTTTGAATATTTTAAATGGTACAGTAAAAGTTGGAACTGAGGATGCAAATTCTGCTAATGATATAAAGTACTCTGTTGAAGGAGACCCTAGAATAGCACTAAGTAATAGTAGTCGCTTAATAGTTAATGGTCAGGTAAGAAAAGCACTTTTTCAAGGAGATGGGATTCTGGATTTAATAATGTCTGGGAATTCTTCTTTGACAATAAACCAAAATAAGACGGACATTAGTGCTATAGAAAAATACAGAGGATTAGAGATTTATGGAGATGGGAGTCAGCTAGAAATGCTTGGCAGCAGTCGAATTATTTTTAATCAGGGTAGAATTGATGAAGACGCTGATGGAAGAGAGTTAGATATATATCTTAATCCGAGGAATTTTACGTTAGATGTTGGAACTAGACTTGAACTACTGGAGTCCGATGCGGATACAAAATACGAAATTGCATCTTCAATTAAAATCCCAAATTTATGGCTGCTTGGTGATGTTGCAAATAACAATAACCATGAATGTATGATAAGTGACAATCTTACTGTAGGTACTCTACTTGTATTAAATTCAACTTTAGATGAGGGGGATGGTTATGATTTAATAGTAGAAATGAGCTTTATTAATTTTGGAGGAGTTTATCAGCCATCTGATAATACAACTACTTTTAATAGTAGTAATAATGGGCTAATAAATAATACTGGGGCTTTAACATTTAATAATCTTATTGTAGAAAAAGGGAGCAACATACTTTCATTGAATAGCTCAATCAATGTAGAAGGCTTGTTAACAGTTTCATCGGGAACAGTTAATGATAATGGGAATACAATTACTACTACTGGTAATGTTATAAACCAAGGCAAATTTACTGGTGGTGGAAAGATACTTTTCAGTGGAGCTTCTGAACAAAAAATAGGTGGCGAAGGAATTTATGGTGGGGTAGAGATTAACAATGCAGAGGGTATCGCAAGTAGCAATGATACTTTCATTGATGGAAACATTACGTTTACCAATGGCTTATTTAATATTGGTAATTACTTGTTAACACTTGGAGAGACTTCCGTAATAGTGGGTGCTGACCCAGCAACAAGATTTATTAATACTTCTGGTAAAGAGGCACTAAAAGGTGTGAAGAAGATTTTTCCTGCAGGACCTAGTAATAATGAAAGCTTTACATGGCCTATAGGAGTGGATGGTAATTACGTAGGAGCAACTATAGCTTGGACTGCTAATGAGTTTGAAACAGGTGATATCTATTTTGGAGATAAAAGTTATATAACAGTCAAGCCAGTAGCACATGCTTCAGCCGCTACAACTGACGATGCAAATGATACAGAACTTGACCTTTATTGGATAGTTAAAGCAGATGGTGTAAATATATTTGGCGATGTTACTTTACAGTTTGATTATTATGAGGATGCAGTAGCAGGAAGAGGAGATGAAGCAAACTATGTGGCAGCAGCTCTGATAGAAGGGCAATGGTACTCTTCTGTTGTACCAGGCGATGATGTAGATGAAGCTAGTAATACAATAGGAGCGTTTAATGTAGCTACTCTAGAAGGTTTTGATAACGCAGTCTATGGTTTTTCTGAAATTGAAGGAGTATATACGGCTGGTTTGAAAAATGAATTTCAAGGTATACCAACTTATTATGCAAGATTAGCTAACGGGAATTGGTCTGATTTTGGCTCTTGGACTTTTGATGATAATCCTAACAACCCAAATCCAGCAGAAGCAGGTTCTATACCTTCAGTAAGCTCGAATGTTGTGATTTTTGCAGAGAGAGGTATTACGGTTGGGGAAGATTATATAGAAGCGGTTTCAGTGAATGTAACAGGAAGTGGATTTCTTAACTTGTCAACTTCTGCTAACCCTAACCTTCATGACATCAGAGGAAATGGTACAGTTAGGCTAAGTCCATCTGATGCAGCATATAGATATAGCGCACAAGCAAATGATATAACAGACTTTGATGGCACGTTTAAGTTTGAGGGAGTTGGAGATGCCTTATTACCAGCTTCTATAAAAGAATATGAGACCCTTGAAATAAATGGTGCAGGCACAAAAAGATTAGCTGTGAATACTAGAGTTAATGTGGGTTTAAATTTAGTTGAGGGGGTATTAGAAAGTACAAGCACTAGAAAATTGACACTTAGTGAGGATGCTAGTAATAATGTAGATGTTGCGGTTAGTATAGGCGATCTTCAAAACAATATTTCAACATCTGTAGCACAGAGCTATGTAGTTGGTCCTGTAGCTATTCAAGGAAATGCTGAAGGAGGTTTTGAAACATTAAACTACCCAATAGGTAAAGATTCTAACTACAGACCGATAGAGCTAAGCTTCGAAGTAGCAGGAGGAGGCGTTTATAACTTGGAAGCTGAACTAATGAATCAGAGTGCTAGAGTTGCTGCACCACCTGCAGGATTAGAGAATGTGTCTGCCTTGAGGTACTGGGACATTAGAGCAAATAATCCTGGAAGTGCTAGCTTTCAAAATGTTACAGCTACTTTATCATTCAACATAGCAGAAGATGATATGGGGGCTGAGCACTTAGATGAAATCCGTCTTACAAAATCGCCTGCATTGGGTGATCCTTTCGAAGCTCCTATGGCGGTAACTCAAAATGGTAATACGTTTAGCAATAATTTAGCTTTTAATGGCTTTAGTATTGTTGTATTTGGTTCTACAAATGCTGAGAATAACCCACTTCCTGTAACATGGGTTTCTTTTCATGGTCAACTTCAAGGAAATAATGTGCTTTTAGACTGGGTAACTGCTAGTGAAGTTAATAATAGCCACTTTGAAGTAGAAAGGTCTAATGATGGAGAAAACTTCTATATGCTAGGAACAGTAAAAGGGAATGGAACTACGACTGCTTCAAACAACTACAACTATGTAGACGAGACTAATATCAGCGGAGTAGTATACTATAGATTGAGACAAGTAGATTTTGACGGAAAATACGAGTATAGTAAAATAATAAGTGTGATAGCTAATGATAATGAGAAAGGGTTTATAGCTTATCCGAATCCAATTGAGGATAATGTTTTTACGATAAGTTCACCTAACCATGATCTGGATTCACCTTACTTAATAAAATTACATGATACTTCTGGGGCAGTCCTTTTTGAAAAAGTTTTAACGCTGAGAGAGGCGAATAAGAAACTTGTTCATGTGATGAACAAGCTTGGTTCTGGTGTTTTTATGTTGAGCTTAACTGAAGGAAATGGTACTCGGCATGTAATACAGCTATTAAAATAGCTGAAAAAGCACTAATTCTTTAAAAAAGGCAGCACTGCTGCCTTTTTTTTTATTCCCAAGTCATAATAATAATCTTTTAAAAAGGTGTATTGAGGTAATCTACTGAAAAATAGTTGATGGAATTTTTAAGGTTTATTTAGGTTTTCATCTACTAACATGAATAGGGAGGTAAGCTCGTGTAGATCAAATTGTTTAGTAATAATGTTGATGAATAGATGAAAAAAAGTTTTTTCTTGACTCCCTTTTTCCATACATGATTTTTCTGATTTGTGTTAATTTGGAAACATTAAATCAATCAGCTCTAACTTTAAAACCTATATCTTACTCCAAAGCTAGGAATGCTAGCATTAGGATATAGATCAACACTTTGTGAGTTAAAAGATAAAGCTAAGCCTTCATCATCTACATTAAATTCACTTAAGTGAGCATCCACAGCAGCATCAGCAGCACAGGCAGCATACCATAGAATGAGGAAGATAACATGATAATCCTTCCTACGTCTGTATTGGTCTCTACGTCTTCTAAAGTTATCCTCTGTATAGCCTTCAAATCGATCATCAATCAAAAGATCGTTGGTAGGGTTTTGATCAGTAATGTATGTTAAGTTATTTCTAGCTTCTAAAAACCGCTCATTGTAAACCGTATAATTATAAACTAGATATGCTCCAAGCCCATAAACGATAGGAAGCTTCCAGTATTTTTTATTGTAAATCTGTCCAGCACCAGGGAAAACGGCAGAATAAACAGCTGCTTTAGAAGGTTTAGCGAGTTTTTCCAGCTGAGGTTTGGGAGTTTTTTTTATTACTCTTATAGAGTCAGAAGAGGGAGTTTTTTTCTTTTCTTGAGCCCATACATCTTCAGAGATTAGAGACAGAAAAACTAATATGTAAAAGATAACTTTCAAGGCTATGAAAAATTTTTACGCTGATTTTATATAACAAAACCTAATGGAGTAATTAATCATTGATCAAATCTAAAATTCTATTCAAATCATCTATAGAGTGATAGATAATTTTGATTTCTCCTTTGTTCCTTCCAGAACTAGCGATTTTCACTTTTGTTCCCAAGTAGCTGGATAATTTGTTTTGTACATGCTTTATTTCAGGACTTTCAGATACTTCTGGTTCATTTATCTTCTTTTTTTCTCGTTCTTGCGACAATTGTTTAACCATCGCTTCCGTTTTCCTTACAGAAAGTCCCTCTTTCAAGATCTTTTTATACAGAGTAAGCTGAAGCTCAATACTTTCTAGGTTTACAAGACATTTTGCATGTCCCATAGATAGCAAGTCATCTCTTAAGCTGGCTTGTATGCTTGGGGGAAGTTTTAAAAGTCGCAGGTAGTTGGTTACTGTTGATCTTTTTTTTCCAACGCGCTCACCTAATTCTTCTTGCTTTAAATCACACTCTGAGATGAGCCGCTGATAACCTAAAGCAACTTCAATAACGTTAAGATTTTCTCTTTGGACGTTTTCTATGATAGCCATCTCCAACATTTGCTGATCATCAGCAAGTCGTATATAAGCTGGGATTTTTTCTAAACCAGCTAGTTTGGATGCTCTATATCTTCTTTCTCCAGAAATGAGTTGAAATTGATCTCCCTCGAGTTTTCGAACAGTTATCGGCTGAATAATGCCCTGTAGTTTGATTGACTCAGCGAGTTCTTCTAATGCTTCCTGATCAAAGTTAGTTCTCGGCTGAAAGGGATTTACCTCAATGTTAGAAAGAGGAATTTCAGCTACGGTATTTAAGATTTCCTTAGAAGCAGAACTTTTACCATTATCGATATCCGAAAGTATTGCACTAAGCCCTCTTCCTAAACCAGTTCTTTTTTTAAGCTTGGGAGTTTCCATCTTTAATTTTTTGAAAGGTTATTTTTGGTGACTATTTCCCTAGCAAGATTCAAATAGCTTACTGCGCCTTTACTTTCAGGGTCATGAGCAATTACAGGCAACTTAAAACTTGGTGATTCGCTTAGCTTAACATTTCTTGGAATAATCGTATCGAGAACTAAACTTCCACAATTTGCTCGCACATCATTAACAACTTCATTGGAAAGTCGTAGCCTTACATCATACATTGTCAGTAAAATGCCTTCAATTAAAAGGTTAGGGTTTAATCTTGATTGAATGATGTTAATGGTTCTAAATAACTGCCCTAAACCTTCCATTGCATAATACTCGCACTGTACTGGTATTATAACAGAATTTGCTGCAGTTAGTGCATTAATGGTAATCAGCCCAAGGGAAGGAGAGCAATCAATTAGAATAAAATCATAATCGTCTTTTACTTTTTGGAGTGCTTCCTTCATTCTAGTTTCTCGCCCTTTGATCTCAATCATCTCTATTTCAGCTCCAGACAAATCAATATGAGAAGGAATTACATCTAGGAAATCATATACAGTAGGAGTGATGGTTTCTCTAACGTCTATTTCGTCGACCATACAGTGATAAATACTCTTTTTATCTTCTGCCACCTCTATGCCAAGCCCAATGGTGGAGTTTGCCTGTGGGTCAGCATCAACTACTAGGCAATTAAATTCTAATGCTGCCAGACTCGCTGCAAGGTTAATGGAAGTCGTTGTTTTGCCAACTCCTCCTTTCTGATTTGCTATTGCTATTATTTTTCCCATTCTTTCTCAATAAGTACCCTAAGTTTTTTGGGCATCTAATTATGAAATTATCATAAAATTTGAAAAAAAACCTCTCTTGAAAAGAGGTAAAGTTCCAATGTAGTTAGTAATGTATATTAAATGCTAATTTACCAAATGACTTTTGGTTTATTTTGAATAATGAAAATAAAAAAAATCTTAAATCAGTTAATTAAAGAGTTTTCCTTCATCTATTCTACAGAGGAAGCAAAAAGTATAGCATTAAAAGTTATTAATGAAACCTTCAACCTTTCTTCAACAGATATTTTATTAGACAGAGAAATAAACGTAAGTTCAGAATCTGAAAAAAAGTTAAACTGTATTGTTAGTAGAATAAAAAAAGGAGAGCCAATACAGCATATTACTGAAAATGTTGACTTCTATGGATTAATGTTTAAAGTTTCTTCTGATGTACTTATCCCAAGACCTGAGACAGAAGAGCTATGTGATATTATTATTAAGAGTTTTAAGAATAATAAGAATCTAACTATAGGAGATATTTGTACTGGAAGTGGCTGTATAGCAGTAACCCTTGCAAAAAACCTAAAGGTAAAAAAAGTAGCTGCTATTGATATTAGCGTACTTGCATTAAAAATTGCAAAAGAAAATGCTCAAATTAATAATGTAGAAGTTGATTTTCGGCAAATCGATATTTTAAAAGATGTTGATTTTCAGCTTTCTAAGCTAGATATATTAGTTAGTAACCCTCCCTATGTGAGAGATATAGAAAAAAAGAAAATGCACAAAAATGTACTTGATCACGAACCACATTTAGCCTTATTTGTTCCTGATCATGAGCCTCTATTGTTTTATGATAAACTTTTTGAGATTTCTAGAAATCACCTAAAAGCTGGAGGGTATTTTTATTTTGAAATTAATGAGGTGATGGGAGAAGAATTAGTAAACAAAGCAAAAAGCAAAGGGTTTGTAGAGGTAGAGTGCCTAAAAGATTTATTTGGGAAAGATCGGTTTTTAAAAGGCAGGTTAAGAGAATAAAAATTAAAGTAGAATGATAAAATTTTTCATAGTCATATTTAGCTTTCTAGTGTTTGTTAGTTGCCAGACAGTGAGCCAGGATTTTTCTAAGGAAATTAATGTATCAGAAGAGTTTTCGAAGTACTGGTTTCAGGGTAAAGCAGAAATAAGTTCGTATGATTTAAATCAGGCAAGATATGGAGAATTACATAAAGGGCAGGCGACATTAATATTTGTTACAGAAGATTTTTCTATCTCAAAACAGGTAAAACTGGATGATCCTTCTACAAGCCCAAAAGATATACTAAAGGTGTTAAAATTGAACTCTGTAAGGAAGTTCAATACTGGTATTTATCCATACTCAACAATGACCTCTACCTTCACTCCTTTGAATAGAACAGATAATCCAAATTCGATTAAAGTAACTAACTCTATTCAGGAATGGTGTGGTCATACCTTCTTACAGCTAAACCTTCAAAAGAATAAATATAAAGTCATTAGTAAATCTTATTTTGTGTCGGAAGGAGATCAAGAATATTCAGTAGAAAAAGTTCTTTTGGAAGATGAGATATGGAATATTATTCGGTTAGACCCTCAAAAACTACCTAAAGGAAGAATTCAGATATTGCCTGGAAGTCAAACGGTTCGTTTTAAGCATATCAAAAAGATGAAGCCTTTATATGCTGAAGCTAAACTGTATACCATAAATGATAGTACTGATCAATATAAACTAGTGTATATTGATCTGATAAACAGAGAGTTGAAGATTGATTTTAAAAAAGAGTTTCCCCACGAAATAATTGGCTGGGAGGAAATTTCTATTGGAAAGAATAGTAAGAAACTAGTTACTAGAGCTACTCTTAAAAAGAGAAAAATGATCGATTATTGGAATAAGAATAGCCCTAGTGATCTTTATTTGAGAAAAGAATTAGGGTTAGATTAGAAATTACATAATAGCATTTTCGTATTAATTAATCCATGAATAACCAAGTTCAATTGGTGTTATAGTTTCGTTACCTTGATTGTCATAGTCAACCCTGTAAAGAAACTCAGGAAAGCCATTATCAAAAACATCCAGATACCTAAATTCTTTAACTATGGTATCATTTATTGCAATGCTAGAAATTGCGTGAGGAACCATAATAATATTAATTAAGTTTTCTAAATCACTGATACCCCCATATCCTGTAAAATAATCCCTAATAACAGTTAAATAGAATGGATTGTAAACATTATAATCATAAATTATTGACAAGCGATCACCAGTAGTTCTACTTGTAATCGACAAAATATTTCCAAATTCATCAGAAGTAACATTATAATTTTCTATTCTTTGATCTCCAGCAACAAAATCTCTTGATCTAGTTTCAATAGAAGTTATTTTATTGATGCCGTTTTCAATATTGTAGGTGTAACTCACCTCTTCTTCATTTAAAAAGTTGGCAAACATATTGTCATTTTCAGAAGTGTATCTGGTAATAGTTCTTCTTATTCTATTTCTAGCATCAATAACTTGGGATTCTCTTATACTAAACTCATCATTGAAGTATTTTTTTTGAAGTTGTTGGGTAACAATAAATCCCTCAAAAGGATCATTTCCATTAGCATAACTCACATTTGTATTAAACTGAACCTCCCCTTGTCTAGGCACTCTTCTATCTGTAAGTAAAATATCCCAGCTACAACCGTAATTATCACTTACAATAGACGCTACTCCAATACCTTTGTCATCTTTCACATTGCTGTAAGGTTCAAAAACCAAAATTTGTTCTAGTCTTGCAGATTCTACATTTGGGTGGGTAGAAACAGCATCGTCTGGTATTACATCTTCAACGCTGCTTACATTTTCAATACATTTTGAAAAGAGAAAAATACTAATCAGAGTAAATAATTTGATAAGCTGGTTTGTAGTCATAATAAATTATTAATTAAAAATTCTAAGATTAAATTTCGCAAAATAATAGCATTAAGCCAATTTTTAGATCTTAAAAAAACTTAAGAAGTCAACCTAAAGCTTTAACTCCAGGTAATTCTTTTCCTTCCAAATATTCTAATAGAGCTCCGCCACCAGTAGAAACATAAGAAACCTTATCCCCAAAGCCTAAAGAATTTACAGCTGCTGCAGAGTCTCCACCGCCAATTAAAGAATAAGCTCCTTTTTCAGTAGCCTGAGCAATGGATTTAGCTATTGCAAGAGTTCCGTTGGCAAAATTGGACATTTCAAAAACACCCATTGGTCCATTCCAAATGATAGTTTTTGCATTAATAATAGCTTCATGAAACTTAGCTCTAGCTTTAGATCCAATATCTAGTCCCATGTAATTTTCGTCAATTTTATCACTTGGTTCAACTTTAATAGTAGCTTCATTATCAAATTTGTCAGCTACTACAGAATCTACTGGAAGAATTATGTTAACTCCCTTAGATTTTGCTTTATCAAGAGTATCTTTTGCAAGACTAACTTTCTCTTCTTCTACAATAGATCTTCCTATTTCTCCTCCAAGAGCTTTCAAAAAAGTATAAGCCATGCCTCCTCCAATCAGAATAGTATCTGCTTTATCCAACAATTGCTCTATGATGGTAATTTTGTCCGAAACTTTAGCTCCACCAACAATAGCAATAAAAGGTTTTTTTGCATCCTTCAATACCTTATCCGCATTAAGAATCTCTTTTTGCATCAAAAAACCGCAAGCTTTTTCGTTTACGAAATTGGCAATAATACTGGTAGAAGCGTGAGCTCTGTGTGCTGTACCAAAAGCATCATTAACATAAATATCAGCATGGGCAGCCAGTTTTTTTGCAAATTCTTCGTCTCCCTTAGTTTCCTCTTTGTAAAATCTCAAATTTTCGAGTAAAAGAATACCTCCAGCTTTCAAGTTGGATACTGCTTCAGTGACTTTATCTCCAATACAATCATCTATAAAAGCTACATTTCGGTTAAGGTGTTTTGATAAAGTAGGCACAATATGCCTTAGAGAAAATACACCTTCAAAGCCATTTTTTGGCCTTCCCAAGTGAGACATTAAAATCACAGAAGCACTATTTTCTAAAACAAAATTTATAGTAGGAATAGCTGCCCTAATTCGTGTATCATCCGTAACTACCCCATTTTTTAAGGGTACATTAAAGTCAACTCGTATTAGTACTTTTTTATTTTTTAAATCTAAATCAGAAATGCTCTTCATAATAGTAATTATTGAAAAGCAAATCTAGTAAACTAAAGGTGTTGATAAATAATGAGATTAGTATTTATGCTCAATCTCTACGATAAGTGGTATGATAGATGCATTTCCACTTATACCCGTAAAGTGGATCTCGTCTTTTTCAAAGACAATTTGATCCTCATTTACAATTTGATCTTTAAGCACATTATTCAATTTTTCTATAAAAAGACCATTCTCATTCTCCAGCTTTGACTGGATTTCGTGAATATTAAGTGGCTTTTTAGAGTATAAAACACATAAAATATCTGTGCCAACTGTATTATCCATTTCTACAAAGTGGCTTTCATCGGGGATAGCAATCTCACTGTCAGAATAATCCAAAACAGGGCTTATCTCATCAGAAAATGGGAAAAGAACAGAAACTTTCTCCGTAGCATCTGACCCAAGCATGTACACAAAAGCTGGCTCACTATTTTTGATATACATTCTAAACCTGGTACCAGAGCTGTAGCCTCGTTTTGTTTTATACACCTTGGTAAAAGGCTTGTGCACGGTTTGATTTGGGTTGATATTATCATCTTCCTCTTCTTCAACATCAGAATCATCATTTCTAACAATTCTTAATCCTCTTTCACTATATTCTTTTAAGCGAGTAGGCATTTCTTTTTCATTAGATAAGACTAATCGAATTGATCCTGAAAGGTCAAAAAATTGAATAAACTCATCCTCTACGTCTTCTATTTCTTTAATATCTTCTACTTCAGCTAATACTTCAGGTGTAGGCTGAGGCTTATCAGGGATAGAAACCATTTCGTAAGCATATCTGCCAAAATCTGCAAAGTCATCATACTTTATCCAGACGAACCCATTATTCCCCCAGGTTTTCCCCCAGCTATTCATAATTTCAAATGCGCCCCCATATTTTGTGTCATCATAACCGATAACACACATAGCATGACCTGGGTGAAATCCTTCAGGGTCTTCTACGGGATCCCATAAATCGTTTTTAACTTTATCAAAAGAATCAGGAGCTTTCATTCCTATTACTACTGGACGTTCTTCTGCCAGAGCTTTTTTTACAGAACTAATCCTGTAGTTTTTATCATCATAATAATCAAATAGTCGTGCAAAGTCTAAGATTCTATTCTCATATGCTTTATCATGAACATTAGATGGAATATCAGTAGAGCATACTTCATCAAAGTCTTTGAAGTATGGAACACCCACTTCTTTCATTTTCAAAAAAGCATCGCTAATGATTGCACCCTTATTACAGCTTAAATCATCATTGGACTTGATGCTGGAATAAATGAAATAAGGAGAAAAGGTATGTTGATCAATAGTTTGAGGATCTGTTCTATTGAAAAATTTAGACTCTAAAATGGTTCTTGCTGCCCATGCAGTAGCCCAGCCTGTACAGGTGCTACCAATTTGCCTGCCAGGAGTCGGGCAATATTTTTTCAGAGAAGCACTACTTGGTATGTTCTCATAACCTCTGGCAACAAGACGAGCTTTTTTAGGCGTTTGAGAGTAAGCTTCATCATCAAAACTAAGTCCTTTTTGGAAACTCTGAGAAAAGACAGAGCTAATTAAACTGAAATAAAATAATAATAGTAAGGAGAATTTATACGTGAGTTTCATATGTTTAAAATTTGTGACCTGCCTAATTTGTTTGGCACACAGCTTAATCATCCCTCTGTGTGTCTCAGTTTTAAATCAGACATGTCTGTTTCATGGTTTTTTGTAACGGTTACCCAAATATCATAAATTAAAACATTCTACTATGAAATAGTAACGTAAGAGTAGAAAGTTTATGATAAGTTTAATAGAAAAGAAAAGTTAATTTTTTTATTCTCTGGCTTCAGCGTGTTTTTGTTTGCCTTCATGCCAATATTTATCCGCAATCTCTAAAACAGCTTCTTTTTTCTTTTCCGAGATTTCCTGAAATTTCCCAAGCTTTCTTCGTCCTGCTTTATTCTTCACTGTTTCTGCAGCTTTTTCAAAACCTAATTCTTTTAGTTTTTCCCTGATTTTTAAGAAAAGCTTCCCTGAATTTTGCTCATCTTTTTCTCTAAAAAGCTGATTTCTGTAATTCATCAGATTGCTCAGAATCATTCCATAGTCTTTTGTTCCTGGAGTTCTTGTGTCTCCAGGGTAATTCTTCCTCTTTTTCTTTTCTGGTAGGTTTTTTTCATCCATTATCAACGAAGTAAAAACAAGCCTAAAATATTCAAATTTTGTTTAAATAATGCAAAAGAGTATCTGGTTTTATTAATTTCCCCACCTTTCTCTGGTTGCTAGCCTTTAGAGACTAATTTAAATCAAAAAAATCCCTCGACGATCTGCATAGGAGTTACACCTTAAACTGTTATTCCGAACTTGTTTCGGGATCTATGTAAAAATTTACTTTTTAAAAAAAATATTTATAATTTTACTTAAATTAACTAAAGTTCAATAATTTAATCTAAACCCAAATTACTGTATGAAGAAGTATTATTTACTTTTTGCAGCAGTCCTATGCTTCATGTTTGAAGGGATTGCTCAGCAAAGAATGGTATCTGGTAAGGTAACAGATGATGCATCTGAATCCCTCCCAGGAGTTACTATACTTATCAAAGGAACTACTAAAGGTACCGTTACAGATATTGACGGTAACTACAAACTAGAAGTTTCAGGAAATGACCAAACGCTTGTTTTCAAATACATTGGTTTTGAGGACAAAGAAATGCTAGTAGGTACTCAATCTACTATTGACGTTCAATTGTTAGAAAGTGCTGAAACACTTCAAGAAGTTGTTGTAACAGCACTAGGAACAAAACAAAATGCAAGAGATGTTACCTATGCAAACCAGACGGTGAAAGCAGAAGATTTACTTACTACGCCCAGCAAAAATGCTCTGGAGGCACTAAGAGGAAAAACAGCTGGAGTAAAAATAATTGGGGGTAACTCTGTTGGAGCATCTACCAAAATTACCCTAAGAGGGGAATCTTCCCTTACTGGGAATAATAATGCGTTAATAGTAGTAGATGGTGTGCCAATTGATAATACCTCAACAGTAGGAGGTCAGCAAGAAGGAGAGGGAGGTTTTTCAGATTTTGGAAATAGATTTAACGATTTCGATCCTAATAATATTGAGTCAATAACTATTCTGAAAGGGCCTTCAGCTACATCACTTTATGGATCTAGAGGGGCTTCAGGAGTAGTTGTTATTACTACCAAGTCAGGTCAGAAAAATAACTTTAAAATTAATTTTAACACAACTGCTTCAGTAGATCAAGCGTATGTATTACTTGAAAGGCAAAATAGGTTTGGTCAGGGATTAATTAACCCTGATGGCTCACATAATTTTGATTCTGGTGAGAATTTTTCATGGGGTCCAGAGTTTGATGGTGTTATAAGACCTTGGACTAGCCCTGTTGATGTAGATGGCGATGGTAATTTTGAATATCTATCGAGACCTTATTCTGCTGTGGAAGATCAGCTTCAGAATTTTTTCCAAACTGGATATACATTGAGTAACTCTCTTTCTTTATCAGGGGGTAGCGATAAAAGTACCTATTACATGTCTTACTCTAATACAAGTCAAAAAGGGGTTTTAGAAAATACAGACTACTTAAGGCATAACTTTACAGTTAATGCAACATCAAATCTTAGTGATAAATTAAATGCTTCTGTAAATATAAGTTATGCAAATGTGGATCAAAATACTACCTCAGAAGGCTCACGAGCATTTGAAGGGCAAAACCCTTATGCGACTGCTGTACAAGCTCCGATTAATATCCCCTATAGCGAGCTTAGAGATTATAAAAACCCTTATCATAGCTTTAATGGTTTTTATGGTTCGTACACTGTTAACCCTTATTTTATTGCAAATGAATATGTAAATAATGCAAAAAGTGAGAACTGGTTGGCAAATGTATCCCTATCTTATACTCCTATAGAAGATGTTGTTTTAAATACTAGAATTGGTACAAATAATGTTTCATTAAATACTATTAATGCAGTTCCAAGCTATGCCTATAAAGATCATTATGTTTGGGAAGATAACTTAACTCTAACAGAAAGAGGTGAAAGACAGTCCAGCTTAGGTCAATATGTAGAACAGTTGAGTACAACTCGTACTATTGATTGGACAACTACTGCAAGTTATAATAGAGCTTTAGACTCACAAAAAAGACTAACATTAGCAGCAATTGGTGGGTTAAACTTTTATGATAAAAGCAGAAGATTACTATTAGGAGAAACGCAAGGTGGGTTAGTTGTCCCAGGTATATACAATTTAGGAAACTCTAAAGATAGAGCTGTGGTAACTCAGGATCATTACGATTATAGAATTATAGGGTTATTTGCAAATTTTAAATTTGGATGGGAAGATAAAGCTTTCTTAGAGTATTCAATAAGAAATGATTGGTCTTCATCTCTTCCTGTAGATAACCAAAGCTTTCTTTACCAGTCTGTAGGAGCAAATGCTATAATTAGTGACTTTTTAGGGTGGGATGATAGTTTCCCTGTAAACTATTTTAAGTTTAGGACTAGTTACGGTACTACTGGTAAGGATGCAGCTGTCCATCAGCTTAGTAGTTTATATACAATAAATCCAACTATGATAGATTATGAAGATGTATGGCAAATAACACAACCAATAAATGGACAAACTGGTGCTAGTAGAAATAATTTGATAGGTAATGCCAACCTTAAACCAGAAATTACAAAGACATTTGAAATTGGATCTGATATCAATTTTTTGGAAAATAGAATTGAGTTAGCGTACACCTATTACAACTCGAACCATACCGAACAAATTGTTACAGCTGAACTGCCAAGCTCATCAGGCTTCCTTTACATTCCAGTTAACATAGGGGAAATCCAAAATAGCGGGCATGAAATCTCTATGACCTTGATACCCCTTACTTTATCTAATAGCTTAAAATGGGAGATGAATTTGACTTGGGCGAAGAATAAGAGTTTAGTAAAGAAAATTTCAGATCAAACAGATCAATTAACAATATGGGATTCTGGGCGAGGTGTTACTCTAACTGCTGAAGAGGGTCAACCCTTTGGTACTTGGAGAGGACAAGTTCCTAGATTTACAGAAGAAGGACAACGTATAGTAGATGCAAATGGAAGTCCTTTATATACAACAGAAACAGAAGTTGCTGGAAATGTTCAACCAGACTGGATTGGAGGAATGGTTAATACAATATCTTTTAAAGGCTTTTCATTAACTGCAGTTTTAGATTGTAAGAAAGGAGGAGATCTTTTCTCTTTAACTAAATCAGCTGTTGAGTTTAATGGTACTGGTCTTACTACATTGATTGGAGATAGAAAACCATTTGTTATTGAAAATAGTGTTGTTGATAATGGTGATGGTACATTTAGCCCTAATAATAATACAATATTGGCAGATGCATACACATTCGATGGAAACTACACGAAGCATGTTTTGGATGCTAGCTTTTTAAAACTTCGAGAAGTGTCAATAGCATATAGGCTTCCAAGAAAAATTTCAAACTCAATTAAAATGAAAGATGTTTCAGTAAAATTATTTGCTAACAACTTGAAATTTTGGTTACCAGAAGAAAACAGCTATGCAGATCCTGAAGTTAATGGCCCTGAGTCTACAGGAACAAATGTACAGGGTATTGAGGCTACTCAAATGCCACCTCAAAAAAGATTTGGAATTAATTTAAATTTAACATTTTAAAATAATGATAAAGTTTTTAAGAATATTACTAGTGATCTTTTCATGTACATTAATAATGTCATGTGGAGATCAGTTAGCTGAGTTGAATGAAAATCCTAATGCATCAACATCAGCAGGTACCCCTGAATTATTAACTTCAGGTATGGCATATTATGGAATTGCACTAGATGGGTATTTTAATGAATCAGATGCACTATACGCTCAGTATTGGGCAGGTGGTCCAGGAGTTGCTTTAATAGATGATGAAAGGTATTTTATAGAACCCGGTGACTATAATAACGAATGGGCATTCTCTTATAGACAGGCTTTATCTGACTTGAGTGATGTAATCGCTAATGGAAATACAACTGAGTCGGCAATAGCAGATATTTATAGTGTGATGATTTACCAAAATTTAGTAGATCATTATGGTGATATTCCATATTCTGAAGCCTTAAAAGGTCGTCCTGAAGATGGAGGGATTACTACTCCAAAATATGACGATGCCCAAACAATTTATAATGATCTTGTAACTAGACTAGATGCTGATATTGAAGCTTTAGAAAATACTACTTTTACTATAGGTAGTGAAGACTTAGTATATCAAGGTAACTTGAGCAATTGGATTAGCTTTGCTGCGGCATTAAAGTTAAGGCTCTTAATGCGACAATCTATTACAGGTGATGCAGCAACTCTTGGACAGCAGATAAACCAGGTTATTAACTCAGGTTTGCTTAACGGCTTTCAAATGGCTTTACTGCCTTTTAATGGAGCAGAAGGGCAAAATTATAATCCTCAGTATGCAAGAAGAGAGTCAGGTATAGGTCAATTTTACGTGGCTAGTGAGTCTTCAACAGACATTATGCAAGAACTAAATGACCCAAGAATTAATACTTTGTATGATCCAGCAGCAAATACAGGAACCATTGTGGGTATGAAGCAGGGAAATGTAGGAGACTTAGTTGCTCCAAGTGCAGATGATTTTAGCTTCCCATCAGCAGTTGCTTATGGGGTGGATAATGATGTGATCCTAATGAGTACTTGGGAAGTATTATTTTTGAGAGCAGAAGCTGATATGAGATTTGGAACTGCTGATGATGAGGCTGTTATGTTTAATTCTGCAGTAACAGAGCATTTTATGTATGTAGGTTTAAGTGCGGAACAAGCTCAAGATTACCTTTCTAATGATGTTATATATGATGCTTCAGCAAATCAAACTTTGAAATCAAATATTATAGGCATCCAAAAGTGGATATCTATGAATGGTCTTCAGGAAAGTGAGGGTTGGATTGAATCTCGCAGGTTTGATATGCCAGGATCTAATATTTTTACTAATACCTCTACGGGTATTTTTCAAACGCCAACTAGAAGTGTTTTTGCTGAAGGGATTTTTCCATCAATAAGGCTGTACCCTCAAACTGAGTTGAGTTTCAATGCATTAAATACAGATGCTTCTAGAACTATTTTAGATAAAACTTTTTGGGATAATTAATATATTCTGATATTATGAAGAAAAATATAAGTATAATAAAACTGTTTGGGCTACTATTAAGTTTACTTACTTTATCTCTAGCCTCATGCGATAATGATGATTTTGTAGAATATACAGATGGGGGCTTTCAAAAAGTTACCGATCCTTATTTACAAATTAAAACCCCAGTTGTATCTTTTCAAGAAGGAACTCCAGAATACACTACAGAGATAAATGTTGTAAATGGGGTTAAAAGCGTAGCTAAAGTAAATGTATATATGGTTTATACAGATGCGTCTACTGGTGCTCAATCAGAAAAAGTTTTATTTACATCATACAATGTGACAGATGATGTAATTGAAACTATTGAAGATACATTCACTTATGAGGATTTAAAGAGTGGGATAATAGTAAATGGTGCTTCACTTCCAGAATCAGATTCAGAACTTGCAGTAGGTTCAGGATGGGTTCTCAGTTTTGAAGGGGTTACTTCTCAGGGAAATACAATTCCTTTAGCTGGTAATGTCAATGTTGCTGTTCTAGGAAGGTTTGCAGGTTTGTATAGAGTGATTGAATCAGCATACTATAGAATAGGAGAAAATAATGGGGATTGGAATGGAGAGGTTCGTTTTATTGGATCAGTGGATGAAGATACCTATTCGTACAATGATTACTGGGGATTATTTGCATGGATAGGAAAATCATTCAATTTTGATGTAGATTATAGTGATAACACAATCAATGCTCCATTAATAGCAGATGGCTTGTTTTCTGGAAATAGAGCTCTAAACTGTAATGAGGAATCAGGAATATTTACAAACGTTCCTTGTGAGGGATCAAATGTAGTGGTAGAAGATGAAGCATCTGGTAAGCATAGAATTTATTTGACCTATGGTTATTTCACAGATGGTAGTGGAGCTAGAGAGTTTTATGAAGTTCTTGAAAAAATTGTTGATTAAACTTTTAAAAAATTGAATGATGAAAATAATTTTAAATAAGAAATTATGGCTTATTGGGCTACTAATGCCTCTATTTATGTCATGTAGCGAAGATGAAACAGCATCTGTAGTTCAGTCTTTTGAGCCTTATACAGTAGAATTTTCAGCAGGAAACTCATCCATTACAGTAGATGAAGTTCATAATACACAATACACCTTTAATTTTGAGCTTGATGAAAGTCAAATCTCTGATGTATCGATTGATATAGACGCTGTAACATCATCAACAGCGACGGAAGGGGTAGATTTTTTAATTGATAAAGATCATATAGACCTTTCTGCATTTGAGGGTAGAGAAGGTTTTAGTGTTACTGTTACTGTTTTGCAAGATGGGATGTTAAACGAGTCTGATGAAACCGTTTCGTTGGTTTTTTCGACAAATAAACCGGATGGTTTATCTACTACTACTATTCCTGTACTTACTATCAATGATATAGGGTTAGGAGCTGCTACAGTTGATTTTACATTGCGTTGGGAATTTGATAACGAATCAATTAATGCGCAAAATGATCCTTGTCAGTTTGATACTGATTTAACTATACAGCAACCTGGAGATGCTAACATGTATGACACTGATTTATTGGAGTATCATATGTCCTCGTTAGCGTGTCCTGAAAGTGAGACTTTTTCGATCAGTAATATGGTTGATGGAGTAAAGTACGAAGTATGGATAGCAATGTATGCTGGGTTAGATCTGGGAGATGACGGTAAAATGACTGTCTATCTAGATTATAACCGAGGAGGTGGAGTTTTTAGTGGAACAGTTGAAGTAGCAGATACTTTTAACTCTGCTATGGAAGCAGGCGCAGGTATATTTTTTACCCTCCAGAAAAATGGAGATACATTAGTTTTAGCAGATCTTGAGGGAAATGTAATTTCTGAGGGGAGAGCAAATAGATTGAATTCAAAAAATGTTACTCTGCAAAGAGTTAAAAAGTAATAGTTCAAATTAAGTCTTGTACTTTTTATAAAAAAGAGGCTGTCTCAAAAATAAGAGGCAGTCTTTTTTGTTTTAAGTGCCTTGTAACAACTCTTTTATTTGTATCATATTCTTTTTAAACATTCAATTTCACAACTTTGCACTATTAATAGATCTAAAGATGAAGACAGAAGCAACTGATAACTTAGGAGAAGAGAAAAAATCAAAAAACTTTATAGAAGAAAAAATAGATGCTGATCTCAAAGAAGGTAAAAACGAAGGAAAAGTTCATACTCGTTTCCCGCCAGAACCTAATGGGTTTTTGCACATAGGTCATTCAAAGTCAATTTGCCTCAACTTCGGAATAGCGGAAAGTTATAATGGCAAATGTAACCTGAGGTTTGATGATACAAATCCTGCTAATGAGAGTGATGAGTATGTACAATCTATTAAAAGAGATATTCAATGGCTAGGTTTTGAGTGGGAAGACAGGGAATACTATGCATCCGATTATTTTGAGAAGTTGTATCAATATGCTGTAGCACTCATAAAAAAAGGGAAAGCATATATAGATGATCAGACTGTAGAAGAAATTAGTAATTCCCGAGGAACACCAACCAGACCTGGAAAAGAAAGCCCATACAGAAATAGATCTATAGATGAAAACTTAGATCTTTTTGAAAAAATGAGAGATGGAGAGTTTGATGAAGGAAGCAAAGTATTAAGAGCAAAAATCGATATGAACTCTCCTAATATGCATATGAGAGATCCAGCGCTGTATAGAATTAAGAAAATCAGCCATCACAGAACTGGCGGTAAATGGTGCATATACCCTATGTATGATTTCGCACATTGCCTTTCTGACTCCATAGAAGGCATAACCCATTCTTTATGTACTTTGGAGTTTGAGGTACATAGACCATTGTATGATTGGATATTGAGCCAGCTAGGAGTATTTCACTCACAGCAAATAGAGTTTGCCAGATTAAATCTTAATTATACAGTACTAAGTAAAAGAAGGCTATTGAGATTAGTCGAGGAGAAGTATGTAGAGGGGTGGGACGATCCTCGACTTCATACCATATCAGGCTTACGAAGAAGAGGTTATACACCCAAGGCAATAATCCATTTTGCTAAAAGAGTAGGTGTAGCAAAACGAGATGGAGTTATAGATGTAGCTTTATTGGAACATAGCATAAGAGAAGATCTTAACAAAGTAGCTCAGAGAAGAATATGTGTTTTAGATCCATTAAAAGTAGTAATAACAAATTACCCTGAAGGGGAAGAAGAAACTCTACTAGCAATTAACAACCCTGAAGATGAAAGCGCTGGTAAGAGAGAAATTAGTTTTTCAAAAGAAATTTGGATAGAGAAGAATGATTTTATGGAAGATGCTCCCAAAAAGTTCTTTCGGTTAGCTCCAGGAAAAGAAGTGAGGTTAAAGTATGCCTATATCATTAAATGTGAGGAAGTAATAAAAGATGAGGATGGTGAAGTGATAGAGCTGAGATGTACATATGACCCTCAAACTAAAAGTGGTGTGGATACTTCAGGGAAAAAAGTAAAAGGAACACTACACTGGGTATCTGCTAAAAGTGCAAAGAAAGCTACTGTCAGACTTTATGATAGGCTTTTTAATATTGAAAATCCAACTGGAGATAAAGAAAAAGATTTTACGGAGTTTATCAACCCTGAATCATTAAAACTTATAAGCAATGCTTTGGTTGAACCTGCTCTATTAGAAGCTAAACCTTTAGAAAAGTTTCAATTTGAACGCTTAGGGTATTTTTGTCTTGATCCAGATTCTAAAGATGAAAATTTAATATTCAATAGAACAGTAACCTTGAGGGATTCTTGGGCAAAGAAGAATTAGAAAATGGAGATCGGTTTTTACATGAGTAGTATATCCTTGAAAGCAGCTTAATCTTAAATATGCAAAATGAACATTTTCTAAATGATAGCTCTGTATGGATAAAGTGCTTGCAAGAACTTGTTGATTGATAGATTTTTTTTATACGTTTATAAAATGATATAAGTTTTTCTAATTTTATCTATTAAGTCAATTTAACAACCAGTTCCAAGGCAATTCCTTATAGGAAAGAAACATAAAAAGAAACGCAAGAAAAGTAAAAACACATAAAAATATGAAGAGAGGGATACTAATCCA
>JAUIAB010000011.1 GCA_030425505.1 Bacteroidia bacterium | reverse complement strand
AGCCTCTACCAGATCTTTTTGCTAAAGATTAGATAATCAAATATTTACAATAATATTGTATATCGAAAGCCGTTTTTTAAATGACTCAATACCAGTATCTTATCCCAAAATCGTGTCAAACTCAGGAGAATCTCGATAAAGTTAAATCTCCAAACCAGCATCTTCAAAATATCCATCTATAGTATTAGTAGATACAAAATGATAGTTTTTTCTCGATTTTAAGTAGACTTTTTTTGCCATTTTTTTCATCGATTCATTTTTTATCATCGCTTTGTAAAGAGGAGCAATAAATTTCCTTCTACCAACGGTGAATAAGAAATCTTCTAATTTTTTGTAAGCAGGGGAATAGTTATTTTCTATTACAAGCATAAGCCACTCAAACAATACCTCAGAGTTTTGTGATTGGGTGAAATGAAATGTGTTATCTAAACTTTTCATTTGTTTGCTATCTACACTTTTAGGCATGGATCTTAAAAAGTGAACCCATTGTTGAAAGCTCCAGTCTTTTGTAGTATTAGCATTTACTTTATTAGTAGAAATAAACTCTTTAGCTAGCAATTCGGCTTCTTCAAATTTCTTAGAAACTATTTTCGGGCAATTCTGAGGCAGTCCACTTTCGTAAATCCACTCTTTGATATTTACTTTTTGATAGGAAGTATCTTTGGAGAGTAAATTTTTATTTAAATAGTCTACAAATTTCTCCGTAGTAATTGTTTTAAAAGCATGTTCTTCAAAATAGTTTTTCAAAAAACTGTCCCAGTTATCTCTTCCAACGTTTTCTTCTAACATTCTTAAGAAGAAATAGCCTTTGTCATAGGCAATGGATGTAACTCCGTCGTCAGGATTTCTGCCATCCAGATCTAGCTTAAGTCTGGTATCTGGACCATAGTTTTGCGCTTCAAGCTCATCTTTTAAGTTTTGATAATTAATCAAAGCAAGCATTTCAGAAAAAGATTTTCCATACAAAGCTTCCATTATTCTTTGCTCGAAGTAAACAGTAAACCCTTCGTTGAGCCAAAAATCATCCCAGGTGGCATTAGTAACCAAGTTTCCAGACCAAGAGTGAGCTAGCTCGTGTGCTACCAAAGAAGTTAATGATCTATCACCAGCTAAGATAGTTGGGGTAGCAAATGTTAGCTTAGGGTTTTCCATTCCACCAAAAGGGAAACTAGGTGGTAGTACTATCAAGTCATACCTTCCCCATTGGTAGGGGCCATACAGCTTTTCTGCTTTTTCAAGCATGTTTTCTAGCTCTCCAAATTCATAAATAGCTTTTTTTGCTATATCAGGTTCAGAGTAAACACCTGTTCTTTTTCCAATAGCATGAAACTCCAAATCTCCAACAGCAAGCGCAAAAAGATAAGCAGGGATTGGCTGCGCCATTTTAAAAGTATAAACTCCTTCCTCATTTTTTTCTTGAGGGTTATCTGCACTCATCAGTGCTAAGAGCTCTTTTGGTACTGTTACTTTCGCATCATAAGTCAATCGTATACCAGGGCTGTCTTGGCATGGCACCCATGACCTGGCAAGTATGGCTTGCGATTGAGTAAATAAGAATGGATGTTTTTTGCCTCCTGTCTGATCAGGAGAAAGCCACTGTAAAGCTTCTGCACTTGGGCTGGTTTGATATATAACAGTTATTGCATCAGTATACTTATCAATTTGTATTTCTAAGGCACTGCCCATATGTGGGATTTCTTCATGTAACTGATATTTTGTCGGGCGATCACCAATGGTTACTGTTTTAATATCTAAGTCTTTCGTATCTAAAATTACTTTTTTACACTCCTTACTTTTTTTGTTAAGAGAAAGGGTTGCACTACCATTTAAAACCTTTTTGTTAAAGTCAACATCTAAAATGAGATCAATATGTTTTACGGTGACTTCGTTTGAGTTAGAAAAACTGTGTTTATCTAGTATATCCATTTTATTAGTATTCTCTTTTAAGTTCTCTTTTTTTGATTCTTCAGGTTGACAGTTGAATAATAATGTAGCTAAGAATAAATAGGATAAGGTAATATAGAATGTCTTCATTTGTTTAAAATTTATGACCTGCCTTTTTGTTTGTCACACATCATAATCATTTCTTCGTGTGTGCCTCAATTTTAAATCAGGCATGGTCTGTTTTATTTTTGATACAGCAAATTTTGCGTTTTGGGATTAAGCAAATTATTCTACTTTGTCTATAAAGTAATTGTAAAGGTAGCTTCCCGTAAATTATTTTAGAAATAAAAAAAGCAAGGTTTTAAAACCTTGCTTTCTATTTTCTTCTGAGGGGTTAATCTAAAATTATTGTTTTTCCATTGTGAAAGTATATTTTCCAAATATGCTTTCCACTCTTTGGTTTGGATCTGGAGCATTAACTTCCATTCTAAGCTGAGAGTCATTAACACTTAGAATAGTAATGCCTGTAGCAGCAGCATTATTTTGGCTAATGCTTATCTGACTTGTACTAGTGCCATTAAAAGACCAAGAACCACTACTTGCAAATAAAGCACCTCCATTAGTAGTGCTAAAAGAACCACCACCAGTGGTTGAAGCATCATTAGTATTAAATGTTATTCTAAAATTGCTATAATCATCTTCTACACCATCAGGAGCAACAAATGATTTAGTAACCCATGTGGTTTTAAGCTTTTGCGATTGTTGTTGCTGAGGAGTTAAGTCTGGCTCACTTGGCCCATCATCTTTACAGCTAAATATAAGAGTGCTAATAATTGTAACTAATAATAAATTCAGTGCTTTTGCTTTCATGATCTATGTTATTAAAAAAATTCAGTTTCTAAACTTCTAACGAAGATAATGTATTTTCTTTATATTTTGTTATTCAATTATTTTGCTAAACAGATACCCACAGGTAACTTTTGGATAAAAAAATGTAGATTTTTGAGGTAAAGAGTAGCCACTATTACAAACTTTTTTTACCTGGTCAAATGTCAATTCGTTGACTATTATTGCCATTTGAACTTGGTCTTTTTCAACAAACGAGAGGCATTTGTAAAAGTTTCTTTCAAATCCAATCTTATTACTTTTCTGTTGATCATCTTTTGCTATACCTAATATCTTTTCAATAATATAGTAGTGTAGTACAGTAAGATCTAGTTCTTTGATGAAATTGGGTAGCTCCCATTCTATCTGATCTATCATTTCAGGTTTGAGGCGTAGCTTTATTGGCTTTTCCTTGTGAAGAATACCAAATGCCCATTTTTTGCCAGATATCATTTCATTGAGCTCGTAAGGATCTGCTACATTTTTGATGATAAAATATTTTTCACATTTTTTGAGAAATTTTTTAAAATTAAAGTTCTCAAAATTTTGAAGGGTACGATGAGTAGGCAATATTTTGAAATCGTGGCTTAATGCATTGGTGAGATAGATCATATGGTAGGGGATAGTACTTTTCCCTGACTTAGCCCACTCTTGCTGAAGCTCTACAGAGCTACTGTAACGATGATGACCATCAGCTAGGATGACTTTTTGTTTTTCAAGTTCTTTAATAAAAGAGTTTATAATTTTTTCATCAGAAATTTTAGAAATTACTTCTCGAACACCGTTTTCATTTTCTACATCGTATAGGGGAGTTTTGATGCTCTCATCCATATATTTTTCCAAAAGATACTGATCATCTTCATAAAGACCGTGGGTTGGACTAACATTGAGTTCAAGGGTTTCTAATAAGTCTTTTCTTTCTTTTGCAGCGTTGAGAATGACTTTTTCGTGGGTTAAAATAGTCTGCTCTTCATTGGTAAGAGGTGAGATTATACATACAAAACCTTTTCTAATATATGTAGCTTCATCGTTGGGAAGTTTAAAGTACTGGTAATAGGGATAAATTCCTGATTTATCATCTTGTAGAAGTACTTTTTCAGTAATCCATTTATTATATGTTTTATGTGCTTCTTTAACAGATTCTTTCCCTTTTGGTATGGATAAATGAATGCTGTTAAGAGGATTCTTATATAGTTCATTAGCTTGTTCGACAGAAACAACATCAAATAGGGGAGAGGTGAGTTCTTCTATCGTAAACGGTAAGTTTTTATGAAAGCGTAATGCTTTAAATGGTTTTATCTCTGGCACTTCTTTACTTATTTCAGGTGTTTAAAATTGTGACTTGCCTTTTTGTTTGGTACATATCTTAATCATTGCTTTGCTTGTGTCTCAGTTTTAAACCAGACATAGTCTGTTTTTTTGCTTCTGCAATTTCTTTATTAAGGTGGTCAATGTATAAAATGCCATTCAAATGATCAATTTCATGTTGAAAAATAACCGCTGTAAAATCTTCGATCATTTCTGTTTTATGACTTCCATTTATTTGATCATACTCAAGCATGATTGCATAAGCCCTTGTTTTTGTAGTGTCTCTTTGGTTTGGTATAGACAAACATCCCTCTAGGCAGTCTTGCTTTTTTTTTGAATATTGGATGATTTGAGGGTTGAGATAAACTTCAAAAGGAAAATTTTCTTTATCAAACCGCTTCACCCATATGATGTTTTTTAAGATTCCAACTTGAGGAGCTGCAATACCTACTCCGAGAGAAGCACTATCGGTCACCGTACTATACAGCCTTTTGATAAAGTGCTGTAAAGTAGAGTTGCTAGAATCAGGCTTTATGTATTTACTTTTTTGTCTTAAGAGGAGGGAGTCTTCAAGATTAGTGATTTTAAGAACTCTCATTGGTTTATGTGAAGAGTCAGATGAAATTAAGCGTATTTCTTCTTGAGAGAACTCTTTCTTTAAGATTGAACTGCCACTAGAAGTTTCCTCACTACATGATAAGAAATAGAAAGAAAGAAATATGTGAAAAAGTAGATGCTTGCGAGCCACGAATTATCGAAAAATTAGTTAATAGAGCTTACTACTTTTTTAAATTTTTACAGCAATCATGGTGATATCGTCCCTTTGCTCAGAGTTGCCTTGGTGAGATTTAAGCGCAGACTCTATTGCAACCTTTTGGTCTTTAAGAGGCTTATGAACATTGGCTTGTAGTACCTGCTTAAGCTTCTTAGTACCAAACTTTCTTCTTTCTTGGTTATTTTGATCTGAAATCCCATCTGTACATAAGTAAATAGTACTTCCTTTATCCAGATAAAACTCATTATTAGAGAATTCCCTTTCCGATTTTTTTCCTATCATACCCCCAATCGATCTGTTGTCTCCTTTTATTTCCATAAGATGCCCAGAGTTTGCAGGAAGGTAGTACAACGGTCTTTTAGCTCCTGTAAAGGAAACTTTAGCCCCTGCAAATCCATTTTTTGATATAGCACATAAACAGATATCCATACCATCATCATTAGCCTGGTCTTCTTGTTTAAGCGCTTTGACAATACCTTCGTTAAGGTATTCTAATATCATTTTAGGTTCATAGATACTTTTTACGTTGACAATCTCATTAAGCAATGTATTACCAATCATAGACATAAATGCTCCAGGAACTCCATGACCTGTACAATCTACTGCAGCTATGAAAGAGAGACTAGAAAGTCCTAAAGACTTTAATTTTTGATGGTTGTCACCCGCATTGATATGTGTATACCAGTAATAGTCACCAGATACAATATCTTTTGGCTTGAATATAACAAATTGATCATCAAAGGTTTGTCGTAGTTGTTTCTGACTTGGAAGGATTGCCTTCTGGATAGTACGTGCATATCGAATACTATCTGTAATGTGTTGGTTTTTAGCATTAATCTCATCGTATGCATTGGCGTTTTCAAGAGCAATAGAAATGTAAGAAGCCAATGTTCTTAAAATACTAAGATGCTTTTCTGTATAAGCATCAAGCTTATCGCTTTGAACGGTAAAAACCCCTAACGGTTTATCTGTCATCAAAGGTATGTAGATTACAGATTTTGCTGGGTTTTTAGTCTTAAATGTTGGCTCAGTAGAAAGATAGTTTTGGTATTCTCCCTCTACATTATTCATAAAAATTTCTTTCTGATTTTTAAAAGAAGTAACTGCCAAACTATCCTCTGCTTTAAGTGAAAGTAGGAAGTTAGGAACAGACACCCCTCTTTCGAGAAAGTTAATGAATTCGATAACTCTTAAATCTTTTTTGTAAAGACCAATTCCAAAATGAGTGGCGTCGCAAAGAGATTTAATAAAGGAATATACTGTCCAGTTAATTGCATCGAAATCAAGAGAAGAGGTAATTTTCTGTCCAAATTCACTAAGGGATTGAATGTTATTGTAAGCTTGTTCAACCTCAGCTTTTTGCAAGGAAATTTGCTCATTTTGTTCTTCGATTTCCTGTTTTTGCTCTAGAATGGCTACGTTTTGCTCTGCCAGACGTTTGTTTTTTCGTCTGTTTTTAAATACAGCAATTAAGGTTACAATCAAAGCAAGAACAAAGAAAATAAGAATACCAGCTACCAAGAACTCTCTTTCCTGCTTACTTTTAATTTCAAGATCTTGAAGCTCATTTAAACTCTTTAGCCTTTCCACTTGATCTAGCCTCTCTTTTTCTTCTAACTCTTTTTGTTTTAACTCAAGATCCCTTAGTTTTTTTTCATTTTCAAGAGCAGCATATTCTTGTTGCCTTTTTTCTGCATTTAGTTTTTGTTGCGTAAGCTGAAGTTGCTGCGCTACTTGTTTTCTTTTAAGTTCTTCTTGTTGTAGGTCAGCCTTCTGCAAGGCTTGTTTTCTTGCAAGCAGTGTTTTTTCCTGCTCCAGAAGTTTAAGCTCTTGCTCTTTTCTTTGCCCTTCCAAAGCAAGTTTTTCCAGCTGTACATCCTTCATTTCCTGCTCCTGCAAAAGCATAGATATTTCTTTCTCTTTCTTTTCTGCAGAAAATAATTTTTGTATTAGAGCTTCTCTTTCTTTCTTTTCTGCTTTGTAGAGACTGTCTTTAATAGCCACATAATCTTCATAAACTGCTAAAGCTTTCTTGTTATTCCCTGATAGCTTATAAATATCTGCTAAACGGGTATACGCTTTTTCAAGTAAGTTTACATCACCAGCTTCTCTGGCTTTAATAATAGCATCTTCCGTGTAAGCCCTAGCGTCATTATAGTCTCTTCTACCTAAATAGATTGTAGCTATGTATGTGTTTATTAAGGCTATTTCTCTGGCATCTCCTTTTCTTTTCTTAATGTCCCTAACTTCTAAAAACTTCTTCAAAGCTTCGTCAAGCTTTCCTAAGCCCTGGAGAATTACTCCAATATTGATCAATAGGGTGGAGTTATCATTTTCATCTCTGCCTATAGCTTCGTTTACTGCAATAGCTTCTTGGAAATAGTCTAAAGCGTTATCTCCTCTATTTAACTTCATGTAGATATAGCCAATATCATTGAGGAATTTAGCAATGCCTAAGCTATCTCCTTCAGCTCTTTTGCTAGTAAGAATTTCCTGATTGTAGACCAGTGCTTTTTCATAATCCCGCTTCTTCAAAAAGAGATCTGCAATCCTTTTGATAGTTGAAATATACCCAGATTGGTTGTTTGTTTTTTTATAGTAATCTTTAATCTGGTTGTAGTAGTTTAACGTTTTATCTGTTTGATTAAGCTTTAAGTATTCTAAACCAAGAAGGTTTGCAACGTTAATTTTCTTCTCGTCATCTCTAAGTTTTTCTGCTATAGCATAAGCTTTTTCAAGGTTTTCAATGGCTTTTTGATCAATATCCCAATCTTGATACAAGAATGAAACTTCCAGGAAACTATTATAAAGTCTAATGTCATCACCTATTAGCCTAATAACTTTTTGAGCTTGAATTCCATAATCCAATGCTTTTGGGAACTCTCTTTTAAGTTTATAATAACTTAATAAGTTAATAAGGGCATCTGCTTCTGACCGTTTTAGATTTTGGGCTTTAGAGATACTTAGTGCTTTGGTGGCATAGTCCAGGGATTTGTTAAAGTTATTCTCTGTTATAGCCTGACTAGAAAGCTGATTTAATATTTTGGCTTTTGAGGCAGGTGTTTTTGCATTGGAGAGTTTTCTTTCTAAGCTTTTTAGCGATTCTTGAGAGAAAGCCGCTAAGCTAAAAAGGCAAAAAATAAAGGCGAAAACTGACCTTTTGCGTAATAAAGCCCTAAAATTGATCATAATCTATAGAATTATACCTATAAATTTACAAAATAAGCTGATTAGTTCAAAGACTTAAATCCTTGTAGATCAGAGGGATCTAATACAGGAAATAGGCTTGAGAAAACCTAAACAAAAATAGGGGAGGGTTTCGTGAAAATATCTTCTAATTCTGGGGAGGGCTTTATTAAATCATTTTTGAAGTTGCCCATTTCCTCTTTGGTCTTTTCAGAAAGCTGACTCTGAAGATTTTCCAAAGCATTAGTACTAATGGCATAGGGAAAAATGCTTGCCAACATTTGGTTACCCTCAAACATACCTACGATTACATGTTCCTCCAACTCTGACTTATCTTTTTGGGTTATTGCACATCTCCCTAGCCAGTCTTGGTCATTATAATCGTTTGAATTCAGCTCTTTTTCTCTTTCTAAAAAGCCTTCCTGAGTTTTCATATAGTTTTCCATTTTCTTCAAAGACTCTTTAGATATTTTTTTCTTCATTTTGTTTATGCAGTGATAGCATAAAGCGAATTCATAAATTACTTCTGTTTTTCTGAAGGCTTTTTCTATAAAATAATAGTGGTCACTTAGAAGAAATGCTTCACAAAGCTGGCATTTTTCTATTGGTTTTTCCTCAACAGTATCGTAAAATATTGAAGGGATATCGACTTTTTTAAAGTTCACTCTCTTTGGGTTTTACTTTATTAAAATGCCTACCGGAAAGGTTGAGTTCCAATGGTAAAGTGAAACTGTTGCCCGTTTGCATCTGGTCTTCCTGGTACATCGTCGAATCCCCAGGCACAATCAATACCCAACAGACCAAAAGCAGGCATAAATATTCTTGCTCCAACCCCAGCAGATCGGTAAACATTGAATGGGTCAAACTCATCTAAAGAACCCCAGTTATTACCTCCTTCCATAAACCCTAATACATAAATGGTAGCAGAAGGGTTTAGGGAAATAGCATACCTAAGCTCTGTTACGTATTTTGCAAAGGTTACTCCGCCATCAGATGTTCTTCCAGGGGTGATGGTCTGATTTTGATAACCTCTCAAACCTATTATGTCGGTGCCAATAATAATTCTATTGTTTTGAGCAAGTCCATCTCCTCCTAAAACAAATCGTTCAAAAGGACCTGTCCCTTTTTCATTATTGTATGCTCCCAAGAAGCCAAAGTGAACTCTTGAATTTAATACAAGCTTATTTGCTAGAGGAATAAACCAGGAGTTATCAAACATCCATTTGTGGTACTCTACCCACTTAAATTTTTCGGCTGTTGATAAAGTATTATAATCTCTATTGTCAAAAGTAGAATATGGAGGAGTTAGGTTAACACTCAAAGAAAGATTAGAACCTGTCCTAGGAAAAGTAGGGTTATCTATACTATTTCTGGAGAATGTGGTATTGAAAGTCAAAGAATAAGAGTCTCCATTATTAAAGTCTTGATAAATATTATATTCGTTAATTGTATAATAATTGAAGCTTAAAGAATTGGTCATTACAAAAAAGTCATCTGGCCACCTTAACCTTCTGCCAAGCATAACCGATGCTCCTCTCATTTTTATAAGTGCATCGCTTCTTTGAAATCTATTAATAGAGTAGTTCGTGCTAAATGTAAAGGAGTTAGGCTTTTTTCCTCCCAGCCAGGGTTCTGTGAATGAAATAGAATAGTTTTGGAAAAGTCTACCATTTGCCTGCATTCTCAGTTGCAATCTTTGGCCATCTCCAGCAGGAAGAGGCCTGTAGGACTCTAGATTGAATACGTTTCTTAAGGAAAAGTTATTAAATACTACCCCAAGAGTCCCAATAAAACCAAAGCCTCCACCCCAGCCACCAGAAAGTTCTATTTGGTCACTCGCTTTTTCTACCAGGTCGTATTCTATATCCACTGTACCATCGCTCATATTGGGTTTAGGGTTAATCCCAATCTGCTCTGGATCAAAGTACTGTAAAGCAGCAAGTTCTCTTTGTGTTCGTATAAGATCAGATCGGCTAAATTTTTCTCCTGGTACTGTTCTTAGCTCTCTATAAATTACGTGGTCACTGGTTTTTGTATTGCCATTAACGATTATTTTGTTGATAGTTGCCTGGTCTCCCTCATAGATCCTCATTTGTATGTCAATGGAGTCCTCTTCTACCCTTAACTCGATAGGTTCAACACTAAAGAACAGGTATCCATCGTCCATGTATAAAGAACTAATATCTGTCCCTGTAGGATTGAAATTCAATCTTTTATTTAGTTCTTCAGGGTTAAATATATCTCCTTTTTGTATTCCTAAAACTTTGGCGAGTGTTTCACTGTCGTATTTGTAGTTGCCTTCCCAACTTATATCTCTGTAATAGTACTTCTTCCCCTCTTCAATATCTATTTCAATTTTTATCAGGTCATCACTAATATCGTAGACACTATCTCTTTCTATTTTAGCATCTCTAAAACCTTCTTTGTTATAGTAGTCGACAACATTTTTTTTGTCATTTTCATATTCTTTTTTGACAAATTTTGAAGGAGTAAATATTCTGAAAAAATTCTTTTCCTTCGTTTTTTTCATTTTTCGTTTTACTTTCTTTTCACTCAGCTTACTAACACCGCTAAAGTCTATCTCTTCTATTTTTACCTTTTCCTTTTTGTCGACCATCAAGGTGAGAATAACGCTGTTAGAAAGTATAGAGTCTTTCTTTATAATTGGCTTTACAGTAGTGTTTTTAAAGCCTTTTTCTGCATAGTGCTTTGCTATTATGTTTTTGGCATTTTTAATAATAGCATCTGTCAAAATTCGACCTTTAATTAGCTTTATTTTTTCTTTTAAGGTAGAATGTTGCCCCTTAGGAACACCCTCAATGTAGTACCTGGATAGCCTTGGTCGTTCTTTTAACTCTATAGTAAGATAGATCTCCTCTTCTACGATATCAGCAACTTTTATTCGTACATCTCCAACAATTCCTAGTTTCCACAATTTTCTAATTGCTGTACTTATATCATCTCCAGGAATTTTTATTTTCTGTCCCACTTTTAGTCCAGAAATAGAAATTAATGCATTTTTATCATTAAAGTTTGCGCCTTCTACATTAACACCTGCCAGTGTATAGGATTTAGGGTCACTATAATCTATTTTTCGTTCCTGTGCTTTAGCTTTTACAGAAAATAGAATGCTTGCAATTAGCAGTACGTGAAACCCGCTTATTTTGATAAAGTTTTTAACTAACATTTCGAATTTGCTCGCTGATCTTACCAAATCTTCTTTCTCTCTTTTGATATGAAATAATTGCTTCAAAAAAATGATCTTTCCTAAAGTCTGGCCAGAGAACGTTGGTGAAATATAATTCTGAATAGGCTGCCTGCCATAGCAAAAAGTTACTTATTCTTATTTCGCCACTTGTTCTAATCAATAATTCAGGGTCAGGTATATTAGATGTTTTTAGATATTTTCTAAATAAGTTCTCATCAATTTCTTCTTTTGGGAGTTTGTTTTCTTTGAAATCCTTAAGAATAGAGTTAATCGCATCCAATATTTCCCACTTGCCACTGTAACTCAAGGCTAAGATAAGGTTTAAGCCTGTATTATTTTTTGTTGCTTCAATCCCTTCCTTTAAGTACTCTTGGCACTTTTCAGGAAGGTGATTCAAATTGCCAATAGCAGTAAGCTTAATATTATTGCCTGCTAGCCGAGGTGTTTCTGCTTTGATGGTATCTACCAGCAGCTTCATCAGCGCATTTACTTCTGCAGCTGGTCTGTTCCAGTTTTCTGTTGAAAACGCATATAATGTTAAATACTTTATTCCTATTTCAGAGGCTGCTTCTGTAGCTTCTTTTACGGACTTTACAGCCTGGTTATGCCCAAATATCCTCAATGCACCTTTTTTCTTGGCCCATCTACCATTACCATCCATTATAATAGCTACATGCTGAGGAATATTTGTACTGTCCAATAAATCTTTCATCAGAAAAACTTGCTTGCTGTATTAGCGCTGGGCGAAAATAATTATAATTATCCTCTAAGAGAAAAATAATATTGGAAGGAGCATTTTTTAACAGCTTTTAATATCAAGTTAATGTGATAATTTGATATTATTCTAAAATAAAGTATAGAAGAAAAATAGTTTTAGATCAAGTAGTACAATAGGATTTTACTGACTAAAATATGGAGCATAGTATAACGGGGCAGGTTGGTTCTTTGACTGCAGTCACTGTACCAAGTTTTGAGGAGGCTGTTCTATTTTATTTACTTTTGAATAATATTTAGTAGAGCTTAATTAGAAAAATAAAACCAAGAGAAGGTTTTTTAAAAAATGACTGTGACAAAACTATTTACATTAGCATTATTAACTGTAATTCTAGGCTCATCATGCAATAGAAAGTTTTACAGAGCGAAACAAACTGATGGTAGAGAGACAACTTCTATTAGAGGGTCTGTCCTTTTGAAGAAGGAGGGAAAAGAGAATAAAGGTAGTTTGAATATTAAGCTTAAGGAAGATAGTATTCTTTGGCTGTCTGTGAAGGGAGGTCCAGGGATTGAAGCTATGCGACTTGTAGCAAAAAAAGACTCTCTTTTCCTGCTCAATAGGCTTGAGAAAAATCATGTTCGATCTTCATGGGAAGAAATAAGTAGGATAACAGGAATTCCGTTTGATTTTGATTTTTTGGTAGGTTTTTTTCTCGGGAAGACAAGTGCATTATTCCATAAGAAAATAAAGTTTAAAAAGGATAAAGACTTCCCGAAGTACTCTAATGCTTTTACAGGGAGCTTCATGGAAAATACTATTAAGCTAAGAACGGACTCTACTAAGCAGTATATCAGAGAGCTTAAGATAAATAAGTTTGAGAGAGAGCTCTTTTATCTTCTATATAAAGAATATGAGGAGAGTTTAGATCAGTTTTGTCCGAATAAGGTGATTTCGTCTATATCTTTGAAGGATGGTGCAGCTTTGTATATTGATTACAGTGCTGCTCAGATTACATTAGAGAATAAGGGTTTTAGTTTCCCTTACAAGGTGTCATCGAAGTATGAAGAAATAGGAATAGAACAGTTATTTAAATGATAAGTACTACTGAAATAACATCTCATGAAGAGGAAAGTGATAATGTGATTCACCAACGGCTATACTATGCGTACATTAAAGCTGCAGAAATAATTAATGGTAACGTATTGGAAATAGGCTGTGGAGCGGGTAGGGGAACTGAGCTAATGGTTTCTTCATCAGATAGTTATACTGGTATTGATAAAAATGAAGTTCTAATAAAAAAGCTCAGTGAAAAATATCCTGACCAGAACTTTGTGTGTTCTAATATACCCCCGATAAAGGATTTAGAAGATGATTCATTTGATTATGTGGTAACTTTTCAGGTTATCGAACATATCAAAAACGACAGTTTGTTCTTAAAAGAAATTAGGCGTGTCTTAAAGCCATCGGGAAAAGTTATACTCACCACTCCAAACATTAAAATGACGTTGACCAGAAATCCATGGCACGTAAGAGAGTATACCGCTCAGCAATTGCAAAAGCTGATGAGTGAGTTTTTCGGGGAAGTGGAAGTAAAAGGAATTACAGGAAATGAAAAAGTGATGGAATACTATGAAGAAAATAAGGTTTCTGTAAAAAAAATAACTAAGTACGATATTTTTAATCTTCAATATAATTTGCCTCGCTTTCTTATTAGAATTCCATATGAAATTTTAAATAGGGTCAACAGAAAGAGACTGATGAAGCAAAATAAGAGTTTGGTTTCTAATGTATCGTTAGAAGATTATGTGCTGAGCGACAATCCAGAAGGTTGCTTTGATTTGTTTTGTATAGCTAGGAAATAAGAAAGATTGCTTAGGTCTATGGGGTGCTCACGAGAAGATTCGAACTTCCACGGGATTGCTCCCACCACCCCCTCAAGATGGCGTGTCTACCAATTTCACCACGTGAGCAGTAAAAAAAAGGGAGGTGATCCCGCTGGGGCTCGAACCCAGGACCCTCTCCTTAAAAGGGAGATGCTCTACCAGCTGAGCTACGAGATCAATTACAAATTTTAGAACTTGCTGGCTAAATTTGCGGTTACAAAACTAAGTCAAAAGAAGTTTAAAGCAAAACTATGAGCGTAAAAAATCTCATTTTAATTTTATTTATTATTTCAGCAGCAGCAGCGTATTCAAATGGACGTCAGGAAAGTCATCTTTTGAAGCAGGCAGATAGCTTATTTGCAAAGCAGAAGTATACCGAAGCACTTTCTAAGTATAAGGTTTTGATGGATTCATTTGGAGTTAGTTCTACGGCAATGCTTTTGAAAGTTGCCTATATTGAAGAGGCTTTAGAAAATTATCCAGAAGCATTATACGCACTAAGTCAATTCCAAAAAAAGGAAGGGAATACAGATTTGATCAATCTTAAACTAGAAGAGTTGGCATCTACTCAAAGCTTAGATGGTTATAAAGTATCGGATAGAGATATTCTTGTGAGCTTTTATAGAAAAAGCTATAGCTACATATTATTATCTATGTTATTGCTATTTGTGCTAATTTCAGCTATTATAACTCTCCAACTCAAGAAAGGGAAAAGAACGAAACTTTCTTTTTCTCTAGTGCCTGTAGCAATTATCTTCTTGCTCTTATTTATAAATCCTCCAGTAGATTTCAGGGAAGGGATAATTATAAAAAATAATGTTAATTTGATGAAGTCGCCCTCTCCTGGTGCACCTCAGGTAAGTGCTGTAAAAGAAGGTCATAGAGTGGAAGTAACTGGTAAAGTGGATATATGGTATAAAGTGAGGTGGCAGGGACAAGATGTATTCATAAGAGAGTCAAATATTAAGTTGATTTAAGTTTCTGTACAGTTTTAAGCATGAAACAAAAGCTGCGTAAAATAGAAATAGGCACTCAAAAACTTCTATATACAGTAAAGTCTCTTCATACTAAAGGTGACAATATTTGTTGGAATACTAAACTTACTATATATCATAGTGGATCTAAGAAAAATCCTATCTGCATCGAGTTTCGTACTAAAGCAGCCTATCCATCAGGAAACCCTATCATTCAGGGAGTTAAATTAAGAAAAGGCAAAAAAGAGAGGATAGAAAATATTAATCATCCAAAGCTTATAAGAGATATATTAGTTTTCCTTCCCGAAAAAACTGAAAGTAAGAAAAGTTCAATTGATGGTTTGGAGTTACTTAGTGAAATGGGATATGATATTCAGCAACTTGTAAGTTAACTTTGAGTAGTTTCATTACTAGTAATTTAGTTGAACCAGAAAATATACAGTATATATCATTATTTCCAACACTTTATTAAAGCAGGAAATGCGCACGGTCTTCATTCACCGTTTGTTTACAAGCTTTATACCGAGGTAATCAGTAGAAAAGAGTCGCCTAAAGAAGAATTCAAAATACTTAAGATCAAAAAAGCTCTTTTAAAAGATAATAAGAAGCTAAAAAAAACAGATTTTGGAGCTGGATCAATGAATAAGAGGGAGAAAAGTATCAAGGAAATAGCAAAATACTCGACAAGCAGCAGAAAAAAGTCGCTGCTTCTTTTTCGCTTGGTTCAATTTTTCCAGCCTAAAGTAATACTAGAGCTAGGCACTTCACTAGGAGTCAACTCAGCATATTTAAAGTATGGGAATAAAAATGCCAAACTATTGACTTTTGAAGGATGTCCTAATCTTGTAGAAAAAGCTAAATCTGGTTTTAGTGAGTTAGATATAGATATTGAGGTTATACAGGGCAATATTGATAACACGTTGCAAGAAGCACTTGAAAGGCTAGGAGCTCTGGATTTTGTCTATTTTGATGCAAATCACAAAGAAAAACCTACGCTTCAGTATTTTGAGAAATGTTTGGCAAAAAGTAGTAAAGAGACGGTATTTGTACTGGATGATATTTATTGGTCAGCAGAGATGAGTAGAGCATGGTATAAAATAATTAATGATGAAAGAGTTAAACTATCTATTGATTTATATCATTTAGGATTAGTTTTTTTTAGGAATAAGCAACCAAAGCAACATTTTAAATTAAAGTTTTGACGAAGAAAACAGAATATGACTATCTGATTGTAGGGCAGGGTATTGCAGGAACAGTTTTGTCATATACACTCTTAAAAGAAGGTGCAAGTGTTTTAGTAGTGGATGAGAAAAAAGAAACTTCTGCTTCAAGAGTTGCAGCAGGGCTATTTAACCCGATAACAGGTAGAAATAAAGTGAAAACCTGGTTGGCGGATGAGTTGTTTGACTCTCTTTTTTCTTTTTATGAAAGCTTTGAAAAAGAACTTGGGGAGAAGTTTTTTTACCCCTTACCCATTTATTATCCTATAGACAGTGTAGCTCATCAAAACGACTGGCTCGCTAAAGAGAGTAGCCCAGAACTGAGTAAATATCAGTTAAAGAACTATTCCAGAGGATTGTATCAAGATGAAATACAGGGGAAGTTTGGAGGAATAGAGCTAAGAAGGTCTGGCTATTTGGATGTTAAGATAATGTTGGACAGTTACAGGAGTTTTCTAAAACAAAAAGAAGCTATTATTGAGACTAGATTTGATAGCGAGGATATTACATTTATTGGTGATAAAGTAAAATGGAGAAATAGAGCCTTCCATAAAATAATTTTTTGCTCTGGAGTATCAGATAGCCAAAACAAATATTTTGATTGGCTAAAGTTTAGTTTGGTAAAAGGGGAAATTTTAAAAATTGAGATAAAAGATGCTGAGCTAAAACATATCATAAATAAAAATGGCTGGCTGCTTCCTTTAAGTGGGGAAGGTTATGTTGTAGGAGCAACTTATGAGATAGGAGGTTTGAATAATTTAACTTCTGAAAAAGGCAAGCTACAATTGATTCAAAAATTAGATAAGCTGCTTAGGATACCATATGAAGTAAAAAATCATATTGGAGGCATTCGTCCTGCTACTTATGATAGACGACCTTTTATAGGTTTGCACCCAGAATATCCTCAGGTTGGCATCTTTAATGGGTTAGGTTCTAAAGGGGTGTCTTTAGCCCCCTACTTCGCAAAGCATTTTGAGTCCCACCTACAAAAGAAAACGCTGCTTATGAAAGAGGTGGATATAAGGAGAGTTAAAGGCTTAAAACTTATAAACTAAATCCGGCTACGGAGATGTCTTTTTTCTGCTTCACCTGATTTATGTGATTGCTAATGGCTTTTTCTAAATGCATTTTTTGCTTTCCCAAAGGAATGTTAGCGAAAGCTTCAATAAGCATTTCCAAGTGGTCTTCTCCAAAGGAAGTTCCTACTTTATTTTCTTGACTAAAAAGGCTTTTAGTAACTATAAAAAAATGTGCTCCCTTTTTCACAGTGATAGTTTCTGGTTTTACTACTTCTTTAAGAGTTTCATTCTTACCTAGATCAAAAATTTTTGATGAAATCTTTTTAGTGACATCATCATCTAGGATAAAAGCTGGGATGCCATCTCCTATATAGTTGATTTTAACCTCATTGCTTTTTTTTAGCTTTTCAAAACTGCAAATAGCAGAATAAAACCTACTTTTTCTACTACTTAGATCAAAAGACTGCAAGTTGCTCCAAAGCAAACTATTATAGTTTTCTACCAGTAGCTCTAAAGATATTTCTTTGTGCCTAGAGGTAATTTTTTTGAAAATTTCTGAACAGATAATACTCAAAAAAGCACCAGGCACACCGTACATACCAGTTTCTATGAGAGCAAAGTAAATAGTATTAGAAGTTTTCTGTAACCAGTGAAAATTACCTGAAATACCACTTACAGGAAAGCTAAGCAAGAAATTTTCTTTAAAATATTTGATAAACAACTCTTCAGAGGTTAAGAGGGAGTCATGAATTTTTTTAGCATAACTTATGCTACTCTCAATATTCTTATTATTTATTTCAACAACCTTGTTAATTTCTGTAAGCTTTTTCTGCTCACTTTCAATATCATCAATAATATCTTCAAGACTATCCTTCTGTTCCTCTAATATACTTGTATCTCTTTCTAGCTGGGTCTTTTTTGCTTGTATCTCTTTCCTTTGATTTTCTATCTGTTGAAGAGATAGCTGAAGCTCTTTTTGCGCTTCTTGTATTGCTATTTTTCGTTTTTCAAGATCTTTATTAGCAGCGTTTAATCTATTTGTAGTATTGAGAAGCTGGTTTTCATAAGTTTGGTTGATCTTTTGTAAAAAAACGAAAGCAGCTCCCATAGCAAAAATCACAAAAATCCCAAAGGCTTGATACACATCAAACCGAAAATCTAGTATGCCAAAATCTTTAGGAGAAATCTTTAGCAGATCTAATAGAAAGGGAGTAGTAATTATGCAAATTACCAAGATAACACCTCCAATAATTTGTTGCACCCTTTTATTGGTATCAAGAAGAGTTGCAGCTAAAACTATTAGACCAGCAATAGTAATTAACGGACTGAGAAAAGGTTCTATATTCCCATTTATACCTGACTTTATCCAACCAAGCTTTATTGCTTTTTTTGTTGCAATATTTGCTATAAACATAGTAAGAGGAAAAGCAATTACTATCCAAAGTCTGGAAGTATATATTTTCTTAAAATAATTAAAAAATAAAACAGGAAGTGCCGTAATAAATAGAAGAGATAAAGTAAAGAATGGGGCGTAATTCTTCTGAAGCACAAAAGCAATAGTAAAAAGAACTATAGCTATCAAAAAAATAAATGCTACTTGATTGCTTAAGATTACTTTTTTTCTAACACCTACGGTGAGCTCAGGGTTAACTCCCAGCTCTGAAATTTCCCCCCAAATTTTTTTAATCGCTATTAGCATTTTTATCTATGCTTATACTTAAAGTTGTATTCCAATAATTGCAATGTCATCTCTTTGTGTCATATCACCTTGATGTTTAATTAACGAGGTCTCTAAAAGCTCTTTTCTTGTCGAAAACGGTTCGCCCTGAAAAGAGTTTAGAAGCTTTACGAAAGATGCTACACCAAGCTTTTTCTTTACCGTATTATTTTGGTCTGTATAACCATCCGTGAATAAATACAAAACAGATCCAGCATTTAGAGTTATATTGTGAGTTACAAATGGCTTTGTTTTTTCTTTTTTAAACCCTCCAATACTTTTTCTCGCTCCACTTATTTCTTTAACATCTTCTTTATCTTCTTCAGAATAAAGCAAAGATCTTTTCGCACCAGCAAATCGAATACTAGTGTTACTATCTTTTTTCTCAATTATGCATAAAGCTATATCCATTCCGTCATTTGTTGCATCTCTGTTTTCTTGGTTAAGAGCATTGACAATATCTTTATTTGTTGCTTCTAAAATTTCACTTGGGGTAAAATCATTAAAGGTGTTAATTATCCTTTTCAAAGAATTAGTAGCAATCATAGCTATTAATGCTCCAGGTACTCCGTGGCCAGTACAGTCTGCTACCGCAAGAAATATTTTACCCTTTATTTCTTGTAAAAAATAAAAATCTCCAGATACAATATCTTTAGGTTTAAAATAAATAAAATAATTTTCAAATAGCTTTTCGAAAAGACCTTGCGAAGGTAAAGCAGCTTCCTGAATATGTTTGCTGAATAATATTCCTGCTTTTATCTCTTCATTTTGGTTTTCCAGTAAACTATTCGTTTTAGAAAGCTCGGTTCTTTTATTTTCTAATTCATTCGTTTTTCTCTCTAACCGACTTTTTTGGCTTAAAAGTCTTTCTTTAATAGAGTTAAGCTCATTGGTTTGCTTTTCAATTTGCTCTGTTTGGAGTAGTATTCTATTGCTCAGGTTTTTTAATTCATTATAAGCAGTTTCTTGTTCTTCTTTTTTTGAACTAAGTATTTCATTAGAGGCTTTGACTTTTTGAAGAGTTTGATCAATTTCAATCTCAAATCTATTATTTAAACTCTGTAAAAAAACAAAGGATAAGACTATTACAAAAAAGAAAATGATTCCCAGATTATAAATCCAGATAAAACGGTCAGAAAAAATTTCATTTTTTTCAACACCAACTTCTAAAAAGTTGCAGATAGCTGGATAAGAGCAAAAACATACGATATAAATAGAAATAGTTATAGCAAGCGGTTTCCATTTTTTTACATCAATTAATATACATGGTAGAGAAGAAGCAAATACAAAAAGCAACATTGGAATGTAAAAATCTTCTTCCGTAATAAAGCTGGTTTTGAGCAACTCATACTTTATTGCCCATTTAGATGCTATTGTACCCAGATAAATAGAGATAGCGATAGCTGCAGATAGCCATACCCTTGAAAAATCTGTTTTGCCTTTTCTGTTTAGAAAAACTACCGGCGGAGTTAATACTATTAAAAGAATAAAAGTTGGTATTATCTCAAAATTACCTTGAAGTAGTAGAATTAGACCTAAAAGAAAGCTGCCAGCTACTATTAGTAGAGTTATTCTATTTGATAGAATAATCTTTTCCTTACTATGATTGTCATCTATGTCTTTACTTCCTGCATATATCAACTTATTCCAAAAGCCAGTCGGATAGGTTTCAATGGTTTGACTGTTGGAATGATTCATGGTTTGGTACTAGTGACTTGAATTAGGATCTTTTGAACTGTAATATACTATTTTTAAGCTCTTTAGTAAAGGGTCAATTGGCTTATGTACAAGTGCAAAAAAACTAAATTATATTAATTAGCCAAATAACTCAGAATACTTTTGAAATGGTAAATCTGTTTTTTAATTTCGCTACTGGTGAGCAGGTACGACCAGCTCCTAGGAATCCCCCAGGGTCGGAAGGCAGCAAGGGTAACTGGTTGTAGCGGTGCGATACTCTGTTCGCCTTTTTTTTTATCCAGGCAAAATCTCTGAAAACTCAAACTCAGACACATATTTTCCCTTATAACATTTATATTGAAGGTTTTCCAATTGGAAAATTTTAAGAAAACTCATTCTATCTGAGTCAATATAGTTCCATGCTTTTATAGCAGAACTTTTATCTAAACCATTAGACCCATACCATATTCCATCTTCTATGTTTTCTTTGAAAAAAGAGATGCCATTAAGCCTTAAAACATTTGGGTGGACATCATTATTTAGTTTTTTATCCAAGTCTTCATCAATGATATAGATATTGAGAGGTTCTCCTACCCAAATGTTGAAGCTATTTTTATTGAAATACTTAATATGTAAAAAAGAAGTTTTGTCATCACTAGAAAGTTTATACACAAGCTCAGAATCTTCAGACCAATCTATTTGTGCTTTATTGATAACATGCCAGGTTTTAAGATTATAATCTACCATAGAGCCCTTATTTAAATTGTAAACTTTAGGCTCAACTTCGTTGTAGGGAAGGTCTAAAATCCGTGCATGCTTTGATTTTTTCTTTTTTACATACTTTAAAAAAGAATAGCTATCTCTTTTCTTTAAAATTTTTTTAGCAAGATCTTCAGATAGATAGGGTAGGGTATGATTTTTCATATACCACCAATAAAATAAAATTGCAGCAACTAGAGGAAAAGCCCCATTAAAAAGAGCAATAAGTAAAACTACCAAAGAAATATTCCGCCGGCGTGTTAGGCTTCTTATCTTCCTCTCCATTTTTAAATAAAACTCACTTTGAATTTCTGCTGGGATTTTATTTACACCCTCTATTGTCAAGCCTCCTTTAAAACTTGGCCAAAAGAGTTCCAAAAACCTACTTTTAAGATTATTCAAATAATGTGTGATTGATTTAAAAACAGTACCTGTAGTCATTTTATTTTATCCTAAATTTACGGATGAGTCCTACTCTAATAAATGCTAAGTTTAGCGTTTAGGTTACAACGTAGTAATAAATATTTTTTTAGCAGTGGCAAATAAAAAAAAGGAAAACCCTTTATTAGATTTAATAATTAACATAGCGATTCCTTCTTTTATTCTTATCAAATTTAGTGGGGAAGAATATTTGGGACCAGTTAAAGGCTTAGTTATCGCTCTTTCATTCCCAATAGTTTATGGTCTGTACTCTTTAATCAAAGAAAAAAGAACAAACTTATTTTCCATATTAGGAATACTAAGTACAGGACTTACAGGCACATTTGGATTACTAAAATTGAGTGCAGATTGGATTGCAGTTAAAGAAGCCAGTATTCCACTACTGATAGGAATTTTTGTGATAATATCCACAAAAACCTCTTACCCAATGGTAGAAAAAATAATTTACAACGATAAAATCCTTAACAAAAACAAGATCTCTGAGCATCTCCAAGCTAAAAACAACACATTCTTATTCAATAAAAGGCTTAAATGGATAACCTTATTAGTAGCAGGATCTTTTTTCTTGTCAGCTACACTAAATTACTACCTTGCCAAAGTAATGCTTACTGCTGAGCCTGGGAGTGTTATTTTTAATGAGCAGCTGGGTAAAATGCAGGCTCTAAGTTTCCCTGTAATTGCTCTGCCATCAACTATCATTCTTTTCATAGCACTTTTTCTGCTTATTAACAGCATTAAAAAGCTTTCAGGGCTTACATTGAAGGAGATTTTAAATTCGGAAGACAAGTAACTAAGTATTTAAGGTTTATCTATTAAGTTGAAAGTGTTCTTTATTTGAACATAAAAGAGTGCTTTATTAGCAAGGGGAAAAAATCATTTCTTAATCTAATATTAAATAATTTCTATGAATAGCAAGAAAATTATACTTTATACAATTGAATTATTACTTATATCTATAGTATTAGTGAACTGTAACCTAACAAGAAAGGAAAAAAGCTATGTGATAGAAGGTACTTTTGATGAAAATGATAAAAAAAGTGAAGACCCAATCAATAAATTTAAGCCAATACCAGTTGACAAGGAAAACGGTTTTTATGCTGTAGTAAGTTATAAGAAAGAAGCAGAAAACAAGGACGTAAAATTAGAAGAGAGACCATCAATAACTTTAAGGGAGATTCTAGAAGTAAAAAAGGTTTACAGTGAGTTCAACTCTTTTCCAGAAATTAGCATTGAACTGAATGAGTATGGAACTCAAAGGCTCTATTCGCTAACAAGAGATAATCTTGGAAAACCGATCGCAATTGTAGTTGACAGCCAAATTATTTCTATGCCTGTGATACAAACTGAGATAGTAAAGGGAAAAGTTAGCATAAGTGGAGTTTTTTCTGAAATAGAAGTTGATAAAATAATTGAAAATTTGAAAAGAAATATATAGCTGATAATGTGTAATATAGCAATCGTAATGACTTTAAAAGTTGTAGCATAACATCCTATGCTGTCTGTCTTAACTTGATACATTTGAAGCCTATGTTATACATTTTACGTACACCAATATTGGTGTAATGCTACATGAAAAGAATAACTAAGATCTGTTTAGCTTCTATGATTCTTCTGCAGATTAGCTTCTGCACGTTTTGCCAAACAGGTACATCCGAAGATCCGTATATAAGTTTAGGACAGGCATGGCATGTTCCTTCAAGCGGAATTTATCATTTTGATATTGAGGGAACAACATTTTCTTCCTATGTAGAAGCTGAGAACGGGTGGATTTTAATGGCATCTGGTAGTGGAGCTACAGCAGAAGCTTCTTATAACACTACGGCTTCACTAACATTGCAGTCTGATGCCATTTTGTCGTCTGCTATTTATACTTCTGTTCTAATTACTGATGTGAGAATAAATGCTACTTCTGGACCTGGAATTCCACTGGATGTACAATCCTCTGATGCTGACGTGCTAGCAAACCTTCAAAACGACCGTACTCTTTCTGTTGGAACTAATAGCGATGATTGGACTGGCACAAACACAGCAAGGTTAGCCAAGATATGTGGAAGTGTTAATGGGTCTCTATCAACTCGCATATATCATGGTTGTGGTTTAACCGGAAATATGCATTGGATAGTTGGGCAAAACAGTGATCATGAAAAAGTTATATTTTCAGAAAGCTCAAAAAATGATTTAAACCTATGGATAAGAGCTGAGGCTGTGCCTTTGCCAATTGAATTAATCAAATTTTCAGTAGTAGCAGTGAGCAACCAGTATGTGAAGTTAGAGTGGAGTACAGCATCTGAAACCAATAATGATTACTTTACAATTGAACGTTCTGTAAATGGACGCGATTGGGAAGAGTTAGATAAGATTAGCGGAGCAGGAAACTCTTCTGCAATTTTAAAATATAGTACAATTGACGAAAAGCCATATGATGGATTATCCTACTACAGATTAAAGCAAACCGATTTTGATGGGCAATTCACACGTTTTCAAATTAAAAGTATAAACCTACAGAAGTATAAAAATTCTACACTATTTATTTATCCTAATCCTTGCAGCAATAAGATAACAATGATGGGAAGTAATTTAGGGCTTGAAGAAATAAGAGTTTATGATATGGTAGGAAAAAATATAACCTGTTTTACTACACAAACTATCATTCATAATTCCAAAGTAATTTTTGATTTGTCCCAACTTAGCCTTGGGGTTTATTACCTCAAAACAAAAACAGCAACTATCAAAGTATATAAGCAGTAGCCTTAGCGTTTTACTTCAAGCTAAGCATTTTATAATAAAACCTAAAACTATAGAAAATAGAAGCAGAAGTGAGTCCAGATACAAACCCTATCCAGATACCAATTTCATCATAGCCTAAAACAAAAGAAGCATAATATCCTACTGGTAGAGATATAATCCAAAAAGCAATAAATGTAAATATGGATGGGACAGTTGTATCATTAATACCTCTGAGAGCATTTATGATGACTACCTGAATGCCATCAAAGATTTGGAAAATAGCTGCCAAGAACATAAGCGAAGACGCTATTTCAATAACTTTTGGGTCATCGGTATGTAATCCTGGTAAAAAGGTATTAGCTATAAGAAATAATATGCCTGCAACAAACATAAAAGAGGTCACAATATGCACAGCTGATACCGTGACATTAGTAACATCCTTCATTCTGTTTTCTCCGTAATATTTACTCGTAAGAATAGTAGTTGCAGAGGCAATACCACTTGAAATCATAAAAGTAAATGCTGCCAAACCAATAGCAATTTGATGAGCTGCTAATTCATTTTTACCAATTTTACCTATTAATAATGCTCCAATAGCAAAAGCAAAAATTTCATTGATTAGCTGAAAAGCAATAGACAAATTAGTTTTTGTAAAGCCCTTAATTTCTTCCCAAGAAAACTGGAAAGAGAACGTCTTATATAAAAAAGGTCTAAACGTAGAAGAGGTGAAGACATACAATATAAAGCCTACTGCCAAGAATACTCTTGAAATAAGAGTAGCGATACCAGCACCGTACAAGCCCATCTCTTCAAAGCCAAAATTGCCATAAATCAATAAATAATTCAATATCACATTAATCAAATTGGATAATATACTAAATACCATCGCTGGTTTAGTAGATCCAAGTCCTTCTGCAAACTGCTTAAAAGCAAAAAAGAGGAGTAGTGGAAATAAGGAATACTCAAGAGTATAATAGTATGGCAATACTTCTGCTACAACTGCTTCCGAAGGATTTATAAAGTCCAAATAAGCACTTAAAACGTGCATGCCAATAATCAGAAAAAGAACTAAAAAAATGCTTTGAACTAATCCCAGTCCAAAAAACCTCCCTATATCTCTGTACTTTTTTTTACCAAAAAAATTTCCGATTTGAGGAGTAAAGCCCAGAGTATACCCTAATCCAATAACGAAAAATAGGTTAAATACATTAATTGCCAATCCTGATGCAGATAAAGACAGAGTACTATATTTTCCTATCATGGCATTGTCGATAATGCCAATAAGGATCTGTCCTGCATTAGAAATTACTACAGGCAAAGCAAGAGGCAAAATCTCCTTGTAAAACCTTACATATTTTCGAAGAGTAAAACTCATTATGCAAAGCTCGGTAATTAATCTTAAATTATTGCATAATTTACACTGGCTTTCAGTAAGTTATGTTCTTTTTGTTGTTGCTAAATCTTTGAGAAAAAAGGTGGCACTAAACCTCACATTTAGTCCTAAACTCATCAAAATACTGGTTGAATTCATCTTCAATATCCATAGGGTTAGTTATGTCTTCAGAAGTAGAAATATTTCGCTTATATCGTACAAGATAAGAAATAGGAGAGTAGAAAAGCTGAATACCTCCAATACCTGCCAGCTCCTGGAGTTTATTGTGCTCAATAGTTTGATCTTTTTTATTGATTACCCCAAAAATTTTGAGATCGTATCCCTTTTCCTTTTTAACCTTAGATATCTCAGGGAGTTTTTTTAAAAAGCTTATAGTCGCATTAATATCGAGAGTACTTGCAACAATAGGAACTATAATTATGTCAGATATAAGAAGACTAAAACGAACATCTGCTCCTTCTAATTTTCCTGGGAGATCTAAAAAGATCACATCATATTTACTTTCAGCTAGGGCAAGAGTCTTATCAAAGTTTACCTCAGGTTTTGGTTGATTCCAATTATAGGTAATGACATCACAAGATCCATTAGAGGTGTCTTTATCCGTTTGATATGTTTCTTTAACAGACTTTTGTGGATCACAATCAATTATTAGAACTTTTGAGTTAGTTCTTTTATGTAAAGCAGTAGCTGTAAGCATAAGCAGCGTGCTTTTACCAACTCCTCCTTTTTGTGATGCAAATGAAATTACTTTTGCCATTTCTAATAGTTTACTCACTAGTGAGGTTTTAAGCCCTAAAGCTTACCTCGTAAATTTAATATTCAATACTATCGTTTCTCAACTTTGCTATGAGATCTTTGATTGGTTAAAATTACTTTAAAAAGTCTTTGCATAATCTTTTGCAAAATAAGTCAATATTACTTTAGCACCAGCTCTTTTAATACTCGTTAAAACTTCATCAATAGCAATTTCTTCTTCAAGCCAACCATTACTAGCAGCAGCTTTTATCATAGCATACTCTCCACTTACATTATAAGCAGCAATAGGTAAATGAGTGTTTTGAGACAGCCGGTTAATAATATCTAGATAAGATAAAGCAGGTTTTACCATCAAAATATCTGCGCCTTCTTTCTGGTCAAGCTGAGCTTCTATTAAAGCTTCCGAAGAGTTTCTATAGTCCATCTGGTACGTTTTTTTATCTCCAGATTTGGGAGCAGAGTCAAGGGCATCCCTAAATGGACCATAAAAGGAGCTGGCGTATTTAGCTGTATATGACATTATAGATACATCAGAAAAGCCAGCTTTTTCCAACTTTCCTCTTATGAAAGCAACCCTTCCATCCATCATATCTGAAGGACCTAAAATATCTGCGCCAGCTTCTGCTTGCGCCAGGCTCATTTCTGCCAGAATCTCTAAAGTTTTATCATTTACAATACTTCCATTTTCCACAAAACCATCGTGCCCATCAGAACTATAAGGATCCATAGCAACGTCAGTCATTATACACGCTTCAGGAAGAGACTCTTTTATTTTTCGAATGCTTTCTAGATAAAGCCCAGATCTGTTTAAAGACTCAGAGGCAAATGAATCTTTCTTAGAATCTTCAATGGAAGGAAACAAGGCAAATGTTTTGATTCCAAGAGCAAGGCACTCTTCTATTTCTTTGATTAAGTTATCGAGGCTAAATCGATAAATACCTGGCATGGATTTTACCTCCTTCTTTTGGTTTTTCCCTTCAATTAAAAATAGAGGATAGATTAGATCTTGAGTGTGAACCGTAGTTTCAGCAACAAGATCTCTAATTACTTTTGACTTTCTATTTCTTCTTGGTCTAACTGGAATAATCATCTATTATATTTTAGGATAGTTGGTTTTTATAATCTTTATAGCCAAAGGTTTTAACTAATTCAAATGTCCCATCTTTTTTGAGAATACCTATCGAAGGTAAAGCTATGCCATTAAAATGAGTAGTTTTTACCATAGTATAGTGCATCATATCTTCAAAAATAACTTTTTGCCCAATAGACAAAGGCTCTTCAAAATAGTAATCAGACATATAATCCCCTGCTAGACAGGTAAGCCCGCCTATGGTATAGTTATTTTCAGAGCTAGAAACACTTCCAGTTACTTTAGGTTTATAAGGCATTTCGATGCAATCAGGCATATGAGCTGCAAAAGAAGAATCTATTATCGCAGTGCTAACCCCACCACTATTGACAATATCTAAAACGGATGTTACCAGCCAACCTGCATCCCATGCAACAGCACTTCCTGGTTCTAGAATAACTTCTAAATTATACTTGCTTTTAATATTTGAGATAGCTTCCTCTAACAAATCAATATTATATTCCTTCTTAGTAATCGCATGCCCACCACCAAAATTCAGCCAGGAGATGCTATTCAAATATTTGCTAAACTTCTCTTCTACTGCTTTAAGTGTTTCTGCTAAAACTTCAGCACTACCTTCGCACAAAGTATGAAAATGGAGCCCAGATATCATTTCAGGGAGTCCTTTAGGCATATTCTCTATGGTTATTCCGAGCCTGGAACCCATAGCACAAGGATCATAGATGGGGGTAGAAATATTAGAGTACTCAGGATTTATTCTAAGTCCAAATTTCTTTTTGGGCAAAGCATTTTTAATTACAGGCTCATAGAATTTGTATTCAGAAATAGAATTAAAAGTTAGATGATCGGCAAGGTTCATCAAATCGGTAAATTCATCCTTTCTGTAAGCGGGGCAATAAACATGCACCTCTCTGCCAAGCTCTTCTTTGGCAAGCAAAGCTTCGTTTAATGAACTGGCTGTGGCTCCAACAAGATATTTCTGTAGAGTATTAAAAGAACTGTGCATAGCATAGCCTTTTAAAGCACAAATAATTTTAGCACCTGTATTGCTTTGAATTCTTTGCAATACCTTAAGGTTGCTTTCCAGCTTTTCTTCATCTAATACAAAGCATGGGCTGGGTATTTTCTCTAAGACACCTTCTAGTTTTTTATTTTGCATTTTTATTTCATAAAATACTGTATTTCAAATAAACACAAACAGTTTTATTGAGTTTGTAATCTTTAAATTAGCTGCATGGTATAATCTTATTTCTGAAAAATAGGATCACTTTTAACCATTATACAAAAATTGATAATACACTCATGACTTTCAAATATTCGCCCAGATCTTTTTAAGGACTTAATAAAATTAACTTTACGAAAAAATATAGTTAGTTTCTGATAATCTTACTTATACCAAAGTGATTTTTAAAATACTTAAACACAATTTTGTGCAAAACTATGGCATCCACAAAGAAGCTCTTTCTGGCGAGTCAATCCTACCTCCCTGCAAGTTCCTTTAGGTCTTGCTGCTTGCCTCTTACCCTAGGAAGTCTATTGGCAAAGAGAAGTTTACATTCTCTTTTTGGAGAATATCTAATCATGCAAGAAGCATGATTTCGTGGGTTGGTTGAATGTCTCGCGGGGTGTGGGATGGCACGTAGGGAGGAAGCTTTGGACATTCTTGATTTTTTCGTGCTTTTTGATCAAGCAAAAAGCACAGAAAGAAAAATACTACGCTATATGAGTTAAGATTATTTGAACAATAAATCAAAATATGCTACTTTATCTCTTAAAGTCAAATTGCTATTGCTAATATTTCTCATCTCGTAGGCCCTGTATGAGAAATAATTTCAAGTAAAAACTTTGCTTTGAGCAAACACTCTTCATATTCTTCATTCGGATTGGAATCATACGTAATAGCACTGCCAATAGGAAAAGAGAAAGTAGCCGTTTTGCTATCGTAAAGAGCACTTCTAATTACCACATTAAAATCGAAGCCTCCTTCAGGGGTTATAAAGCCCAATGATCCTGAAAATAAGTTTCTTTTAAAGTTTTCAAAAGTATCAATTAGCTGCATAGCACTTATCTTGGGTGCGCCAGTCATGCTTCCCATAGGAAAAGCATCTCGTATTATATTAGTAAAGGGAGTAGTATTGCGTACTTCAGACTGAACGGTAGATATCATCTGATGGACTTGCTCAAAACTATAAACACCAAAAATCTCTTCTACCTTTATAGTTCCTGGAATAGAGGATTTTGCAAGGTCATTTCTTACCAAATCAACAATCATCATATTCTCTGCGCGTTCTTTTTCAGAGCTTTTTAGTAACTCTTTTTGCTTTTTGTCTATATCATGATCGGGGCTTCTGGCAGCAGTACCCTTCATTGGCTGACTTATTACTACGTTAGCGCCAATTTTTCGGATAAACCGTTCTGGAGAAGCAGAAATAAGATATTTATTATTAACCTTTAGCAAACTACTGAATGGGGTAGGGGACACTTCGCAAAAATCTTTGTAGAAATTTATCGGATCAATGAAGAAATTGTTGCAAAGCAACTCAATGCAATAGTTTAACTCATAGACGTCGCCTTTAATAATATGCTGTCTTATTTTGTCAACGTTGTTAAGGTATTCTTCTTTAGAAGTGGTTAGTCGTAATTCAGAAGATGTAGAGGAATAAAAATTCTCCTTTTGTATTGTAGCTAATTCTTTTTTTATCTTATCAATTAATGAATCAATAGGAACATCGGATAAAATGGTAATGCTCTCCTCTTCAAAAAAGAAAAGAAGTTCTGGCTCGAAGAAAAAAAGCTCAGGAAATTCGACATGAGAATGATTTTTGCTTTCCAGCTTCTCTAAATAGTTTTTTAAGTCATAGGTGAAAAAGCCAAAGAGCCAAGAAGGTCTTTTTTTGTGAAACTCAAAGAGTTCTTCAAAAGGAGATTGAACTACTTTCTCCAACTTTCTTTTAGAGCCAGCAGCAAGCACTTCAGGAAAACCTCCATGAGGATATAATATGTTATTATGATTTAGATAAATAAATTGCTCGAATAATGAAGCCCATCGTAAAATTTGTTCTTTTGAAAGGTCTACTTTTTTTAAAACAAACTTTTGTTGGAAGAGGTAGTCTTTACCACTATGCTTTATTCTCGAAAGGTCAAATTCACTACAGGATAACTCCAATACTTTATTTAAAATCTGTTAATTGAACTTTACAAAGGGATATAATTTGTTGCAAATAATCAGCTTATCGCAAACATTTCTCAAAAAATTATTTCATAGATTCCATGTAACTTAGCTATTCGATAAAGGATGATTTAAGAAAATTAGCAACAATGAATACAAAAAATTTACGTAAAGGAACAGTTGCAGTTCATGCAGGAGTAGAACCAGACCCCACCACAGGAGCTATAATGACGCCCATCTATCAAACAAGCACCTTTGCTCAAGAGGCTCCAGGAGTTCATAAAGGCTACGAATATGCTCGTACTCAAAACCCTACCAGACATGCCTTAGAAAAAAGTATAGCAGCTCTGGAAAATGCTCAATTTGGATACTGCTTTGCTTCAGGTATGGCAGCAACTGACACTTTAATGAAGTTATTAAAACCAGGGGATGAAGTTTTAGTGACCAATGATCTATATGGAGGGACATACCGAATATTCACTAAAGTATTTGCTGAATATGGAATAAAGTTCAAGTTCATTTCTATGGCATCGGCAGAAGACGTTCAAAGCCACTTTACTTCCTCAGTAAAAATGGTATGGATAGAAACACCTACCAATCCTTTGATGAATATTATTGATATAGCAGAAATATCTAAAATGGCTAAAGCAAATGGAGCATTAGCAGTTGTCGATAATACATTTGCTACGCCAATACTCCAAAATCCATTAGACTTAGGTGCAGATATAGTAGTTCATTCAGTGACCAAGTACATCGGAGGGCATTCGGATACTGTTTTAGGAGCTGTTGCAACCAATAAAGAAGATATAGCAGAAAAATTAGCGTTTTTACAAAACTCTTGTGGAGCAATACCTGGTCCTCAAGACTGTTTTCTAGTCTTGAGAGGTATCAAAACACTTCAACTTCGAATGCAAAGACATTGTGAAAATGGGGAGAAAATAGCAGCTTTTCTTAGCAATGACTTTAGGGTGGGAGAGGTATATTGGCCAGGTTTAGATAGCCATAAAAATCATGCGATTGCAAAAAAACAGATGCATGGTTTTGGTGGTATGATATCGTTTACACCAAAAGAAGATAAGATAGACAAAGCCATTCAGATATTGAAAAACTTTAAGCTATTTACTCTTGCAGAATCTCTAGGAGGAGTAGAATCTTTATGTGGACTTCCTTCTATGATGACTCATGCTAGTATACCAAAAGAAGAACGAGAAAAAGCAGGACTGAAAGACTCGCTAATTCGTTTGAGTGTAGGAATAGAAGATGCAGAAGATTTATTGGAGGATTTAGATCAAGCTTTGATTTGATAAAAATGATAAAAAAAAGAGGTTGTCTTGGTTATGGAGGCAGCCTCTTTATGAGTAGATAAATTTCTTAGAGATTTATTTTAAATCCAACAAACCATCAATTTCATCCTGAAGAAGTTCTGTTTTCTTTTTTAACTCTTGCCTTAAGTCTTCTTTTATCATTTCTTCAGCAGAAGACATATCGTACTTCATCATCATAGCGATGTGCGTAAGCTTATCGACCTTTTTAAAAATCACTATAGGCTCAGTTCTACCTAGCTTAGCGGCAACTGTGTTTTGGTATGCTCCAACTACTTCTGTTACCGAGGCAGCATCTTCAATAGACTCATTATTAGCGATATTTGACTTTATTCTTCCCAAGATATTACTCCCAATTTGAGAGGCAATATCTGCCAGACAAAGTTGCTGTGCTTGTTGTTTCGCAGCTGCAAAAGTTTCTGCTTTTGCTTCTTGAGAAGCTACATAATATTTTTTCCGACCTTTGTCATCCATCACATAGTTAAGAAGGAAAGCATTTTCTAATTGCTTTTCCATTGGTAGGTCTCCAATTATATTGGTATAACCTCTCTTCTTTTTCCACCTTTTAGCTTCTTTTCGGGCATCTTTTATCGCTCTTTTTTTTAAGTCTTTCTTTGCTTTTTTTCTTTCGTCTTTAGTTTGAGCTTGAACTATACTTAAACTCAAAAAGATACCTATCAGTGATAGAGTCAATAACTTTGCTATTCTCATGATTTAGTCGTTTAAATAAATAATCAATGTTGTTAAATGAAATTTAGTACTTATACGTAAATAAAAAGGATTTATTGCAAAAACGTGATTTTTTTATAGAAGTTGTTTATAGTGAGTTTTAAAAAAGGTAACCCCAGGCAGTAAAAAAGCTTTTTAGAGACACCCTAACAGGGTATTAATTTTTTTACTTAGGTTTAAGAGACATAACATAGTCATAGCTTTCATCTAAATATTTTGCTAGGGTATCCAGGTCTTCTAACATTTTTTTTGTAACCAAAATGTACCCGTTCATCGTTGCTCCATGCGATTTAAAGTAAGAAGTATTAAATTCTTTCATATATTTTTCCTGAACCTCTTTAGAAAAACGTATACCAACTTCTCCTGCTTTATTGAGTAGAGAAAACATGTGTCCATTGGCAGAAGTATAGGGCATAGTTTTGCCTTTTCGCTCAAACCTAGAGCATTTAGCAACTAGTTCATCGTATATCTTTAAGTTTTCTTCCCACATAGTACATGTTTTTAGAGTAATTCTATGAGTAAAGGTGGTATCAAATTACTAAAAAAGGAGATTGTGTAAAAAACTTTATAAGAAGAGGTAAAGTGGAGTCGCGGGGAATCGAACCCCGGTCCAAAACTGCAAGCCAACGCATTTTCTACATGCTTATCTACTTTTGATTTTCGAGAAAGAATTGGGAAGTAGCACCCATGTTCATTCCTTAGTTACCTAAAAGGTTCATTAGTACAGGGCAACGCTACACTAACTAGCTCAGTTGATTCGACGCTCTATAAATTTGCACAAACTAAGCAATGCGCAAAAAGAACGATGACCGGTAGCACTTATTCCGAGTGCTAAACCTAAACTTGTTACTAACTTCTAGTTAGATTAAGCAGCCATGGCATAATTAGTATTGCCAATTATTCTTTAGGACTATCTTTCAAGGCTCTCACCCTATGAGCCTACATGCTTATATACGCCACTTATCAACTTGTCAAAACCAGTCGACCCCAGTGACATTTTAACTAAAGAAAAGAAAAAATAGTTTCTGTTTTTGAAAAAAATAGAGTAAACCTAGCTTATGTTCACGAAAGATCTTCCCTTAAAACCTTTTTTAAAGGATACTGTGCCATCAACTAATGCAAAAAGAGTGTGATCTTTTCCTATCCCTACTCCTTTTCCAGGATAGTGCTTAGTCCCCCTTTGTCTTACGATTATATTTCCTGCTTTTGCAAGTTGACCACCAAAAACTTTTACTCCAAGGCGTTTACTTTCTGAATCTCTACCGTTTTTAGAACTACCTGCTCCTTTTTTATGTGCCATTTCAGTATGAAGTTTTTAATTTGAAATTTTTTCTATTAATACTTTAGAAAGCTGCTGTCTGTGACCGTTTTTCTTCTTATATCCCTTTCTTCTCTTTTTCTTAAATACGATTACTTTATCATCTTTAAGGTGTGAAAGGATTTTTCCAGAAACAGTTGCTCCTTCAACTGTAGGTGCTCCTACACTTACGTCTCCGTTATTATCAAGTAATAAAACCTTATCGAAGGTTACAGCAGCACCATCTTCTTCACCTAATCGATGAGTGTAAACGAATTTGCCTTCTTCTACTTTAAACTGTTGTCCCGCTATGTCTACTATTGCGTACATTTCTAATATGCTTTTTAAGAGGATTGCAAAGGTAATAATTAATAATTATTATTCAATGCAGAGTTTTCTTATATCTCAAAATTTATTCTTCTTCTGGGTAGGGAATATATATAAAGTTCACAAAATCATTGTCGACCACAAATAAACAGCAAAATTCATCGGGGTCTTTAAAGGCGTGTTTAAAGTCGGGGAGTTTATCTTGAGCAATGAGTTTTCTCTGCACAAACTCATCGAGAAAAGAAAAGTGATAATTCCAGAAGGTATTTGCCTCTGTTTTGTGAACCAATATTTTTCCAATAGGAAGCTCTTCTTTAGAAATAGGAAAAATAGGATGTTCAGATATTTTTCTTGCTCTTAACTGATAAGAAGCTTCTTTCAGGGTATTTGCAACTATAATAAAGTCTTGAGAAATAGTGCCAAGGTATTTTCCGTCTAACTCTGGATCGTTATTGTTTGAAATCATGTGTTTAAAAATTCTGGATTTTGCAAAAAAACTAAGGTTAATTTGATTTTTTTTCTTTCTCTCGCTTCTTTTTTTCTTTCTTCTTCTTTTTCCTCCTAAAAATATCTTTAAGTGAGTTAAAGCTTTCCGAATGCTGAATGCTAAATCCCCTAGTAGCAGCATTATTAAAACCTGAATTAATTAAAGAGGAGTTGTTTTTTTGATACATTTTAGCTCTTAATTTGCCATCGTTTGTTAAAAGATATTCCACAGTTATATCTCCTAAGATACTATTCACATCTGCTTCGTTATGGGTGTTGGTAAACCCTCCCTCTCTTGTAACTTTTATTCTCCCATCTAAAAAAGAATAAGACAATCTTAACTGAAAAGTATTTAAAGCATCTCTATCAAAGCTTCCAAGACCTAGATCTATCTCTAGGTTTTTATCTATTTGAGAGACCCAATAACTGAGTTGGTTTGTGAGAAATTCACTTACGCTACTACCTGCCGTATTACTAATTCCTGCAAAAGACCTTCTGGGCGATAGCTTTTTAAGAATGATTAAGCTAAAAACCTGTTTGTTTAACTCTTGCTCATCGTTTTGAATGTCTTGCTTGAAAGCCTCAATTTGGTATTCTAGAGATATTGGAGTTCCTCCAACACTAATCGTTCCCGGGTAATCCAAAACATCTATATCAAAATTTAGCTCTGGAGAAAGGAGACTTCCAGTAAGATTTAGAATAACACTGACTGGGTATTTTCTGCGTATTTCGGGCTGATTTAGCAAAGCACTATCTGCATTTATTATAATGGGTGCTAATGAAGCATACTGTTGATAGCTCGCTTTTATATCCATAATAGCTCCGTAAGGGTCTCCCAACCAGTTAATGTGTGATCCTCTCATTATATCAAATCTTTTATCAACTACATTGAGGAGAGTAAAGTTGTAGGCGCCCTTTGTAAGTTTTACATCACCATGCATGGTGAATTCTCCTTTGGTGTCAATACCCATTTGAAGTTTTCCTTCAGCGTTACCTCTTATTATATCTCCAGTTTGCTCGTCAAATATTAGCTCAAAATAAGCATCAGGAGTTATATCTAGATTCATATCCAGACTTAAATTAGAGGATAGGTCAGTTGCTTGATTTTCGGGAGAGATATTTAAAGTATCTGAAGAAACAAAATGAATAAAATCATTATCTGAAACTGTACTATTTCCACTAATTGGTATTGAAAAACGTGTGTCTTTTTCTGTTTTTGCATTAATATCTAAATCTAAATCATTAGTAGGTCCAAAAATTTCAAATGAGCCAGTTGAAATTACCTCTCCGTAATACAAGTCATTATCTTCCTTAGTTGTGTTAAGAACCTGAAAGTTTTTAAATTTTCCAGTCAGATCTATTATAAAGTTAGCAAATTCACTATGATATAGTCCTCCATCTAGATATGCATAATGGCTATACTGATCTGCAAGCCTAAAGTTTTTAGTCACAATCCTATCTTCATAGAAATAGAGTTTGTCATTAAAATGAAATTCAGTATTTAAATAATTGACAGTTAATTGACCTCCATATATTAAAGCGTCACCAGTTATTATAGGAGAGCTTAGATCTCCTGATATTTCTAAGTAGCCAATAGTGAGACCCTGCATATTGCTTATAAATGTATTGGTGAATGGCTCGAATGTACTAAGGTCAACTCCATCGAAAATAAGATCAAGACTCAGTCTTTTACTTTTATTTTCATTGTTTGGGTTATAGCTTCCAGTAAGTTGAATTACATTTTTTTGCTCTTGTTCCAAAAATGTATTGATATCTAAAAGTTCTTTTTCTGGATTCCAATTAGTATCTATAATTAAATTACCCAAAGGATAATTGTCAATTGTTAGTTGTGAAGCTATTCCATTACTATTGGCTCTAATTCCACTTTTAGATTTTACTAAGTTTGCTTGTAAATCAAGGTTTCCGTTAAGTTTCTTGTTTATGTATGGGGATAAGGCATTTAGGTCAAAATTTTTGATGTTAATATTGAGAGGATCGCTTTCTGTGTCTAAAAGTTTTCCATCAATTGTTATTTCTTGTCCTTGATCTGTTGCAAAGGATAGATCATTGAAAGAGAATGAGTTTTCTTCAAAAATGATTTTATTTGCAGAGTTATTTTTATTAAACCACTTTTGATCTAATACACCAAAGGTTGTTTTTGGTAAACCCAGCTCAATATTATTTTCATTTATATTGAGATAGCCATCCAAGTTAAAAAAGTCTTTTCTTTCTGCAGTTTCAATGTATCCATTTAGGATAAAGTTGTTATCTAGATTATATGCATATAGTTTTAGGTCTTTTGTTTCTATTTTCCCTATACTTTGTGATTCTGATTTTATCAAAAACTCTAGAGAAAAATCTTCTTCATTTTGGCTATAATCATTGGCAAAAAGCTTAAATTCATTTTTTTCAAAGGTGTTGTATTTATAAAATATACTATCTGCATCAAGTGATACCGATAGGGAATTTTCGTCAGAGTTCTTAATCAGACTAGCTTTGACTTTAGTATTTTCAGAAATATAGATGTGCTTATCAAAAAGCCTTAGTACTTTATTCCCTCTTTTAAATGTACAGTCCAATTTAAACCTTATATCGTCTTCAGTTGGATCTTTTTGATCAATACTATCCTGGTTGACAAGATGTAGCATTGATCCAAATTTTTGATAAAAAGCGAAAGATTCATCTATTAGATAAGAGGTTTTAAACTCTCCTTTAGCTTTTAAATCGAAAAGATCAGAGTAAATATCTATTGTTTTTTCAGTATTTGTATCAAAAGATGCAATGGTTAAAGAGTCTACTTGTAGTGTTTCATTATTGTAATCTATTAAAGTGTTTTCTAAAGAAATTACTCCTTGCGCTTTGTCTAATGATAAGCCATTGAAATTTGCTTCTATTTGAGAATGAACAAATAAAGGTTTTTTGGAAAAATTAAGCTCATATGCATTGAGAGTATCAATATTGGAGTTGAAAAGAAAGGTACTGTCTTTAAAGTTGATATTTCCCTTCAAAAACAACTTCAAGTTTTTATCATTAACTGCTATTTCACCATTGAACTGCTGTTTTCTAAGATGAGCATTTTTTAAAGTTATGTTATTGTATTCGTAGTTCTTGAAATCGAGCTTTTCTACACTAGCCGTGATTACAAAATCTGCTGTATTTAGGAAAAAACCATTACCCTCTATATTTCCCTCTAATGAAGTTTTGTTTACGTATTTGGACTGACCCGTTAGGTATCCTATATCAAAGTCTTCTGTTTTTATGTACCCTTTATAATAATTAGTAGAAGTTTTGAAGTTAATATCAGTAACAATATCTCCAAGGTCTGTCTTAAATGATCCACTAGTGGCAAAATCATTTAAAAAACCAATGTAGTTTGCTTTACACTTTATTTTACCAAGTTTCTTGAAAGTAGCTCTGGATTTTGGTGGCAGGTATTGTTTTAAGTCATTGAATAGTAGGTAAGAGTCTTTTATTTCGATGTCAACAAAAGTTTCATTGATTTTTGGAAGTCCTAAAAAGCTCAGGTTCGTTTCTGCCCAACTTTTATTCCCAAAGTTAATTTTTATCTCTTTTCCTGCTAAATCAGTTACTGTTCCAGATATTCTTCCAGATAGAAGATAAGTATCTTCTATTTCACTATTCAGAGAAACAATTTTAGATAAGTCTGAAAGCTTAATGGATGTGCTATCAAGGCTTGCTTCTATCTTTACTTTATTTATAAAGTCAGATAAGTCTTGAGGGGAATCGTAATGGAAAACAATTTCATTTTTTATGGTTGAGTTTTCCATTTTAGCATCTAAGCTTTTAAGTGCAATTGCTTTATTACAATACAAGAATTGTGTTTCAAGAGAATGAATGTTAAAGTTGGCATTCTGTTCAATCGTACTCAAAGACTGGATGTTTAATGATACGGTGTCATTAATGATTATTAAATCTGTTATTTCAGTACTTAAGTCTTTAAAATACAAATGGTTGGGGTCAAATTGATCAATGACTTTTTCTCTCCCTAATCTTTCATAGCTTATTGATACATTATTGATACTAGCCTTTTGTAAAATAAATAACTTACTTTTTGAGGCCTTTTTTTTAGGTTTGAATTTTGTAAAAAGCTTTACAAAATTCAGACTATCATCCTGCTTCAAATTGATGGCTCCATTGTAAAGATTAATTTCTTCTATGGAGATTTCTTTAGAGAAAAGAAGATCTTTTAAGCTATAGTCAATGTTAATTTTTTTGAGGTTAACTAGTGTTGCCCCTTTCTTATCTTTTAGGCTTATTCTTTTTATAGTGATGAGGTCAAACCAGTTTATTTGAACTTTATCTACAGAAATTTCATACCCAGTTTTCTTTTCAAACTCTTTAGAGGCATACTTCGCTAGGTGAGTTTGAATATAAGGGAACTGTAAACCTAAAAGAAAAAGTATTAGTAATCCTACAAATAAGGATAATAGTCTGCTTATCCACTTTGTAAGAAATTCAATACTTTTTTTTAGTCTGTTTTTTTTCAAACCCTATTTACAACTTGTGCAAAGTTAACTTAAGTATTTTTCCTGTTCCATAATTATAGCTTGAAATTATGCTCAATGAATAAAAGAGGAAAATGAGTTAATTAGTTTGCTTAGAATCCAAAAAACAGTTTTTTTGAAAAATAAATTACTAATATAGATTACTATATTAGTTATAAGCTACGTCTTTTATTAGCTAACAAGTTTTATATAAAATATAACGTTCTACGTTATCTGAAATTTGAGAAATAAGATTTAATAGGATAACTAGTTTTTTTCAGGAATAGATAGCTTTGTAAAAAAAAATAGTAACCGATGCTATCCATATCATTTATAAGAGAGAATAGAGATTTAGTATTAAGTGGATTAAAAAAGAAAAGGCTTAAAGAAGCAGATGCACTGATAGAAGAAGTAATTTCTTTAGACAATAAGAGAAAAAAAACCCAAAAAGAAAGAGATGATGTTCAGTTTACAGCTAACAGTGAGGCAAAGAAAATTGGCACTTTAATAAAAGAAGGTAATATTTCTCAGGCTGAAGGCGCAAAAAAGAAAGCGGGAGCATTGAAGTCTGAAGTGCAGGAATTAGAAAGCCTAGTAGGTGATATAGAAGAAGAATTAAAACTGTTGCTTTACAAGATTCCCAATATTCCTCATCAAAAAGTGCCTGAAGGATCTTCCGCTGATGACAATATTGAGATTTTTAGAGAGGGAGATATAAGTTTTTTTGAGGATAAAAACTTACTGCCTCATTGGGATTTATTGAAAAAATACGATTTAGCAGACTTTGATCTTGGAAATAAAGTGACAGGAGCAGGCTTCCCCTTTTACAAGGGCAAAGGAGCTAAGCTTCAAAGAGGCTTAATACAGTTTTTCTTAGACCAGGCAGAACAAGAAGGTTATTTGGAGATACAGCCACCGATTTTGATTAATGAAGAATCGGGTTATGCTACAGGTCAGTTGCCTGATAAAGAAGGGCAAATGTATCATTTGCAGAACGAAAACTATTACCTCATTCCTACAGCAGAAGTTCCCATTACAAATATGTTACGAAAGGAAACGGTGCGAGAAGAAGAAATACCATTAAAGTTTTGCGGATATACTCCATGCTTTAGAAGAGAAGCAGGTTCTTGGGGAGCTAATGTAAGAGGGTTAAATCGTTTGCATCAATTTGATAAGGTAGAAATAGTTGAAATTCATAAACCAGAGGAGTCGTATGAAGCTTTAGAGAGAATGAGCGAATATATTGAAGGTTTGATTAGAAAGCTGGAGCTGCCTTTTAGAAAGTTACTCCTTTGTGGCGGGGATATAAGCTTCAACGCAGCTTTGTGCTATGATATGGAAGTATACTCTGGAGCTCAAAAAAGATGGTTAGAGGTAAGCTCTGTAAGCAACTTTGAATCTTATCAAGCGAATAGGATGAATTTGAAATATAAAGATAAGTCGGGGAAAAGCCATTTAGCACACACTCTAAATGGTAGTGGTCTTGCTCTACCAAGAATTGTTGCTGCTATTTTAGAAAATGGTCAAACAAAAGAAGGTATCAGTATTCCTGAAGTACTAGTAGATTATTGTGGTTTTAAAACCATAAGTTAAGTTTAGAGAGAAAATACCTGGTATTTAAACACCAGTTCTATTTATTCTAAATTCTCAAATTTGTATTTTTTTTAAATATCTATATATAGATGTTTTTATATTGAGTGTGGTTTTCTTACTTTTGCAAACCGAAATAATATAGAGTATGGCAAATCATAAGTCTTCGAAGAAAAGAATTCGTTCAAGTGAAGCTAAAAGGCTGAGAAATAGATATCAATTAAAAACTGCGAGAACTTTCGTAAAAAAGCTAAGGAATACATCTGACAAAGAAGAAGCTGAAAAGCTTTATGGCGAAGTGGCTTCAATGATCGATAAGCTTGCAAAAAGAAATATTATTCATAGCAATAAAGCTGCGAACAATAAATCGAAATTAGCTAAGTACGTAAATTCATTGTAAGAATTACAACATACTTACTAGTAAGAAAATCAATGTTTTGCCGATAGGTAAAGCATTTTTTTTGTTTAAAAGTGAGTGCTTAAAGTCACTTACTGTTATAACCTTTACAAGTACTCATTTTTTCGTTACCTTTAATAGTGTTGAATAGCTTCAACCAATGTTTCTTTCCTTTTTATTCTATAATTTGAATGAATAGACTACTCTTTGGTGCGATATTATTTTTTACTAGCTTTTTGGGGTTTAGCCAAGGCTCAGACTTAGATGGAGAAAGTGTTTTTTTGAGGAGTAACTATGACTGGAAAAAGGAAAGAGTTCAGTATACTCTTAGCTCGGAAGATAGCCTACTACCTTCAATAGTTTTGAAATACCACAGGGCGTTTGAATATACTTATGACAATAAAGACTTAGCAGCTCTTCAAATTGTGCATGTAATTGCAAAAGTTAACACTCCAGATGCAGTTCAACAATTTAACAGAATCTATTTGCCAAAAGATAATGTAATCGATCTAGTTCGTTTTAAGGCAAGAGTGATTAAAAAAAATAACTCTGTTCTGATGCAGGATCAAGATCAGTTACTTGATATGAAGGGTGAAGATGGGATCAGCTTTAAAGGCATGGCAATCAGTGGTATAGAATTAGGGTCTGAAATAGAATATATGTATGTTCAGAAAATATACCCTACTCTTTTTGATAGAGAATTCATGCAATTGCAGATACCTATACGTAATGCATCATTTGAGCTGATTTCACCTTCAAATTTGGTCTTTGAAGCAAAAGGGTATAATGGTTTTCCAGTGCCTGCTGCTATGGTAGAAAACGAGAGGCAAATCTTGTATGCAGAGCTCGCATCTATTCCTAAATCTGTTGTTGAACCCTATTCTTATCTTACTTCTAATCAAATGAGAGTAGAGTGGAAACTTACCTACAACTCTTTAAATGGTTTTGACAAAATACTAACTTGGGAAGATGCGTCTGAAAATTTAGGAAAAGCTTTTTTTACCATTACTGAAAGTGAACAAAAGCTTTTAGATAAAGAAATTAAACATCTAAAGCTAAAAAAACTAAAGTCTGATTTAGAAAAGATAAAAGGAATTGAGAGCTATGTAAAATCAAAAATTGTTTTTCAGAAAGGTATTGGCAAAGACTTTGAAGAAATCGAAAAAGTCTTGAAAAATAACTTTGCAAATGAAAAGGGCTTTACCAAACTGATGCTTGCTCTTTTATCGCAAGTGAAGATTTACCCTCAACTGGTATTGACGACAAATAGAACAGAAATTAAATTTGATGAATCTTTTGAGTCTTGGAGCTTTCTTGATCATTACCTGTTGTATTTCAGTGGCTTAGAAAAGCTTTTGATTCCTTACAACCCTTTTTTCAGACTAGGGTCTGTGCCTTTTCAGTTTACAAATAATAATGCGCTTTTTATCCCTAATCGCCTAGATAAAAAACAAAGTGAAATGGAGTCGAAAATTAAGTTTATTGCTCCACCTTCTTATTCAGAAAATACGGATAGTCTCAGCTTGATATTAAATTTTGATCTTTCAAAAAAGGAAGTGAAAGCTGCTGTTAAAAGAGAAATGAAGGGATACTTTGCTAGTAATATTCAACCTTATTATGCAATTGTAAACGAAGATCAAAAGAAGAATATCGTAGAAACTTTAATGAAATTTTTAGCGGAAGACGCACTAATTAATAAATATGAAGTTAAAAATGGCAATTTGGATGGAATAAAGAACAATAAACCATTTGTCGTTGAAGGAGAAGTAACAGTAAAGAGTCTAATAGAAAAGGCTGGAAATAAGTATTTGATAAAAATAGGTCAAGCAATTGGACCACAAGTAGAGCTATATCAGGAAAAAGAGAGGGTTTACGATATTGAAAATGACTTTAATAGAGTTTACAAAAGGAGAGTTGAGTTAGCTATTCCCAAAAATTACATTATTAAAAACCCAGAGGACTTGATTTTTAGTACTATATATGAGGAGGATAAAAGTAAAATCTTTGGTTTTGAGTCTTCCTATATATACGAGAATAATAAGCTGATTTTGACAATAAATGAATATTATAAAAAACTTGAATTTCCGAAAGAGAAATTTGACGAGTTTAGAAGAGTTATTAATGCTGCAGCGAATTTTAATAAGGTAACGTTGGTTTTAGAAAAAGTAGCAAATTAAAAAGTACAGTACTTTTAATTATAAGTGGTTTTCTGCTATAATAAAATAAATTAGTTACAATCATTATTAGACATTATTTGAAATATTAAAATTATGAGTAAAAAAATTAAAATTATAGTATCATTTACTATGTTGACCTTACTTACAGCTTCTTTCAGTAAAAAGAATGATTGGATACTTATCACCAATCAAGACAATGTTTCTTTCTATTATAATGTTAAGAGTTCAAGGGTAAGTGATATAGTTACTACTACAATAAAGATTATTAATGAAAACGCTTTTGGGGTAAAAGTTACGTACCAACCCAAAATAAATTGCCCCGGTAAGGAAAGCCAAGCTTTAGAGAAAGAGATGTTTTCATTGGATGCAAATGGAGCATTTGTTTTACATACTTTTAACTCCTGTTCTGACAAGGCAGTTAATCCTTCTGTGGAAGATATAGCCATTGAAAAGATATAGGCTTTTACTTTATAACTAGTTTTTTTGATGCACCAACTTTCTCTACAAGTATTATCATCAACCTAAAGATATTTTTTGAGCTGTAGTTAAACTTTTTAGCATAACCCTCGATGCTTAAAAATGCAAAAAGCTAGTATTATATTTTTAATCCTTATCGTCTTAAGTATAGTACACACAAGAGGGCAAGATATTGATTATCCAATAATTGATTTTATTACAGAAAAAAAAGTCAAGGTATCTTCAATAATAACGCAAATTGAAAAAAATACTGAGTATACATTCGTTTATACGAATAAACTTTTAAAGCAAGATAACATTATAAGCCTCCCTCGAGAGAACCTAGATCTAGAGACTTTTTTAAAAGAGGTATTAAATCCAATACAAATTGAATTTAGAATATTAGAGAAGCAGATTATTTTGTCGAAGCGTTCAAAAAAAGTCAAAAAAATTACTATTAGTGGAGTTATTAGAGATAGTGGAACGGGAGAAACTTTAGTCAACGCTAATGTATATGATATAATCAGTGAACAAGGAGTAACTTCAAATGATCATGGGTTTTATAGTATTACCTATTTTGCGGATACAGTAAACCTAAGGTTTTCTTATGTTGGATATAAGCCAAAATATTTTCAATTTATATCTGATAATAGCTCAAGTTCTTTCAAAGAATTAAACATTGACTTGGATCAGGTTATTTTAGACGAACTTAAGATAAACAGCAATAAAAAATATGAGTACTTAAGGAATGCGACACCTGGAGAGATTGATTTTACCATGCAGAAAATTAAGATGCTGCCACTTGTCTACGGTGATGCAGACCCCCTAAAGGCTTTACAACTATTTCCTGGGGTTCAGTCAGGTAGGGGTGACACTGGTCACTTGCACGTTAGAGGTGGTGGTAAAGATCAAAACTTAATGCTAGTAGATGGAACAATGATATATCAGCCATACCATTTGTTTGGAGTTTTTTCTGTTTTTAACAGCGATGCTATTAAAAAAGTACGTTTGATAAAAAGTGGTTTCCCTGCTATGTATGGAGGGCGAACTTCATCTGTATTAGATGTAATCTTAAGAGATGGGAATAAAAAGAAGTTTTCTGGAAGCCTAGATATTAATGACTCCAATTTTAAAGGATTAATAGAAGGGCCTATTGTGAAAAATAAACTTTCTTTTTTAGTGTCAGCAAGAAGAAGCTTTATAAGTATTTTTAATGATTTTCTCTATGCAGTTTACGACTTGCAGAATACTTTTGTAACCAGTTTTTTGATGTATATAGTAAGGTTAGCTATGAGCCTAACTCTAAAACACAAGTTAATCTGAGTTTCTACTATGGAGGAGATAATTTACTTACTGGATTTAATTTTCGAAGTAGCAATAATAGTACAGAAAAAGATAATAGTTGGCGAAATACTATCGTGGCTATAGAAATGAACCGCCAACTATCAAATAAATTATTTGCAAACCTAAACTTGAACTTTAATAATTACTCAGTATTTGAGTCTGACCCTTTAAATAAAATTCAGCCTACAAGAAGTTACAACCCAGAAATATATATAAGAGGATGTACAGCGAGAGTACTTTTCGACTTTTATCCTTCTTATAATCATACTTTAAACTTTGGACTGGAGAGTAATTACTTTGACTTAAAGCCAGAATTTGAAAAGAGGTTTTCATCTCAGGCAAATAACCAGCAAAATAGCCTTAGAACAAAAGCACTAGGTGTTAATGTCTTTGCAGAAGATAAAATAGAATTTAACAATGCTTTTAACATTACTGCAGGAATAAGAGTAAATAGTTCTTTAAGAAAAGCGTATCAGTTTTTTTCTTTACAACCCAGGTTAACATTTTCCTTGCTGCTCAAAGAAAATTTAGCACTCAAAGGGAGTGCTTCAAAAATGAACCAATTCTTCCATCTAATGGCATTTAATAATGCAATTAGCATCGTTGATAATGAAATGTGGATTCCATCAAGTGATAAACTAAAACCTCAAACTGTTTATGAAGGTTCGATAGGAATAGACTGGCAGTTAGAAAAATGGGGCTTTTCTTTTAACTCTTATCATAAAAATTTTTCTAGCTTAGTTTCTCAGGGGCAGTCATTTTTAAGTAATGTAGGTCTTGGAAATGAACCCAATAAGTTTGAAAATATTTTTGACCTGAGAAGCAAAGGATATGGCTATGGGTTTGAGTTTAGTGTGAACAAAAAGCAAGGAAAGATGAGAGGGTGGATTAACTATACCTATTCCAGAAGCTTTAGAAAAATACTCAATTCTGAATTTAACCAAGAGGGATACCATCCTTATAGGTTTGATAGACCCCATGACCTTTCAGTGGTATTTATGCAAGATTTTGGAAAGAATATAACATTTAGCTTTTCTTGGTTTTGCTCAAGTGGAGAAAACATAACTAGGTCTTCTAGGTTCTACTTGCCGACCGATCCATTAGATACTTATCCTATTCTTACTTTTGAAAAAGTAAACAACTATAGATTAAGTTCTGCTCATCGGTTAGATTTTTCTATTAATTTCCGTAAGAAAAAGAAGCACTGGGTTAGAATTTGGGCTGTAAACTGCTATAATGCTTACCGAAAGAAGAATGTATACCAAGCAAATATAGTTGTTGAAGAAAATGGACGCGTAAGCATTGAAAAAAGATCTTTATTTGATATTACCCCTTCCATTAAATACAGGATGGAGTTTTAGCCCCCCTTAATACCCTAAACCTTTATTAAGAGCATTGGACGAAGAGTATGCGTTTTCTTTTCTCATCTTTTTAGGAGTAACGCCAAACATCATCTTAAATCTTTTGCAGAAATAAGACGTATTATTAAACCCTAAAGAACCCGATATTTCATGAACAGATAGTTCAGTAGTTTTTAAAAGTTCGATAGATTTTTCCATCCTTTGATACTCAACATACTCTTGAGGACTAATTCCAGTAAGAGTCTTAAAAAACTGGCTCATATACTCGGGAGCTACACCTGCTACATTAGCTAAAATTTTATTAGAAAGATCATTATTTAAGTTTTCTTGGATATAATTAAAAATATCCATCAATCTGGCATCTTTAAAATAGTTGTTGTTTTCTGAAAGCTGCTCTAAATCAAGTTTTTCGTATAAAATATGTCTAAAAAGCTCAATGCCTAACTGTTGAGTTAAAAGCTCAACCAGCTTTTCCTTTCCAGTCAAATTACCACTTTGCTCATCCTGTATTTTTTCTAGAACAGACTGTACTGGCTTTACATTTTTGTTGATGGAGAAAGGTGGAATATTTAGAGAAGAAAAAAAGTTAATTGTATTGTATGCTCTGGCATCAAAAATGAGAAAAAAAATATTTGTTTTTTTCAGCGCACCACTACTTACAATTTTTGAGTTAGTATCCGTTTTTTTGAGAAAACTCTGCTTTTCCTTCTGAAAAACTTCATTTTCAATAATAGTATGATTATTAACTCCTAGCGTTATATTAATTTTTTTCCCTCCGGGAATAAAAAGAATATCTCCAGAGTTTAGACCATGATTTTCCTTGTTGTGATTCAGGAATCCAAAATTCAGCAAAATGATAGTGTTTTGCACATCGTAGTAATTTTGGATCTTTATTGGTTTAATTATCTCGTAAGAAGTTCCTCCAATAAGTTTTACTCGGAGAGATTCTAGAATTTTATCAAAATCTTCGTTTAGCATTGGCTTAAAAATCCATCATATCAAAGTTTTAATTTTGAGAATGAAAATCCAAAAAATAAAAACGTATATTTAACTAAAAATAACTCTGAAAATCAAAGCTTTCTGAATACCTTTTCTTATATTTGCAGGTTGAAATTTAATCCTGCTAAATAATGGCTTTTAGAAGAAATAAGAAAATTAATAACGATTTCAAAAAAATTACGATTAGCCTTTCATCACCGGAGTCCATTTTAGAAAGCTCGTTTGGAGAAGTAACGCAACCTGAGACAATAAATTATAGAACATACAAACCAGAAATGGGAGGGTTGTTTTGTGAAAGAATCTTTGGGCCGGTAAAAGACTATGAGTGTCATTGCGGTAAATACAAAAGAATAAGATATAAAGGGATTATTTGCGATAGATGCGGTGTTGAAGTGACCGAGAAAAAAGTGAGAAGGGAAAGGATGGGTCATATTCAGCTAGTAGTACCTGTTGCTCATATCTGGTACTTCAGATCACTGCCTAACAAAATAGGTTATGTGCTTGGAATGCCAACCAAAAAGTTAGACCAAATTATCTATTATGAAAGATATGTAGTTATACAAGCAGGAGTAAAAGAAGCAGAAGGAATTAGCTACTTAGATTTCCTAACGGAAGATGAGTATTTAGATATATTGGACAAACTGCCTGTTGAAAACCAACAGTTAGATGATAGTGATCCAGATAAGTTTATTGCTAAAATGGGAGCTGAGGCATTGGAAATGCTTCTTGCAAGAACAAACCTAGATGAGCTATCATATCAGTTAAGAGATAGTGCTGCAAATGATACATCTCAGCAGAGAAAAGCTGAGGCATTGAAAAGACTAAAAGTTGTCGAAGCTTTTCGGGAGGCTAAAACGAGGATAGAAAACAGACCAGAGTGGATGATAATAAAAATGGTTCCAGTTATTCCTCCAGAGTTGAGACCTCTTGTTCCGTTAGATGGAGGTCGTTTTGCTACCTCAGATCTTAACGACCTCTACAGAAGAGTGCTTAATAGAAACAACAGACTTAAGAGATTAATAGATATTAAAGCTCCTGAAGTAATCTTGAGAAATGAAAAAAGAATGCTTCAGGAAGCAGTAGATGCTCTTTTTGATAACTCAAGAAAAGTAAATGCAGTAAGAGCAGATGGAAACAGACCTCTAAAATCTTTAAGTGATATGCTTAAAGGTAAGCAAGGTAGATTTCGTCAAAACCTCTTAGGTAAGAGAGTTGACTACTCTGGTCGATCTGTAATAGTTGTAGGTCCTGAGCTTAAAATGCATGAATGCGGTATTCCTAAAGATATGGCTGCAGAGCTTTATAAGCCTTTTGTTATTAGAAAACTAATCGAAAGAGGGATTGTAAAGACAGTAAAATCAGCCAAGAAACTAGTAGATAAAAAAGTATCTGTTGTTTGGGATATTCTAGAATTTGTACTGCAAGGACACCCAGTGTTGCTAAACAGAGCGCCTACACTTCACAGGCTTGGCATTCAGGCTTTCCAGCCAAAGCTTATAGAAGGTAAAGCAATACAGTTACACCCACTAGTATGTACAGCATTTAATGCTGACTTTGATGGAGATCAAATGGCTGTACATGTTCCTTTAGGGCATGAAGCAATACTGGAAGCTTCTTTATTAATGCTTTCTTCTCATAATATTCTTAATCCTGCAAATGGTGCTCCAATCACAGTGCCATCGCAAGATATGGTATTAGGTTTATACTATCTTACCAAAGGGAAAAAGTCTACCAAAAAAGAGCCAGTAGCTGGAGAGGGTATGACTTTTTATAATGCAGATGAGGTAACAATAGCTATTAATGAGAAAATCATTAATAAGCATGCTTGGGTTAAGTTAAGAACAGAAGTAAGAGATGATAAAACTGGAGAAATAAGTACTCAGCTAATAGAAACAGTAGCTGGAAGAGTACTATTCAATGAAGTAGTTCCTAAAGAGGTAGGTTTTATCAATGAATTATTAACAAAAAAGAAACTTCAGCAAATCATTTCCAAGGTATTCAAAATAGCTGGAATGTCTTCTGCGGCTAAATTCTTGGATGACATTAAGAAGCTAGGTTTCATGAATGCATACAAAGGAGGACTGTCCTTTGGTTTAGATGATATCATGATACCTAAATCAAAAGAAGAGTTAATTCAGGAAGCTAAGCAAGAAGTAGACTCCATCACACAAAACTATATGATGGGTCTTATCACAGATAATGAGAGATACAATCAGGTAATTGATGTGTGGACTAGAATAAACACGGGTCTTACTAACACATTAATGGAAAAGATGGAAACAGACCGTCAAGGGTTTAACTCCATTTATATGATGATGCACTCAGGTGCAAGGGGTTCAAGAGAGCAAATTCGGCAGCTAGGTGGAATGAGGGGGCTGATGGCAAAACCACAGAAAAACCTTCAAGGATCAGTAGGGGAAATAATTGAAAACCCTATCCTTTCCAACTTTAAAGAAGGGCTTGATGTATTGGAGTACTTTATCTCTACTCACGGTGCTAGAAAAGGTTTGGCGGATACAGCACTCAAAACGGCAGATGCAGGTTATCTAACAAGAAGATTGGTAGACGTAGCTCAAGATGTTGTAATTAATGAGCATGACTGTGAAACCCTAAGGGGACTAGTGGTTGAAGCCTTAAAAGAAAATGATGAGATAATAGAATCTCTAGGAGAAAGAATTTTAGGTAGAGTAAGTGTCCATGATATCTATGATCCTTTGACAGATGAGTTAATTGTAGAATCAGGACAAGAAATTGATGAAGTATTAGTTTCTAGAATTGAAGAGACTTCAATCGATCAAGTAGAAATCAGATCGGTATTGACCTGTGAGACAAAACAAGGAGTTTGTGCCTTATGCTATGGAAGAAACCTGGCAAAAGGTAAACTGGTAGAGCAGGGAGAAGCAGTGGGAGTTATTGCAGCTCAATCTATTGGGGAGCCTGGAACACAGTTGACTTTAAGAACCTTCCACGTTGGGGGTACTGCTTCTAACATAGCAGTAGAAGCAACTATAAAAGCTAAGTTTTCAGGGACTATAGAATTTGAGGATCTAAAGTCAGTAAATACAAAAGATCTGGAAGGTAAAAAAGCTCCAGTAGTGATGTCCCGAACAAGTGAAGTGAGAATTATAGAGAAGGGGACAGGTAGAATGCTTATTAGCAATCACTTACCATATGGATCATTCTTGAAAGTGAAAAAAGGTCAAGAAGTTCAAAAAGGAGATACTATATGTAATTGGGATCCATACAACGCAGTAATTCTTTCTCAACAAGACGGGATTATCCAATTCGAATCTATAGAGGAAGGAATTACATGTAGAGAAGAATTTGATGAGCAAACAGGGCATAGAGAAGTTGTAATAACAGAAACTAAGGATAAAACTAAAAACCCTGTAATACACATAGAAGGAAAGAGTAAAACGTTTAGCAGTAACATTCCGGTAGGAGCTCACTTGGCAGTTGCTGATGGAGATGAAGTAAAAGCTGGTCAGGTTTTAGTAAAAATACCAAGATCTATAGGTAAAAATAGAGATATTACTGGAGGTCTTCCTAGAGTAACAGAATTATTTGAGGCAAGAAACCCTTCCAATCCTGCAGTAGTATCAGAAATAGATGGTATAGTTTCTTATGGTGGTATAAAAAGAGGAAACAAAGAGATCTTTGTAGAGTCTAAAGATGGAATTAAGAAGAAGTATATGGTTTCACTTTCAAAACATATACTTGTACAAGAAAACGATTACATAAAAGCTGGTATGCCACTTTCTGATGGTGCAATAACTCCTTCAGATATTTTGGCCATACAAGGGCCAACAGCAGTGCAAGAATACTTAGTAAATGAAATACAAGATGTATATCGTTTGCAAGGTGTGAAAATCAATGATAAGCACATTGAGACCATTGTAAGGCAAATGATGCAGAAAGTAATCATTGTAGACAGTGGAGATACTACATTCCTGGTAAATCAGGTAGTAGATAGATTTGGATTCATCGAAGCTAACGATGTTATCCTAGATAAAAAGATAGTAGTAAAATCAGGTGACTCAAGAAGAATGAAACCAGGTATGTTAATTTCTCAAAGAGAATTGCGTGAGGAAAATTCTAAACTAAAAAGAAACGACCTTGAGCTGATAGAAGTAAGAGATGCTCAACCTGCTGTATCTAAGCCAACCTTACAAGGTATTACGCAGGCCTCATTAGATACAAAGAGCTTTATTTCTGCTGCGAGTTTCCAAGAGACAACGAAAGTACTCAGCGAAGCAGCAGTAAGAGGTAAGGAAGATACCCTTAATGGTCTGAAGGAAAATGTGATAGTAGGTCATCTAATACCTGCTGGAACAGGGCTTAGAGAGTATGAGAGTATAAGAGTTGGTTCACAAGAAGAGTTTGATAAATTAGTTAACTCCAAACAAGAGTTTGAAAAAGACTCTGAAGTAGTTTCTCACTAGTAGGTTTAAAATACAGCATAAAAAAAGACATTTAGCTATTACAGCTAAATGTCTTTTTTTATGCTAAAATATCACATAGATGAGCGTTTTATTGGACCTTAGTATGAGCTTTAAAAAAGTCTTGCTACACTAAGATTTTAGTCACAAAATCAAAAAAAGATTTTGGAATTGAAGTCTTTCAAATACTTTTGTTTGAAATATTAAGCAACTTCGAAACAAAAGTTTAATTAATTACATTAAATATATCGCAAACTGATATTTTTAGATCAAATAAAAAATAAATGAAAAACCTCGTTATCGTTGAGTCTCCTGCAAAAGCGAAAACTATTGAAAAATATTTAGGCAAAGATTACATAGTAAAGTCAAGCTATGGACATGTAAGAGACTTACCTAAGGGAGATAAAGCAATAGATATTGATAATGGGTTTGAGCCAAAATACGAAATATCAAGTGATAAAAAGCAGCTTGTAAACGAATTGAAGAAACTTTCTAAAGGAGCTGAAACAATATGGCTGGCAACGGATGATGATAGAGAAGGGGAGGCAATATCATGGCATCTTCATGAAGCTTTGGATTTAAGTGACAAAGAAACAAGAAGAATAGTATTTAGGGAAATTACTAAATCAGCTATTCAAAATGCTATAAGTTCTCCAAGGTCAATAGATATAAACTTGGTTAATGCACAGCAAGCAAGAAGGATTTTAGATCGAATTGTTGGCTTTGAGCTTTCTCCAGTACTTTGGAAGAAAGTAAAAGGAGGCTTGTCAGCAGGAAGAGTACAGTCAGTAGCAGTACGGCTTGTCGTAGAAAGAGAAAGAGAGATAGATAAATTTAACCCTGAAGCATCCTTTAAAGTCGTTGCACTCTTTAATGTTGAAGAGAACAAAACATTAAGGGCAGAACTTCCAAAAAACTTTAAGAGCGAAGAAGAAGCAAAATCTTTCTTAGAAAAGTGTACTGGAGCAGAGTTTAAAATTAAAGATCTAGTAAAAAAACCAGGTAAAAAGTCCCCTGCTGCCCCTTTTACTACATCTACACTACAACAAGAAGCAAGTAGAAAGTTGGGATACTCAGTAAGTAAAACAATGATTGTCGCTCAGAAGCTTTATGAAGCTGGGCATATATCATACATGAGAACCGACTCAGTCAACCTCTCAGAAGAGGCAATAGCATCTGCAAACCGTGAAATAAAGTCCAATTATGGTGAGAAATATGCTGAACCTAGAAGGTATAAAAGTAAATCTGCAAGTGCGCAAGAAGCCCATGAAGCTATACGACCTACCAATTTTGCTGCCCAGCATATTCAGGGCGCAGCAAATGATGAGGGTCGACTATATGATCTTATTTGGAAGAGAGCAGTAGCCTCTCAAATGGCAGAAGCTAAAATAGAAAGAACAATAGCCGATATTGAAATATCAACAACAAGTGAAGCCTTTCAGGCAACAGGAGAGGTACTGGTATTTGATGGTTTTTTGAAAGTATATATGGAGTCTGTAGACGACGACGAAGCGGAAGATGAAAAAGGAATGCTTCCTCCGTTAAAAATAGGTCAAAATTTAGATCTTAGAAATATTAAATCAACGCAAAGGTTTTCAAGACCTTCTGCAAGATATGGAGAAGCTAGTTTAGTAAAAAAACTAGAAGAAATGGGTATAGGTAGACCTTCTACATATGCTCCAGTAATATCTACAATACAAAAGAGAAATTACGTAATAAAAGAACCCAGAGAGGGAAAAGAAAGAAAATACATTGAGCTATCACTAGAAAAAGATTCGATAAAAAGAAACGAACTAACCGAAATAACTGGCACTGAAAAGAACAAGCTATACCCAACAGACATAGGCATAGTGGTAAACGATTTTTTGGTTAAATACTTTCCTTCAATCGTTAATTATTCCTTTACGGCTAAGGTAGAAGAACAATTTGATCAGATAGCAAAAGGAACTTCTGCATGGAGCAGTATGCTAGACACTTTTTATAAAGATTTTCACCCTAAAGTGGAAGATACGATTCAAAATGCTGAAAGAGCGACAGGTCAAGCAACTAGAAAACTCGGTGTTGATCCTGTAACAGGAAAAGAAGTATTTGCAAAATTAGGAAAGTATGGACCTTATGTACAAATAGGCGATAATGAGGATGAAGAAAAGCCAAAATATGCTTCTCTCCTAAAAGGGCAATATCTGGAGAAAATAACATTGGAAGAAGCACTAGAGTTATTTAAGCTTCCAAGAATAATTGGCATTTTTGAAGATAAAGAAGTAACAGCGGCTATAGGAAGATTTGGGCCTTACTTAAAGCATGATGGAAAATTTACTTCTTTAGGAAAAGAACATGACCCTCTATCTGTAAACCTGGAAACTGCAAAAAGCCTCATCTTAGAGAAAAGGGAAAAAGATGCCAAGAAAATAATAAGAGTATTTGAAGAAGATCCTGAAGTGAAGATCTTAAATGGAAGGTGGGGACCGTATATATACTTCAAAGGTAAGAATGTAAAAATGCCAAAAGAGGAAGAAGCAGAAACAATTACATTTGAAAAATGTGAAGAGTTAGCTAGTAAAACCGTTTCAAAATCGAAAAAAGGAAGAAAGTCTACTAAGTAGCTTTTAATAAAAGTTAGTATCTAACTACTAGTAATATTAAGAGATAGGCTATATTTGCAAAAAATATAATAAAACATCACTAAAAAATTTAATGTCGCAAATAAGATATAGAGTTAATAAACAAATAAGGGCAAAAGAAGTAAGAATTGTTGGAGACGATATTGAAAGTGCTATACATCCCATAGAAGAAGCATTAGAAATAGCAGGCGAACTAGGATTGGATTTGGTAGAAATATCCCCTAAAGCTAACCCACCTGTATGTAGAGTAGTAGACTACTCAAAGTTTAAATACATGCAGAAGAAAAAGCAAAAAGAACTGAAAGCTAAGTCACACAAAACAATTTTAAAAGAAATAAGATTTGGTCCTAATACAGATGATCATGATTTTTCTTTTAAGCTAAAACATGCACAAAACTTCCTAAAGGCAGGAAATAAAGTAAAAACATTTGTGCATTTCTATGGTAGAACTATAGTATTTAAGGATAGGGGGAGAGCTTTATTACAACGTTTTGTAGAAGAATTAAAAGATTATGGTAAAGTAGAACAGCCGATTAAAATGGAGGGTAGGAGAATGATTCTTATCATGACACCGCTTCTTCAAAAAAAATAAATTTTATATAACGAGATACAATTATTAACTTCGCAGTCTTCTTTGAAAAATAGAGATTAAAGATGCCGAAAGTAAAGACAAATTCAGGAGCAAAGAAAAGATTTAAGCTTACTGGCTCTGGAAAAATCAAGAGAAAGCACGCTTATAAAAGTCATATACTGACTAAAAAAACTACAAAACAAAAAAGGAGGTTGACACATTCAACTTTAGTTGATAAGTCAGATGTTCCTAATATTAAAGCATTATTGAGAATTTGAAAAACTAAAGTGTCATGCCACGATCAGTAAATCACGTAGCGTCAAGAGCGAGAAGAAAAAAAATACTAAAGCAGGCCAAAGGGTATTGGGGAAGAAGGAAAAATGTTTGGACAGTTGCAAAAAATGCAGTTGAGAAAGGTTTGCAGTATGCTTACAGAGATAGAAAGCAGAAAAAAAGAGAATTTAGAAGCCTTTGGATTCAAAGAATAAATGCAGGAGTAAGACAATACGATATGTCATATTCAGAATTTATGGGCAAGGTTAACAGCCTAGGGTTGGAGTTAAATAGAAAAACTCTTGCTAACCTTGCAATGAATGATCCAGAAGCATTTAAAGCAGTTGTAGAGAAAGTAAAAGGATAAGTAGAATTTTACTTTTTTTTTTAAAGTGAAGGTAGAGCTGATTACTATTAGCTCTACCTTTTTTTTAGCATAAAAGCATAAAAGCATAAAAGCATAATAGTTTAGTTGAGATCTATTAAGTAACATCAGATTTTATATAGATTATTTGGCTTCAATGTAGTTTATTTAGCACAAAACTTATTAAAATGAAAATATATACAAAGACAGGGGATACTGGCAAAACATCTCTATTGAGTGGGGAAAGAGTTGATAAATCTGATGAAAGAATAGAGTGCTATGGAACTATTGACGAGTTAAACTGCTACATTGGTTTACTTAAAGAATTAAAAATTAATAGTAAAAGAAAATATTTCCTTAATTCAATACAGGAAAACTTATTTATAATCGGTTCTAGAATTGCTGCAGGAAATGCTTCAGAAAAAGTTAAAGCGAGCTTGCCAAATATGGATAAAGACTCTATCTCTGCTTTAGAGAATCATGTAGATGAAATGCAACTAACTTTGCCAGCTTTGAAAAACTTCATATTGCCAGGAGGTCATAAAGATGTGGCTTTCGCCCATATTGCAAGAGTTGTATGCAGGAGAGCAGAAAGAAGGCTTGTAGGTTTGGAGAGCAGAGTTGACGAGAAATTTTATATATATAATACCTATCTTAATAGATTATCGGATTATTTATTTGTCTTATCTAGAAAGATGAGTTGTGAGCTCAAAGTAGAGGAGAATATTTGGATAGGATGAAAAAATAATACTGATAAAGAAACTTAAAGAAGAAAACTCTCGTTCAAGAAAACAAAATATAATGTAGAAATTATAGTTTTTTCATTTTCATATTTACTAGACTAAGGCTTTATTAGATTGATAAAGCCTTTTTTATTTGTCATAACAAAAAAAACTTTATAGCAATAGCTTTAAACCATGGCGTGAATAAGTTGGGCGAGACTTGAATCTCTTCAGCAAGAATGTTGTTTTGAATCCACTTATAATCTTTTACTTCACTTAAATTTACTTGAGGGGTATTATTTGAGTAACCGATAAAAACATGATCTAACTCATGTTCAGTTAAGTCATTATTGAAAGTAGTCTTATAAATAAAAGAAAATGCATAGTGAAGCTTTACATTTGTAATTCCCATTTCTTCCCATAGCCTTCTTTTAGCAGAAGAGAGGTTATCTTCTGCTTTTCTAGGATGGGTGCAGCAGGTATTTGTCCATAAGTTTCCGCAATGATACTTCTCAGAAGCTCTTTGTTGGAGTAGCCAACCTTTTTCCCCGAAAATTAAAACAGAAATAGCTCTGTGGAGCAGTCCCTTTTCGTGGGCAATTAACTTATCTTCATAACCAACAACCTCATCATCATTATTAACTAGAATGACCTGCTCATTCATAGGGTATGAAATAATTTAACTAAACAGTATACTCTACTTGGGTGAGGTTAATTACTTCTTGATATCTATTTTTTATTTCTAAGTCAGTTAGGTCTAGTAGTCTTTCTGGACCAAACTTTTCTACACAAAAAGAGGCCATAGTAGTACCGTGAATTACTGCCTTTTTAATACTTTGAAAACTTAAGTCTTTTGTTTTAGCTAAGTAGCCTATAAAGCCACCAGCAAAAGTATCCCCAGCACCTGTAGGGTCGAAAACTTCCTCAAGAGGAATAGCAGGAACAAAAAAGATATTTTCTTTTCCAAATAAAAGAGCGCCATGCTCACCTTTCTTGATCACTACATATTTTAAGCCTAAGCTTAAAATTTTCTTAGCAGCTTTGACTAGTGAGTATTCAGAAGTTAGTTGTCTTGCTTCTTCATCATTAAGAGATAAAATGTCAACTTCTTTTAAGATTTCGTCCAAATACTCTCTTTTGGTATCCATCCAAAAATTCATAGTATCTAGTACAACTAAAGAAGGCCTTTTTTTTAAATTTTTGAGAGCCCTCATCTGGATTATAGGATCTAAATTCCCTAACATTAAAAACTCACAGTCTTGGTAAGATTCAGGAATTTCTGGATTAAAGTCTTCCATAACATTAGGTTCTGTAACTAATGTATCTCTAGAGTTCATGTCGTTATGATATCGCCCTGACCAAAAAAAAGACTTTTCCCCTTTCTTCACATTAATACCATCAGTATTAACACTTCGGTTATGAAAAACCTCCATTTCCTTAGAAGTAAAATCTTCACCAATCACAGCTACAACATTAACAGGCTTTACAAAATAAGAAGCAGCTATAGAGATATAGCTGGCAGCTCCTCCGATTATTTTATCTACTTTGCCAAAGGGGGTTTCTATAGCGTCGAATGCAACAGAACCGATTGTTAATAAGCTCATTTTTTTGGTTTTTTAAAACACAATAATAGGCACATTACGTAGAAAAAGAAATAAATCCTAGAATATAAGTGAGTTAAAAAGTACTTGATGTTAGAAAATGAGATGAATAAAAATATTATTGATAATTTTTTTTGTTTATTTAAACAAAGACCTATATTTGCATTCCGTTGGAGCAGTAGTTCAGCTGGTTAGAATGCCTGCCTGTCACGCAGGAGGTCGCGGGTTCGAATCCCGTCTGTTCCGCTCTTCTTTCTTTATTGAAATCAAAACTTAAATTGCCAATATTATCCTTTCAAACTAAATTTTGGATTGTTGGCTTAAGCTTTTAACATTATAAAGAATTTAAATGTCAAGCCGACCGCTATGAGTATTAAACAGAATAAAAATATTTAGACCTATATATGTATACATTAGAAGAATTAGAAGTAAGGTTGCTATCAGAGCTTAAAAAGATAGCAGATGAGTTAGAAATAAAATACAATACCAAAACTCCTAAGAAAGACTTAATCTATAAGATATTAGATAAACAAGCTATACTTCCAGATAGCAAGCTACCAAAGAAAACAACTGAGAGTTCTAGAGTTTCAGAAGAAAATTTAGCTAAGGAAGAAAATCCTGTAAAAAAGCCACAGTTGAAAAAAAGAGACGTAAAAGCCTCACCAGTTGTGCCAATTAAAAAGACACACCCAGAAAAGAAAACAGTAAAAGAACAGGAGTCTACTGAAAAAGAGGATGCAGAGAAAAAGAAAATCAAAGAGATGGAAGAGAGGGCTCGTAAAATAAAGATGCCTGATAGAAAACCTGTATCTAAGTCCAATAATAATAGCCAGGAAAATACAAATTCGCACCAAAATAAGCGAATACAAAGTTTTGGAAACACTCCAAGCTTCAATATAAAAGAATTTGACGGTGCTATTGAAAACGAGGGTGTGCTTGAAATAATGCAAGATGGATATGGGTTTTTAAGATCATCGGATTACAACTATTTGGCAAGCCCAGATGATATATATGTTTCTCCATCTCAAATTAAGTTATTTGGACTAAAAACAGGTGACACAGTTAATGGTCAAATAAGACCCCCTAAAGATGGGGAAAAGTACTTTGCCCTTCTTAAAGTAAATAATGTTAACGGGAAAACTACAGATGAAATAAGAGATAGAGTACCTTTTGAATACCTTACTCCTTTATTTCCCAATGAAAGGTTAAACCTAAGTACTAAACCAAATGTCTATTCTACAAGAATACTAGACCTTTTTGCACCTATTGGAAAAGGACAAAGAGGTATGATTGTGGCTCAGCCCAAAACGGGTAAAACAGTACTTTTAAAGGAAGTAGCTAATGCAATTGCCAAAAATCACCCTGAGTGCTACCTGATAGTACTACTAGTAGATGAAAGGCCAGAAGAAGTAACAGATATGGCTAGGAGTGTACAAGGTGAAGTAGTAGCATCCACTTTTGATGAGCAGGCAGATAAGCACGTGAAAGTATCATCTATCGTTTTAGAAAAAGCAAAAAGAATGGTAGAGTGTGGTCATGATGTTGTGATTTTACTTGATTCGATAACAAGGCTTGCAAGAGCATATAATACTGTTGCACCTTCTTCAGGAAAAATATTAACTGGTGGTGTTGATGCTAACGCATTACATAAGCCAAAACGGTTTTTTGGTGCTGCTAGAAACGTAGAAAATGGGGGATCATTAACGATAATTGCAACAGCTCTTATTGAGACTGGTTCTAAGATGGATGAAGTGATTTTCGAAGAATTTAAGGGTACTGGTAACATGGAGCTTCAGTTAGATAGAAAACTTGCTAATAAGAGAGTTTATCCTGCTATTGATGTCCCAGCTTCTGGAACAAGAAGAGAAGATCTTCTTTTAGATAAAGAAAGCTTATCCAGAGTTTGGATACTAAGGAAATTTATGTCTGATATGCATTCTAATGAAGCAATGGACTACTTATTAAATAACATGAATGGTACGAGAAACAACGAAGAGTTCCTAATATCCATGAATAGATAATACATGAAAAAGCCTTTCTAAAACCTAAATATAGAAAGGCTTTCTTTTAGAGCATTTGTTGTATTAAACTATATCTATTTTTTATTTCCTGATTAGGTCTATTATTTTCTTCTTCTATAAACTCCTCAAAAGTTTTAACCACCATGTTAAAACGCTCAATATATTTATTTTGAGTAGATTTAAAATTCACTAATTTCTTGAAATTCTTCTTTATAACCATTTTCACTAGTTTTTAATATTGAACTTACCTTTCTATTACGGACAAATAAGTTTAATATTATGACAAAAAAAAAGATAGATTAATAACCCAGTTTAGATAGCTTGTATTTATTTTTCCTCCAATCAGGCTCGACTTTTACATATTGCTCTAAAAAAACCTTTTTTCCAAAAAACTTTTCCATATCCAAACGAGCTTTTTTTCCTATAATTTGAAGCATATTACCTTGTTTGCCAATTACAATACTTTTTTGAGAGTCTCTTTCCACTAAAATGACAGCAGATATTCTAATAATATCATCACTATCTTTAAACCGCTCTATGAGAACCTCGCAAGAATAAGGAACTTCTTCTCTGTAATTGAGCATAATTTTTTCTCTTAGTATCTCAGAAGCAAAAAAGCGCATCGATTTATCTGTCAGCTCATCTTTAGGGAAAAATGGTGGATGTTCTGGAACATGATTTCTTATAGCTTCAAAAACATAGTTTAAATTAAACTTGTGAAGTGCTGAAATAGGAATTACAGCTTTTGCAGTAGTAAGTTTTTGAGTCCATTTTTCAATCTCTTCTTTAATTTTAACTTCATCTGAAAGATCAATCTTGTTGATTAAAACTATGATTGGTATTTGAGTATTTTCGATAAATTCTAAAGCTATTTCGTCTTTAGAATTTGGCTCGGTAATGAATAAGATTACATCTGCATCCTCTAAAGATTGGTGTACAAAACTCATCATCGAGTTATGCAATTCATATTTTGGGGATAAAATACCAGGAGTATCAGAATATACAATCTGCAAATCATCTTGATTGATAATACCCATTATTCTATGCCGGGTAGTTTGTGCTTTAGAAGTTATGATCGAAAGATTTTCTCCAACAATACTATTCATTAAAGTAGACTTGCCCACATTTGGTCTTCCGATAATGCTTACAAATCCAGCCTTATGTTTATTTTCCGTCATTTTAATATTTAAGGATAATTAAAGCACTAAATTATCAATTTATAAGTACCTTTTTTTATTCAATCAACAACAATATCTAGTTCAAAATAGCGCACTTTTTTTAAGCGAAATTAGTGAAATGCCTCTATGACTTAGACTTTAGGATAGTTCCGTTTCAAGAAACTCTATTATTTATAGCAAATGTAAAATAATGTTTGAGTAAAAATATTTCAATCCTTTATCTTTTAGGCTTCTTAGTGTTTAAATGTAAACTTTCAATGGAGGGGTGTGTATTTTGTTTTTATTCAACAAAGCAAACAAATTACATGGCGTAAGCACTTTTTATAAAGTCCATTTAGTTTTTTTTAATGTAAATAAGTGGTTTTTTGTAAAAAAATTTAAGTTTTTTAAGGTATTTATTACAACCAAATTTTTTACCTGCCGTTATTTAAGCATAGGCTAAAAGCGGAAACCGAAAAGCTAAAATAAAGAGTAGGTAAAAAGGTTAAAATTTCTTTCAATCATGAAAAAAGGTACTGTAATATTTAATTTTGTTTTTTTACTTGTAACAGTAGGATTTTATTCAGCCAGCGCACAATTTATCGGAGGGTCTAGTTTTACTAAAAATCACAAACCAATTGACATTCAGTTATCAAGTTATGAAGTTGAGGCTGGATTAAAGAATACCACAATTGGATATTTACGTACTATTGACACAGACTTAAATGATAGTCATAAGTATGAACTGGTAAAAAATCACAAAAATAGTTCTGAAGGCAATTTTCAAATTTTGCCTATAGTCAAGAACTCATATTTGTCTAAAGATAAAAAGCCTTCTTATGCGCTTTTAACCAAAAAACCTTTGAAAAAAGGTAAGTATGTTGTTAAGATAAAAACTACAGACAAAGGTGGCTTGAGCTTTATAAAAGACCTTACAGTAAGTGTAGTTAACCCAGCTGATAATAACTCTGCTCCTAGTGACATACAAATCACTTTGAATAACCCTAAGGTAACTGCAGATATGGTAGGAGTTGAAGTAGGGTCACTTACTGCGGTTGATGATGATCTTTTTGACAGTCATATGTTTGAGTTAGTTAATGGTGCAAATGCAAACCATAATGACCATTTTGAAATCAGATTTGCCCAAGGAAAATTCAGAGTTTATACCGTAATGCCACTTGGCGTAGATAGAATTTTCTCAATTAGAGTAAAAGCTACTGATAGCCATGGTGCTACATTTACAAGAGATCTTGGTTTTTCTTCAGAAGAAAATGAAGCTCCTAGTGATATACAAATTTCATTAATCCACCCTAAAGTAATAGCAGATGCAGTAGGGGTTAAAGTAGGAAATTTACTAGCTGTTGATGGTGATGCAAATGATACACATTCTTTTGAGTTAGTAAACGGTGCTAATTTGAATCACAATGATCATTTTGAGATAAGGTTTATAAGAGGTGGAGACTTTGCACTTTTCACAACAATACCTTTGAGTGTAGATAGAGTTTATTCAGTAAGAGTTAGAGTTACAGATAATCATGGCGCTACATTTACTAGAGACCTTGGTTTTGCATCTGAAGAAAATGAAGCTCCTACAGATATACTATTGCCATTTGGAGATAGAGTAGCAGCAAACAGAAACGGAGTTGGAGTAAGTAAGCTGGAGGCTGTAGATGCTGATAATTTTGATACGCATACTTTTGCATTGATAAATGGTGCTAACTCAAATCATAACGATCATTTTGAGATTTATAGATCACTGGTTGATGGGCAAATGAACTATTACTTAAAAGTAAGAAGCGATATTCAGTTAAGAGCGGGAAGACATTATGTAGCAAGAGTAATAGCTACAGATAATCACGGGGCGACATTTACAAAAGATATAACAGTTTATGCTGATGGTGATAACTCAAGCAGGGTTTCTGGAGATAGTAAGGCTATGCTAAGTATTTATCCAAACCCAACAACAGGTAAGGTAAGTGTTAGTCAAAAATCTAATGCAAATTTGATAAAAGTATATTCGATTTCAGGAGAAGTTGTTTATCAAAAAGAGTTGAATGGTTTCGATACTAGCCTTGATTTGGATCTAAGTAAAGAAAGCAAAGGGTTATATTTCGTAGAGCTAAGTGGAAAAGACTTTAAAAGCAGCAAGAAGTTAGTTTTGAAGTAGAAGATTATAAGCCTTAAAAATATTCAAGCTGATTCGTTAAAGGATCAGCTTTTTTTGTGTAGAAAAGCTTAACCCAAATAATTCTGGATTTAATTTAAGTAGATAACTCTCTGATTACAAGATAATTGATTATGAAAGACTTGAGCTAACTAATCCTCAAATTTGAGGAATAAAATATTGTGCGATTTAAATCACAAAAATCTAGTAATCAATTATTTAATCTAAAACAAACGACCTGTTCATGAATAATACAGATTAGATAGGATTTAGTCATGCTGAAAGCATGATCTGTACCCTAGGGAAAGAGGTTAAGCCAAAGACCGAATGGATTGGGTGAGGTCGACTTTGGCAGCCGGAACGAGCATTGCGGAGGGTGCCCATTTTAGTTTTTTTTGCTCTAGAACTGAATAGTAGTTTCAAGGTATAAATCTCTATATTAAATCCATTAAATTTGCAAGCAAAATTAAGGAAGGCAGAAAATGATAGGATCAATAACCAAAGTAGTAGGTAAATTATTTGGGACGAAAACAGATAGGGATTTAAAAACGGTATATCCTTATGTAGAGAAAACGAATGTAGAATATGCAAAGTTGAAGGGTATCTCTGATGATGAGCTTAGAAATGAGACCCAGAAGCTAAAAGATTATATATCAAAAGATCTAGAAGGCTTAGATAGTCAAATAAAAAATCATGAAAAGGAGTTAGCAAATAATAATAAGCTGGATATTCATGAGAAAGAGGAGATTTTTTTGGAGATAGATAAACTGGAGAAAGATAGGGATAGGGAATTAGAAAAGGTTTTGCTTGATGTACTTCCTCAAGGCTTTGCAATTGTTAAAGAAACTGCGAGAAGACTAAAAGAAAATAAGGAGTTAATTGTAGAGGCTACAGACTATGATAGGGAGATAGCAGCGAAAAAGGAAAATGTAGTAATTGAAGGAGAAAAAGCAGTCTGGAAAAATAAATGGAATGTTGCGGGGCATGAAATAGAATGGAATATGCTGCATTATGATGTGCAACTAGTTGGTGGAGTTGTTTTGCATCAGGGTAAGGTAGCAGAGATGGCAACGGGAGAGGGAAAAACACTGGTAGCAACATTACCTTCTTTTTTGAATGCTCTCGCACAAAGGGGGGTACATATCGTAACGGTGAATGACTATCTGGCAAAAAGGGATGCGGAGTGGATGGCTCCTTTAATGGAGTTTCATAAGTTAAAAGTAGATTGTATCGACAAGTATCAACCTCATTCTCCTGAAAGAATGGCTGCTTATAGAGCGGATATTACTTATGGAACTAATAACGAGTTTGGTTTTGATTACTTGAGGGATAATATGTCGCACCATCCTGATGAGTTGGTACAGCGAAAGCATCATTTTGCAATGGTGGATGAGGTAGACTCCGTTCTTATTGATGAGGCAAGGACTCCTTTGATTATCTCTGGACCTGTTCCAAAAGGCGATGAGCAAGAGTTTTTCCAGCTGAAGCCCAGGATTGAAAAACTCGTGAATGCTCAAAGGACGTTGGTTATGCAATATTTGAATGAGGCTAAAAAGCTTATTAAAGAGGGAAAAAAGGGCGATGGTGGATTAGCTTTATTTAGAGTACATAGAGGGCTGCCTAAGTATAAGCCTTTGATCAAATTTCTTGGAGAGCCGGGGATGAGACAATTGCTCCAAAAGACGGAGGGAATATATCTTCAGGAAAACTCGAAAAGAATGCCTGAGGCAGATGAACCTTTATTTTTTACTATAGATGAGCAAAGTAATTCGATAGACTTGACTGAGAAAGGGCTTGAGTTAATTACTAAGGAAGGGGAAGATAAACACTTCTTTGTATTGCCAGATATAGGTTCTGATGTAGCAATAATAGAAAATAAGGAAGATATAGATGAGATAGAGAAAAATAAGCAAAAAGATCAGTTGATAACGGAGTATAATGCTAAGTCACAAAGAATACATACTGTTAACCAGTTGCTTAAGGCCTATGCCTTATTTGAGAAAGATGTCGACTATATCCTCGTTGAGGATAAGGTAAAGATTGTTGATGAGCAGACAGGTCGTGTGATGGAGGGAAGGAGATATTCGGATGGCTTGCACCAAGCACTGGAGGCAAAAGAAAATGTTAATATTGAAGAGGCAACTCAAACATATGCTACTGTAACCTTACAGAATTATTTTAGGATGTACCACAAGCTGGCAGGTATGACTGGTACTGCGGAAACAGAAGCAGGAGAGTTTTGGGAGATTTATAAGTTAGATGTGGTAGTAATACCTACCAATAGACCTATAATTAGAAAAGATAGAGAGGATAAGGTTTATAAGACCATGCGAGAGAAGTTTAATGCGGTGGTAGAAGAAATCCAAGAAATGGTAGAAGCAAACAGGCCAGTACTTGTTGGTACTACATCTGTAGAAATATCTGAGCTTTTGAGCCGGTTTTTAACCATGAGGAAGATTAAGCACCAGGTATTGAATGCGAAGCAACATGCGCGAGAAGCAGAAGTTGTAGCTAGTGCAGGTCTGCCTAAAGCGGTAACTATTGCTACTAACATGGCGGGTAGGGGAACGGATATCAAGTTAACAGATGAGGCTAAGCAGGCTGGTGGTCTTGCCATAATTGGTACGGAAAGACACGAATCCAGAAGGGTGGATAGACAGCTTAGAGGTCGTTCGGGTAGGCAGGGAGACCCTGGTTCTTCACAGTTTTTTGTGAGCTTAGAAGATAACTTAATGCGGCTTTTTAGCTCTGACCGAATGGCAAAAGTAATGGATCGCTTAGGCTTGAAAGAGGGAGAAGTTATTCAACATTCTTTAATTACTAAGTCTATTGAAAGAGCTCAGAAAAAGGTAGAGGAAAATAATTTTGCCATCAGAAAAAGGCTTTTGGAATATGATGATGTGATGAACTCACAGAGAGAGCTGATCTACAAACGAAGGCACAATGCTTTATTTGGTGAAAGGCTGAGCTTTGATATCATGAATATGTTTTACGAAGTAGCAGAAAGCATTGCTGGTCAACATAAAGATATTAAAGATTATGAAGAGTTCAAGATAGATCTGCTCACCACATTTGGAATTAGCTCATTCGTTTCAGAAGAAGAGTTTAAGGTTATCAAAGAACAAGAGTTAACGGATAAAATGTATGATCATGCATATCAGCATTATCAAGAAAAAACAACAAGGTTAAAAGAAAAAACACTCCCAGTTTTAAAGCAGGTTTTGGAAAATAGGGGAGGTGTAGTAGAAGAGATTGCTATACCACTTACAGATGGAAAAAAAATGCTGCAAGTAGTAGCTAACCTCAAAGGTTCTGTAGATACGAAAGGTGCTGAGGTAGTCACGTCTTTAGAAAAGAGACTCAGCCTTGCCGTAATTGACCATCATTGGAAAGAGCACCTAAGGGAGATGGATCAGCTTAAAGAGGAAGTCCGAACAGCTGTTCACGAGCAAAAAGAGCCTTTGATGATCTATAAGTTTGAAGCTTTTGAGCTCTTTAAGCAGCTGATGAAAAATATTAATGAAGAAGTAACCTCATTTTTATCTAAAACAGAGATTGCTGTTAATGACTCAGAAGATGTAAGAGCTGCAGAATCTCAAAAAAGAGCAAGACAAAAATTAAATGAGAAAAAAGAAGAGTCTGGGTCACTCTTGCAAGGAGGAGGTGTAAGTGCTAATGCCCCAAGGCAAAATGTAGAAGTAACAAAACCTCTTAAGTCTCAAAAAGTAAGAGGAAGAAATGACAAAGTATCTGTTAAATACAATGATGGAACTGTAAAAGATGGAGTGAAATTTAAGCAGGTGGAGAAAGATATTTTAGAAGGAAAATGTATAATTGTCGAATAATATGAACTGCTCAAAGGGTTTAAAGTTAGTTTTATTATCTTCAGTTTTATTTGCGGCAGCTTGTAAAGTATTCCAGCCTAAGCAAAATGAAACGGTAACTATCCAAGAAGATCTTTCAAAATATCTTTCGCTAGAAGATGCTATTTCTGACGACTTAGTAAATGGTGATAAAATTGATAGTGAAGGGAGAACTATCAAGGTTGAGAGTGTTGCTATTCAACCTACTTATTCTTCTAATAAAGAAGCTAACAAAAGATTAGAAGGTATTGCAAGAAAAAATAAAAGGGACAGCAGAGTAAAAGGGTATAGAGTACAAATATACTCTGGTACAAGCAGAGCTTTGGCAGATACAGCTGTGGCTTATACACAAAGAGATTTTGAGTACAAAGTTTATCTAAACTACCGACCACCACACTATGATGTTAAAGTAGGTAATTTTTTCTCTAAGCTGGAAGTATATCAGGCTTATGCTAATTTGAAAAACAAGTTTCCTAGGTCTATAATCTTAGAGACAAGTATTAGGATGTAGTTAATGTAAGCTAGTATATCTTACTCTACCCACTTTTTCGATACTTTGTATTAGACGAAAGCTGTCAATTTTTTTCAACCAAAGTTTTTAATTGATATTTATTGATCAGAATACTAGATTAAAAAGTAAAGAATGAGACTTTTACCCTCCTTCATTGCAAAACTTCTCGATTTTTTGCAATGAAGGAAAAGGAATGTTTTCATAAGATCGCCATGCTTTGAAAGGTGATATATACTTTCAGGAAATAGGGTATATTATTTCAGCTTACCTTCCAAAATTTTGAACTCTACAACTGGGGAGATTTTCTCGTAAATAATTCTATATACGGCTTCTGTAATTGGCATTTCTACTTCGTGTTTTTGCATAACATCAAAAACGCTTTTTACAGCGTAATAACCTTCTGCAACCATTTCCATTTCTACTTGGGCAGATTTGACTGAGTAACCCCTTCCAAGCATATTACCAAAAGTTCTATTTCTACTAAACTGTGAGTAAGATGTAACGAGAAGGTCGCCCAGGTAGACAGAGGCAGTTAGATTCTTCTTGATTTGGTAGGCTGTTTTTAGTAGCCTCCTAATCTCCCTCATAGCATTGGAAACGAGTACTGCCTGAAAGTTATCCCCATAGTTTAACCCTCTTGCTATACCGCAGGCAATTGCAATAATATTTTTGATAATAGCACAATATTCTACTCCGATAACATCTTTTACGTTATTGGTATTGATAAAGCGGCACTCCATAGCATCTGCAAAAGCTACTCTAAACTCCTTATTTTCAGAGGCTATTGTCAGGTAGGCTTGTTTTTCTAGAGCTACTTCTTCTGCATGGCAAGGCCCGCCAATTACAGCTGTATCACTTGTTGAAACAGAAAACTCTTTTTCGAAAAACTGTGTGATAAGAATATTTTCTTCAGGGATCATTCCTTTGACGGCAGAAACAATCTTCTTTTTAGCAAAAATTTCTTTTGGCAACTTGTCAACTACATCTTTTATAAAAGCAGAAGGGATAGCAATAATTATCACTTCGGAGTTTTGTATCACTTCTTGTAGGTTAGATGAAACAAAGAACTTGTCTTTTCTAAAGCTAACAGCACTTAAGTATCTGGGGTTGTGGTTATATTTTTGAATATGCTTTACATCCTCTTCATTTCTAAGCCACCAGTTAATTTGAATATCTTTTTCGTTGAAAATTTTTATTAGTGCGGTCGCCCAGCTTCCGCCACCTATTACTCCAATGTTGTTTACGCTTTCCAAAAGTTTATGATCTCCATTTGAAGGACTAAAATAGAAGTTTATTTTAGAAGTTCTCTAATGGTTTGCAAATGTGCCTCGCTTGGAAGAGTTATTGAACCATACTTTGGTATGGTCAGCACCCTGGGCTAAGAGGCGAAAGGCAAGACCGAAAGAGCCTTAGTAGGGTGGCAGGCTTGACTCTCCGGGATGAGCCTGTGTGAGCGTGTCCTATTTTTTAACATTTTTTAAATAGAGGGTTGATTATGAGAATATTGAAGTTTTTAAGCAAAGGCTTTAAAATTGCGGTTGGAAAAAATAGTTAGTTTAAAATGGCCATAGTTGTAGATAATTTATTGAAGCAATACGGTCCTCAAAAGGCAGTTGATGGCATTTCATTTGAAGTAAAAACGGGAGAAGTAGTAGGCTTTCTAGGTCCCAATGGAGCAGGAAAGAGTACAACAATGAAGATGATAACATGCTACATGGCTCCAACTTCAGGGGATATCAGGCTGGATGATTTGAGCATTCATACAGATCAGGAAGCCATTAAGAAAAAGATAGGCTATCTCCCAGAAAATAATCCGCTTTACACAGATATGGCGATTATAGATTACCTTAAGTTTTGCGCTGAAATACAGGGGGTTGAGCAAGAAAAGATAGGAGAGAGGATTCGGAAAATGATCGATATATGTGGCTTGAACCTAGAGAGGCACAAAAAGATCAATCAGCTGTCTAAGGGATATAGGCAAAGGGTTGGTTTAGCACAAGCTATGATCCACGATCCGGAAGTGTTAATATTGGATGAGCCTACTACGGGTTTAGATCCCAATCAGATCGTGGAGATTAGGAAGTTGATTAAGGAATTGGGTAAAGAGAAAACGGTAATTTTAAGCTCTCACATTTTGTCAGAGGTAGAAGCGACTTGCGATCGGATTTTGATTATCAATAGAGGAAAAATAGTTGCGGATGGAAACTCTGAGACGTTGAGAAACCAGGCGCAAGGGCAGGAGCTTCTGACTATTGCTGTTGAGGCTGAGGCTGATTCGGATGTAGAAAAAGAAATTCTGACTCTTTCTACGGTTGAAAAGGTGACACCAGTAGCAGAAAGAAAAGGATATTATCAGGTTCAAAGCAAACCTGATTTGTCTTCTAGAAAAGAAGTGTTTGATATGTGTGTCAAAAACAAGTGGTATCTCATGGAAATGACAGGAAATGAGACGAAGCTGGAAGATGTCTTTAGAGAGTTGACTAACTAAAAATAAAAGGGATTTAAAACGATAGAAAAATTGAAACAGACCTTGTTTGATTTAAAATGGAGTCACACACGAAGCAATATAAGATGTGTACCAAACAAAAAGACAGGTTACAAATTTTTAAAAAGATGAAAAGTATTTGGATAATTGCGAAAAGAGAATTGGCTTCCTTTTTTGATTCTCTGATAGCGTACGTTCTAATCATCCTTTTTTTAGGGTTGACAGGCTTTTTTACGTGGTTTTTTGGGAATAACATCTTCGTTAGAGGGCAGGCAAGCTTGTATGTGTTTTTTGAAATTTCATTCTTGACACTTTTTTTCTTCATTCCTGCTATTACCATGCGAAGTCTTGCGGAAGAGAATAAAGCAGGAACGATAGAGCTGTTACTCACGAAATCCATTAGTGATGTACAGATAATTTTAGGGAAATTTCTCGGGTCACTAATGATGATTTTGATAGCGTTGGTTTGTACGTTGCCTTATTATATCTCGGTTAGCCAAATCGGCAGCATAGACCATGGAGCAGTAATAGGAGGGTATATAGGCTTGATTTTAATGAGCGCTACGTATATAAGTTTGGGGATCTTTGCTAGTGGAACTACAAATAATCAGATTGTAGCTTTTTTGATTACACTGAGTATTGGCGTTTTCTTCCACTTTATTTTCGGGCTTATTGCAAGTTCATTTACTGGAGGAATAGGTAGCATATTCGACTATCTCAGTTTAAGAACCCATTATGACTCTATCTCTCGTGGTGTGATTGACGCCAGAGATTTGATCTACTTTGCTTCTCTAATCATAATAGGGGTTTTATTGTCTCAGGTATCACTTTCCAAAAGAAATTGGCAAAACTAATTTGTAGTAGATATAACATCGAAGAACTATGAAACAGAAAATATTTACTCGAGTACTGATATTTATTGGAATTATAGTAGTAGTAAACCTGATTGTAAGTAAGGCTTTTTTTCGCTTAGACTTTACTTCTGATAAAAGGTATACCTTAAGTAAAGCAACAGAAGACATACTAGAAGATTTGGATGATGTAGTGACTGTAAAAGCGTATTTTACAGAAGATTTACCACCACAGCTCCTTTCTACGAAAAAGGATTTTGAGGATTTGCTAATGGAGTATGAGACCAGGTCTGGAGGGAATATTTATTATGAGTTTATTAACCCTAATGAAAATGAAGATAAGGAGAGAGAAGCGCAAATGGCTGGTATTCAACCCTTACTAATTAATGTTGTAGAAAGCGATCAGCAGAAACAGCTTAAAGCATATTTGGGAGTGGTACTGCAGATGTCAGGCAGGAAAGAAATCATACCCGTTGTTCAGCCTGGTGCAGCTATGGAATATTCCTTAACAACTGCCGTTAAGAAAATATCTCTTGCCAATAAGCCTTCGATTGCACTATTGCAAGGAAATGGAGAGCCAGGCATAGATGAACTGCTACAGGTAGTGGAGGAATTGTCCGTATTGTACAATATAGACACTTATACGATATCAGACACTAGCGAAATACCACAAACGTACAAAGCAGTAGCAATTATAAATCCTACAGATAGTATCCCGGATTCTCATTTGAGAAAGTTGGACAATTACCTTCAAAATGGAGGAGGAGTATATTTAGCCTATAGTCCGTTGAAAGGAGATTTACAAACAGGTAGTTTATCTAAAGCTGATGATATAGGCATTAGAAACTGGTTATCGGATAAGGGGATAGAGTTTGGAGGAGACTTTTTGGTAGATGCGCAAAGTGCTTCTGTAACTGTACAGCAGCGACAAGGGCCTTTTGTTTTTAATACACCTATTCCATTTCCGTACTTTCCACAGATAAGCAATTTTGCAGACCACCCTGCTTCAAAAGGTTTAGAATCTGTAATTCTTACTTTTGTGTCGTCTATTAACTTCACTGGAATGGATTCTTCCGTAGTTGCTACTCCTTTGGCATTGACATCAGAAAATACTGGCTTTATTACCCCTCCATCTTTTGCTAATATCCAAAAAGAATGGACGGAGCAAGATTTCAACCAACCTGCGCAGCCTGTAGCAGTAGCTTTTGAAGGGAAATTAGTAGGAGGAAAAAAATCTAAGTTGGTAGTAGTAGCCAATGGTGATTTTGCAATCAACGGAAAAGGTCAGGAACAAAGACAGGTGCAACAAGACAATGCCTTTTTTGCAGTAAACGGTATCGATTGGCTTTCTGATGATACTGGCTTGATAGATCTTCGTACGAAAGGAATTACCTCAAGACCTATTGAAAAATTGGAAGATAGTACTAGAACGATGCTTAAGTATGCGAATGTATTCGCTCCAATTTTGCTTATAATTTTATATGCACTATTTAGAGCGCATAGGCAGTCGAGAAAAAGACAGGCTTGGATAGAAGGAAATTTTTAACTGAAAATAATTACAAGTAGAACTTTAAAAAACGAATCTGACCATGTCTGATTTAAAATTGAGGCACACACGAAGCAATGATTAAGATGTATGCTAAACAAAAAGACAGGTCACAAATTAAAAACAGATAAAAAAATGTTTGGTAAAGCTTCAAATGTAAAATTGATTGTTCTTTTGGCAGTATTGCTAGGAGTTTATTTAGGAATTGAGTTTTTTGGAGGTAAGTCTAGGAGTAGCACTTTTCGAGAAGTTCTTGTAGACTATGACAATGAGAAAGTGGATAAGGTAGTTCTCAAAAAGAAAGGTGGGGAAGAGACTATTCTCAAAAAAGAGGGGGATAATTGGAAGGTTTTGCTGAGTGATAAGAATAAAACAGTTAATGCATCTTCTGATAAAGTGAAGGGACTACTAAACTCGTTAAAGGACATTAAGCCAAGCAGAATTATTGCGAAAAGTGAGAGTAAATGGAAAGAATATGAGGTAACAGATTCTCTTGCAACAAGGGCAATGGTATATGTGAATGGTGATAAGGCAGTTGATATTTATTTGGGAAAGTTTAATTTCAATAACTCTGGAAACCAGAATCAGTTTGGGAATCCTTATGCCCGCCAGCAGCAACAATACTATACGGCGGTAAGATTGAAAAAAGACAATGAAGTTTATGCAAGTGATAATTTCATGAGTATGAGCATTTCTACGGATGCGAGTTCTTATAGGAATAGTAAGCTTTTGGATATAAAGAAAGATTCTGTAAAGCAGATTAGCTTTGTCTATCCCGCAGATAGTTCTTTTGTTTTAGAGAAATCAGAAGGAAAGTGGATGATTGATAATGTAGCAGCAGACTCTTCTAGTGTAGCCAAATATCTTCAAACGCTTGGGTATACGAATGGTAGCAACTTTGAAGATGAGGTTTCAAAAAATTCTCTTGGGAAAGAAACGTATACTTTATTGATAAAAGAAGCTGGCAAGTCCGAGCCTGTAGAAATAAAAGCATATTCGAATAGTGATAAAAAATGGATTATAAATTCTTCTTTTAATGAAGAGTCGTTGTTTTCTGATGAGCAGGAGAGGATCGTTCAAAAATTATTTAAAGGAAAAGATCATTTTTTGAAAACAAAAAGTTAAACTTACCTTTTCTAAAGAAATAAGGGGCATTTAGCTCAGTTGGTTTAGAGCACTACCTTGACAGGGTAGGGGTCACTGGTTCGAATCCAGTAATGCCCACAAAAGAAGGCATTTAGCCTATTTGGCTGCTTGTCCTCTTTTTTTATTCACGCCTTTTCCTCTTTCCTCTACTGTCAAAGTCAAGAGGTTCTTTGCATGAAGAGTTCTAATACTCAGTAATAAAAACAGGTTATGAAATTTGGATAGTTCAATTGAAAATTCAAATGGAAAGTTTTTTGCTTTTTAGAAGGTATCCAGTGGGCTTTTTATATTTATTAGAGTATCTTTTGCTATATGGGTATAAATCAAGGTAGTCGAAATATTACTATGCCCTAAAAGTTTTTGGATGTGGGCAATACTTATCCCTTCTTCTAGTAAGTGTGTTGCAAAACTATGCCTTAATGTATGTAGTGTGGCTGATTTGTTTATTGTGGATTTTTTTAATGCCCTTTTAAAAAATTGGCTTGTGCTTTCGGCAGAATATTTACCTCCTTTTTGCCCTTCAAATAAATAAACGATAGGTTTATATTCTTTGTAATATTCTCTTAACAGTTCTAATACTTTTTTTGATAAAACAGTATATCTATCTTTTTTTCCTTTTGCTCCCCTAACATGTATTAACATTCTTTCAGAGTCAATATCTGTTTTCTTTAATTCTATTAATTCTCCTATTCTTAAACCAGCACTATATATTACTGAAAGAATGGCTTTGTGCTTTAAGTTATTAGTGTTTTCGATTATTAAAACAGCTTCTTTTTTACTTAAAACAACTGGTAGTTTATTTTCTCGTTGAGTAACTTTTAAGTATTCAAAAGGAATTGAACGGTTATGAATTTCCTTATAAAACAGTTTTAAACTGCCTACAATTTGTCTTTGATACGAAGCAGAAATTCCTTTTGTATTTACCAAGTGATAAATATATTCAAACAACTCTTTATCAGTTATTTGCTTAAAGGTTCTGTCATTAAAGTGGGTTTTAACCATTAGCAAATGACCCTTATAACTGTTAATGGTTTGTTTACTATAACGTTTTAACTCTAGTATTTTAACAAATTCTGCTATAATGTCCATTCATCAAAAATAATGCTTTTTTAAGTATTACAACAGATTAACTGTGTTTAGAGTTGTTAAAAATAAGTTTTTGGGTATATTTGGATTAACAATAAGTTGTACACAAGCTCTGAAAAGCCAACGCGCAGTCAAGCACATTTCATTTTGCTCGTTCCTCACAAAATAAAAAGAGCTTGCCTCTATCCTACGCTACTAATGAAAATACAATGAATATTATCATTATTATTCAATGACTTTTATTACCTTTCCAGTTGAATAAATAAAAGGTTTAAAATGAACCGAATTAAAGAAGTTCTTAAAGAAAAAGGTATAAGTCAGACTTGGCTCGCGAAGAAAATGGATAAAAGCTATCCAACCATAAATGAATATGCGAGAAACAAACGACAACCAAGTTTAGAGGATTTATATAAAATCGCAGAAATTCTGGACGTAGAAATCAACGAACTACTTGAAAAAAGAAACAAATAAAGATGAGTAAAAATCTAAAAGAATACTTTGCTGACTTTGATAAGAAATACAAAGATGTTGTCACAATTGATAAAAAATTTCACGAAGAAGAAATAGGAGTAAAATCCTTTGCAAGTAAAGCAAAAACAAAAGATACGAAAGGAAATTTTAGTGAAGAATATATTCGCTCACGTTTTGTTTACGCTCTTGTAAACAGTGGTCTTTTTCCAAAAGAATTTTTATGTATCGAATTTAATATACCTAAAGGTAATAATGGAAAAGCATTAAAACCTGATGTAGTTGCTTTTAAAACTAAAGAATGGTTAGATATATATGAAGACGCTAAAGCAAAAAAGGATTTTAAAAAGTTAAGACAAAATTATCTTGTTGTTTTTGAAACTAAAAAGAATAACAAATCTTTAGAAAGTGCAATTGAAAACCAATTAAGACCAGCACTTGCAGAGAACGAATCTGAAGAAAGAGTTTTTGGAGTTTATTTTGATGATAAACCAGATATTTTAGTTTTTAAAAAAATTGGTAATTCGCCAATACGAAGATTTGATGAATCTATCGAATTATCAGGTTCAGGAATCATCAATCTAAATTTTGATAAAAGAGATTTTTTAATTGATTTTCCATCTTATGAAGATTTTAGAATTAACAACGAAAGTATATCTGATGTAACAAAACTTACGACAGATGCACTTGATGCAATTGATGAATCTGCGTTCGAAGATTTTCTTGCTGAACTAAAAAGAGTTGCTGACAGTGTTAAACCAAAACATTCAGAAAGAGATTTAATTGTAGAGTTTTTGACTTTAAAAGTATTTGATGAGAAAAGAAGTAAAAGAGAAAAGTCAAATCTAAAATTCTACATCGAGAAGAAAGAGAAAAAGAAAGACGGTTTAGCAGAGAAATCTTTCAGAGAAAGAATTGACGAATTGTATAAGGATGCGAAAAAGGAGTACAAGAATGTAATGTCAACACCTTATTTTAGCTATGATTCATCATTTAGACCATCAAATGCAAATGAAGAAAGATTCTTAATTCTTTTGGTTGAGGCATTACAAAAAAGAGCAATCTTAAAAGCTAAAAATGAAAGTTTCAACCAAATAATATTTAACAATTTTGGTGATGATAAACAAAAAGCAGACAAAGGTCAATTCTTTACACCTATTCCAGTTGTAAAAGCAATTATTCAAATGCTGAATCCAATCAAAGGCGAAGAACTGTGCGACCCTTGTTGCGGAATTTGTGATTTTCCAGCAATGGCATTTAGACACGCGCATAGAAATGATGAGGAATATCCACCAAACGCAAGTCATTACTTTGGTTTCGATATTGAAAATAACAACTTGAAACTTGCTGAATTAAATTTAGTCTTAAATGGAGATGGTGGTGCTGTTTTAAAGAACCTAAATTCAATTTCTCAAAAGCTAACCCAAAATGGTGAAATTTTAAAAGTTGGTGAATTTGTTGAAAAGAATTACAACTCAAAAGATTGGTCACATAAAGACGATTCAGATAAAGATTTAAAGAAGTTTAAAATAATAGCTACAAATCCACCATTTGGTAAAGGAAGAGACTTAAAAACAGGAAAAGACGGTAAATGGGAAGAAGCAAAAGAAACTGTAAATCTTTATGAAACTTATAAAGCTAAACCAAAACCAAATGCTCAAGGAAAAATAACATTACCTAAATCAATAGATAAAGGTGTGATATTTTTAGAAAATGCTTATAAATTACTTGAAGAAGGTGGTCGTTTTGGGATAGTTCTATCAAATTCTATTGCTTCAATTGCTGAATGGGAAAATATTCGAAAATGGCTAATTGAACGTGTTAGAATTGTTGGTCTATTTGACTTACCAGCAAATACTTTTGGAGAAACTGGTGTTGCTACTACAGTAATAATTGCATACAAACCAAAATCAAGTGAAAAACATTTATTAGATGCTGATTACGAAGTTTTCATTAAGGAAGTTGAGAACATAGGCTATGAAGTAAAAACTGTAAAAAGAACAATTACATTTAAGCCTCAATTTCTGATTAATGAAGAAACATTTGAGCATACAAGTAAATTGGAAGAAGACTTTTCTACAATGCAGGATGAATTTAAAGAATTTCTTAAACGTCAAGAATTAGAAATTAAAAATGCTTTTAACTTTAAAATCAGTTAGTAATGAGTAGTTTTTTAAGCAAACCTAAAAGCATCAAAAAGTCGGAAATTATTAGTAAAGTTTATTCATTTCATCCTGCTGAACACAAGCAAATAAATATTAAAAATAAAGAACAGTCCGCAATTAAATCATTTTTAATTGACGAAGGTGTTGGAGAGCAAATTGATGTTGACGATTATTTAAATTTTGAATCAAATTATACTTTGGTAACTATATCAAATATGAATAAGTGTATAATAGATGTTTCAAAAGGTGAAAAAATTTCGCCTAATATTTATAATTCTTCATCAAAAAAATTAAAGGAAGGAGATGTTCTAATAAGTAGAAATGCATCTCTTGGTAAAATAACTTTAGTCAACAAAAGTTTTAAAGGTATTTTAAATGGTGGTATTTCTTACTTAAGATTTAATGATAGTTATAAATATTACGCTTTTGCTTTCTTTTTGTTGGAATATGGAGCTGATTATTTAAAGGTTTTAACTTCTGGTGGTGGTACTCAAAAAAATGCAAAAAGACAGAACTTATTGGATACAAAGATTCCATTACCAACTAATAAGAATTACGAAAATCCAGATTTAGTTAGAGAATATGTATCAATACTAACTCAAAATATTATTGATAAAGAAGAACAGATTGAAAAACGGCAAAGTTTAATTGATGATTTAATTTATTCAGAGTTATTAGAAAATCAAAAATCTACATTTAAATATAATCTTCCTAAAAAAAGTGATTTACTAAATCACAAACGAATTGATACTGGTTTATATACAAAAAAGTACAAAAAAGAAAACCACCTAATTGAGAATTATAAACAAGGATATTTCCAAATACCAGCCGATAAATTTAAAAGCGGTTCTACACCAAGAATTAGAATTTTTAATGGTACAAAATTTAAATATCAATGGGTTACACCTACCAACATTACAGATGAAGGTTTTTTTGTTCCAGTAGATACCATTTCAACACCAAAAGTAAATAACTTAAATAAGGATTGTATTCTTTTTATTAATAGAACTTCAAAAGGGAAAAAAGGCGAATACGTTGGAATAACTTGCTTTTATGATTTTGGATATTATGGACTTGGACAACATAATCAAGGTCTATATAGAATTGACCATTTAAAAAAAGATGAACTACTTTTTATTTCTGCATTTATGAATTCGAAAATTATGAGAAAGTTATGTGGTAATATTTCCATAGGTTCTAAAATGAAAGAAATGAAATCATATGATTTTGCAACATTAAAATATCCAAATTTTAAGAAAGAGTTAAAACAAAAAATAAAGAGCTTATACTATTTCGAAAAACCTAAAACTGAATATGAACTGAAAGACTATTTAGTAAAAGAAAAAAATCGAAATAGAGAAATTGGAATATTTCAATTGAACACAGAAATAATTGAATTAAAAAACAAGTTAAAAGAAATAATTGACAAGATAATAAATGAAAAACCTATAAAGATTGAATTATAGCCAACGCTAAAGCCATACACATTTGCAATTCGCTTCAGCCAATGCTCAAGCCCAAAATTGCAAAAGAGTATGTCTTTGCCAACGCTGAATGACAATCTGAATGGAAAAAAGCCAGTGTACAACAACGTATATAAAAAATAGCGGTTTAGTCGCTTAAACGAAACAAAATGAATAAATTAAAGGTCTGTAATAATCCGAAAAGTTAGTGTATAAAATCCGCTACTTTTCATATACAAAACCGTTGGCAGTAAGTTGAAAACAAAAAAAAAATTGGAATCAGAAATGTCGGAAATAAAATTTGACATACTTAAACCGAATGATGTAGAACATTTTGAATTGATTGCTAATTGGTATTTGAATGAATGGGATATACCGGCAACTAAAACAATTGAGAAGCTCAAAAAAATTACGAATGATAAGTACCAATTTCAAGCTTTAATGACACTTAACGGATTACCAATTACCACAGGCGGAATTTATAATCACGTAGGATTACTTGATAAAGAACCTAGATTTAAAATTCATAAGAATTGGTTAGCACTAGTTTATACAATCCCAGAACAAAGAAAAAAAGGATATGGAGCATTAATCTGTGATTTCATTCAAAAACATTCAGAGAATTTAGGACTTGAACAACTTCATTTATATACGGACACAGCGGAAAGACTTTATGAAAGACTTTATGAAAGACTTGGGTGGGTAAGGATTGAAAGACTTCAAATTGAAAGTAGAAATATTGTTGTGATGGATAAAAAATTAAAAACCTACTGCCAACATGGTATATAGCAAATAGGGCGTTTGGTGGTTTACGAAAGTTCAGTGCTATTAACAAATCCCGCCAAATCGTTGATTTGGCTTTTAAGAATGAATAAATTAAAAACAAAATACAACGATTTGGCTCAGTGCAAAACTGAAAGTTTATCGCTTTCTACTGCCCTACATGCCATATACTAACCGTTGTATGCCATGCAAAAAAAGAGCCAACGCACAAATAGCACATTTGGTTTTTGCCAACACACAGGCAAACGCTAAAAAACCAAAAGAGCTATTTTTTAGCCAACGCTTGACTTAATGAATGACTAAAGAAAATCAAATATTAATTGAATTGCTAGATGGTGTATCTAAGTGGTCTGACATAAAAAACAAGTTAGAACAATTTAACACCACCCAAACTGAAACAACATCCAAAAAGACTTTAGCAGGAAAAATATTTGAATACTTCTGTAAATACTATTTCCAAACCGACCCAGAAAAAATTGATTTATACACAGATGTTTGGCTTTATGAAGAAATACCTCTAAACATTAGAAAGAAATTAAACTTACCCTCTATTGATCATGGAATTGACATTCTTCTTAAAGATATTGACTCAGGATATCATGCTGTCCAATGCAAATTTAAAAATGATGAACTCAAAAGTCTAAGTTGGTCGGGAGACAAAATCGCCAATGTATTTGCATTGGGCACAAATTGCCAAAAAATTATAGTCTTTTCAAATGTTGCTGATGTTACGAAGGTCGCAAAAGCATTTGGAGATAAATATGAACAAATCCTTAATGACACTCTTTTAGAATTAGATGAAAATGCTTTTAACCGCATTCTATCAATAGCAAAAGGAAATCAACTTCCAAGTATTGAGAAATTTAAACCTCGTGACCATCAAAAAATTGCAATCGAAAAAGTTGTAACACACTTTAAAAATGAAAGTAGAGGACAATTAATCCTGCCTTGTGGTGCTGGCAAAACTCTAACTGCTTTATGGATAAAAGAAGGGTTAAAACCTAAAACAACACTTGTTTTAGTTCCCTCTTTAGCCTTACTAAGACAAATAAAAACTGATTGGGCTAGACAAAAAAACACTTCTTTTCGCCCCTTATATGTTTGCTCTGAAAAGGACATTAATAAGGGTGATGATAGTGCAGTTACGCATTCCTATGAGATTCAAGGTCCAGTTACAACAGATTATAAAAAGGTTAGGGCATTTCTGGAAAAAGAGGGTGATAAAATAATCTTCTCTACATATCAATCTATTGAAGTTGTATCAATAGCAAGTTTACAAATTCCAAATTTTGAATTCGGTTTGATTATATGTGATGAAGCTCACAGGACTGCGGGAAGCACAAAGAAAAACACGTTTACAATTGTACACGACAATGACAAACTACGAGCTTCAAAAAGGCTTTATATGACTGCAACTCCGAAAGTTGCTTCAACAAGTTTAAAAACTAAACTTGGAGACGAGTACGAATTACTATGTGATATGAGTAATCCTACTGTTTTTGGAGAAGAAGCTTACAGAATGAGTTTTGGGGAAGCCATTCACAATAAAATATTAGTTGACTATAAAATTATCGGAATTGGGGTTACAGACAAGGAAGTTAAAAAGTATATTGAAGAACGTGAATTTATAGGGCAAATAACGGCAGAAGATTTAGCTCATAATTTTGCGCTCGAACTGGTAATGAACAAATACAAAGCATTTCATGGATTAACTTTTCATTCGAAAGTAATATTAGCACAAGAATTCGCTAGTCGGCATTCTAGATTCTTCGAGAGCATATATTCAGAAAGTGTAAACGGAAAGCAATCTACAACCTATAGAAAAAAGGTTCTAGACGAATTTAAGAATAGTGCTAAAGGGATTGTTTCAAATGCTCGGTGTTTAACTGAAGGCGTTGACGTTCCGACAATCGATTTAATTTATTTCTGTGACCCTAAGACTTCTAAAATTGATATAGTGCAAGCCTCAGGCAGAGCATTAAGGAAAGACCCAAAAGGAAGCAAGAAAAGAGGTTATATTGTTATTCCAATATTTCATCATATTGAAGAGAATCTAGAAGATGAAATCAAAAGGAAACCAATTTTCAATTATCTAATTCAAGTGGTGAGAGCCATGTGTGACCAAGATGAAAGATTGGAAGCTGAGATTAACGATATAGCGTCTAGAAAAGGAAAGCGGTCTAATTCAAGACTACTCATAGATTTCAAAGACAATGAAATTGAAAAGATTATCAAATTAGAAGGGTTAGAAAAAAAACTACAAAACGTTCTATTTGATGAAATAATTGAAAAAACAAAAGATTTTTGGCAAGTAATGTTCATGCAGCTTGTTGATTATCAAAAAGAATTTCAACACTTAGAAGTATCTCGAAAAGAAAATCCTCAATTATGTAACTGGATATACGAGCAACGAAGACAAAACAGAGCAAAAAAATTAAATCTGCTAAAACGGAATAAACTTGATTCAATTGGATTTGACTGGAAAAGTGAAGAATTTAGAGAGGATACTGATTATGATGACATTTGGTGGGATAGTTACATTAAACTGGTAGCATACTACAAGGAGCATGGAAACTCTGATATACCTGCAAGATATAAAAAGGACAAACCCTTAGGAACATGGGTGGTTGCTCAAAGAGCGAAAAGAAGAAAAAACGAATTGAACAAAGACCGTATTGACCTCCTAGACGAATTAGATTTTAGCTGGGACGCCAAAGTGAAAATTTTTGACCAGTTCTGCCAAAAGCTAATTGAATTCAAACAGAAATATGGTCATACAAACGTTCCTACAATTTCAGCGGATTTCCCAAAACTTGGAAAATGGACTAATAAATATCGGTCAATAATAAATAATGGAGAGCTACAACCAAATGGTTCAATTAAATACAGCGGCTCTTCACTCAGTAAAAAACAATTAGAGAGACTTAAATCACTTGGTTTCAAAAACTCTGTTCGTAAAACTAGATGGGAAGATTATTATAATGATTTAAAAGAGTTTTACGATAATCATGGTCATTCACGACCTATACAATCAGAAGAACCACAATTGTATTATTGGGTTTACAAAAACAGAAAGAATCAAGAAGATTTAACAGATGAACAGACTAAACTCCTTGAAGCTTTAGATTTTGATTTTTCATTTGACTCAAAATACAGTCGTTCAGGAAGTACTCAAAATTGGATGGAGCGATTAACTCAATTAAAGCTCTTTAAAGACGAAAATGAAAATTTTGATATAACTCCAGAAAACGAAGTTTTTGAAGGTCTTTACGATTGGCTTGTTTATCAAAGACGATTATTCAATAATGAAACTCTAGACGCAGAAAAATTAAAAAAACTTAAATCAATTGGATTAGACTTCGACACTGATTTTCTATCATTCACAGAACAAGAATGGGAGAAGAAATTTGAAGCAGTAAAAGAACTTTATAATAACACAGGTTCATTCTTTATTTCCTCTACCGATATAGATAACCGTCCTCTGCTATCATGGCTACGTTACCAAAAAAAGTTAGAAAAAGAGGGCAAATTAGATGAAGAAAAAAGAAAAAGGCTACTTGAACTAGGTTACTCTTTTACCCATACTTACAGAGGTAAAGGAAATAACTCCAAACCAAGAAATGAAGAACAATGGTTACAGAAACTTGCCGATTTAAAGGAATACTCTGAGAAGAACGGCACATTTCTAATTCCTAAATCAAATGAAGAATACTCACACCTAATTCCATGGCTTCAATATCAAAAGAAACTATGGCGAGAAGATAATTTATCCTCAGATAGAGAAGCCAAACTATTGGGTATTGGTTTTCCATTTGAAGAAAGTTACAGAGGTAAAACACTTAGCTCAATAGGTCGGTCTTCCGAAGAAAAACAATCTGTTGATGAAGTCTGGCTAGATAATCTCAACGTATTAAAAAGCTATTATGACGAATTTAAAACATGGCTCATTCCTACCGATTCGGAGGAATATAAGTCACTTAAAGCTTGGTTACAATATCAAAGACAACTATTTAGAAATGGCAAACTAAATGAAGACAAAGTATCCAAACTAACTGAAATAGGATATTCCTTCGATTTAGATTTTAGAGGTCGAAAACCACAAAACAACTTAATTGATTGGGAAGAAAAATTAGAAGAGTTAAGTTTCTATTTTTCCAAATATAATACCTTTCTCATTCCTAAAAGCCTACCTCAATATCAAGACCTTAAAAAATGGCTGGTTGAGCAAAAGAGACTATATAAGAATAACCGATTAACTGATGAGAAGTTAGAGAAATTAAACAAAATTGGTTACTCATTTGATGTTAACTATCAAGGTAAAAAGTTTGAATTCGAAGTAAACCCTAGTTCTCGTCCAACCAAGACCAACACAAAAAGCACATCATTTGATAGTTGGGAACAAACCTACTTACTTCTTTTGAATTTTAAGATCTCTGAAGGACACTGTAATGTTCCTAGAAGCTTTGAAAATAAAACTCTTGCAAACTTCGTAACGAGAAACAGATTCCTATACAAAAAAGGTGAATTAGAAACTGAAAAAATTGAAAAGTTAAAATTACTGCAATTCGAATTTACTGCACCAAAATCAAATGCTTGGAATAATAAATTTGAAGAGTTAGAGACTTTTTTCAAAAAAAATGGTCATAGCAATTACCAGAAAAGTGATGGTAATCCGAGTATTTATCACTGGATTCTAGGTCAAAGGGTTGCTAAACGTAAAAACAAACTAGCCTCTGATAAAATTGCTAAACTAAATTCAATAAAATTCATTTGGGAGCCTAACAGTAAAGGGGCATCACCACGAGATGATGATTGGTTTGATAAGTTGATTGAATTAAAAAAGTACAAAGAAGAATTCGGACATACAAATGTTTCCCAAATTGACCCGAAGTACAAAAAATTAGGTCGTTGGCTAAATGATCAACGAGTTTATAAAAAAGGGAGAAAAAATACGAAGGGAGAAATTACTTATTTGAGTGAGGAAAGAGAAGCTTTTTTAGAGGAATTAGGTGTGATTTGGGACATGAAGGAACATGAGTGGGACACTAAACTCAATCTACTTAAAGAGTTCTATGAAAAATACGGACACTTTAATGTGAAACAATCTGACAAAGAGTTTGACGGTTTATATTACTGGATTTATAACATCCGTAAAAAGGGAACTTCGAAAGTAAATATTACTAAGCTTTCAACAATTAGCTTTCCTATTGATGAATTAAAAGAAATTGAAAATGAATAAAAGTAGCAACGCTACAAAGCCATACACATTGCCAAGTCGCTCAAAAGCCAACAGCCCGAGCCCAAACTTGGCAATAAGTATGTCTTTTGCCTCCGCTCCGAAAAAGAAAGCACAGGCATACAACAATGGCTAAAAAACATAGGGGTTTTGGTGGTAAATTGGAAGTTTTAAGCTTCGATTATAGACCGCCAAATCAAAATTTTGATAATGAAAAAAGAAAAGTAAATTATAAAAATATTTGGCTTGGCTAAGTGGTAAACCGAAAGGGCAGTGTTTCAAACTCCCCTACGTTTCTTAGCCGGGTCGTTGTGTGTAAGCTAAAATGAAAACCAAAATCACGATATTCATTCTGATCATACTGACATCCAAAGTATACTGTCAATCATTCGCTAAAATTGAGATGACATTGGATTCAATGGTTAAGGAAGACCAAAAATGGCGTGGACTTTTAAGACAATTGCACAATCATGAAATTGACTCTCTTGATCAAAAGTTCATTAGTAGAAACCTTCAACGAACGGACAGCTTGAATTACTTTTTATTAAAGGACATTTTCAATGAGCAAGGCTACCTAGGAACCAAAGAAATCGGTGATGAAGGAACACATAACTATTGGCTATTGGTACAACATCAAGATAAACATCCAAACTTTCAGATTCAAGTGTTGGAAAAGATGAAGCTTGTCGCTGAAAGTGGCAACATGAACAATTTTGACTATGTGTATTTGATTGATCGAGTAAATGTAAATACAGGTCAACTTCAAGTGTATGGAACTCAAATGACATTAAATGCAGATAGTTCATCCTATGTTCCAAAGCCCGTAATCGATCCGGATCATTTAAATGAACGAAGAAAACAGGCTGGACTATCAACCATTGAAGAGTATATTATAATAATGAACGAATATTCTTTTGGATCATTGAAAAAATAAAAAGCCTACACACAACAACGGCTATAGCTAATGCTGGCTTGAAAGTAAAAAATGATATTTTGTACTTTCAATAACCATCCTGCTGGCGAGGACGGAAACGTTTCCAAAAGCCGCACTAGCCATAGCCAGGAACGTTGGCGGTCATTGAAAAAGACACTTCTACACCGCACAAATTCATTAAAAAACAATAAAATTTCTTAGAGAAATATTGTGCAACTAAATAATTGCATATATGTTTGCAACTACTTAATTGCAAATAATAAGAAATGGAAACAAGACGAGACGTTTTTCAAGCAATAGCAGACCCAACAAGACGAGCCATTATTATGCTTTTAGCTGTTGGTGCTTTGACACCAAATGCCATAGCCGAACATTTTGATTCAAGCAGACAAGCTGTTTCAAAACATTTGCGAATACTTACGGAGTGTGAAATTGTAAAACAAGAGCAACAAGGCAGAGAAATTCATTATCACTTAAATGCAGACAAAATGAAAGACATAGAAAAATGGCTCGAACAGTTTAAGAAATTACTAGCCAAACGTTTTGACCAATTGGACACCGTTTTAGAACAATTAAAATCAAAAAGAAAATGAACCCAAACTTAAAATTTGACTTCATAGTCAACAAGGAAAATAACACCGTAAACGTGAAAAGAGAGTTTTCTGCAAACCTCAAATTGGTGTGGGAAGCGTGGACAAATCCCGAAATTCTTGACCAGTGGTGGGCACCCAAACCCTATCAGACCAGAACCAAGTCAATGGACTTTAGAGAAGGTGGAATGTGGCTCTACGAAATGTATAATACCGAAAGTCAAAGCCAAGAAGAATGTCATTGGTGTAAAAATGATTACATCAAAATTAAGCATCAGTCTATGTTTTCAGGTTTAGATGCTTTTTGTGACGAAAACGGATTAGTAAATCAAGAAATGCCCCGAACTGAGTGGACAAATGAGTTCAATGAAAATGGAGAAAAAACCCTTGTAACCATTACTGCCAAATACGAGAGCCTTGCTGACTTAGAAAAAATCATTGAAATGGGTTTTAAAGAAGGCTTTACAATGGCTATGGAAAATCTAGACCAATACATAGAAACACAATTTAAACTTCGCAAACAAAATAAATCAAACAATATGGCAAGAGTATCAAGTTATGTAAATTTTCAGGGGAACACTGAAGAAGCATTCAATTTCTACAAATCAGTTTTTAAAACAGATTTTATCAACGGCATCAAACGTTTTGGAGACCTTCCTGCCGATCCCAACCACCCACCTATTGCAGAACCAGTAAAAAAGATGGTCTTACATATTGAACTACCATTACTTGGCGGACACATTTTAATGGGGACTGACGCACCTAAAGAAATGGGATTCACTCTGACACAAGGCAATAATATGCATATCCAACTCGAACCCGATTCAAAAGAAGAAGCACAACGGCTGTTTGATGAACTTTCAATTGATGGCAAAGTAGAAATGCCAATTCAAGATATGTTTTGGGGTGCGTATTACGGAAGTTTTACAGACAAATATGGAATCAATTGGATGATTAATTATCAAGAGAAGTAAGCAAAGAAAAAACAACGAACCGCCAACAACGTGTATAAGCAATAGCGGTTTGGGTGCTAGCCCGAACCGCTAATTCATTTAAATAAGGTATATTGTAATCTGAAAAGCAGGTGGGTATAAGTCCGCTACTGCTCATACACAAGACCGTTGGCGGTAATATAACAGAACCGAAAACCGACCGCTAATTTCCAAAATTTTAAAGTGAAAAATTTGTGCAGTTAAATGATTGCGTATATATTTGCAGTCAAATAACTGCGTAATGAAATTAAGACGAGATGTTTTCCAAGCCATTGCCGACCCAACTCGCAGAACAATCATTTCTTTGGTTGCTCTACAAGCAATGACACCGACAGCCATAGCCGAAAATTTTGACTATTCAAGACAAACCATTTCCAAACACATACAAATCCTAATCGAATGTGAAATATTGAAACAGGAGCAAAAAGGGCGAGAAATCTACTATCAACTAAACCCAAACGGAATGAAAGAAATAGCCGAATTTATTGAACCTTTCAGAAAACTATGGGACGACCGATTTAACAAATTAGAATCGGTAATGAAGAACTATCAATCAAAAAAGTAAAATATGGAACAAAAAACAAACGTCATAGCCGAAGACGGCAAACAGGAAATTCTGATTACAAGAACTTTTGACTTGCCAGTAGAACTTTTGTTCAAAGCTTACACAGAGCCAGAAATAATTGAACAATGGATGGGAACAAAAGTGCTAAAATTTAACTTTCAGAAACACGGTAATTTCCAGTTCTCAACTTCCGACCCAAAAGGCAACAAAATAGTCTTTAATGGTACAATACACGACTTCACAACAAACCAAAAAATCATAAGGACTTTTGAAATGGAAAATATGCCTTTTGGCGTTCAACTTGAAATTTACGAGTTCGAGAAATTGACCAAAAACACAAGCAGATTAATGCAGAATGTAATCTATCAATCCGTAAACCACAGAGACCAAAATCTAAAACTTCCATTCAAGCAAGGTATCAATTGGGCACATAACCGATTGGAAGAAATATTGACAAAATCAAAATAACCGTAAAATGACAAAGACAGAAAAAATAACCTATTGGGTTTCAACAATCTTCCTATCATTCGGAATGTTGGCAGGCGGAATACAGCAAATGCTTCAAACTGGTGGATACAACGAAATAGTTACCCAACTAGGCTATCCACTCTACTTGTTGTCAATTCTTGGGACTTGGAAAATTTTGGGCGTAATCGCCATTTTAATTCCTAAAAAGCCCTTGCTAAAAGAATGGGCTTATGCAGGATTTTTCTTTGCAATGTCCGGAGCAACCATTTCACATTTAGCAGGTGGACAACCCACAACAGAAGCAATGCCTTCAATTATTTTGCTTTTAGTAACAATTGCGTCTTGGTATTTCAGACCGAACGACCGAAAAATAATTGAATTACAAAAACAAAGCTAAATATGGAAAAGGTTGACAGATACATAGAAAAAATCAAGAATTGGAAAGAAGAAAGCATTTTACTACGAGAAATTTGCTTGGAATGTGGACTTGACGAAGATTTTAAGTGGATGCACCCTTGCTATACTTTTCAAGGCAAGAATATAGTTCTTATCCACGGATTTAAAGAATATTGTGCTTTACTTTTTCACAAGGGAGCATTGCTAAATGACAAGGAAAATATATTGGTGCAACAGACCGAAAACGTACAATCGGCTCGACAAATGCGATTTACAAACAAAGAGCAAATTATTGACACTAAAGCAATTATCAAAACCTATATTTTTGAGGCAATAGAGGTAGAAAAAGCAGGTTTGGAAGTTAAAATGAAAAAGACTTCTCAATATGAAATGCCCGAAGAACTTGAACAAGAATTTGAGAACGACTCGGAATTTAAAACTGCATTTTACAATCTGACACCAGGACGACAAAGAGGATATTTGCTCTATTTTTCAGAAGCCAAACAATCCAAAACGAGAAGTTCAAGAATTGAAAAGGCGAAACCGAAAATCTTTGACGGAAAAGGACACAACGAAAGATGAAAAAATACTACCGCCAACATTGTGTATAAGCAATAGCGGTTTAAGTGCAAACTTGAACCGTTTTTGCGTTTAATTAAGTATCTTGCTTAATTAAAAGTAGTAGCTATAAATCCGCTACTGCTCATACACGAGACCGTTAGGCTTCATGCGAAAAGAACCCTGCAAATATTGACAATTGTACCATAATTTGTAATTTTGGTACATATAAAAAGAATATGGGACAAAATGCACCACATTTTCAATTGGAAAAACTTCCACCTCTTAGAGAAAAAGTGGAAACCATTGAAATATTAAGACAAACAAATAAGTCAACAGCTGCATTGGCTGAATTGAAAGGGATTGCAAAGACAATTCCTAACCAAGCTATGTTGATTAATGCAATAGTTTTACAGGAAGCAAAAGACAGTTCGGAAATTGAAAATATTATTACAACCCAAGATGAACTTTATAAAGCATTGACTGCTAATAAACCCCACATATCTCCAGAGACTAAGGAAGTTGTAAATTATCGTAAAGCTATATTTCAAGGATATGACCTTGCGAAAAAACAAGGATTTTTAAGAGTTAACGACATTGTGAGTATTCAACAGGAACTAGTTGATAATACTGCTGGGCTTAGAAGTACGCCTGGAACCGTTTTGAAAAATGACACTACCGGAGAAATTGTTTATACTCCACCTCAAGACAAAGCGGAAATACTTGACTTATTGACAAATTTTATTAACCATTTTAATCAACAGGATGACTTGTCTCCATTGATAAACTTGGCAATATTGCATTGTCAGTTTGAGAGCATTCACCCCTTTTATGACGGAAACGGCAGAACAGGTCGGATTTTAAATATTTTGTATCTGATACTTAACGAATTGATTGATGTTCCGATTTTATATTTGAGTTCATATATAATTGCTAATAAACCAGAATATTATCGACTCTTAAATCAAACAAATCGAGTAGGAAAATGGGAAGAATGGATAATGTTTATGCTTAAAGCGGTTGAGAGTACATCAAAAGACACAATCACAAGGATTACAAATATCAAAGACCAACTTGATTCCACAATAATAAAAGTTCAAGCGAAAGCTCCCAAACTCTATAGAAAAGAACTTGTTGAATTACTTTTCGAACAACCATATTCGAAAATTGAATTTGTGGTAAACAAATTGGGTGTTGAAAGAAAAGCAGCTTCTCGATATTTAAAAGAGCTTGAAGATATCGGGATTGTTGAATCTCAAAAAGTAGGAAGAGAAAATTTGTATATAAATAGAGAACTGATAGAAATATTAAAACAATAAAGCACGAAAGCCTAACAATGTATAAAAATAATAGCCGGAATAGTAGTAAAATCAAGGGTTGTAGCCCGCTTCAACTTTCTTGCGGCTTGACAGGAAAGTGCCACGCAATCGGCTACTATTCTTATACTCAACGTTGTGCTTCATGTAAAAAACAACCGCATTGAATTAAAATCTAATGAACAATAAATATTCTGATTGGTTTAAAGTGGATTTGCATATTCACACTGACTTTAGTAATCATACAAAAACGAATGATTATGATGGTATTTTTGACTTATCAATTTTAAAATCAAAATTAATAGAAAATGATGTTAAATTATTTTCTTTAACCGACCATAATATTATAAATTCTAAAGCATACGAAGATTATTACAACTCATATTCTGATGGCGACCCAATACTTTTAGTTGGCTGTGAATTTGATATAAAAGTTAAGCAAAATGATGGCACATTTTTAACTTATCATACTCTACTAATATTTAATGAAAAGAATTCCGTTAAGGCAAATGAAATTTCAGGCAAAATTGAGACTCATTTTACAGACAATGGTATTGATAAAAAAGATAGAAATTTAACCATTGACGAAGTTTTTGAACTATTTAATTTGTATCAGTTTTTCTTTATTCCTCATGCAGATGGACACAAAAACATAAGAGAAGCACATAAAAAAGCAGATATTTCAGTTGCCCAAAAAATGGTATTATTAATGGAATGTGCTCATGAAAAAGTTAAAGAAAAAAGCGTTCAAATCATTAATGCTGGATTTGATAAATTTAAGGAACCTGATTTTCAAGATAAAGAAGATGAAGCATTTTTAAATTTTTCTGATAACCATAATTGCAATATTTATCCTATACCAAAAAGTGGGAATCCACATGAATTTTATTGTTTAAAAGGAGAACCAACTTATGAAACTTTAAGATTTGCATCAATAGACCCATTATCTCGAATTAGAAAACAATCTGATGTGGATTTGCTTAAAAATGTAGATAAATACATTTCATCTATTAAAATTGATACTATAAATGATGTTGAAAACTGCGAAATAGAATTCAGTCCAAATTTAAATGCGATTATAGGTGGAGCTTCCTCTGGAAAAAGTTTATTGTTTAATCTTATTGGAAAAAAAATAGATAGCAATAAACATAAATTTATAAGGTATAAAAAAGATGATTCAAACACATTCATTAAATCATCAAATAGTCAAAGCTATCAGAGTGCTTTACATTTTAACAGCGATGAAATAATCTATATAAATCAAGGTGACATAGTTAATTACTTTGAAGAAGGCGATTTAACTAAATTAGTTAAAGAGTCAGAAAAAAATCAAGAACTAACAATTGCAGAAGATAGTATCAAATCTAAAAGGTTTGAATTATCAAATGAATTTGATGAGTTTGTAAATAGATTTGATGAATTCAATAATTCTTATCATCAAGATTTTTCAGTTCAAGAAGGTGACTTTGAAAATATGTTAAGTAATAGTTTTTACATAGAACAAATAAACTCAACTACAAATCCTATAAACTTTGAAGAAAAAAAAACACTCTTAAATGAAATATCATCCAATACAGAAACTTTAAAAGAAGATAAAGTATTTGAATTTACAGATGAAGAAATAAGCACTATTGAACAATTTGAACAATTAATTTTAGAAAAGATAGAATTAATACAACATAAAAAGAAAATTCAAATAAAAAGAGATGACTTCATCAATGATGTTAACGACATTATTACACTAAAAAATAGTCAACTAAATTCTACATCACGAGCGAAAAATGCCTCAAATGAACGAAAAAACAACTTAATTACCTCATGTGATAAATTGTTTAAGTCAGCGTCAAAATTTCACAAGTCAAGTAAAAAATTAGAAGATTACAATTATCAAACAATTGAAAATATTGAAATTAATGATTCGGTTAAACTTATATTAGAAGTTGAAAATAACATTAATTTATCAAATGCAATTATTGATTGTTTAAACAGTGGAAATATAAATAACTCAATCTATATAAATTATTTAAATCTTGTAAAAGACAATTCTCAAATAAAGCATAAAAATGAATACTCAAAGCAAAATTTATCGAATAAAATAACTAGTTCAACAAAGACAATTATTGATAAATTTAATTCCCCAACTTCTTTTTTAGATTATGGTGAAAATGGAAATTCTAAAAACAAATCGCCTGGTTATAATTCAGAAATGTACTTGAAAACTATTCTACAACAAGAGAATTGTAAACTTGTGATGATTGACCAACCTGAAGATAATTTAGGGAATAGTTTTAAAAATGAAGATCTAATTAAATTATTAAGAGATTATAAGTTCAAGAAACAGATAATTATTGTAACTCATAATCCTTCAATTGTTGTTTATGGTGATGCTGAAAATATAATTTTAGCAAAAAATGAAGGTGAAAAAATTTCATACGAACAATTAGTTTTAGAACGTAAGGAAAATCAAAAATTAATAATAGATAATTTGGATGGCGGTAAATATATTTTTGATATGCGCTCTAGAAAATACAACATAAAAAAATTACTTAACTCATGATAAAAGTAAAAAACAAGTTTAAAGACAGTATTTTAGAGATTACTTTTTCTAAAGAATCAGAAACAAAAAAAGAAATTAGTATTCCGGTCGCTACCGATGTAAATTTCAAGATGTTAGTTGATTATTTATTAGAAGTCATGCCCGAGAATGATAAACTTGAAATTGAATTTGAAAATTTTGATGACCAAGAAAATGTTGAAAAGCTTGGATTAATAAAAGATACAATTAATGAAATCTATGAAAAGTTTAATCTTTCAATTAATAATGAAAGTAATGAAAATGTAACGGAAGAAGAAATAATTGAAGAAACAGGTGAACAAGATGATGATTTACCTTTTTAAAACACGAGAGCACAACAATGTGTATAAGTAATAGCGGTTTAGGTGATAAAACTAAAGTAAAAACATAAAACAAAGGGCAGTATAAAACCGAAAGGTTTGTGAGTGAAAATCCGCTACTACTCATACACGAGACCGTTGTGTGTAAGCTAAAATGAAAACCAAAATCACGATATTCATTCTGATCATACTGACATCCAAAGTATACTGTCAATCATTCGCTAAAATTGAGATGACATTGGATTCAATGGTTAAGGAAGACCAAAAATGGCGTGGACTTTTAAGACAATTGCACAATCATGAAATTGACTCTCTTGATCAAAAGTTCATTAGTAGAAACCTTCAACGAACGGACAGCTTGAATTACTTTTTATTAAAGGACATTTTCAATGAGCAAGGCTACCTAGGAACCAAAGAAATCGGTGATGAAGGAACACATAACTATTGGCTATTGGTACAACATCAAGATAAACATCCAAACTTTCAGATTCAAGTGTTGGAAAAGATGAAGCTTGTCGCTGAAAGTGGCAACATGAACAATTTTGACTATGTGTATTTGATTGATCGAGTAAATGTAAATACAGGTCAACTTCAAGTGTATGGAACTCAAATGACATTAAATGCAGATAGTTCATCCTATGTTCCAAAGCCCGTAATCGATCCGGATCATTTAAATGAACGAAGAAAACAGGCTGGACTATCAACCATTGAAGAGTATATTATAATAATGAACGAATATTCTTTTGGATCATTGAAAAAATAAAAAGCCTACACACAACAACGGCTATAGCTAATGCTGGCTTGAAAGTAAAAAATGATATTTTGTACTTTCAATAACCATCCTGCTGGCGAGGACGGAAACGTTTCCAAAAGCCGCACTAGCCATAGCCAGGAACGTTGTATGCAAGCGTAAGAAACATCCTACAAATATGAAACTTGAAGAATATAAACATATAAATGCATTACATAAATTATTAGGTAAGATTAGATATTCTGATAAATTGGATAGTGATGATATTGATTTTTTTGCTACAAGTCCACTAATCGTTGAAATTCATGAAAGAGTAAGTAAGGATTGGATTGAAATGTCAAAAGAAAAAGGATACATTAATGATTCTCAAATTGAAAATATGTTTTTTTGAGTTGGATAGTCATACAGGACTAATGTTTAAAAATAGAATTGACAATTGGGATAAACAAATGATATCTACAATAAAAAATTGGACTGAAAAGCAAATATACGAATATGCTGAATTAATGATTAAACCTTTGAAATATCAAGATTCAGAAATTGATAAATTAATAGATTACATAAAACATAGATTAAATGATTGAGAAACCTTATGAAGGAAGAGCCAAAGTCAATTTTGATGGAATTACATTACAGATTAAAATACCATCAAGGAAAAATTGGTTCATTATTTTATTTTTAGCAGCTTGGATGGGAGGATGGTTTATGGGAGAATCATCTGCGATAAACGAGTTGTTATCTAGTGATAATATTGGTGTTAATAGTTTCATGTTGTTTTGGTTAGTCGGTTGGACAATTGGTGGATTATTTGCTATTACGATTCTGTTATGGAGTTTATTTGGCCAAGAGACAATTCAAATTGAGCGAGGAGTTTTCTCAGTATCAAAAGGAATTTTGGATATTGGACTTATAAAGAAAAATTATGATTTAAATAATATTAAGAACTTGGAACTCAATCCTGAACCAACTGGAATGAATAGTTTCTTTGGACAAAAGAAAAAGATAGGTGATTTTTGGGGAATAACAGGAGGTAAGTTGCGGTTTGATTACGGAATGAAAACTATAAAACTTGGAATAGGAATAGGAATAGATGAAGCAGAAGCAAGATATTTAATTGATGAGATAAAAAACCGAGGATTTTATAAAAAAGATGAATAAACGCCATCCGTTGTATGCCATTTATGAAAACGATACTTCTAATAATATTCTCAATCTCGGCTAATTTGACTTTTTGTCAAACTGACTACTCGATACATTCGATAAATTTCTTTAAGAACAATAAAGAAAAGAGCGTTAGAGTATCTGAAATTTGGATTATTGTAGATGAAACTAAAATTCAAGGCGAAAAAATTGGAGCGTCCTATCGATTTCCGAGAATTGACTCAACCAAGACATTTGAAATTGGAATCAAAACTAACAAGATGGAATTTGAGTCAGGGACATATCGAGCTTGGAGATTAAATAAAGGTTCAAGCATAACTTTTGGAAAAATAACACGGATTGACAAACTCCTTTCAGTTGCGGAATATAATGACATGAAAGAATCTGAAGACGATTATGAAATCTTTGCGAAACGTTTTTTTATTGCTGACGATTACACAATTGACATTAACGAGTTTCGAAAAATTAAACGACTTGATTATTTGATTATTAATCCAAATCAAGAAGGAGATGGAAGTTACGTTTTGACACAGAAAATAGTGAAAATGAAAAAATAAAAACGGCATACAACAACACATATAGCTTATGGCGGGTGAACCGCTGCCAGCAAGGCTTTTGCTCCGTAGCTAGCCTTGGTTTCTGCGGACAGGAAGGTTCTTTAAAACCGCCACAAGCCATATGCAAACCGTTGTGTCTGAAGAAGATAAATACGAGAAAATACTTTTTAGGTATCATAGTAATGTGCTTGATGAAGTCACAGTTGAAACTATGTGGGCTGAAAAAATCGAACCAGAGAATGGTATTTACAAACTTGACAGCATCCCATTTTATGGACCTCTTATAGCTACGGATGACGAGTTCTTTGCAGAATATGATGAATCAGAACAAAGATTAACCTATAGAAAAACCACTAAGCATTCAGGTAATTCAATTGTACTAATTTTAATATCCAAAGAAGGATTCGATAAAGAAATAATTAGAGAGGAATTCAAGAGCTTGAATTGCAAATCAGAAGGATTGAATGATTCCTATTTTTCAATGGAAATATTGAAATCCATCAATTATAAAACAATTCAAGAACGATTAGAAGAATTAGAAAAAGAAGGGATAATTGAATATTCAGAACCCTGTCTTTCTGAAAAACACAGAACTGATTTAACTAAAGAGTAATGGGATACAAAAATGTTTGTTTAAACTGTAAAAGAGTTGAGAATCTAGGAACTGATCATGAAAACTTCCGCACAGGTAAATGTCCAGAATGTTCCCATGAAATGACTTTTGTTAATCATAAGTTCAGACCACCTAAAAAGAACGACAAAAAAGGATGGGAACTCGTAAAATTCCTTATTTCTAATGGATTTAACTTTCAGCATGTTAGTGATGAAAATGGAATGTATGTGACTTATCCGCAAAATATTGAAGAGCCAAGGAATTCGTGAAAATGTATGAATTTCTAACAATTAAAAACTAAACACAACACGGTATATAGCAAATAGGGCGTTCGGTAGTTTACGAAAGTTCAGTGCTATTTATTAACACCGCCAAATCGTTGATTTGGCTTTTAAGAATGAATAAATTAAAAACAAAATACAACGTTTTGGCTCAGTACAAACTCGAAAGTTCATCGCTTTCTACAGCCCTACTTGCCATATACTAACCGTTAGGCCACATAAAATGAAGATTTCTAAGCTAATAATTTTATTTTTAGTGATTTTAGCTTGTGGTGATAGTAACTCAAGACAGATTGACATCTATGAGGAATTAGTTGAAGAATATATAAGGCAAGATTCTTTACAGATTGATAATAATTCCTTTCATGGAGCCTTTCTAACTTATGAATATTACGAATTAGAATTAATAGACGGATTTGTAGCCCCACCAACTTCTCCACCTCAACCTGGTTTTTCATTCTTTAATGAAAAAGTCTTTCTAGAACACATAAATAATCATTTGGAAAAGGATGATTCATTTTTTTCCAATGATTGCGACATTAATTTAAACTTTCTAAAAAAGTAGTTAAACTAAATAAACTTCCGGCAAATGGAGTTAATAGTCATGAATCAAATGACTTCAAATTCTATTCCTTTTACATCCCATTATTTAATTGTGATAGTACCCAGGTATATCTCCAATATGACTATCGTGAATTGTTTTTTGGTTATGGAAACGGAGCAATTTTTATAAAGGAAAATGACAAGTGGTTATTGAAAAGACGAGTAAAAAATTGGATAAATTGAAATTCTCGAACTAAATGCTTATCTTTAACGTTACTAACGTAATTGATTATTAATTGATTATTAATTGATTAAAGCATTTGCCGATAAGGAAACTCAAAAAATTTGGGAGGGTACACGTTCGAAAAAACTTCCTGGTGACATTCAACAGATTGCTAGGCGTAAATTAAGAATGATTAATAATTCTCAAAACATAAATGATTTAAGGATTCCACCGGCAAACAGGCTGGAAAAACTAAGTGGCAATCTCGACGGATTTCATAGCGTTAGAATTAATAAGCAATGGCGTATCATATTCAAATGGGACAATAATGACGCATTTGAGGTTTCGATTATTGACTATCATTAAGCAATTAAAATGGAAAAATTAGCAAATATACATCCGGGCGAAATACTAAAGGAAGAGTTTCTTGAACCACTGGAAATTAGTGCCTATCGATTATCGAAGGAGACTTTTATACCTCAGACAAGGATAAGTGAGATTATTCACGGACGCAGACGGATTACAGCCGATACGGCCTTGCGGTTCGCGAAGTTTTTTGGGACAACTGCAAAATACTGGATGGGACTTCAGGACGATTTTGACTTGGAAGATCAAAAGGAAAAGACGTTTAAGGACTTGAATGAAATTCACACCTATAACAACGTGGCTTAACATAAGTGTTTGTTGCGCAACAAGCACAATGTATAAAAATAATAGCGGTTTAATCGCTAAAACCAAAGTAAGTAAATATAAAAAAGGTCTATGTTTAACCGAAAAGTTAGTGAGTGAAAATCCGCTACTATTCTTATACTAGACCGTTGTAAACAATTAAAATGAGTAGAGAGCAATTAGATATAGAATTTCAAGATTTTAGAAATGAATTAACCTCTTTTCTTTTTAGGATGATTACTGACCGGGAATTATCTGAAGACATTGTGCAAGATACTTACATCAAAGTGGTAACCAAAATTAATACATTCAAAGGAAATTCATCATTTAAAACATGGGCATTTTCTATTGCAATCAATCTTGCCAAAAACTCGCTAAAAAAGCAAAACAGATGGATTATCGAAGCTCAGGACTATGGAGCAATGTTACATGTGAAATCCAAAGAACATTGGGATGCCTTTCAACAGGTTTTTGATTCAACTCCTGAACAAGAGTATTCAGTTAAAGAACACCTTGTTTATTGTTTTAACTGTATGAACAAGACGCTGGAAATAGAACAACAAATTTGTTTGTGGTTGAAAGAGGTATATGACTTTCAAATCAAGGAAATTATGATAATAACGGATCTTTCCGAAGGTACGGTTAAACATGCAATTGCCAATGCTCGAAAAAATCTGAGTGAAATATTCGAGAAAAGGTGTGCGATTGTGAATCAAAATGGTGCATGTAATCAATGCTCTGAATTGACAGGAATATTAAATCCAAAACAAAAAGTTCAAGAAAAGGTAAATCAACTCAAACTTGCGAAAAAAAAGAATTCGGAATCTTTTGAGAAGTTGTTAGATATCAGATTAGAAATGGTAAAGTCTATTGACCCATTAAATTCAAACAATACATTGGTCACCTCATACTTTTTAGAGAACTCGGAAAAGTGGGTTGAAGAAGGTAAAATGAAAAAAGTTCTGGAAAACCCGTCCGAAAGCAATCTATAATTTGTCTAAGTAATAAATAGACAAATTATAGAAGCATGAAAACAAAATTAAAAGCACCATTACAACTAGATCAGAGAATAATTATTAAGGCTCCAAAAGAAAAAATTTGGGAAATCTTTAATGATCAATCACTTTTACCCAAATGGACACAAGATGTTCAAGTCTCTCATTTTGACGAACAAATGTCTTCACCTGGTCAACTCAGAAGAAATGAATGTGTATAGTTAATGGAAAAAGGGGAACGATTGAGACAAGATGTGTCGCTATGTTTGGAACAGACAGAGCGGAATTTTGTGTTGAAAGGGACTCTTTCGGTATGACGAAAATGTTACTTAACATGTCATTTGCTGTTGAACTCAAGAAAGTTTCAGACACGGAAACAGAGTTTGCCATGCTCTCTCATTTTTCTCCTAAAAACTTCATGCTTAAACTGATGAATCCTATGATCAAAAAGAAAATGGCAAAGGAAGTAGAAATTATGAACAATGGACTAAAAGAGTTCATTGAAACGGGAAAACCCAATACGTTAAACCCTATAAATCAATAATTATGAAATACTTCGAAAAAGGATTTATACAGTTTTTTACCGACCTGGAAAACAACAACAATAAAGAATGGTTTCACAGCAACAAAAAGAAGTACGAGACATTCGTGAAGAAACCCATGTTTCAATTTGTTTCTGACACTATTTCTGAACTCCAAAAGCTGGACAATGAAATCGTGATTGAACCTAAAAAGTGCATTGGTAGAATCAACAGAGACATACGATTTTCGAAGGATAAAACACCTTACAAGATTCGTTCTTTTGCTCAAATATATAAAGGTGAAAAATCAGACCCTACACCTGTTGTGGCGTTTCAAATGGGTGCTAAAGACATTGGTATCATGTCTGGATTTTACAATCCTCAAATAGAACGATTAAAGGAAATCCGAGAGAGTTTAAAAAGCTTTATTCCGCAAGTAGGTTCAAAGAGCACTATAATGAAATTAAAGGAGTCTGCATCAAAAGAATACCAGCTGAGTATATAGATTTTTTTGAATCTGAACCTCTGATTGCTAACAAACAATTCTATTATGTGAAGGAATTTAAGCCAGACATTCTTTTGACGGATGAGTTACTACCATTAATTATAGAGTATTACAAAACAGCAAAACCATTAAATGATTTTTTATCAAAATAATAAACTGTTTACAACGGTCAAGTATAAACGGTCGTTTTAATGCCGTTTATACTTGACCGTTGTAAAACATTTAAGAAATGTATTAACCATTAAATTTGACTAATGAAAACACCAAAATTATTTCAAAAAATATTTACAATAGGTTTAATACTACTTGCTATTTCTTGTAGTACTGATTCTGACCCTACTCCTAATAGCAATCCTGTAATGACAAATCAAGAATTTGATGTTCCTGAAGACTTGGGCAACCTGAAAACAATTGGCATTTTGGAAGCGACGGATGCAGATGATGATAATCTTACCTTTCAACTAGAATCTGACATTGAATTATTAGTTGATTCATCAACTGGAGCAATTAAAACAACGGAAAATTCTATTCTTGATTATGAAAATGAAACCACATTAAGTTTTAATGTTAGTGTAAAGGATAATAAAGGAGGAAAAAAAACTGCAACGATTACGATCAATGTATTAGATATAGAAGATGGCCCCTTGACTAATTTACAGAAAAGTTTTGTTGACGAATATATATATTTAACCTATAAATTGTCTCCAACCGCTAGCGGTGGTACTCTAAGTGAAAAATGGCAAAATGAAGTCAAACTTTTTATAGATGGAAACATCAACACCACTTATCAACAAATGATAGAAAGCCGTCTTGATGAATTCAATGCTCTCATTACAGATGGAACAACATTAACACTTGTAAACACATTTGAAGAATCTAACATACATTTAATTTCGGGATTACAGTCATCCATTCAGCAAGTATGGCCTGATATGTTCAATTTAATTACAGGTAGTACCTTTCAAGGTTATGCCCTATACAATACAGATGCAAGTAATCATATTTTTAAAGGTCGTATTTGGGTAAATAACCAAGATGTAGATATTTTTATTCATGAATTAGGGCATATTTTAGGATTAGGTCATACCTCTAATCAGTATTGTGAAAATGGAGATGTTAGCTTTATGTGTTCTGGAACAGCTCCTGACTTTAATACATTTGATGTAGAAATCATTAAAGCTTTGTACCAATCAGATACTTCTGTTGGATTGACTCAAACTGAAATGCGAATGTTAATCGAGGAGTATATAATAGAAAATTCTATTCTTAAATAAATTTAAAATAATTTAGCTTTATTAAGTTTAAAAACATTTTACAACAATGTATAACTGCAATTCCGAGTGGATTCGGACGTAGTCGAATCCACTCGGAATTGCTAAAGTCAGTGCCAAACCGAAAATTAACGCATATTAACCCGTAACTGACGGTTATACGAGACCGTTAGTAGCAATTAAACCTCTTTAAAAATGAATAAGATTTTTCTTTTACTATTGTTAACTGTATTTGCATTACCATCTAATGCACAAGAAACACTTACTGTTCAAGATAGTATTAAAGTGTTTTATGACTCGTTGTTTCATTTTATGGAAACCGAGTATCTAAATAAAAATGATGTAGATTGGCAGTCTCTCAAAAGAGAAGTCAACCAAACTATTATTACTTATAATAGTTTCCAAGGTTCACTAAAAGAAGTCAAAACCCTTTTTGAAAAATCTAACGCTTTTCACTGTCAGGTCTTCTATAAAGAAAATTCATACGGTGTTTTACATCAGGAGCCCTCCGAAGAAGACTTTAGTAAACAATGGATAAAAAAATATGCTAACTACGAAGATGGAGCATTTGAAGTTAAACTTCTGAACGATAAATATGGCTATATTTTTCTGCCTGGCTGGAATTTTGAAAACATCAGAGAGAAAAATATACACAATTTAGCTCAACCACTATACAATCAAGTTGATTCTCTCAAAACACACTATAAAATTGAAGGATGGATTATTGATTTAAGACTGAATTTCGGTGGGAATGTCTATCCTATGCTTTTAGGTATATACGACTTGTTAGGAAATGGAAAAGTATGGGGAAGCCTTGACCCAGATGGTCAACTAATAAGTAACATAAGGCTAATAAACGGGACTTATTTAGATGGCGATAAAATGATTTCTTATGTTAATGTTAATGGAAAGATAATATCAGAATCAAAAGTAGCTGTCCTATTGGGTGGTGCAACTGCAAGTTCAGGTGAAATTGTTGCTATGTCTCTCAAAGGTAGGGATAATACAATCTTTATAGGGCAAAACACTTATGGAGCGACAACCACTAATGAAAAGCGTGATTTGCCCTTTGGAGCTTTTATGGCATTAACCACTGGTATTGATTGTGATAGGAATCAAATTACATATGAAAGAATTGAACCGGATATTTATGTGCTAAAAGGAGATAATTTTGAAAATCTCTTATATGACAAAAATATTATCAGGTCGATAGAATACTTTACAAAAGAAAATAAAAGCTACTAACAATGTATATGAAACGTTAATAAACATTAACCACTCGAACTCAAGAAAGGAAAAATCTATTACCTAATCTGAAATTAATCAAGATTGATAAAATGAATGAAATTAAAGTTGAGGGCATATTACTGAAAAATAGTTGGTAAAAGCTTGGTTTTTCTCTTATATTCCATTGTTTATCAGAATCTTACAAGTGTTTTCAAAAAGTTTAGTGAAAAGGGTTTCACTAAACTTTTTTTGTTGATGGAAAAACGTAAAAAAAGCGCTGTTGGGCATGCGGTAGCTTAGAAGTAATTAAGTGGGGAAAACAGTTAGAAAAGCAGCGATTCAAGAGTAAAAACTGTGGTATTTATTTCACTAGAAATGATAGGTTTCAAATC
>JAUIAB010000010.1 GCA_030425505.1 Bacteroidia bacterium | reverse complement strand
CTAAGAGAATGATTTATTTGCAAATAATCAAGCCAGTTTTCGATATACAAATTTTGGAAAATTACTCCAAAAAACACCTCCACGAAACGTATAGCCACTTTTTCCAAATCTACGTGTCAAACTCAGGCTAACCCGAGTAATTCGAGACTTATTCAATAGGAATGGTTAACTAGCTGATTATTTGATCCAAATGAACGACCTCATCAAGAATAATGTAAGCTAATTCGTTTTTTCAAACCCTTCATCAACTAAAAGATTTGTTTTTTTTGCAGCAGTAGTAGCTAGTTGATCACATTTTTCATTTTCTGGAATTCCTGCATGTCCTTTTACCCACTCTAACTTAATATTGTGATCTCTTTTAGCTTTTAAAAACCTTCTCCATAGATCTTCATTTTTTTTACCCTTAAAGTCTTTTTTTACCCATCCGTCTAGCCATTTTTTCTCTACGGAATTAACTACATAAGCTGAATCTGAGTATACCAATATGGTTTGTTTTGGTTTTTTTATTGCTTCTAAACCTACGATAACTGCAAGTAACTCCATTCTATTATTTGTGGTTTTTCTGAACCCTTGCGATAGTTCTTTTCGAAGGTCGTATTTTTCTGAAAGTAAAACTACACCATATCCTCCTGGCCCAGGGTTTCCAGAAGATGCTCCATCTGTATACATTTTTATCATACTTAGATTAAGTAAACTGTTTTTCTATGTTAAATTTTTTAGCAATTTCATTTAGATCTTTTTTAACCTGATCCAATAATGGGATTCCATTTTTTATTCTAACTTCTTCCTTTTTTTTTTCTGGCTCTCCAGGTATAAGAACTTCTTGCTCTTTATACAGTGGGGTAGAGTTTTTAAAGGTATTAATCCATAGATCCATTCGCTTTTTGAAGCTCTTTACATCCATAAAGGCATCTATTTTTATTGCTCCAAAAAAGTGCCCAATACCTTCTCCCACTGGGTTATCTGAGTTTGCTAGAAAGGGAACAAATGGCGGAACCCAGGGACCAAAGTTTGCACCAGTAAGTACCCCGCTTAAAATATCAACCATAGAACTTAAACAGTATCCTTTATATGAGCTATTTGTAAGGGTACTTCCTAAAGGGGTGAGTGACCCTCCAACTTCTAGCTCCTTAGGGTTTTCAGAAAGATCTCCAGTGTCGGATTGAACCCATCCGATGGGAATTTTTTCTTTTTTTCTTTTTGCTACTTCTAGCTTTCCATTTGCAACTGTAGTTGTAGCCATGTCAATTACTACTGGTTGTTCTTTTCCAGAAGGAAAAGCTACTGCTATTGGATTTGTCCCCAGCATTCGCTCTTTCCCAAAAGTAGGAGCAACAAGAGGGCTTGCGTTGGTAAATGCCAGACCGATCATATCGTGTTCCAAAGCAAGCATGGAATAGTAGCCTGCTATTCCAAAATGGGATGAGTTTTTTACAGTCACCCAGCCTGTACCTGCCTCTTTCGCTTTGTTGATTGCAACTTTCATTGCCTTTGGTGCTATCACAAGCCCAAAATTGCTATTTCCATTAATAGTCGCTGTCCCTATAGTTTCTCTTTCTATTTTTAGAGTAGCTTTAGGGTCAATTAAACCATTTTCCCATAGCCTTACATATCCTTTTAATCTGGCCACTCCATGGGAGTCAACTCCTCTCAAGTCTGCTTTAACTAATACCTGAGCTGCGTCAGCTGCATCTTCATGTTCAACTCCCATTTTAATGAAGACTGCTTCTACAAATCTTTTTAACTCTCTTTCGTTTATCATAAAAAAGTAAAAAGTCTAAGTTAGGATATATTTACTTATTTGGACTTCCTAACAATTTTAGAAATAATTCTATGTAAAGAAATAAGAAGAAAGTTTGCCAATTAAATAAACGAAATACAATTTTACGTTTACATGAAGAAAGGCGTTGCAATTTTAGGGTCGACAGGATCTATTGGTACTCAAGCATTAGAAGTAATTGAGCAGCACTCTACTTTATTTTCTGTTGAGGTTTTAACTGCTAATAATAATGCGGATCTTTTGATCAGGCAAGCTAAAATTTTTCAGCCTAAGGCTGTCGTAATCACTAATGAAAGCCTATATATAGATGTAAAAGAAAGTTTAAGTAACTTACCCATTGAAGTTCTTGGAGGGTCAAAGTCTTTAAATGAGGTGGTTGGTTATTCAGAAGTTGATATTGTACTTACTGCTTTAGTAGGATATGCAGGGTTAGAGTCTACGATTGAAGCTATTAAGCATAAAAAAGATATTGCATTAGCAAATAAAGAGACTTTAGTTGTTGCTGGTGAACTAATCAATAGTCTTAAAGAAAAACACAGTAGCACCATTATTCCAGTTGACTCAGAGCATTCGGCTATTTTTCAATGTTTAGTTGGGGAAAGTTATGATTCGATCCGTAAGGTTATTTTAACTGCGTCTGGGGGGCCTTTTAGAGGGAAAACAAAAAAGGATTTGTCTAAGGTGACAAGAGACCAGGCTTTAAAGCACCCAAACTGGGATATGGGAGCAAAAATCACGATCGACTCTGCTACTATGATGAATAAGGGGTTAGAGGTGATTGAGGCAAAATGGTTATTTGACTTAAGTGAGGATCAGATTGATGTTGTGGTTCACCCTGAGTCTATTATCCATTCTATGGTTTTATTTAATGATGGAAGCATTAAAGCTCAAATGGGGCTGCCTGATATGAAAGTTCCTATTGCCTATGCTCTAAACTATCCTGTTAGAAGAAAGGTTATATTTGAAAACCTTAATCTACCTGATATTGGTAGGTTAAATTTTGAGAATCCTGATTATGGTGTTTTTCGAAATTTGAATTTAGCTTATGAGGCTATGAAAAAAGCTGGGAATATGCCTTGTATTTTAAATGCAGCTAATGAAATAGCTGTGGAAAGGTTTTTGAAAAAGGAAATTGATTTTTTGGATATAGCCAGAGTTAACGAAGAGTCCATGAGCAAAGTGGGCTTTATAGAGTCTCCTAGCTTGCAGGATTACATAGATACAGATTTAGAAGCAAGATCTATTGCAAAAGTGATTTAATACATGGAAGGATTAATTATGACGGCTCAATTGTTATTGGGTCTTTCTTTATTGGTAGGGTTACATGAGTTGGGACACCTTCTTACAGCCAAGCTGTTTAAAATGAAGGTAGAAAAGTATTTTATCGGATTTCCTCCAAAGCTTTTTAGTGTTAAACTGGGAGAAACTGAGTATGGGCTGGGAGCTCTACCATTTGGTGGATTTGTGAAAATATCTGGAATGATAGATGAATCTTTGGATTCAAATTATTTAGAAAATGAACCAAAACCATGGGAGTTTAGAGCAAAACCAGCCTGGCAAAGACTTATTGTGATGCTAGGAGGCATTATTGTGAATGTCATAACGGGTATGTTTATTTTTATTTGCTTGGTCTATTCCACTGGTGAGTCTTATTATTCCATGGATGAAGTTAATAAGCACGGTATTTATGTCTCAGAAATGGGAAGAGATCTTGGCTTTAGAAATGAAGATAAAGTTTTGTCTCTTAATGGCAAAAAGCTAGAAAGGTTTGAAGAGGCTGTTGCTATCAACTCTATAATTGAAGAAGAAAGCTATTATACTATCATGCGTGAAGGCAATACGCTTAACATTCCTGTGCCTTCAGATTTTCTAAATAAAATTAGTGATGGGGACTCTAAAAGAGGGTTTATTTTCCCTCTAAGACCTTTTGCTATTGAAAAAGTAGTCCCTAATTCCCATGCTGAAAGGGCTGGCTTAATGGCTGAAGACCAAATTGTAAAAGTTGATAATAATCCAGCTGTATATTTTCAGATTTTTAAAGAATTAATTTCTCAAAAGAAAGGAGATTCTATACAGTTAGTAGTAAACAGAAGAACTGAAGGTGGAAAGTATATTGAAAAAACGTTAGCTGCTAAAGTATCTGAAGATGGAACTCTTGGGTTTTACTCTAAAGACTTATTAGAAAGATCTACAAAAGAGCTTTCTTTTATAGAAGCCATTCCAAAAGGGGTTGAAGATGGTTATGATTTAATTGCATTACAAGTTAAAGCTTTCAAAAAGATGTTTGCTGGGGATATTTCTCCAAGCAAGTCTATTAGTGGTCCTATTGGCATCGCTAAGGTTTTTGGAGGAACTTGGAACTGGTATCGATTTTGGTCAATTACAGCAATGTTGTCTTTGGTGTTGGCATTTATGAACATTTTACCCATTCCAGCACTGGATGGAGGACATGCTTTATTTCTAACCTATGAAATTATTTCAGGGCGAAAACCATCAGATAATTTTTTAAAGACAGCTCAAAAAATTGGAATGATTTTGCTTTTGGCTCTTATGGCTTTTGCTTTTGGCAACGACATCTATAAACTAATAATTGGATAGTAATAGTATGTAACTAAGCTTCTGAAATCAGTGCAGGTCTTTTTAAGATCTTTTTTTGCGGTTTTACTTGCAAACAGTAATCAATAGCTGACTGATATTTGTTAAAAACATGGATTTGATTAAACTTACTTTCTGCTAATTTTCTGCTATTTATTCCTTTTATTTTTAGCTTTTCTTCATCTAGGGTTATCATTTTAATCATTTTTTCAGCAAGATCATGACTTGACTTGACCTCACATAGTAACCCGTTATAACCATGGATTACTGTTTCCTTGCAACCTGGTACGTTAGTAGTAATGATTGGTTTTCCCATGCTTGCCGCTTCTATCAGAGACCTTGGCGTACCTTCTCTATATGAGGGCAAAACTACTGCATTGGCAGCAGCTATGTATGGTCTAACATCAGCTACTTTTCCGAAGTATTCTATAATACCTTCTGATCTCCACTGGTCTAATACGTGTTTTGGTATACCCAGTTTTTTTGATTTTTCGCTACCACCTAAAAGCTGAAACTTTACTTTAAACCCTTTTTCTTTGAGATACTTTGCTGCTTCGATGTATTCCACGACTCCCTTATCATACATAATTCTGGAGATCATTAAGAAGGTAAATACTCCTTTTTTAGAGGTATCAGATGGGATAAAGTGATTAAGGTCTATTCCTGAGCCAGGAAGTAAGTCAGTTACTGAATCTTTAATTAGTTTCTTGCTCAGAAAAAGTTTTTCGTCATCTTTATTTTGAAAGAAAATGACTTTGGGGTACTTAAATGATATCTTGTAGAGGAGTTGAGCTATATGCGATTTGATTCCTGATCTTAGGAAAACAGTTCCAAGACCAGTAACATTATTAATAGAAGGTATACCAGCAAGTTTAGCAGCTATGGATCCATAAATATTAGGCTTTATAGTAAAGTGTAAAACTAAATCAAGTTGTTCCTTTTTATATATACTGTATAATTTGCGGATAGTTGAAAAATCTTTCAATGGATGAGCACCTTGCCTACAAATATTTACTGGTCTAAATTGACATCCTAATGCTTTAACTTCTTTGCTGTAGCCATCATCAGGGGCTATTGCAACTACTTCATAGTTATTCTTTAGTAGTTGTTTGATAAGATGCTGGCGAAAGTTTACTATGTTCCAAGTACTATTTAAAACTAATCCTATCTTCATTTATTTTGGCTTTGAATTGCTAATCTTTAAACTAAATAACGTTGAAAATTAGCACTCTTACAAAGTACGCTGAATTGACTTCATGTACTATTTATATAGATTTATTTATAAATACTTAACGATTTTTTGATCAAAAAAGGTTTAATTTTCATAAAAATATATATTGTTATATCAATTAAAGAAAATTATTTCTTGCTCAAACTTTGTTTAAATGCATAACTACAAGTAAGATGCCAGTTTTATTCTTATTGTATTACAAATTATAAATACACTTGTAATATTCTTCAGCCATTCTGCTAGAATCAAAATAAGGAATAACGTGTTCCAAGCTATTTTTTATAATTATAGCCCATTTTTGTTTGTCTTCATAGTACATCGGTATTATGTGACCTAATAGTGTTTCTTTCAATTTTTTTGCGTCATATTCATCCACTTCTGGTTGTGAGAGGCCTTCTTTTGGTAGTGGCAGTATGAAGCTATTTACAGCATCTTTGGCAAACTCTAAAACCCATCCATCTTGCGTTGAGAGATTTATAGCTCCATTCATTCCTGCGGTCATTCCACTAGTGCCCGATGCTTCTCTGGGTATTCGAGGTGTGTTGAGCCAAATATCAGCACCCATTTTTAGTTGATGAGAAAGAGCAAGCTCATAACCTGTAAGTACAGCACAGTTTTCGTAATAGACACTCATTTTTTGAAGTTTTTTAAATATTTGAATAGCTTCCTCGTCTTTGGGGTAAGGCTTTCCAGCCCACACGATCTGGATTGGAAAGTCTTTACTATTCATCATTTTTTCAAAGCTCTCTTTGTTTCTTGTTATCAGATCAGCTCTTTTATACTCCGCAAAGCGTCTTGCCCAAACAATGGTTAATTTTTCTGGGTCAAATAGTTTTCCAGTCTGATCTGCAATTGTTTCAAATAGATCTTGTTTAAGGCTTTTTTTAATTGTCAGCAATTGCTTTACACTTTTCTTAGCTGCTTTATACAGATCTTTGTTTGCCCAAAAAGATTTGTTTTGAGCATTAGTTATAGAGGTGATATTGCATATTCCAGCTTTATCTTTCCACATTTTTGCAGAAACTTCTTTGTGTTTTTTAGAAACTGCATTGGCAATTTTACTGAGTCTTAAAGCAGCTAGAGTATGATCAAATGTATTAGAGTTAATTGAAGTTATTTTTCTGGTTTCTTCTTCTTTCAAACCGTAGAAAAACCCCATTTGGTTTAATAAAGCAAAGTCACTTTTTTCATTTCCAGCCTCTTCAGGGGTATGTGTGGTAAATGTAAGTTTGTTTTTTACTTCTGATAATTCTCCAAGGCTTCTTTGGTATAGATAGAAGGCAAGAGGTAGTGCATGTGCTTCATTGAGGTGATAAATTTCTGTGTTGTAGCTTAGTATTTCTAATAGTTTTCCTCCTCCAATACCCAGTAAAATGCTTGCTGCTATTCTTGCCGCTTTATCGCTATCATAGAGATAGTGGGATATTGTTTTGGATAAGTGGTCGTTTTCCTCTACATCTGTACTAAGGAAGAAAACAGGAGCAGTGTTGAATGTTTCAGGTTTAAGGTAAAGTACTTTAACTTTTACAGGGTGGCTGTGGACATGTATTTCAAATCTGATTTTGGTATCTTCTAAGAAGGAATAATTTTTTTTGATATACGAAGCTTTCATTAGACCTTCTTTGTCTCTTTCCTGATCGTAATATCCGTATTTCCAAAGTATGCCTATCCCTATTAGATTTTGCTTAAGCTCATAAGCACTTTTCATGTGTGAGCCAGACAAAAAACCTAACCCTCCAGAGTAGGTTTTAAGGGATTGGTCTATAGCATACTCCATACAGAAATAAGCTGCTCTCTTTTTGTATCTTGGGTCAACTCTGTATGGTAGTTTGTAATTATAGAAGTCAGTCACTTTTTGTTAGTTTGTTTTTCCTAAATTCTAGTGTTTGGGTTTCTTTGTTCTTTTACGCTTCTTTTTTGAAGAGCAGGTTTTGCAAAAATCAGAATACTCCATTAAAATAGATTTTATTTTTTCTTTCCATTCTTTTTGCTTTTCTGTATTCTTTCCAAAGTCAGTTTCTTTTGAATATAAGGACTGTAACTCTGTGTTTTCTGCTGATACTTGGTCAAATAAAGCCTTTGCTTTAGTAGCATTTAGTTTAGCCTTATTTTCATTAAAAGCTTTCCGTAATTTTCTTGCCGCTATTTCATTTAAATTCCATATAGATTGTGCATACCTTAATAGTTCCTGGCTTAAAGTTCCTTCATCTAGCCATGAAGATTTTGGGAGAAATATGCAAGACACAACAGAGTTTAGATTGGAAAAGAGTGCTTTATAACCAGAAAACTCATAGCTTATCATTGAGCCAACGTAAATAGTTTGTTCTTCACCAATATTAGGAGCAGTTGCTTGAAAGTCTTCCTTTTTCAAGTTATAATTTTCACTCCATTCTATATTTTGTGCACTGGCTGATGATATAACTAAAGAAGAAAGTAAAATTGTTAAAAATTTCATTTGTACAATGTTATTACATGTAAATAGAGTAAAAATAAGAAAAGCCCAGTTTTTACAACTGAGCTTTTATGTGATTCGCCCAGGACTCGAACCTGGAACCTACTGCTTAGAAGGCAGTTGCTCTATCCAGTTGAGCTAGCGAACCTTCTTTTTTTATGGATTGCAAAATTAGGACTTTTTTTGAATACTAAAACATAAAAACGTTTTTTTACTCACGAAACAATAAAGACCCATCACCGTAACTTAAGAATCTATAGTTATTAGCCTTGGCTTGGGTGTATACTTTTTCCCAATCTTTTCCAATAAATGCAGCTATTAGTAGTAGAAGTGTCGATTCAGGCTGATGAAAATTGGTTACTAAAGCATTACAAGCTCTAAATTTATAGCCAGGAAGAATAAATAGGCTGGTGTTACTAATAATATGGTTCAGGTTCTTTTCTTCCATGTATTTCAGGAGAGCAGTAATAGAGTTTTTTATGTTTGGAAGGTTTTGGTTTTCAAATTTATAAGGAAATAGTTTTTCTATGTTTAAAGGTTCACTTAAACCTTCTTTTATCAATTTTATACCAATCCAATAAATGCTTTCCAGCGTTCGAAGACTAGTTGTTCCTACTGCTAGTATTTTTTTAGCCAGAAGAAGTGTTTCTAAGTTCTTTTTAGTTATAACTATTTCTTCTTTGTGCATCGGGTGCTTTGTAATATCTTCCTTTTCTTTGATTGGCAAGAATGTTCCAGCGCCTACATGTAAAGTCAGGTATTCGAGTTTTATCCCCTTTTCTTTTAGTTTGGAAAGTAGACTTTCTGTAAAGTGTAAACCAGCTGTTGGAGCTGCTATTGCTCCTTTTTTTTGTGCATAAACAGTTTGGTAGTTATCAATATCACTTTCTAAAGCTTCTCTTTTCATATAAGGGGGAAGCGGAATCTCTCCAATATGTTCTAGTAGCTCAGCAAAACTCCATGAGTTATCCCACTCTATTTTCACTTGTTTGTTTTTTTTATTTACAAGTGTCGCTTTGACATATATATTACAAGAACCTTGGGTGATTTGCATGTTTAGCTCTTGGTTTTCTTGCCATTTTTTTAGGTTGCCAATGGTACACTCCCAGGTGACAGGAGATTTAGCAGCCATCATTTTTTCTATTTCTGGGTAGGGCGAAATAGGGTGGAGTGGTATGATTTCTATTAATGCACCTGTATCTTTTTTAAAAAATAACCGTGCTGGCACTACTTGTGTGTTATTTAAAAATATTGTCCAATCAGAATCAATATATTGGGTGATTTCTGAGAAAATTTGATATTTTATTTCCTTGTTATCATATACAAGTAGCTTTGAGTTTTCTCTGTTTTCTAGTGGGTACTTTGCTATATATTTATCTTCAAGAATGTATGTATATTCTTTTAAATCTACCTTCTCTAAGTTCATGCTTTATTGCGTAAATGTAAATGGTTGCTTTGCAAAGGTATGTTGTCATTGGTTAATGTGATAATACGATAATGAGGTTAATGTGCTAATTTGCCCAATAAGGAAATCATGCTGAAAGACATAAATTAACGCATTAAAAATGTGCTCCATAAAAGTTTTTACAGTTGTACAGAAGCTACTTCAGATTAAATTTCCTCCAATATTCTTTAGCTACGTTTGTTAAATGTGTTATTTCAATTGGCATTTTTTGAAAGTTTAGAACTTGTATTTTATCTGCATTGAAAAACACATTACTTCCCACTAAAAAACTATCATCTGTTAAGCAGCTTATTTTAGCTGAATCACCTTCTTTTTTAGCTGAAAGAATTTCTAATTTGATGTTTTCTTTTACTAATAGTTCTACTGCACCCATACCACTAACTAGCTGTTTTTCTTCCCAAAATTCAAGTCTAAAACAAGATAAATTAAAGAGTATCACAGTGAATTTTTCTGTTTTTGGCTCAGGTAATTGAGCCAAATAATCACACTCAATCGTGAGAGAAAGCTTCGTTAGGTCACCTTCCCATTTTGCTATAGTTCCATCATGAAAGAGGTTAAATATTGATACTATTTGATCTAAGCATGTTGGTGGTGAGCTCATTAAGTAAGCTTCTGCTAAAGTGATTTAACTTTTATGCCAATATAGTATGTTCTTGGCATGGATGAACCATATACGTAGTTGCTGTCTCTGTTTTTACCACTATCAAAATCATTTTGGTAGGCATTTGTACTATTTTTTATACCACCAAAAAACTCAATTCCTGTAGTGTTATTTTTTAGAAAAATCGTGTACCCTACCTTAAAGCTAACTTCTGTAAAAGAAGGAGATGTGATGTATTCATCTCTTGGCTGCTCTGGAGATCCCGCAAAATGAATTAGTTTCATGCTGCTTGTATGGACAAGGTTTAGTGTTGTATTAAGTTTTTTGTTTGGGAAAAAGGATAACGTAGCATATCCGTATTGATTTGGGGTTCTTAAGAAAGTATCGGTAGCCTCCAGAGCTTCAGAGTTTTCTACTGGCTTATCATATAGGCTGGATTGGATGGTAAACCCAGCCTCCAATTGTGCTTTTTGATTGTAATTTGCTCTTATTTCTGCTGTTATTCCCTTTACAGTTGCTCCGCTGCCATTTCTTTTTTCAAAACTTAGACCGAATTCGTCTTCTCCGAGAGGATGAAGGTAAAAAGCATCTTTTAGATGAGTATAAAAACCTTCTACTGTAAATCCTGCTATGAAATTTTCTGAGATTTTATCATAGCTTATGGAAGTACTTAGGCTATTGGATCTTTCCTCTTTTAAATCAGGCGAAAGCATTATTCTAGATACACCTCCTCCAGCAAAAGCTATATGCATATCTGCATCAAAAGCCTGTGGAGCTCTAAAGCCTGTACTCCAGGTTACTCGATACTGCAAGTTATTTTTCGATTTATGTAGGAAAGATAACCGAGGGTTTAGGATAGGTTTATCTACCAAATTATGATAATCTGCCCTAATTCCAGTGAGAAAACTAAACTTAGGTGTAATTTCCCAGTCACTTTGTAAAAAGACTCCAAGGTTTTTGGTGACTTGGTCAATTTCGTAATTATAAGACTCTATTTGATCTAATATATCGTCTTCCAAATATTCTGTCCCAAAAGTTAATATATTATTCCCTAAAAGAAAATTTTGAAGGCTATGGTTTAACTGTAGACCTCCTTGAAAAGTAGTATTTTTTGAATTTCCATAAGGAGGGTTTTCAAGGTGGTTTTGTATTTCGTTTTCATCATCTGGGAAAATTCCAGTGTAGTGTGTTCTTCTAGTATTTTGACCTGCCATGTAAGCAATAAAGGAGCTATTACCATGATTAAAATTTATTTGATAATCCAGGTTTCCAGTTAATATGTTATGTTGTCGCTCTTCTGACTGTAATGCCAGGTGGGCTACTTTGTCTACCATCTCACCTCCGTATCTGTATTCATTTAAGCTGGATAAGCTTAACTCAAGTTTTTGATTGTCAGAAGGGTACAGGAATAAATTAGCTCCAAAAGAATTGTTTTCTATTTCAGGAAGCTCAGAGAAATTATCGTTGTTATGGTCATATAATCCTCTCTTGCGGTTATTCATAAAAAGGGAAACTCCAGCTGTTTTTTCAGTATTAACTATGGAGGCATTTCCATTTATAATTCTATCCTGAGCCTGGTTGTTTATGCTTTGATGTGTATAACTGAGAGTATATGCATTTTTCGTTGGTGTTTTTGTGATGATATTCACTGTTCCACCTATTGCACTTGAGCCATATAGAGCGGATCCTCCTCCTCTCACGATTTCGATTTGCTCTATCATGTTCGCTGGAAGCTGTTCCATACCATAGAGTCCTGTAAGAGGACTAAATACTGGTCTTCCATTGATAAGTATTTGCGAGTATCCACCTCCAAGACCATTCATTCTTAACTGCGTGTAGTTGCAGGTTTGGCAATCTGTTTCTACTCTTAGACCAGGTTGAAATCTCAAGCCTTCTGATAGGTTACAAGCACTAACATTGGATAAGGTTTTTGAGTCAATTACGTTGACAATTATGGGCGAATCTGCTCTTCTTTTTTCTGTTTTTGTCCCGGTGATTACAATTGGATTTAACTGATTATCTATTAGTGGAAGATCGAAGTTGATTTCTATTTTTTTGTTGGTTTCATTTAGTAGAATTTTCTTTTTTAGTGTTTTATACCCTAGAAAAGATGCTTCAACTGTCCAACTGCCAAAAGGTACGCTTTCTATTGTAAAGTAGCCTTCATCTTCACTTGTTGTACCTAATAAAGTCTCAATAATTCTAATATTGGCAAAGCTTAGGGGCTCGCTTTCTGATATTATTTTTCCAGAAATGCTGCCGCTTTGAGCTAAGCAAGCCGAGCTAATAATTAAGAGCTTCAGAAGAATGAAGATAGATTTCATAAAGATGAATTTTTTACAAATATATAAAAGTTAGATTAATCTAACTTTTAATTTAGCTTACAATAAAAATCCTTATGTTTAAGGATGATTTATTAGTATACTGATGAGATAATAATAGAACGCATTAAATTGCGTTCTATAGAAACCAATGGCTCATATAAAACTGATTTAATGTGCTCTTAAAATAATCCGAATCATGCTTTTTGCATGATTCGCACCCTAGGGAAAGAGGCTATCTGAGAGGTCTAAGAGAACTGAGAATTGATATTAAACAGTACGAACTCTTTAAAGAAGAGCTTAAAGCTTTATCAAAAAATAATAAAGGTATTCGAATATATGTAAGCTTCCCCCAAAACTGGGCAGAACTTATTTAAGGCACTTATTAAGGATTTACTCGCTTATTGACTTACATATAAAAAAAAAGAGTTGCTTCTAACCTTCAGTAACCAGTTTGAGTAAAGAGAAAAATACGTTAATTTCCCAAAAATTTTTTTGAATGGAATATTTGAGAGGTCTACTAGGTCTAGCTATTCTTCTAGGGTTTGCATATTTAGTAACTGGTAATAAAAAAACGATTGATTGGAGACTAGTTGCTATTGGGGTAATCTTACAGATTATTTTTGGAGTGTTAATAACCAAAGTTGGGTTTGTGGCTACTGGTTTTCAAAAGGCAAGTGAGTTTTTTGTCAACTTTCTAGGCTACTCTAAAGATGGAGCTCGTTTCCTTTTTGGTTCATTAGTAGATACCGAATCGCTTGGATTTATTTTTGCCTTTCAGGTTCTCCCTACAGTTATTTTCTTTTCTACAGTTACAGCAGGGCTATATTATTTAGGGGTGCTACAAAAGTTTGTATACATAATTGCTTGGACAATGGCCAAGACTATGCGTTTGTCTGGAGGGGAAAGTTTATCTGCAGCAGGAAATATTTTTCTTGGTCAGACAGAAGCACCATTATTAGTGAAGCCTTTCATAAAAAAAATGACAACTTCTGAGCTAATGTGCCTGATGACTGGAGGTATGGCAACTATGGCAGGAAGTGTATTGGCAGCTTATGTAGCTTTCTTGGGAGGAGGTGATCCTGTAGAGCAAGCAAAGTTTGCTTCTTATTTACTAAGCGCTTCTATTATGAATGCACCAGCAGCTATTGTAATGAGTAAAATTTTTATCCCAGAAAAAGAGTCTGATAAAATCGAAAAAACACTGAAGGTTAGTGATGAAACATTAGGAGTCAACCTGATTGATGCTCTATCAAGAGGTGCTGGAGATGGGTTGAAGCTGACTCTTAACATTGGTGCTATGCTAATAGCTTTTGTTGCAGTAATTTATGCAATTAATGGGTTTTTGAGTGGTGTAGTTGGTGACTGGACTGGGCTCAATGCTTTTGTTTATGAAAGTACTAACGGTAACTTTAAGGAGCTTTCTTTGGAATATTTACTAGGTCAGGTTTTTAGAGTTTTCGCCTTTATTATAGGGGTTAGTTGGAATGAAACACTACAAGTAGGAAGCCTCCTAGGGCAGAAGACTGTGATTAATGAGTTTATTGCTTATAGTAATCTAGCAGAAATGAAAAGTACTGGTTCACTTTCTCCAAGAGCCATTCTTATTGCCACTTATGCGCTTTGCGGGTTTTCAAATTTCAGCTCAATTGCTATTCAAATAGGTGGAATAGGAGGGCTAGCTCCTTCCAGGCAGAGTGATTTATCTAAACTAGGTCTAAAAGCTCTTTTAGCAGCTACTTTAGCCTGCCTGATGACAGCTACTATTGCTGGAGCTCTGTTTAATTAGAGAATGAAACAGACCATGCCTGATTTAAAATTGAGGCACACACAAAGCAATGATTAAGATGTGTGTCAAAAAACTAGGCAGATTACAAATTTTAAACAGATGAAAGCAGTTGCATTAGTTTTAATCCGGTTTTATCAGTTAGTGATATCTCCATTATTTCCAGCTTCTTGCAGGTTTGTTCCTACATGTAGTGAGTATGCAAAAGAATCCGTTCTGAGGTTTGGAGCTTATAAAGGTTCGGTTCTGACTTTTAGAAGGATTATTAGGTGTCATCCCTGGGGTGGATCAGGTTTAGATCCTGTTCCGGAAAAAGAAGTGCAAGAACCTAATAATCAAATTTAGATACATCGCATTACATAAAGTTTGTTAATCATTTCACAAAAAAACGTACTTTTTTTCTGATAACCAGATACTTACTAATACTTCTTTATAATCACCACATAGACTCTATGTAAACTTTATGACTAGTAAATATTGTTAAGCTTAAAGCGTGTTTAAATACAAAGTTTATTGCTAGATAATTAAAAATAATTTACTATATAGCTTGCTTTTAAGCATTTTTGCTTGTCAAAAAGGAGGTTTTAGAATAATTTTTGGTAAAAAAGGACTTCTTTCAAGGTGTATTTCAAGAATTTAGGTAAAATATTATGTGTTTTTTTGTTCATCGCTGTTATTAGCGATGTAGCTGGACAAAATACACGATTTACTTCTGTTGATAGCCTTCAAAAAGATTTAGCAGAGTGGACTCAGAAGTCCTCCTCTCCTACTATTGACTCAGCTCTCAGCTCTTTTATTAATGCCTGGGACTTGAACTCATCGAATCAACTAAAAGAAAAAGCATTTAAAGTCATCCAGTCATTATTCAAAGAGAAATACTGGTTAGACCCTACCTGGGAAGACTTTCTGTTGTGTTACTCAGGAGCATTAGAGAATACTGGGCTTGATAATAATAAGCTTATCCGATTTCTAGAAGTCGCAGACACTGCTGTTATGTTCTACAAACCGCAAATCACAAGCAACTTTTTTGGTGTTGCTAGTTTATTAATTAACTCAAGTAAGCTACACTCTTCTAAATACAATGAATTAGTTTTAGAAAGTGGAGTTTTCGAATTTGACCATAAACCAGACTTTGAAAATATACCTGAGAGTAAAAGGAAGTTCATAAATACTATTAAGGAGAAAGTTATTAATTCAGATAGTATAGAGTCTAATGCATTATTAGTAGAAGAAGGCCTTGAAAACAGTACTACTTATGATGATAGTTGGGGTATTGGTGATGACTTGAATGATAATGGTTGGGGAGAAGTATGGGTTGATGATATAAAAGATAATGATGATGATGAAGTTTTTTTAATAGATGCAAACAGCTCAATTAATACGTTTAATCGAAGTGCTTTTTTAGCAGAGGGAACAACAGAAGAGTATGTTCCCTCATTTGCTCCAACACCAGACCCTAAAGGACCTTTAATTGATTTTACTGTTAGCAATCTAAGTTTAGAAACAGATTTTGATACTTTAAAAATAGAGCAGGTAACAGGATATTATTTACCTACCAACGACAGGTTTGTTGGCAATGGAGGAAGAGTTTACTGGACAAAAGAAGACTCTATCCAAAAAAGGCTTTTTTGTGAACTGCCAAACTTTATGTTTTCAGTTAAAGATGTGGAAATAGATGCACATTACGCAGAACTACATAGCAGCAAAATTGATAAAAAAGTTATAGGCTATTTCAGGTATAAACTAACTAAGAACAACAAACAACAGTTTCCAGAGTTTAAGTCGTATAGGCATGACTACAAAGTAGATGGCGCTATAGAAAATGTAGATTATCTGGGAGGGTATTCTATGATAGGAAATACTTTTTCAGGGTATTCTTTAGGGAACGGTGAGTCTATGGTTACTATTAAAAGTAAAGATACTGTTAGGGTTATAGCTAAAAGTAACCAAGGGTTTTTATTCAGTGACACTACAGTATCTAGCCCTCTTTCAAGTTTAAAAATCTATTACGGTAATGATTCTATTTCAATTGCTGGGACAAAGATGAAATACTTTTCTTCAGAGAATAGATTAGAAGCCAGAAAGAATACAAAGCTATTTGACGAGGCAAGCTACAAAAGTGATTACCACAACGTCTATGTTCACACCGATTTTATCGAGTGGGATTTAGACTCAGATAGTATTCATTTTTATATATTAAACGCAAGAGATAAAATCCCATTGAAGATTACCTCTTACGACTACTATCACCCTTTTGAGTTCAATCGACTCAAAGTGCTTTTCAACTTTCATCCCATTACTTTATTAGCACAATACGCTAAAGAAAAAAAAGACGACATTTTTTCATTAAAAGAACTGGCTGAAAGCAAAGAAATAGACTACAATATGCTTCAAGGAGTTATAGTCTCTCTATCAAGAAAGAATTTTATCGATTATAACTCAAAAACAGATAAGGTTCATATAAGGGAAAAGCTAAAGGTATGGGATAGAGCTAGTCAAAGGTTCAACTTTAAAAACAATAAGCAAGACTTTGACAATATGCGTCTTTCTTCAAGGATTGACTCTTTGCCTAATGCTACTTTATCAACTAATGACAAAATTATATCTGTAAGAGGCGTTAATAACTTATTTGTTAGTGATTCACTCAATGTGGTAGTTAAGCCTGAGGGAGAAGTATTGATTGGTAAAAACAGAAATATGGAGTTTGGGGGCACAATGATAGCTGGGAAGTATGTGTTTAGAGGGAAAAACTTCCTTTTTGATTACGATAGCTTCAAGGTAAGTATGCCAGAAATTGACTCTATGTCTTTTCTTGTTCCTGATAGTACTAGAAACGGTGAGTTAGTTGAAGTATCTAATAATATCGTGAATACTTCGGGGATTTTAATGTTATCTAAAGGAAGTAATAAGTCTGGTCTTGAAGAAGACCCTAAGTACCCAATCCTTATAAACAACGAAGGAGGCTCTATTAAATTTAATAAGTCTAATATTCTTGGTGGGGCTTACGATGAGACTATATCTTTCGATATTCCTCCCTTTGTAGCAGATAGTATTAACAGTGATATTACAGGTGCTATTAACTTTAAAGGAATTTTTCGTTCTGGAGGGATTTTTCCAGAGTTTGAAGAAAACATTGTGGTACAAGACGATAACTCTTTTGGGTTTGATAGAGAAACTCCAAATGAAGGCTATCCAGTTTATAAAAACAAAGGAAACTTTAAAGGCAAACTCAGCTTAAGTAATAAAGGGCTTAGAGGTGACGGAAGCATATCTTTTCTAACTGGTAATTTTCTTTCTAAAGACTTTATTTATTACCCCGACTCCGTAGTAGGTATTGGTAAAAAAGGAGAAATAAAATCTGGAATCATTAATGAAGTGGCCTACCCTAATGTGCAAATAGCCGAGGGGTATTCTTTCAAATGGGTTGTGGAAAATGATGAAATACAGTTAAAAAATAGTGAGAGTAATCCATTTTTGATTTACAATGAAAACTTAAGCTTTTCTGGTCTTCTTTCTTTAAAAACAAGTGGAATTAGTGGAGCTGGAGAAATGGAAACAACACTATCAAGCATAAAATCACCTCACTTTGATTTTAATTATGATAACTATTACAGTGATAACGCTGAGTTTAAAATAAAATCTGATAACCCCAATATACCAGCAGTTTTGGGTAAAGGTGTTTCAGTAAAGTATGACCTTACTAATAAACAAGGGGTTATAAGAAATGAAACTGCTAAAAGAAATAGTTTTTTATTTCCTTATTCCAAGTTCATTACAAATATGAATCAGATAGACTGGGATGTCGATAAGAAAGAACTTAGCATGTTTGCAGAAGAAAAGTTGGGTTTTTTCCAATCAACATATGATGACAAGCCGCAAATTGCTTTCTTGGGAAAAAGGGCTAATTATGATTTAGATCAGCTTATTCTTAGGGTTAAAGAAGTTCCATTTGTTAGAGTTGCTAATGTAAATATTCTTCCATACGAAGGTAAACTAACTATTAAAGAAGGCGGAGAAATTGATCCTTTGGAAAATGCCTCAGTGGAACTTAATGCTATTACTAAGTTTCATAAAATAGTAGATGCTAATATTACTATTCATTCAGGACAATACTTTGAGGGAAATGGATATTATAATTATGTCAATGATATTTTAGAGACTACCAAAATAGAAATAGAGAAGTTCAAAATTCTTACACTGGAAGAAAATAAAGAAAACCCTTTATTGAACGTATTTGAATCTAGAGCTTATAGTGTTATAGAAGAAGAAAACCCTTTAGCTATTGATAATGGGCTTGAGTTTTCGGGAAACACTAAGCTGGTCGGAAAAGATAAAAATATGCACTTTAGAGGTAAGGCCAGGCTAAGGGAGACTCTGAATAATAGTTTTTGGTTTGAGTTTAATAAGTCAGGTGAAGACTCAATAAAATCCATTGAAATAAACCAACAATTAAGATCCTATGAGGATAACTTGAACTTGCATACTGGAATTTACTTAAACGACCCTACAAAAAGTATTTTCTCTCTATTTATGTCTCATAAAGTTGAAATCAAAACCAGCACTCCTTTGATGGAAGCAAATGGATATTTGTCATACGATAATATCGAAAAAAAATACTCTATAAAGCCTAAAAAAGTTTTAGCAGATATTTATTATAAAGGAAATCAACTTCATTATTACCCTGAAACTAATGCTACAACAGCTTTTGGAGAATACAACTTGATATCCAATAAGGAAGGAGATCCAGTAAACTTGAGAGTAGTAGGAAAAGCAGATTACTCCAACTTTAGGTTTGGTATAGACAGTACCATTCTATTATTAGATTTTTCCTCAGATAAAAAGTTGATGAATGAGCTTTTGTTTACGTTAGCTAGCGAAGAAGTTATTGGTACAGATTTGCCTTCCAGTAATGAAGTATTGAAAAAAAGCGTCATACAATTACTCTCGGATAAAGATGCTCTTAAAGTTTTAAACTTGGCAATACCTGCTTACGAGGTTTTTAAAAACGGAATCTTGCTTTCTGAAACAAAACTTTTGTGGTCAGACGAAGCGGTAGCATTTTATTCTGAAGGAAAAGTACATTTAACTTCAGTGTTTGGTAACGAAGGGGATGTTAAGATCAACGCCCACATAGAAATCCCAAAGTCAGAAAATAATTACGAGGCTAAAATCTTCTTATTTGAAGATGATGACAACTGGGTCTTTTTCTCTTTTCAAAAAAACTATATTGGCTGCCTGACAAGTAACCCAGACTTTAATGCCAGTTTGGGAAAAGGGAAAGGAGATTTAAAGCCTACTGATGGCACTGAAGTTGTGGCTTTTGTCAATAGGTATCGCCTTAAGTACTACACAGAGTTACCAGAGTTTGAACTAAATTTTACACCATTAGAGTCAGAGTACCCTGTAGACGGTGGAGGCTTAGATGACTCCATTATTGAAGAAGATTTATATGATGATAAAGGGGAGAAGAAGGAAGAGGAGAAAGACAATGACGAGACTTTACTTGAAGATGAAATTATAGAGGACAAAGATAAAAGTGACGATGAAGAAAAAGATAATAAAGAAGAAGGAGATGAGGATGGTTTTGATGATGGCTTCTAAATGAATACATATCTAAATACTAAAGCTTTCTAACCTAGGATCTGAGTGAACATATAAAGAAGTAAAATTCTTTTTTAAAAAGCGATGATATGCTGTAAAAGCTATCATTCCAGCATTGTCTGTACAATACTGAAAGTCAGGTAAAAACACCTCCCATTTATTTTTTTCAGCCTCAGAAAGTAAAGTAGATCGCAAATAGGAATTAGCAGAAACTCCTCCAGCTAAACAGATAGATTTAATTTCTGCTTTCTTGACAGCTCTTTTTAGTTGATGTAGTAAGGTTTGCACCAAAGTGTGTTGAAAACTGGCACAAATATCATTCAAATTTTGGGCAATAAACTCTTTATTTTTTTCTGTGTTTTCTCTCAAAAAGTAGAGTAAAGAAGTTTTAACTCCACTAAATGAAAAGTCTAAGTCAGGCAGTTTTACTATAGGAAACTCAAAAGCATGAGGGTTTCCTGACTTTGCATGCTGGTCAATGAGAGGCCCCCCGGGGTAAGGTAAACCTAGCATCTTTGCTGCTTTATCAAAAGCTTCCCCTACAGCATCATCTCTGGTTTGGCCAATTACTCTCATATCATCATAGTCATTTACTACAACTAATTGAGTATGACCTCCGCTTACCGTAAGGCATAAAAAAGGAAAGCTTGGCTTAGGTTTATCAATCAGGTTGGCAAGAACATGCGCCTTCATATGATCAACTCCTATTAGAGGAATATTTTTAGCCATTGCCCAGGCTTTAGCAAAAGATCCACCAACTAGCAATGATCCCATTAACCCTGGTCCCTGCGTAAAACCTATTGCAGAGATATCTTTTTTCTTTATTGAAGCCTCTTTTAAAGCCTTTTCAATTACAGGAATTATATTTTTTTGATGTGCTCTAGAAGCCAATTCAGGAATTACACCTCCGTACTCTTCATGTATTTCTTGAGTAGCAGTTACATTACTAATTACTTTTCCATTTAGCACAACAGCAGCAGATGTATCATCGCATGAAGATTCAATACCCAGAATTGCTATATCCATTTCTAAAAAACTTTATGTGTTCGTGCAAAGAAAAGTAGAAACTCTTAAAGCTTGCTTTTAACTTGGAAACACTCATCTTTTTCCAGAAATTAAAGATATGTATATTGAAAGTATTTATAAAAGAAAAGAAGCATCTCAAAAGGTACGGAAAGCTTTAAGGCAATCCACTCTATTGAATCGCCTTAAAGCATATCTTACTAATGAGGTAACTCAATATTTACTAATTCATTCCAAGGTAAGCCAAACTTATTTAAATCATCCATAAACGGATCAGGATCAAACTCTTCCACATTATAGACTCCTGACTTCATCCATTTATTTTCTATCATCATTTTAGCACCAATCATTGCAGGAACTCCAGTAGTATAGGCAACAGCTTGAGCACCTATTTCTTCAAAAACCATAGCGTGGTCACAGTTATTATAGATATAATAGGTTTTTTCTTTTCCTCCTTGAATACCCTTAATTTGACATCCTATTGAAGTTTTTCCTTTATAATTCTCACCTAGAGAAGAGGGTTCTGGTAATAAAGCTTTCAAAAACTCAAGGGGAACAACCTTTGTACCACCAAAATCAATAGGTTTTATGCTGGTCATTCCTACATTTTGCAAAACTCTTAAATGAGTTAAATATTCTTGACCAAAAGTCATCCAAAATCTTGCTCTTTTAATAGATGGAAAGTTTTTAGTTAAAGACTCTAACTCTTCATGAAAAAGCAAATAAGATTCTCTCTTACCAATCTCTGGATATTCAATTGGCTTATGAATAGATAATGGATCCACTTCTATCCACTTACCATTCTCCCAATATTTACCTTTTTGAGTAATCTCTCTAATATTAATTTCTGGATTAAAATTAGTTGCAAATGCTTTACCATGATCCCCAGCATTACAATCCACAATATCTAAATACTGAATCTCATCGAAATGATGCTTATCAGCATAAGCTGTAAAAACACCAGTAACTCCTGGGTCAAATCCACAACCAAGTAGTGCCATTATACCCGCTCTCTCAAACCTATCTCTGTAAGCCCATTGCCATTTGTACTCAAACTTAGCTTCATCTTTTGGCTCGTAGTTAGCAGTATCTAAGTAATGGGTCTTTGTTTCTAAGCAGGCATCCATTATGGGTAAATCCTGATACGGAAGAGCAACATTAATCACCAAAAAAGGGTTATGCTTTTTTATTAAAGCAACTACTTCAGCGGGGTTATCTGCATCAACCTGATTGGTTAGTATCTCTACCCCTGTTTTTTGCTTCACAGACCCAGCTATTACATCACATTTAGTTTTTGTTCTGCTGGCTAGTACTATTTTTGAAAATATATCTTTAAGAAGAGCACATTTATGCGCAACAACACTTCCAACTCCACCAGCACCAATTATTAAAACATTTTTCATTTTAACTTATATTTTTCAAGTAAAAATAGTGTGTTTTATAAAAACTATTTACTAAAGTTTTTTTAGCGAAAAATTGCATGTAAAAACAATTTTCCTTATATTGTATCCGCAAAAAAAAAAAACAAGACCCCCTTAGAAAGGGAGTCCTGTTTACATTTAAGCTATGAAATTAATATTTTGTTATCAAACAAGGGTGTTATAATAAACACTCTTTTTTATTTCCAATAATGTTAATGCCAAACAATATTATAAATTTTAAAACAAAATAGAGATATCAAATATCTCTATTTTGTTTCACACGTAACATAAAGTTAAAAAAAGCAATGAAAGAGCTTAAATTGCTTCAGTAGCATTTCCTTGTTTATCCACCAAAACAGGTTTAAATCCAGCTTTTTCAAGCTTTTCTAGTTGAGTTTTAGCATCTCCAACAACAACATAAATCATGTTATTTGGATCTATATATTTATCAATCAAGCTCTTTACTTGTGATAGATTCATGTTCATTACTTCATTTTCCTCTTTTTTGATATAATCAAGAGGTAATTGATAAGTACTAATTGTTTCCAGCATACCTATCAAGCTTCCAATAGTTTCAAACCTTCTTGTATTACTTTTGACGATAGAGTTTCTTGTAATATTTAAATCTTCATCTGTATACTCTTTCCCGTAGTTTTCTAATAATTCCTTAAATGTTTCAACAGACTCCAGTGTAACATTGGATCTTACTCCAGAGGTTGCTACAAAAGCACCAGTGTTTCTTCTACCAACTAAATAAGAGTAAGCTCCGTAAGTGTAGCCTTTTTCTTCTCTTAGTACCTGAAATAACTTTCCTGAACTTCCTTCACCCAGCCGATTATTGGCTACAGTAGCTGCAAAATAATCTTTACTATTTCTCGAAGGTGCTATTCTACCAATCCTTATAGTAGACTGTTTAGCTCCAGGAACATCCACAAAGTATAAAGCTGGGGTATTTTCTGGAGAACTAACAGCGAAAATTGGTATATCAAAGCTTTGACCTTTCCATTTTTCTTCAAAACCTTTAATAGAATTCATAGCTTTTTCTTTTTCTATATCCCCTACAATATGAAAACTGGCAACTGAAGGAGAGAAATAATTTTCATAAAAGCTTTTCAAATCCTCAAGCGTAATACTTGTGACAGATTCTACACTTCCCATAATAGGCTTAGAAAAGATATGATCATCACCATATATTAATTTATTAAAAACACTAGCGGCAATAACATTAGGATTAGCTTCTCTTTGTTGTATTTGTGCAATAGTACTTTGCTTTATTCGTTCAAACTCTTTCGCATCCCATCTTGGCTGTAAAAGGATTTCTTCAGCAAGTGCTAAAACCTCATCATAGTTTCTTGCTAAACAATTTGCTTCCAGTGTAATATATTCATTAGAAGTAGACATCCTAATAGTTGCACCAAGCTGACCAATAGCATCCTCTAATTCTTCAGGAGTCTTATTAGCAGTTCCTTCCATCATGATATCAGTCATGAGATTAGCTACTCCAACTTTTTCTGGATTATCTAACAAGTGACCTCCTAATAATTGTAAGCTAAACTCAACAAGTGGCAGCTCACTATATTTAATTCCATAAACATCAATTCCATTTGATGTTTTAGCTGTCCAAATAGATGGAGGATTAAGTTTTGGAGTCTCTCCAAGCTCGGGCTCTTTACTTCTATCAATTTTACTTGGGGTTTTCTTAAGGTTAACGTCTTTTTCGTTCTCTACATATGCTTTTTGTGTATTTTCAGTTATTTCCTCTTCTACAACATCAGCTTTTTCCGATCCATCCACCATAAGCTCTTTCTTATCTTTTGGCACAAAGCTGGTTAAAACAAAAGGTTTGTCTTTAATATACTTATTGTATACTCTCATGACATCTTCTCTCGTAACTGCCAATGTTTTCTTTATATCTTCTGATATATAATTCGGAGAACCTGCGTATTCATTATAAGAAGCTAGTTGCCATGCTTTTCCAAATAAACTTGAGATATTATTGTAAAAATCTGTTTCAAGGCTATTCTTAACTCTATTCAAGTCTTTATCTGTAAACCCTTTATTCTCAAATCGGCTAAAAGATTCATTTATTCCTTTTTCCACTTCATCCAGATCAGTATTCTCATAACCTCTAACCCGAACAGTAAAAGTTCCAGCTAACTCACTAGTGCTATGATTAGCTGTTGGCTGAGGTGCTAACTTCTTTTCTTCAACAAGTACTTTGTAAAAAGGGGCTCTTTTTCCATTGTAAAGTAGGTCTGCAAGAATATCTAAAGCATAAGCATCTTCATGAAAGTTTTCAACTGTTGGATAAACCATTCTTAGCTCTGGCAGAGTAGCAAAATTATCTTCGTGGTATAATTTCTTTATTTCATTCAACTTAGCCGGTCTTGGAGATATCTTTTTTACTTCTCCTTTGGATGGAATTTCAGCAAAGTACTTCTCTACCATAGCCTTAGTTTCCTCTTTATCAAAGTCCCCTGCAATTACTATAGTAGCATTATCTGGTCCATACCACTTGTTATAAAACTCTTTTACGTCTTCAATAGTAGCATTTTGTAGATCCTCCAAACTGCCAATTACCTGCCAGTTATATGGGTGATTTTCAGGGTAAAGCGCTTTACTAATAACATAATTAGTATGTCCATACGGCTGGTTATCATTTCTTTGCCTTTTTTCATTTTTTACTACAGGTTTCTCATTTTCTAGACTTGCTTTTGTAACAGCATTAATTAAAAAACCCATACGATCCGATTCCATCCATAGCATTTTTTCTAGAGCATCCTTTGGAACAACTTCGTAATAAATAGTTCCATCTTGCCATGTGCCTCCATTAAATGTACCACCAAGTTCATTTATTCTCTTAAAAAAGAACCCTGGAGGAACATTTTCTGACTTTTGAAAAAGCATATGCTCAAAAAAGTGAGCAAAACCTGTTCTTCCTGGTTTTTCTCTATTAGAGCCTACATGAAATAAGATTGCAATTGCAACAACAGGGTCAGAGGCATCTTGGTGCAAAACCACATCCAAACCGTTGGAAAGCTGGTACTTTTCGTAGTCTATTTTAAGATCTACCTTGTCCGTTCCATTTTTGTTATAGCAAGAAAAAAGTAATGTGAGAGGTAAAATGAATATAAATAATATTCTTTTTAAACTTAATTTTGACATCTTCATTAATCTATAATTTTGTTTTAAGATTCTAAAATTAAAAAACAGGTTACTCTAATCCTATAAACTAAGTGCTGTTTTTTTGAGCTAAGTTTGTACAATAGGTTATTTTGATTGCATTGGAAGATAACTACAAGCATAAGGGACTAAGAAAAAACTTAGTCGAAATTTTGGAAAAAAAAGGCATTACAGATCAAAAAGTTTGTAATGTTATTGGCAAAATACCAAGGCATTTATTTATGGATAGTGCTTTTTTAAATCACGCCTATGAAGATAAAGCTTTTCCAATAGGAGAAGGACAAACAATATCCCAGCCGTATACGGTAGCATATCAGACGCAACTATTAGATATCAAAAAAGGAGAAAAAATACTAGAGATAGGAACTGGTTCAGGATATCAATACTGTGTGTTGGTTGAAATGGAAGCAAATGTATACTCTATGGAGTACAATGCTAAGCTTTTCTCTAAAACTTTGAATTTGCTTAAAAAACTCAAATATCCAACAAAAGTTTTTTTAGGAGATGGCTCAAAAGGAATGAAAACGCAAGCACCATTTAACAAAATTTTAGTGACTGCAGGAGCTCCGTTTGTTCCAAAAGCATTAATTGAGCAACTATCACCTATGGGTAGGTTAGTTATACCAGTCGGAAACCAGTCTTATCAGGAAATGGTTGTAATAGATAAACAGGAAGGTGGGAAGATAACAAAAAAAAGTATGGGCAAATTTCAGTTTGTTGATTTAAAAGGAGATAACGGCTGGAAAAATTAGAAAACTCAGCTTTTTATACTAAATTTACTGATTACCATAAAAAATATGTGTTATGTTTTTTATGGTATGCATTTTGTTATTTAAGGAAAAATAATAATTCATAACATGAAATTTTTTAATACCATATTCATTGGGTTAGTTATTTCTATTAGTACTTCATTTGGGCAAAATCCACTCACTATTGATTGGTGGAATGGACTTTCTGACGAATGGAAATCTTGCTTTAAAGATGCATCAGGAGTGGAAGATCCTATTGATGCTACAGCTCTTGATAATATATATAAAATTGAAAGCATTGAATGTACAGGTTTTGACATATTTGGCGACTCCAGATACATTGAGTCTCTTGAACCAATTTCTAAACTAGTTAACTTAAAATCAGTTGACTGTTCTTACTCAGATGTAACAGATCTTACTCCGTTATCGAACCTAAAAAACTTAGAAGCATTAAACCTGGCTTATACTAAAGTTACTACTCTGAAGCCTTTAAGTTCCCATGCAAACCTTAAAGAGCTTTTTTGTTCAGGGATGATCTTTAAAAGCCTGGATGAGCTAAAAAGCTTAACTCAGCTAGAAAGATTAGATTTGTTTGAAGCAGATATTAAAGATTTTAGTGCGCTATCTAATTTAACTAATCTTAAATCCTTGTCAATTGATAACACAAAAATAACTTCTCTTGAGCCAGTTAAGGATTTAAAAGACTTAGAGGAGCTTCGGTTTTCTGACACAAAAATCGATGATCTAAAACCCATCAAAAGGTTGAGAAAGCTTAAAGACCTTCAATTTCGAAAAACAAAAGTTATTGATTTAAGACCTATAAAAAGGCTGAAAAAACTAGAATACTTAGACATAAATAATAACAACATATCTAATTTATCCTATTTGAAAAGATTAAAATCATTAAAAACCTTATATATATCTAATACTAAAATAACTGATTTAGCATCGCTACAAAAAACAAAAAACTTAGAAGAGTTAACGTTTTCACAAACTGAAGTTAACTCACTAGATCCTTTAAGTACTTTGGAAAAACTGAGTATAGTTATATTTACAGATACTAAAGTTAATACCTTAAAACCTTTAGAGGACTCTGGTGCAATAACAGTTTTATATTGTAGGGACTCAAAGGTAAGCGACGAAGAAAAAGAGGCGTATCAGAAAAAGTACCCTGATGTAGATATAGATATCTATTGATAAAGAATAGGTATCCATTAAAAATCATTGTTTGATAAGCCTGCTCATATTGAGTAGGCTTTGTTTTTAAAATATAAAATTGTATATGTTTTCCAAAGAAGTAAAAGTAGGTCTTTTAACAATTGTTGCAGGTATTCTTTTGTACTTTGGGTTTAACTTCCTTAAAGGAATTGATTTTTTTTCTTCTACTTCTACCTACTATATAAAATATAATAGAGTAGATGGTCTTCAGGTTTCTAATATTATATCCGTAAGGGGTCATTCTGTAGGTAGAGTAAGTAGAATTTCTATTCGCCAGGAGAAAAGCTATGATATTTTAGTTGAAGTTGAAATAGATGAAGACATTGAAATTAAAAGTAGTGCAGAAGCTATCTTAAAAGATGCTGGTGTATTGGGAGGGAAGATGATTGAGCTGGAAAACTTAACTCAAGGAAGGGTGCTTTCTCCTGGAGATACAATAAAATCTAAAATTGATCATGGTTTACTAGGTTTAGTTGAAGAAAAAGCAACACCTATAATTCATAGTCTCGAAGGAGTAGCTGATTCAATTAAGCTATTAGTTTCTGCTTATCGAGGAATGAGTACTAGCATTAAGTCTACAATGAAGAACTTAAATCAATCTACAGGGACATTAAATAGCCTTTTAGCCTCGGAAAAGAATACTTTGAAAAAAACTATACAAAATGTAGAAGCAATAACTAGTAATTTGGCTCTACTGCAAAAAGAGATTAACCCTATGGTATCTAATTTTAAGAACTTCAGTGATTCACTACAGCAACTTCCCATTGCCGAGGTTTCTGTATCTCTTAAAAATACAGCTGATAATCTAAATGCAATCACTGAGTCTATTAAAAAACAGGAAGGTACTCTAGGAAAGGCAATAGGGGATGATAAGCTTTATAAAAATCTTAACCAAAGCTTGAAAAGTCTGGATAGTTTACTTACGGATTTGAGAGAACATCCAAAAAGATATGTGCACTTTTCTCTTTTTGGGAGAAAAGAAAAAAAATAATTATGCAAAGCACAGATCAGTTAATCCAAAGTGTTGGTTTAAGAAAAACAGAATCCAGAGTTGAAATTCTTACTGTTTTTTTGAGTTCTTCTTTTGCACTAAGTGAAAAAAAAATACAAGAAAAAGTCAACAGTACCTGTGATAGGGCAACAGTATATCGTACACTGAAAAGCTTTTTGAAAAAAGGACTAATACACAAGGTTTTAGATGATAGTTCCACAGTAAAGTATGCCCTTTGTAGTTCGTGTGATTCAAAAAACCATAGTCATAGTCATATACATTTCAAATGTGATGCATGCGGTGAAACTTTTTGTGTTGAGCAAGTAAATAACGAGAAATATGTTTTACCAAAGGGATTTACAAAAAAAGAAACACATACTTTAATTACAGGAGTTTGCAAAAACTGTAACAAAAGTTTTTTGTAACTTTTACTCATAAAATGTACTCTTACATTACAAAAAATCACTTTAAATGATATCCCTTTCTGAAATTCATAAGTCGTACGGAGTTGGTGATCAATCTCTTCATGTGTTAAAAGGTATAAACCTGGAAATTGATCAAGGAGAGTTTGTTTCTATAATGGGTTCTTCTGGATCAGGAAAATCTACACTGCTAAATATTTTAGGAATTTTAGATAGTTATGATAGTGGAGAATACATTTTGAACAATACTTTAATGAAAAACTTGTCTGAAAAGAAAGCAGCTTTTTATAGAAATCACTTTTTGGGCTTTGTTTTTCAATCATTTAATTTGCTTCCATTCAAAAATGCAATGGAAAATGTTGCTTTACCCCTTTACTATCAAAATGTAAGTAGAAAGAAGAGAAACGATAAAGCTTTAGAGTATTTAGAACAAGTGGGATTAAAAGATTGGGCTCACCATCACCCTTCAGAGCTTTCTGGTGGACAAAAACAAAGGGTAGCAATAGCTAGGGCTCTTATAGCAGAACCTAAAGTAATACTTGCAGATGAACCTACTGGAGCACTTGACACAACTACGTCTTATGAGGTTATGGAAATATTCAAAAAAGTAAACTCCTCTGGTAAAACAATAATAATAGTCACTCACGAAGACGACATAGCCAAAATGACAAATAGAGTTATTAGGCTAAAAGATGGAAAAATTGAAAAAGATAATATAAAAGAACACCTTTTTACTGTTTAGTTATCTCTTCTTGTTTTCCTTTATTGAAAATTGGAATTAAAATTAAAAAAACTAAGAAAGGAAGATAACAAGACCTATACCTTGATAAGGTTCCTAGATTTGGACATGCTACCGTTATAAGCATAACATTAATAAAAAAATAAACCATCATTGCCCATAGTATACCAGGCTTTTTGATTTTTAACGTATTCTTTTTCACTAGACAGTAAAGAGATAATACAAAAGCTATTGCTAATACTAACCCTTCAAAACCAGCAACTTGTTTTAGCAGATTTCCTTTTTCCCATACAAAAGGGCGAAAAATACCCTCAATAAAAATAATAGGGAAGTTTTTTACAATACTAATTAAAGATGGCTCTAGCTCATAGAATTGTATAAGGTTTGTAGTAGAACCTGTTGATTGTACTATTTTTTGGTTATTGAGAACAATAATTTCTAACACTCGACTTAAAGAAAGATTCCAATGAGAAAAAGTAACCATAAACCCAACGCCAATAAAAGCAACTAAAATAAGGCTGTACTTATAAAAGCTTTTTCTAATTTTTAGATTTTGGAACATCAGTAAAAAGAAGTAAGGAATAAAAGCAACGCTGAATGAAGCAAAAAAGTAGTACTTAATTTTTTGAAGGGTTAATAAAAGAACAATAAAAAAGAGGATGCTTTTTATTTTTATTGCTGTTCTTTCTCCACGCTCAAACCAATTAATAACCAACCCTAAACTAAAAGAAATACACCCAATTGCAATTGTTTCTTTGATGATACCTGAAGTCCAAAAAACAAATGATGGATAAATTAAAAAAGCAACAATAAAAGGAAGTTTATAGCTACTATCTAGTTTAATTAATCTCAAGAGCAAAAACCATATACCAGCGAAAGAAAAAAGAGATAAATAAGCCCCTGTTATCCAATAATTATTAGAGGTAAATAAATTAATTACACTTAAAAGTTTTGCAAAAAAGACAATTCGAGGTTGATGGTAAGTTAAGGTAGTCTCAAAAACAAAATCAGGCGAAGATGTTAAAAAAAAAGTTAAATAAGATTTAGGATCTTTGAAACAAAGTTTAGTAAGCTCAACTGACTCTGAAAAAATAACATATGTATCCCCTCCTGAATAATAATACTTATAGATTAAACCTATTATTATCCCACAAGAAACTTTAAAAAGAAGAGAAGGAAAAAAGTACTTTATTAAGGATTTAGGTATATCAAAAAAAAGATATACGAAAGATACAAAAATTAATAAGTGGGTAAAGTAAAATAAAACCTCCAATTTTCCAGAATAAGAGGTACAAATTTAGCTATTGGTTTTTATTTAACTTTTGAGTATTCGTTAAAATTTAAGTCAAGAAACACCAAGTTTATTTGTTGACCAGACTTCTTCTTCTGTATCTCCTACTTTCAAAACTACCCTTAAAGGGCTTGGCAACAAAACTAACCTAGTGTTTTCACCAGGATAATCATCAACCTCAACACTTACGCCATTTATTTCTTTTGACTTAGAAGTATTGAAACCTGGAACATATTCAATTGGCTTTCTACTTTCAGAATCAGGGCATAACTCATCATATACTTCAAAGAAAACTTCTTCTAAAAAACTATTGTATTTATCTGAAAAAAGCTTTTCAAGATCTTTAAGCTCCTTTTTTTCTTCAAGATAGTTTTCATTATTCTTAATCCGTCTACTTATCTTGTCTTTAAGCTGGACAATATTTTCAAGTTCTGTATTTATATCTTGGGTAATATTCATACTATTTGAAAAGATTAGGTTTATCTAGCTATAACGATGGTTTAATAGTAATTGATTCGAGTCAGAACAATAAAATTTTACTTATTATAAGATCTAAGTGTTTCTCCAGTATATATTTGTCTGGGTCTACTTATTGGTTGACCATGTTCTCTCAATTCTTTCCACTGAGCAATCCACCCAGGTAATCTACCCAAAGCAAACATAACTGTAAACATTTCTGTCGGAATTCCTAAAGCTTTGTAAATGATACCTGAATAGAAATCCACATTTGGATAAAGCTTTCTTTCTACAAAATACTCATCAGATAAAGCAACTTCCTCTAGCTTTTTAGCTATTTCTAAAGTTTGATCTTTAATACCAAAACTAGATAAAACATCATCGCAATGTCGTTTAATTATTCTTGCTCTAGGATCAAAGTTTTTATAAACCCTATGTCCAAAGCCCATTAATCTAAATGAGTCGTTCTTATCTTTAGCTTTTTTGATGTATTTCTCTACATTACCACCATCTGCTTTAATCATTTCAAGCATTTCTATTACAGCCTGATTGGCACCACCATGTAATCTTCCCCACAATGCATTGATACCAGCAGCTATAGAGGCATATAATGTCGCTTCTGAAGAGCCTACTACTCTCACAGTTGCAGCAGAACAGTTTTGCTCGTGATCAGCATGCAGAATTAAAAGCTTATCTAGTGCATTTGCGGCTACAGCATTCACTTCATACTCTTCAGTTGGTAGCGAAAACATCATTTTTAGGAAATTTGCAGCGTAACCAAGACTATTGTCAGGATAATTTACAGGATGACCCATTTCATTTTTGTACGACCATGCAGCTAAGGTTGGCATCTTTGCTATTAACCGGATAATATTAAGATCAATCACTTTAGAGTTTATATTTGGATCTAAAGATTCAGGGTAAAAAGCAGCTAGTGAACTCACTAGCGAAGACATAACTCCCATAGGATGAGCTGAAGCAGGAAACCCATCAAATATTTTTTTCATATCTTCATGAACCAAAGTATGTTCTGTAATCAACTGCTTAAAACTCTCCAATTTATCGTTAGATGGCAGTTCATTATATATTAGAAGATATGCAACTTCTAAAAAGCTAGACTTCTCCGTTAAATCTTCTATAGAATACCCTCTATATCTAAGAATTCCTTTTTCCCCGTCCAAAAAAGTGATAGAACTAGTCGTTGAACCTGTATTTTTAAACCCAGGATCTAAAGTAATTAACCCAGTTTCTGCTCTAAGTTTACTTATATCTAGAGCTTTTTCATTTTCTACGCCTTCTACGATAGGGAGTTCATAAACTTTACCATCAAAATGAAGTTGAGCAGTTTTCGACATATTTTTTTATTTAAATAACAGTTTTTTGAATAAGATGTTATAAAAACATCTTTTAATAATCGAAGTTATAATTTGAAGCTAGAATAGACAATCTATTTCATTGATTCTTTTAGCAAAAAATACAACATATTGAACAAACTCAATCTAAAATGATAACTTTGTAGTCCGATTTTTTAGGGTACACTTAAGAGCGAAAGATAGAACTATGTCAATAACATATCTTACAAAAGAAAAACTAGAAGAAGTAAAGAATGAGCTTAACGAGCTTGTAACGAAAGGAAGATCTGATATAGCAAAGCAGATCGCAGAAGCAAGAGATAAAGGTGACTTGAGTGAAAATGCAGAGTATGATGCAGCAAAAGATGCCCAAGGCTTATTAGAAATGAAAATCTCTAAATTAGAACAGCTTGTTACCAATGCTAGAGTAATTGATGCATCAAAAATCGATACTTCAAAAGCTTCTATTCTTTCTAAAGTTACACTTAAAAACAAAGTGAATGGGATGGAAGTTACCTATACGTTAGTTTCTGAAGAAGAAGCCAACTTAAAAGAAAATAAACTTTCTATTAAGTCGCCCATTGGTCAAGGAGTGTTAGGTAAAAAAATAGGAGATAAGGCAGTAATAAAAGCTCCAAAGGGAGAGATTACTTTTGAAATAGTTAACATATCAATTTAAGAGGCAATTAAAACCAAAGTATATGTCTGAAAGTATTTTTTTAGATAAGTACGCTTCACATCCAAGGTATTTTGCGCCTACTGATGTTACATTGAATGCAAAATCTTGGGAAACAGAAGCTGCTATTCGCATGCTTTTGAATAATTTAGATCAGGAAGTTGCTGAAGACCCTAGTGAACTTGTAGTTTATGGAGGCACTGGGCAAGCTGCGAGAAACCCTGAGTCTTTACAGCAAATAATAACGGCACTTCTCAAACTGGAAAACAATGAGAGTTTGCTCGTTCAATCGGGGAAACCAGTTGGCGTAGTTAGAACGCATGAAGAAGCCCCAAGAGTTTTAATAGCAAATAGCAATTTAGTACCCCAATGGGCTAATTGGGAAAACTTCCAAAACTTGAAGGAAAGAGGCTTGATCATGTATGGTCAAATGACTGCTGGAAGTTGGATTTACATAGGCTCTCAGGGTATTTTACAGGGTACTTACGAAACTTTTGCTGCTTGCGGAAGGAAGTACTTTGGCGGATCTCTAAAAAATAAGTTGGTAGTAACAGGCGGGCTTGGAGGAATGGGGGGCGCTCAACCTTTAGCTGCTACTATAGCTGGAGCTACTTTTCTAGGGGTAGATATAGATGCGGATCGTATCAAAAAAAGATTAGATACCAGGTACATCGACAGAATAACAGAAAGTTACGAAGAAGCGGTTTCCTGGGCATTAGAAGCTAAGGAAAAAGGAGAGGCAGTCTCTATTGGCCTTGTAGGAAATATAGTAGATGTACTGCAAAAGCTTTTGGAGGACAATATTACTCCTGAAGTTTTAACAGATCAAACCTCAGCGCATGATCCTATTTATGGTTATATCCCTCACCAACTAGGTTATCAAGAAGCTTTGGAGCTTAGAAAAGCAGACCCAAAACACTATAAAGAACTTTCTCTTAGAAGTATGGCTCAGCATGTTCATTACATGCTCGAAATGCAAAAAAAAGGGAGCAAGGTTTTCGATTATGGAAACAACCTAAGAGAGTTTGCTAAAGAAGGTGGAGAAAAAAATGCATTTGATTTTCATGGCTTTGTGCCTGAGTATATAAGACCCCTCTTCTGTGAAGGAAAAGGACCTTTTAGGTGGGTAGCTCTGTCTGGAGACCCTGAAGACATCTACACTACAGATAAAGCTTTAATAGAAGCTTTCCCAGAAAATAGGCATCTTATTAATTGGTTGGAAAATGCTCAAAAAAGAGTTGCTTTTCAAGGTTTACCTAGTAGAATTTGCTGGCTGGGTATGGGTGAAAGAGAAAAGGCAGGTTTACTATTCAATAAACTTGTTAGAGACAAAAAAGTAAAAGCGCCAATAGTGATTGGAAGAGATCATTTAGATTGTGGTTCTGTAGCTTCACCTAATAGAGAAACGGAGTCTATGAAAGATGGCTCAGATGCCATATCAGACTGGCCACTGCTCAACCTTATGGCAAACACGGGAGGGGGTGCTTCATGGGTTTCTTTTCACCATGGTGGCGGTGTAGGAATGGGGTACTCCCAGCATGCTGGAATGGTAGTAGTTGCTGACGGTACAGAAAAAGCAGAGCGATGCTTGAAGAGAGTTCTCTTTAATGATCCTGCCATGGGCGTATTTAGGCATGCTGATGCTGGATATGAAATTGCTCAAAAGTGTGCAGAAGAGCATAGTCTAAATATCCCAAGTAATGATAGAGTAGAAGAGACAACTAAGTAATTGAAATAGTATTTATCTTTTTGAATAAAAAAAAATTAATAGGCCCTTTTTCGCAGCTAATCACAATGAGATCGTTGCCTCTGAAAGGAGCGATAAGTGATGATCAATTAGAAATAATTATTGATGGGGGCGTATTAGTTGAAAATGGCATCATCAAAGCCGTTGATACTTTCTCCAAGCTGAAAAGCGAAGTAGATAGCTCTGATATTGACTACTTGGAAAAACCTACTGTAGGCTTACCTGGGTTAATTGATGCCCATACTCACATTTGTTGGGCTGGATCTAGAGCTAAGGATTATGCGTTAAGAGTTTCAGGGAAGACCTATACCGAAATCTTAAAAGAAGGAGGTGGTATTTACGAAACAGTAGAAAAAACTAGAGCTTCCTCAGAAGATAATTTAGTAGACCTGATTGAAAAAAGAGCTAAAACTCACTTACAAAACGGAATTACTACTATAGAAGTAAAAAGTGGCTATGGTTTAAGTTTGGAAAGTGAAATAAAATGTTTAAATGCAATAAAAAGAGCAAATCAAACAGTCTCTTCTGACTTAATACCAACTTGTTTGGCTGCTCACGTTCCTGCAAAAGAATTTAATAATGCAGTTGAGTATTTACATTACGTAGAAAATGAAATTTTACCTCAAGTTCAAGAAAAAGAGCTTGCTAATAGGGTAGATATCTTCGTAGAAGATGGGGCTTTTTCAGTTGAGAATAGTAAAAGTTTTCTTCACTCTGTAAAAGAAAAAGGCTTTGATATTACCGTTCATGCAGATCAGTTTACAAGTGGTGGATCTAAGCTGGCGGTAGAAGTAGGAGCATTAAGTGCAGATCATCTGGAAGCAAGCTCTGAAAAAGATATTGAGTTTCTTTCCCAAAGTAGTGTTGTAGCAAATGTATTGCCTGGAGCTTCATTGGGTTTAGGTATTCCTTTTGCACCTGCCAGACAAGTTTTAGATAAAGGTGGAATCTTAGCCATTTCTACAGATTGGAATCCAGGGTCTGCACCCATGGGAGATTTGCTGACGCAAGCAGCTCTTTTGAGTGCATATCAAAAACTTTCTGCAGCAGAAACCTTCTCTGCTATAACATTTAGAGCAGCAAAGGCATTAAAGCTATCAGATAGAGGCATTCTAAACCCTGGATTTTTAGGAGATATAGTTGGTTTCCCTACCAATGACTTTAGAGAAATACTATATCAGCAAGGTCAGATGAAGCCTTACATCATTTGGAAAAATGGCACTAAACAATAGATTCTATGTATCAACAGCCTGACAAAGATATATGGAAAGGTAGGTTGGATACAGAAGAGGAAGGGTATAGTAAAAGGTGGCATGAAGTAATTCAGTTTTTAGACTTATCACAACCTGAACAAATCCCGAAACAAAACAATACAGCTTTTGCACTATTGGGTTTTTGCTGCGATGAAGGTGTAAAAAGAAATAAAGGTAGAGTTGGAGCAGCTGAAGCACCAGATATACTTAAATCATCACTGACAAATCTTCCTATTCATAATCAATTGAGTATTTGGGATGCCGGAAATGTAATTTGTTCTAATGGCTTACTGGAAGATGCTCAGGGAATGCTTGCCAAAAAAATAAAACTTCTTTTAGATAATGGATTCAAACCAGTTGTTTTTGGCGGTGGACATGAAGTAGCATATGGGCATTACAAGGGTGTTCGATCTTATTTGAGTAATAAAGAAGCTATTGGTATTATTAATTTAGATGCTCATTTTGATTTGAGGAGCTACAGTAAGATAACAAGTTCTGGAACTCCTTTTCTCCAAATCTCTGATGGTTGCAAACGAACAAACGAAGGTTTTCACTATTTGTGCTTAGGTATACAAAAATTTGGAAATACAAAGTCACTTTTTGAAAAAGCAGATGCTTTAGGAGTAAATTACTTTTTGAACAGTGAAATTAATTGGAACACTCTTGAAAAAATACAGAGAAAAACACTTGACTTTATTCAGAAAGTAGATCATGTTTATCTGACCGTTGATATAGATGTTTTTAGTGCCGCATTTGCTCCTGGTGTTAGTGCAGCAAATGGAAATGGACTATCTCCAGATATTGTTCGACCTATCTTAGAAGTTATTTATCAAAGCCAAAAGGTGATCTCTATTGATTTTGCTGAGTTCAATCCAAAATATGATATTGACAAAAGAGCAGAAAAACTAGTAGCTAGTTTGGTTTTTGAGTATGTAAACCATTTGTAGGTATCAAGAAACAAGTTTACTTTATTTAATTTTATTTTATAAAATTGAACAAATACCTGTTAATACTAATGTACAAATGAAGTATTTAAACCTTACTATTTAATGAAAGATAAAGTTGTCGTTATTACAGGAGGATCATCAGGTATAGGCAAAGCTTTAGCTGAAGTTTTTGGCTTATCTGGTTCTAAAATACTAATATCTGGTAGAGATGAGAATACGCTTCTAGAAGCAGCAAAAGAGCTGAAAAACAGTGGGGTTAATGATTTAGCTATATTCCAAGGGGATGTGAGTAAGGAAGAAGATAACCTTAAAATGGCTGATTATGCTATACAGTCTTTTGGTAGAATAGATATTCTTATCAATAATGCTGGAATTAGTATGAGAGCCCTTTTTGAAGACTTAGATCTATCGGTAATTCGAAAACTGATGGACATTAATTTTTTTGGAGCTGTATATGCAACAAAAGCTTGCTTACCAGAAATAAAGAAAAATAAAGGCTCTATTATAGGCATTTCTTCTATTGCAGGATTTAGAGGTTTGCCAGCAAGAACGGGGTACTCGGCTTCTAAATTTGCTTTACAAGGTTTTCTGGAAGCATTAAGAACAGAACTTTTGTATGATGGAGTTCATGTGTTAACGGCTTGCCCTGGCTTTACAGCAAGCAATATCCGAAAGCATTCATTAACCAAAGATGGTTCTTCTCAAAAAGAGTCTCCCAGAAATGAAGATAAGATGATGAGTGCAGAGACTTGCGCAAAATACATTTACAAGGCTACAAGAAAAAAGAAAAAGTTTCTAGTCTTAACCTCTCAGGGAGTACTTACCGTATGGTTAAATAAATTTTTTCCAGGGTGGATGGATAAAATGGTTTTTAATGCACTGGCAAAAGAAACAGACTCAGAATTAAAAAAAGTCAATGGTTAGTTTTGAAGAGCTCCATTTGATTATTGCTCATCACGTAAAACATATAAGTTAATTTTACAGTATTATTAACTTTTTAAATTATAACATGTCAAATTTTAGTTTTTTCTCCACCTTAAAATTATATTTCGTTTCACTCATCTTTTGCCACTCATCTTTTGCACAAAAGACAAGTCAGCCTACTTCTTCTGAGATTTTTCAAAAGATTCAAAAACTTAATGTTTTAGGATCTGTCTTGTATCTGGCTGCACATCCTGATGATGAAAATACCAGGTTTATTGCTTACTGTGCCAATGAAAAGCTTTTAGACGTAGCCTATCTTTCACTTACCAGAGGTAGTGGGGGGCAAAACCGGATTGGTTCAGAAATTAGAGAAGGGTTAGGAATTATCAGAACACAAGAGCTTTTGTCTGCCCGAAGGATAGATGGTGGTAAGCAGTTTTTTGCTAGAGCAAATGATTTTGGCTATTCTAAAACTAGTGAGGAAACTCTTGAAATTTGGGATAGAGAAAAAGTCCTAGCAGATATTATTTGGGTTATACGAAAGATAAGACCTGACGTTATCGTTTTGCGTTTTCCTCCCAATAAACAGGCTGGGCACGGCCATCATACTTCATCAGCATTACTTGGTATTGAAGCTTTTGAAAAAGCAGCAGATGAAAAGTTTTTCCCAGAGCAGCTAAAATGGGTAAAACCTTGGCAGGCAACACGAATAGTTACCAATACAGGTAGATGGTGGAATCCAGAAATCTCTGCTGAAGATGAAAATGTTGTATCTGAAGATATTGGAACCTATAACTCAAGTCTTGGTCTTTCTATGAATGAAATAGCAGCCTTTTCCAGAAGCCAGCATAAAAGCCAAGGTTTTGGAGCTACTCCTACCAGGGGTTCACATTTAGAGTTTTTTGAACATCAAAAAGGGAAAAAAGCGTATAAAAGTTTATTTGATGATATTGAAACTACCTGGAAAAGGGTAAAGAACAGTAAAAAGGTAGAAGCTCTTGTATCTAAAATAGAAGCTAACTATTCTATAGATAACCCTTCTAAGAATATTCCTTCTTTAATAGAACTCCGAAAAGAGCTTGATAAGCTGGAAGAGAGGTACTGGAAAGATAAAAAAATAGCTGAAGTGAATGAGTTAATTAAAGACTGTGCAGGGGTTTATTTGGAAGCTGTGGCTAATGATTACTCTGGCACAACTGGTGACTCTATTCAAGTAGAGTTCGAGGTACTTAATAGAACTAATACTTCTACACCTATAAAAGTAATATCTATAGTCTCTTCAAAACTTAGTGCAGAGCATAACTTAAATGAAGTGCTTTCTTACAATAAAAATTTCAACCCTAAATTTTCTTATTTAATTCCAGATCTTCCAATTTCACAACCTTATTGGATTAAAGAAAAAGGTAGCTTGGGAATGTATAAAGTAGACGATCCTTTGCTGATTGGTAAGCCTGAATCAGATCCTGCAATTTCTTTTGAAATTGATTTAAGTATTGATAATGAGATTTTTACTTATTCTATTCCTCTGATTTATAAATGGAATGATCCGGTAAAAGGTGGTTTATATCGCCCATTTGTCATTACACCTCCTGTATTTGTTAATTTTCAAGATAAAGCAAAACTATTTACTAGCAAGGAAGATCAAGTAGTAGAGTTGAAAGTAAAAGCAGGAAAAGAAAATTTCAATGGTGTGCTAAAACTGGAAGTCCCTAAAGGATGGCGTATAGAGCCAGAAAGTTTTCCAGTTTCTTTGCGAAAAAAAGGCGATGAAATTATTATTAAAACACTCCTTTCACCAAAAAACAAGCCCACGAACGGCTTCCTTAAAGCTTCTATTCGCTCAGGAGAAAATACTTTTGACTATTCTCTAAATGAAATTGCTTATGACCATATTCCACATCAGGTATATTTTCCTGAGGCTTCTACGCAGCTAGTTTACATTGACCTAGAGAAAAAGTCTCTTAAAATAGGTTATATTGAAGGTGCAGGAGATATAGTTCCACAAAGTTTAAAAAGTATTGGCTTTGAAGTGGATATCCTGGAGGAAAATGATATTACTAAAGAAAGTTTACATAACTATAATACTGTTATTTTAGGAATTAGGGCTTTGAACACAAATGAAAGGGTTGGTTTTATGATGCCTAAGCTGCTGCACTTTGTAAAAGAAGGAGGAACGCTTGTGATTCAATACAATACCTCTTTTCGTTTGAAGACAGATCAATTCTCTCCTTATACATTACAGCTTTCCAGAGATAGGGTTACGGAGGAAAATAGTAAAGTTACCTTCTTAGCACCAGACCATCCTGTGCTTAATTACCCTAATAAAATAACACAACTAGATTTTGAAGATTGGGTTCAGGAGCGAGGTTTGTACTTTCCTGACAAGTGGGGTGATGAGTATACTCCTATTTTGCGATGGAATGATAAAGGAGAGTCTCAAAAAGATGGAGCACTACTTATCGCTTCCTATGGTAAGGGACATTATGTATATACTGGTATTTCCTTCTTTCGACAATTTCCTGCAGGGGTTTCAGGTGCTTTTCGCTTATTTACTAATATTATTTCATTAGGGGAATAGCTTTATAGGAATATGAAAGTTTCATCTGTTTAAATTTTGTGACTTGCCTAGTTTGTTTGGTACACATTTTAATCATTACTTCGTATGTGTCTCAATTTTAAATCAGATATGGTCTGTTTCATTATGCTATAACTTACATAAAACTAACCTTTTTGTTATCTTCATCAATCAATAGATTGGGTTTTATGCCGTTATTACTTTAGTACAAAATTCTTAAAAATGAATTTTTTAAAAAAATATAATAAAGCTATCCTTCTTCTGACGATTGTGTGTTTCTTTCAATTACACCAATCTTCAGCACAGTCTTACAATAGCCCCTTTTTTTACAAAGCTCAAAACTTTGATGTTATTTACAGGGAGTTTAATGAAGATAAATTGGAGTTTCCTTTAAGTGATGTAGATCAAACTACTATTACAGGTAGAAAAACATATATCCAATATCAATTTAAATCTGATAATGTAGCTTTAAAACCTCAACCTGAGCAGCTTTTAAGAGTATATTTTGCAAATATTGCCAGACACGGGGTTAAAAAGGTTTATCAAGGATTTCAGTATGGTTCTTATAAGCTTAACTCTGGAGGAAAAGAATACTGGGCTATTGTAGAGGTATATAATAATGGAGAGAGTTATTGTGTTGCAGTTATTGAAAATGACGACCCAAAATCAAATATTAATGCTAGCGAATTACTCAACTCTCTAAATAGAGACGGGAAAATTGCTCTTTACATAAACTTTGAAAAAGGAAAGGCTGCTTTATCTAAAGAATCGTATGGAAATATCGAAGAAATAGTTAAGCTATTACAGGAAAACCCATTTCTAAAACTTAATATTGAAGGACATACAGATAATACTGGAACTCCTGTACAAAACAAGTTATTATCAGAGAAAAGAGCTGAAGCAGTAAAAGAAGCAATTGTAAAACAAGGCATTAACCCTGATCGTCTTAACGCTATTGGTTGGGGGCAAGAAAAGCCAATTGCGGAAAATAGTTCAGAAGAGGGAATGCGAAAAAATAGAAGAGTAGAGCTGGTAAAAGCAAAGTAAAAACCAAAACTCACATTTATGAAAAAGACTTTTTTATCTATTTTTTGTTTAATTACTCTCCAAATAAGCATTAACTCATGCAAAGAGGATGAAAATAATGTTCAACGAATTCCTGATGATGAAACTCCAACAAGCTTTTCTCTTGATATTTCTTCTTGCATAAAAGAAGTTTCCCCTCAAACATTAGATGTAGTAACATGGAATGTAAAAAACTTTCCTCTAACTGATAGCCTGACCATAGATGCTGCTATGAATATCATAAATGATCTAGATGCTGACATTATTGCTCTTCAGGAAATTGATGATGAAGCCTCTTTTGAGAAATTGAAAAATAAGCTAAGTGGTTGGAGTGGAACATTTTTCAATCAAACTTCTATTGATTTGGGATTTTTGTTTAAATCATCTGAGATAACCCCTGTGGGAGGAATTAGCCCTTTATACACAGATGATAGTTATGCTTTTCCTCGAGCGCCTATAATGATGACTTTTAGACACCAAAACAGTATCGAATTTAAACTTATCAATATTCACTTGAAGTGTTGTAATAATGGTCAGGAAAGAAGAAGAGAAGCTTCCAGTCTTTTAAAAAGCTATATTGATGAAAACTTAGCCGAAGAGAATGTTATTGTTTTAGGAGACTTTAATGATGAGATAGTTGAAATTAACCCTGAAGATAATGTTTTCAAAAACTTTATAGATGATAGTGCAAACTATCGGTTTGCTACTCTTCCAATAGCTCAGGGTGCTTCTTCTGGGTGGTCTTATCCTTCCTACCCCAGTCACATCGATCAGATATTAATAACCAATGAGCTGTTTGGTAGGTTACAGTCTACATCTACTCTTACTTTTGATGTCTGCGATGATCTTTATACAGATCTGGTATCTGACCATCGACCTGTAATGGCAAGGTTTTCAACTCAATAATAACTTGTGAATATTTTTGCAGAAGGATTTATAAAAAATGAATCCTTCTATAGTTTATTTACTGTCTTGTTAGAATCATCCTTTCTGTTCCAATCTCTTCTCCATCTGCAATAAGACTATACAGATACATACCTGCTTTCAGTTCTCTTCCATTGATTTCAACACTTCCTTTTCCTCTTTGGTCAATAACAAATGTTTTTAGCTGTTTACCGCTCATGTCATAAATATACAATTCGGCTTTTTGGGTATTTTGAAGCAACTCAAACTCAATAATTGTATTTTCTGTAAATGGATTAGGCTTATTTTGGAATAATTGTGCTTTTTGAGATATTAGGTTTTGGTCTCTTCTACTATTCAAATCCTCCACTTTTTTCTCTAGGAGGGTAATTTTATCATCTTTATCTTTTAGCTCTTTTTTCAACTCTTTATAAGCTTCAGTAAGTAGAGGTATTAAACCGATATAATTTACACCCAAATAGCCTTTTTTGTCTTCGTATACTAGGTTAGGATAAACCTTTTGTATCTCTTGTGCAATAAAACCAAACTCAAGCCTATCATCTTTACTTTTCTTTAAATTATACTGTACCCCGTTCAGCTTACCTAACTTAGATATTGATTTTAGCTTGTTGATATTCTTTTTATATCTCCTATCAGAATTATTGATAAGGTTTTCAACCGTGACATTTCCATTGATATCTGTATTACCGTTTCTCAAAACAGTCATAGCATTAGCCCTTCTTCCTTCAGAACCATTTCCAATTGCAAAAATATAATCATCAAGCTGATCATTTCCAGGATTGCCCTCCTCATCTAATTCATTATATGCACCGATAACAAAAGAAGCCCTATTTTCAGAAGATACATTGTCGCCAAAAGCGGCAGAAAACCATCCTTCACTTGTTGTTTGTCTTCCTGCTGCAATTGAGCCAAACCCAGGCTGCTCTTCTTCTGAAGAGGCAAGAGCGTTAAGGCGTACATAGCCTCTAGAAGAGTTCCAAGAAAATTGGTTTGGTAGCAATTCTATTTCTCCATTAGGATTATCAAAAGGATATGCTCCATTCATTTCTAAATTACCATTTTTGTATAGGGTTAAAGCATTGTTTCTATTGTTTTCGTCTGTTCCATTTCCTGCTACCAATAAATAGTCTTCTTCTTCCCAAGAGTTAGGGGAATAGGGTCTGTTTTCATCTAGATCATTGGCTTGTATTTGGTTGAATCTTCCGATAGTTATAGAAGCATAGGTTTCAGCAACTGTATTATCTCCAAAAGCCACGGCATTTCTACCAGCTACAATATTGCGTCTACCAAAAACGGTGGCATAGGTATTACTAATTGTATTGTCGAACCCAAAAGCGACACTGTAAGTACCACTTCTGGTAATTGTATTTTCTCTTCCAAATGAGCTAGAGTAATCTCCTAAAGCATTATTTAGAGCCCCAAAAGCGGAGGAATATTCTCCTTTTGCTTTAGTGCCTCTCCCGACAGCAAAAGAGAAAAGACCTACATTTTCATCTCTCCAGGGGCTGCCATTACTACCACCTGCTCTAAAAGCTCCTTTAGAGTAAAACCATTTGGCATAAACGCCAGTAATTTCATTTTCATCTCTAATGACTTGTCCATTGAAGAATACATCACCACCATTAATATCTAGTTTAGAAGTAGGATCGTTTGTGCCTATTCCTATGTTACCTTCTTCTGTAAAAAGAACATTATTTTCACTTATTTCCCAGCCAGTTTGAAAGCTATCTCTTATAGGGCTAAGGTCTACGTTGCTCGTATTTTCTCCTTCAGTTATAGATAACTGTAGCTCTTCATTAAGTTCTATTTGTGAAATAAGCTCATTGTTTGGATCAGAATCTGCATCTTCTACGCCATCGAGAAGAGAACTTAAATCAACTATGTTACCATTGCTGATGCTAAGCTCATTATTATCGTTAAACTCTAAAGTTTGTTGATCTCCATCTCTTAACCCAGCCAAATCAACAGTATTGCCATTGCTAATACTAAGAGAAGAGCCATCAATGCTAAGGTTTTGCTCATCACTATCATTGGTAAGAGATACCCAAGATCCGTTAAGTCTTCCTTGAAAGTCCTGTCCAGTCCAGCGGATAGTGCCAGAGTTATTGTTTCCTGTATTGCCTAATTTTATTGCTCCTGCTACTTCTAAATTTTCCAATGGAGAAGAATCGCCAATTCCCACATAACCATTTGCTTTAATTCTCAAGCGACTTCCTCCTGATGTTACCATGTTAATTTCGTCACTTTCAGGAAAGCCTATGTATGTGTTTCCATCACCATTGTGATATATATAATCATTGGTGCTAATAGCGCCAGCTACATCTAATTTATAAACGGGAGCCAACTTTCCAATACCAACCTTTTGATCGTTTTTCACAGTAATTGCATCTCTACCTGCTGTTGTTAGTATAATCTCATTATTTGCTCTAAAACCTATATATGTATTTTCATCGCCATTATGGCGTATGTAATCATTAATGTCTATGCCCCCAGCTACATCAAGCGTGTTACCAGGGCTGGTAGTAGCTATACCTACCCTATTTTGATCAAATTGACCATAAATGAGGGTGTTATTCTGATTATTAGTAATATGAAGCCGATTAGAACCTTGCTCATTATAGCCTGCTTCATAACCAATAAAAACATTACCATTTCCATCTCTATGATTACCTCCTGCTGATCTTCCTAAAAAAGTATTATTAGAACCTGTTCCATTCAAAAGCCCTGCTGCTAGACCAATAAAAGTATTATCGCTTCCTTCAGTATTATTTTCTCCTGAATTAACGCCTGCAAAAAAATTATTCCTTCCTGTACTGTTTAATTTTCCTGCATCATATCCTATAAAAGTATTATTGGCACCCTCAGTATTACTTAAACCGGCATTTGCACCAATAAAGGTGTTAAACTGACCATCATTAGTACTACCAGTACCTTGTCCAAGAAATAAGTTTCCTTCGCCTTGATTTGTTGGGTTGAATGCTGTTAAAGAAAGCCATGCATTTCCATTATAACCTTCAAAGTCTTGCCCTGTCCAACGAATAGTACCAGAGTTATTACTTCCTGTATTTCCTAATTTTAAAGCTCCTCCGATATTGAGTGTTTCTAACAGACTTTGAGTTGAAACACCTAATCTTCCCTGATCAAACCTTCCATAGATAAGGTTATTTTGACTAGAATTAGCTATGTAAAGTTGATTAGAGCCATTGGCATTTTCTCCTGCATGAAAACCAATAAAAATATTTTCACTACCATCTGCATTGTTTAAACCTGCATAGGATCCTAGGTATAGATTATTGTTTCCTGTTGCAATATTTCTACCTGCATCTTTTCCTATGATTACATTGTAGTCCCCTCCATTGATGTTATACCCTGAATAAGCTCCTACAAAGGTATTGTAACTTTCATCTCTATTATTCCCCCCATTTCTTCCCCCTGACTTATACCCAAAATAGCTATTTTGATCAGATGATTCACCCCATTCTACCGACCTTGCTGCATCATAGCCCAAATAAGCTCCATTAGTTCCCCGGTTTCTATAGTCATCTCCATTATGTCCAAAGCCTATATTTTGTGCATTAGAGTTTTTAATTATAAATAGAAAAAAGAACGTGAATAATAGAAAGTATAAAAACTTCATTTTCAAAAAAATTTTATTGAACACCTACTCTATTAAGGCTTTTCGGTTTTCGCCTTTTTAGTTAATACCTGAAAGGAGTTTTTGTTAGTTGAAATAAATATTTACCTAATTTAAAGAATTCTTTTCAAAGCCATGTCTGCCACTGTTTTTCCGATAGAAAGAGAGGAGGTAGCAGCAGGTGAGGGTGCATTGCAAACGTGTATTCCGAATTTATCTTCTACTATTTTAAAATCGTCAAGTAGGCCTCCCCTTTTATCACAAGCTTGTGCTCTTACGCCAGCTTCTGCTGACTCTAAGTCACTAGAGGTTATTTCTGGAATCAGCTTTTGTAAAGCTTTTGTAAAGGCTGATTTTGAAATGGAGCGGTAAAGTTCTCCCATTCCTGTTTGCCAATATTTGAAAATAACTTTTTGAAAACCTGGCCAAGTGATAGAATTGAAAAACTCATTGAAAGAAAAATCTGTTTTACGATACCCTTCTTTCTTGAAAGCAAATACAGCATTCGGCCCAGCTTCAACCTCACCATTAATCATTCTGGTGAAGTGAACTCCTAAAAAAGGGAAATTGGGATCAGGTACTGGGTAAATCAGATTTTTAACCAGACCTTTTCTATCTTCTTTTAATTTATAGTATTCTCCTCTAAAAGGGATGATTCTAATGTCTATCTTATTACCAGAAACGCGAGCTACTCTATCTGAGTATAACCCTGCACAGTTAACTAAAAGCTTTGTTTTAAAAGTTTTTTTATTAGTTACTATTTCTAAGTAACTACTTCTATTAACTGTTTTTTCAACATAATTACCTAGATGTATTTCCCCTTGGTAACTTTCCTGAAAAACCTTAGCATAGCCTTTTATTACTTCTTTATAGTCAATTATCCCTGTATATGGAACGTGTATTGCTTCTACCCCAAAGCAGTGAGGCTCATAGTTTTTAATTTCTTCCCCAGATATTTTTTTTATTTTTTCCAGCCCATTTTGTATTCCTCTTTCGTAAAGTATATTAAGCTGTTTTTTTTCCTGGTCATTAGTTGCCACTACTAGTTTTCCACATAGCTCAAAAGGAATATCTTCTTTCTCACAAAAATCAATTAGTTGGTTATATCCTTCAATACAGTTTTTTGCTTTTAGGCTTCCTGGTTTGTAATATAGTCCTGAGTGTATCACACCACTATTATGCCCTGTCTGATGCTGTCCTATGCCTTTTTCTTTTTCAAGTACAGCTACTTTAAGATTAGGGCTTACTTCTTTCAATCGTAAAGCAGTTGCTATGCCTACTATTCCACCTCCAACTATTGTTATATCTAACATTTAGTGACTTTATTTTATCTGCAAATTTATATAGTATTTTGCTAGAGATACCTTTGAGTAACTTAAGAGTTTTCTTATGCAAGAAGAGGATGTATATTATATAATAGAAAACAATACAGAAGGGTTTTATAAAGATAAAGGAAGCAAGTTTTTTGCTTTTGCATATCCCATTGCCAATGAAGAGGACATAAAAGATACTTTAACCTCTTTAAAAAAAAAGTTTTTTGATGCTAGACACTACTGCTACGCATTTATACTAGGTGAAAAGAGTGAGGTTTTTAGAGCCTCTGATGATGGTGAGCCAAGTAATTCTGCTGGCGCTCCTATTCTTAATCAAATTCGATCTAAAAGCTTAACGAATACCTTAGTTGTTGTAGTGCGATATTTTGGTGGAACAAAACTAGGTGTTAGTGGCCTTATACATGCATACAGAGAGGCTGCAAAAGATGCTTTAGAAAAACAAGAAGCTAAAAAACAGTTTATCAGCCAGCGGTGTCTCCTTACTTTCGACTACACTTTCTTGGATAAAATCATGTATCTGATTAATACGCTTGACCTTACTATTGCTAAACAAAACTTTAGTGATTCTTGTGAAATTAAAATTGATGTGAGGTTATCTCTAATAGAACGGTTTAAAACGGAAATAAAAGCATTCCATCAGGTAAATCTTTCATGGGAAAATGAATGAGTATTAACCTCTTTTATTAACTTTAAGTAATGCTTAGGGTTTAATGTATTATGAATAACACTCCCAAATGGTTAGGCGGGCTACTAAAGTCTAAAAGTGATCTGGAAGAACTAGGCTACTATTTCTATAATGAAAATGAAATTGTAGAGGCTAGTTCTTTAAGTGATACTTTTTCTTTTAGTGAAAATAAGTTACTCTCCTTACCAAAGCACTGCGAAAAACTTTCTAGAGAAGAGTTTGAGTATAAAACAAGAATAGGTACAGGTTTTTCTATTCGGTATTTTGATAGCCATAGAAAAAGTACTTCGCTTTGGTATGATCAGAGAAGGCCAAATGTTATTCAAATTGCCCTTGGGAACACTTCTCCTTTTAGTTGGATTACAACGTACCCTACTCTTTATGCTTTGAAAGAGGTAAAAAGTAAATATCAGGCATCATCATTTACTTCTGATTTTGAAGTTTTTAGATCTGTTTTGCCTTACGCTATCACAGATACTGAAATGGTTGTAGAAAAGCTAAATATGTTATCATTAGTACAGGCTTTAAATTTAATTCCAGCAAAAAACAACCATACCCCTTTGCTTTTTTATGAAACAGTTTTTTCTAAATCCATTATACAACTCCAGTTTAAAAAAACATTTGTTGATGGGATAGAAAAGCTAATATGCGTTTTTGTTATTGGTTTTAAACCGCAAAACCATCACTCAGATATTGAATATGCTAATACTACTTTAAAGACAGACTTTCCTGTAAATATTCCTTTGGATTTGCTAGAGTGTTTAATCCATCTTGGTAGTATAACTAAAGAACAGGTACTATCACTACAAAATACGTTACCTTCTTTTTCAGAGTATAAGTTGTTTTATCAAGAGTTATTATCTGTTATTAACTCCTTGGATCTTAGTAAAGAATTATTGCAACTTAGTGACTAATCATTGTATAAGCTCATGGTTTTGTCAACTCCTACTGATGCAAAGGAGTAAATCATGCTTATTGCTTTTTTGATGTATTGAGGCAGTTCTTTTTGCTCTTCTTTGTAAAAGTTAGATAGTACATACTCTGCTTGCATTCCCTTTGGAAAATCATTACCTACGCCAAATTTTAACCTGGGGTATTGGTTATGCCCAAGTTTGTCTTCTATGTCTTTCAATCCATTATGTCCAGCGCTAGATCCTTTTTTTCTTAATCTAAGACTACCAAAAGGAAGCGCTATATCATCAACGATAGTAAGGGTGTTTTCTATTGGTATTTTTAAGTTTTGCATCCAGTACCTTACTGCTTTTCCACTAAGGTTCATGTATGTTGTAGGCTTAATCATATATATTTTTTTGCCTTTGTTTTTTACCATTGATACGTAAGCATGTCTATCTTGTATAAAGTCTATTTTCTTTTCTAGTGCAATGGATTCTACTACGATAAACCCAATATTATGTCTTGTTAGAACATACTTCTCACCAATATTACCCAAGCCAACGATAAGATAATTCATACTGCAAATATGAAGACTCTTTTGTAGAAAGTTTGTAAATAAGAGTGTCAAGCAAGTATTTAATATTTATGACTTTGGTTTAGAAATAATTAAAGAAAGTAGTCCTAAAAAAGTAATCAAGCCGTTCACTAATATTAGCTCATAACCAAAGACATACCCACCAAAAAGACTTTTAGAATAAAAATCCAAAATAAAAGTTATAACTGGGGATAAAATACAAATAATAGGGATAAAACCATCTCTTACCTTTCTCTTAAAAATAAAGCAAAACAAAAACATTCCGAGTATAGGTCCATAGGTATAACCTACAGCTGTAAATAGTGCATTTAAAATACTGGGTTGATTCAGAAACTTAAAAATGAGAATAACTATAAATACAAAACCAGTGATTAAAAGCTGAACTTGTATTCGCTTTTTTCTCTTCAAAGCTTCTCCTGTTTTGGTCTTATCAAAATCCAAAAAGTCAATACAAAAAGAGGTGGTTAATGAAACAAACGCTGAGTCAGCACTCGAAAAAGTTGCTGCTAAGATTCCAAGCAAGAATAGAATACCTAAAAACCCAGTCATATGGTTTTTTACCAACATTGGAAAAATTAGATCTGATTTCTCAGGAAGAATAACACCAATTTGATTGGAGTAAAGCAGTAATAAAGCTCCTAGAAAAAGAAAAAGCACATTTACAAACACTAGCAAAATGCTAAACCAAGACATGTTTTTTTGGGCAGCACTCAGATTTTTGCAAGTGAGGTTTTTTTGCATCATACTTTGATCTAAACCAGTCATTACAACCGTAATAAATACACCTCCAAAAAACTGCTTAAAAAAATTGTGTTTGTCGCCGATCTCCCAAAAAAAAGCTTTTGAATAGCCACTGTTCTGAATCTTTACGAGAGCCTCACTAAAAGATAAAGAGGACTGCTGTATAATAAAATAAGCAACAGCAATAGCTGTAGAAATCATAAAAACAGTTTGTAACACATCTGTCCAGACAACCGTATTGATGCCTCCTCTAAAAGTATAAAGCCAGACAATAATAAGAATGATAAGCAAGGATGGAATAAAAGATATGCCTAGGTCTTTCAGTACAAAAAAGTGCAAAACAGTAACGGCGATATAAATTTGAAGAGATGCTGTTATTGCCCTGGAAATCAAAAAGAAAAATGCACCTGTTTTTTGCCCCCAAAAGCCTAACCTTTCTTCTAAGTAGGTATAAATAGAAGTTACATTCAATTTATAATAAAGGGGAAGTAAAAAACTAGAAATTAGAGCATAGCCCAACACATAACCAAAAACCATTGGAAGGTAACTAAAATACTGAACCTTAACACTGCCTGGGACTGATATAAAAGTGATACCTGACAAAGTTGCCCCAATCATTCCAAAGGCAACCAAAAACCAGGGAGACTTTTTGTTTGCACTAAAAAAAGTACTAAGAGTAGCACCTCGAGAAGTAAAGTATGAAATAAAGAAGATAAAACTGCAATAGCCTATTAAAACCCAAAAAACAACATTACCATCTATCATATACTAAAAACTGAAACAGAGTCAAAAATAAAAATATTAGGCTTCTTGTTAAGTGATTTTTGCCACTTCAAGACGTTTTCAAAAAAATATAACTATTAATTAATTAGTTACATCTGTATAAATTAAAGAAAAAAACCACTCCTGCATTTAGAAATGCTAAAAAACATAGCTCAAATAAAAAATAGGCTTAAGCAAAATATTAACAAAGTTTAACTTTTTTGTCTATATAAAGTAAAACTTTCATTGAAAGTTACTCGTTAAACTAATTGACTAAACCAACCAGCCATGAGAAACTTCTTCCAGCATATAATAGTAAACTTTATCATTCTACTTAGCTTTCAACCAGCTATTTCTTTCAACCAAAGTGATAGTATCAGCACCGAAAGCTTCCAAAATCAAAAACTTCTTGAAAAGAAATTTATATCAAAAATACCTGAAGCAAGAAACAGAAACTTTCAGGCATTAGACCTGGAAGTTTCTTTATGGAGCAAAAGAGGCCCTGGGCACATTGGTGGTAGGACGAGAGCAATAGCAATAGACAAAAACAATGAAAATAGGTTTTTTGCAGGCTCAGCCTCAGGAGGAATTTGGAAAAGTGAAGATGGAGGAGAAAACTGGTCAAAGCAAACAGAGTTTGGAGATGAGCGAAGTATTTCAGGAATAGTTCAAGACCCAAGAAGAAACTTTCAACACATTTGGTATTATTGTACGGGTGAAGGATATGGTTCTGCAAAGCACTACATTTATGGTAATGGAGTTTATAAATCAGTAGATAATGGAGAAACCTGGCAACCACTCATGGCGACCAGACTCAATACGCCTAACTCGTATAATGATGGTTTTTTTGATATTTGCTGGAAGGTAACCGTAAACCCTTCAACGGGTCATGTTTGGGTGGCTACAGACAAAGGAATTGCCAGATCTACAGATCAGGGTCAAACATGGGAGCGTATTATCGAACCTTCAACTAATGACCACTATACAGATGTGGTTTGTATGAATAACTTCATTTTTGCAACCATATCTAAAAAAAGAAATGATTTAGCTGAAGAAACAGGTTTCTTTTGGTCACAAGATGGAGGAAACACATGGCAAAACATAACGCCTACCAGAGAACAATATGCTCTAGACTTTCCTAGTGAATTTGATAGAACCGTTATATGCGCGCCAGAAACTGGGAAAATGCGAGTACACTTTTTTTCTCATATTTCAGGAAGCGATTATAGATACCACACCTTCTTTTGGGATAATGACCTGAATGGTCAGTGGAGAAGAGTTGATCCTCCAGGAGAAAATGATAGAGATAGATTCTTAGGGGTAAAATCTTACAGTATGGTTGCTAAGGTAAAACCAGGAAGCCCTTTAGGAGTTCAAGATGAAATATTTCTAGGGAATAAACAACTAGTTCACTTTAGTAATGAATTTAGAGGTCAAACTACAATAGTTTCACCTCCAGTACTTCATGTAGACATTCATGATATTGCCTTTTTTCCTTCTGATCCAGGTAAAATGCTTATTGCTACAGATGGGGGAGTATACAAATGCTTAAACAATAACCCTGATAGAATTTTGGTATCAACTTTTCCAATAAACAACGGATATGTAACTACCCAAGCATATTCCGTGGCAGTTCCTAAAACTGGAACAGAGCAGGTAGTTGTTGCAGGGTTTCAAGATAATGGTACTTGGCTTTCAAATACTAATTCGCCAGAAACAACATGGACAGAACTTCTTGGAGGAGATGGGGGTCATTGCACATTTAGCAATGACGGTAATTCAGTGTTTTCAACAAATCAATCTCTGTATCATATTTCTAAAGGAGGGGTCATGATAGATAGATCAAGGTGGATTAGAATGCCATCAGAAGAGTATTATAGAGGAGATGGATCAAAAGCACCTTTTGTGCCTCATATTGTTTTTAACCCCAACCAGCGATCTCATGAAATATATGCTGCTTTAGAAAGAGGGATTATCAGATTTAATCTAACTAACAATAATGATTTTAGGTTGGATCACATAATGATAGGTGGAAACCGAGTAGCGGAAGAAGAGTTGCTTAATGGAGTAGAAGAAGTTCTTCAAAATGGGGAAAGTATAGAAAGCATAGCAATATCTAAAGTTCCAATAAACATACTATTTTTTGGAACAACTAAAGGAAGAGTTTTTAAAGTAACGAACATATACCAGGAACGAGTTAATATAGAAGAAATAACAGGTGTAACCTTTCCAAATAATAAAACTATAGGATGTATTGCTGTAGATAAGACAAATGCTAATAAAATATTTGTAGTTGTAAAAGGGTACAATACGATAAGCTTATACTCTACTACTAATGGAGGTGAAGACTGGACAAATATCAGTGGAAACTTAGAAGAAAACCCTGACGGATCTGGGGTAGGACCAGCTGTTAACTGGTTTACAATTCACACTACAGATCTTGGCACAAAATACTTTGCAGGAACTTCTTCAGGGCTTTTTTCTACGCACAGCATTAATGGAAACAATACATTTTGGGCAAGAGAAGGCGTAGAAGTAATAGGAGATAACATCATAACCATGATGGATGGCAGATCATCAGATGGGTTCTTTGCAGTTGCTACACATGGAGCAGGAATTATTTCTGGTTTTCAAGGGTCAGTAGAACAAGCACCCACCATAGTAAACCCATTAGAAGATATTACAATAACGAAAAATAGCCATAGCTTACTTAAAGATATTTCACATGTAGCTATAAGTAATGATGAGGGAGAAGTAAACTACAGTATTGTAGAAAACCAAAACCCTTCTGTTGTAAGCGTAACACTAGAAAACAACTTGCTTTCCATAACGCCACTATTAGATAAAGTAGGAACTTCAAGGGTAATAATCAGGTTGGCTAATAGAGAAAAATATATTCTAAGATCACTTACAGTAAACGTAGTAGAAAACGATCTCTTATTTGATCAAACACTTACTGATAACAGCCTATTTCCAGTAATAAATAATGAGTTTATTTTACTAGATGACTTTAATATACCAAATGGAGAAGAGTGGACTATAAACACGCTAAAAGTAAATGGGAAGAAAAATAATAACCTGAATATACTACCTACAAAAGTTTGGCTAACCATAACCAGTGAAAAAAACAACGAACAAAGAATAATACTGAACAAACAATATCAGCCCAATACTGGTGAACTAACTGTAGAAACAAAAAAATACACACAAAACTTTCTCTTTAAAAAAGAAATGAGGTTAGCCAAAGGAAAATACTGGGTAAGTGTCAGAGCTAGCTACAATGATAATACACAGTGGAAGTGGTCTACAAAAACCTTAGGGGGGAATGCAAGAGAAATCAATGCAAGAGGAGAAGTCAACCCTACTACTCAAAAAGCATGGCTAAAAATCAATGGTAAAAAATCTAATAAAAGATATGAGTCCCCATACAACCTGCAAGCTAATATTAGCGAAATGCAACAAACGATACTGACATGGGAGTTACCGAACCAATTACTAGAAAACGATTTATCAGAACCGCGAATAGAAATCCAGAGAGCGAATACAGAACTTGGTTTTTTTAATACCATAGACTGCCTACCGTACGGTGAAATAGAATATAATGATTATAACAGCTTTACCATAGGAGGTACCTATCAATATAGAATTAGAGTAGTAGGGGTAAGGCAGTCATCACCATACTCAGAAGTAGCCTCTATCAATAATTTTGGGTTTCCAGGTAAGCCACAAAACTTTAGAGTACTTACAACCACTAATCAGCATGTACTTTTACTATGGGATCATGATTTTACCGAGGTAGAAGAGCCTAACTCTTACCAAATACACAGATCTTTAAGTTCAGATATAGGTTTCGAGCGAATAGAAGATCCTGTAGGATTTGGAGCTCATAGAGGCTATGTAGACAGTGGGCTTAACGATGGTACACGATACTACTACAAGCTAATTGCAATAAATGAATTTGGAGAAACAGAAAGCGAAACAATATTTGGAACAACACAACTAAACTTCCCATCAGAACTTCTTGCACTACCGAAATACAACAAAAAAAGTATTCAAATACAGTGGAATGATAATGCCACTAATGAGAAAGGTTTTAGAATATATAGGTCTCCGTCGAAAGAAAATATAGAGAGGAAAAATAAAGAAGACCTAATAGCAGCAGTAGACAAAAACACTCAAAGCTTTGTAGACACAACAACTGAAGGTTTTGATAAAGTGAATAAATACTTCTACTTAGTTGAAGTGTTCAATGACATGGAAGAAGCCACGTCACATAGTGAGATCATAGAAGTAGAAATAAATGAAAAAAGCTCAAACAAGAGATTGGGCAATAAACAAGAAATCATAGTATATCCTAATCCGATAGAAAACAGTTTTTCTGTTGATTTGCCAAACATAAAGGATAATGAAAATATTGAGTGGTTAATGATAGATCTTTATGGAAAAACTGTTGCAAAGGGTATAAATACAACAAAATCAGGTGTTCTGAAAATAGAGGCCTCTCAGATTAAAAAGGGAAACTACATACTCAAAATAAAAACGAAGAATTCGAGCTTCACATCAAGGGTTTATAAAAAATAGACTCCTGTTTCTCTTTAAAATAAAATAGGGCATCCTTCCGCAAAGCTCGTCCGGCGTGGCGAGCCTGCTAACCCACAGATCCATTTCGGTCTCGCCATGCACCTCCAAGCCCAGGGTGCAAAAACCTTAAACTTTAAAAACCTTCCCATTACGAATTAAACTATTTGAAAACCAGCGTTTAATGACTTTATTATAGAAACAAACTATACTACATAAAAAATATTGATTTGATTGATATTTCTATTATCAATTCCTTTGTAAGAGTAATAAAAAATAAACTTTTAAAACTATAACAAATGGAAAATAGAGTATTAAATATTGGAAGTTCATTCCCGGAATTTAACAAAACAGCTGTCATCTCTACTGAAAAAGGCAAAGAGTTTCAACAAGTCACGCATCAAGATTTTATAAAAGAAGGAAAGTGGATGGTTATGTTTTGGTGGCCTAAAGACTTCACCTTTGTATGCCCAACAGAAATAGCTGAGTTTAACAATCAGTATGAAGAATTTAAAGATAGAGATGCGGAACTCTTAGGGGCATCTACAGACTCAGAGTTTGTACACTTAGCCTGGAGAAAAGATCATGAAGATTTGAAAAATTTAAGATTCCCAATGATTGCAGATACCTCTAAATCTTTAGCAGCAGAATTAGGAATACTAGAATCGAAAGAAAAAGTAGCTTACCGGGCTACATTTATTGTAGACCCACAAGGTATTGTTCGTTGGGTAAGTGTCAATGACCTCAATGTAGGAAGAAATGTCAATGAAGTGCTAAGAGTGCTAGATGGTTTGCAAACAGATGAGCTTTGCCCTTGCAATTGGGAAAAAGGTCAGGAAACATTGCAGGCTTAAATAATCCACATTTTAAAACAGTAAAAACATGGAAACAATCGCAATAAACGAAAAAACGCAAGAAATACTGGAGGTGGTAGGAGTATCAGTAAATGAACAAAGCTTATCAATGTCATTACTTTCAGAGTCTGAATCTGGCTACTTGAAAGATTTAAAAATGAACTTCAAGAGCATCTTAAAAAGCGATTACCTTACAGATAAGGAAATAGCACTTTTGGGGTTGTCAGCAGCTGCTAATGAAAATAATGACAAACTGATGGAATATTTTACCAATCGAAGTAAGAATTCAGAAGCATCTAACGAGGAAATAGGAGAAGCTGTAGCTTGTGCGTCATTACTCAGCAGCAATAATGTATTGTATCGATTTCGCCATTTTGCAGATAAAGAAAAATACCATCAACTCCCTGCGAGAATGCGCATGAATATCATGATGAAACCTGTAACAGGAAAAGAGTTTTTTGAGCTAATGAGCCTGGCAGTAAGTGCTATTAATGGTTGTGAGGCATGCGTTAGGTCACACGAAAACTCACTCATCAAAATAGGAACTAGTGAGGAAAGAATTTTTGATGCAATTAAACTAGCTACTGTTGTTGTTGGTTTTACTAAAATAGTAAGGTAGTTACTGTAAGCCACATAAAACCCTTAAAATACCAATGCCCCAGCCAAGAAGAGGTGGGGCAAGTTTTTATTCAAACTCTCAAATGAGAAAGAATCATAGGAGTTATAGTATCTTTGATTAAACAAAATATTGAGTTCTGATTTAGGTATTTTAATACTTTGTGTTAAAACTTTAGAAATTATTTATTAGTTAAGTATTTAAACAATAATAAAATATGTATCCAGTCGAATTAATAACACCTATGAAAAATGAGTTAACCTCCAATGGTTTCTCAGATCTTACTTCAAGTGAAGAAGTAGATCAGTTTATACAAGGTGAAGGAACAACATTAGTAGTAGTTAATTCAGTGTGTGGGTGTGCAGCAGGTTCTGCGAGACCTGGAGTTATGCAGGCATTATCTAAAACTAAGAAAAGACCATCTAAACTCGGGACAGTATTTGCAGGCGTTGACAAGGAAGCTACAGAAAAAGCAAGAGAACACATGTTGCCTTATCCTCCTTCTTCACCTTCAATAGCGCTATTTAGAGATGGTGAATTAGTTCATCTTGTAGAAAGACACCATATTGAAGGAAACTCTGCAGAAACAATAGCAGAACACCTGATAGGAGTTTTCGAAGAATTTTGCTAGATTATAACATAGAAGTTATCAAAGAACAAGTTGGTATAATTCAAATAAATAATGTTTCTTTTGTAGTCACTCATCACTAGTTAGAAAAACAAAGAGCAAAGCAGTTAGCTTTTATGGATGATATAATGGAGTTTATTGCCCCAATAGCGGGCTTGATATTGTACTTTCTTTTTTCTGGAAAGAAGAAAAAACCACTGAAGTCAAAAAGAAAGGTTGTGTCACGACCTCAACATACTGCTAAACAAATAACTATTAATGAAGAAAAAAAAGCTTCCAAGCCATTGCAAAAGAGCGACCCTTGGAAGAATCCGTTAGATGAAATACTTGAACAGTTTGAAGAATCGACGAAAACTTTCAATAAAAGTTTTGAAACCAAAAAACAAGTATTTGAGAAAAAGAAAGAGGTTTTCAGCAAGAATGAAAAAATAAAACCTGTTAAGAACGCTATTGTTCTAGAAAAAGAAGTTAAGAAACCTGTGAAAAAGGTAAAAAGTAAAACTAGAAAAAAGAAAAAGAGTTCAGTTTTATCCTTTTTGCACACCAAAGATTATGCAGGTGCTTTTGCTGCCAAAGAGGTTTTTGAGAAAAAGTTTTAATCTTTAAAGAAAATATATAAACATCACTCCTTTGAAACTACAACATGAATAAGTTAGTCCTTACTGTATTTTTCTGGCTTGGAATTCTAAGTGGATACTCTCAACAGGTAATGCATCATTCTAAACTATCGCAATATTTACCAGAATCCGTAGAAGGGTTTCTATTAGAAGGAAAAGCTGAAGGAGTTACGATTGAAGTAAAAGAAAACTCCTACTCTATGATATCTAAAAAGTATAAAAAAAATAATCAAGAGTTAGAAATAACAATGTTTGACTACTCTTTAACAACACATATTTATGAGTCTATATCTGGTGTATGGAGAGCTAAAATGTCTATTAATACGGATGACCAGAAAGCCTATACCTCTACTATTGATACCTTTCCCTGTTGGATAGGTATAAACAAAAAAAAAGAAAGGGTAGAGTTATTTATGGGAGTTCATGAAAGTTTTGTTGTAACAGCCAGCTGTAAAAAGTGTTCAGAAGATTTAATGCTTTCCATTGTTCAGTCACTCGATTTAGGAAACTTACCTCAGTGACATACTAGTATTAGGATAAACCAAGTTCTGATTTTAAAAACTTGCCAGTATAACTGTCTCTATTCATAGCAATTTCTTTTGGAGTACCTTTAGCTACTAACTGCCCACCAGCATTACCTCCTTCTACTCCCAAATCAATAATGTAATCTGCTACTTTAATAATATCTAAATTATGCTCAATAATCAAAACCGTATTACCCTTATCAACTAAATTATGAAGTACATTGAGCAAGTGTTGTATGTCCTGAAAGTGTAAACCTGTAGAAGGCTCATCTAATATGTAAAAAGTTTTTCCAGTATCCTTCTTAGAAAGTTCAGAAGCAAGCTTTACTCTTTGGGCTTCTCCGCCAGATAAAGTGGTGGCATGCTGACCGAGAGAAATATAGCCTAAGCCAACTTTTTGCAAAGCACTTACTCGTCGCAAAATTTTGGGCTGAGCCGCAAAAAAGTCCACTGCCTGATCGACAGTCATATCCAATACATCTGCTATAGACTTCCCTTTAAACCGTACTTCCAAAGTTTCTCTATTATACCTTTTTCCTCGACATTTTTCGCAGTCAATATATACATCAGGTAAAAAATCCATTTCGATCAGTTTTTTACCACCTCCCTGGCAGTCTTCACACCTTCCTCCTTTAACATTAAAAGAAAACCGTCCAGGCTTGTAACCCCGTATTTTTGCTTCAGGAAGTTCAGAAAAAAGAGCTCGTATATCTGTAAACATACCTGTATACGTTGCAGGATTAGATCGAGGAGTTCTTCCAATAGGTGACTGATCTACCTCAATAACTTTGTCAATATGCTCTAAACCTTTGACCTGCTTATAAGCCAGAGGCTCTTTCTTAGACTTATAAAACTCTTTTTTCAGGATTGGATATAGAGTATCATGAATCAAAGTTGATTTACCACTTCCAGAAACTCCAGTTACACAGATCATTTGACCAAGTGGAAACTCTGCATCCAAGTTTTTAAGATTATTGCCTATAGCTCCTTTCAACTCAAGTTTTTTTCCAGAACCTTTTCTTTTTTTCTTTGGTACTTCGATGCTAAGCTCCCCTACCAAATATTTTGCTGTAGTAGAGTTTTTTTGAATAAACTCTTTTGGAGTTCCGTCAGCTACAACTTTACCACCATGTACCCCAGCACCAGGTCCAATATCGATAACATAATCCGCTTCTAGCATCATCTCTTTGTCATGCTCAACAACAATAACAGAGTTTCCTAAGTCTCGTAGCTTTTTTAATGCTTCAATAAGTTTTACATTATCTCTTTGATGAAGCCCAATACTTGGTTCATCTAAAATGTATAACACATTGGTGAGTTGTGTACCAATTTGAGTTGCTAACCTAATTCGTTGAGCCTCTCCTCCAGAGAGAGTTTTTAAAGGGCGGTTCAGATCTAAATAGTACAAGCCAACATCCAAAAGAAATAATATTCTCTTTCTAATTTCTTTTAATATACCTGTTGCGATTTTAACCTGACGTTCAGATAGTCTTTCCTCAAGGTTTTCAAACCAGCCAAATAGATGTTGAATATTCAGCTGTGCTAATTCAGCTATATTTTTTTCAGCAACCTTAAAATGAAGGGATTCTTTTTTTAACCGAGCACCATTACACGAAGGGCATACTTTTACTTCTAAAAAATCTTCTACCCACTGACCTATTTTTTCCGAGCCTTCTTCTTGTCGTTTTTTCATAAAAGGAATGATGCCCTCAAATTGAACTTCCCAGTTAGAGCCAGGATACTTTACGGACTTTACTGAAACTGTTTCATCAGAGCCATGCAGAAGTTTTTGCAATATATCTTCCGGGATTTTTTTGATAGGAGTACTAATATTTAGTTTTCGCTTTTTTAAAAAAGCTTCTATTTTCTTAAAAATCCATATATCCCGATATTCTCCTAAAGGTGCTAAGCCTCCTCTACTAATGCTAAGGTTTCTATCTGGTATTAATAAATCTTCTGTAATCTCCTCTATTATTCCCAGCCCATTACATTTAGGGCAAGCACCGTATGGAGAGTTGAATGAAAACGAATTAGGAGCTGGTTCTTCGTATGAAATTCCCGAAGTTGGACACATTAAAGACTTAGAAAAATTTCTGGTTACACTTTTACTATCAGTAGTATTTTTCAGAATTGATAAAGAGCCTTTTCCAATTACTAAAGCAGATTTTATGGAGTCTTTTAGTCTACTTTCATTGTCTTTATTCAGCGACAATCTGTCTATAACTATTTCTATATCGTGTGTCTTGTATCGATCAACCTGCATTTTTGGCGCAAGCTCCACTACTTCTCCATCAACCCTTACTTTTAAAAAGCCTTGCTTTCTAATTTGTACAAATAGCTCTCTGTAATGACCTTTCCTCCCTTTGATAACGGGTGCTAGAATAGTAATCCTTTCTCCATAGTAGGCTTCTTTAATCTGATCAATGATTTGATCTTCGCTTAGCTTTTCCATCCTTTCTCCAGTTACATAGGAAAATGCCTCGCCAGCTCTTGCAAAAAGAAGACGCATAAAATCATAGATCTCTGTAACAGTACCAACGGTAGATCGAGGGTTTTTAGAAGTAGTTTTTTGTTCAATAGAAATAACTGGGCTTAAACCACTAATTTTATCTACATCAGGTCTTTCCATATTGCCTATAAAAGATCTTGCATAGGCAGAAAAACTCTCCATATATCTTCTCTGCCCCTCAGCATGTATCGTATCAAAAGCCAGAGATGATTTTCCACTACCACTAATGCCTGTGATAATTACTAGCTGATTCCTCGGAATTTTTACATTAATATCTTTAAGGTTATGCTCCCTTGCTCCCCATACTTCTATGTAAGAGTTTTTTTCTTTGTTATGATTTAAGGTTTTTATTTCCTTTTCCAATGTCTTCATTTTAGCTATATTAACTCAAATATAACTTTAGTAAATCTACATTGGTTTTAAGTGAATTTTAAATAAATAGCAAAAACAATGTCATATAATAGTTTTTGAAAAAAAGAGTTATACTTAAAAAGTTAAAAAATAGTGTGTTTATTACATAAGTAATTAGTCATTAGTAATAGAACTATAACAACCATTGAGAAATGAGGTTATGCCGTAAAAAGAAGAAGTTAGGTTTTTAGTTGAGAGAAAATATGGCAAATAACATCAAGGTACTACTCGTAGAAGATGATAGAGTTTCAGCAACACTTATCAAAAAACATCTTGAACCACAGGGGTTTAGGGTAACTCACTGTAGTGATGGTAATGCTGGGTTATATAGTTTTCAAAAATACGAATACGATGTTTGTTTACTAGATGTTATGATGCCTTTTAAAAATGGTTTTGATCTAGCTGAAGAAATAAGGGCTCTTGATTCATTTATTCCAATACTGTTCATTACCTCAAATGACATGGATCATGACAAAATCAACGCTTTTAAACTTGGTGCAGATGATTATATAAACAAACCAGTAAACCACGAAGAACTTGTCCTTAGAATTGAAGCTATTCTTAGAAGGCAGAATCACAAACCACAAAAAAACCTAAATATTGATTATTCTAATATAAGATTAGGAAACTATACATTTAATTACAATATAAGAACCCTTTCTCTTAAAGGTAATAAAAGAAAATTAACCACGCGTGAGTCTGATTTACTCAGATATCTCAGCCTTAACAAAAATGAAATTACAAGAAAGGAGCTCATTCTAAAAGAAGTTTGGGGGTCAGATGATTACTTTAAAGCAAGAAGTTTAGATGTATTTCTTTCGAAACTAAGAAAATATTTGGATGAAGACAGTTCTCTTAAGATTATAAATGTGCATGGAGTAGGTTTCAAACTTGTTGTAGAGCAAGGAACTCCTTCCGAAGCAGGAAAGTAAAAAGCAAGAAAAAGATGAAAGCCTCTAAGTTCTTAATTAACTTTGAGGTTCAAAACCTATGAAGGTGTTGCACAAAATCTTATGCACTAGTGTTTAGTAATAAGTATTAAAGTAGCAGTTTTTGTGTAACTGAAAATGGGGTTATACGATATAAAATGTTTATACCATCTTTTTTATTAAACAAGCTATACACAAAAAAAACTCTTTCTCTTTCAGAAGAAGGGTTTTCTTTTTTAATTAAAAATAGACTTCAGAATAGTAATCTAATCGGGATAGATACTTTTGAAGTAAACAATCAGGTAATAGAGAAAAGTAAAGTCTCTATCATTGAAAATGAGGAGAAAGAAATAAAGGGAAATGAAGTTTCTGAAGAACATCCAGTCCTCTTTCCTTTAAAGAAAGTATTAAAAATTAAAGTGCATAGTACAACATTAAAAGAAGGAGATATTGTTAAAGTTAAATTTAAGATAAACTCAAGCCCTCAGGGAGTTCTTAAAATAGAGTTTGAAGATATATTAGGTGGGATAGAGCCTTTAAATAACGAATCTAAAATTCCTAGAAATAGTGAAGATGATTATCAGGAAAAAGCCATTATTGAAAGACAGGATTTTGTCAATAGCATAGTTAACAATAAGCTAAAACACCTTTACAAATATTCTTTTGACCCTCATATATGTGAGGGAAATACTGAACATTTTATTGGCGTTTCTCAAGTGCCTGTAGGAATAGCAGGTCCAATAGAAGTGAATGGTGAGTTCGCACAAGGAAAATTCTTTATTCCTCTGGCTACCACAGAGGGAACTCTAGTTGCTTCTTATAACCGGGGGATGAAGGTTTTAAATGAATGTGGTGGGGCTTTCTGCACGGTTAGTGCCGATTTTATGCAGAGGTCTCCAGTATTTGTTTTTGATACAGCTAGGTCAGCTAAGCTATTCGCAGAGTGGGTTTCTGAAAACTTCTCTAAGATAAAAGAACAAGCTGATTCAACTTCTAACTATGCTAAACTTGCTTACATTGATCCCTATTTGACTAATAAGTTTGTGTTTTTAAGGTTCAATTTTAAGACTGGAGATGCAGCAGGTCAAAATATGGCTGGTAAAGCTTCTCTTAAAGCTTGTCAATGGATTTTAGATAATTATAACTATGAGATAGAAAACTTTTTTTTAGAAGGAAATATATCTACTGATAAAAAAAATTCCTCTATTAACACCTTAAAAACCAGAGGGAAGAGGGTAACTGCTGAAGCGGTTTTAAAACCCAATGTTTTAAAAGAATTGCTGAGAGTAGATATAAAAAACTTGTACAAACAAAGCAAAGTAGGAGGAATAGGCTCTTTTCTAACAGGTTCAACCAATAATGGCGCGCACTCTGCAAATGGAATAACGGCAATGTTTATTGCTACAGGTCAGGATGTAGCAAATATTACAGAAAGCTCATCTGGTATTTTGTATACAGAAATGAAGGAAAATGGAGATCTTTATGTCTCATTTACCATACCATCGTTGATTGTTGCTACATATGGTGGAGGAACCGGTCTTCCTACCCAAAAAGAATGTTTAGAGATAATGAACTGTTATGGAAAAGAAAAAGTAAAAAAGCTAGCTGAAATTGTAGCTGCAACGGTATTGGCAGGCGAAGTTTCTTTAGGAGCTTCTGTAGCGTCAGGAGAATGGGTAGAGAGTCACGAGCGGTACGGAAGAAATCGATAGCTTTTTTAAAAAAAAGTAAAAAATTTAAAAGAACAGTTTTGAAGATGTGATAATAAATAATACTTTTGCTCTCCATTCCCCCTTAGCTCAGTTGGTTAGAGCGGCTGACTGTTAATCAGTAGGTCCTTGGTTCGAGCCCAAGAGGGGGAGCTTTATTTTTTCATATACCCTCTACTAATAACTCTATCCCTCTTTTTTCTACTTCACATTCTGATACATCAAAGTCTTTTTTAAGAATAAGGTTTTTGGGGTAGTAGTTGTTAAACCTATTTCCCAAACACTTTACCCAACCGAGATTTAGGTTTTTATATTTCACTAAAAACCACCCTTTTTTACCATTGGTATCTAAATCGAATGGATGCTTTTTCAAGAATAGAATTGCTTCCTTATAGTTCAAATCAAAATAAGGTAAATCAGGATTAATAATGTTGCTTAATGCTAGCTCATGGGATGGAATTATATTATCTATCTTAATAGTACAAACCTTTATCCCCAATTTTAAAACATTTAGTTTCTTGTAAACATCTTCTAAATAGTCTTGCCATATTCTTGGTATAGCAAAAACTTCATATTTCTTTTCAATTAGTATTACCTCCTTGCGTAAACTTTCTTCAATTAGATTTAAAATAGATTCAATTTGACTTTTTTTGATGCTCTTATTATTTGTAATCAAACTGTAAGTATCCCCTTTTTCTTTTTTTACCTTTTGATGCCTTTTCTCTTCTAAAGAAGTCTTCGAGGAATTAACTTTTTGAAGGAGAGAACAAAAAAAGCCCTCTCCTTTAACTTTATGAGGGTAGAATCTATATCCATATTGAGTTTCTTCATTAAGTTCTTTTTTTGTTTCAGTAATTCCCCACTCTTTATGGTATTCAACAGGAACTGATCTAACAGTGTGGTTGTTTATAGCATATTCTATATTTTTTTCATTCTCTTCTTCAGAAAACGTACAAGTACTGTAAATGAGGAAGCCCTCTTTTTTTAAGGAAGGAATAACGGCATCAATTATTTCTTTTTGAAGGTTAGCACAGTTTTGAACTAGTTTAGGTGACCACCGTTCAATGGCTTTATAGTCTTTTCTAAACATTCCTTCACCAGAGCAAGGAGCATCTACTAGAATCAAATCAAAAAACTCATTTAATTCTCTAAACTTAGATATTGAAGAGGAAGAGATTAGGCAATTAATGTTGCCCCAGCGTGTAAGGTTTTCCTCTAGGGCTGTAACTCTTTTTTTCTCAACTTCATTTGCTATCAACAAGCTATCATTAGAAAACAGTGAAGAAATAAGTGTTGATTTACCTCCTGGGGCAGAACACAGGTCAAGAATTTTTACAGCATTTTTTTGATTAAACACCTGATTTATTATGTGTTCAATAAACATAGAAGAAGCTTCCTGAACATAGTACTTTCCAGCATAAATGCTTGGGTCTTTGAAAAAAAACGGTCTATACTTTAAGTAATAACTGTTTTTTGACCAAGGGACTCTATTTTGTATTGTTGATATGCTTGATTTATTTTTATTGAATCTTACTGATGTAGGTTTTGGCTCTGAAAAGCCTTTTATAAAGTCCTTTAGCTCTAAATTTAGCACGATCTTGGCTCTTGAAATAAAGTCAGGTGGTAATTGCATTTTCTTATCGCTTGTTAAGTTTTTTTAAGAAAAAGTTTTATCAAAAAGAAAACTTATAATGTTCTTAAGGGTACAAATAAAAGGTGATTGCAGCTAAAAATTTTTAAACTTGTTTAGATTATTACAAATATTATTTCTACTTTCTGTTAGTCTATTATCATTAGCTAACCCAGGAGAGAAATCATTTATTGATGTTATTGATCCTAGTAGACAAAATGTTAAAATTGATTCTCTATTAAAGCTTTCTGATGAATTAAGTATCAAAAACCTTGACCTCTCAATTGAGAAAGCTTCTGAAGCCCTTGAAAAAGCGAAAGCGATAAACTATACTTTAGGAATTTTCAAAGCGTATTATCAGTTAGGAAGAAGTAACTTTTTAGCAGGTAATTACCCTAAGGCAATGAAGTACTTCTTTGATGCTAAAGAGGGTTTTGAAAAATTAGATAGTAAGGATGAAATTGCATTATGTTTAAACCAGATTGGAGGCTTGTACGATGAGCTTGGTAGAGAAGAAAAAGAGATTACAAAATACTTTCAAGATGCTCTAAGAATATACAAACAAACAAAAAATAGAAAAGGTCAGTATAGCGTATTAAACAACTTAGGGTTATTTTACTATGATAAAAGTGACTATACTAAAGCTTTAGAAAACTTTGAACTTACAATTAAGAGTGCAAGAGTCAATAGTGACTCATTATATCTTGCTATAGCTTTAGAAAATGCAGGTGATACCTATCTCAAAATGCAAAATTTACCCAAAGCTAAGGAGTATCTTGAGCTTTCACTTGGTGTGTCTAAAAGTATTGGAGATATAGAGGGTATGCATTCGTGTTGGAATCTTTTAGCAGAGGTATACCTTAGTAAAGGTGAAATTAAAAAAGCTCTTAGAGCTGCGAAGGAAAGCCTTTATTTATCAGAAAAACTATCGTCAAAAAATAGAATGAGGGATGCTTACAAAACCTTCTATAATATCTATAAAGTTAAAGATGACTATAATACTGCATTAGCTTATTACGAAAAATATAGAGCTTTTGAAGACTCGTTATTCAATGAGACGAAAGCTGGTAGTATGACAACCCTAGAGCTAAAACATCAGCTAAAAAAGCAAAAAGTTGAAAATGAAGCACTTGCTGCTCAAAAAGAATTACAGATAATGGTCATTTCTAGGCAAAAACAAGTGGTTATTGCCGCAGTAATCTTTATAATACTTGTAAGCATTTTCGCTTTTGTTGTATATAATAAGAACAAAAGGGTTGAAAAAACCAATGAGGCATTTAGAAGTAAAAACGAAAAAATTAATATACAAAAAGAAAAAATTGCTTTAAAAAGCAAAGAACTATCCGAAAAGAACAAGAGGCTTGAAGAACTAAATCAGGAAAAAGATAGCTTAATGGGTATAGTAGCTCATGACCTAAAGTCTCCTTTGAATAAGCTTAAGGGTTTTGTGCAGTTAATAGAATTAGCAGGTACATTAAATGATGAGCAGAAAGAATATGTTAAAATGATGATGAAGGAGATTGAATCTGGCAGAGACATAATTCAGGATTTATTGGATTTAAATAGCTATGAGCAAAATGATCTAAACTTATCTTATGATACATTCTTTTTAGGAGACTTTGTACAAGATCTCATATACTCTTACATTGACCAAGCAAATAAAAAAGGTATAAAAATTCATTTAAGTTCAGAAAATAATAATATAGCGGTGTGTCTTGATAAAAGACTCTTGTCCAGAATTTTAGATAATCTTCTCTCTAATGCAATTAAGTTTTCTTTTTCAAATAAGAATGTATACGTAGCAATTAAATTACAAGGGGAAAGTAATATTGAAATATCAGTGCTTGATGAAGGACCAGGCATTAGTCAAGAGGAACAAAAGCACTTATTCAAGAAGTTTAAAAAACTTAGCCCTCAGCCTACAGGGGGAGAAACATCAACAGGTTTAGGTTTAGCAATAGCAAAAACTCTTACAGAGAGAATGCAGGGTAATATTTTAGTGGATAGTAAGCCTGGAAAAGGAACAAAATTTAGCGTAGTATTTCCTAAATTTATAGGGTACTTTGATGAAGTAGAGTCTTATCAATACGCTGACTAATCATAATTATTTGTTACAAGTAATCAATTACTTAACTATAGTTTTTTTTAGTTTCCTTTTAATTACTAAAGCTAATTGCCAGGAATTTACTCAAGAAAATACTACAAAATTAAATATTAGCTCTCCCATTATAGACTTGAGTGTAGATAGAAATAACTCTATCCTACTTCTCTTGGATAACAAGACTATCATTAAGTTTGACGAAAACTGGGAAATAAAGAATAAGCTATCTTTTGTTGACGGTCTTAGTTTTAGCGATGTTGAAGCATTTCCAACATTAAGAACTTTAGTGTTTGATAAAGTTAATCAGCAGTTTTCCTGGGTTGATAGGAGATTAAGTAATATACAAACATTTTCTTTCCCTAATAATATTGGTTTTATTGAGAAGTGTACCTCTTCTACTTTAGAAGGGCTATGGCTATATGAGCTTAATAACAAAGCACTATTAAACTATAGTGAAAGTGATAAAAAAATTAACTTTAGTATATTCTTAAAGCAAATTATTAAGGAAAATAGATTTGAAGTTAGTCATTTGAGAGACTTTCAAAACCTATTATTTGTTGCAGTTAATAATAGTATTTGCATAATAGATTATAGAGGTAAACTAAAAAAAAGAATTTTATTTGATAATGAAGTTTCTTGGTTTAGCTTTCTTGACGAGCAAAGCATATATACTATCATAAATGATGAGTTCATAATTATAAAATTTTCTTTGATTAAGAGCAAAAAAGCCTTTTCTCTTCCTTTCATACCAGATAAGTACATTGCTTTTAAAAACCAACTCTTCTTAATAAAAGAAAATATTGTTTATTGTTATTCATTTAAATAGGTTGATCACAGGCTATATAGACTCTGTTAATTTATTTCACAAAAGGATAGTGTTTTCTTTTGCAATCAATTGCTAGCTACTATTTCCGTAGAAATTATTTTAAGGATTCAATGTAATTCTTCTCTAAAGCTTTCTTACTTGAAAAGAAATAAGCAGTTTTGCATTAACAATATTGCAAGACATGAAAGCTTCTTTAATAAGAAAGAAATTCTTAGATTTTTTTGAATCAAAAAAGCATAAGATAGTTTCCTCAGCACCAATAGTGGTAAAAAATGACCCAACATTAATGTTTATTAATGCTGGAATGAATCAGTTTAAAGATTGTTTTTTGGGCAACACTAAGCCTAATGACAGGAGAGTTGCCGATACACAAAAATGTCTGAGAGTTTCAGGTAAACACAATGATTTAGAAGAAGTTGGAGTAGATACCTACCATCATACTTTTTTTGAAATGCTAGGCAACTGGTCTTTTGGTGACTACTTTAAAAAAGAAGCTATTGAGTGGGCTTGGGAGTTACTAACTGACGTTTACAAGCTAGATAAAGATCGGCTATATATAACTATTTTTGAAGGAGATACAGAAGATCAATTAGCTCCTGACAATGAAAGTGTAGATCTATGGAAAGAACATGTTGAAGAAGAAAAAATAATCTTAGCTTCTAAAAAAGATAATTTTTGGGAAATGGGAGAAACGGGCCCCTGTGGTCCATGCTCAGAAATTCACTTAGACCTTAGAGATGACCTTGAAAGAAAACGTACTCCTGGAAAAGAACTGGTAAATAAAGATCACCCTCAGGTAATTGAGATTTGGAACTTAGTATTTATTCAGTTTAATAGGTTAAAAGACGGTTCTCTCCAAAAGCTAAAAGAAGCTCATGTAGATACGGGAATGGGTTTGGAGAGACTGACAGCAGCTATTCAAGGGAAGAAATCAAACTATGACACAGACCTTTTTATGCCGTTGATAAATGCCCTGGAAGATAAGTCAGGCTTTAAATACAGCAATAAAAAAGAAGTAGATATAGCATTTAGAGTTATTGCAGATCACATAAAAGCAATAGCTTTTGCAATATCTGACGGAGAGCTACCTTCTAACAACAAAGCAGGATATGTGATTCGCAGAATTTTGAGAAGAGCAGTTAGGTATGGATACAATTTTCTTAGTTTTCAAGAGCCTTTTTTATATGATCTAGTACCTGTATTAGCCAATCAGTATGAAGATATTTTTCCAGAACTCAGTCAACAACAAGACTTTATTCAAAAAGTTATTAAAGAAGAAGAAAAGTCATTTTTAAAAACTCTGGAAAGAGGGTTGTCACTGCTTGATAGCTGGTTAAGTAAAAACAAAAATGTGGATAAAATTCCTGGAAAAGTATGCTTTGAGCTATATGACACCTATGGTTTTCCGTTAGACCTAACTTCATTAATTGCTAAAGAAAACTATAAGGCAATAGATCAGGAAGGTTTTGAAAAAGAGCTTCAAACCCAAAAGAAAAGATCAAAAAAAGATGCAGAAAAAGATACAGGAGATTGGGTAATAGTAAACTCTTTGAGCAAAAGTTCTCAGTTTAAAGGCTACGATACTTGTTCGCTAAAATCAAAAATAGAAAAATACAGATACGTTCATGACAGCAAGTCAAAAAAGAAGTATCATATTGTTTTAGAAAGCACTCCGTTTTATCCTGAGGGAGGCGGTCAGGTTGGAGATACTGGATTTCTAGTAGATAGCAGTAGCAACAAAAAAACTCAAGTTGTTAATACCCTGAAAGAAAATGATTTAATTATTCATATTACGGAAATTTTGCCTGAAAATGTTAATGGTAGTTTTGATTGTGTAGTAAACGAAAAAAGAAGAAAAGAAATAATGAGACATCATTCTGCTACACATCTTCTTCACTCGGCATTAAGAAGTGTTTTAGGGTCACATGTTGCTCAGAAGGGATCATTAGTCAATGAGAACTTACTAAGATTTGATTTTTCTCACTATGCTAAACTTACTGAAGAAGAAGTAGATAAAGTTGAAGAACTTGTTAATACAAAAATAAGAGAAAGTATTCCTAAATTAGAAGAAAGAGAGGTAGAAATGGAAAAAGCCTTGGAAAAAGGAGCAATGGCTTTATTTGGAGAAAAATATTCAGAAAAAGTAAGAGTAATAACTTTTGGAGAGAATTACTCTGTTGAGTTGTGTGGGGGAACGCATATTAACTCAACAGGCGAAATTGGCTTGTTTAAGATAATATCAGAGTCCTCAATAGCTTCTGGTATCAGAAGAATAGAAGCTTTGACTGGAGGAAAAGCACTAGATTATGTCAACTCAAAACTAAAAGAGTTAGAAGAAGTTTCTGAGCTATTAAAAAGACCTAAAACAATTGCTAAAGCAGTAGAAAGTTTAATGGCTGAGAAAAATAAAGCAGTAAAAATTTTAGAAGATGTGCAGCAGAGACAAGTAGGAGAAACTGTAAAGTATTTATTGGAAAATAAAGTAAAAGAAATAAATGGAGTAAAACTCATAAATCAAAAAATCAACGTAATAAGCTCTGATCAGTTAAAAAGTATAGCATTGCAACTAAGAGAAAAAACTGAAAATTTAATTGTAGCTTTAGCAACAATTATAAATGATAAACCTCAAATAGCAATTAGTATTTCCGATAAAACTTTGGAAGAAAAAGAGTTACATGCAGGTAAAATGGTAAAAGAAATAGCAGGTAAATTCCTTAAAGGAGGTGGTGGTGGGCAGCCATTTTTTGCAACTGCAGGAGGAAAAGATAATTCAAAGGTAGAGGAAGCATTAAAAGAAGTAGAAAAGTATATTTAACAAATGAAAAGAAGTCATTTATTAATAATAGCAAGCATAATATTAGCTGGATTTGGCATATATTCTTTCGCGTACCAAAGATCAGAAAACTGGTGGGTTGTTTTTTTGTTAGCAGCAATATTAAATATCTTTTTGGCCTTAAGGAATAAAAAAAGTGATAATTAGACTCCTAAGCATAGGAATAATTTTTTTAAGCCTTTTATTATCTGGTTGCGAGAAACTGAGCAATTTGTTCAATGGTAAACTAGACGAAAAACAAAAAGGAGAGAAAAAAGCCAGAGTTTTTGATACCTACCTTTACGAAAAAGATATAAGTACATTAATACCTAAAGGAGTTACAAAAGAAGACAGCTTGGAGTTTGCAAAAAAACGAGTGAATAATTGGTTAAAGCAACATTTAATCCTTGGGTATATAGATCAAATGGATATACCAAACAAAGAGTTTATAGAAAACAAAGTAGAAGAATATAGATTCCAGTTAATTAACCACAGCTTAGAAAGCGAGTACATAAAACAAAAACTTGATACAGCTGTTTCAGTTAATGAAATTAAAAACTATTATGAAAAACTAAAGGATAGTTTTGTTTTAAGAGTGCCAATTTTAAGATGCATTTACTTGAAAATTCCTGAACAATCTCCTGACGCAAATAAATTGAAGAGCAACCTTCTGAGATACGATTCTTCAAAAATAGAGTTTATTAGAGATTATGCATACAACTATGCAGATGAGGTACATTTGAGTAGTGAAAAGTGGATCGATTTTTCTGATATGACCTTTCTGGGGTTTCAGAAAAAACCCAAAATAAAGGATATAAAAAATGCACTTAAATGGAAAACTCTCATAGAAGGAAAAAATGATGAGGAGATATTTCTTTTAAGAGTTTTAGATATCAAAGACAAAGGAGAAACAGCTCCCTTCGATTTTGTAAAAGAGCAAATACGAACCTTAATTATAAATAAGAGGAAGTTTACGTTGAAGCAAAACTTCGAAGATGAATTATTAAATAAAGCTAAAGTTAATGCAGATTATGAAATATTTAACTGATTTGACCTTAAGGTTGTCTGTAGTCATAGTCATAACTATTATCGGTCTTACAGTACCTGCTTATGGACAAGATATTGATAAAATTATTGCAAAAGTTGATAATTATATTATCCTCAAGTCAGAAGTAGAAAATGGATACATAGACTATATCACTTCTAATGGATATGCAGGAGAAGAAGCAAAGTGTTCCATACTTGAACAACTTATTGTGAATAAAGTCTTAGTAGCAAAAGCAGAGTTAGATTCCATTTTGGTAGATGATAGTGCTGTAAAAGGAGAGCTAGAAAGGAGGATGCAGCATTACATAAGACTAGCTGGATCTAGAGAAAAGCTAGAAAAAAATATTGAAACCTCAGTAGAAGAATTCCAAGAAGAAGTAAGAGATCAAGTGCGAGAACAAATGCTAGCTCAAAAAATGCAATCAGAGATATTGCAATCTGTGACCGTAACCCCTAAAGAAGTAAAAAAATATTTCTCAAGCATTCCTAAAGACAGTGTTCCCTTTATTTCTAGAGAGTTAAAAGTTGGTCAAATAGTAAAAAAGGCAATAATAAGTGAAAAAGAGAAAGATAAAATCAAAGCAAAACTTTTAGACCTTAAAAGACAAATAAAAGAAGGTGCTGACTTTGATAAACTGGCTAGAAACCACTCTCAAGATTATGCATCAGCGAGTAAGGGGGGAGATTTAGGATGGAATGGTAGAGGGGATCTGGTTCCAGAGTTTGAATCAGTAGCACTACAAATTAGCGAAGGAGAAATAGCAGATCCTATTGAGTCAGATTTTGGGTTTCACCTTATACAGCTATTAGAAAGAAGAGGAAATAGATACAGAGCTCGCCATATATTGATGAGACCTCAACCTACAGAGCAAGATATTAATAGAACCATTGAGTTTTTAGATAGCATTAGAAACGAATTAGTAAAAGGTAACTTAAAGTTCAATCAGGTAGTAAAGGAACACTCAGATGATAGGATAACAAGACAAAATGCCGGATTTTTTAAAAATCAATTTACTAATACCAATTATGTTTCTTCCAAGCAATTAGATCCCATACTATACCTTCAGGTAGATACCATGAGCGTAAATACCTTTTCTAAACCTATGAAATATAGAGACGAAGAAGGAAATGATGGTGCGAGAATAATCTATTTGGCAGGTCAAATACCAGCCCATTATGCTAACATAGAAGTAGACTACCAAAAATTCTACATGGCAACACTGAATAGAAAAAAAGCAGAGATACTAGAAGAGTGGTTATCCAATGCAATATCCGATATATTTATAGATATTGATGATGACTACAAAGACTGTAATATCCTTGAGGGAAAGATTAATTAAAATAACCTTGGTATAAAAAATTCATCCAATGCATAAGTTTAACAAAGAATACGAAATCAAAGCAACACCACAGGTAATATTATCTTTTTTATCAACTGCTAAAGGGTTGGAAAAGTGGTTTGCTGAGAAAGCAATAAGCAATAATGAAGGAGAAATTAATCTAATTTGGGATGGAGAAGATCATTTTGGAAAAATTGAAGTAGTAAGAAATAATACACAGGTTAAAATCAAATTTCGAGCTTTAGAAAAAGGATTATCTCCCTATATTGATTTCAAATTGGACTACAATGAAATGACAAATACAACTTTTTTAAGTATTACAGATTTTTCTATAATGGATGATGATGATGAGCTTAATGAGTTGTGGGATCAACTAATAGAAAACCTTAAAGAAATTTTATAGAGCTTTAGGTTTTTTGAACGAATCAATATTAATAAAACCACTACATAACTCATATTCTGAAGGGGTATTAGATCCTAAAATCACCAGCTTATTACTTAGTCTACTTTTAAACAAATTCTCATACCAAAGAATATTCTTTTTGTCTAGGTTAGAAGTTGGCTCATCAAGAAAAATAATGCTTGGTTTAGAAAAAAAAGCTAAAGCTAGCTTTAGTTTCTGCTTCATACCAGAAGACAAAAACTTAATCTTCGAGTTATAACTACTAAATGAAAGCTCCTCTAAAAACTGCCCATAGCTAACTTCTAAGCATTTGAACTTATCATAAAGACTAAACAACTCTTCAATGTATAGTTCCTCAGGAAAATCCACATAAGGCCCTACCCAACTTATTTCTTTATAAATAGTATCTACTGAAAGAACATTATGATTAGCACCTCGATATACTACATTACCTTTAGTTACAGGAGCTGCTCCTGCAATACATTTAATAAGAGTAGTTTTGCCACTCCCATTATTACCAAGAATAGCATAAGATTTTCCCAATGAAAAATCATACGAAAGCTCTTTGAAAATCCATTTTCTATTAAACTTTTTGCCGACACCATCAAGCTTAATTTGCATAGCTCACCTGATAAGAAACAATAGAAAACCTAGAGTAATAACACGATTAATAGCCCTTAATAATTCCTCGGTCTGAATTTGTCAAAAAATCAAGAACCAGATCCTTCTCATTAGAGTTAGGTACTTCTTGTTGAATCTGCTCAATTGCTTTAGCTGTATTCAAACCATTAGAAAATAATATCCGATAGATCTCGTGGATTTCCGTAATAGATGCTTGAGAGAAGCCTCTTCTTTTAAGACCAGTAGTATTAACCCCGCAATAGCTCAATGGCTCTCTGGCTGCAGTAATAAATGGAGGAACATCCTTTCTTGCCATAGAACCTCCACCTAAAAATGCATGAGCTCCAATCTTCACAAACTGATGAACTGCTGAAGCCCCAGAGATAATAACATAATCATCAATAGTTACATGACCAGCTATTTGAACAGTATTAGAAAAAATGCAATTATTACCAATCTTACAATCATGAGCTACATGCACATAAGCCATCAAAAGGCAATTATTTCCAATAACAGTTTCCCATTTATCCTTCGTTCCCCTACTAATCGTCACATATTCCCTAATAATAGTATTATCACCAATAATCGTTTTAGTATCCTCCCCTTCAAACTTGAGGTCTTGAGGAATACCTGAAACTACTGCACCAGGGTGAATTTGACAACCCCTCCCAATCCTAGCACCATTCATAATACAGGCATTAGGACCAATCCAAGTACCGCTTCCTATTTCTACATCTTCTTCAATAGTAACGAAAGGTGAAATTTTGACACTCTCATCAATTTTAGCGTTGGGGCTGATATTAGTACACGAAGGATACGACACGTTAATTTGTTTTCTAAAAAAGAATGCCAAAAAGTTACGAATCTTTTTTCACAATACTAGCAGTAACATGAGCTTCGCAAGCAATTTTATCACCAACAAAAGCCTGACCTTTCATTTTTGCAATACCCCTCCTCACTGGCATCAAAAACTCGCACCGAATAACTAGTGTATCACCTGGTACCACCATTTTCCTAAAACGGCACTCCTCAATACCCATAAAATAAGTCCAGTAGTTTTCTGGATTCTCCACAGAGTTAAGCAGCAAAATAGCTCCTGTCTGAGCCATAGCTTCAATTTGCAAAACCCCTGGCATTACAGGGTTTCCTGGAAAGTGACCCGGAAAAAAAGGTTCATTAATAGTTACATTCTTTACCCCAATTATAGAGTTTTCATCAAGGTGAACCACCTTGTCTACCAGATTAAACGGATAATCATGTGGTAAAATTTTTGCAATCTGATTAAAATCCAAAACAGGAGTACTACCAGGGTCATAAATAGGATAATCATGCACCTTCTTTTCCTGCTTGGCAATGGCTTTTTTTATTCTCTTGGCAAAAGCAACATTCGCAGCATGACCAGGTCTTGCTGCAAGAATTTGTCCCTTGATAGGTCTTCCAACCAAAGCCAAATCTCCAACCAAATCTAAGAGCTTATGCCTTGCAGGCTCATTGGCATACCTAAGCTCAACATTATTTAAAATACCCTCCTTTTTAACCTCCACCTTGGGCAACTCAAAAAGCTCAGCAAGTTCTTCCAGTTTAGACTCACTCAGAAACTCATCTACTACAACAATGGCGTTATTGAAATTCCCTCCTTTAATTAAATTCCTTTTTCTAAGCTCTTCTACCTCCCTCAAAAAACAAAAAGTTCTGGAAGAAGCAATCTCCTTAGGAAACTGACCAATTTCATTCAAAGAAGCATGCTGACTACCTAAAACAGGTGAATTATAATCCACCATTACCGTTACCCTATAGTCATTAAGAGGGAGAGCCGCAATTTCAATATCCTTATCTCTGTAAAAAATGCTTTCCGTAACTTCAAAAACATTCCTAAATGCAGACTGCTCCTTCAGTCCAGCCTTTTGAAGAATCTTTACAAACTCCAAAGAGCTACCATCCATGATTGGTGGCTCAGGACCATCCAGCTGAATCAGAATATTGTCAATTTCTAAGCCTACCAGAGCAGCTAAAGTATGCTCAACCGTATTTATCCTAGCCCCGTTTTGTTCGATCGTAGTTCCTCTAGACAGATCCACCACATTATCCACATCCGCATCTACAATTGGCATACCTTCCAAATCAACCCTCTGAAACTTTATTCCATGATTTACTTCTGCCGGAATAAAAGTCATAGTGGCTTCTACTCCAGTATGGAGACCCACTCCAGATAGAGAAACCTTACCTTTAATCGTATGTTGTTTTTGATGCATTACACTAAACGCTTTTACCTTCTAACGATGTAACCTTATCTTCAATCAGTTTAATTTGCTTCATCAGCTGAGGTAGTTTTTTATAGATAATAAATGACTTTTTATTATCCATAATATCCATAGCAGGATAACCGAAAAGAGTCTTTCCAGATTTTGTAATAGAGTTACTAACCCCTGATTTTGAGGCAACTATAGTGTTATCAGCAATAGAAACATGACCAACAACTCCTACCTGTCCTGCAAAAATGCAATTTCTACCAATAACAGTAGAACCAGCAATTCCTGTTTGCGATGCGATAGCCGTATTTTCCCCAACCGTAACATTGTGGGCTATTTGTACGAGATTATCAACCTTAACACCTTTTTCAATAACAGTAGCATCAATAGCTCCTCTATCGATACAAGTATTAGCACCTATTTCTACATAATCTTTTATGATTACCTGACCCACCTGAGGCACTTTTTTAAATGCACCAGACTCTTGAGGAGCAAAACCAAAACCATCGCTTCCAACTACTGCCCCACTGTGGAGAGTACAAAAGCTTCCAACCTCAGTATCTTTATATAGTTTAACCCCAGAATAAAGAATAGTGTTATCTCCTACTGCACAATTATCTCCAATATAGCAATGAGGGAAAATTTTTACATTATTGCCAATTGTAACATTATCTCCTATATAACTAAATGCACCAATATATGCATTATCTCCTATAGATGCAGACTCTGACACAAAAGATGGTGACTCTTTCCCTTTTTTCTCCAAAGATCTTATCCTTTCATACTCCTCTAGAAAAACACTCATAGAAGTATAAGCATCATCAACCAAAACCATCGAAGATTGAACAGTTTCTTTAGGAACAAAACCCTTATCTACAATTACGGCACTGGCATTAGTTGAATAAATAAAGCTTTCATATTTTGGGTTTGAAAGAAAAGAAATAGAACCTTTTTCCCCTTTTTGTAGTGTTGCCACCTTTTCAATCACAACATCCTTTTTCCCCTTTATTTCACCTCCCAGAAGCTTAGCAATATCAATTAAGCTTAATCTCATCCGCTAACTTTCATAAATTAATCTTCAATATTACGAACTTGTAATGTAAAAATGAATTGAGATAGGAAATAAACAGTAACAAAAACTTCTAAAAAAGTGATAAGATAATTAGGCACCCTCCACAAAGCTCGCCCCGGCGGCAAAAGCTTGCCTACCCACTAAAACCCATATCGATCTTTTGCTTCGCCTCTTTCCCCAGGGTGCTGTCATGCCTTCGGCATGATTCACTATTGTATAATAAATCTTACCCTAACACGAAACTTCTAGCAAATACACTTTTCTCTTTATAGAATACTTTTTTCATCTTTGCATACAAAGGTTTTTAAATGAAACAGACCTTGTCTGATTTAAAATGGAGGTACACATAAGCAATACTTAAGATGTGTGTCAAATAAACTAGGCTGGTCACAAATTTTAAGATGAAAAAAATAGCAGTATTCACATCCGGAGGAGATGCACCTGGCATGAACGCATGTATCCGTTCTGTGGTAAGAGGAGCCATATACAATGGCTTGGAAATAATGGGGATAAAAAGAGGGTACAAAGGAATGATAAATGGTGACTTTGTAGAGTTAAACTCACAGTCGGTAAGTAACATCATTCAAAGAGGTGGTACCATCTTAAAATCTGCAAGATCAGATGAATTTAGAACCAGAACAGGCAGAAAAAAAGCATTTGAAAACCTCCAAAAGCATGGAATAGAAGGAATAGTAGCAATAGGAGGAAATGGGACATTCACTGGTGCAGAAATCTTTTATCAGGAATATGGAATTCCTACCATAGGAGCGCCAGGAACCATAGACAACGACCTATACGGAACAGACTACACCATAGGGTTTGATACAGCGGTGAATACTGCATTAGACGCAGCAGACAAAATCAGAGATACGGCAGATTCACACGACCGGGTATTTTTTATAGAAGTAATGGGAAGAGACTCTGGTTATATAGCAATCCAAACAGGAATAGGTTGTGGAGCAGAACTGGTAATGATTCCGGAAAACCCAGATAGCATAGAAGGAGTAATAGATATCCTTCAAAAAAATAAAAAAAAATCAAAATCGTCTTCAATAGTAATAGTAGCAGAAGGAGAAGAAGTAGGAGATGCTCACTACGTATCTGTAAAAGCAAAAGAAAAGCTTCCGCAATTTGACATAAGAGTTACAACACTGGGTCACATACAGAGAGGAGGAGCTCCTACAGCTATTGATCGAATACTATCAAGCAGGTTAGGCTTGGCAGCAGTTGAAGCACTAATCAATGGTAGAAAAAACGAAATGGTGGGAGTCGTAAACGATAAAATAATTCATACTTCCTTCAAAGAAGCAATAAACAACAAAAAACCATTAAACACAGACCTAATAAAAATGGTAAACATTCTAAGTATCTAGAGAAAATTAATTATGTGAACATAGAAGCCTAATATAATTTTCTGAGTAGATAGCAAACCCACATTGGAGTCTTTCGGAGTTATAAGTAGTTCTATATATATAGACTAATCAAAATCACAAATTGTAATATTCTTTTCAGTAATTTGCTTAATGAGATTAGCAGTAATTGACTTAGGAACAAACACTTTCCACTTACTCATTCTTGAAAAAAATGGTAAAAAAATAAATCTGTTAGAAAAAAAGAGTCAGTTTGTACAAATAGGAAAAGGTGGAATCAGTGAGGGCTATATAACACAAGAGGCAATAAATAGAGCTACAGAAGCACTTCAGTTATTCAAAGAAATAATAAATAAATACCAGCCTAATAAAACAGTTGCTTATGCAACTAGTGCTACTAGATCTGCAAAAAATGGAGATATTTTAATAAAGTCTATTAACGAAACAACAGGGATTTTACCTCAAATAATAGAAGGTAACAGAGAAGCGGAACTAATTTACAAGGGAGTTTTATCTATTGGGTTAATAAGAGAAAGGGATGGCCTAATAATGGATATTGGAGGAGGAAGCGTAGAATTTATTATTGGGAGCACTAAAGAAATAAAATGGAAAAAGAGCTTTGAAATAGGAGCCCAGCGATTGCATGACCTTTTTCACATTGAAGATCCTATTAGTATAGCTTCAATACAAAATCTAAGAGAATCACTTTTAAACCAACTTCAGGAATTAAAAAGTGCAATCGTAGAGTTTGCTCCAAAATATTTTATAGGAGCTTCAGGAACTTTCAATACCTTATTAGATATACACAAAGAAAATAGTGCAAATAATAGTGTTAATGCTAACTCATTTCCCTATTCCAGCTTTTTAGATATCCTTCAAACAATTACCGAAAAAGATAAAACAACTCGACTAACCATTCCAGGAATGCATCCTAAAAGAGTAGAAATGATCGTAGTGGCATCTCACTTATTGGCGGTAGTATTGGAAATGATCGTAGTGGATCACATCACTGTTTCACCTGCTGCTATGAAAGAGGGAATAGTATATGAGGAGTTAGTGGAAAAGAGTAGCTAAAAACACGTACTTTCTCTCCTTCATAATCACTAAATTTGAAACATAAATTCGAAAAAATATGATGATAGTAACTGGGGCGGCTGGTTTTATCGGCAGCTGTCTGGTCGAAAAATTAAATCAGGCAAACTTTAACCATATAATAGCAGTCGACAAATTTGATGATGCAGAAAAAAACAAAAACCTGGAGGGGAAAAAAATACTCGAAAAAGTAGATAGAGATGACTTTTTTTCCTGGGTTCAAGTTGATAACCGGTGGGAGGATATAGAGTTCATATTTCATATTGGAGCAAGAACAGATACGGCAGAGTTTGATAGAGAGCTATTAAACAAACTAAACCTCGAATACACCAAAAAGATCTGGAAGCTGTGTTGCGATCATCAAATACCTTTAATCTATGCTTCTTCAGCAGCCACCTACGGTTTGGGAGAGCATGGATACAACGACGACGAGTCAACTATTGATCAACTAAAACCGCTCAACCCTTATGGAGAGTCGAAAAATGAGTTTGACAAATGGGCTTTAGCGCAGGAACAAAAACCTTTCTTCTGGGCAGGGCTAAAATTCTTCAATGTTTACGGACCTAATGAGTACCACAAAGGAAGGATGGCATCCGTTATATTCCATGCCTTTCATCAGATACAAAAAACAGATAAAATGAAACTCTTTCGCTCACACAAACCAGAAGTAAAAGATGGAGAGCAGTCCAGAGATTTTATCTATGTAAAAGACGTGGTAGAAGTTATTACTTTTTTAATGCACCAGAGAAAGTATTCTGGTATTTATAATTTGGGAACAGGTGAGGCTCGCACCTTTAAAGATCTGGTACTATCTGTATTTTCTGCATTAGACAAAAAACCGAATATAGAGTTCATAGACACCCCTGAAGATATTAGGGATAAATACCAATATTTCACAGAAGCAAATATGTCGAAGCTCAAAAAAATAGGGTATGAAAAGCCATTTACTAGTCTGGAAAAAGGAGCAAAAGATTATGTTCAAAATTATTTGCTGAAAGAAAACTATATTTAGATTTTATTATTAGATAAACAATTAAAATAAATATGAATGTGATAAAACTACTTGTTAGTACAATAGCCGTTTTAGCTGCTGCATGCCTAACTTCTTGCCAAAAAGAGCAAAAACAGAAAGATGATAGTATGAACTTAAATCCTTTTTTCTCAGAGTACAATACTTCTTATCAAGTTCCTCCATTAGACATAATCAAAGAGAGTCACTATAGAGAAGCTTTTGAAGAAGGGATGAAAAGACATGAGGAAGAAATAAAGAAAATTGCTCAAAATTCAGCGTCACCAACATTTGAAAATACGATAGAAGCCTTAGAAACCTCTGGGGAATTACTTACCAAAGTATCTAATGTGTTTTTCAACCTCACTGGGGCACATACTAATGATTCTTTAAGAGCTATAGAAAAGGAAATATCACCTCTACTCACTGCTCATAATGACAATATGTATCTAAATGCAGATCTCTTTCAAAGAATTAACGTTGTTGTAAGAAAAAAAGAACATTTAACACCTGAACAACTTCGTCTTTTAGATAAATATTACAAAGACTTTATCAGAAAAGGAGCCAACTTAAATGATATAGATAAAGAAAGGCTAAAAGAAATAAATAAAGAGCTAGCCTCTCTTTCTGTAAAATTTGAAGAAAACATACTAAACCAAACAAATGCATTTCAACTTTGGTTAGAGAAAGAAGATTTAAAAGGCTTACCACAGGGAGTAATCGATGCAGCTGCAGGAGCAGCTAAAGAAGCAGGAAAAGCAGATAAGTGGTTGATTACATTACACAAACCAAGCTTTATACCATTTCTACAGTATTCTGAAAAGAGAGACCTTAGAAAAAAAGTATTAATGGCATATGCCAATTTGGGTAATAGCCCAGAGCATGATAATAAAGAAACCCTTAAAAAAACACTAAACCTTAGGCTTGAAAGAGCTAAGCTTTTAGGCTTTGAATCCCATGCGGAATATGTACTAGATAAAAACATGGCAAAGACACCAGAAAATGTAATCGCCATGATGGATAAAGTGTGGAAACCAGCATTGGAAGTAGCCAAAAAAGAAGCCCAGCAACTACAAAAGATGATCGATGCGGAAGGCAAAAACTTCCAACTAGAACCATGGGATTGGTGGTACTATGCAGAGAAAGTAAAGCAAAAAGAATATAACCTAGATGAAAATGAACTTAGACCTTACTTTAAGTTAGAAAACGTTATTGAAGGAGTCTTTTTTACAGCAGAAAAGCTGTTTAACATCAAATTTGAAAGAAAGTATGATGTTCCATTATATCACCCGGAGGTTAAAGCATATAGCGTTTTAGATTCCGATAGAAAAGTAATAGGAATCTACTATGTAGACTACTTTCCAAGATCAAGCAAAAGAAGTGGTGCATGGATGAATTCTTTTAGAAAGCAAAGTAGAGTAGGTGGTAAAGAAGTGATACCAATAATCGTTAATGTATGTAACTTCACTAAACCTACCGCAAATGCACCATCTCTACTTAGCCTCGAAGAGGTAAGTACTCTATTCCATGAGTTTGGTCACGCAATCCACGGCTTGGTTTCAGACTGTACATATCCTTCTCTTTCAGGAACCTCTGTGCCTAGAGATTATGTAGAGTACCCGTCTCAGGTAATGGAAAACTGGTGCACAGAACCAGAAGTATTAAAGTCTTTTGCAAAACACTACGAAACAGGTGAGTTGATCCCAGATGAATTGATCCAAAAAATTAAAAAAGCAAGCTTATTCAATCAGGGTTTCACCACAGTAGAGTACATGTCTGCTGCATATCTAGATATGACCTGGCACACACTTAAAGAACCATTTGAAGGAGATGTGATGGCATTTGAAGAAAAAGCTTTGAGTGATATAGGTTTAATTCCAGAAATTATTGTTAGATACCGAACCCCATATTTTAGACACATTTTTGCTAGTGGTTATTCTGCTGGATACTATGGCTATATTTGGTCAGAAGTACTAGACGCAGATACCTATGCTTACTTCAAAGAAACCAGCATTTTTGACCCTGAAAAATCGGAGGCTCTGAAAAAGTACATATTCTCTTCAGGAAACAAAGAAAACCCAATGGACTTATATAGAAAATTCAGAGGGAAAGACCCTGATATTAATGCCCTTTTAGCAAAAAGAGGGCTTTTATAATTATTACAAAGGGCTGCATTTAATTTAGTGTAGCCTTTTTTATTTCTAAATAAAAACACACTACAAAAATGAAGTTAAACGCAGGTGTTATTACTGATAAATTATTGGAAACCAAAGAGTTTTATACAAAAACCTTAAGTTTTGGAATTACATTTGAAAATGAGTTTTATCTTCTTTTGCATACTCCTAATCACCAGGCAGAAATAAGTTTTTTGAAGCCAAACCACTCTAGCCAACAACCAATTTTCCAGCCTCCTTTTCAGGGAAAAGGTGTGTATTTGACTATAGAAGTAGAAAATGTAGATGAAGTATACAAAACCATAAAAGAGAAAGGTGTTGAAATAGAGATAGACCTTAGAGATGAACCTTGGGGAGATAGGCACTTCGCTATAGTAGACCCTAATGGTATTGGGATTGATTTAGTAACCTATTCTAAGCCAAGTGATTAAATTGTGTTTTTTTAAATGGTTAATAAACATTACTAATGAAAGAGACTTTAGAATTAAAAGAATCGTTTTCCGTTAAACCATCTATCATTTACAAAGCATGGTTAGATAGTGATACACATACAAATATGACAGGTGGAGAAGCTCACTGTGGAAATCAGATTGGAGATACCTTCACTGCCTGGGACGGATACATTACAGGCAAAAACTTAGAGTTAACTCCTAATAAGGAAATTGTACAGGCATGGAGAACAAGTGAGTTTGATGAATCAGATGAAGACTCAAAATTAAAGGTTAGGCTAGTGGAAATAGAGAACGGTACTGAGGTGACATTAATTCATACTAATATTCCAGAAGGGCAAACTCAATACAAACAAGGGTGGGTAGATCATTATTTTGAGCCTATGAAAAAGTATTTTGGTTAAAGCTAGGATATAAAGCCTTTCAGTCAACTAACCTCGAGGTAAGCCCACAAGGTATAATAATGAAACAGACCATGTCTGATTTAAAATTGAAGCACACATGAAGCAATGATTAAGATGTGTGCCAAACAAAAAGGCAGGTCATAAATTTTAAACAGATGAAAAACTTTTTATAATTGAAGCAAGCTTCGAGGCATTGAAACCTAACTGGTAAGTAAACATGAAAGCATATCTAGTATCCCAACCTGGAAGCCCCAATGTACTAGAACCACAAAACCTTCCAGACCCTATCCCTGAAAAAGGAAAAGCCTTAATTAAGATTAAAGCCTTTGGGTTAAATAGAGCAGAGGCTGTGACGCGAATGGGAGGTTCTTTCGACGCAGTGAAATTCCCAAAAGTAATTGGTATTGAATGTGTTGGGGAAGTTATGGAATGCCCTGGAGGTGAGCTAAATCCAGGACAAAAAGTAGCAGCAGCTATGGGAGGAATGGGAAGAAAGTATAATGGATCTTATGCTGAAATGATTGTTGTTCCTTTGGCAAATGTTTTTCCTATAGAAACTGACTTAGACTGGATTACACTTGCATCTATACCAGAAACTTATTTTACTGCCTGGGGTTGTTGTTTTGAGTCTTTATGCTTAGAAAAACATCCAAAAATAGTTATACGACCAGGAGCATCTGCTTTAGGAATAGCAATTACACAGATAGTTAATCATCTGGGAGGTCAAGTAATTGGAGTTACTAGGAGCTCACATAAAGTAGAAAAAATGATGAAAACAGGGATGTATAAGGTGATAACTTCTTCCAGTAAGGTTGGTGATGAAGTTTTAGAAACATGGTCAAATGGAGCTACGGGTGTTGTAGATACTATTGTTAGTGAAGAATCTGTGAAAGATGACCTAAGTATGCTAGCAAAGGGTGGTAGAATCTGTCTGGCGGGTTCTCTTGCAGACAGCTATGGGACAAGCAAATCAGCTGATTTTAAAGATGTGTTGTCTTTACCTAATACCTCTTTTTTTTCAAGTGAAGGTTTACATTCTTCTAAGGATACCCAGAACCTTCAGACAATTATTGATAGAGTTGAAAAAGGTTTTTATAAACCATACATAGATGCTGTTTTTGATTTTGAAGATATGGTAATCGCACATCAAAAAATGGATCGAAATGAGTTTACTGGCAAGGTAGTGATTAAAATAAATTCATAACTTTTTTATAATTTCTGCTGATTAATTAAATAGTATGCCTGAAAAAAACTTTAGTGCCCTAAAAGCTATCTACGTAAACTGTACTTTAAAAAAGTCTCCTGAAGTAAGTCATACCTCTAAATTAATAGATGTATCAAAAAAGATTATGGAGAAAGAGAAAGTGGATGTTGACGAACTACGATTGGTAGATTTTGAATTAGCAAGTGGTGTTTACCCTGATATGACGGAACATGGATGGGAGAAAGATGAGTGGCCACATCTATTCAAAAAAATAATAGCAGCAGACATACTTATTGTAGGAACACCTATATGGTTAGGAGAAAAATCTTCTGTAGCTCAAAAGCTTATTGAAAGGTTGTATGCTATGAGTGGGATGACAAATGATAAAGACCAATATATATACTACGGTAAAGTGGGCGGTTGTATAATTACTGGAAATGAAGATGGGGTAAAGCATTGTGCTATGGGTATTTTGTATTCGCTTCAACATATCGGCTACTCCATACCACCACAAGCAGATTGTGGTTGGATAGGTGAAGTAGGACCTGGACCCAGCTATGGAGATACAACCTGGGATGGAAAAAAGATGAAGTCACCAATTGGATATGATTCTAACTTTACCAATAGAAATACCACTTTTATGACATATAATCTACTCCATCTAGCTTCTATGCTTAAAGAAAACAATGGTTATTCAGGTTATGGTAACTCCAGAAAAGAATGGGATGATGGAACCCGTTGGGAGTTCCAAAACCCCGAGTATCGCTAAACTTTATTGTTACAGCTCTAACCTTCTTATCTCTCCAAAAGGAAGCTCTTCAATAATCTTAACAAACGCTTCTTCTTTATTCTCAAAACCATATTTTTCAAGCTTATGTAGATGAGGTCTATCTGCTCTAAAATATTCTATTAACACATAGTCATCATCTCTTAGTTGTATATAATCTGGTATTTTAGCTCTCCCCTTTACTTTAATGATATACAAAGTAGTTACTCAATTATTTATTAAACTCCAATACTGTTCTTTCAATAATATCGCAGCAAGTATGCAACTCTTCTTCTGTTATAACTAAAGGTGGAGCAAAACGGATTATATTGCCATGTGTAGGCTTCGCTATGAGACCATTTTCTTTCAATGCAAGGCATATATTCCAGGCAGTACTGCTTTCTGGTGTATCATTAATTACAAGTGCATTAAGCAATCCTTTTCCTCTAACTTTTGCAGCTAAGTCTGATTTTTTGACTAGCTGTTGCATTCTTTCTCTAAAAATACCTCCAAGCTTATAAGCATTTTCAGTCATCTTTTCTTCTTTCAATACCTGAAGTGCTTTCATAGCTACTTTACAACCCAAAGGGTTTCCTCCATAGGTAGATCCATGCTGACCAGGCTTTATAGTAAGCATGATCTCATCTCTAGCCAAAATAGCAGATACTGGAAGGACTCCACCAGAAAGTGCTTTTCCTAAAATAAGTATATCTGGCTTTACATCTTCATAATCACAAGCTAATAGCTTTCCTGTTCTACCAATGCCTGTTTGTACCTCATCTGCAATAAAAAGTACATTTTTACTTTGGCACAAATCAAAGGCTTTTTTAAGATAACCATCCTCTGGAACCACAACACCAGCTTCTCCCTGAATGGGCTCCACCATAAAACCAGCGACATTCTCATCTTCCAAAGCTTTTTCCAAAGCTTTCAAGTCGTTATAAGGAATAAGCTCAAAACCAGGCATATAGGGCCCATAGTTATCATAGCTTTCAGGATCAGTAGAGGAAGAGATAGCAGCTAGGGTTCTTCCCCAAAAGTTTCCATTAGCAAAGATGATTTTCGCCTTATTTTTTTCTACCCCTTTTACTTCATAAGCCCACTTTCTACATAGTTTGATAGCTGTTTCACCTCCTTCTACTCCAGTATTCATGGGTAAGACTCTATCATAGCCAAAAAGCTCTGTTATAAAGGCTTCGTATTGTCCTAGAACGTCATTATAAAATGCTCGGGAAGTGAGTGTAAGTTTACTTGCCTGCTCATTAAGAGCTTCAATAATTCTAGGGTGACAGTGTCCTTGATTTACAGCAGAATAGGCAGAAAGAAAATCAAAATACTCATTTCCTTCTACATCCCATACTTTTATCCCTTCCCCTCTGGAAAGTACCACTGGTAACGGATGATAATTATGCGCTCCATATCTTTCTTCTAACTCAATTGCTTCTTTTGAAGACCCTATTTTTTCTAGTAATTCTGTCATTCTGATAAAGTTTATAATTCCTAAAAATCCGTCAGCAGGTTAAGTGTTTGATATTTAAATACTTAACCTCTTATAGAATGTATTTTTTCTATTTTCTAAACATACTCTCGATAAATTATTCCAAATAATAGATGAAATAATCCTATTATAAAGTTACAAAATTTTAATGGTCATTTTGAGATTCGTTTAAACCCCAATTGTAGTCCATAAACCGTATTTTGGTTTTTGCGTCAATTTTAGTTTCAGAGTACTGATTGATAAACTCAAATAGTTTTTGATCTTTAGTAAAATCCCCTTTAAACCAATCAAAAATTTTAGAAATAGTAGCCTTCTTTTCCGTAATGTTATTTTTTTCTTGGTCATTAATAAAAGAAGCAGTTTGTTCTTTTAGCTGTTGATCTATTTGTTCAGCTAAAAATGCTTCACTTCTCAAAGGAGGACACGAAATAGAAGCACAATTGACTGCAAAGTGAATCCTTGGTTCATCAAATTCTTTACGCAAAATACTATGCTCAATATCATCTAAGCTATATTCTTTTCCTCCAATTAGAATAAATCTTTGACTCCATACAGAATTTATAAAAGGAATTGAAAGAGCAGGACCTACATCTTTTATGCTTTTTACAGGATAGGCTTCTACGATTAAAGATATTGTAAAAGCATTGTATGCATTTATCCAATAGGCTAATCTTTCATTTTTAGACCAGCTATTTTCACTTGGCGGATTTTCTTTCAGTAATTTTAAATAGCTATTTAACTCAACACTATCTTTCACAAAACCTTTGTAATCAACCAGACCATGTTTTTTTACATGTTTTTTTAAAAGGTTATCCCATGTGTCATGAGAAATGGGTTTTGTCTGTAGTGATAAGCTTTTATTTTTTGTACTAGCACCACTACACTCAACAAATGATGCGAGAAGAAAAAAAGAAAAAAAGATATGTTTTACACTATTCATCCCAAGAATAGAGATTAAAAAATTTCTACACCTTATTTTGCTCTTCCTCTAGTTTTTCAAGTCGGAATGTCGCTTTAGCATAGTACTTACCAGTAGGATATTTATCCATATAGTTTTTGTATGCTTCAGAAGTATCTTCCACCTGAGCATCAATCCAGTCTTGTTGCTCTAAGGTTTGTGTATCATTTTTTAACTCTTCAATTTTAGACTCAGCTTCAGAAGAGTATTTACCTGACTTAGTACCATCTAAATAATTAGAGTAAGAAGATATGGTATTTTCGTTTTTTGCATCTTCCCATAACTTTTCTTCTTCCTCATCACTATTGAAAATATCCAAATTAATTTTTATCTCATCGTTTTCTGGCTCTTTTACTATTTCTTTTTCCTCAGCTTCTTCTTTTTGAGATTCTTCATCAGTAAACCTTTCTTCTTGTTTAATTTGAGCAACTACCTGATCACTTACAGATTCACTTTCTTCTGTATCGTTTTGATGGTTCAGCTCATTTATCTTAGAATAAGCATCTGCAATATGCGTAGACTCACTAGTATTTTCTACATAAAGCATATAGCTTTCCACCGTATTTACCTTTTGAGCATAATTCCAAAGCCCATCTTCTGATAAATCAGCAATAAAGCTTAGATCTTCTTTTTGATCTTCTCCCTGAGAAATACTTTCAGTTAGTATATCATCTTCTTGCTCGTCCTCCTTTTCTTCAGGTACTTCTCCGTTCTCAGATACATCATCAATCTTTATCTCTTGTTCAAATGACTCTTTCTTCTCCTTCTCTTCGTTTTCTTTAGTCATCTTGTTTATCATATAATAAGCATCAGCTACATGGATTGCTTCTTTCGTGTTGTTTATATAGTCCATATAGCTTTCTATTGTTCCACCACTTTCTGCATAGTCCCATAACTCTTCTTCAGAATAAGACTCAAAATCAACAGCTACAGATCCAACTTGAGACCCATCTTTTATATTGCTTAGGTCTTCTTTAAATGTATTTTCTTCTACCGGAGTGATTTCTTCAACAGTCTCACCATCATCACTTTTTTCATCTATAGTTTCAAACACTTGTGACTCTTCATCCGCAGTCGTATGAGTAATATTAAAATCCTCATACCCCTCCTCTTCTTCTGGGCCTTCTTTTAATACTCTACTTAAGCTTATTCTTCCACTTTCTGGATTTATTTTCTTAATCACCTTCGGTTCTTCAGAATAAGTACTTCTTTCATCAGTAGTTTCTTCTAAATCTGTAGCCTGAATATCATCATAGTTTGCAATCTTCTCGGCTGCTTGAGATGCATATTTTCCTTCTGGGAAAATGCTTACATAAAACTCATACGCTGATTTAGTATTTAGATCTTCTGCTTTTTCCCATGCTTTTTCTTCTATTGCCGAGTCTGTATTTGTGCTAGGCTTACTTTTGGTTTCTTCTACAACTTTGTATCCAGAAGTAGATCCTATTTCTTTAAGTTTTTTTACCAGCCACTCCGACTCTCCTTTTCTTCTTTTGGCAGTAAAATCATCTTTTATCTTAAGTGCTTCCGTATAATTAGGAAGAGCTTCTTCAAAATTATTTTGGAAATAATAACTATCGGCTTTTTCAAGAAAATCTTGGAAATTCAACTCATTATCACAAAGTTCTACCTGGGTTTGATATTTTTTCAACTTAGGGTTTTCCTTTTGTAACTTTAAAAACACTTCCCTTGCTTGAGCATAATCTCGTTTTTCTAAAAGACTTTCTCCTACTTTTTCTAGTGATTTTATAATTCCTTTATGGACAACTTTTGATGAAATGATATCATCCGCTCTTAAAAAAGAATCATAGGCCTCATTAAATTTATTTTTTGAAAATAAATCTTCCCCTTTATTCAACTCTTTAATAAACCGAGTTTTTTCTGTAGCCTTTTTATCTTCAAACAGCTCTATAGCTTTTTCGTACTTTGGCAATGCTTTAGAGTAGGCCTCTGAAGAAAAAAGCTTATCTCCTTCCGCTAATAATTTCTGAAAAGACTTATACTTTTCGTTAGAACAAACGGAAGTATCTTTCTTCACAGAGTCAGAATAAATAAAGTTTAATGTGTTTTTATCTTCAGCAACCTTTGTTAGATCCCCAACTGTTAAATTCTCTGTCTTAACTTCAACTCCTTCTTCAAAAAGTTGAATTACTTCTTCATTATAAGATTTATGCTTAGAAGCAGAAGGCATTAAAAATGCAAAAGAATCACCCTTAGTATAGCTCTTTAGAGTAGTATCGAAATCTTTACGGTCTTTAATCTCCGTTCCATTTTCATTTAATAAAGGTCCATCGACCATAAAAATCTTAAAACTATCTTTATTTTCTTTCAAAATATTAATGATATCCAAAAGAGGAATACCATTGGCAAATATTTCTTTTAAAGTAGAATTTGGAGTTGAAAGATAAATTTGTTCTTTTCTAAAAATAAGTACCCCAGAATAGTAGACTATAATTTCGTCAGAGTTTTTGCTTATTGCATTAAGAAAACCCTCTTTTATCTTTAGCTGATCTTCTTCATTAATCAAAGTTGCATAAGACGCTTTGTTGATATTAAACCCTTTCTTAGAATCCAGAAAAGAAGCAAACCTTTCTGCATTGCCTGCAGAAGCATCTTTAATATCTGAAAGTTTTTTGTCTTTGGAGTATTTTTCTGAAGCTATAATAACAGCACTCATATTATTTGGGGTTACTTTTTTTACCATTAGAGAAAGGTGTTTTTTCCAGACCTAAGTAAATTTAGAGATCTGGTTATATTATATCAAAAATATTGTACCAAATTTTCTTATTACAGAAAATTTAAGTAAAACTCACTAAGGAGTGAGAGTTTTTTTATATGCTCCTCTTTGGGTCTTGCTTAATAATTTAGGGTCTTCATTCCATTTTTTGAGCCAGTACATTGCTGTTCTAACGGGTACTTCTAATTTAGAAGCTTGTAATTTAGCTTCTTTGGTTGAAAAGGTGAGAGGCAAGCTTTTGTAATAGTCTTTTTGTCTTTGATCTGAAAACTCTTCTTTAAGTAATGGCACTTTACTTTTATTCGCAAAACACAAAGAAGCTGCTCCTATTATTCCAGCATTATTAGCCAGAGAAGCTAATCTAATTTGCAGGTTTTTAGTATAATAATCTGGTAGAAACTGCTCTATTTTCTTCATCATAGATCTATTGACATAGTCAAATGTTTTTGAAATACCTCCACCAATAATAACCGTTGAAATGTCAAGTGCTCTTACAGAAGAAATAATGCATTCTCCTAAAAATTCACCTACTTTTTTAAAAACTTCTAATGCAATTTTATCATCGCTCTTAGCTGCCTGAACTATTTCTTTTGGGTCTAGTTTTCTATCTACTCTCAATAAGCTTTGCTTATCCTTTTTCTCCAGCAGTTTCTCCGCAATAGCTACAATCCCTTTCTTTCCAATATTTTTTTCTACTGTTTTTCCATTCCCAGCTATAATATGACCAATCTCCATTCCATTGCCATTTGCTCCTGTGAAAACCTCTCCATCAATAATTGCAGCTCCCCCAATGCCAGTTCCCATAGTTATAAATATAAAAGAGCTGGGTAAACTTTTTTCTCCAAAATGAAGTTCCCCCAATGCTGCAGCATTCGCATCATTTTCTAAAAAGAAGTTTTTTCCAGGGAAAGTATCTTCTAACCTTTCTACCAGATTACACCCATTAAGTTCAGGAATATTTGCCATCTCAAGAGCTATTCTACGGTCTTTAGAAATCATACCTGGCAATCCTATACCCACTTTTTGTATATTACCCTTTTCTGAGAGCTCTTTTCGAACTATCTCAATAAAGCTTTGCACAAAATCTGATGAATTTCTAAGGTCTGTTGTTTTGTACTTCTTTTTATACAATAGCTCTCCTTCAGAAGATACTACACCAAATTTCAGATTAGTACCGCCAACATCTATACCTAAAAAGACCTCTTCCATAAACAATAGCATTAAATCAATTAATTCCTGGTAAAATAGATTTGCAATTTATTGATTTTCTGCATTTTTGTAATTAGTAAAAAACAGAGTCTCTCCGCTATTTTTGTATTATGGAAGATCTAAAAACACATTATTCTACCTACGAACTGGAACAAGTGGCAAAGTTTCATGAACTCTTTAAGCATCCCATCGAAAAAAACCCGACAATACCTGATGAAAAAAGATGCAGCCTTAGAGTAAGCCTATTAGAAGAGGAGCTAAAAGAGCTATCAGAGGCTATTGCACAAAAAGATATAGTAGAAATAGCAGATGCTTTTTGTGACCTTCAATACGTATTATCTGGAGCTATATTAGAGTTTGGGCTAGCTGAAAATTTTAGAGCCCTTTTTGAAGAAGTTCAAAGATCTAACATGAGCAAAGCATGCAAAACAAAAGAAGAAGCCGAAGCAACTGTAAACTATTACAAAGTTGAGCGAAAAATGGACTGCTACTTCGAGGAGGTAGGAGATGAGTTTTTGGTATATAGAACAGATGATAAAAAAACACTAAAATCAATCAATTACTCTCCGGCAGATTTAAAAAAGATTTTATATAAAGATTAAGAATAATAAACTCAATGTCAGACTCTTTAGTAATAATTCCTACCTACAATGAAATTGAAAATATCGAAAACATTATTTTGTCGGTATTGCAACTTCCTAAGGAGTTTGATGTACTTATAGTAGATGACAGTTCACCAGATGGTACAGGTAAAGTTGTAGAAAAACTACAAACTCAATTTCCAAATAGGATTTTACTGGAGCAAAGAGCTAAAAAATCAGGTTTGGGCACTGCCTATTTGTTTGGCTTTCAAAAAGCACTTTCAAAAAGCTATGCATACATCTTCGAAATGGATGCTGACTTTTCACATGACCCAAAAGATTTAGTCAAACTGTATGATGCTTGCTCTAAAGAAGGGTACGATGTAGCCATAGGGTCAAGGTATATAAAAGGAGTTAATGTTGTAAACTGGCCAATGAGCCGAGTTCTAATGTCCTATTTTGCAAGCTTTTATGTCAGGCTTGTTACTCGTATGAAAGTGCAAGATGCAACTGCAGGGTTTATTTGCTATCGCCGTAAGGTTTTGGAAACAATTAACCTAAGTAAAGTGAGGTTTGTAGGATATGCTTTTCAGATAGAAATGAAGTTTTTAGCCTGGAAGCATGGGTTCAAGATTAAAGAAGTACCTATCATATTTACGGATCGTACTAAAGGAGTCTCTAAAATGTCAAAAAGAATCTTCAAAGAAGCTTTTTTTGGTGTGATACAGATGAAGTTTTCTAGCTTTTTTAAAAAATACCCTTCGTTGAAAGAGTAGTTTTACATAAAGTTTCATAAACTAGTGCTCTTCACAAAGCATCTCATAGATTCTATGTAAATTGTGTGCTTACTAAAACATAATTATTAGAACTACTATGCAGATAACTAACCTGGAAGAATATGCCAAAACCTACAGAGAAAGTGTTGAAAACCCAGAAGAGTTTTGGGCTAAAGTAGCCAGCCAGTTTACATGGAGAGAAAAGTGGGAAAAGGTTTTAGACTATAATTTTAGTGACTATTATTCTAAGTGGTTTATCAATGGTAAATTAAACATTACAGAAAACTGCTTAGACAGACACCTAGAGACCAAAAAAGATAAAGAAGCAATTATCTGGGTTGCTAATGACCCAAACGAAGAAGATAGAAGAATTACCTATGGAGAGCTGCATCAAAAGGTATGTGAATTTGCAGGTGTATTAAAAAACCATAACGTAGAAAAAGGTGATAGAATATGTCTATACATGCCAATGGTTCCAGAGCTTGTTATCGCTGTATTAGCATGTGCAAGAATAGGAGCAATACATTCGGTCGTTTTTGCAGGTTTTTCTTCTAACGCTTTAGCCAGCAGAATACAAGATGCCAACGCTAAAGTCATCATCACTGCTGACGGAGCATTTAGAGGAAACAAAATAATACCTTTAAAAGCCTGGGTTAATGATGCTTTAGATTCTTGCCCTGGTGTTGAAAGCTGTATTGTTCTCAAAAGAACCCAAGAAGAGGCAGAAATGAAAGAAGGCAGAGACTACTGGTGGGAGGATGAGATCAAAAATGCAAAGCCACTCTTCGATGCTGAAGTAATGGATTCGGAAGACCCTCTTTTTATCCTATACACCTCTGGCTCTACAGGCAAACCAAAAGGAGTTTTGCATTCCTGTGGTGGCTATATGGTATACACTTGGTATTCTTTTCTAAACGTATTCCAATATCAGGAAAAAGATATTTACTGGTGTACTGCGGATATAGGGTGGATTACAGGGCACTCCTACATAGTATATGGTCCATTGCTGGCTGGGGCAACATCCGTAATGTTTGAAGGAGTTCCAACCTACCCAGATGCAGGAAGGTTTTGGAAAATAGTAGACCGCTTGGGTGTCAATATTTTTTATACTGCGCCAACTGCCATCAGAGCTTTGATGGCAAAAGGCTTAGAGTATGTCAACCTATACCAACTAGATTCTTTGAAAGTCTTGGGTACTGTTGGAGAACCGATTAACTCTGAAGCCTGGCATTGGTACCATACCCATATTGGAAAAGATCGGTGCCCTATAGTAGACACCTGGTGGCAAACCGAAACAGGGGGAATTATGATATCTCCTTTAGCAGGAATTACGCCAACAAAGCCAACCTACGCTACACTGCCTCTACCAGGCATCCAGCCAGCATTAGTAGATAATAAAGGAAATGAAATACAGGGCAATAGTGTAGAAGGGAACCTCAGTATCAAATTTCCTTGGCCCTCTATGATACGAACTACGTATGGTGATCACGAACGGTGTAAAAACACCTACTTCTCTACCTTCAAAGGATATTACTTCACTGGAGATGGGTGTAAAAGAGATGAGGAAGGGTATTATAGAATCTTAGGAAGAGTGGATGATGTAATTAATGTATCTGGTCACCGCCTTGGAACAGCAGAAGTAGAAAATGCAATAAACCTACATAGCTCCGTTATAGAATCCGCCGTAGTTGGATATCCTCATGAAATAAAAGGGCAGGGAATTTATGCATTTGTAATTTGCGATCTGCATAAACTAGAAAACACCTCTTTTGAGGAGGTCAAAAAAGAAATACGAGACAAAGTTTCTGAAGTAATAGGAGCTATCGCAAAACCGGATAAAATTCAAATAGTAAAAGGCCTTCCAAAAACTAGATCAGGAAAAATAATGAGAAGAATTTTGAGAAAAATAGCTGAGGGAGATACAACTAACTTGGGGGATATTTCCACCCTATTAGATCCTTCTATTGTAGAAAGCATTAAAGAAGGTAGGATAAGTAATTGAAAGTTTTCTAAAAATTCTCAATACAATAATTTATTATTAATAAAATAGAAGAAAATGTAATTCAGAGTTATTTTTTTTTATATTCAATTTTTAATGTATTCATACTCATAAAGTTATTTTTTAAAATGAAAAAAATTATCCTAATAACTTTTGTTGGTATCATAGCTTTTTTGCTTAGCTGTGATGATTCTTCTAATAAAAGTAACGATTCTTCAAACGACCCTGTTAGTGAAGAACAGGCCAAACTTAATGAAAGTCTTAACCCTGTAGCAATAGGGCTAACAGGAGACTCTTTTGGTACAGATGCAACCATCGCTCATAATGGCGCGCCTTTAACTACAGATGAAACAATTAGAGATGTATACACTAACCTATCAGAAGGAGAATCCATACGAGTTGGTACTATTTTTACCAAACATACTTTCTTAAAAGGTGAGCAAGGTCGTAAGAGTGATTTAGTAGTCACTTTTGCGATGATCAAAAGAGAGGCAGGATACTACCCTGATGGAGGAGATTGGGAGTATGTGAAAATGCCTAATGATGGTACTAATAATTACCTTCAAAACCCCAATGGTAAACTACCAACAACAGAAGACAATATCAATAGAGGAAAAATCGTAGCATGTGCATCTTGCCACCAGCACCCTCTAGCTGGTAGTGATTTTGTTTTTACTTATTGACCTTCTAGAAAGGGTTACTAAAGTATTGGAAATAGTATTTTTATCCTTTTTCTTGAATTTGCTTTAAGTGTCGTTCAGCATGGAATAAGCTGAAGTAGAGCCAGTCTTTTACAGTCATCTCACCAAGTATAGGGTGGTTATATGTTCTATTGTCAACTACTAACTTTTTAGATATCAAATCATTTTGAATAGCTTTCCGCAATGTAGAGAAAGCTAAATTAAATTCAGCTAGATTCTTGAAATACCCTTTCGGTTTTAGCACTTCAGGTGATTGCACTTTATTTTTCCGTTGTTCAATTAGGATAGTTTTTAATTTATTTCTTCCAATAATTTCTTTGCTCTCGGATTCATTTTCCGAAGATTTAGATATAATTCTGTAAATAAGTTTATCAGACATATAGATATGCTCCAAGACCTCTAGCACACTCCACTCCAAATCTATTTTTTGAGTCAACTTTTCAAGTGGATAATCTTTGACTGTCTCCAGCACTTTATTTGTGTTTTTTTCAAGGTCTTTAATGTATTCTTCCATTTTCATTTTGAGTTTCCAACAATCAATGTAAAACACATTTTGGTATAAGCCAAAGGTGTTTTTTACATATTGTTAAGAGTAGTTTCTTTTATTTGTTTAATATTGTCATCATATACTCTATCAATAAGTAGCCTTCTGGGGTCAATAGCCGCTTTTATAGGAGGTAAATCCAATTCAAATGTAAATATCATTTCGTTTTTATCAATCTTTATACGCTTCTCAAACAAAAGATTTTTTTCATCGTCATCGCTGAAAAAACCGATATCTACCCAGTCATTAATAGGAACTTTTGTTTCATTACCAATTGTATCTGCTTTTATCTTGTGAGACTCAATATTTACCGTTGCTAAATACTTACCGTTGTCTAACTTTTCATAAGTAGCTTCTTTCATTCTATTATCATATAAAGTTATTTCTTTTATCCAGTCTTTTATTAAGTACTTCAGTGAGTCTGGAACTTGTAGTTCTAAGTGCTTAATGAAGTCCAAAGATGTAGGATAAGGCGGCTTTCTATACTTGAATTCATCTAGGAAGTTTTTCATGGCTGTATTGACTTTATCTTCACCTATATAGTCTTGTAATGCATATAAAATTATACTCCCCTTTCCATAATGAATATATGTTTGATTTTCTACTTTGTATAATGGAAGCTCTTTATCCACCTCACCACCTCTCCCTCGGAGGTATCTATTGTGGTTATACTTTAAAAACTCTCTCATTTTCATAGGAGTTTTTGCAATGCTCTTCATCGTCATTAAAGATGAGTATTCTGAAAAACTTTCACTGAACATTGTGGCTCCCTGCATTGTAGCTCCTATCACCTGGTGTGCCCACCACTGATGTGCCATTTCATGAGCAATTACTGCATCTACAATATTATTTTCATTTTCATCTTCCAAATTAATCACAAAACCTATAGCCTCGGAGTATGGCATAGTTCCAGGGAATGCCTGAGCAAAGCTTGCATAACGTGGAAACTCAATGATCCTACATTGTTTGTGGTAGTAAGGCCCAAAGTTTTTTGTGTAATACTTTAGTGATCTTTCTACTGCATCTATCATCATTTTGACATTCCATGGATGTTTTGGATCATAGTATACTTCTATATCAACCCCATTCCACTTGCGAGTAGCTTTTTGATACTTTGCTGACATGAAAGAGTAGAAGTTTTGAGAAGGGTTATCTACTTTGTAATGGTAGTAGCTTCTTCCGTCTTCTTCCCATTTTTTCAGCAAAGAACCCGGTGCGATAGCTATTTGGTCAGAAGAAGTAGATATGACAGTTTCTACATTAATGTAGTCTGCTTTGCCATCAGAAAGGTAGTTTTTCATGCAGTTAACAGAACAGTTTTCTTCCAGTTCAGGCATTCTGTCTTTAGGCTTTAGACCATATTTCTTACGTGTATTATTATCACTCAACTCACTAGATTCACTATATCCAATAAAAGGAAGAATTTGGAGGTTATTTAGGAATGTACCATTATTGACAACTCCAGTGCTACCCCTAGAGTTTTTAAACCCTTTAGTAATATACTTCGTATGAATAGTTGCTTTTATACTTTCTTCTGGTCTTAAAGGCTTTATGAATTTATAGATCAAATAATCTAACTCTTTATCCTCAAAAACGAGTTCGGTATTAGGAATGTCAATTTCTGGATTCCATCTAGAGTCAATTGTAAAGTGAATAGAATCTATTGTTTTGTTTGATTCATTAGTTAGTTCCAAAATTGCTTTAACATGTGCATCTCTTTTGTAAGGATAAATATCAATGTAATACTTAGCATCTGTTATTTTGGGCTGGTTTATATCTTGGTACTTTTTATATTTCGTTTCATATTTTACAGCTAGTTCTTCTCGTTCATCAGAAGTTTTATACGAGTTAAGGATTTGTGTATTGTAAAACACAAACCCTGCTACCAGTATCCATAGTCCAACGATTGAGGTAATAGACAATCTATACGATTTAGGAATTGACTTTTTTGTATACTTAATACGATCTTTCAATGAGCTTAACACTCCTCTATTCCAAAGAGCTCCAGCAATTAGCAGGCAAATAATAGAAAATAGAACCCAATATAGGTTGAACCATAAGGCTCCTTCTAGACCTGGGCCAAAGCTGTTCATATCAGAGTACATCAGGGAAGGTCGACCTCCAATATCTAACATATTGCTTTGAATATCTAATATCCTTAGAATGAACTTCCATACAAAAATGACGACGATAGATACAAAATAGCCTATGTATTTATTGTTCAGTAATACCTGTATCAAAATCATCACTCCACTCCATATGAAGTAAGTGAAGAAGCTTTTATAGAAGAAATCTAAAAAGTAAATATCCAGTTCAATGTGTGTGTATCCATTGAGAAACTGGTAAAAAACCCCAAAAAGAATAAAAAACACATGTAAAATTGTTGTTATAGCTACTAATGATAAACTTTTAGAAGCCAGAGAAACAAACGAAGTGTGGGGTGAGGCATCAATGACTTCGTTTATTTTACTATCTCGATCTCTCCATACTAACTCTCCACTAAAGAATACTAAAATGATAATAACAAAAATGCCAGTAGCACTATTGATTGTATTTATGATTTTATAGGTTAGAGGATATGCCTGTAAACCATAATATTCAAACCCTCCAACTAAGTTGGAAATCAAAATAATGGCACTAAACAAAAAGAGAATTCTAAAGGTGATACTTTTTGTAATACTCAAAAAGTTGGTATAAAAGAAACTTTTAAATTGTAACCATTCGGTCTTTCTATCAAAATTAATTGTAAGCGAAGGAAGACGAAAAGACTCTTTGCTTTCATTAGAAACAACTTTCTTATTGGCTTTAGTTTTCTTACTCTTTTCCTTAATTGAGAAACCAAAATAGGATATAATTAAAATGATTACTCCTATTGTAACCCACATTAATCTATTTAAAAGTAATAGACCAGTGAACCCAGGACTTACAGTATTTTTCTCGATAGGAGTAAAGTACTTGGAATGTACAGAATATGCCCTGATACCAAAGGAATCAGTAATAGCAGCAATGGTTTCATTTTCAATATCTGAAATTAAAGATCCTGCTATGATGTACCCAATGATGATCACTAAAGACCCAACAAAAGATATCATGGTACTCCTAAATTTATTTGCCAGAGCAAAAATGAGAGTTCCAGCAAAAAACATATTGGGAAGTATGAATAAGAAATAGTTATTTATAAACGTCTCCAGATAAAATTCCCCAAATCGATCAGCGCCTACCCAATTAAATGCAGGAGCGATAACTGTACCCAACCAAACTCCAAAAAAAACCCCTAACATTGGAATAGTAGCTAAGATCAACGCCCCAAAAAACCTTCCAAAAAAATACCCAAATTTACTTAATGGTGTGCTAAATAAAATTTCATTAAACTGATTATTGTAATCTCTTAGAGCTGCGTTGTTGTAAAATGCAGTGGCTATCAAAAGACCAAAAAGGCTCATTATAATTGTGTAGAAGGTGATGATGTGTGGAGCATTTTTATATATATTTCCTACAGCACCTCCAATTACGATGTTGTCGCTAGCAGTGGCTCCAAATGTAAATAAAGCCATCAGCCCAAAGAAAATATATACCATGGGCTGTTTTAATGAATATTTTAACTCCGAAAGAAAGAAAATCTTAAACATGGTCTTCAATTGAGATTAGACAAGAGTATTAGATGTATTTATTTTAGAGAAGAAAACATCTTCCAGGTTTGGCTTTATAAGTTCAAACCCTTCACCAGGGTTTGTTTCGCTGGAAATATGAATAAGAGGTTGCCCACCTACCATTTTGTTAGAAATGATAGAGTAATTCTGAGCATATACTTCTAGTTCTTCTCGTGGCACCATTTTTTGGTAAACTCTTCCATCTAACTCATCAATAGCATTTTGAGGAGTTCCATGATAAACAATTTGACCTAAATTCATTATGGCCATATTTGTACAAAGCTCACGGACATCATCCACAATATGTGTAGATAGAATGACTATCACTTCTTTACCAACTTCTGCTAATAAATTGTAAAAGCGATTTCTTTCCCCTGGATCTAGTCCAGCAGTTGGCTCATCTACGATAATGAGTTTAGGATTACCAATCAATGCTTGTGCAATTCCCACGCGTTGCTTCATACCACCTGAAAACCCTTTAACACTTTTATTACGCTTTTCATAAAGATTCACTTTATCTAAAAGGTATTTGACCAGCTCTTTTCTCTCTCTGGAATTAGATATACCTTTTAAAATAGCCAAATGATTTAGTAATTGTTCTGCTGTGATTCTTGGGTATACCCCAAACTCTTGGGGGAGATAACCGAGAACTTTTCTCAACTCATTAGGTTCATTAAAAATATCAATATCATTTAGGAAGGCAGAGCCAGTATCCGCTTCTTGTAAAGTAGCTAATGTACGCATCAAAGAAGACTTACCCGCTCCGTTTGGTCCGAGCAAACCAAACATTCCATTACTGATTTCAATGGATATATTATCTAATGCTTTTACACCGTTTGAGTATGATTTCGATAAGTTCTTGATTGATAATTTATACATTGTTTATGCTTTTTTTTTTTAAGTTAGATGCTTGATTTAGGAGTTTGTTACAATTACTAACGGTAAAAGTAGTAAGGCAAGTTTTGTGGAACGAAGTTGCAGTATTATTTGATTTGTGATAACCCAAAAGTTTTTAGTGGCTTGGTTTAACTTATTTTATGAGATATCGCTTTAGTAGTGAAGGTAATACTGTCTGAAAACAAGTTGGGTTTTATATGAATAAAAGAAAAACCTTGCCCGATATGGACAAGGTTCTAAAGTGTTTGCTACCGAAAGTAGCGTTTTGTGGGCCCACCAGGGCTCGAACCTGGAACCCCCTGATTATGAGTCAGGTGCTCTAACCAGCTGAGCTATGGGCCCTATCTCATACTATGAGAAAGAATGCAAAGCTAGAAATACTATAGAAATATACCAAGGACTTTTAAATAGTTTTTTAGATTAGAGTCTTCTATTAAACGTACAGCAGGATTTACTTAAATATACCTGTGAATATTATAATTAACCATTTATACTCGTATAAAATTTACCTCTAAATGGAAAAGCTAGACCTAGTAAAAACGGATAAAGAATATTACAGTGCTAAAAAAACTCCAGAGATAAGAAATTTTCCCTCATTAAATTTCTTAACGCTAAATGGTACAGGTAAACCTGCTGGCTCTAATTTCAATGATGCAGTTGAAGCTATTTATCCATTAGCATATGGAATTAAGAAAAACTATAAAGCTATAGAGTTAGATTTTGCTGTTCCTAAGCTCGAAGGTTTGTGGTGGTTTAGTAATAACAAAAACCCAGGTAATGCTAAAGATGATGAGTGGAACTGGAAACTTTTGATAAGGATGCCAGAGTTTGTTTCTTCCGGAGAATTTGAAAAAGCAAAAAAACAAGTGTTTGAAAAGAAACAGAATCAAAGAATTAACAATATTAAGTTTGAAACTTTAACAGAGAATAAATGTGTGCAAATAATGCATGTTGGTCCCTACTCCAAAGAGCATATTACAATAAGCATTCTAGAAAAGTTTATTAGCGACAATAATTTAACTAAGAATGGCTTACACCATGAAATCTATTTGTCTGATCCTAGAAAAATAGATCCTGAAAAGTTGAAAACTATTTTGCGATACCCTGTAAAGTAGCTTTTGGGTATTAAGCAGCTTAAAGGTTATTTCAAATATTTAACCAGGTAAATTAGTAATAATATCCAACTGACAACAAATAGCACTCCTCCAAAAGGGGTTATTATGCCCAGATATTTAATACCTGTTATTGCTAATACATACAAACTAAAAGAGAATAATAGAATGCCTAAAAACATAAGCATCCCGGAAGTTAAAAGAAGCTTATTTTCGTTTTTTTGCAATAAAAAACCGATAAGTATTAAACCAAAAGAGTGATAAAACTGATACTTCACTCCTGTCTCAAAAGTACTTGTATATCCATTTTTAGCTAATATATTCTCTAGTCCATGTGCACCAAAAGCTCCTATAACCACTCCAAAAAGAGAACATAATACTCCAAGAATAATTAATACTTTATACGCTTTCATTAGTTTAAAATTTGTGCTCTGCCCAATTTGTTTGGCACACATCTTAATCATTACTTCCTGTGTGCCTCAATTTTAAATCAGACATGGTCTGTTTCATTTTTCTAATTACCTCAGTGTAAAGTTATGCTTTAATCACAGAAGTAATTGTCATAAAAGAAAGGTCTTGAAAAATAAGAGCTAAATTTGCCATGAAAATGAGGTGCACTTTAGGTAAACGTACAATTTTACTCTTTATAGCTTTTTTGCTATCACAAAACTATATCCAAGCTCAAGAAACCAGGAGTTTTTTTTATTTTGATATTAGAAACTTTGCCAATGAAGAAAAAATTAATTTTTTTATCGATAAGAGTGTTTTTGAAAGCATTGAAGGAAATGCTATTCCTGTAGAAATAAAAGGATTTGAAAGAATAGGAGAAACTCTCTTTAGAGATACTTTACAGCTAAATAAAAACAACTTTGAACAATTCAGCAACTATTACACTACAACAACAAATTTCAAAAACCAATTTAGAATCTCGTACAACCTCAGTGCTAAGATCCTTATAGAAGCTTTTTCTTCGTATTCTTTTCAGTTTAGTTATACCCCAACAACGAAGTTAGATTTTAGTATAAATATCATTGATAAGGACAAAAATAGAGCCTCTTATATAAAAAGAGGATCAAGCGTTTCCCTGGAAGGAAACAACTCTTTTTATATGTATCAATTTCCAGAACTGTTTGACCCAGCTGCTCCTCCGATGATTCCATACCCAATAGTTTCTACAAAAGCAATGATACCTGACACCTTGATACGCTTTAGTGAAAAAGACACCATAACTTTAGAAAAAGAAGCCTTAGTTTTTATTCAAACGGATACTACCACCAGAAAAGGCTTAGGTTTATTTATCAGCGATTACGACTTCCCTAAGATTCAAAATGTAGATCGATTGTTAGAAACTATGGTTTACATTTTTACTCCTACAGAAATAGAAACATACCTTAATACAACAATAGAAAAAAAAGCTTTTGAAAATTTTTGGTTGAACGCAGGAGGAACGATGAAAAGAGCTAGAAGTCTTATTCGGTTATACTTTCAAAGAGTCACTTTTGCAAACCAGTTTTATACTACATATAAACCAGGGTGGAAAACAGATAAGGGCATGATACACATCGTTTTTGGAAACCCTTACCAGATATTTGCAGAAGGAGAAACAGAAACTTGGGTATATAATACACTAAATAGTAAGACAGTTAAGTTTCAGTTTAGAAAAAAGGGAAATATCTTTAGCAAAGATCATTATGAGCTGATGAGACTTCCTAACTATAAAAAACCGTGGTATGAAGCAGTCAGATCCTGGAGACTAGGTAAATTAGAAATTCTTAATAGATAGAAATTGAACACAGAAAACAAACCTCAAAAAATTTATGGGATTAGGCCTGTGCTTGAACTTTTAGAGTCAAGACAGCCCGTTGAAAAAATCAACTTTTTACAGGGCATAAAAAACCCTGGAATAAAAGAAATTATGGCTAAATGCCAGGAGCTAAATATTCCCTTTACCTACCTTCCTAAAAAACAATTTGACAGAGAAGTTAAAAAGAACCACCAGGGAGTTTATGCTATTACCTCATTAATACATTTTGCCACTATAGAAAATGTAATAAGCTCTGCTTTTGAAAGAGGAAAAGAACCTCTTTTATTAGTTTTAGACAAAGTAACAGATGTTGGTAACTTGGGATCCATAGCTAGAACAGCAGAATGTACTGGGGTGGATGGAATAATAATCCCATCAAAAAAATCTGCTCAGGTTACAGAAGATGCTATCCGAATTTCTGCTGGAGCATTGCTTCATATCCCGGTTTGTAGAGAAAAAAGCTTGCGGGAAGCTTTGAAAAAAATTAAAGAATGTGGTTTACAAACCTTAGCGTGTACAGAAAAAGCTTCAAAAGCAGTGTGGGATATAGATTTAAAAACTCCTACAGCTTTAATTTTTGGTTCTGAGTTCAAGGGTATAGCCCAAGAGATCATAGATGATGCAGACGAGTGTACTAAAATACCTTTAGCAGGCAAAATGGAATCGTTGAATGTCGCTACTGCAACAGCTATGATTTTATATGAAGTGAGTAAGCAAAGAAATAGTTAGCTACTTAACTTGTATTACTCATGAGGGCGCTATCACTTTGGATCAAATAATTAGCGAGTTACCCGTTCTCATTGAATAAGTCCCGAATTATTCGCCTGAGTTTGACACGATTTTGGGATAAGATACTGGTATTGAGTCATTTAAAAAACGGCTTTCGATATACAATATTATTGTAAATATTTGATTATCTGATCTTTAGCAAAAAGATCTGGTAGAGGCTT
>JAUIAB010000009.1 GCA_030425505.1 Bacteroidia bacterium | reverse complement strand
AGAAGAGCTAAATTTAAAGAACAGGCTACAGCATAGAGCCTATAGGAATCGTCCTCTTACTAGTTGGGAGGCAATGTTCAATAAACTCATTGCAAAGAAACGCTATGTGGTGGAGAGAACCTTTGGTGGGATAAAGAAATGGTTTAGGGCAGGGGTAGCAAGGTATAAGGGTGTTGCCAAGACGCATGTTCAGCATGTATTGGAGGCAATAGCATATAACTTAAAGAGAGCTCCTGGGATAATTGTGTCCTATGCAATACAAAAAAGCTGAAATGGAAGAGAAAATCAGGAAATTCAATCGATTTCCTGAAAAAACAACAAAACAAATGACCCTACAAACCAGCAGAAAAAAACCAAAAATACTCTCAAATAGTAAACCACCCAGTTTTGCAAAGGTCTCGCCTTGTGACTCACATAGCTCTCTAAGTCTTGCACCGAAATAGCTCATTATCTTTTTATTGACTTGTCAACTTCCGTTAAATATAAGGAAGCAAAAACAGCCTAAAAGCAATAAAAAAAGGGTTTAGCGTACTATCTGAAAAGTAATTACTTTCCAATACAATATCTAAAGCACTATTGATTATCAGCTAGTTATGTGCTTCTAGGTACAAATCAGTAACAAAAAGTCCTGAAATAGAGCTAATTAACCGCTAAACAAGTGCAAACACAAAGGTAAGGGAATAAAAAAACCGCCCTAGAATTAGAGCGGTTTTCGAGAGAGAACCAATTGCTATTAAGCAACTGTTACAGAACCGATATAAACGCTGTTAGCGACTTCTTTACCATCTTCTGATAGGAAACCAATGAAGGCTTCTACATCATCACCTACGTAGCTTGCAGGCATTCCTAAGTTCTGAGAAGTGGCACTTCTTACAGCTCCTGCGGAATCATAGATTGATTCGTCCTTGGTTGGGTTGTAAACAACTAACAACGCCTTGTCAGTTGCCTGAGCGTTTCCGCTGCCTGTATTGTCGTCCCATGTGAACTCAACCAATCCACCTGAAGAACTAACAGCTGCGTTTGCTGCGCCTACTAATCCACCACGACTAACGAGCGCATTGGCGTAGTCAATGGTGAAGTTGGGATATGATCCCGTGATTGCGTTGTTCAAGTTGTAAGACATTGCAGCGTTGAACTGCGTCATCTTGTTTGCGTACAACTTGAAACCTACTCTCAAGAAGTCAGTCATTGACTGCAAGAATTTAAGAGTAGTTGAGAATTTAGAACGTTGGTCAACCTGACCTGCAGTTCTTGGATTCGATACGTTGGCAGGCTTGATTCTCATGTAATCAATACCTTTCCATGTACCACCTACGACATTTCCGACCTTGCCGGAGAAGCCGCCTAAGACACCTTGTGAAATTTTACCCATGATCTTTAAATTTTTAGGGGTTAAACATTAGTTACTTGGACTTGACTCGGACTTGGTACGGCCTTGTCACTTTCCACCAAGATTACGTCAATAATTGGGCAAAGTGGTTTCTTTCGGTTTCTTAGCTCTTTCTTGCTTCGGTTTGCTTAAACTCCTATGACAAAAGGGAATGCAGGTCATAGCAACTCCCTGAAAAATGCCATTCTTGCGGTTTCAATCATTTTTAATGAAACATGGATTTTTTGTTCTTGAATCTCTAAGAGCTTGAAGGTCTGAATGAGTTTTTCAAGTTGTTGTTCTTTCTCTTCAGCGGCCTTTATGGTCCTTAGAAAATGCTTTCTGTATTCTCCAATGGTTATGAATGGAATCACTGAACCACGTAGAAACATTTCAAGCTGTCTTGACTTCCAAAGTGCGTATGCTATCCAATACACCTGGTCAACTAAATCTGGCTTTTTGAGGAGGCAAACAAAGCAATTAGGGCAGGGTGCTTTCAATGGTTTACCGCTATTCAATCCTTTATTCAGTATAAAGAAATGGGGTTTTGTGTAGGTGGTTGTCGGTCTGTGTGTCTTTAGCAGAAGCGTTTTCATATAGCAAGCCATTAGAATTATGCTCGCTGCGCTTCGCACAGACATTTTTAAAAGAGAAAAGAAAAAAGGGAAAAAAAGAAAAGAGAAAGCTCTCTTTGAATGTGGGGAGGGATTGTGAACAAGGTTTTTGGATCAAATACTACCCGAAGGGTGGAGATTTTATTCAAAACCCGCAGGGCTTGACCTTGTGAAACAATACCTAGTGCTAACGACCCACTTAAATTTGCTTTTCTATTTTTTTGTTTGACAACATGAACTCCCATTATCATTTTGAATAGGTGGACAGGGAGTTGAGCCATAACTGCAGTAAACACAACAATCACCTTGTTGAGGTTTCAGTACTTTCTTACAGTTCTCGCACTCATAGAAAAATTGACATGCGTCTGTAGGCATGGTTTCTTCTTTCTTGTGACCACATTCAGGGCAAGTAATTGTCGATTGTAGGATTATTTCGCTCATTTTAATTTATTCACTGATTTAACTTTATAACCTGTATTACCGATTGCCGATTTAATTTCTTCAATATTCGTTTGAGATTCATCAAAGGATACTACGGCATTCTCATCTTCATAGGAAACTTCTAATTGTGTAATACCCGGAAGCTTACCAATTTCGACCTTGACGTGTTCTTCGCATCCTGTACAGGTCATACCTTTAATTGAGATTTGATAGTTAGATTCAAGGGTTCTATCAACGGAATTTGAAAACTTTGTCTCAGGAAAAAAGGAGTCGGCATAGTATGGAAATGCAAGCATAATTGCGGCAAATACTGTAACAATGCCAAGGAATCTTTGCGATTGCCAAAGGCTTGGTTTTTCGACATCATCACAAGCGCATTCAATTTCTTCTTTTGACTGAGGTTTTAGTTTCTGATACCATGCAAATGCTAGAACTAGCAGTGTTATTGCTATTAACCATGGACGAAAGGGTTCTAACCATGAAAAGGAAGCTGCTATGCCGCTAGACCCTGCAATAAGAGCTAGTACAGGTGTGATACAGCAGAGTGAAGCACTGACGGCAGTCAGGACGCTTGTTAAGGCCAAGGATTTTGATTTATTAGGTTTCATATAGCTAGTTGTTTTTCTGAAGCCAATAGATTGAATATTGGATTGAGTATGTGGCTATTGGATTCTGCAAGTGAATAAAAAACTGTTTGTCCAATTTTTTCATACTTCACTATTCCCGCTTCCTTGAGTTTTTTTAAATGCTGAGAGATTGCAGGTACAGTCATACCGAGGACATCACTTAAATCACAAGGGCACATTTGGGATTCTTTGTCCAATAGGAATAAGATTTTTAAACGAACTTCATTACCTGCAAGGTTTAATGCCTTTGAAATACGTGTTACTGACGCTGAGACATCTTCAATGCTTTGTTTACAGTCATCTATTTGTGCCTGATTAGCATAAACCCTGATACATGATTTTACCATAATTGAGCGTATTTAAGTGATTGCTTAAATTAACGCAAATAAAAGAAAAGAAGTTTATTGTTTAAGCAAATACTTAAACATTAAATCTACAACTGTCTTTCTTGGTTAGGAGTGGGGAAACGCAGGTAAACTAAGGCGAAGCCGATTTCGCGAGCCGCCTGCGAGCGGAGCAAGGGTGGTGTAGGAAAAAGCCTGAATCCCTTTAGGGTGAAGGCGACCTACGCCTATGTAGGAACTACACAGGGCTGGCGTGATTTTTTGCAACCGTGTCGGGAAAGGCAAGTGTAGTGAACGAATTGAAAGGAATGACGAGGCACAAGGAATGAATTGAAATGAGTGAACTGCTCTTGTGAGCGGAGGTGAAAGGGGCTAAGTTGAAGGAGTGGATTGAAAAGAATCGACTGAAACGCAGCGCCTGTAGCCGTGGAGGTAAGCAAAAAGCATGACAGCCCGATCAGCCCGCAGCGACCCGCAGGCGAGCAAAACAACAAGCAGCGATAGCCCCCCAATTAAATATATGTGAGTTTAGCGAACACCTTAATCGGGGTTTGGGGGGATAGAAAAGCTGCGAATGAGGATTGAGTGGAATGTGTGAAACAAAACAAATGAACGACTTGAAGTGAGCACCCACTGGAGCGCAAACTGAAAGGTAGTGAGTGGTATATGCAAGGGCGACCGTAGGGAGTGCATTTACCCTTGCAGATATGTTTTTGTGAAACTAAATGGAGCGATTGACGAATACCGCTTTACCTGCGTTGGGGTTGTGCGTTGGCAAAAAGCAAGTGTAGCACGATATGGAATGTAGCCTTGCGGAATGGAATAACGGGCTTCTCTTGCTGTGCGGTGCTAAAGGTTGGTAAATGGAATGAGGAACGAATGAAATGCACCTACCGTAGGCACATGGCCGTGGGAGGGATTACTTTGCTAATTTAAGTATTCGGAAAGCACCCTGAATGACTATCAAAAAGACTATCGAACCAATTGCAAGGTCAGGAATCTGACTGCTGGTAAAATAGACAAGGGTGCCTGCTACAATCACACCAATATTTATAATAATATCATTGGAAGTAAAAATCGCTGAAGCCTGCATGTGAGCTTCTTTGCTTTTGGATTTTTGAATAAGATATAGCGAAAGACTATTGGCTATTAAGGCAAGAAATGAGATTATAATCATGGTTTGAAATACAGGCATTTCTTCCGATCCTATAAAACGCCTTATCACTTCAATTAATCCTATTAGGGCTAGGAGTAATTGAAAATATCCACTCCATTTCGCAACGTTCTTTTTGCGGATAGCAGATTGCCCCACTGCCATTAAACTGAGCGCATATACAATTGAATCAGCCAACATATCTAATGAATCAGCCACTAAACCCATTGACCTAGAAAACCAACCAAAGAGTATCTCAATTACAAAAAATGAGAAGTTAATTAATAGTACTGCCCATAGTAGTTTTCGCTCTTTTTTGGAGTCTTTAGAGTAGTTTATTGACTCTGTCGTTTTTGATTCGAAAACTAATTTTGTATCCAATTTCAGCTCTTCTAGCAGATTCAATATTTCAGTTGAATTGCCAAGGTGCATTACAGTTAGTTTTCTGTCTTGAATTTCAAAATCAAGTTGCTGTATGGAATCATAATCGGAAAGCTTCATACGAATCATTTGCTCTTCCGAAGGGCAGTCCATTTTAGAAATGTGGAATATTGCTTTTCGCATCAAATCCATCGTCTCACACTATTTTTATATGCTTGGTATGCTTCACCATGTGTTTCAAGTAAATACTCTTCTTCTAATCTTACTTGAACTTGTACGGTTATGAACATCACTACTACCAATGTAAAGCTCAGGGTGTTTGGAAGAATGAGGAAAATGCCAATGTAAAATACCACTACGCCTAGGAATACTGGATTTCTTGAGATAGCAAATATCCCTTTATCAACTAATTCAGTCTTTTCGTCATAGTCTATTCCAATACGCCAAGAATCTGACATTTGAACTTGAGATATTAATGTCCAAAGAGATGAGATTAGCAGGAGGGCTATACCGACCATTTGTATTGAGTCCTGTGATAAAAAAGTGATAGGATTCAAAAACTGATAAACAGCTGGTAGGTAGGAGTAGCAGACAATTGTTATAGCCATAAAAAGAACGGCCATTTTGTAAATGAAACCGAGGTAGTCATGTGCTTTCTCGGTTGAACTGAAAACAAAAGGATTAACACCCGATTGCCGCCATACTATGATTGAGCGAAGCACAAAGACTATGAGCAAATACGCAACGGTGATAATTGGAGTTATGATTTGGTAAAAGTCCATGATTTAGAAAATGTTAATCTTCACACCACCATTAAATACAAAGCCTGGAGTGGGTGCCCATATATCATTAAAGGTTGGATTGGAAATTGGAGCATTTACAAGTGGTTCAAAATTGGTTTGTATTGTATTGGTGAAATTCTCGAAGTTGGCAAATAGGGTAATGTGTTCAAAGTGCTTCATCACCATAAAACCCATTGTCCAATAATCAGGTTTTTGATCAAAGCTGTTATCAAATTGCTGGCCTGTGTAGTAGAGTTCGTAGCCAACTGACCAATTGTCTTCTAATTCATACATCAGAATGAAACCTGCCATACTCTCAGGGGTTAAGGGCTGCTGCTTATTTATATTGTCGTATTTCAGTTGTGTGTTGGTATAGGTGTAATACATAAATAATTTAAAGTCTTCGTATGTGGTTCTAATCGAAGTTTCAAAACCTGAACTTTGAATTGGGCCATCGGCATTTTCATAAAAGTATGTGCTGCTTGGTACATCTTCTCTTAGGACTAATGCTTGGTTGAGCTGTGTGAAAAAGAAGAGTTGGTTAATGGCAAACGTGAATTTGTCTAGTACAATAGTTTTATAGTTGAAGTCAATATTCCCACCAATGGAGGTTTCGGGATTGAGTGAACTTGTGCTAATCGGTGCTATATCTTTATAATAAATACGCTCCGCATCTTCTGTAAATAGCGTTGGGAGTTTATAACCCATTGCACCGCTTATCCTTGAAGAAAACTTATTGCTGTGCTTGTAAAGTAGTGCAAGTCTTGGCAGTACAAAGGGGCCATGTTCAATGTTGTAATCGGTACGTAAGCCACCTTCAAAAACAAATCTTTCACCTAAATTCCTTGTGTTCTGGACAAAAGCACCAAACGTATTGAATGTGTAATCCTGAGAGCCAAGGCTATCAGGATTGTTGTCTGTAAAAGACTCGTAATAATGATTCACTCCTAAGTGCCATTCGTTTTCATCTGATTTGTTGAGTTTTAGAAATGCTTCTGAAAAACTGGATAGCTGCTGTCCGTCAAATAGATAGTCGGGAATAGTTAATTCCCGGTTGAACAGGCTTATATTATTTTTTAAAATTATCTCACGGTTTTCCTTTTGGTTCTTCAATAGGAATTGAGAATTATACCTTTCGGATTTATTTACTTCCGTAAAGACATTTTCTATCTCAGGATTGCCATCAATCACTTTCATATCTCCACCTGTTCTTTCATCAAGGGTTGCTCCTACACCAAGCGAAACTTCTGTGTTGTTGCTGGGATAATAAAACAATCGTGGATTTAAAGTGAGAGACTGTGATTGAGGCATGTTTGAGAAACCATCATCATCTGGGTCGAATGCTATTTGATTGTTTCCTGACCCATACATGGTTAGTCCAAACTTTCCATACTTCTGTGCATAGAAGACATTTCCTGTAGTTCCCAATGCGCTTGTTTGGTCAATCATTATGGTAAGTTCAGGTTCTTCTTCTGGGGTTTTGGAAACCAAGTTTACGATACCTGCAATGGCACCACCCCCGTAGAGTGTTGAATTTCCACCTTTAATGATTTCAAATTGCTTTAAGTCAAGTGGCGGGATCTGTAAGATTGATAGCCCACCTGCAAAGCCGCCATATATAGGTGCTCCATCACGGAGCATTTGGGTATATCTACCATCAAGTCCCTGAATACGTATGTTCATGTTTCCTGAACTCAAAGAGGTTTGTTGCATCATTATACCTGGAGACTCTCTAAGTACCATGCTTATGTTACTTGAGTTCATTACGGCTTTCTCTCCAAGCTCTTCTAGAGTTACAGCTTCTATACGTGTTGGAATGGTCTCTATTGTTCTTGAAGAACGTGTAGCAGACACAATTACTTCTTCAAGCTCTTCACCGGATTCCATGACAATATCAATCGTTTTACCATCTGATTCAGGAAAAAGGAGTGTTTTGGATTGCGGTTCATATCCAACATAGCTTATAACAAAGTTGATTGAGCCGTTTGGAATATTTTGAAAGTGATACTTGCCTTCCGCATCTGTTGTACCACCATTTGTCGTTCCATCAATAACAATAGTTGCACCAATGAGGCTTTCACCTTCTTCATCATTTACCTGAAAGTAAATGCTGTTTTGTGCAATAGCAGATACGCTAAGTAGAATGAAAAGTAATAGAAATGCGTGCTTCATGTTCAAGTTTTAATTCGAACACAAAGCAAGCTATTAAGGAGTGCAATGCCATTGCAAAGTTTAGGTACATGTAGAACAAATGCCTTCAATCAGATAATTGGCAAAGTTTGCTCTAAATCCATTTGGTAAACTCGGAGTTGTGATAGGGGTATCCTTTAGGCAATAGGTTTTCTCGCATTTAGTACACAAGAAATGAATGTGGTTATCTTCCAAACTGCAAATACAGTCATCATCACAAAGCGCATATTTGATTGCTCCACTACCGTCATTGATTCTGTGTACCAAGTAGTTTTCTTGAAATGTTTTGAGCGTCCTGAAAATGGTTGACTTATCAGCATTTTCAAAAAGTGCTTCAAGTTCATTCAAACTTAAAGCACGATTTTGTTCCATTAAGCATTGTAAAACCAAAAGGCGCATGGCCGTAGGTTTAACTGACCTGAGTTTTAATTTATTTTCGATTACATCTTTCATAAGAACCAAAGATTCGTTTTACCATATTTGGGAATGTCGTTTGCGTTGAAATGCCCCTACTGAAACGACATGGGCGTAGAAAGGGTTTAATACCCCAAGTATTACACTTGAGGCATTAATTGATTCTAGTTACAATTCTTCCTTTACACTTCCACAATGCAGCATCTTATCACCAAAATAAGGATTGTTTACTTCTTTTTCGGCACTGAGCCAGTAGGCTCCTTCGTTGTTGAATGCCATAGGGCAGTATTGTTTGTAAAGCTTTTGATCATTTACATTAGATTCTTTTACCCACGCGTAAATGTTGTCTGAAAGGGTATTGAAGTGGTCTCGTTGGTGATCTACGTTTTCCGTATCAGCTATATGCTGAGCATCAAAGCGTATTTTTTTCATTAGTTCATCTTGACCATCAGGAATGCTGAGTATAAGTTTCCCTGCCGCTTTGCTAGCTGCTGATCCATCAGATTGCACGAGGGCATCTTTCACTTTAAGATAGTTATCTAATACGCCAGAAGCTTGACCAGCATCAATAGTGGATTGCTCTGTTTTATTTTTCTCATCGCTTTTCTGTGAGTTATTACAAGAATAAAGGGTAGTTGTTAACCCGATGGATACAAGTAATCCAAGAAATGTTCTCATCATCGGATTATTTGTTTTTGTGTTGAATTTCTGAGTTGTTGATTTCATTGTATTTGAATTTGAAGTGAATAATTAGTTGATTTCTTTTTTTACTTCTCCGCAGGTCAGCATAGACTCACCGAAGTAGGGGTTTCGTATTTCTTTTGATTGGCTCAGCCAATCTGCACCTTTATCTGAGTTTGCCATCGGGCAATGCTGAATATAAATTGGAGATATATTTGGTTCAAAAGACTCTGCAATTGCTATCATCCCGTTTGAAATATGGATAAAGCTTTCTCTCAGGGCGGCTATGTTTTCTTCGTGTTCAATGTGTTGTAAAGAATTTTTCAGGGAAGATGATAACTCCATCCAAACAGCATGAGCATCGCCTTTGAAAAGGTTCATATCCACATTAGCAAGTGCAGACTTCAGTGCCAAGCCTGATTGCTTTGCTTTTTTAAAATCGTCAGATGCAAGGGCAGTTTTGAAGTTAAAATAAGACTCGAAAAGAGGCTCTATGGATTTTTTTGCAGAGGTAGATAAGGAAGTCTTCTTAATGGCAGAGGGCTTATTCTCCATTGCAGAATTTTTTAGACCACCATGGTTGTGCCCTGTCATAGCTACCCCGCCTTGAGGGTTCATCATGCTTGGTTTACCAGCTAATTGTGCTGCTGCATCAATGCTGAAGGTGCCGTTAACTGCAATCTCTTCCCCAGCTTCTAAACCTGACTCAATTACGTAACTATCTCCTAATTCGGGACCTAGCGTAACTTCTCGCATTATGAAACTAACGCCTTGTGAGCTGGTTTGCATGACGTAAACAACAGAACGAGTGCCTGTCCACATAACGGCTGATGTAGGTACCGTTATTGATTGCTTTTGAATTGAAGTACTTGCTTCCACAATTCCACTGGCAAACATTTCGGGCTTTAGCAATAAGTCGGCATTGCTTCGTTCTACTCTTGCTTCGGCCACTCTTGTTTTGGGATCTATTACAGGGTCGATGTAGCTGATTGTACCACTGAATGTTTTACCTGGTATTGATTGGATGGTGTATTTGACTTCATCTCCTTTGTTTATCAAACCCATGTCCGTCTCATACACGTCAAACAATACCCAAACCTTTGATAAATCGGCTATTTGATAAATTGGTTCGCCTTGACTGACGTAGTCTCCAAGGTTGACGATTTTTTCAGTAACGTAACCTGATACATCCGCAAGAATAGGAAATGACTCAATAGCCTGACCTGAAGTCAGCACCTGGTCTATTTGCTTATCAGTGAGCTTCCACTTCTTTAATTTTTCCTTGGCTGCATTGAATAGAGCAGGCTGTGTAGTGGCAATTTTTTGCGCTTCGAGAAGTTCTTCCTGAGCTGTCACTAATTCGGGCGAATAAAGCCTTGCAATGATCTGACCTTTTGAAACAAAATCTCCTGTAAACGTTACCGCTAGTTCTTCAATACGACCTGATACATGGGAAGATTGTGTATGCAGTAATCGTTCATCTTCCTGCACTTTACCGTTCAGTTGAATGGATTTTGTGACATTTCCCTTACCCACCGTGAGCGTTTGAATCTGTGCCAACTGCATAGCGGTAGCAGACATACTTACTGCCATTGGGTTTAGTTCTTCGTTTTGGTCTGACTTCAGCGGAATTAAGTCCATTCCACAGATCGGGCAATCACCTGGCTCGCCCTGTCTGATTTGCGGATGCATAGAACAAGTCCAGATGGTCTCGGTATCTTTAACAATAGAATGGTCATCTTCGTTAATAGCGTTCGTATTGGTGCTACCGAATGTCAGCCAGCCAATTAAGATTCCTATTACAAGTGTGCTCAGTGCTAGAATTAGGGTTGTTTTATTCAACTTTTTCATTTTAAGTCTTTTTTAAATTTTAATCTCAACAACTGTGCATTGGCGGCACAAATAATGGTGCTTAAGCTCATGAGAGCGGCACCTAATGCGGGATTGATCATAATGCCCTGAGAGAATAGTACTCCCGCTGCAAGTGGAATAGCCACTATATTATAGCCAGTTGCCCAAACGAGGTTCTGAACCATTTTTTTATAGGTTGCTCTTCCGAACAAAATCAAAGTAGCAATGTCAGTTGGGCTGCTTTCGGTGAGAATGATGTCAGCTGTTTCAGCAGCTACATCCGTACCTGATCCTACTGCAATACCTATATCTGCTGTGGCCAAGGCAGGAGCATCGTTAACACCATCGCCAGTCATTGCAACGAACTCACCTTGCGTTTGAAGCTTCTCAATCAGTTCAGACTTTTCATGTGGCAGTACCTGACTGTAATACCCGTCAAGGTTTAATTCGTCTGATACTGCTTTGGCGGTTTGTTCATTATCGCCAGTAGCCATTAATACTTTTATGCCTTTTTCTTTAAGCGTTTCAATAGCGGATTTACTTTCTTTTCTGATTTGATCAGCCAATGCGATGAAACCTATCAAGCTGCCTTCTTTGAGAATGAACACCACAGTTTCTGCCTGGTCTGAATTGGCTTCTTTCGGTAAGTCTATACCTTCTTCTTTCAGGTATCCAGGACTCACTATTTGATAAGTTGTCCCTTCAATTTTTGCACTTACGCCTTTTCCCTTCGTGGAACCGAAATCGGAAATTGAAGGTAGTTTGAGGTCACGGCTTTTAGCTTCCTTAACAATACCCTTGGCAATGGGATGCTCTGAACTTTGCTCGATGGCAGCCGCTTTTGAAAGCAAATCTTCTTCTGATTTATCGGCTAGTGAGACTACTCGGTTTACTCCGAAACTTCCTTCCGTAAGTGTTCCTGTTTTATCAAATACGATAGCCGTTATTTTGCGGCTATTTTCGAATGCCGTTCGGTTTCTGATCAACAATCCATTTTTGGCCGATAGCGCAGTTGAAATGGCTACCACCAAGGGTACAGCCAAACCTAAAGCATGAGGACAAGTAATAATCATCACTGTTACCATGCGCTCAAGTGCAAAGTCCATTCCCTGTGAGCTGAAGAAAGCCCACGCAATGAAGGTAATTACTCCAACACCGATGGCGATATAGGCTAACCATCCTGCTGCTTTATCGGCCAAATTCTGTGTTTTTGATTTGGTCTGCTGAGCTTCTTCTACCAGTTTTATAACCTTGTTCAGGTAGCTATCTTTACCAGAAGATTTAACTTCCACCTTTAGGCTTCCATCTCCATTGATTGCGCCACCAATGACTTCATCACCTTTAGATTTCTGAACGGGCTTGCTTTCTCCTGTTAAAGCACTTTCGTTCAACTCACTATCACCTTCCACAATATTGCCATCGGCAGGTACTTTTTCACCTGGTTTAATCAGGATCAGATCACCTTTTTTGAGGTCACTTATTTTCACGTCATGAATATTGTTACCATCTATTTTGTGAGCTTCTGAAGGCATCAATTCAGCTAATTTCTCCAACGCTTTTGATGCTCCCATAATGGAACGCATCTCTAGCCAATGTCCTAAGAGCATAATGTCAATGAGCGTGACTAGCTCCCAATAGAACACTTTACCTTCCAGCCCGAATACTACTGCCGTGCTGTAAGCCCATGCTACGGTAATGGCAATGGCAATAAGAGTCATCATACCAGGACCGCCTTCAGAAAGTTCGTCCTTCAATCCTTTGAGGAATGGCCAGCCACCATAAATGAAAATGAATGTTGCTAAAGCGCCTGCTACATAGCCCATGCTTGGAAAACTGATCGAAAAGCCAAGTATGTCTTGAATCATTTCAGAAAAGGCCAAAACAGGTATGGAAAGCGCAGTATTGATATAAAAGCGCTTTTTGAAGTCTTCTATCATTTGGGCATGGTGATCATGATGACCGCCATGCGAATCATGATTATTGTGTGATTGTTCTTGTTGTTTATGCTCGTGTTTATGTTCCATAATTATTTCGTTTTTGCGGTGATATAGTCCAACTCAGCCAAAGCGATATGATAATCCGACAGGGCAGTGGCTTTCATTCGTTGATACTTTAAAATTTGCTGTTGCATCCGCAGCACTTCTTCAAACTCTTTCCCTGAATTGCTATAGGCCGAGAACAGCAGGTTGAGGGATTGTTCTGATTCTTGAATTTGCGCTTCGTACAAAACAATGAGTTCCATCTGTTTCTGAGTCTTGTACCAAATCATTTCATAGGAGCTTATCAGCCGATTAGCTACTTCTTCCTTTTGAAGCACATAGGATTCCTGCATCAATTGTGCTTCCTGTTGGGCAGCTTTGTATTTCCCGCGAAAAATGGGAAGGCTCATCGTCACCATGGGCATCAATACATCCTTGCCATTATCAGATATGGTGGCGTCCGTTCTTTCTCCAACAATCACATAGTCTAGACCTACTCCAAACTTGGGTAGCCCTTGTTTGATGGCTGTTCTTTCTTGGGCTTGGCTTGCTAGAACCTTTAGATTCAATTCTTCAAGCAAGGGATTTGCAACCAACATTGAATCCTTTCTAAATTCTTGTGTGATTTCTTTTAAGAGAAGCGTGTCAATTATTTCAATGGATTCGTTTTCATTTCGATTTAATAGCTTATTAAAACGGGTTTCAAGAGGCTTTTTCTTTTGGTTGAGAATAGATAAGTCAGTAGTTGCATCTTTTAGCATGATGTCAACACGCAGCACATCTACCATAGACCCTTTATCATTTTGAAACTGAACAGTGGCTATCTCCTTGTAAGAAGATAGAATGCGTTGATTTTCTTCTTCAATCGAAATCAGTTTTTCCAGTTCATAAAGCGGATAATAAGAGGCAGCTACCTGATAATAGAGTTTGTTTCTTGCATCCAGAAATTCCTGATATTTTGCTTCAGCCAGTAAATAAGCAGTATTTTCTTGGGCATTTAGCGTTCCGAACCAAGGAAACATTTGTGTCATTGAGAATCTGGCTTGTTGAGGGCCCACTCTCGTTTCTACTGGAGAGATGAAGTAGCCAAAAGATAAATTAGGGTCGGGTAAGCTGCTCGCCTGAGTGACCCTTTGCATGGTCGCTTCAAAGTTTTTGTATTTAGCCAAAAGCCCAGGGTTATTTTCTGCGGCTATTTGGAAATAGTCTTCTAGTGTTTGAGCATTTCCTGATAAGTGAAAGCCCATTGCAATGCATATGATTAAGATAAATTTCTTCATGATTGAGCTTTTTTGATTTTGCGTTCTTCTCTCCAACAGTAAAGCACTGGAACAATGAAATATGTGATAGCCGCAAATAGCATCCCGCCAAAGGCGGGTATTGCCATGGGTATCATGATATCAGACCCACGGCCTGTTGAAGTGAGGATAGGGAGCAAGGCAATAATGGTAGTGGCAGAAGTCATCACAGCAGGTTTTATTCTTCGCTGACCTGCTTCTACAGTGGCTGCTCTAATACCTTTAAGGTGGTCTGTTTTGTTTCGCTTAAAACTCTGATCTAAATAAGTGGCCATCAAAACGCCATCATCAGTTGCGATACCAAATAGGGCTATAAAACCGACCCAAACTGCTACACTGAGATTGATGGTGTGAATTTGGAATAGGTCTCTGAAATTGGTGCCGAATATGGAAAAGTCGGCAAACCATGTTTGACCGTACAACCAAAGGATAATGAAACCACCACTAAAGGCCATGGCAATACCTGTAAATACCATGAACGAAGTAGAGACCGATTTGAACTGGAAATAGAGTATGAGAAAAACAATACCTAATACCAGAGGTACAATGATTGATAAACGTTTTTCAGCTCTGACCTGGTTTTCATAACTCCCCGAAAACTTATAGCTCACTCCCGAAGGCACAGTCAATTCTCCTGAATCTATCTTTTTCTGAATAGCTTGCTGCGCATCATTTACCACAGTTACTTCAGAGAAACCATCCCTTTTATCGAACAGAACATAACCAACTAAAAAGGTTTCTTCGCTTTTAATGGCTTGTGGACCCCTTATATATTCAAAGTCAATTATTTGAGAGAGTGGAATTTGGGCGCCCGTAGGCGTTGCCATTAATATTTTACCAAGAGCTGAAGGGTCATCCCTAAGTTCGCGTGGATAGCGAACCCTGACAGGAAAGCGCTCACGTCCTTCTACCGTTGAGGTAATCTTCATACCACCAATGGCTGTTTCTATAGTCTGTTGAACATCTTCAATATTCAACCCATATCGGGAAATTTCATCACGATTGATGTTTAGGTGCAGGTAAGGTTTACCTACTATCCTGTCGGCAAAGACCGCTTCTCGTTTTACCGATGGAACTTCTTTGAGGATGCTTTCAAGCTGCAAGCCAAAGTCTTCTATCGTTCTCAGTTCTGGGCCATAAACTTTTATTCCCATAGGAGCACGCATACCCGTTTGAAGCATTACCAACCGCGTTTCTATAGGCTGAAGCTTAGGGGCTGAAGTAACCCCTGGAATCTTGGTGACTTTTATAATTTCATTCCAAATATCATCTGGTGATTGTATGTATTCACGCCAATTACGGTAGTATTTACCATTATCATCTGCAATTAAATCGCTCGCATCAATTCCCTGTTCTAGACCTTCTTGGTTACTCAGGGTATCACCCGAAACGGTGATGAAGTGATTGTTATCACCTACTTTAAACCTTTGTCTATGCCCCTTTTTGTTGAGAATGTATTCAGATTTGTAATTGATGACGTTTTCATACATCGAAATGGGTGCAGGGTCAAGAGCAGATTCTACCCGTCCTAATTTACCTACCGTCAATTCCACTTCAGGTATATTGGTTAGCAACATATCCAATTGCCCGACCACTCTTCGATTGTACTCCATACCTGAGTGTGGCATGGAGGTGGGCATAAGTAGAAAACTGCCTTCATCGAGCGAAGGCATGAACTCCTTACCAATTCCTGGAAAAGTATGCGCCAATTCAGACCAAACTTTAGTCTTGTTGATGTTCCAGCCTACGGATTCAAATCCTTTAGAAACAAAACCGAAAACGGTGTTGAAGCCTAACCAAATGTTGGCAGCCAACAGAATAAGCAAAGAAGGAATGACAAGAAACTTTGTTTTATTATCAAGGCACCAATGCAAAAACCTTTTGTATTGATATTCTAGTAGGGTGAAGCTGCCCAAGATTACAGCCACTAGTATTGCCACAAATACGAAATTGACGAGGAGAGACTGTGATGCCCCTAGTGGTAACCAGTATTTGGCCAGGAGCCAGGTAACGCCTATTAATACGATGATTAACTCTGCGTATTGGTATAAAAAGAGAACGGGTTTCGGAAAATTCTTGCTGTTAGCATTTAAGAATTGTTTGAGAATGCCTATTACACCAAAGAGAAATAGCATTACTCCACCCCAAACCTGACCAAAAGCCAGTGCGACTACCCCAATGATGACAAGTACGTAGCTACCGTACTTTTTGAGTAGATTGTTCTTGATTTTGAAGCCGAAAAACCAATGTGCCAGGGTAGGCATGATTAGCAGACTCACCAGCAATGCAGCAATCAGGGCAAAGGTCTTGGTAAAGGCCAAAGGCCCAAATAGCTTTCCTTCGGCAGCTTGCATGGTGAATACAGGAATGAAACTCACAATGGTGGTAGAAACGGCTGTGAGTATTGCTGTAGCCACTTCAGAAGCGCCATTGTAAACGGTGGTAATCAGTTTCTGCTCAGGTGGTGCTTCATCAATGTGTTTGATGATATTCTCTGAGAGAATCACGCCTAAATCAACCATCGTTCCGATGGCAATGGCAATACCTGATAAGGCTACAATGTTGGCATCTACGCCAAAGTAACGCATGGCGATAAATACCATGAGCACAGCAATAGGTAGTATGCTTGAAATGAGAAAAGAAGCCCTAAGATTATACACCATTACAATTACTACCAAAATGGTAATGAGTACTTGCAGTGAAATGGCTTCTTCTAGGGTGCCTAAGGTTTCGTAAATCAATTCCGAACGATCATAAAAGGGCACAATGGTTAATTGAGATTCTCTGCCATCTGCTAAAGTTTTCTTTGGAAGCCCAGGTGCTATTTCTTTTATCTTCTTTTTTACATTGTTGATGACCTGCAAGGGATTCGCACCATATCGTGCTACAACTACTCCGCCTACTACTTCTGCACCATCTTTATCTAGCAAGCCCCTGCGGGTAGCAGGGCCGAGCGAAACCACGCCAATATCTTTTATTCGTACAGGCACATTGTCCTGCACAGCAACAACGGCCTTCTCTATGTCTTCTACTTTCTTGACATAGCCCAAACCACGTACTAAGTATTCTGCTTGGTTGATCTCTATGGTTTTTGCTCCTACATCTTTATTCGATTTTTGAACTGCCTGCATTACTCTGTGCAAAGGGATGTCGTAAGCTTTGAGTGCATCAGGATTCACGTCTATTTGATACTCTTGCACAAATCCACCAATAGAGGCTACTTCTGAAACTCCTTCTGTTGCATTGAGTCCATACTTCACATAGAAGTCCTGAACCGTGCGGATTTCGTGTAAATCCCAACCACCAGTTGGGTTACCGTTTTTGTCTCTTCCTTCAATGGTGTACCAGTACACCTGACCTAAAGCTGTAGCGTCAGGACCTAAGCTTGGCTGAACTCCATCGGGCAATAGCCCTGATGGTAATGAACTCAGTTTTTCAAGGATACGAGAACGTGACCAATAGAACTCTACATCTTCCGAGAAGATGATATAGATGCTTGAAAAACCGAATATGGATGAGCTACGAATGGATTTTACACCAGGTATACCCAGCAAATAGGTGGTTAAAGGATAGGAGATTTGATCTTCAATGTCTTGTGGCGATCGACCTTGCCATTGGGTAAATACGATTTGCTGGTTTTCGCCAATATCAGGTATAGCATCAACGGGTACAGGGTCAGACGGGAGAACGCCCACCTGCCAACCGAAAGGTGCGGTGATGATACCCCAGGCCACAAAACCTGTAAGGACAAGAACAGTAACCAACTTGTTCTCCAAGAAATATTTAATGATTCTATTAAGCATAATACAATTGATGTTGATTGAACAGAAAAGGAATGTTCAATGGCAAGAAATGCCAAATTGCTCAGCGATCTATTGACCGAGAGCATCAAATTGTATTAATGGCTTAAATCAAGAAGGATTGAAAAAGAACTTGAACGTCTCTTTCAAAGAAGGGAGGGGGATATTCTGAATATAGTGATTGCCCTTTGTCAACAAAGAACAGAGGTTGTATAAAAACCTGAACAAAGGCAGCAAAGAAAAAAGGATTAACTACAGATGTAGAGGGCTGAGTTTTTGCAATGTCATCTGTTTGAATTACTTGATGCTGATTTTCACAGCAAGGCTTAGCTTTAATCTTCTCTTCTTCAGATGGCATGTTCTCGCATTCCTGTTCCATATCTTCCATGCCGCAGTCAGGATTTCCTAAGCCCAGGGTAAAAGTAGTCTCTACCGCTTGACCGCCACAAAAATGTGTATTCACAGCAAAACCAATGTTGGAAACCAACATGAGTAAAGCGAGTGATATGGCAATTACTTTTTTCAAGATTTTCAAAGATACGAAATTACAAATTGAGTGTTTTACAGAATTTTGACTTTGGTTTACAAGATTTGGTAACTAAAAAGCATAAATACGGCCATTCCTACCATGGTTAAATCTTCGACAATGGTTACAGTACTCATGGGTAAGTTAAATACATCTCCAAGGCAGGCACATCTGATTTTTTTCTTATCAAGGTTGCTCTTTATAACTCCAATACTGCTTACTCCTAAAATAATGGCAGTACTGATGTTCGTTGCAAGTGGTGCCAGGTTAATTAAATATAAAACTCCAAGGGTTAATTCCACGAAGGGGTAGATATATCCCCAAGCCGACCATCTAGCAGCAATTATGTCATACATTTTGTAGGAGTCTGCAAAGCCTTTTAGGTTTAATAGTTTAAAAAAGGCGAAGACAATGAAAAAGCCCGCCATAAAATGACGCATCCATAGCATTGTTGAAAATGAGGCGAAAGGAAACTGTGAGAGTGCAGTAACGGCTGCTATAAATGAAACAATAAGCAATAGTGGCTTGTATGTACTTGTAGACTTATTTGGAAGTTGATCTATTGTTTTTTCCTGCACAGAAGGAGTTTCCGATATGGAATAATCTCCCGCTTTCTTGACAAGTGCTTGTAGAAATTCAAGAGCAATGGGTTCATTTAAATTCAACTGTGCCTGTGGGAAATCAAGCTGAACATGAGCTTCTTTGATTTCAGAAGCTGTCAACAATTGATTTTTTACACTTGCTACACATCCACCGCAGGTCATTCCTTCAATTTTGTATGTTCTACTATGCATTGCTTATCCTTTTTTGGGATCACAAAATTGGGAAATCAGCTGTCTTTGAATGTTACACAATATTGACTTTGGTTTATGAAATTATGCTCAGAGCTTATCTAAGGGCTTTCTATGGTGACTCGATTGACCTTTGAATTTAGTAGGGGTCATTCCCGTTTCTTTCTTGAACTGAGAAGAAAGATGCGATACGCTGCTATAGTTCATTTCATTGGCTATCTCCGATAAGGTCATTTGGTTGTAAATCAAATACTCTTTGACCTTTTCAATTTTTTGAAGGACAATGAATTTCTCAATGGTAATCCCTTCAACGGAGGAGAATAGCCTGCTCAAGTATGTGTATTCATGGTTCAGTTCATCCGAAATTAAAGAAGAAAAGTTGATGGAAAGGGGTTCTTGCTCGTGATGAATTTGTTCAATAATTACGGTTTTGATTTTAGAGATCAGTACTGACTTTCCTGGTTCGAGCAACTCAAATCCTAAAGCATTCAATTGATTGCTAAGCGATTTGAGTTTTTGCTTGTCAATAGGATCTGAAAGAATGACCTGACCTAATTGAACATCCTGAAATTGAATTTCGAGTTCGTTGAGCTCGTCCCTTACTGCCATTATGCAGCGGGGACAAACCATGTTTTTGATGTGTAATAGTTCATTTTGTTTCATAAGAACCAAAGATTCGTTTTACCATATTCGGGAATGTCGTTTGCGTTGAAATGTGGGGCGATTTGAGCCACCATTTCAGGGTATTTGATTGTAACAGGCAGATTCTGTTGGCGTACTGATTTCCAATACATTCTGCTGAACTGATAGACTTGTTCTATCAGGTTCTTAATCACTTTCGTGTCTTTCAATTCTTCCTTATCGGTACAATCAATCTTGAGCTTTACAGGAAATGGATAGCCGTCTTTTGGTTTGGGTAGTGAGGTGGCATACCTGGTACTGTTGAACAACAAATACTGCTTGCCACCTAAATTGATAAATGTGCCGCTCATTGGCATTCTACCGTTCCATTTCTTGTCAAAGGCTAATATGTCTCTTGATTCGGTTTTGTTGATTGTGATTATGAATACCGGAATGTGTAAGCCAAGATTCTTTAGCTCGTGTTGTATGGGTTCAATCTCTGCTTTACTCATGGTCTTGTAGAAGTGGATTATGAGTCTGGAAGGTTCGCCATGTGCCGCTGCATATTGACGAACTGAATCTGCTATTGAACCTGCAAGTACATCAATCTCATTTTTCATGAAGTACTCAAAGCGATTGAAGCGGCCATGATTGGTGAAGCTGAAAGACGAGCCTATGTACTGAATGTTTTCTTCTTTATGTAGGAAAGCTCCAATACCTACAATCAATTCACTTTGTTCAGTTTGTTTTAGCTGCCAAGGAATGCCATTGAGCTTTGCGAGCATGGCAATTGAAATGTTGGGTAAGCTATATACCCAATCTTCGCCTTGTTCTTCCATTTTGGCAGGGTCTATCGCCTGTGAAGTAATGTTTCTTTTGAGTAGGAGTTCTTTAACCTGATAGTAGATTTCTCGGTGCTGCTTGTCGGTATCAAACTTGCCAAATGGAGTGATATAAACAGCAATGTATTGTACCGCAGGGTCAAAGGTTCTCTTCGTCAGTATTTCTTCAATTTGCTCAATGGGATTCTCTCTATTCTTAAAACGAATACTAAACCCTTCCTGTGTATGGAACATGATTTTGGCAAACCGCTCTAAGCCTTTAAAGAAGCCGAAACCATTTTTGAAACGACTGTCAAGGTCTTTAACTGTTTCGTAATCATCTTCATGGAAGATATAAAATAGGTTGACGGCTGAATGTGGGCTTTTCTTGTAGGGTTTATGCAGCTTGATTCCTGTGTAGGGTACTTTCTCGGTATTGCCATTGCCAAACAGCAATTCATTACTTTCTTCTGAGGTGGAATCAATTGAAGTGGGCTTTACCTTAATAAAACCGCTCTTGTGTAGGTCTATGACTTTTTTGAAGTCTTCGACATTGATATACTGCTTGTAGAACTTAACAATCAAGTCTAAATAATCAGAATACTTGTTGGTGGGTTTTATTGGCTCATATGGATAACCCATTGCTCCTTCAATGTCTGCATTGAGCACTGGAAACACTTCTGCATTGTCAATGTCTTCTTCAGCTTCTTGTAGATCATCCCATTTCTGTATCGCACCTTTATACATCACCCAATTGAAAGCTGCCGCACTTACAGAATGGATTAGCTCATTGGCTGGCTGTTTAAAGACTTTTGACCTACCATCAAAAGAGAGTAGGATTTCAGGATAACCGCTAAAATGCTTGATTTGAACCTTGAGCGTGTACTTTTCATAAACTGTGAAATCAGTGTATGGCTGTTTGGTTGCAGGAATCCAAACGTTGGTATCTGAAATGAAAGTAGAGCGAACTAGCGTATCTTCTTTACTAAGAAAGTGGTTGCGAATGACCCAATTGAAGTACCGCTTGGCAAAGCTGTATTTGCTTTTGCTTAGGTTGAACGAAACGCTAACAGAACCTTCATTTGCCACCGTATAGGTGGTGTAAAGGTGCTCTTGCTCTTGGCTGCCAAGGTTTGGAAATTGCTCTTTGATTTCATCAGGAACTACCGAATGGAAGATTCGTTCTGCTCCTGGTATTTCATCTTCGAAGAAGTGAAATTCTAGTGCTTCTGTAGGCCAATCGAATTTAAGTACATTGAAAAATAGCTCTTGGTTCTTCTGCATAGGCGTTTACTTTTTCTTTCCCTTTTTGGTGATTCGCTTCACTTCTTTGTCAAAGTCAGATTCAAACTCCTTGTCCTGAACGACACGGTATTTGCTGTATTCCTTTTCGGCTAATTGTTTGGCAATAGAAGCTGATATTTTACCTGCATCTTTCAGCACCTTGTAGTCATTGAACTGTAAAAAGGCATCTAAACGGCTGACCCAATCCACCATTTTCATGGGGTTTTGTTTTTCAGCTTGTAGTTCGGCAAAGTCGAGGTACATGGTCACGATTCGGTTGAGTTCTTTCAGTTCCTTTTCGTTGAGGTAGTTTTTTGCTACTGAAACGTCAGTTTTTAGAATCTTGCCTTTGGGAGCATTTTTCCATGTGGTCAGACCCATTTTCGGCTTGCTGGAATCTGCACGGCCTTTGATCAACTCTGCTGCGGTATGGCCTGTGATCGCCCAATGCAATTTGTTTTGTACGGTTTTATAAAAGGTTTGAGTAATCTCCGCTTTGGGGTCATAATCAATGCTACACTGAGCGTATATGTCGGTGATTTTTTGGTAGAATCGTCTTTCACTGGCTCGTATCTCACGGATACGTTCAAGCAATTCATCAAAGTAATCTTTACCGAAAAGAGCAGAACCTTGCTTGAGGCGTTCATCATCCATAGCAAAGCCTTTGATAATATACTCCCGTAATATCTTAGTAGCCCAAATACGGAATTGTGTACCCCGTTGAGACTTTACTCGGTAGCCAACCGAAATGATCACATCAAGGTTGTAATAATCTAATTCTCGTGCTACTTCTCTTCCGCCTTCCATTTGAACTGTTCGGAATTTCCGAACAGTTGACTCCCGCTCTAATTCGCCTTCTTCAAATACATTGGATATATGCTCGGAAATGGTTGCCTTGGCTTTTTCAAACAGCTTTTGCATGCCATCTTGGGTAAGCCACACGGTTTCATCCTGTAGCAATACATCCACCTTTACATCTCCACTTTGGGAAACATAAAGAAGGAACTCCGACTGATTGGGGGTAAGGCTGTTTTCCATATCCATGATTATTCGAGGATCATTTGTTCAATTTCTGCTCTGGCATCTTCCAATACCTTATTTGCTTCTAAAGACAATCGCTGAGCTTCAAACCTTCTCCTGTTAGCTTCCTTACCAATCTCAATTTGCTTATCCAACTTTGGTAGGACAATAGATTGATTGAAGTATTCACCCATGATAAGATTACGAATGCCGTTGGTTTGACTCTGCATAATCTCAGTGATTTTGATATTGTGAATAGTCTTGAGGAAACAGAACAAATAGGAGGGGTCAACTCTTGAGGTGTCCACTCGTATTTTATGAATAAAGTTGCTGTAGCACAGCGTATTGTTTTCAAATAAATCTTCTGTAAGCAATGAGATTCTGCCCACTGGCTGATCTGGGCTGCCGCCTGATTTTTCTATGAGCAAGTCATATGGCTGAATGTCTAATTGCTTGAGTTTATCCTTTTTGATTTTTCTGTATCTAACCCTGTCATTTTCTAGCTTGAGGTTGTATAGGTTATCAAACTCAGTGGCTCTAATTACCAAACAGGTATCATACTGATCTTCCTTAACTTCCGCTTCTTCATCAATTCCCCAATCTCCTGCTGCTGAATGTGAAATCAGGTTTTTAAGAGGCTCTTTTGGGTATTGGGCATTTTCAACCGCTGCGAATAGATTTTTGGAATGAGTGTCAAATAGTTTAGGGTCAAACCTTCTGCCTGACAGTTCTTGAAAGGTGGTTTGAAACATTCTAGCTTCAATGCTTGTGTCCTTCTCAGGTAATATGATTCCTAATTCGTTGAGAATATACGAGTCGATTTCAGCAAGTAAATTTTCGGATTCTTGAATCCTTGTCTGACGATTTGCCAATGCAGTTTTGAAGAGTTCTACTATTTCTTCTTGTTCATTTTCTGTTGGAGTAGGAATTAGAATCTTTTTAAGCTCATCTTCTGTAATAGCAGGGTAATTACCACCGCTGCTACGTTGTTCCATTTGGCGTAAAATGAACTTTTGTCGGAGAATCCAAAAGAGATATTCTAGGCTAACTTCTGCATCAGGTTTTATACCCCTTAAAACAGAAAAGCCTGTGGAGGCTATACTAAAATCATTTTCGTCTGTAATGAAACTGATAGCACCACGGCTAGGTCTTGTAGTTGAAACTATTATATCTCCTGAACGCACAATTTTCTTTGCACGGCTTGGTGCTTCGGAGATTGGAACTTGACGAATGTATTTTATCGCACCCGTTGATAAATCAATCTCGCTTATTTCAATGTATGGAAATGTACCTTCAAAATGGTCTTTTTGGTTCCAAGTTTCTGACGAGAATTTAACTACATCACCAAGTTTTGAATTAGGGGAGTTATTCAATTTGTCGATTAGTTCAGCATATTCAGGCTTATAGAAGTGCGGATCAAGTCTGTTTTCCAAGTCTGATAAATTGACTTGGAATGTGTTTGAAACGCTGTTTGCTATTAAATCTGGCATAATGCTTAGTACTTCTCGTTAGTATTTACAGATCCAATAAATTGGCGCAAAGAGTCTTGAATTGTTTCTAGCTCATTTGCTGAGGTGGTTTTCCCTGAAGCGTCATACCCTATTTCTTCAGCTATGGCCATAAAGATTGGATAGTCTTCTAAAGCCTTTTGCTTCTCTTCAAGGTATAGGTCTGCTAATTGGTCTTTCAGGTCATTTATCTTTTGATTGTATTCAGCATTGATTTCAGATTTCCAATCCTTGAACTCTTGAGTGGCTTCAATTTCCTTTTTCTCGGTTTTGCCTGTGGTATTATTAAAGCCTATTCTGTCTTTCAGTATCTTTTTCTTTTCCTTCTCCCAATCAGTTACTTGTTTCTCAAATTTTTGGTCTTTAAGTATCTTGTTTTGAACACTTACTTTTTTGGCTTTAATGGCATCACTCCGCTTGGTTGTGAGTTTTTTCAGGAACATTACCGAGCTTTTTACAGCTGCACCCGTATGAGCAAAAGCGTCTTGAGGCATGGATACTACAGCTACAATTCTGTACCAATCTTCAATCTGATCTCTTACATATTGTAAGCTACTATTGGTAAGAATACCATCAGGAATGACTATTGCCAAGTAGCCCCCTGGCTTTAAGAACTTATAGCATTGCTCAATGAACATCACTTCAGTACTCTGATTGGCTCTGTTTTTTGCTCCTTGCTTTTTTACATCTAACCAATCAGCATCTTTAATCGCCATGCGGTACTGATTCATATAGGCTCTTTCAGTTTGCTTTACTGAAGAACCAAAAGGAGGATTGGTAATGATATAGTCGAATGAATCGTATTTGAACTCCTTGTTTCCATTCTTCTTTATCATTTCTTCACTTGGAAGCAATCCATCAGAAGCAATCACATTGGTGTGACCATCATCATGAATAATCATATTCATCTTGGCAGTACGGGCAATCTGCTCGTTGATCTCAATTCCGAATAGATTCTTCTCAGCGAAATCATGCCAATACTTGTAATGCTCTACTGAGGTTTCATCATAGTAATCACTTGCCTGTGCTCTCACCTTATCTAAAGCATAAAGAAGGAAGCCACCACTACCGCAGGAAGTGTCTAGTACTCGGGAGGTGTTTTCAATGGGCAATACATCAACTATGAATTTTACAATGTTTCTTGGCGTAAAGAACTGACCAAAATCGCCCCTGAAATAACTACCCATAAAGGCTTCAAAGGCTCTTCCTTTACTGTCTAAGTCTGTTTTGCTTAGGTTGATACCTTCTAGGTATGTAACTACTGTTCTTACCTTGGCGGCATTCAGTCTAATGTTGTCTTTGAATACTTCCGGGTCTCTTTTCTTTCCTTCTGCATAGAGGTCAAGTATTCGCTTGTATAGCTCTTGGGTAGTTTTCTCTTCGGTACTTTCTTTAAAGATTTGGAATTGGTAAGGTTCACCTGTTTTGCGTGGGTGTCTTTCATCCCAAATCTTACAGAATATTAGTTTATCTAATTCGTCAAATGCTTCTGAAGGATTCAGTTCACCACCTGCCCAAAGCGACTGGTGGGCCATTCTGAAACGCCTGGTTAATTCTTCTTCACTGACTGTATCAAGTTCAAAGAACTTTTGCTTTCCATATTCTACTTCTGGTTCCGCTGCATTTTGGTCAACACCACCTTTTGCATACTTATACTTGGATAGCTTGGTAACACCATATTGTGGAATATCAGGAACGGAAACACGATCTTGTTTCTCCTTGTTGACTTCAAAATAGCGGTCTTTAATTCCTGAGGTTACCCAAAGGAATTTTACCGTTTTGGCTGTTGCGTAGCAATAAGCAAAACCTTGTTCAATGGCTTGTTCAAACTCTAATTCTGATACTTCTGGTTTTTTACATTCCACAATAATGTGAGGCTCGGAGCACTCATCATTATTGTAAACCAATATATCTGCTTCCTTGGTGGAAGAACCCATTGTCACAGAAACAAACTGCTGAATGCGTTCTACGGGATAGCCATACACAATAATGAGCTTGAGGAAGGTTTCAGCCTGTACCTGTTCTTCGGGATTGGTGTAGTTTCTCTTTTTCTTTTGGTGGACGTAAGTAATGTACTTGCGCTCTTCATCAAATGAGATCAATCCCTTTTTAATACCTGATTCTATTAAGTCCATAATTGACCTTTATTGTTGCTTCTTTACAGTGTTGATTACCATTTGAAGTGCTTCATTAGCATCTTCTTCATCTTTGACAAGCTCATAGACCTGGTCTGCTAACCATACAGCCAATAAGTCGTGTACATCAGCTTCTAAGAGTTCAGCAAGTAGGAGAACTTGTTCTCGTTTGGCTCGTCTTTCACCCCGTTCTATTTTACTGAACATTGGGGTGTCTATTTCAAGACTTGCGGCTAGTTGGCGTTGCAAAAGTTCTTTACTCTCACGTAGCTCTTTTATTCGTTCACCAAATTGCATGACCTTTCTATTTGTGACTTGTCAATATTTGGCTAATTTAAGAAATTAAAAGAAGAGAACAGCTAAGAAAAAGAAGAAAAATAACAGGAGACGTATTAAGGATTTTAAGGAAACGCAGGAAAGCAAGGAACAAAGTCCTTAGCTTCCTTAATTTCCTGACATTCCTACTTTCCTGATTTGGTGTAGTGGTCTTGCTTGGGGTGGTGAATCAATCCTTTCTTTTTGAATTGCCCAATGTAGCCTTCTGCCGTTTTTGGATTGATACCCAATGTTTCGGCCAACTTCAAATAGGCTTGCCTATTGAAGGTTGGAGGCAAGGCATCAAAGAATTGTTCTTTGGTGGTTTTATGAATAGGCAATTGAGTTTCTTCCGGTAACTCTGAGAAGATATGGCTAGAGTGCTTCATCAATACAGCTATGATTGAAAGCGCAGCTTGAAAATCTTCATCAGCGCAAACCAATGGGTTTGCAGCTTCACCCGTTTCAAAACTTCTGAGCACGGTAAAAATCATGGATAAGCGAAAGGTGATTAAACCTAAACGCCTGATTGAGCCTAAGAAATCATCTCCGAGCAATGCGAGGTATTTCTGTTGCATTTGAGCGAAGTATTGATTGAACTCTTTCTGTTGACCTGGAGACAATTTGAAACAAATTGGTGGTGTGGCTTTCAGATATTTGTAGTACTCATAAAAGGTATCACCAAGTCCTTTGTAGTAGTCTTCCAATGCTCCGCTTTCTGTGTTGGCAAATACATCTAACCATTCATATTTCGTATTCATGTAATAGAACATAAAGCGGCTGAATAAGCCGTTTTCAGAACTAGGAATGAGACTGGTAATTTGCTTGGGTGTACCTGAGAGCATTGCAGAAATGCAAGGCTTCTCAATCTCTACAAACTCTTTATCGGTTCTGCGGAAATAGGAAATGGTTTCATGGTGAAAGGCTTTCCTGAATCCGTCTGAGTAGTTTCCATAATCTGATTTGAAAGATTGGGCAAGTGTGTCGCCTTCCGTTTCAAATATCAATCCTTTACCGCCACTGTCTGCCAATAGTTGATAGGCTCCCGTGCTACTATTATTGGCAGGAATGTAGAGCATCATTTCAGGTGGTTTGGCTGGTTTCTGTACACTGGTGTCAGATCCTTTTGATTGATTGTAAGCTGCTAGTTCTATTTCATATTCCTGTTTTGCTCTGGCTGCCTGTTCTCGCAAATCGTTATGTACTGGATTTACTAAGTGCTTGCAATGATTTAATACGCCTTTACCTGCTGAGGCTCTTCCTGTAACGAATACAAACAGATTGGGGTGAACCTTGCTATTGCCATAAATACCGTAAACATTGGGCATACATGCACTTAAACAAACCACTGAGCCCAATAGGAGAATGTCTCTTTCTTCATTGGAATTGGCGTACATGGTTACGTTTTGCAGAAACTCAGGAAGTTGCGGAAATACCGAATCAGGAATGGTTGGCATATTCATTGGCTTTACGTCAATAGTGGTTTCTGCTTTGCCAATCTTTATTCCTGCTTGCTTAGCCAAATAGAAGAAGGTGCTGATATTGATTCCATGCCCTTTGGATTGGAGGCATTTATCAAACTGATCATCACATTCTTTCTGATTGTATTCTGCATGAAACCTACTGACACGGTGAAAAAGGTCTCGACCTGATTCGCCCAACTCATCAGCGAAAGCGAAACCTACGTTTCGCCAATCGCTGTAAGTGCCTGTAATGTCTTGCTGTGCTTCTTCAAGTTTGGCAACTACTGTTTCTACTTCTAAAAGCTCAACCGACTGTTTAGGTGCTTCTTGCTTGGCTTGTGCTTTACTTGTTTTAATGGTGCTTTCTTGTTTCGGTTCTGTATCTATTGTTTGTTGCTTGGGTGTATCTACCCAATCGTTCAAATTGAATTTTTCTCTCATTGTCCTAAGTATTTTGAATGAATGAATATCTCTGGGTCATGGGGTAGAAAACAGGCTCTTGATATGTCTTTGCCTGATTCATCTACCTGCAACTGGTAAGTTGCGTTGAGGTAGTTGGCTATGCCCCTAAACCATGTTTGGTGATCGGCTTCCTGAATGTCGATAGCAATGACCCATTTCAACCCATCACCTGAAGGCGAGGTAAAAAGTAGTTCTGTATCAAAGTGCTTATCATTCAGTAACTGCTCCTTGAGACCGTTTAGGTCTTCAAGGTGGTCAAAGTCAATCACTATCAATCCTGAATGCTCTTTCAGATTCTTGTCGCTCCTGGGACTGAAGGTTCCTGAGAAAGTGACATAATCAAATTGAAAGGCTTTGTATTTACGTGATTCTTTGACATCAGTAATCGAACGCAGCTTTGCTGTGTGAGCTTCGAAAGTGTCGCCCTTAATCAGTTCGTAAACTTCAAGTAAGCTCTTGGTTCCATACGGATTGACATTGGTAATTGGCTTTTTGAAGTAGCTGAATACAGGAATTTTGATTTCTTTTTTCTTAGCAACTGACTCTTTCTCCTTGTCAAATTCCTTATAGTCATAGAAAGGGTGTTTGGTGTCAATTCGCAAGTGCATTTCTTCATTCAATAAGTCGTACAGGGCTTGTCCCTGGACTTTGAAATGAAGTGCTGCAAAATCGAACGCATCACCGTTTTCAATGGCTCTTTCAGTATCAACATGGGTGGCTAATCCTTCTACAATCTTTATCCAAAGTGTAGCCTTGGAGTTGTTGAAAGGATTCTTTGCAGGCTTGCAGTCCCTTCCCGCAAGGGAAAGGACTGTTTCACCCGGATAGTATTTGCGAAGCACATGGGCGTAGATATTAAGCCCGTAGTGCGTTCTCTCTAGGACTGACTCTCTACTTATTTCCATGGCTCTTGCTTTTAAAGGTTGAGTAATTGGATTCAAGTAGTTTCTCTAAGTCAGAAACCTTGTAGTAGAACTTGCCATTGATTCGGCTGTATGGCAGTGTTCCATTGTCACGCAAAGTCTGTAGTGTGCGCTTGCTGATATGCAAAGCCATCATTACATCTTGTCCATCAATCCAAGCATCTTTGAAATGCTCCAATTGGCTCTTCTGAAATTGACCTAAGTAGGCTCTAATCCATTTGATTTCCTGAGAGAGCTTCAGGATCATGTCTATCAACTCACTCATAGCTTCACTCTCCCTTTTTTGATTAGATAATCTGCTGCTCTTTGGTCTATCTCAGCGTCCGTTTCATTTCTGTTGCGTAGCAACCATTCTTCTAGCTCTTGTCGGTTGAAGTAGATCTTCTTGCCATTCGGTTTATAGAATGGCACTTTACCCGAGCTGGTGAGCTTGTACAGGTGCGAATGCGATACTTCAATGAACTTTGCAGCTTCATTAAAATTGAGCACATTCTTTAGTATTAGATTTTGGTCTAATACGTGTTTTTCTATTATTTCTAGTCTTTTTAAAATCTCTTCCATTTTTATTGGATTTTGAAAATTTGAAAAAGACTTCAGCGCTAAAGTCACCAACGATTTCCGTTGACAAGACCAAAGGAAAATAAAGGCAAATGGTAAGGTGCTCAATGGTAATTTGACACAGCAAAAACCATTGAATAACAGAATGTTATGAAATGAAGTGGTAATTTGTATTGGTAAAATCGAGCGACTTTACCATACTAAAAATCAGGACAAAATGAAGCGGATTAACGAAGGGTCGGAAGGCTGTCTAACCAATACTGGCTGTCGAGGTATTCCTTGTGCTTTTCTTCGTTCTGTTTGTATCTCCTGAATTGCTGACTGAGGTTGGTATTGTAGCGGTAATCCAAGAAAGCCCGAATGTCAGTGGGTTGGATTGGCTTCATGGGCTGAAAGGTTCTTTCATTGAAATATCCTTTCTCAATAATCCTGTGATAGATCGCTGCTAGTTTCCCTTTAGAGCCGTGCGATTCAATGGCATTGTACTCTGAATCAATAAAGCCACTTTGGAATAGCTTCTCTTCAAATAGGGCGAATTTGCTGCCGTCCTTAACTACTTCTTTGTAGCTGAGAATAGAATCCTTCTCGGTTCTAAAGTCTCGCTTCATTACTTGTAAGGCTTTATCGGTAGCCTTTACCTTTTGCTCAGCTATTGGTTTTTCAATCTCAAGGGTAGGAGCATCTGTGATAACTGGCACAGGAGGTTGAACGTGCTTATAGAATTTGATATACAGCTTGTTTACATCCTTCTCAGCATCTTTCGCATAATCAGGATAGTGTTCAATGACTTCAAGGTAAATGCGAATGAGTTCATGCTTTAAGTAGTGGAGGATATACGAGTTATCGTATTCATCAGTCAGGTTGATTCTACCGTTTGCATCAGGTTCATATTTTGGATTGGTGAGATCCAATGTTTCAAGCGTATTGTTGAGGTCGTTCATTAGACCTGGTAATGTTCGGGAGAGTGGGAAATACACTTGGTAAAGTCTCGCTTTGTCTTTGGATTCAGAAACAATGCTGTGAAAGCTGTTCAACTCTTGAACTGCGTATTGATCTATGAGCTTTTTGTAATAGTTGGCCTTTTCAGTCAATGGGTCTGGAAAGGTGAGTTCATATAATGGTTGTGTGTTGTAGGTAGGAATAGCCAATGCAAGGACTTGTTCATTGTATTTGGCTTTTGTGAAGTTTGCCTTCCAAGGCTCTTTACCATTGTGAATGAAGTCTCTAAAACTGCTGAATAATGTATTGCTCATAGGTCTAATTTGATTTTGTTCGCAGCTTCTTTCTTCTTGTCGTCAATGATTTTGGCATAAATCTGGGTGGTTTTCAGTTCTCTATGACCTAAGAGCTTTGAAACTGTGTAAATATCTGTACCTGCTGAAAGCTGTAAAGTAGCGTAGGTATGTCTCGCACAGTGAAATGAAATGGTCTTGCTGATTCCTGCTCTCATCATCCATTGCTGCAACTTCACATTGTGCCAAGAGGAGTATTTCAATCCTTTGAATACTCGTTCGTCTTTGTCTTGTCTTTCACCGAGCAAGCCAACGGCTTGTTCTGAAATGGGTAAGGTTTCTGCTCCTTTAGTCTTTTGCTGTCTGAATCGAATATAGTAGCCCATATCATTTGAATGCTGTACTTCTGACCAAAGTAGCTTCTGAATATCGGACCATCTTAAACCTGTAAGAGTGGAGAATAAAAAGGCTGTCTTAATCGCAGGAATTTCACATTCCGCTTGTGCTGCAGATTGTAATTCTTCTAAGGTTAGAAACTCTCGCTGAGGTTCGCCTTGCTTAAATGCTTCAACTCCTTCACTTGGATTGCTTGGAATGATACCGTCTTTAACTGCTTGTTTGAGTGCTGCTCTTAGCTTGTTGAAGTAGGAGTACTTTGAATTTTGGGAAAGCGGTTGACCGCTTGACTTCTTAGCATCATGGTCAAGATATTCCTTGAAACCCATTACAAACTGTCGGTCTATTTCTTCAAAGGTCTTGTCATAAGGAATGTAGCCTTTCAAGTGTTTGAGCATACTGTCCCAATTCCCGTAGTTGCCTTTGCTGCTGTGCCGCTTGTTGGTTAAGAGTTGAATGTACTCTAGGAAACTGCCTTTAAGCTTTTCATTGTCTCTGAAGCCATACACACCGTTTTGAATTTCAATCAGGCGTTTAGCACGGATTGATTCTGCAAGCTGCATAGTCTTTTTGTTGAGTTCCCTTTCTGCCTTGGATTTCGGGTTTGGCTCAATGTATAGTTTCAGGTACTCAGCTTTGCGCTTGCCTTTGTGATAGTAGTCAAGGTATAAGCTGATCTTGCCGCCCTGGTGGCGTTCTCTCAATGTTACTTTCATACTGTAAACAGTTTTTCAATATCGGTTCTCTTAATAATGGTACGGGCTCCAACCTTGGCCGCAGGGATTGTTCCGCTCTTGATCTGGCGGTAAATCGTCATTCTGCTTGTGCCTAATAGCTGACAGGTTTCTTTAATGCTTAGAAACTCTTTGTCGCCAACTATCTCTTTGGAGTGATTGACCTTTTGCTGTGAAAGGGTGGGAACAGCTTCAACCTTCTGTTTGCGCTTGCGCTTCTTATAAGCTCGCTTGGCACATTTGTCACTGCAATATTGAGTAACGGTGGTTTTGGCGATAAAATCGCTACCACAATCCTGACAGATTTTCGGAATACGAAGATTGCTACTCATGTTCTCTCTCTTTCGTGTTTCTGTATCAGGGTGTATCGCTATGTATCAGAATGTATCTGTATGTAACATAATCTCCCCCTTGATACTTCTAATCTGTTGCTAGAAACAAAAATGGTGTTCTTAGTAACAAATTAGTAACGAAAGATACGAAAAAATAGGCAAATCAGTAACAAATAAGAGAAAGAAAAACAGCCTAAAATGCACTATAAGAAGTGATTAGCTAACAAAGGGAAAGGTAATTACTTTCCAATACAAAATTTACTAAAAATATTAGCTAGAAGATCGTCTGTAGTAATTTCTCCAGTAATTTCTCCCAAAAAGTGTAATGCTTGTCGTATGTCAAGAGCTAGGAAATCACTAGTTTGATTACTATCTAAAGCATTTACCACATCCGTTAAAGATTGTAGTGTGTTTTTTAAAGATTCGTAATGTCTTGTATTAGTAACTAAAGTATTTTCTTGATTCAGGTTACCACTTATAACTTTGGAAATCATAACCTCTCTTAGTTGATTTAATCCATCTCCACCTGAAGCAGAAATCCCTAAAATGAAACTGGAAACCATTAACTCTCTAGGAATTTGATAAGAAGTAAGGTCAATTTTATTACAAACCAGAAGATAAGGAACGGATAGGTGCTTTATACTCTCAAGAAACTCTTCTATTTCCTCGCTTTTAGTATCCTTTGCGTCAAATACATAGATAATTAGGTGAGCTTTTTCAATATTAAGGCGAGCCTTCTCTACTCCTATCTTTTCAATTTTGTCTGTTGTTTCTCTTAAACCTGCGGTATCTATCAATCTGAAAGTTACTCCATTGATAGTAAGCTCATCCTCTATTGTATCACGGGTTGTTCCTGGTATATCTGAAACGATAGCTTTATCATCTTCCAAGAGGTTATTGAGCAGTGTAGATTTTCCTGCATTGGGTTTACCCACAATTACAGTTGGAATTCCTTCTTTAAGTACATTTCCTTCTTTAAATGACAGAACTAACTTCTCTACTTCTTGTATGATGTCCTTTACTAGTTTTTTTAGTTCTTCTCTGTTTGCAAACTCTACATCTTCTTCACTAAAATCTAGCTCTAGCTCTAGCAGAGATGCAAAGTGAATTAGTTTTTCTCTCAGCTCTTTGATTCTTCTTGAAAACCCTCCTCGCATCTGGTCAATAGCTAAGCGATGCGATACTTCTGCTTCTGAGGCAATAAGATCTGCAACTGCTTCAGCTTGAGCTAAATCAAACTTACCATTGAGAAAGCCTCTTTTTGTAAATTCCCCAGGTTGAGCATACCTGGCTCCTTTCGAGATAATAAGTTGTATTATTTTTTCTATTATGTAGGAAGATCCATGACAGGAAATTTCAGCCACATCTTCTCCTGTGTAGGAGTTCGGAGATTTAAAAATGGAAATGAGTACTTCGTCAACTATATTTTTACCTTCTATGATTTTACCAAAATGAATGGTATGACTAGGTTGCTCTGATAGGTTTTTCCCAGTAAATAAAGCGTTAATAATTTCAAAAGAGTTTTCACCAGACAAACGTATTACCGCTATTGCTCCTTTCCCTTGAGGAGTAGATAAAGCAACTATCGTTTCGTAAACCGAAATACTTTTCAAGAGTCTTTACTTGTTACAATAAAAAAACCATCACTACCTTCTGTTTGGTATAGCGGCATCAGCACGTAACCGTCTGTTTTGGCTCTTATGTTACCGTTTATATCAGTAGCTAACAAATCGCCTTCTTTTACAAAATCAAAGTTTTTAAAACCTGGTTTCATTTTAAAGTTATCTTCAGGAATAATTTTATGACAGTATGCTAAAGATAAAACATCGGGTAGTGGTTTAGAAAAATTAACTAAAAAATGATCTTCACGAATCTCTTGAGGAATTTCTTCTTCTTGAATTACGTGCAAATCTCTCAAAATTTCCCATACTACCTTTTCATGATTGGCAATGGTTTTTTTATCTCCTATCTTACCACCTTCTACAGCTGCTGAATTAAAACCCAAATTTTCGAAGTAAGGTACTGTAGTGTTTTTTAGCTCTTCATGTAGTCCTAAAATTATTGGTATAGTAAGGTCTTTAATTGCTTTATTAGTACTACTTTTTTGAGTAACAATTGCGAAAATTCCATTATCAGCAGATGTGCCATGAAGGTCTAGAAAAAACTTTTGCTTAAAATTCCCCAAAGGTATTTCGTGAATGACTTCAAGAAGATCGGCAGCCTCTTGGTATTCGGAAAGGTTTTTATTTTTTGTAATATTTTTCTCCAGATCTTCCTCCCAAACTCTGTTAAGATCTACATCTAAATACCTCCTGTTTTGGGCAATAGCAGTAATGTTACCTTTCAAACCAATGAGAAACCCATTAAATTCAAGTGATTTTTCTTTTAAAACTTTAAAGATATTTTTTAGTGCCTCTATTCCGCTGGTTTCATTTCCATGAACTCCAGCAAAACAGATTATTAGCTGATTTGATTGTAAGTTACCGTAACTGCCAATTATTCTACCTCTTCTATTCATTTGCTTGCCAAAGTTTAGCGTACAAATGTATAAATGATGCTACGAATTACCCTGTTAGAATTTAATTTATAGTGCTATCTTGTTCTTCTCTTCATAGCTCTTCTATGTTTCTTAGAACCCATAACTGCGGTTGGGCAATCAATGTGCATATCCATTACTCGGTATTGTAATGCTTGAGCTTGGTAATATTGAGAGTTTTTTGGACTATAAGGGTCTGATAAACAGCTTGCCAGCGAAAGTAAAATCAAAGAAACCAAACTGAATATTACTACTTTTATGCTTTTCATCTTTATTCTAAAAAATTCTATAACAATAATCTACAAAAAAAGAGCCAATCTTAAAGAAGTCTTAATAATAATTAAGTTTAAAAACAGAATATCTTCTCAAAGATTACTATACAAAATTAATGAATATTTTTATCATTGTTATTTATCTGACAATATGAAGAACGAAAAATAACGATTTTATGAAGATTATTGGTATCGGAAGAAATTACATTGACCACATAAAAGAATTAAACAATGAAAAGCCAACAGAGCCAGTTATATTCATTAAACCGGATACATCACTACTAAGAGATAATGCCCCTTTTTACTATCCCAAATTCTCCAATGAAATTCATTATGAGGTTGAAGTTGTTTTAAAAATTTCGAAGGAGGGGAAGCATATAGCTGAAGAATTTGCAGGAAAGTATTATAATGAAATAGGACTTGGGATTGACTTAACAGCGAGGGACTTACAGGCAAAAGCTAAAGAGAAAGGATTACCATGGACATTAGCAAAAGGGTTTGACCACTCCGCTGTAATATCTAGTTTTTTTGATAAAGGAGAACTTCCAAATATTGATACTATCAATTTTGAGTTACATAAAAATGGCGAGGTGAAACAAAACGGGAATACGAAAGATATGATTTTCAGTTTTAAAAAAATCATAAGCTATATATCTAAATATATAACCCTAAAAAAGGGTGACTTAATCTTTACAGGAACTCCTAAAGGTGTTGGAGCTTTAGAAATTGGAAATCATATAGAGTGTTTTCTAGAAAATAAAAAAGTCATTAGCTTTAATGTAAAATAACTATAATTCATACTTTTTGATATAACTTTAAGTGATAAAAGAAACGTTTAACTAAAAACATCTTAACCTATCGCTGTTTATTTTAAATTCTTTCCTTGAAAAAAGCTTTAAAAACACTTCAAAAAAAACTTGTTGACTTAAGTTCTAAGAATAAGTCTCTTCTTCTATTAAAGCTCTTCAAAAACCAGTTCATTGACATCAAAGAGTTTAATTTTTTAAATGATAAACCTGCAGAAAAGATTACAGAAGAGTTGATTGCAAAAAAGTCAGATGTAGTTCTATCTCCTGTTGTTGATAGTAGAGATAAAGATGCTAATCAGGTTAGCTTTCAGCTCAAAAGAATCCATCGGCTCAAAGATTTTTTCTATGCTGAACAAGGCATAAAAGACTTATATGTAGGTTACCCTTTTGTACAAGGTAAACTTTTGGATGGAACTTTAGTACGATGCCCCTTGCTGTTATTTCCTGTAGACTTAAGTAAGAAGGATGGCTTTTGGGTACTAGAACAAGACAGTAAAGACTCAGTAGTTTTTAATAAAACATTGTTGCTAGCATATGCTTACTTTAATCAAACAAGTGTCGAAAATACTTTGCTAGAATTGGATTTTTCAAATTTATCGAATGAGAAAAATGAGTTTTTGATTTCACTTTATCAAAAAATGGAGTCGTCCAATTTTAAAGTACACATGGAAAGCTCTGTCTTAGAAAACTCCTTAAAAAGCTTTACCGATTACACAAAAGACTATCTGGATAGCATTTGCCAAACGGGTAAATTAAAAATAGTATCTGAAGCTGTCCTGGGTTTCTTCCCTCAGTCAGCATCTTATATGATATCTGATTTTGACTTATTATTAAATCAGAAAGAGCAAGAAGACTTTTCATCTCTATTTGAAAGTAAGAATATAACCCCATCGTTTATATCTGCTTCTTCAATTCAGGAAGAAGAGCTGATTTTACCTTTTTCTATAGATGATCACCAAGAAAAAGTAATACGAACAATTAAAACTGGTAGATCAATAGCTGTACAAGGGCCTCCTGGAAGTGGTAAGTCACAACTTATTTGCAACCTTATTTCGGATGCAATTGCCCATAGGAAAAGTGTATTGGTTGTTTGTCAAAAAAAAGCTGCCCTCGATGTTGTCTATAACCGGTTATCAAATATTGACTTAGAAAACTTTATTGGTCTTGTTCATGATTTCAGAGCAGATAGAAATTCGCTTTACAAAAAGCTCAAATCTCAAATAGAAAAAGTTGAGGAATATGAAAGGCAAAATGCCACTTCTGATATAATCTATCTGGAAAGAGAGTTTTTGAAAGAAAGTAGAGCAATTGAAAAAATTGTACAAGAGCTGGAAGATTTTAGAAGGGCTTTATTTGACACAAAAGAATGCGGCTTATCTGCCAAAGAGCTTTATTTATCTGCTCCAGGAGTAGATGACCCGAAAATAGACATAAAGAGTTCTTATCAAAACTTTAGACCTTTAGAAATTTCTGATTTTTTTAAAAAACTCAAAGCTTATTTTAGCTATAGTGCAAAGATCGATAACGAAAACTATCCTTGGTACGAACGCAGATCATTTAGTAGAAAAACAATTGATGACTTAGAAAAACTAAAAAAAACAGTTCAAACTATAGTTCCATTTTTTAAAGAAACTAGTGAAAAAATTGAGTCATTAATTTCGATGGAAATTACACTTAATGAATGCGAGTGGGTTTATGATAGAAAAGGTGATATCAAATTATTTTTAAGTATAATAAAAGATGCTAAAGTTTTAGAATACTTTAAAAAAACCTTAGGAGTAAGATGCATTGATAGACTTTCCTTATCTAACATTAAGAAAAATATATTAGACGTTTTATCTGAGGGTTTCATTGAAGAATCTATCCCAAAAAAAGATTTATCTCTAGCTCAAGAGAAACTAAATAGCTGTTTAAACTCCATAAAAGTTTGGTATAAAAAGATATTTTGGAAGCTATTCTCAAAAGATAAAACACTCGTAAATAACTGGCTTAAGGAAAATAAGTTAAAGCTTGATGTTGATGGAGTTGTGGAGTTAATGTCTAGAATTGATCGTAGGATGAATGTTGAACATTTTACTTCAAAAGTAAAAGCAGAAAGGTACTTGCTAGACTTTCCACCGAAGTATAACCCACAAGAGATAAACGATTGGTTTTCACTGTATGATAGTGTGTTACAAGCTAAAAAACTATTTGAAAAGCTAAGAAATGGAGTTAGGTATTTGAAAGCAGAGAAGCTCGATTATGAAAGTATAGAGAGAGTATTAAACAAACTCGTTCTAGAAACCTCAAAAGCAGTAGAGGAGAAAAAGAATTGGCTCGAGCATTTAACTGAAAAGCAGATCGATGATATTCTTGAAGGAAAGCTGGATTCTACTAGCTTGCTATATGCTCTAGACGAAGATTTTGAGGATATGTGCGAGTTTGACCAACTTAAAGATTCTTTCTTGAGTTACGAGTTGGATGTAATAAATAAATTAAAGCATAGTAAACATCTAACTTATGACAAAGCTGCAGAGCTATTTGAAAGCAGCTTGCAGTTTTATTGGCTTGAGCATATAGAGTCAAAGTTTCCAGTCTTGAGAATTGTTTCTTCCTCTAAGCTCAAGCAATTAGAATCAGAGTTGAGCTCATCTATTCACAAAAAGAAAGACTTAAGCAAAAAAATTGCACTAATAAAAGCAAAAGAGAAAGCCTACGAAGACTTAGAATATAATCGCTTAAAAAACTTAGTCACTTATCGAGACTTAGAGCATCAGGTATCAAAAAAGAGGAATATCTGGCCAGTAAGAAAATTGATCTCTAGTTTTTGGGATGAAATAAAGAACATCATCCCGTGCTGGTTAGTCTCTCCTGAAACAGTCTCTGCTATTTTCCCTATGGAAGAAAACTTATTTGATCTGGTAGTATTTGATGAAGCCTCTCAGTGTCATGTAGAAAAAGGGATTCCAAGCATTTACAGATCTAGTCAAACAGTAATTGTAGGAGATGACAAGCAATTAACTCCATACGACCTTTACAATACTCGTTGGGAGGAAACAGAAGAGGAAGAAACAGAAATCACTGAAATTCTTTCTTTATTAGACTTTGGAAATAAGTATTTGCCTCGAATCCCTCTGAAAAGCCATTACAGAAGCCAAAGGCTCGAGTTAATAGACTTTTCAAATAAGCATTTCTATGAAAACAACCTCCAAGCTATTCCAGATTATGAGAGCTATAGCTATACAGAGCCTGCGATAGAGTATCTTAAAGTTGATGGAGAGTGGAAGAATAATCAAAATGAAAAAGAAGCTAACGAAGTAGTAATGCTATTGACCAAACTGCTTGCTGAAGGAAGGAGTAATATTGGAATAATCACATTTAATTATCCTCAGCAAGAATTAATAACCAACCTAGTGGAAGAAAAGGGACTATCGAATGTAGAAAACTTATTTATTAAAAATATAGAAAATGTACAGGGAGACGAGCGAGAAATTATCATTTTTTCCTTAGGGTATGCAGTTAATCAAACAGGGAAAGTGAATACAAATTTTGGTAGTCTAAACCATAGAGGAGGAGAAAACAGGCTGAATGTAGCTATCACTAGGGCTAAATCAAAAATTTATGTTATTACAAGTGTCTTACCTCATCACCTCAATACGGAACAGTCTAAAAATGAAGGCCCTAAACTTTTAAAAAAATATTTACAATACGCCTATGACGTTTCAGGGGGCAATTATAAACCTCAGCTTGTAAGAAAAACGCAACATAATATAGGCTGGTATTTGAAAGAAAAACTAGCAAAGAGCCTTACTAAAGATCAAAACATCTACTTTGATACGCCTTTAACAGATATAATGGTTAAAGGACACAAGCATCACCTCGTTTTAACAGATGATGATTATTATGAAATGAGCTTTTCTACTAAAGATCACTATTATTATAAACCAAACATTTTTAAAAAGAAAAACTGGAGTTTCTCTCATGTGTATAGCAGAAACTTTTGGCGAAAAAAAGAAGAGACCATCCAAAAGATTAAAAACTTAGGCTTTAAATGAGAATAAAGGTCTCAGTAGACTATGTTTAAGCCTAGCAAAAATACTTTCAAAGTAATTTTATTGATTGAAACAATACTTGTTTTAGCTGCAATAATCACTTTTCAAATAACTTTTGATTTAGAAGCAAAAGTTATAATAGGTCATCTAATCCTTGTTTCATCCATTACAATTGTAAGTACTGCTATTAGCATTTTTTTACTGTCAATATCCTTTCTAAAAAATAAGGCAGTAACAAAATACAGCATTGCTGTTCTGCATGCTCTGATAGGAGTATTTCTCTATATAACCTATATGCTATGTTTTTTTGGAAAAATATATAATTCCAAAATATATACATTTGAGTTGTTTCTGGCTTATTTTAAACATCTAAATGGTTTTATAGAAAACTTTTCTGCAAACTATGTATTAACCTATTCAGCATTATTTATTATTCCTTTTTTACTTATAACCCTCTCTTTAATACTAGCTGACCAGATATGTTTGGCATTACTAAATGCGAAAACTTTTATTCTAAAGCATAATTTTAATAGCCCCCCAAGGTATATTCAGATTAACATGATGGTTTTCTTTTTGCTAGTTGGGTTTTCTGTTGGAGTTCTCCTCTTAAGACATTCTACTGCAATTAAAAGTCTCTATCGTTTAGAAGAGCCTATTATATCTGTTTACCTCAGCAAGCCTCTACAAGGGCAATATGTTCAGAATGATAACACTGATTTTCAGGTTAGGAAAAATTACCCTAATAATATTCCTTTTAAGAAAAAAAATGTAATACTTATAATAGTTGATGCCTTGCGCTCAGATCACCTCAGTCTCTTCGGATATAACCGTAAAACGTCTCCGTTTCTTGATAGCCTTTACAAAAAGGGAGAATTAGTAAAAGTAGATCTTTCTTTTTCAGTATCTGGAGCATCTTTTGCAGGTATCAATAGCATCCTAAGATCTAAGATTTGGTCGAACATAAGTTATTATAACTTTTCATTGCAACACCTTCTAAAAGATCAGGGGTATAAGTTAAATTTCTTTATTTCAGGAGATCATACTCACTTTTATGGACTAAAATCATTTTACGGAAACAATACAGATTTCAATTACTATATAGATGGTGCTGAAACTAAAGATTTCATGGTAAATGATGATCGGTTAATTTTCGAAGGTCTCAAGCAAATAGATAACTTTAATAACGACCCTTCATATTTTCATTTTCATTTAAACTCTGCACATCAAGCAGGAAAAAAAATGAATCACTTTAGAATATTTACACCTGCTAAAGAACTAACAAAAGAAATTGAAAACTTTACAAATAGCTATGACAATGGAATTCTACAAGCAGACAACTATATCAAAAAAATATTTAAAGAATTAACTATAAAGGGCTATTTGCAAAATAGTCTAGTAGTTATAACTGCAGATCATGGTGAGTCTTTAGGAACTAGAGGAATTTTTGGGCATACTATAAATACCTATACAGATCATTTGCTGATCCCCATTCTCATTTATGATACAGATAAAGTAGCTTACAAAAACACAAAATATGCAACAACAGTGGATATTGCCCCAACTATTGTTGACAGGTTAGGGTTACCAATTCCTGAAACATGGGAAGGAGAATCTTTACTACATGAAAAGGAAAAAGAGTTTTCATTTCACCAAATGAATCATTACTACGCTATAATTCAGTGTAAAAACAACTCGCTAATTAAGTATATGTACAATCATAAAACTAAGAAAGAAGAAGTGTATGATTTAAAAAAAGATCTGTATGAGAAAGAAAATTTAATTGATATAATTGACAATAACCAGCTCAATACCTTTAGAGAAAAACTGTCTTTTTTTAAACTGAAATAGGAAAGCTCCTTTGAAAAAACTATTAAAAGAAATATACAGCTGTAAAATTTGTTTACCACACCTACTCGATGGAGTAAACCCTATTATTTCCGCAAGTCAATACAGTAAAATTGCTATCATAGGTCAAGCTCCAGGGAAAATAGTACATCAAACAGGAATTCCATGGAATGACAAAAGCGGAGAGAGACTTAGAAACTGGCTTAGTATAGGCTCAGAAAAGTTTTATGATCCGAAGCAAGTAGCATTGATACCAATGGGCTTTTGTTATCCTGGAAAAGGAAAGTCTGGAGATCTACCACCAAGGTCTGAGTGCGCTCCTAAATGGCATGAGTCCGTTTTTCAAAGTATGAGAAATATTACGCTTATTATTTTGATCGGATCCTATGCTCAAAGCCATTACTTGGCTAAAAAAAAGAAACCTACACTAACGGAGACAATCAGAAATTTTGAAGAGTATCTACCTAGGTATTTTGTTTTGCCTCACCCATCTCCAAGAAATAATATTTGGATGAAAAAGAATAGTTGGTTTGAAGATAACGTACTTCCTGTATTAAAAGAAAAAGTTAAAAATGTTCTATTAAGTTAGTGTACATGTTTATGAAGAGCCATTTAGAACTTTCAGATAATCAATTTGAGTCACAGTTTGAAAACTACCAACTACCCCCAAGCATATTTACGCATGAAGCTCACCTTCGGCTTGCATGGATTCATATCAAAAAATATGGAGTGGATGTAGCTATCAATAATATAAAAGGACAAATAAAAAATTACGTTAGAAGTATTGGTGAAGAAGATAAATATAACGAAACCCTTACTGTAGCAGCAATAAGAATAGTATATCACTTTATACGGAAAACCCCTTTAAATAGCTTTCAAGAGTTTCTTACCAAGAACCAAAAGTTAAAAACAGAGTTCAGAGAGCTCATATTTAAGCATTATAAAACCAATATTTTTAGTTCTGAAATTGCAAAGAGGGAGTTTCTTGAGCCAGAACTGCTTCCTTTTAGCTAAAAATGAAAATAATCCATCACATAATTCTTTCTGATAAGTAGAAGGAAGTTACTTTAACCTGCATTATTCATGAAGAGCTTGTTGATACTAAATCAATTACTTTGTAATCAGAGAGTTATTTGTTCCATTAAATAAGTCCCGAATTATTCGGGTTAATCCTTAAATTTGCACACTATTTTTGATAAAAATTCAATCAAATGAGAGAAATACGATTCAGAGATGCCCTGCGAGAAGCCATGACAGAAGAAATGAGAAGAGACGAAAATGTTTTCTTAATGGGAGAAGAAGTAGCTGAATATGATGGCGCATATAAAGTTAGCAAAGGGATGCTAGAGGAGTTTGGAGAAAAAAGAGTAGTAGATACTCCCATTGCAGAGCTTGGGTTTGCTGGGATAGGAGTTGGAGCTGCAATGAATGGTCTACGACCAATTATTGAATTTATGACCTTTAACTTTTCGCTAGTAGCCATCGACCAGGTAATAAATAGTGCTGCTAAAATGCTATATATGTCTGGTGGTCAATACAATATACCTATGGTATTTAGAGGCCCAACAGGTAATGCAGGGATGTTGAGCTCTCAACACTCTCAAAACTTTGAAAGCTGGTATGCAAACTGTCCTGGACTTAAAGTAGTAGTTCCTTCTAACCCAAGAACTGCCAAAGGGCTCTTAAAAACAGCCATACGAGATAATGACCCCGTAATATTTATGGAGTCAGAAGTGATGTATGGGGATAAAGGAAATGTACCTGAAGAAGAATACCTAATCCCTATCGGAGAAGCAGAGCTAGTTAAAGAAGGAAATGACGCAACACTAGTTTCGTTTGGTAAAATGATGAAAGTAGCTAACGAAGCAGCAGATTATATGGAAAAAGAAGGAGTTTCTGTAGAAGTAATTGACTTGCAATCGGTTAGACCTATCGATTATGCAAGTATCATCAACTCCGTTAAAAAAACAAATCGTTTAGTAGTACTAGAAGAAGCATGGCCTTTAGCTTCCATTTCTTCAGAAATTGCTTTCCATGTTCAGAAAAAAGCATTTGACTACTTAGATGCTCCTGTGATTCGTGTTACAAATAAAGATGTGCCTCTAGGTTATGCACCAACACTAATAGAAGCAACACTACCTAATACAAAAAAGACAGTAGAAGCTCTGAATCAAGTACTATACAGAAACTAGAAACTATGGCTTACGAACTAAAAGGAAAACTAGAAGAAATAGGAGATACTACATCTGTCACGGAGAAGTTTCAAAAAAGAGAATTTGTAGTGAGAGTATCTGATGGCATGTATGATCAATACATCAAACTACAACTGACACAAGATAAATGCGATTTGATAGATGGGTTTTCTGAAGGAGATCAGGTACATGTGTGGTTTAATCTTAGAGGAAGACCTTTCGAAAAAGAAGGTAAGAAAATCTACTTTACCAATTTAGATGCTTGGCGTGTGCAAAAAGAGGATGAAGCTATAGGCAATCAAGAAAATGAAAGCATCCCATCCGACACAATGACTGAAAGTAGCTTTGCTGCTTCAGATGATGATGAGTTGCCTTTTTAAAAACTTTAGGCATTGAAAATAACACTACTTTCTTTTCTCCTTTTTTATACTTTTTCATGCTCTTTTGCTCAAAGCAGCCCCAAATTGATCACTATTTCTCAGACTGATCTCCTAAAACCAGGAGACATTCTTTTCCAAGATTTAGATTGTGGAGATTTGTGCAATGCCATAGAAACAGTAACAAAAGGATATAGAGGAGCTAACTTTTCCCACTGTGGAATGATAGTTTCTATCAAAAACGGTGAAGTCAAAATAATAGAAGCCATTGGAGAAGAAGTCCAAGTTTCTTTATTGCCCAAATTTCTGTCAAGAAGTAAAGATTCTGATGGAAACCCAAAAGTGATGGTCGGAAGACCTGGAAAAAAAGCAAGAAAATATATTTCTAGCGCCATTGATGTAAGCCAAAACTATCTTGGAAAACCTTACGATGCAGTGTTTAATCTCAAAAATGATCGCTACTACTGCTCGGAGCTCATTCATCAGTGCTTTATAGATGCTGGTAAAAAAATATTTAAAGAGAACCCTATGACCTTTAAAGACCCTAAGACCGATTCATTTTTTCCAGCATGGGTTGAGTATTTTGAAAGCCTAAAAGCAAGAATTCCAGAAGGTAAACTAGGCTTAAACCCGGGTGGGATGTCAAGATCAAAGAGCGTTGATGTTATTTACATGTTTGGCAGACCTTCAGGTTTTAGTAATTAATAACATTATTTTAGTTATTAGAATATTTTTTTCTAGCTTATACATGCACACATGAAACAGACATGTCTGATTTAAAATTGAGACACACAGAAGGGTGATTAGGCTGTGTGCCAAGCAAACTAGAAAGGTCACAAATTTTAAACCTATGAAGCAAGTAATATTTTCAATAGTATTTTTATTTTTTTATCAAATGATAGACGCTCAGAGTTGGAATGTTAATCAAGGAAGGTTCATAGAAGTTTCCGGTAGTGCTGAAATGGAAATAGAACCTGACGAAATACAGTTTTTAATAGGTATAAAAGAATATTGGAAAGAGGAGTTTGAGAAAAAAAAGGAGTTCAAAGATTATAAAACAAAAACTCCAATTAGTAAGATCGAAAAAGAGCTACTATCTAAGCTTGAAAGTCTTGGAATTAAAAAAGATCAATTAATCATAAATGAAGCAGGGAATTATTGGAGATACCAAGGGAAAGACTTTTTAATAAGTAAGCAGTTTGAAATTAGCTTGCATGATATGCAAAAAGTCAATCAGCTAATTAATACAATAAACATGAAAGGTATTGACTTCATGCGAATGGGCAAGCTTAAGCATAGTAAGATTACAAAATTTAGAAAAGAAGTTAAGGTCAATGCCTTAAAAGCAGCAAAAGAAAAAGCAGAATATCTTCTGGAAAGCATAGACAAAGAGCTAGGAAATGTAATTTCAATAGTGGAGTTGGAAAACAATGGTACTATATGGAGTGCTCCGTCAGCAGTTAGCAATGTAATAATGGATTCTTCCAATGACTCTGGAATAGAAAATACCAACAAAATAAAACTCAAATATGATATTAAGGCAAGGTTTGAAATAAGATAGGATATTGAATCAACTATATAAACAACAAAAACCTTAGCTGTAAATATAATAGCTATCAAAGGATGTCATAGTTCTTTACTTTTGCTTCAGTTGTTAAAACACCAAAATGATAAAGAGCTTAAAAAAAAATGATAGGTTTTTTGCGATATCGCTTTTAGCAATACTATCCATTATTTGGGGTAGCTCTTTTATTCTAATGAAAAAAGGCTTAGAAGTTTTTAGCCACACGGAAGTAGCTGCACTTCGAATAGTAACAGCTTCTCTTTCTCTTGTTGGGTTTATCCTTTTTAGGAAAAACGCTACTATCCCTAGAAAAAAGTTTAAGTATATAGCCTTAATGGGACTAGTAGGCACATTTATACCTGCTTTTCTTTTTGCTTTGGCTATAACAAACTTGAAAAGCTCAATTACAGGAGTTTTAAATTCGCTTACGCCAATGTTTACCCTGATCATTGGAATTTTATTTTTCTCTACCCCTCTAAATAAAGCCCAATTGATTGGCTTAATAATAAGCTTTATTGGATCCATTGGTTTAAGTTTTATCAACAGCAGTGGAAACTTTGGGGGGATTAATTTTTATGCACTACTAGTCTTAGTAGCAACTATATGTTATGGGATAAGCACAAATATTATAAAATCACATTTATCAGAAGCGCCAGCTGTTTTAGTAACAAGCTATGCAATGTGCTTTTATGGTCCAGTCTGCTTTATTTATTTATTTCTTGGAACAGATTTTCTATCGAAATTTGATTTACCAGGAGCATGGGTTGCTTTTGGTTATATATGCATATTAGGAGCTGCTGCTACAGCTATAGGATTGTCTCTTTTTAACAAGTTAATCCAAAAAACGTCTCCTGTTCTCGCAAGTTCCGTAACTTATTTGATACCTATTGTAGCTATTTTTTGGGGAGTTGTAGATGGAGAAAAACTTTATTTTTCACACTATATACTCATTATCATAATACTAGTTGGAATCTTTGTTATTAATAGAAGCAGAAGGTTTAAAGCTTAGTCCCAGTTAATTTTGTCCTTAAGTTTATTTTTAACTAAACTCTTGATTGCTTCATATACATTAAAAAAATTTATTTTCCAGCTTTCTTTAATAAAAGTCATTCCAGAGTTATCTTTCGTAAGCACTTTATCCTTCCACATAATTTTAATAATAGTTCCTCCTCTGTCATAAACCTCTCTCTCTCTATTTTCTTTTATTTGAGAAAATTTATTTTTTCTGAAAGCAGAGTATAGATTCCCCAATTCAGTTTCAGAGATTTCAAAGTTGAATTTCTCTTCATTTTTTCCAACCTTAAAGCTAAAAAAGCAGCTATCCTTAGAAATAAATGCTTTTCTACATTGACGCATCATCCCAGAATCATGAAAAAAATCTACCTTAAAGTCTTCTGGCATATCTTGAGGTAATTCGTCTCGACTTTGTGCCATACAATGCTGAAAAAACATGATTACCAAGACTAACCAAAATAAAAACATTACCCTTTTTTTAATCATATTGTAAAATTTAATAAGTCTATTCAAAAAAGCTGTTCCTATGCCGCAAACTCGGTTTCGTTTTCTACTTCTGTAACAAGGATCTTTCTTCCTTTAATCTGTACAATTTTGACTTGTTTTCCAGCATCAATAAGGCCACTTAAAGATTGCACCTCCCACACTTTGTTGTCAAAAGTCACAGAACCATATGGTCGAAGAGCGGAGTTTGTTTCTCCTACATCTCCGATTAGAAGGCTATCTTGACCTTCATTTACTTTGCTATTTATAGTAGTTTTGAGAGAAAATTTTTTCCAAGCACCACTTTTCAAACTATAAAATAAGGTAACTCCTGAAATTATTACCGTACCAGATAAAATATAAGTACCAGTTTCATTCCCAAAATTACTGTACCCAAACCATATTCCTACTCCAATACACACAAGACCAGCTACTCCAACTACAGTAGTACCAGGAATAAAAATAAGCTCAGCTACTAAGAAAATAATTCCTAAAGCAATTAAACCAATTACCGTAATCCAATCTAACATGATAGTTTTGTTTAAATACTGCTAAGTGTATAATGAAATATCGTTACTTTATATTATATAAACCATACGGTGTATTAAATCAGTTCACCTCTGAGGGTGATACACCAACTTTAAAACACCTTTTTCCCTTTCCAAAAGATGTATACCCTATTGGTAGACTAGATAAAGATAGTGAAGGTCTACTAATTCTAACCAATGATAAAAAGCTTAATGCTAAATTATTAAACCCTGGAAATAAACATGAACGAAAATACTGGGTGCAAACGGAAGGGAAATTCGAAGAGAAAAAGCTAAAAGAATTAGAGAAAGGAATCACCATCTCTTTAAAGCAGAAAAAACACAAGACGCTTCCAGCAAAAGCGAAATTATTAGAAAGCGAAATTGAAGTTGCTCCTCGAAACCCTCCAATACGGTTTAGAAAAAACATACCAACTTTTTGGATAGAGATATCTCTAGTAGAAGGGAAAAACAGGCAAGTAAGAAAAATGACTGCAAAAGTAGGCTACCCAACATTGAGGCTTATTAGAGTTAGTATAGAAAACCTCTCTCTTGATAAAATGCAACCAGGAGAAGTTATTGAGCTTTCTCAAAAAACACTTTACAACTCTTTATCAATTGAATAGAACGTAGCTCGAAAAAGAAAGGAATAGTTTTTTTTTATAAAAAGCCCAATTCCAATTTAGCTGCTTCAGACATCATTTCTTGAGAATATGGAGGGTCAAAAGTAAGCTCAATTTTTACCTCATTTACTTCCTTAATTTCTTTAATTTTTGCCTCAACTTCTGATGGTATTTCCTCTGCTGAAGGGCAGTTAGGAGAAGTTAGCGTCATTAAAACATAAACATTATTGACTGGATATATGCTTATCTCATAAATCAACCCTAACTCATAAATATTAACTGGAATTTCAGGGTCATATACTTCTTGAATAGCTGTTTTAACTTTTTCCTTTAAAGAACTTTGCTCCTCCATTTACTTAGCTTTAAAATAGTTTAATAATTAAGCCTTAAGATGCATTCAATATTAAATTTGTGACCTGCCTTTTTGTTTGGCATACACCTTAATCATTGCTCCGTGTGTGCCTCAATTTTAAATCAGACATGGCTGGTTCATTATTATGAAAAGCTAAAGCAAAAAGCTTCATTTGCTTTATCATAGCAACCAGCCCATTAGATCTTTGAGTTCCAATAATATTCCCCATACCAATTTCTTTTATAAAGTACAGGTCTGCATCTACAATCGACTTAGCTTTCTCACCCGATAGTACTCGAATAAGTAAGCTAATAATACCTTTAGTAATTGCAGTATTGCTATCCGCTCTAAAATTCACATTTCCATCTTTGCACTCAGCAATCAACCATACCTTGGACTGGCATCCTTTAATAATATACTTATCAGTTTTATATTCATCTTCCAATGGTGATAAAGACTCCCCTATCTCCATAAGATGAAATATAGTACTCTCTTTATCTCCTTCAAAAAGCTGAAACTCTTCTATTATTTCTTTTTGTTTTTGATCAATACTCATTTCTTTCTGGCAAACTTTCCTACAATTCTTTTTAGCTCCTCAACGAAGATATCCACTTCTTCCTTAGTATTGTAAATTGCAAACGACACCCTTGCTGTTCCTTCAATACCTAAAGCTCTCATCAGTGGTTGAGCACAGTGGTGACCAGTACGTATTTCTATCCCTTGAGCATCCAACATCATTCCCAAATCAAATGAATGAATTCCTTCCACAATAAAAGAAATGACACTTATTTTATTATCACTTTCACCGACAATTTTTATCCCCTCAATTTCCTTTAGTTTCTTAGTTGCATATTCAAGTAGCTCGTTTTCATGAGCTACAATATTTTCTTCCTTCTTTTGTTTTAAATAATTAACTGCTGAATCAAAAGCAATCACATCACCGATATTTGGTGTACCTGCCTCAAACTTATAAGGAAGCTCGTTGTAGGTCGTCTTTTCAAAAGTTACTTCACTAATCATCTCTCCACCTCCCAGAAAAGGCGGCATTTTTTCTAAGAGTTCTTTTTTCCCATACAAAACTCCAATACCTGTAGGCCCATAGACCTTATGAGCGGAAAACGCATAAAAATCACAGTCCAAATCTTGTACATCCACATCAAGGTGCGGAATACCCTGAGCTCCATCTACAAGCACCAAAGCATTATGCTTATGTGCAGTTTTAGTGATACCCTTAATATCATTAACTGTACCAAGTACATTTGATACGTGTATTACTGCTACTATCTTTGTTTTTGGAGTTATCAAACTTTCAAAAGAATCCAAATCCAACTCACCTTTTAGAGTAATAGGAATAACTTTAAGCTTTGCCCCCACTTCATCGCAAACCATTTGCCAAGGAACAATATTCGCATGATGCTCCATAGCTGAAACGATTACTTCATCGCCTTTTTCCAGACTTATCTTAGATAAAGACCGCGCAACAAGATTTATCCCTTCGGTAGTCCCTTTCGTAAAAATAATTTCTTCCGTAAACTTAGCATTGATAAAACCTCTAACAGTTTCCCTGGTTTTTTCAAAAGCATTAGTTGCCTTTTCGGCAAGGCTATGAACTCCTCTATGTACGTTAGAGTTGATTTGTTGATAATAATTCAATAAAGCATCTACAACAACCTGAGGTTTTTGAGATGTTGCTGCATTATCAAAATATATTAGAGGTTTCCCATTGATTTTTTCATTCAAAATCTTGAAATCTCGTCTTACCTGAGCAATATCAATCATAAATAGTTAACTAAAGAATCTACATTTAGGTTAGAAGAAAAAGAAGAAAGTAACTCGTTTAATCTTCAACCGATACAACCTTAGCTTCCTCCAGCTGATAAATTAGGCTATAAAAATCATCGTAATTTAAGTGAAGTTTTCCTTTCACTGTTACCAACTTATTTATCCACTTCTTATTTCTTTTAATATCAACCTCCATCACTGTCTCTGGTCCAGCACCACCGCAAAAAAAACAGCTGGAATAGGGTAATGAAGATAGCACAAAATAATCCCCATCTACTTCTACAGGCATGACATAGCCTTTCAACTCTACCTCTTTACCATTAAGGCTTTTTATCCCCTCACTAAAAATGGGCTCAGATACCTGAAAGCCTAGATCTTCATCAAAATATTCCTTCCATTTGACTTGAGAAAGAATAGTCCAAACATTTTCATCATTATCATTTAGAGCCGAAAAGCTTGAAGAAATCAAAATTAAAACGGCTAATAGTACTCTTACCATAATACAAATACCTCTCAAACTATTTTAAAGTATACAATAATATTTATGGATGAATATTCCACAAACAATTAAAACTCAAAACTACAAACATTAATTCTCTAAGAGAACTATCCGTAAGTTTGTTTTAGTTTCTATCAAAGGAGGGTTAGCTAATACTTAGACTTTTTTCTATAGTTAAAAAAGTTCTTAAAAAAACTAAAGAAAGAAGAAGTCTCTTGTTTTCTCTTTTTCAATACGCTCAAAAGCGCTTTTCCTTTTGACTCAGCTGTAGTAATAAAATCAAACGCATCTCTTGGAAAATTTTTATAATTAACAACTTTTCCTTTATGCTTTCCTCTAATATACTTAACCTCCAGCAACAACAAATTATGATCGTACACGAAGAATTCTACCAAAGAAGAGTCTTCGACTAGTACTTTTTCTTTAAGAATTTCTCTTTTTTTCATCCTTTTATATGTTGCTGATTTAAGTTTACACTAAATCGCTTTATGACAAATTTAGTTTTTTTTCTTAATATAAACGATTTTAATCTATTTTCGGTTGTCATCGCCAAAAAACATACTTATATAACTCTTATACCTGGAAGGGGCAATTTTGTAACCCTCTACTGCTTTAATAACGGCACACCCTGGTTCTTCTATATGATTACAGTTATGAAATTTACAGCTTTCTACATGTTTTTCTAAGTCTGGCATGTGGTGTCCTATTTCACTTGGCTCTAAGTGGTAAATACCTAATTCTTTTATACCTGGGGTATCAATAATGAATGTAGAATTATCTGCGATAAACATTTCAGCGAAGGTTGTCGTGTGTTTTCCTTTATTGGCAAATGTAGAAACTTCATCAACCTCTTGGTTTGCCTCTGGAATTAACCTGTTGAGTAATGTAGATTTGCCAACTCCTGAGTGGCCTGCTAGTAATACTACTTTATTTTTTATAATTTCTTTCACCTCTTCAATAGACCCTTCTAAAGCATTTGTTACCAAACACTTATACCCTAGCCCTTCATATAAACTAACATATTCGCCCAAAATTTCTTGCTCCTCTTCAGAAAGCAAATCTTCTTTATTAAACAGAATAACAGAAGGTATTTCAAAGGATTCTGTTGCCACCATGAAGCGGTCTATAAAACCTAAAGAGGTTCTAGGAAAAGATATGGTAGCTACGATAACTGCCAAATCTATATTAGCAGCTAATACATGCCCGTGCCACTTTTTTCTTGTCGATTTTCTAATTACTTCATTTTTTCGAGGCAAAATACGTTCAATAATGACCTCTTCTTCATTTTTTTCATCAAAAATGAAAGCTACTTTATCTCCCACAGCTACTGGATTAGTTAACTTATCTTTATCCAGTTTTAACTTTCCTCGTAACCTCCCTTTTAAAATAGCCTGATTTTCAAGGTTTAATATATCATACCAAAGTCCGGTAGACCGTATTACTAATCCTGTATTCAAAGTTTATATAGAATTCTGTTAATTAAGTTTTACAAAAGGATATAGTTTATTGTTGATAATCAAATCCTTACTAATATTTCCCAGGGAATCATCCCATGAATTCCATGTTTTCTTTTATATAATCTGTAATTTTCTGAGTTGCGCCTACATTGTCTTTTACATAAGCGCTGCAAATAGCTCCTACACTCTTCAAATAATTTACATCAGCGGTTAATTTTTCAATTTTCTCCAAAAGCAATACCTCATCTTTCACAGAAAAAGCACCGCCCAAATCAACTAAATCCCTAGCTTCTTTAAACCTTTCAAATTTCTGACCAAAAATAATGGGCTTACCATAAGTGGCTGGCTCTAATATATTATGCAAACCCGCACCAAAAGCTCCACCTACGTACGAAATATTGCAATAGCGGTATATTTTGGAGAGCATTCCTATCGAATCAATAATGAGTAGATTTATTGTTTTTACTTCATCTACACTATCTATTTCACTATATTTTTTAATGCTTCTTGCAGGAAAGTGGTTAAAGATCTCTTCTATATTTTTTGATGATATTTCATGTGGAGCAATGATTAATTTAATCTTTAAGTCAATTTTAGATTTACTTAAGACCCGAATATCTTCTTGCCAGGTACTGCCGCATAGTAAAACCAAACTATCCTCTTTAAAAGATTCAATAATCGCATCACTAAAATCTTGGTTAGCTAACTCAACAACTCTATCGAAACGAGTATCTCCTGCTATTTGCGAATTACCTACCTTTATTTTTTCTAGATTGGTTTTAGATAGCTCATCTTGCACAAAAACTTTCCAGTATACCTTAAGCATATCTCTAAAAAGCCCTCCATACCACTTAAAAAAGATTTGGTTTTGGTTAAACTTTGCTGAAATTAAAATTATAGGTATTGACTTCTTTTTAAGACCTTTTATCAAAAAATACCAAAATTCATATTTTACAAAAATGACTAATGCCGGATTTATAAGTTGAACAAGATTAGAAGCATTAGCTCTGGTGTCTTTAGGTAAATATTCTACATAGTCAACCTGAGAATAATTTTTGCATTTTTCATAACCGCTAGGCGAAAAAAAAGTAAGAAAGAAAAACCTTTCTGAATATTCTTTTCTAAGGCTTTCGATGACAGGTCGTCCTTGCTCAAACTCACCAAGGGAAGCACAGTGAAACCATAATACTGGTTTCTTATTTTTTTCAAATACAGTTTTTAACCTTTTAAAAACATCTTTTCTACCGTTTAAAAAAGCTATTGCCTTCTTCTTTTTTAACCATTTGGCAGAAACCCAAACACCTAAATAATAAATTTCAATAAAAACTTTATATAAACCTTTTGAGAAAAAAATCATATAGCCAAACCGATAGAAACTCTGCTAAATTAGGTCATATAAGTATAAAACTTAACTTCAAAATAGCATATAGCTGTATTTTGATTATCCAATAATTGTGGATATTACTTATAAATTATCCTGTAGATTCTACGTTAGTTGTTAGATTTGCAACCATAAATAGTAATTTAATCTGGTTTTTATGGCAATTGTTGAAATGGTAATGCCTAAAATGGGCGAGAGTGTGATGGAAGGGACAGTCCTTAGCTGGCTGAAAAAAGAAGGTGAAACGATTGAGCAAGATGAATCTGTTTTAGAGGTAGCGACAGATAAGGTAGACACAGAAGTACCAGCAACTCATGGTGGTGTACTCAAAGAAATACTAGTAAAAGAAGGAGATGTCGTTCCTGTCGGAAATCCTATAGCAAAAATTGAAATAGAGGGTGAGGAAGTTGAAGAAACAAATGACTTTCCTGAAAAAGAGCAAGAAATTGCTGCTTCGCAAGAAGAGAAAAAGCCAATTACTGAGGTTAAAAGTACAGTAGATAATAGTAAAGACTTTACCCTTGGTAAAGGATCAAATAACGGTTTCTTTTCTCCTCTTGTAAATACCATTGCCAAAGAAGAAGGGATTTCTATTGAAGAATTAAACCAAATACCTGGCACTGGAAAAGATAATCGAGTAACGAAAAAAGATATTCTCAGCTACGTTGCAAATAGAAGCAAAGGATCTTTCCAAAATAACGCAATGGGCTCTGCTACAACCCAATTTCCTTCTGTTTCTATATCTGGAGGGGATGAGGTGATCGAAATGGATCGGATGAGAAAGATGATTGCTCAAAGGATGGTGGACTCAAAGAGAACCTCTCCGCATGTTACCTCTTTCGTTGAAGCAGATTTAACTAAGCTGGTATCTTGGAGGAATAAGATCAAAAATGGCTTTAAAAGCAAGCAAGGGCAGTCTTTTACTTTTACCCCATTATTCATTCATGCTATCGTAAAAGCTCTTCAGGATTTCCCTATGATGAACATTTCGGTAGATGGAGACAGGATTATAAAAAAGAAAAACATAAATGTAGGTATGGCAGTAGCTCTACCAAGTGGCAATTTGATAGTCCCGGTAATCCACAATGCTGACTTATTAAGCTTATCAGGGTTAGCCATAAAAGTGAATGAATTAGCTAGTAGAGCAAGAGAAAATAAGCTAAAGCCAGATGAACTATCTGGAGGAACATATACCATTTCTAATGTCGGAACTTTTGGTAATGTATTAGGAACTCCAATCATAATGCAACCGCAAGTAGGCATAATGGCTTTTGGAGCAATAAAGAAAAAGCCAGCTGTTATAGAAACATCTCAAGGAGATATGATTGGCATTAGACAGTTTATGTTTTTATCCCATTCCTACGACCACAGAGTAGTAGATGGAGCTCTTGGAGGAATGTTTGTGAGAAGGGTAGCAGATTACTTAGAAGACTTTGATGATGCGCAAACCGTATAACCATAAGTAAATTATTGAGTTAAGACACTTATAAGTTTTATTTAGTTTTTCCAGATAAAGACAATAAACCTCACCCTATTTAAGAGTTGACCAAGAAAAAATTCAATATTTTACAATTTTTAAAAAGGTCTTCTCTTTACATTATTTTCATACTTATTGCTTTTTTCTTATCAGATAAAGTATATGGAAATATTGGCAAAGACACTTTTTTCAATCTCTTAAAAAAAGTTGATTTTACATGGGTTCTAGTATCCGTTTTAATAGCGTTGATAAGCCATTGGGTTAGAAGCCTTCGATGGGTTATCAGTATTAAACCATTGGGCGCATCTACGACTACATTCCATGCTTACATAGCACTCTTAAGTGGTTATTTTGTAAATATATTCTTACCTAGGGTCGGTGAGGTTGCCAGATGTACCGTTTTAAATAGGCTTTCCGGTGTCCCTGTTCAAAAAGCATTTGGAACAGTAGTAACAGAAAGAGTAATAGACACTATTTGCTTATTTCTTGTAAGCGCTATGGTTATATTTTTAGAAGCGGATAAACTCTTTCCGCTTGTTCAAAATTCTATCACTTACCTAAGCACTTTTTTCGGTGAGCTGATTAATAACTTTTCTTTTACAAGTATTTATACACTACTCTTTATTCTAATAATAGTAGCTTTTTTTGTTCTCTTATACTTTTTATATGCAAAAAGGAAAGTTACCACTCAAAAACTGAGAAGTATACTTCTTGGATTTAAAGAAGGTGTTTTTACTCTAATGACCCTAGAAAAAAGAGAGGTCTTTCGCTATTTATTATACACTGCGCTTATATGGGTGTTTTATTTTGCAATGACGTTTGTACTTTTCTACAGCTACCCTGATGCAGAAAATCTACCTAAAATAGCAGCTCTCAGCGTAATGATTATGGGAGGGTTGGGCGTTGCCATTCCCACACCTGGAGGGATTGGTTCTTTTCATTTCTTTGTTGCTGCCACTTTGTCCGCATACAGTCTTAACCAGGAAAATGCTGCCGTTTTTGCATTAATAATGCATGCATCCCATGTTGTCTCTATTGCTTTTTTTGGAGGCTTAGCTTTTGTATATGGGTTTATTAAAACAACATTTTTCCCTACTTCTACATGAGTTCTAAAACAGAATCAAAAATAGTATTGAAAGACACTTTACTAGAGCAAAGAGAGGCTTGGAAAAGACTAAACCTTAAAGTTGTTTTTACCAATGGCTGCTTTGATATCCTGCATTTAGGCCATATAGACTACTTAGAAAAATCTCGTAATCAGGGTGATAAGCTAATAGTAGCGGTAAACACAGACGCTTCGATAAAAAGACTAAAAGGTGAAAACCGCCCTATTAATAGTGAGTATGCTCGAGCCAGAGTTATTGCTGCTTTAGGTTTTGTAGATGCTGTAGTATTGTTTGAGGAGGATACTCCGGAGTCACTCATCCAGTTTGTGAAACCAGATGTTTTAATAAAGGGAAGTGACTATAAAATAGAGAATATAGTTGGTGCAGATTTTGTTATTAGCTCTGGAGGGGAAGTGAAAACCATTGACTTAGTGGAGGGTTTTTCTACTTCTTCTGTTATAGAGAAAATAAAAAGTAATTAGTGTCAAATTAATAAAAGCTAAAAATTATGTTAATACTCATCATAGTCGTATTTGCTGTTATAGGTTTTATCGTTAATAGCAGGCTAAAAAATAAGTTTAGAAAGTACTCCAAAATTGGTTTGCAGTCTGGCATAAGTGGTGCTGAAGCTGCCCAAATGATGCTTAGAGACAATGGAATTAATGATGTGCAAATAACCTGTGTGCAAGGAAAATTGACAGATCATTACAACCCTGGGAATAAAACGGTAAACTTAAGCGAGGAAGTGTATCATGGAAGAAGCGCAGCTGCCGTTGCCGTTGCTGCTCACGAATGTGGTCACGCAGTACAGCATGCTAAAGCGTATAGTATGCTAGAGTTTAGATCTACTCTAGTACCTGTTCAAAGCATCAGCGCTAAAATTATCAACTTCATATTCATTGCAAGTATTTTCGGAGGACTTTTCTTTTTCGCATTGCCTTACAAAATAGTCTTGCTGGTAATAATTGCTTGTTATTCCGTTATTACTCTTTTTAGTATAGTTACTCTACCTGTAGAGTTAGATGCCAGCAAACGTGCTTTAGCCTGGGTTACAGAAAGAAATATTGTTACCTCTGATGAGCACAAGATGGCTAAAGATGCCCTCAAATGGGCTGCTATGACCTATTTTGTTGCTGCACTTGGTTCTCTAGTAATGCTTGCCTACTACGTATTATCCTACATCGGAATAGATGATTAATGGTTTTTGGGTCATAGAGGGGTTAGGTTAATAGGTCTAAACTAAAAAGTGTCTTGTAGGTCTTATATGATTTCTAATGGTTACATGAAACTAGTAGTTGGTGGAGGAAGTTAGATTAATGTTTTTCGAATGGAAATATTACTTTTAACTAGTATTTGCTGGATAAAGAAGACTCTCTTTATCCAGTAGTTGTAGCCAATTAAGCCAAAATACTCACCTATGACTTATAAAATAAATGATAACACTTTCAGCTCCAAGAAAGATGTACAGGCAAAAGCGAAAGAAATTCTTTACGACAATAGCATAAACTCTTTTTTAAATCAAGAACAATTTGAGTTTATGGTTGAATATTTTAAACTCTTTCACCATGAATGGACATATAAATCAGGCATTGGAATCAAAGCGATTCAAAGAATAGTACCTAGAAAATATAAAAGAAATAGAGCTTTTCAGATTCTTAGAAAAGACGATTCGACTACTGACATATCATACTATATTGATCGAATTTCAAAACCAGATTTGAAAAGAGCATTTTCATCGGCTCTTAGGTTGATTGTTCAGCCCCAGATTATCGAATTTAAAACAGCCCGTTTTAGAAATAAGAGTGTCTCGATTTGTGAAGTTTCCAATCAGAAAATAACTTTTAATAATTGTGATGTCGACCACTACTCTCCTACGTTCAAAGAACTCGTGGAGAAATTTATGAAAGAATTCCAAATCGACATTAAAGAAGACATGTTTCCAAAACAAAGGGACAATCAAACAGAATATGAGTTAACTGACGAGGCGATAAAAAATAATTTTTACGCATTTCATAAAAAACACGCCACGCTTAGATTAACAACTATTCAAGCAAATAGAAGAAAATAACTAGCTACAACACTGGCTATAAAACATAGGGTTTTTCGGTAAGTTGGTTCGCTTCTACTTTCTAAGTATTCCGTAGGCGGACTGTGACGAAGTTCTAAACCCCACCGTTTCATAGCTGAAACCGTTGTGCTTAATTTCTGCAAGTTGTAAATTTGAAAGATGAATCTTCCTGAAACTTCCAACAATGAATTAATTGTCTTTAGATCTAAAGATGGGTCTGATGATTTTCAGGTAATTCTTGATGGTAAGCATGACACTGTTTGGACTACTGAACAGCAGATTATGAGTTTGCTCGGAAAAGCTAGGAGAACGCATCAAAAATATCTATGGTGAAGGCGAACTTGATAGGGAATCAACTTGGCAAGAAGTCCGCTAAGTTCAAATTGAGGGTATTAGAGAAGTAACAAGGAAAACATCCTTGTATAATCTTGATATGATCATCTCCGTAGGTTACCATGTAAAATCTCCTGTCGGTATAGAATTCAGAAAATGGACAGCCAAAAACTCATAATGAACTTAATAAAAAGCCAAATGCAACAGTCAATGCATATAAAATCTGGTTTATTCTTAGAGGGCATTAAGCCCCTTTCATTTGAAGAGTGTTTTTCCCAACGGTATATGCGTAGCTTGAAACTGGAAAAACATATAAGACTACGTTCTACAATTTAGATGCAATCATTGCAGTTAGATATGAGGTGAATTCTAATAAAGTCTACAAAAACAGCTTCCACTCCACTATATAAACAGATAATTTGTGGATAAATAATAGATATCTCATTTTCAAATTCATACATTGAAAAAGGACTTGCAATATCTAAAAACAGAGCAATTTATTGATTCGATTGGGAAAAAATAAGGGACCCATTTATAGGGTTAAAGAACAGGGAGTGTTTGTCACCACAATTTGCATAACACTTGCTATAAATTTCAAAATGTCAGAAACTTTTAAAAGAGTTGATCGGAATGACGAAAAGATTTACTCTCAAATGGTAAAGCTTTTACAAAAGTACAACCTTCCCTATCAAGATCTCAAAAAACCCAATATATACCTTTATCAATTAGAAGAAAAAAGTATTATGAATATTCAAAAAAATTACCTTAAATAAACTTTCTATATCTATTGAGTGTACTTGCAATTTCAAAAGCAAATTTTCTTCTTTGCATATAAACTTAGATCAATAGAACATGGGTATAATAGCAATAGCATTTTTCGTTATTTTATTAGTAGGCTCTGCAGCTGTAGGTTTCTTTCTTGAAAGAAAAGAAAAGCGCTAGCTATCACTATATTTATTGGATACAAAGACTCTATAAATAACATTATTTAGTAGTAATCCAGCTAAAATTAAAATGCCCCATTGGGTAATTACCGTAGCATTACTATAAACATCAAATAAGTTCCAGTTATTATTCCTATCAAACCAAGGGTGTTGAGAATATCCTCTTGACAACCACCAGTAAATCAGTATAATAGCAGATGGAATATTTAGCAATAAGGCGATCTTAAAGAAAAGGTTATTTAATTTAAAATCAGATCCTGGGTCTATCCACTTCATTTTAAAGGAGATAGCACCCTCCTTTACTACTGCAAAAACAATAAATAACCCTGAAACGACCAGGCCTATTCCCCATACCCAATCTTGGTTGGAAAAGAAATCTAAGCTATAAGCTGAAGGAAATCCAAAAAGGATACATGCTCCGGCTGTAGTTAGTGCAGCTCTATGACGGTTAAAGCCTAAATCCATAAGCGTTTTAAGCATCAACTCGGTTAAAGCCAAAAGAGAGCTAAAAGCAGCTACAAAAAAAGCAAGGAAGAAAGTTAACCCTAAAAAAGACCCTCCTTTGATACTTAAAAAAAGCATCGGGATGATATTAAATGTAAGTCCCTGGTTTCCCTTTCCAAGGTATTCAATCGCCATTGAAGAGTTTTCTGACAATGCAAAAACAGAGGGTAAAATGGCAACTCCTGCCAAAATAGAAGCAAAATTATTTCCAAATCCACCAATGAAAGTGTTAAGTGTCACGTCTTCGTTTTTCCTAGTATATGAAGACAGGGTAATCATCAAACCCCAGCCTGCTCCTGTTGACCAGGCCGACTGAGATAATGCTTCTATCCAAACTTTTGGGTTTTGAAAATGAGATAAATCTACAGCAAACATATATTTCAATCCTTCCATACCATTCTCTCTGGTTAAAGAAGAAATAGCAATAATAATAAGCATTATAAAAAGAAAAGGAATGAGTATTCGGTTTGCTTTTTCAAGACCTTTCTGAATTCCTCTGTAGAGAATAAAGCAAGCTAAAACTATAGATACGACTTGAGCAAGTATGGTTGCCAAGCTATAGTTAGAAACACCTTTCCAATAGTTTTCAAAAAAACCGGATTCCCAAACACCTTGGCTATCCTGAAAGATAGTTGTAAAGAAGAAGCCTATATACCTTAACCCCCAAGCGGTTACTGTAGAATAATAAAAGGTGATTCCTAAGGTACAAAGTGTAATAAAAACACCCATCCATACGTATTTTTTGCCTGCAAAAAGACCAAAAGAGCTAATTACACTTTTTCTAAACCTTTTACCTATAGCAAACTCACATAAAAGAATTGGGATAGACCAAATAAGTAAGAAAAGAAGCCAAAGTAATATAAAACTACCACCATACTGTCCTGCAAGCCTTGGGAATCTCCAAAGGTTTCCTGCCCCGATTGCCATACCCAAGGTAGCAAACACAAACCCCCACCTTCCACTAAATTTATCTTTAGTCATATTCTTATTCAAAGACCTTTAGTTCTTATTAATCAGCCTCTTTCAAAACACTTACTATTATTTAGCTGAACTATTCATCCCACTGTATTTTTTATAGAGACTCTGTATTTTTCTTCAAGTTAATACCAAAGTAATGTTTAAAAACATAAATATTACTTTTTACATTTAATATATAACCTTTAATGCGTTTAATGAGAATGGTCATAAATATTATTTTCTGAAATTAAATATTAAAACATCTTTTCCGTTTTAATTTTGTTAGGCTTGTAGAAACTAAAACATTTATTTATCATTTATGTAGAATCTGTTAGCTAATTTTATAAAAGGGTGCATTTTTCCTCTGATTACCAGATACTTACCCTTATTTTTTATAGAATTATTTCATAGATTCTATGTAAGCAGTTGTAGAAGAAATACTTTTTGGATGAACAGACCATGTCTGATTTAAAATGGAGACACACACAAAGCAATGATTAACTGTGTGCCAAACAAATTAGGCATGTCATAATTTTTAAACGGATGAGAAAATCAATTTATATAATACTTGCATTGCTACTCTATTCTAGTTGTCCTGAATTACAAGCGCAAGGCAATCAAAAAATCTTATTTAGAAAGGTATTTGGCGGTAGTCGTTTTGATGAGGCAAAAAAAGTACTAGCACTACAAGATAATTCTATTTTAGTCCTTGGTAGATCTTCTTCAGGGGAAGTTGGAAATACTGATTTACATATTCTAAAGCTTTCTAGTGATGGAACATTAATTTGGGAACAAAAAATAGGAGGTGATGGAACGGAAGAGGTTCAAGATATTATCCAAACCAAAGACGGGGGGTTTATTATTGCGGGAAATTCTGATTCGTTTGATAGATCTCCAGAGATGCATGACATGTGGATCTTAAAACTAAATAAAAAAGGAGTGGAGGAGTGGAGTAAAACCTATGGGGATGAGCTTAAGATAGAAAAAGCTAATGCAATTGTTGAATCTCACTCTAAGGGATATACCATTGTCGGTAATGTACTAGATTTAGAGTCAGAAAATCCAATTAGTAATGTTATTCTTTTAGAAATTGATAGTGAGGGGAATAAACTTTGGGAAAAAGTTTATGGAGGCAATAGTAACGAAGAGGGTAAGGACTTAGTTAAAACCGAGCAAGGCTATACCATTGCTGCCAATACAGAGTCTTTTGGAAGAGGAAAGTGGGATGTTTGGCTTTTATCTGTAGATGTAAAGGGCAATAAGCTCTGGGAAAACACCCTTGGCGGAGGAGATAATGAAATGGTAAATGCTATTGTTAAAACAAAAGACGATGAATACATTATCGGTGGGTATTCATACACCTTTGCAGAGGGAAGTTTAGATGCATGGGTGGTAAAAACCAATAATAAAGGGTTCCAAGAATGGTTCAGGGTATATGGAGACTTAAGTACCGATGAAGCTTTTAGTATCATTCAAACAGAAGATCAAAACTTCCTTCTTACTGGGTATGTAGATGTTTGGCAATCGAATGAAGAAGGTCAAAACATTAGTACGGAAGGCTTAGATATTCTATTAGTCAAGTTTGACTCTAAGGGTAAACTGTTTTGGAAAAGGAATCTAGGCGGACCTAACGAACAGAGAGGGTATGATCTTTGTGAAACTAAAGATCACAAGATTGTAATTGCTGGCTTTACAAAATCAGCTAAAAATAGCAATGGTGATATGCTTGTAGTAAAAGTTGAGCCTTAACCAAACAAATTTATATTATTTGCCAACACATTGAGGTTTAAGTTACTAATGCATAATTACTCAAGCCAATTCCATACTTTTGCTATCTATTCTAAGAAAAGAGTTGGTTTAAAAGCACATGCTTATTCTTTAGAGTAGAACTACCAATGTATATTAATTTAGCAGTTACCTCATGGCTTCATGTAATTGCTAAAGCTGGTTTTTGTTACTTTCAGTCTTTTCTATAAGAAGCCCAATGCTCCAAACATGTTCTAACGTATCAGGTCTCATATATTGCTTCAAGTTGACTTTATACGATCCTACTTTCTCAAATTTCTTTTTTGTGAATAGTGGCACTTTGTGAGTGTACACAAAGCCATCTATTTCACTACTAGTATCTTTTTCGCCAAACGGTTTTCCTGTTTTAGGATCCATCAGTACAAACTCTCTTAGCATATAACTAATAGAGTCCATAGCTTTTTCCTCTAAGGAATACTTTAAATAAATATTGTAGTAAGGGTAGTCAATATCATTTCGTAGCTGAGCAAAAATAGTATAGAGAGAAGAAGTGTCTTTAATATCAAAGTGAAAAGAGCTTGGCTTATTTTTTATCCAATAGCCTCTATCAAAATCTTGATAAGACTCATAAATAGTTCTTGAGTTACAGGCACTAAATAAGAGCAATGGCGCAACTAGAAATAGACTTATTTTTAGGATAAAGTTAAATTTCAATTTTCAGCTATAGTTAATTATTTACGACTTAGGTTTTCTTCTATCTTTTTGGTTTTGATTTTTACTTCTTTTATTTCTTTGCTTTTTCGAGTTTGAGCTATTGTTTCTCTTTTTTTTGTTTTTATGTTCAAAGCCCTCAAGCAACACATTCTCCTTTTTTATCGCCTCCTCTCTGTTTTCTTCTAATGAGAAAGGTTTTTTCCCCTTTTTATTCAGGTCGAGTATTTCATTTACTCTTTTAGCACTTACCTGATAAATTTTTGCTTCGCCAGGATAACTAAACCAAAGTATTTTTTTGAAAATATCTACTTTGAAAAGTTTAGCCTCTCCTTTCTCTGTTAATAAGGGTCTTTTTACGGTAGGGATATCTATTAAAGCGTCTAGATAAGTGTCCAATTCATAGTTTAAGCAGCACTTAAGCCTGCCACACTGCCCAGATAGTTTTAAAGGGTTAAGCGATAAGTTTTGATATCTGGCTGAATCAGTAGTAACTGGCTTAAAGTCTGATAACCAAGTAGAACAGCAGAGAGTCCTTCCACAAGAACCAATTCCTCCTAATCTTCCAGCTTCATGTCTCAAGCTGATTTGACGCATATCCACCCTTGTCTTAAACTCTTTAGCTAACACTTTTATTAGCTCCCTAAAATCCACGCGTTCATCAGCTGAATAATAGAATGTTGCCTTAGCGCCATCTGCCTGAAACTCCACATCAGAGAGTTTCATTTTTAGTTTTAAGCCTTCAGCTATAACTTTTGTTCGGTACAAAACAGATACTTCTCTATTTTGGTACTCTTGAAATTTCTCAAAATCTTTTTGGGTGGGCTTTCTTAATATTTTAGCTATCTCCTGGCTTTCAGAAACCTTTTTCTTTCTCATTTGTAGCTTAACAAGCTCTCCCTGCAAAGAAAGCTGCCCAATATGAAAGCCTGGCTGTGATGCCACTACTACCCAATCTCCCGTAACCAGCTCTAGTTTTTTGGTATTTCTAAAAAACTCTTTTCTTCCACCTTTAAACTTTACTTCTACTATATCATATTTACTCTCACCAGGTTGATCTATGTCAAGCAACCAGTTGTAACTATTCTTTATTCCACAACCTCCACTTCCACAGTTACCATTACTTTTACAACCAGCTGGCTTTCCATCCTTATTAGTTCCACAGCTACTACATCCCATTTTTCTTTTTTTTGATAAAATTAAGTCTAATCAACCGACTTGTCAACTAGAGGCTTTTCTTTTCTATTGGCAAGCTCCCAAGCAGTTAAAAAGATTAGCTGACTTCTTTTTTTTAGCATCTCAAAATTGATTTTTTCAACCGTATCAGTAGGCTGATGGTAATCTTTATGAGTTCCATTGAAATAAAAAATTACAGGTATATTATTCTTAGCAAAGTTGTAATGATCGGATCGATAATAAAATCTATTTGGGTCATTTTCATCGTTATACTTATAATCTAGTTTTATTTCAGGAAAATATTCTTTGGAGGTCTTTTCACTCATCTCATGTAGTTCAGAAGATAGTTTATCTGACCCTATCAAATAGACATAGTTTTGATCCTCTTTATGCTCATCATCTACCCTTCCTATCATATCGATATTAAGATCTGCTATAGTATTTTGTAGTGGAATAATTGGGTTGTCCGTATAATACTTTGACCCTAAAAGCCCTTTTTCTTCTCCAGTAAAAGTCATAAACAGTATGTTTCGCTTAGGCTTATACCCATCTTTAGCTGCTAAAGCAAAGGATTCTGCTATCTCCAAAAGCCCTGTAGTTCCAGAACCATCATCATCAGCACCATTATGTATTTTACCATCTATTATGCCTACATGATCATAATGGGAAGTAACTACTAATGTTTCATCAGAAGAAACACCTTCTAGGAGTCCCATCACATTTTCTGTATTTATTTTTTCTTTTTTAAACTCAGCATTTAGCTCTACTTTACTGCCAAACGATGAGGAGGTTTTTCCTACATTTATTTTAGCAATAGCTTTTTGTAATTTTTTCTTCTTTGTACCTAAAAGTTTAGCTGCAACTTCAGGGTACGTGTAAATCAACCCAAAGCCGCCAGACTGGTTTCCTGTTTCAAATTCATATTTTGGTTTCTTAAGATAATTAGCATACAGTGCGATCTTTTTATCAAACTCACTCTTACTTTCATAAACGATAATGACAAAAGAAGCTCCATTTTCCGCTGCCACTTTTAGCTTCTCTCCAGTAGAAGAATATGTTGAAGGCTCATCTGTTCCTGAAAGCAAAAACGTACCTTCCTTATCTACTGGCTCGCCAGAGAATATAACTACTGCTTTATCTTTTACCTCTAAGCCGTTATAGTCAGAGTACGTTTTAGTATCTATTCCATAACCAGCAAAAACAACATCTAACTCTTTCTTTGCAGACTCAAAGCTTCCGAAAGGAACAAAGTCTCTAAAAAGAAGAGCTGTATCTTTTTTATTTACCAAAGAGTATGCGCTGTAATAAGATTTCTGCAATTGGAAAGTTTGATAGTAAGGGTTTTCTTGATTTTTAGTTATCCCTTTCAAACCTATTGCTTTAAAATGATTAGAAATATATTCGGCAGCTTTCTTTTGCCCCTTTTCTCCTGTTTCTCTTCCCTCAAACTCATCAGAGGCAAGGATGCCTAAATGTTGTAATAGATCTTTTTCAGTTATCTCTTTTTGATACTTTATAGAAACATCTTCATTAGTAGCTTGACCAAATGCATTCCACCAAAAGAAGATTAAAAGAAAACATACTTGACACTTTTTCATTGTTTTAAAATTTAAAATTTGTAACCTGCCTTTTTGTTTGGCACACAGCTTAATCATCCCTCTGTGTAGCTCAATTTTAAATCAGACAAGGGCTGTTTCATTATTTTAAATTGAAATATGATTATTAGCTAAACAAAATAGCCTATTAAATTAACTAATTTTCGTGAGAAAATTTATATCACACCAAGTCTATTTATCTTTTTGATAAAGTATACAATGTACTATTGGATAACTAAATAATAACTGCCGCATTTTGTGAAATCATCTCATAGATTCTATGCAAGGCAAGAAATACTTTCGATGAGATAAAAAAAACTTTAACTACTTTTTTCCTCCAAATAAACTAAATACTCTTTCATCAAAGCATTAAAGATCATTTCTCCGACTATTTTCGCCCCACTTCTTGTAAAGTGAGTATAATCTTTTTGTGCCAGAGCAGGTTTTGAATTTACCCAGGCGACAATAGTATTTTCTCCCCCCATTGCTTCGTAAAGATTCCAAAAAGCACAACCATTTTTGAAAGCAGCATTTCTTTGCGCTTCTATGATTAAAGGAATATTAGGATAGGTATTAATGCTTAGCTGATCTTTCCGAGCCATATCCGAAACTCCAATCAATACAATACTCAGATTTGGGTAAAGTTTTTTTATGTAGTTCAACTCACTAGAAATCATTTTTTCGTAGTATCCATAATTTTTTATCTCTTCTGAAACCACATTTATACCAAATTGAAGAATTATAAGACGAGCATTTAGATCGTGTAACTGAGATTTTAAAATGTTAGCATTTATTTTAGAAAAAAAACTAAAAGCACTCCCTCTCATAGGAATATTATCTACGGCTATGCCGTTGTTGCAGTCAAAAGAAGCCCCATAAATGGTAGCGTTTCGAACATTAGAAAAAGAGAGTCGAACCACACCCAGATCACCTTCTTTTTTTAAAGTAAAGCTAGAGGGTGATGTTGATCTTTTCATAATAAACCCTTTTTGCAAACCCAAGCTTGGTATGTCATAGTCAACTCGAAAACTATTATCCCTAGCCCAGAAATATGTAGTTAGTTTTTCGTAATGATTCCCCAATTTGTTTCCATACTTAGAGGGGTAGTATCGTACTGAACCATAAGAGAGAGAGTCTTCTTTTAAAGAAAAAAAACTCCCCAAAATACTATACCCTGAATGTCTGGGCTTGTATTCATTTTCAGAATAATTACTATACTTTATCCAATTGGGAGTAGAAGACTGTTTTAAAGTTAGCCGTATGTTTTCTATCGTTGAGATAGGCAAATAACCAACTCCGCAGCCTCCAAAAAAGCTTTGAAGCCGGCTTCTTAGGTACTCTGTAATTCTATCTCCATCTAACTGAGAGTCTCCGTAATGAAGCACCCTAAACAAGCTATCTTCATTATTAGATAAAGCGTCTAAAGATTGGAAAAATGAAACCAGCTCTTTTTTGGCAGAATGTCCATCATACTCAATACTTTGAATAGATTTATTTACACCAAACTTCTTGATACGAGAAATTATGCTTTCGTCTTTTTTTTCTTGAATGGAAAAAGAGTGAATGCTATCTAATTTCTGAGCAACGTCAAGAAGACTATCTGTTTGCTTTAGGTTTTTATTAGGTGACTGAAAAATACTAGCCCATGTTGGAACTTTAATTACAAAACCATTAGTGATTGGGAGCTTTTCAACAGAAAACAATAAAATAAAAACAAATAATAGCCCTATAAGAGCTAAAAAGAGGAAAGTATATACAGGTTTTAGCAATACAGTTTTTTTACCTGAAAAGTAATAGAATAGAATAAATAAAAAAAGCCACCTCAAGTAAATGAAATGGCTAAATTAATAATGCTTTAAATTGAATTTGGTAGAAAAGCTTAGACAATACGAGTTAACCTTTAAAAGCGTTGCAGCAAAAATTAAAAGTCTGTAAGTTTTCAAAAAAATTGATAGACCTTCACAAAGAAAAGATAAAACATTGATAGAATATCAGTTTTAGCAATTCATTTAGTAGATTTGTTTATAATAATTCTAAATAAGAAATGAAAAAGCTTCTTTCTGAGTTAAAAGAAGGTCAAAAAGGAAAGATAGATATAATTAAAAGCCAAAATGTGATGAAAACATTGGCTTCTTTAGGCATTATACCAGGAGAAGAAGTTTCTGTATTTAAAAAATCTTTTTGGGGTTGTCCCATGTACATTTATACGAATAAGTGTAGAGTTGTTTTAAGAAAAAGAGAAGCAGATTTGATAGAAATAAACGTTTAACTGCTCAGTGAAAGAAGTTGAAAAGAAGGAGTTTAGAGTAGCCCTTACAGGAAATCCCAATAGCGGAAAAACATCTATATTTAATCATCTCACAGGTTTAAACCAAAAAACAGCTAATTACCCAGGAATAACCGTTGAGTTAAAAGAGGGTAAACTAACTGCAGGAAATTTATCTTCCATCACTATTATTGATACACCCGGCTTATACAACTTATATCCTAGCTCTGAAGATGAAATTGTAACTGTCAACCTAATTCTGAATAATGAAACAAAGCCTGATGCAATAATTTTTGTAGCGGATGCTACTCAATTAGAAAGGCAACTGGTTTTATTTTCTCAACTTAGAGATTTGCATATACCACTAGTGTTGGCAATAAGTATGACAGATATTTCTCGGGATAAGGGTACTGAAATAGATGTTGAAGCAATTGAGAAAGAGCTAAACGTACCATGTGTTGAAATAAATGGAAGAACAGGAAAAGAAAAAGGTCTGATTTGTGAAGCAATCGAGAAAATAGCTGATAAAAATGACGCCCAGCAACAACCTGATTTTATCAATTTGGGTAGCTATCCTGTTACTCCAGGCCTTAAGATATTTGAAAATAAAACAGAGTATGAAAAGCTTGCAATAATTAATAACAAAAAGCACATCTCATCTCTATCCAAAGAAGAAGTTCAGGCAATAAACGAGTGGGAAAAAGAAGAAAACATTCAACCAGTTGCTTTGCAGGTTTCTGAAATAATTTCAAGAAGCAATAAAGTAAAACAGATATTACACAAAGTAGTAAAAGAAAAAAAAGAACAGGAGAAGAGATTTACAGAAAAGTTAGATAAGGTATTAGTACATCATATTTGGGGGCCAATTGTTTTTTTTATAATACTTGGAGTTGTATTTCAGTCTGTCTTTACATGGGCATCTTATCCTATGGATGCTATAGATACCTTAACTTCATGGGGCGTAGAAGGAATAAAAAAGCTATTGCCAGAGCATTGGGTAACAAACCTAATTACAGATGGAATGATGGCTGGGGTAGGAGGAATAATAATATTTATCCCACAGATAGCATTCCTTTTTCTGTTCATAGGAGTACTGGAAGACACTGGTTACATGACCAGAGTAACCTTTATATTTGATAGGCTATTAAGAAAGTTCGGACTAAATGGTAGAAGTGTGGTAGCTATGGTATCAGGGTTTGCATGTGCAATCCCTGCTATACTTTCTGCCAGAACAATAACAAACCGTAAGGAAAAACTGGCTACCATTCTTATTACTCCGTTTATGAGTTGTGCTGCAAGGTTGCCTGTGTATACTATTCTTATTGCTTTAGCCATACCAAACATATACATCTGGAAAGTATTTAACCTTCAGGGTATTGTAATGATATCTCTATATCTTCTAGGGGTAGTAGTAGCATTGGTATTTGCTTATATATTAAAGAAAGTACTTAAACTTAAAGAAGAAGATGTTTTCCTAATAGAGTTGCCAGAGTATAGAAACCCTCATTGGAAAAAAATATTCTTAACAGTACTTGAAAAAGTAAAAATATTTACACTTGAAGCAGGCAAAATCATCCTCATCATATCTATAGCACTTTGGTTTCTAGCTAACTATGGTTTTGATAATGATATGCAAGAGGCTGAAGCAAAAGCGCTTTCTAATATTGAACAGCAAAACCTTAGTACAGAAAAGGCTGAATATATTATTGCATCTAAAAAACTAGAAGCGTCTTATATTGGAAAATTAGGAAAGCTGATAGAGCCTGCTTTTAAACCATTAGGTTATGACTGGAAAATCACGGTTGGGATTCTTACCTCTTTTGCAGCAAGGGAAGTATTTGTGGGTACAATGTCTACATTATATGCAATAGAAAACCAGGATGATGATACTTCTATTATACAGAATTTGTCAAAAGCTCAGAATGAAAACACAGGAATGTCTGCATTTACGCTTCCTGTTTCTTGTTCACTATTGATATTTTTTGCTTTTGCGATGCAATGCATGAGTACCTTAGCAATAGTAAAAAGAGAAACAAATACCTGGAAGTGGCCGATAGTTCAGCTAGTTACTATGACTGTGGTAGCGTATTTCTCAGCAATGGGCGTTTATAATTTTCTATCTTGAAAACAAATAGCTATCTATATGTTTGACTCACTCTAATATCACCCAGTAAAACATCCCAGAAACCAATCATTCTACCTCCTATCTGTGTTTCCTTTCTTTCGACATATACCGTAATATCCTTTTTGGTAGTATCTACATATTTTAGTTTATCTTTAGAATACCCCTCAAAACGCTGATAAATGGTAATTACACCAACGTATTTACCATCTGGTTGACGCTCTAAATCACTTATATATTCAATTTTAAACCAATCAATCTTCACTTTATCATAATTAAGAGCCATAAGGTGTTCGAAATACTTTCTTACGCCATAGTACTTAATCTCTTTATTGCTAAGAGAGGAAACACCAATTTGGCTACCTTCCGAAAAAAGTTCCAAGGCTCTTTCAATAACTCTATTGGCCTCAGAAAATGGGGTCTCCTTATCACCAATAATGCTTATGTATTTACTTAGATCTCTTACTTTTTCTAAAGCTAGTGAGTCGACCGCTTGTTTTCTTTCAGGGCTTATGTCCGATTGAGAGTAAGCAATGGTAGAAATACCTAAAACAAAAAGAAGTGAAATTAAATATCTCATATTCAAGTTTTTATGCAAATTTGTATTATGGTGTAATCTTTTAGAGTTATTTTCTTTTCAACTCCAGTTCAATAATCTTTCCGTAATCATTGAACTTAATATTTTTTATCTCATTCAGATCTTTCTTTTGATCTTTCAAATAGTTCAAATATTTCTGGATAGTGGTAGGTTTATCGTAATCTGTATAACCATCACCTTCACTAACAATGATTAGGACAGGGGTATCATTGGATGAAAATAAGTCTAGAGCATTGTCAATTAAGTCATTAGCAGAGTCATTATTTCCTGCTCCTACTATTTGATCAAAGAAGTCATAAACGGTTGGTGCTTTGGAGTCTTTTCTTAGCATATCCTCCTGCTCTTTTCTCCTTCTTTCCTCTTCTCTTAATTTTCGTTCTTTCTCAGCAAGAGCAGCTTCCTTTTCCTCGGCAACCATAAGTTCTACTTCATTGATTAGCCTTTGAACTTCACTATCTTCAAGGTTCATAGACTTAATTCTGTTTAAAACCCTCTCTTTTTCTTCTGGGGTAGAGGTGTTATCAGCTAAAAGAGATTTCAAATCGTTTTTAGCTTTACTAATTTGTCTTGCTTTTGCCGCAGCTTCTCTTTCAGCGGCTAACTTTTTCTGGCTTTTACAACCGTCTAAAGAAAAAAGAACAATGACACTTAGGAAAAAAACAGCGAAATAAGAAAACTTAAATTGTTTACAAGCCATAATATTTTTAATAAAACCTATAAGAAAACTACAAAGAACTTGCTTAAAGCTATCAAACTTAACGTTTTTTATGAAATATTTTAAGCCTTTCTAGCTATCACCTTCATTGCTGCATCTACTATCTCATTTTTGGTTAAACCGTACTTAACCATCAACTCATCAGGTTCTCCACTTTCCCCGAAGCAGTCCTTAACTCCAACCATTTCTATAGGTGCAGGAAAGGATCTTGCTAAAACACCTGCCACAGATTCTCCTAAACCGCCAAAAATCTGGTGTTCTTCGGCAGTAACCACACATTTTGTTTCTCTTACAGAATCGATAATTGCTTTTTCGTCCAAAGGTTTAATCGTATGAATATTGATAACGTCAACAGACAAACCTTTATTACTTAAAATTTCTTCCGCTAATAAAGCTTCCCATACCAAATGACCAGTAGCTATTATTGTCACATCGCTTCCTTCACATAGCTGAACTGCTTTTCCTACTTCAAAAGAGTCATTGTCAGGAGTAAAAACAGGTACTTTAGGTCTTCCAAATCTTAGGTAAACAGGCCCCTCCAAATCTGCTATAGCAATAGTAGCTGCCTTTGTTTGGTTATAATCACAAGTATTAATAACTGTCATATGAGGTAACATCTTCATTAGACCAATATCTTCCAGGATTTGGTGTGTAGCACCATCTTCACCTAAAGTTAAACCAGCATGGGATGCACAAATCTTTACATTCTTTTTAGAATATGCGATAGACTGCCTGATCTGATCATAAACTCTCCCCGTCGAAAAGTTAGCAAACGTCCCGGTATAAGGAATCATGCCTCCAATAGTCATCCCTGCAGCAATACCTATCATATTAGCCTCTGCAATGCCAACCTGAAAAAACCGATCTGGAAAAGCTTTTTTAAAATCACCCATCTTTAAAGACCCCGTTAGGTCGGCACAAAGTCCAACAACACGATCATTTTTTTTTGCAACCTCTAAAAGACCATCTCCAAACCCAGACCTAGTATCTTTCTTTTCTGAAAAAGAGTATTTCATAAAAAGTTTAATTAATCTGTTAAAAATATCAACTCAAGCTTAATGAAAAAAGACTTACGCCTTCTTAGTAAAATTCTGCTCAATAAAATATGCAAACGAAAGAAGCTTTTCTTCTTCAAAATGCTTAGACATAATTTGTAAACCAATTGGTAAACCATTGCTGTCTTTCCCTACAGGAATAGAAATTGCAGGAACTCCAGATACCGAAGCCTGAACAGTAAAAAGATCAGCTAAATACGCTTCGACAACATTATTCTCATCAAACTTATCTGCTTTAAAAGCAGTAGTAGGTGTCGTAGGTAATACTAAAAAGTCATACTGAGAGAGAAGCTTTTCTGTTTCTCCTTTAATAAGCCTTCTTACTTTTTGTGCCTTAGTAAAATAAGTATCATAATAGCTAGAAGATAGAACAAAGTTCCCAAGCATAATTCTCCTTTTTACCTTATCACCAAAACCTTCAGCCCTAGTTTTTTTATAAAGCGCTTCCAGGTTTTCAGGATTCTCTGTTCTAAGCCCGTATCGTATACCATCGTATCTAGCCAAGTTAGTAGAAGCTTCAGCTGCTGATAAAATATAATAAGTAGGAGGAATATATTCTAATAGTGGAAAAAAAGCCTCACTAACAGCAAAACTATTACCCTCTAACCATTTTAATACACCAAAGACCGCATTTTTAACCTCTGGAGAAATTAAAGAGTGGTTCAAAGTATCGGATACAAAACCAATTTTCCAATTAGTATTGAAGTTGTTTAAAGACTTAGAAAAAGAAGGAACACTTCTAGAAGAAGAAGTAGCATCATTTTTATCCTGACCTGCCATTACTTCTAAGAGAAGGGCTGCGTCTTCCACGCATTTAGTAATAGGTCCAATAGTATCAAAAGAAGAGCCATAAGCAACTAAACCATACCTCGATACTCTCGAGTATGTTGGTTTTAGCCCTACAACTCCACAAAAAGCAGCAGGTTGGCGAACAGAACCTCCTGTGTCTGACCCAAAAGAAGCTAAGCACATATCCGCAGCAACTGCACTTGCTGACCCTCCTGAAGACCCACCAGCAACTCGTTCTAGGTCATGAAAGTTTTTGACATGTCCAAAATGAGGGTTTTCGCTAGAAGAGCCCATTGCAAACTCATCGCAATTTTGTCTTCCAATAATAATAGCATCCTCTTCTAAAACCCTGGCTATTGTTGTTGCAGAAATCTGCGAAATAAAACCATCTAAAATTTTACTTCCAGCCTGCATTCTGTGGTCTTTGTAACAAATATTATCCTTAACTCCTAGTCCAAGCCCTGCAAGTTTACCTACTTCATTTTTTGAGATTTTTTTATCTATTCGCTTAGCAGAAGCAATAGCTTCTTCAGCATATACTTCCAAGAATGCATTAATATTTTGATGCTCTCCTGCTCTCTGAAGATGGTACTCTACCAGCTCACAGCACGATATAGATTTTTCTTTGAGTGCTGATTGAATTTTGCTTAATGACTCAAACAAGCTGTAAAAAAAATTAAATAAAGTTTAAAAACAAGCAATTAGTGAGTTTCAACATCTTTAATATCCTTTCCAGCTTCACTAACTTCTTTTTTTACTTCTTTAGTAGCATCCTTAAATTCTCTAATTCCTCTTCCCAAACCTCTAGCAAGCTCAGGAATTTTCTTTGCTCCAAAAAGTAAAAGCACAACCAAAACAATAATAACCCACTCCCATCCACCTGGCATTCCAAAAAGTAAAATTGATAAAAAAGACATAAGTCCTACAGTTTTTAAAATTATATACTAAGATACGAACACTTTTTGAGGGGTAAATAGTTTTAGTGAAATATTAAAAGCGCTTTACCATTAATTAACGTCTATTTTTACTTGAAATATAGGTTAGATACAGTTTTTGGATAAGGCTATCTTTATTTAACCTAACTTAGCAATAAAGCTGCCTACTAGATATTTAAGAAATGCTTTCCTTTAGAGGATATAACAAACAATTCTGGTTACTGTGCATAAGCTCGTTAATGTTCTTTATGAGCTTTAATATGATCATACCTGAGCTCCCAAAACATTTAAAAGACTTAGGTGGAAGTAAGTACCTAGGATTAATTATAGCCTTATTTACTCTTTCGGCAGCATTATCGAGACCTTTTAGCGGTAAGCTCTCCGATACAGTAGGAAGACTTCCAATAATGATAATAGGATCATTAATAGGTGCCGCATGTTGTTTTATTTATCCTTTGGCAGGGTCACCTCTTGTTTTTTTGTCAATTCGGTTTGTTCATGGCTTTGCAAATGGTTTCAAGCCAACAGCATCAACCGCCTTTTTAGCAGATATAATTCCTGCTGAAAGAAGAGGGGAAGGTTTAGGTTTGCTAGGTTTTTTTGGAAGTTCTGGGATGGCAATAGGCCCAGCAGTTGGTAGTGAAATAGCTATGCAATTCAATATAGAAGCTATGTTTCAGACAGCTTCGGTGTTATCTATACTATCGGTAGCCATTTTTATAGGAATGAAAGAATCGCTACAAGAAAGAGAAAAATTTAGGTTTTCACTATTAAAAATTTCAACCGAAGATCTTTTTGAGCCGCGAGTTACAAATCCCTGTATTGTTATGATTTTAACTCTTTATGCTTTTGGAACAATTCTGATTCTTATTCCTGATTTTAGCGAGTACTTAGGTATTGAAAACAAAGGTCTCTTTTTTGTGTATATGACAGTAAGCTCTTTGATTTCTAGGTTATTGGCAGGAAATGCAGCAGATAAATACGGAAGGGTAATCATGCTAAGAATAGCAGTATTTTTAGCTTTATGTGGTTTGCTGGGCATAGCCTTTAGCCAATCTGCTACTATGCTCTTTATATCCGCTAGCATTCTTGGATTAGGAATTGGGATTAATGCCCCTACTATTTTTGCCTGGGCTGTAGATTTAAGTAATCCAAAGTATAAAGGAAGAGGTCTAGCAAGCTTATTTATTGCACTGGAGCTAGGCGTAGGAATAGGATCTCTTTCTTCTGGTTGGCTGTACAAAAACAACCCAGAAAACTTTAAATTTACATTTTTAGTGAGTTGTCTGTTTTGCTTTATGGCTTTTTTGTACCTTTTACGTTTAAAAAACGTATCACAAGTGAAGTCATTGAAAGTAAAAGTGTAATTCAATAAACTAACAAACACAATTTACTCTATGTTTTTTCGTTAAAAACAAAACCTTTTAAAGTTTAAAAGCGATTATAAATTACTAATTATGAGAACACAAATACTAGCCGTTATTGCTGTTTTTATTTCTTTTTTATGTGGAAATGCTCAAAGCAGTGTAGATGTTATTGAAAAATGGTCAGGGGAAACTATTGGTGTACATGTTACAAACGAAGATAATCAAAACGTTTACTACACGTACCCATATCAAACACAACAGTTTACCCTTAATAAGAGCTATATAAAAAAGGTGAAAATGGCTAATGGAAGCGAAAAAACCTTTTCTCAATTTTCTCCAGCCTATGAACTATCAAAAAGTAAAAAATGGAAGATAGGAGAGTACAGAGATGGTTGGAAAGACAAAGAAATTGTTACAATATATGAGCACCATTTTTTTAAAGGAAGAAGGCAGGCAATTGGTCCAGGGACATATAACTCTTCTAGGCTTGGCGTTTTTGATAATAAAATAAGCTCTATAGAAATTCCTGAAGGAGTGAAAATAAAAATATATGAAGGAGGGTCTTTCTCTGGTGAATCCAAAGAGCTAACAAAATCAACGCAAGATGTAGGAGAAGCATGGAATGACAAAATATCTTCTATAGAAGTAATAGTACCCGGCTCTACTCCAATAGTTGTAAACACAGATAATAATAATTCTAATATAAACTACCCTGGTGGGGGAAGTGATAATAGCAATAGTTCATCTTCTACTGATAATAATAACAACAGTAACAATACAGGTTTTGCTGAGTCAGACGGTAAAGTGATTCTTTATCAATTTACAGGATACAGAGGATTAGATCAGGTGGTTTCAACAGGAAAATACAACAACTATCAGATTACTCTAGGTGATAATAAGATTAGTTCTATACGAATACCATTAGGCTACAAAGTTGTTGTATATAGAGATGCTAACTTTTTAGGCAAAACAGCTGAGTTTACTTCATCAGTAGATGACTTAGGCTCAGAATGGGATAACCACATATCTTCTCTTGAAGTGATAAGCACGACAGCAAATTATAACCCTAGTGGTTCTGGTTCTTCTTCATCTACAGTGAATGACAACTTTTACATAGAAGGAGCAATAGTATATTTTAAAAAGAATTATGATGGTGGAAGAAAAAGCTTAACAGAAGGAAAGTTTAATGCTAGTAAGCTAAGTATTTTCAACCATAATATTAGCTCCATACGAATAGGAAAAGGATACAAACTCCGCGTTTATAGAGGAAACTATTTTGACGGTCAGATGAAAGAATATATTACCTCTCAAGAGCAACTTTTTGACTGGGACAATGAGATTGGATCGGTAGAGGTGATAAAACAATAAAATTAAATCCTGAAAAACATTAAAACTAAAAAGAATGAAACAGACCATGTCTGGTTTAAAATTGAGGAACACAAGAAGCAATGCTTAAAATGTGTGCCTAACAAACTAAACAGGTCACAAATTTTAAACACATGAAAAATTTAATTAGTACATTTTTGATAGTTATTGTAACTGTATTTCAAACAGTTAGCGCACAAAATGGAGTTGTAAAGTATTTCTTTTTTAAAGAAAAAAATATTTTAGAGACAAGAGTTAATGGTGTCGCTACTGGTCAGTATAAGCTTCCAGAAAAACTCAAATATGTTTCTCATAGAGGAGAAGGAGAGGAAACCGCTATACGATACAAAGATGAAAGCGGTATTCACTACATAGGAACCTGGGATAAAAACCTGCATTTTATTGGGGAATATATTTTTAAAGACCTGAAAGTAAAAGGCTATTTGGTTGACGATGGACTAACTGCAGTTTGGTATACCAATAAGTGGGATAGAGATTATATAGGCACATTCAATAGAAGAATGATTTTTCAGGGAGAATACGAGATTACTGGAGCAAAAAATGTGGATTGCGATGTTAAAGACAGAAAAGTGTACTTGACATACGAAACGCAATCTGGAATTCCAATGTCTTTAGTTTTCAATGAGAAGATGGAAAAAATCCAATCGCCCGGTTCGGACCAGGTAAATAGCAGCACTGTAACAAATAATACACGTGCTACAAATACATATCAAAAGCTACATGCTGTTGAAGATAATGCTGGAAAGATTGGTTTTGCTAATACACAAGGGAACTTGGTAATCCCTTACAGATACGATAAATATAAACTTATTGGTGAGAAACTTATTGGTGTAAAAGAAGGAGAAAACTGGGGGGTTATTGATCATAGTGGTAAAGTAGTAATTACACCTAAATATGATGATATTGATGAGCCAAAAGAAGGCATGTCATTAATCACAGCCCTCGAAAACTATAATATGAAATTTGGCTTCATGAACGAAGATGGGGTGATTGTCATTCCACCAATATATGATGATGCCATGTTTTTTAGTGAAGGCTTAGCTCATGTTAAGCAAAACAACCTTTATGGATATATCAATAAATCAGGAAACGTAGTTATCCCTTTTCAATATGGAACTGCTAGAAACTTTAATCATCATCATATCGCCATTGTTGAAAAATATGGAAAATATGGGGCTATTGATATGCAAGGAAATGTAGTTATTCCTTTAGAGTTTGAGAGGCTCTATTCATTTGATAGAAAATCAGCACCTAACCTAGCTGTAGCTAAGAAAAATGGGATGTATGGAATCATTAACCCGCAAGGGCAAACCGTACTTCCATTTCAGTATAGCTATATTTCTGATTTTGAAGAGGGAATGGCAAAGATTACGGTTAATAAAAAGAATGGGTTTATTGACGATAGAGGACACATTGCAATTCCTCCTAGATATGATGATGCTACTGATTTTGAAAACGGTTTTTCAAAAGTTAAACTAGGGGAATTTTATGGGATAATTGATCGATTTGGATCAGAAGTCATACCTATGAAGTATCAGGAAATAACTAAACCCGTCAACGGTATTTCTGTAGCCAAAAGAGATGGTAAATATGGCTTTGTAAATACGAATGGGAAAGAAATTTCGGCAATGTACTACGATGGATTCTCCATCATGTTTAGCAAAGGAAGATTAAGAGGGTTTACTGTACAAAGTGCTATTAAGTTTGCACTTTTTGATACCAATGGTAAAAAAGTTACTCCTTTTAAATACGATGAAATAGAGTATGTAGAAGAAGCAGGTGTTTTTAGGTTTAGAGTAGCAGGCAAGTTTGGAGCTTTAGATATAACTGGAAAGGAAATAATCCCTGGTCAATACACTGTCATGAACCGGTTTGGGAAAGGAAATTTTATGGCTAGTAAGTTTAGAAAATACGGTATAATTGATACACAAGGAAACGAGATTCTCCCTATCATTTATGAAGAAATTAAAGAGTTGAAGGAAGACAGGGCTTTATTTGCTCAATATGGAAAAATAGGGTTTTTAGACAGTACTGGGAAAATAATTGTTCCTCCAAAGTACACTTCTTTCAGAAGAGACTATTTCAAACACGGGGAAATTACTGTTCAATATGAAAACGAATGGATAGTAGTAGATAAGAATGGTAATTACCTGAGAAAAGCATATTAAAAATACTTCCCTCAAATTATAGCTATATAATATAGTTTGGGGGATTTAACAGTTATGGTTAGTGGTTTTTTTTAGACACACCAAGCTTAATGATGTAATATAAAAAAAGGCATATGCTGCAAGCAGTATATGCATCAATTCCATTGCTGTTAGGTTGTTCCTAAGCAGGACCTACTACCTTTGCAAGGTGATTAATAAGTTTTATCATAGTTTCAATAACTAAAAAACAAGAAAATAAGGAAAGTAATAATTACAACTAAAACAAGCCGAATACCAATGGACTTATGTTCTCTTTGCCTATGCTTTGCCCAGTAACTACTCATTTTATACTGAAAAGCATCGCCAGATAATGAACTGTCAGATATTTTTCTTTTTAATTCCAGTTTAATTTTTTGCTCTCTTTTCTTAATATCTTCTTTTATTGGGTCATAGTATCTAGGCTCATAAAAGAATGTTTTATAACTTGGAATTTTAAATATAGAAGGAAACTTTTTCACTGGGAAACAATAGAAAAAAATTAAAAATTGAACAAAAAACTTCTCATAAATATAGCTTTTTTTTCATCAATAGCTTCTGTTTTACTTTTATTGGGTTTATCTCAACCTGAAAAGCTGTTAATTAAAGAAAATTTAAATAAAACTCCTGCTATTAGTGACGTAAGCAATACCCAAATGATAGAAAGGTGGGCAGATAGTCTGATTTCTACCATGACAGTTGAAGAAAAAGTGGGACAGCTTTTTATTGTATCTGCGTATGCGTCTAAAAAAAGAGAAAATGAAACTGAGAGAGTTTTAAAACTAATTAAAGATCATCATGTAGGCGGAATACTTTTTTTCCAAGGAAGCCCAACGCAACAAGTAAAACTAACCAATAAGTTTCAGCTTGCTTCTCGGTTGCCTTTATGGATAGCTCAAGACTCTGAATGGGGATTAGGAATGCGGCTAGACAGTACAATATCTTATCCGAAAGCAATGACTTTAGGGGCAATAAAAAGTGACTTGTACTTATATGCTCTTGGTGCAGAAATAGCAAGGCAATGTAAAGTAATAGGTGTTAATGTCAATTTTGCTCCAGTTGTAGATATAAACAATAACCCTGCAAATCCTGTAATAGGGAAAAGATCCTTTGGAGAAAATAAACATAACGTTACAAACAAAGCATTAGCTCTGGCTCTTGGAATGGAAAAGAATAAAGTAATGGCTGTTGCCAAACACTTTCCTGGTCATGGGGATACTAATGTAGATTCTCACCTGTCTTTGCCAGTTATTAAACATGACAAAAAAAGGCTATATGAAACGGAGCTTTATCCTTTTAAAAAGTTTTTCCAGTATGGAATAGGTGGGGTGATGGTAGCACATTTGCACGTTCCTTCTTTGCAGCAAATTGATGAAGAAAATATACCTACTTCACTATCAAGATCTGTTGTTACTGATCTTTTAAAAGATAAACTTCAGTTCAAAGGGTTGGTTTTTACAGATGCACTACAAATGAATGCATCGGCTCAAGCTTATACGCAGGGAAAAGTTGAGTTAGCTGCTTTTCTAGCAGGAAATGACCTGTTAATTCAGCCAACCAATCTTCAGGCGGGGATCAAAGCAATCGTTGAAGCTCTAAAAAAAGGAGTTTTTAAAGATCAAGAGCTTGATTTAAGGCTAAGGAAAATATTGATAAAAAAAAGAAGCTTAGGTCTCTTCAATCAAGGGTTCGTTTCTGAGAAAGATGTAGTTAAGAAATTAGTTAATAATAGATCAAAGTCGCTAAAAGCTGAGCTGTATGAGCAAGCATTAACACTTGTAAAAACTGATAGCACTTCTTTGCCTATCAAAAACTTGTCTAATAAAAAAGTAGCTTATTTATCCATTGGTGCAAAAAACGATAGTACTTTTATCCAATACCTTAGCTATTATACTCCATTTTCAGCTTTTCAACTACCAAAATACCCTAATCGAACCCAGTTAGATTTTATAAAAAATAAACTAGACACTTTTGACTATGTCATAACTACTCTTTTCTCTAATCTAAATGCTGCTGGAAAGAATAAAGACTACGGCATTTCTAACTCAATAGTCTCCTTGCTGAAAAGTATTGATCAAAAAGAAAACAAACTGATAAATATTGTTTTTGGGTCCCCATATTCACTTCAAAGGCTTGATTTTAGTAGCAACTTAATATGTGCCTACGAACATGACTCACTAATGCAAAAAGCGGTTGTTCAAGCTGTATTTGGAGCAAATAGTATACAAGGAAATTTGCCTATAAGCGCTTCATCTACTCTCCAACAAGGTCATGGTATTTTCTTAGAATCAATCAATAGAGTTGGTTTTGCCTTTCCAGAGCAAGTGAGTGCTTCATCTGATGTACTATCAATGATTGATCTTATTGCTGAAGAAGCTATAGAAAATGAAGCAACCCCAGGATGTCAGGTGCTAGTCATAAAAGATGGAAGAGTGATATGGAACAAGGGGTATGGTTACTATACCTACGAAAAAGAAAAAGAAGTTACCAAAAACACAATCTACGATCTAGCTTCCTTGACCAAAGTTTTAAGTACGCTTCAAGTTGTAATGAAGCTCTACGAAGAAAAAAAGCTAAACTTGGAAGATCCTTTGCGTAAATATCTATCCGAAACAGACTCAACTAATAAGGGAAACCTGCTGATCAAAGATATTCTAATGCATGAGGCTGGCTTGATTTCTTTCTATCCTTTTTGGGTTAAAACATCAGAAGATGGAGAGCCCTTACCAGGCTATTTATCTGATAGGCAAGACTCCACTTTTTCTATACAAATAGCGGAAGACTTGTATACTACAAAGCAACTGCAAGATTCTGTTTGGAATTGGGTTCTACAAACGGATTTAAGAAAGAAAAAGAGAAAAGATGGCACTTACTCGTATCGATATAGTGATTTAGGGTTTATGATCCTTCAAAAAGTAGTGGAAAGGATAACTTCTAATACTTTAGATGAGCTAGCAGATAGCCTGTTTTACCAGCCTATGGGTTTACGGAATGTGGTGTTTCGCCCCTTAGAGAAACACAAAAGAGAAAAAATACCTCCTACTGAAATGGATGTCTCCTTCCGAAAGTCGTTATTGAGAGGTTATGTCCATGACCCAAATGCGGCATTAATTGGGGGGGTTTCTGGGCATGCCGGTTTATTTGGTAATGCCTTAGATATAGGAACGCTACTTTCTATGAACTTACAAAAGGGAAACTATGCAGGTAAAAATTTCTTAAACAAGGAAACTGTTTCCTACTTTATTGAAAAGCAGAATGATAACAGCAGAAGGGGACTTGGATGGGATAAACCCGACTTAACTGACTTTGATGGACCAACATCTCTTCTTTGCTCTTCTAATGCATTTGGACACCTTGGTTTCACTGGAACATGTGCATGGGTAGACCCAGATTACAACTTGATCTATGTGTTTTTATCCAATAGAGTTTATCCTACGTCATACAATAGGAAACTGATGGAGCAGAATATTAGATCACGTATTCAAACAGTAATCTATAACTCTATTGGTGTGTATCAAAAACCATATAGGGTTATCGTTGAGTAGAGTATTTGCGAAAAAAATTATCAAAGAAAATGTTCTTCTTTAATAAATACTAAAGCCAATCTTCTTTTTAGACTCTTCAAAGATATCTTTATCAGGAGTTAAATGAGAAACATCCGCCAATATTACAGAAGACAAAGCTTTCATTGTTCTTTTCTCTTTACCAATACCAGCCATTCTAAGGTGTTGCTTTCGCACAACAGTATTAATTACCTTACGAACAGTTCTACCGTTTCCAAAAAATTTATCTCTTTGCCTGAAGATAAATGTTAAGTACTTTTTCAGATGACCCTCAGCTTCTTTATTTAGTGTCAAGTTTTCGTTTTGAAGCATAGAAGTAGCAATTTCTAAAAGTTCTTCTTCAGAAAAGTCTTCAAAGTTTAATGAATGATCAAACCTAGATTTAAAGCCCGGGTTACTTTCAAGAAACCTGTCCATTGGATCTGGGTATCCGGCAACTATCACTATAAAATCACCCCTATTATCCTCCATTTCTTTCAAAAGAGCTTCAATTGCCTCCTGTCCATAATCGCCCCCATACCTTTTGTCACTTAGAGCATATGCTTCATCAATGAACAGAACTCCTCCTAGGGCTTTATCAACCATACTTTTAGTTTTAGCAGCTGTTTGACCAATAAATCCAGCCACTAAACCTTGTCTGTCACACTCAATCAAATGTCCTCTTTCTATAATGCCAAGAGCTTTGTAAATTTTTGAGAGAAGCCTTGCTACTGTAGTTTTACCCGTACCAGGATTACCTTTGAAAATGGTATGTAGAGAAAAGTTACCTAAAACACTTTTGCCTGACTCCACATAAAACGTTACTAAATCTACAAGTTCATTAATTTCTGTTTTGACATTACCTAAACCTTTAAGCTTATTAATTTCTGCCAAAGACTCTTTTAATAAAGTGTAGTCAATATCTATTTGTACTCTTCTTTTTTGCTCTTGCCTAAAAGAAGATTCCATGTCTACAAGTCGGATAGTTTGGAGTTTTCGTTCACTTTCAAGGTCTGCCTTTTTACTTCGTATCAGCCTAAGTCCTAGATTCATTTTAGCATCTTCGATAAGATCTAAAACCAGCCGTGCATTCCCAAAAGACTTATCTCTATTTCTGTATAGTTCAGTCAACTTTCTGTAAAGCAAGCTTTTGGCATCCTTGGTCATCACTACAGCTTTTTGCTTGCAAGCCATATTTGAAATTTCCATCAATTCTTTAGGGGTGTAGTCATTAAACTCATACCCCATCTTTACCCTCGACTTCAGCCCAGGGTTAGATTTTAACAACACCTCCATCTCTTTAGGATATCCTGCAAGAAAAATTGCAATATTTCCAGGACCATCTGACATTTCTTTCACCAGTACTTCTATAGCCTCATGACCATAGTCCTTATCATCATTTTCCGTTCTTGCCAGCCCGTAGGCTTCGTCGATAAATAAGACCCCGCCTCTGGCACTCTCAATTACTTCTTTAACTTTAGGCGCTGTTTGACCTATGTACTGCCCAATTAACTCAGCTCTGCCTACTTCAGTAATGTGCCCTCTCGTAAGGAAACCCATTTTATGATAAATTTTAGCAACTAGCTTTGCTACAGTAGTTTTGCCAGTACCGGGGTTACCTTTAAAAAGGCTATGTAAATTAAATTTTTGATCATCCTCAAAGCCTTTTTCTTTCCTGATTTTCAAAAATTCCAGATAGTCAACATAATCCTTTACTTTTCTTTTAACACCTTCAAGACCCACAAGGCTATCGAGTCGTTTAATAATATCTTCTAATGTTTCATTAGGAGAATCATCAATATAGTCATCAAGAGTCCTTAGTTCTGCTGCTTCCCCAATTAAAGCCTGCACATTCCCCTCAACAAACTTATCCCCACACTCAAAAGGAATAACGGCGATCAGTTGATCCATAAAAATGACCTCAACTTTATACTTGTCATTAAACCAAGTGCCTTTATTATCTGACCCCCATCCGGTTGAAACCACAACATCATCTTCTGTAGCAGAGATTAGTTTTAGTTCAGTGGTTTGACCTTTAAGCTGACCAGAATCATTGTAAAAATTAAAAATCAACTCGCAGTACCAGTCATCTTCTACATCATTTTCAAAGGCTAGCTCTACCCAAATGTATCTTGTTTCATTAGCATTGAAACTTTTCAGATACTTTCTCTTATCAACAGGAGCCCCATCATATGATCCTTCAAAAAGCTTAATATGCGAGATATCAAAATATGGATTAAAACTTGGAGAGACTAGACCGTTATTTTCAACATAAAATGTTTGTGAACCTACCAATTCTTCATCTATATATGCTTCCCATACATAAGTACCTCTTTTCCAATAGGTAGCAAGACTTTCATTTCCCCAACCCTCTCTTACAAAAACAATATTATCTTCGGAAGAGATGTGCTGCTCCAAGTGCAAATCACAAACCGATTCTTTTTTTTCTCCAAAAAGCTTAAAGCATTTTAAGTTAACTTTTACATCCCACTCTTCGCCTTCATCAAAGAGCTTGTTATAAAAAGAAAGCTCTGCATATAAATATGTCGTCTCTAGGCTTTCAAAAACCTTTCTGTACTTCTTTTTTCCGTCAGCAAGCCACTCTGTAGAGGCGTAAATCTTGAGATCTTTGTACTTATATTTTTTTTCTAAAATTTTTTTACTTTTAAAAACCATCCTTCAACATTTAAATCCACAAACCTGGTTGGAAGATATTCTTCTTTTAACTAAGTATAAATAAATACTTATTAGTAATCATAAAAGTTGCATAATACAATTTACAAAATTTGAATAACCTTATAATTATCTAACGATAAAAAAATAATTTATGGTTTGTGTAAAATTCAGCAGTTAATTACATCTAACTACTTCAGCTTCTTTTTTACAAAAATAGTAATAAAATAGGGTAGTCTTTTAATGTGGGTGTATTTAGTATTCTAATTAAAAGACAGAGAGGTCTGTAGATTAAACTCTCTCTGTCGTGATATTTATTTTTTTATAGCTCTATATTTAAAGTTTTTTCCATCTTCAGTTTTCACAATGAATAAATATAAACCGCTTTCTAAACCTGATGGCAAACTGATGGATAGTTTATTTCTTACCCTATCAAGTTCTCCAGAGTAAACTTCTTTGCCTAAGAAGCTAAAAACTGAAACAGTACATTTTGAGTTTATCTTTGCTGGCAATTGAATATTAAGAGCTTTTCCAGAGAAAGGATTTGGATATACTTTAATCTCTTCGTATTCTTGAAGTTCACTTTCCCTAAACAAAAAGACTCCTCTATTTCCCTGTATATCTATTATGTTCTCATTTATAGATACCCAATCACTCATTATTCTTTCTCCAGATAGTGTAACTGTCTCAATAGCATACTGTACATTATTTGCACCAAATAGTGGTTGTATGCTATCATTCAAGATTAACTTTTCACCAAACAAGAAGCTATCAATAGCTATTTCTTGAAAATAATCCAGAGAATTAACCCTAATAGGCTCGTTATCACCTGTTTTTCTCCACAAAGCATATAGTAGCACATCGTATGCTTTTATATTCCAACTGATTTCTACATTATTCTCTTTTTTTAATACGGCTCTTAAGTTTATAGGACGAACTTCAAAAGAAGCGTAGCTTTGATCAGAGATAGAACTAGCTGAGCCCAATCTATTTCTTGCTGTTAATCTGTATTCGTAACTAACTCCACTAAAAGGAAGTTGATCCATGTAAACCCACAAGCTTCTATCTAAAACTGCAACTTCTTCAAAATCTGAGGTATAGCTTGCATTAATTCTACTAAGAGTATGCCTTCTTTCAAGTACCAACTCATTTGCTCTTCTGTATTCTGGGTTATCTACAAAATCTGCTTCCCATATTAGTGTTGCAGATCCATTAGCCATAGTTAAGATTCTAAAATCTTTGGGGGCTTTAATTCTTGAACCTAAAATTAATTCATTGGATTCTGCAAAATTAGATTCTCTTCTTCCTGCTTGTAGTATTTTTAATCTATATTGGTACAAACCATCACTTATATTATGCTCATCTCTGTAGTTAGTTGCTCCATAAGCTATTGTTGCTAATGGAACATAATTGTGACCTTCTGCTTTTCGTTCAATTAATATACTTTGAGGTCTATTAATTTCATTTGCTCTAACTAACTCCCAGCTTAGATGCACTGAGTTACCATTATTGTATTCCTCAGCAACTACATTCCTCGGAGCTCCATATTGCCAGGCATTTTCAAGCTCTCCTATTACTCTAAACCATAACTTCCTACTTGTGTTATTTACTCTATCAACACCATGTTGAGCATCTACCCTATGCTCTATTGCATTACCTCCTTCCATAGAGCCTCTCCACAACCAAGGATACACATTATCAGCATTTCTAAATACTGGCATGACTTCTACCCAATATTTCCCCTCAGTTAAAAGAGTCTGTTCACCCAAATGCATTTTAAAACCATATCTATTATTTCTTTCGTTTGATAACACAGTTATTCTGCTATCTCTTTCCAGATTATAGTTTCGCATTAACACTCTTCTTTTATTTTCGCCTTCTTCTTTATAGATCTTTAGTTGAACTAAAACAGGTCTTTGGTTATCTCCCAATGGTTGCCTTAACTGACCGTCAACATGGATTTCCTCTACCAACCATGAGTTACGTACCTCAAAATCATCTGACATTTCTATTCTTGACCTTTCAATATTTCTATCAAAATCCTTTTTAATAAAACTTGCATAATGATCATTTTCAGGAAAGCTTTGATCATATAGTACATTTATTTCTTCTGATTGAACATCAACTCTTAATTTTCTCCTAGATATTTTATCAGAATACCTTGCTTCAATTATTAAAAAATCAACTCCTTCTTGATTTCCTTGGATAATCAGGTTTTCACCATCAATATTATACCTTGCCAAAGATGGGTCCGAGCTATTTACTATTTCATACTCAAGTTCTATATCATTAGGTATCCGTTCCTGATTATCATCACCTATAACCCTTATGCTCTCTCGGAGATTAAAGTTGTACGCTCCTAAGTTTAAGGTCTTTTGCTCATCAACAGATACGGTAATAGCACCTATTTCTTTAGAGTGAGTATAAAATGTATACAACCCTTTTCCATACGTTGATAAAGCAATCAAGCCATCACTTGTTCTAGATTGAATTTGTGTAACAGATGTGACACCTAGCATTTCAGGAAACTCTCTTCTCCACAATGTATTTATGCCATCTAATTCACCTAGACTAGATGTAGAGAAAAGACCAACATTAGTACCTATATAAACTTTAGAAAAGTCAATATTTTTTTCTAACCTTGATACCGAAAGAAAATAAATAGAAGGCGCAAATCTACCAGTGAGATTTCCATCAACATTTGTCCAACTATTTCCACTGTTTTCAGAATAAAAAATACTTTGAACATTAGAGCCAGAAAACGTTACAAAAACTTTTCTACCGTCCCATGGATCTACTGCAATACAATTAATCCTATTATTGTCCCTCACAAACCTTAACCTTTCACTTTCTTCTTCTTCACTCTCCTCTTCTTCTTCTCGTATAAAACTTTCTCTACCAATTTCTACTATTCTTGGGTTTGCTCCATCGGCATTTTCTACTCTGTATAAATGACCAAACTTAGTAGAGACATAAAGTATATTTGCAGGCTCTTTGCTCAAGGCTAAAGTAGAAAGCTGATCATCTTCCACTAAGGGAAAGTCTATTCTAGCATCTATATTAAAATTTTCATTGAAGTTTCTATATCTATTTATATACTCACTCTCATGAATTACATACGCCAACCCATCTTGGTTTTGATCTAGTACAAAAAACGGCCTACCTGACCAGTCTGTTTCAGACCATATTTCATCTTCTTGTCTTTCATAAGTATTATTCTCATAATCAACACTTATTCTTGGTATGTTGCCATATTGGTTTGTAGTATACAAATGTCTTCCATCATTTGAAAACTGGCAGAACATTCCATCGCTACTTGATGGCTTGACATACCTAACATCTCTAACTTTATTAAATGATAACCAGGAACCCTGATCCTGAAGTCCTGTTGCAATAGCTGTCCTTTTCCCTGTTGGCGATATAGCTACGCTGTAAGCTTGGGTGTTAACTATGCTATTTTTAAGATATCGCCAATTAAAGCTTAACCTATCTCTTCTTTCTGCGTGACTAACAAAACAATTTGTAGTTTTATACAAACCTCCATCATTAGCAACAAGCATATGGTTTGGGTTTGAGGGGAAAAATAATATTTTGTGGTTATCAGCATGCAACCCACCACCTATTCTCTTTACATTATTATCTGTTCTAAACCCATCTGTAGAGCAAAAAAAGCCTTTGCTTCCAATGTATACTAAATCGGGATTATTCGGGTGAACGGCAATGCATTGATTATGGTCTTTTTGACCTAAATAATTAGATGCTGGCTCTAGATTTCTACTTCTATCATGTAAACTAAAATCAACTCTTCCGTTTTCTACAATTAAAGAACCGTGAAAAAGCCTATATTCGTTAGGGTAATTGCGTGTCGAATCTCGAGTGGCAAAAACATATATATCTCTACTATTATCATTTCTAACAATATTAGAAAGTGCTATTTCCACTCTATAATTCCAGCCAAAACTTGATCTGTGCATTATGTTACTCCATTGACCTTCCATACTTTTATAGAAAAAATAAGAACTTCTACCCCTTGGGCCTGCAAAAACGCATTCGCCGGTATCAAAACTTGCTATATCTGCATCGGGAAAGTCTAATCGATAATTTATACCATCAATGTATCGAACTTCTGCTTCGTTACCGTTTCTTACTAACTCAAAAACATCATTACTACTTGCTACCACTAAACTTCCATCAATTAAACTAACAACCATCTCATTTATATATGAGCATCGTAAATTTCTAGGTAGATCATTTAACTGAAGAAATGGTGTCCAACTCGTACCATTATTATCAGATTTGTAAACTAATGTACTTATATTTCTTGCAGACATTTGCTGACCTCCTTTACTTACCCCACAGTACCACCGGTTGCTAAACTGGGGTCTTTTATCTTGAACAATTACATTGAACCCATATAAACTGTTATCAATATTAGAAATAACTTCCCATGTATTGCCACCATCAAATGTTTGCCATAACTCTCCAGAGGGACTTGATGCGATAATGTGTTGTTCATCATTTATATCAATATCTACTCCCCTCACTCTTCCTCCAACATTATATGGGCCTCTTTTTTGTAGATGACTTGACTCATTATCATTGTTAGCAGCAGGTATTTGTTCAACAATCTCGCGTTGCTTTAGATAATACTTTTCATTTAGCTCAGGGTTAAATAAACCTGAAGGCATCTCACTATATTCGTTTTCCCTAAGTGAAGAAACTTTTTTTCCTTTATTGTTACAGGAAAAAAATGAAAAACAAAATAAAAATGCAAGGAGATAAAATGTAATTTTTCTTGTAAATTTCATTATTTCATAGCTTTTTTTAAATATTAGACAAGTAGTAAATGTTGAATGACACTTATTTATTTAATAAAAAATATATTTATTGAATAAATTAACAATACCATACATATGTAACTTTAAACCATATACGGAAGTATTTTTATTAAGTTTTTAATGTGAAGGTGAGGTTTTTTCGTCTTGAAAAAAGGTGTGCTATGTTTATATAAAGAGTGCTTTATTATTGAAATAAATGAAATTAAAAAAAATTCATTTTTATCTTTCAGATAACTTTATAATTCCATTTTGGAACTCAATTCAAAAAAATAAAGTGAAGAAAGTTATCGTATCTTTTTTATTACTCTTTACCCAACATGCTTTTGCTCAACTAGGTCTTAACCCATCAAAAGTTAAGTGGCAGCAAATAAATGATGATACTGCCCAGATCATTTTCCCAGCTGGAATGACTGTACAGGCGCAAAGAGCCTCAAATATCGTTCATTCACTATTTAAAAATGATAATGACCTAGGCAATAAAAAAAAGAAAGTTTCAGTAATTCTTCACAATCAAACCACTATTTCTAATGGCTTTGTCAGTCTTATACCATTCCGATCAGAGTTCTATTTAACTCCTCCCCAGGCTAGTTTTTTAGGGACTTCAAGCTGGCTTGATATATTAACTATTCATGAATATAGGCATGTTCAGCAATTGGTAAATGCTCGCAGAGGTGTTACTAACCTGGCTGCAACGCTGCTTGGAAGGTTTGCCTGGAGCGCTTTGCATCATAGAGCAATACCACGATGGTTTATGGAGGGGGATGCAGTGTATGCGGAAACTGCCTACTCTAAATCAGGTAGAGGTAGGCTGGCCACTTTTGATATGGAATATAGAAGTCTGATTTTCGATAATAAAATTTATAATTACGAAAAAGCAGCAGCGGGTTCTTATAAGGACTTTGTACCCAACCACTATAATCTAGGGTATTATATGACTACTTATGCCAGAAAAAAGTTTGGTAAAAATGTATGGAAAGAGGTTTTAATTGATGCTGGTAAGTACGAAGGGATTTTTTATCCTTTCAGTAGAAACCTTAAAAAGCATACAGGTCTTAGAACAAAGCATTTGTACAAAGCTACTATGCATGAGTTAGATAGTACCTGGAGCAAAAGAACTACTAACAATCAAGAAGCAAAGAAAGTTAGAGGCTTTACAAGCTACACAAATCCTGTATTTGCAGAAAACAATAAACTAATATTTGAAAAGAGTAGTTTTAAAAAGATTCGTAGTTTTTACAAAGTAGATTCTTCAGAAAAAGAGACCAAACTACTAACTCCAGGTATACAAGTTTCGTCTAATACCTCTCTATCTTATTCTAAAGGCTTATTGACATGGTCTGAGTTGACATTTGACAAACGCTGGTATAATAAGAATTACTCTGTTGTAAGGCTATTTGACTTAGAAAAAAACAAAAAGATAAACCTAACAGAAAAGACGAAGTACTTCTCTCCTTCTCTATCCAGTGATGCTAGTAAAATTGTGGTTGTTGATATCAAAGAAAATATGCTTTCTACCATTAAGGTTATTGACGCTAAAACAGGTAGAGAATTAATGGCTTTTGATAATACGGAAAGTCATTTCTACTCTTTTCCGAAGTTTCTACCTTCAGATAATCAGATAGTAGTTGTTGCTCAAAAGAACAGTGAAAATGGGTTAGTATTATTGGATATTAATAGCAAAGCCGTTAGTGAAATTGTCCCTTTTTCGAGTGGACTGATAACAAACCCATTTCCCTCTAAAGACCATGTGTTTTTTTCGAGTGCAATTAGCGGCACTAATCAGATCTATGCAGTTAACCTTACTAGTAGAAAAGTTTTCTTAGTCACAAATAGTACTTTAGGTGCTTTCCAACCAGCAATATCTGCCAATAGTGAAGAAATAGCTTACAGTGAGTTTTCTTCAACTGGCTATAAATTAAGAAGAGAAAAGTTGTATCCAGAAAGGTGGACAGAAGTAGATTATAGAAGTATCGTAAATCAGGTTAACTATATTGAAACGTTGGTATCTGATGAAGAAGGTGACTTTTTAGAAAAGCTCCCTGATAGAAGCTTTGAAGTAAAAAAGTTCAAAAAAACATCTGGTCTGATTAACCCTCATAGTTTATTGATTAACCCGCTAGGGGCAGCTAAAAGAGCAGAAGTAATATTTGCCAATAAATTTAGTACTCTACAAGGATCTTTAGGGTATTTTTATAACTTAAATGAAAAATTTGGAGGGTTTTATGGGGCACTAACATATGGCGGTTGGTATCCTCAAATAACCCTTCAAGCTACTACTAATTTAAATAGGAGTAAAAGCTTTCCTGTAATTATAGACAGAGTTAGAGAAGTAGAACAGGATACTGTAGCTGGAATTTCTTTTTCTAAAGAACTAGAATGGAGAGAGAATATTTTTTCTAGCAGTATCGCTATTCCTCTAAACTTAACAAGAGGCTATCACTTGACATCACTGCTTATATCTGTAAAGCCAAGTTATCACAGCTTGCGGTCTATCAAAAGTAATGATGAACAATTTTCTTCGAGTGAAAGCTTTTCTTCAATAAGTGGGAAGTTTCGTTTCAGCAGGCTGCAACAGAGAGCGCACCAAAATATTAACCCCAGATGGGGACAATCCCTATTCTTAGAGTATAGTACTGTAGTTAACGATGATGATTTTGATGGTAACTTTCTTCACCTAAGATCTAGTCTTTATTTTCCTGGTCTATTTCTTAACCACAGTTTACAAATTGAATTTGACCATAGGAAAGAAGATGTTTTAAATACATATACGTTTGTAAATAACTTTTTCAATGCCAGAGGATATAGCGTTCCCATTAATGACGAAATATCAAGAGCTAGCTTTAATTATGCTTTGCCACTCCTATATCCTGATTTAGCTCTAGGGTCCATTGCCTTTGTTAAAAGAATTAGAGCTAACCTGTTTTTTGATTACTCAAAAGCGAGGTTTAGAGAAATAAATTTTGAAGACTTAGACAATGAGTCTTCTTCCTCTGACTTTGGGAGAGGTAAAATTGATCAAGATAGCGATATGAGATCTTTTGGCGCAGAAGTTTTTTTTGACATACGGGCTATGCGGTTAATTGAAATTAGTCCTGGTTTAAGAGTAAATTATTTACTGGACAGTCATCTATTTGGGGACAAGAAAATATCTCTGGAGTTTGTTTTAGCTTCTATTCAGCTTTAAGAGTAAGGCATATGAAGCTATGAGAGAAGTATGAGTAAGCACCTGGCTATAAGCAACTAAATGCATAATGGAATTTTATATTAAAAATCAAAGGTTTGCTTAAGCCACATTTCAAATAATGGGTTTGCCAGTTCAGTGCTTCCGTTGATTGTAGATAATACCCCTTCATCTATAAGCTTAGACTTGTTTTTTATTACGTTCCTAGGGGTTCCTAAGTGATATTTTTCCATCATAGCAGTTGACGTTAGCCTTGGGTTTTTCTCTTTCGCAATTGCTATTAAAAGATTTGACTGTGTTTTACTCATTTGCTCGACTTCTCGTTTGAAGAAGTCTTGCATTATAGATATTAGTTCTTTTATTGTTATATCTAAATACTCATCATTAATTTCTTTTTGTCCTATCAAGAAAGCAAATTCAAGAACCAGATTAACATAGAGAGGATATCCTTTCATTAGTTCTAAGAGCTTAGAGGCTGTATCTTTCTTTATAAAACGACCAGACTTCTTTGTTTTCTTTAAAATGTATTGCTCTAATTCTACAATTGGTATTTTCTGAAGTAGAACGGTATTGTCTTTTCTGTAGATAGAGTTGTTCAGGTTTTTGATCAAACTCTCTTGTGTAGTACAGAGAAAATAAGAGACATTTGTATGGTTTTCCCAAAGTGCTACTATTTCTTTAAAAATGTTTGTAAGAAACTTGTTGTTTAAAAGTATTTGCAATTCCTGTAAGCAAACAACAAGCTGAGTGTTATAGTATGCGGCTATTTTTTGTGGCAGGTTTACTATTTCCCACTTATATTTTGACCAATCAGACTCTTCTAAATGAACGGAGACATTATTTTTATTACTAATTGTTATAGAAATTTTAGGTCTTATCTTTTTGAAAAAATTTTTACCATTTAGTAAAAACCCAGGAATAGCTTCAACAGCTGTTTCTAGTATTCCCTTAACAAAGAGTCTATAAAAATCAGTTTCACTTCGAGCAGGGAAAAAATCAATATAAAAAACAGTTATCTCGGGTTGCTTTTTTCTTAAAATTGCTATAGATTCATTTATTATTACCTTTTTACTATAGTTTCTAGGAGAAATGAGCCAAGCGACTGAACCTTTTTCAATTAAGTCAATGACTCTATTTAACTGACTATTTTTGCTAGTATAGAGTCCTTTTGAATTAAAGTCGATTAAATGAAATGGCGTGAACATACATTGATTTTTGCGCAATGTATGAATAATTTAATTTCATTACAATTATTTTTCACATAAAAAGAATGTTATTCAATCAATTTTATACCAAACAACTTAGAGAACTGCTTTTTTATTTCCGTATCAAGTTCAGGTTTTATAATTTTCTGGTTTATCTCTTCTTTCATGGAAGTAACTCCTTTGTCAGAAATACCACATGGGACAATATTTTTAAAATAATTTAAATCAGTAAAAACATTTAAGGCTATGCCGTGCATAGTAACCCACCTACCTGTTTTTACTCCCATAGCACATATTTTCATTGGTTTCTTATCTTGTTTAGAGTCTACCCAAACGCCCGTCTGTTTTGATATTCTATAACCGTTTATATCATACTTTTTCAAAGTCTGTATTACTACCTCTTCTAAAAGCCTCATGTATTTACCAATGTCTGTAAAGAAGTTTTCCAGATCAAGTATTGGGTAACACACCAACTGTCCTGGACCATGGTAGGTAATATCTCCCCCTCTGTTAATTTTGTAGTAATCAATTCCCTGGCTTTCTAAGTTTTTCTGAGATGCAAGAAGGTTAGTTTCTTTTCCACTTTTACCTAGTGTATAGGTATGAGGGTGCTCACAAAAAAGAAGGTAGTTTTTAGTTTTTTCTGGAGTAAGTCCTTTCTTTTCACGATCTCTATTTTCAAGTTTTGTGGAAATGATACTTTCAAAGAGTTCTGTCTGATAATCCCAGGCTTTTTTAAAAGAAATTAAGCCTAAGTCTTTAAAAATAACTTCACTATTTCTTATATCGCTTTTCAATGGATCAGACTTAAGTGTAAGTGACATTGTATAACTGCTTAAATGAGATATTATAAATAAAAAATCTAAACTTCACCTGCTTTTATGAGTTTAATCTTTATGATAAACTTTTTTTTTATTGTTACTTCCTTATTATGGCTTTTATCTAATCCACCAAGAGCTCATAAGAGTACTAAACAGGTTACTCTAAAAATCTCTATTACCAATATAAAAAAGGTAAAAGGGAATGTTTTAGTTTCTGTTTACGAAAATGCTGAATCTTTTCTTTCCAGAAAATCATTTAAAGATATAGCTATTACTCCTAAAACAACATCCTGTAAAAGCACAATAAAACTTCAAGCAAATAAAGAATATGCCATTGCAGTACTGCAAGACTTTAACGATAATGGAAAAATGGACAAAAATCTTTTTGGCATTCCAAAAGAACCATTTGGCATATCAGGCGTTCAAAAGAAAACCTTAAAAAAACCAACATTTAAAGATGCCGCATTTTTCTTAGACAAGAATATGTCTATTAGCATAAATCTAATTCATTATTAATCTATATTATCCATGAGGAGATTGGTTTTTGTATTAAAAAACTGATTATCAGAACCTTATTTATTGCGTCTAAAAAAGGAGCTCACTAATATCATTTGAACCTAGCATTTGCCTTTTTAATTCTCAATTTTTGCATTTAAATCTAGTTTTATGAAACAGACCATGTCTGATTTAAAATTGAGGCACAGACGAAGCAATGATTAAGATGTGTACCAAACAAACTAGGCAGGTAACAAATTTTAAATAGATGAAAGTAAGGTTTTCTATACATTTTCATACACATTGGGGTCAACAGGTACTTTTACTTGAAGAAGGCTTATCAGGTAATAACAGACCTAAAAAAGGAAAAAAATTAAAGTACGAAGGAGATGGGCATTGGACATTAGAAATTAGTTTACCAGAAAAGACAGATAAAGTATTATACAAATATGCATTACTTAATGAAAGCACGCATGAAGTAGAAGATGAAGCAGGTCATTTGAGAGAGCTTTACCTTAAAGGCTCTTTTGCTAATACAACACATGTGTACGATCAGTGGAGGTCAAGAAGAGATATTGAAAATGCATTTAGAACGGATGCATTTAAAAATACGCTACTTCCTTTAAGCAACAAAAAGAGAAAATCAACACCATCAATTTCCAAAGAATCAAATAACACTGCAATACGGTTTAAGATAGATGTCCCCTTTTTAGAACAAGGGATGAAAATGTGCTTAAGTGGTAATATTCCAGAACTGGGAAATTGGGATGAAAACAAAGCTGTTATTCTTGAAAATTTTAGAGAAACAGATTGGGAACAAGAAATAGAAATTAAAAAATCACTCGCTTCAACAATAGAGTATAAATATGGTGTTTATGACCCCAAAAAAAAGAAGATTATCTCTTGGGAAGTTGGAGCAAATAGAAACATTCATAAAAGTGAGCTTTCTAAAAGCGCGCTTCTAGTTAAAAATGACCAGCACTTTAGAAGTGAAAAAGACTGGTGGAAAGGAGCTGGAGTCGCAATTCCTGTATTTTCATTGCGAAGTGAACAGGGTTATGGTATAGGGCAGTTTTCTGATCTGGAACTGATGGCTGATTGGGCAGAAAGTGTGGGTCTTAAGCTTATACAAATTTTGCCAATCAATGATACTACAGCCACTAAAACATGGAAAGACTCCTATCCTTATGCTGCAATTTCTGTTTTTGCACTGCACCCAATATATATAAACCCATCTTTGATTGGTACAGTATCTAACCCTATTATCAGAGAAGCCTTAGAGCAACAAAGGGTTGATCTGAATAATAAAAAATCTGTCAGTTATGCAGAAGTGCTCCATTTGAAGTGGAAGTACATCCGAGAAATATATACAGAGAAAAAAGTGGGTTTTCTTAAGGAAAAAGAGTTTATACAATTCTTTAAAGAAAATGAAAGTTGGCTAAAGCCTTATGCCGTCTTCTGTTACCTAAGAGATCTATTTGGTACGGTTAACTTTTCAAAATGGGATAAATATGAAAAAATAACTCCTTCTGTTATTAACACTCTGTCCAAAGAAAATCAACCACATTTTGACGAGGTAGCTATTCACTACTTTGTCCAGTACCATCTCTACAAACAATTAAAAAGTGCTACTAACTATGCTAGATCTAAGGGGGTAGTACTCAAAGGAGATATACCTATTGGTATTTACAGGCATAGCGTCGATGCCTGGGTTTATCCAAAATTATTTAATATGAATGCTCAAGCAGGAGCTCCACCTGATGACTATGCAATAAAAGGACAAAACTGGGGATTCCCTACCTATAATTGGGAAGAAATGGCAAAAGATGGATACCAATGGTGGCAAAATAGGCTTAAACAAATGGCTCAGTACTTCGATGCCTACCGTATTGATCATATTCTTGGTTTTTTTAGAATTTGGCAAATGCCTTATAGTCAGGTAGAAGGAATTATGGGAAGGTTTAACCCTGCAATACCTATCTACAAAGATGAAATTGAGCAAAAAGGAGTTTGGTTGGATTACGATAGGTTTTGCAAGCCTTATATAAGAGAGCATATGCTTTATGATTTTTTTGGTGATCTTAAAGAACAGGTGAAAAGACAATTTCTGGAAGAATACCATCCTGGCTGCTACCACCTTAAAGAAGAAATAAATACACAGCGAAAAGTTAGTGTTTTGTTCGCAGAAAGAGATGGTATGTCTATGGATGAAAAAGTAATAAATCAAAGAATGCGTGATGGGCTTTTTGGTTTATTATCTGAAGTCATCTTTTTTGAAGAGGAAGGATCTGGAGGAGTAGCCTTTCATCCTAGAAATTCACTCCACTTTACCAAATCATACCAAGAACTTGATGAGTATACCAAAAGCAAAATCAACGAACTTTATACAGACTATTTTTATAATAGGCAGGAAAATTTTTGGAAAGATCAAGCAATGATCAAGCTACCAGCACTAAAAGAAGCAACCAATATGCTTGTTTGTGGGGAAGACTTAGGAATGGTGCCAGCTTGTGTGCCAGGCGTAATGATGGAGCTAGGTCTTCTTAGCTTAGAGATTCAGCGGATGCCTAAAGGTGAGAGAGAGTTTAGTCATCCTAATGATGCTCCTTATTTATCTGTATCCAGCCCATCCTGCCATGATATGTCTACTGTAAGAGGTTGGTGGGAAGAAGACATTGAAAGAACGCAGAGGTACTACAATCATATTTTAGGACTTGATGGTGGCGCGCCTTATTTCTGCGAACCATGGATTTGCGAACAAGTAGTGAAGCAACATTTGTATGGAAATAGTATGTGGGCTATTTTTCCTATACAAGATCTGCTTGCTATGGACGGGGAGCTGCGAAGAGTAGAAACGCAAGAAGAAAGAATTAATGAGCCAAGCAATCCCAATCATTACTGGAAGTATCGATTCCATATCAATCTGGAAGATTTGATGAAGCAAGAGAAGTTTAACAACTACTTGAAAGAAATGATAAAACAATCTAGGAGATAGAGGACTTAATAAAAAATAAAAAGCTAAAGTGATTTATGGTAGGAATGTTTCCCCTCAACCTGGTAGTATACCCTAATGAGACATTGAACTTGCATATTTTTGAGCCAAGGTATAAGCAACTCGTTAAGGACCATCTGGAAACAAAGCAGCTTTTTGGCATTCCCACCTATTTGGAAGATAAAGTAAAAGAGTATGGTACTCTGATAGAAATCGTTGAAGTTGTCAATACCTATGAAGATGGTAGAATGGATATAGTTACTATTGGGAAAGAAGTTTTTAAAATAGAAAAACTACAAAATCCAATGGAAGGAAAGCTATATTCGGGTGCTTCAATTTACCACATTCCAAATATTGATAACTCTGAGTATTCAGAGCGCCTTTTACTTGTAGAAAATGTAAAAAAACTATTTGAGCTGGTGGACTTGAAGTCAAACCTATCGCCAGATAATATGCTTATTTCTTACGGAATAGCTCATTCCGTTGGGCTTTCCTTAGCTCAAGAATATCACCTTCTTAGTTTAGAAAATGAGCACCAACGAATAGCTTTTCTCAATGATCACTTATCTCGAACTATCCCAGTAGTAAAAGAGGTAGAAAGAGTGAAAAGATATGCAAAGCTTAATGGGCATTTTAAAAATATCGCTCCCTTAGATTTTTAGTATCAATTCTATATTTTTTCGACTTTAGAGTAGGTATTCCCAAAGTGGAACTGTATTCCCAAATTGGGACAAAAATCTTTTACATTGTAAGCTTTTTTCTAGTTTTTAAAATATATTAAGTCGTTTTATTGAGCTTTTTTTTCATTTTCAAGTCTTTTTTATACAATTCTATAACTCTTAAAGATTTGCTTACAATGTATATACCCAGTCTTTCAAATATATAATATATAAGAAAAAATTATACTTCTTGCCAAATCATTGCACAGCTAAAAGTTAAATTTTTTTAAGAAAATTTAACTTTTAATAAAGATTGCGCTTTTTCTTATCATTTTTCTCTCGCTCATAATGGACTTTCTTACATCAGTACTACTAACACATTCAATTGCATTAATATACTGTATTCTGCCGCACTGTCTTTGATACAATTACAGTGTAACTAAAAACACAGAACCAACATGAGAACCAAGATTGTCATCACGCTTACTTTTAAACTTTTCCTACTAACATTGTCATATGCCCAGCTTTACTGTCAGACGTGGGATATTGACTGGTCTCAAAGCGAAAACGGAGATTGGACAAGTCAACCAGCTGGGTTTTCGCTTTTAAATGGAGGTCATTCTTCAGGTAATATCACGCATAAAATACAATATGGAGGAAGTGAGGAAAGAGCTATAGTAATTGAAAAGAGCCTTATTCCATTCAATAGTAATACTGAATTTGAAGTACAGGTAGAAATTAACACCCATGGAGTTAGTGGCGTTGCTAACCCAGGCGAACTTTATGCAGGAGTAGAAATTGCTGATGGAAGCGTAAAGGCTAGAGTAGGTTTTGCAGACGACTTGACTGTTATTGAAGGAATTACCAATACGGTTATTGGGGTTTTTGAAAAATCTCCAGATTTATCTCTCACACATACCTGGACACTCAGAAAGTCAGAACTCTCTGTTGAAGTATGGATTGATAATGAGTTAATAGGCTTTATTGACTGGTTTGCTTTGCCAAAAAGTGGTGACAAAAAAATTCGTATTGGTCAGTTTGCTCCTGATAATGTAAACTCTGGTAATGCTTTAGAAATTTACTCTGTAAAAATTAGCGATAACATGCAAGCACAAGAGCCTGGTAACGTAGGAGTACTTCCTGTAGAGTTAGTAAACTTTTATGGCAAAAAAGGAGACCACGGTATTGAATTAGTTTGGAATACTGCTCAAGAGATAAATAATGAAGGCTTTGAAGTTCAAAAAAGTAGAGACGGTGAAAACTGGGATACAATAGGCTTTGAGGAAGGGTTTGGTTCCACTTCTACTACAAAAAACTACTCTTTTGACGATAACGATCCTCAACCAGGAGTTAACTACTACAGGCTTAAGCAAATTGATTTTGATGGTAAGTATGAGTTTTCACCTATCATCGATGTAACAACTAGGCTAGCACAGCCAGCTATTTTCAATGTATTCCCTAATCCAGCCAAAAGCGATGTAAAGATTAAGTTTACTTCCTTAGATGCAAAAGACTCTAACGTTAGTTTATTGGATGCAAGGGGAAACTTAGTTCTTCAAAGTCAACTTGAAAACAATACAAGTTTAAGTCTTGATGGACTTGAGAATGGTGTATATATTTTAAAAGCTGTAGTGAATGGTAATGCTTACCAGCAAAAAATTATCAAAGCATAATTACTTTAATCAAATTCCTTATCCTTAAAAGCTTTAGTATCTTCTAAGAACTCCTTCACTTTTTGCTCTTCCTCTTTTTTGCAAAGCAGTAAAGTATCATCCTTATCTACTAAAATATGATTTTCCAAACCTTGTACTACAATAAGCTTATCAGGGTCATCAGAAATAATCAAGGACTTATTCGTATCATAGCACAAAACTCTTCCTTTAATGATATTTTCATTTTCGTCTTTATCCATTGTCTCATACACAGACTTCCAAGTACCAAGATCCGTCCAGTCTAAATCTCCTGGTTTGACATAAACATTATCTGCTTTTTCAAGTAACCCATAATCTATTGAGATATTAGTACACTGATAATAGGTATCTTTTAAGTCTTCCTCTGTGCTTTTTTTCTTATCAACTAACTTTTTGAATAGTTGATGAAGATCAGGAATATGTATTCTAATGTTATCCAATAATACTTTAGCCCTCCAAATAAATATTCCAGAATTCCATAGAAAATCTCCACTATCTAAAAACTGCTTGGCTATCTCTAAATTAGGTTTTTCGGTAAACGTTTTTACTTTAAATAAGCCACTTTTATTCTGATTTTCGAGCAGTTGTATGTACCCATATCCTGTAGCTGGTCTTGTCGGCTTAATGCCAATAGTAGCTAACATATCATCTTTTCTAGTCGCTTCAAGTATCTCCGTGGTTATACTTGTAAATTCCTCTTCTTTAAGAATTAAATGGTCTGCGGGAGCATACAGCAAATTTGCTTTAGGGTTTTTAGAATGGATCAACATTGCAGAATAAGTGATACAAGGAGCAGTATTTTTTCCTAGAGGCTCAAGAAGTATCTGTTCATCAGACAAAAGAGGCAACTGCTCTTTAACTAGAGTATAATAGCTTTGGTGAGTTATCACATATATATTTTCTGTATTAAAAACTCTTTGTAACCTTTCAAAAGTTTGTTGAATTAATGTTTTTCCAATACCCAGAATGTCCAAAAATTGCTTGGGTTTTTTCTTTTTACTCAATGGCCAAAACCTTTTTCCTACCCCTCCTGCCATTATAATGGCATAATCATTATTGTTTTTCATAATTAATATGATTATTTAAATCTCCCATTCATCATTTAAAGTAGAAATAGCATAATGTCCTGTCATATCATAATCTACAGGAACTATAGAGATGTAGTTATTTTCTATAGCCCAAACATCTGTATCTTCTCCTTTATCATAATTCACAAAATCCCCTGCAAGCCATAAATATTTTCTACCATATGGGTCGGTTCTCTCATCAAATATTTCCTGCCATTTTGCTTTTGCCTGCCTACAAATTTTCACTCCTTTAATGTCTTCTTTGCTTTTTTTAGGGATGTTTACATTTAGTGCTATCCCTTTAGGGATGCCATTTTTAAGAGCCTGTTTTGTAATGTCTAGGATAAAGGAAGACGTATGAGAAAACTCAGCATCATGATCGTAGTCACATAAAGAAAAGCCAATAGAAGGAACGCTTTCTATTGCTGATTCCACAGCAGCAGACATTGTTCCAGAGTACAATACACTAACAGAAACATTGCTGCCATGATTTATTCCACTTACTACTAAGTCAATTTTTCTGCCTTTTAAAATATGGTGCTTGGCTAACTTCACACAGTCAGCAGGAGTACCAGAACACTCATAGGCTACTACAGAATCAAAAATTTCTGACTTATATAGTTTTAAAGGATCATGAATAGTTATGGCGTGTCCCATTCCTGATTGCGGACTGTTAGGTGCAACAACTACCACTTCTCCTATTTGCTTCATAATCTCTACTAAATGATTAATTCCTTTAGAAGTAATCCCATCATCATTTGAAACAAGTATTAAAGGTTTTTTTGGCATAATTTACTTTTTTAAAGAATTATAAAGTATTTCTACTGGATGATACGCTCGTTTTTCTACTCCATCTTTTATTTGCTCTCTACAGCTAGTTCCAGTTGCTGCAATAATATCACTTTCTTCTAAAGATCTCAGCTTAGGGAATAAAACTAACTCTCCAATTTGCATAGATAAATCATAATGCTCTTTTTCATACCCAAATGAACCTGCCATTCCACAGCATCCAGTCTTCATCAATTCCACATTATAATTTTTTGGTATTGATAAAATATTCTTGCTTGTATTTTGAAGGTTAAATGCTTTTTGGTGACAATGGACATGAAGAAATACATTTTTACTGTCTTCTGTAAAGCTATCTGAACGAATATTACCTGCAGCATACTCCATTTCAATAAACTCATCGATAAGAAAAGAATTGTCAGCTATCTTTTGGGCATCTTTTTTCATAATAGGAGGTAGCAAGTCCAAATACTCATCCCTGAAAGAAAGTATGGCAGATGGTTCAAGACCGATTAAAGGTGTTTCACTACTTATTGTATCTTTTAATAGCTCAACATTTTTTACTGCTACTTCTTTCGCTTTTTTAAGCATCCCCTTAGAGAAAAAAGTTCTGCCACTTTCTGCATGTGATAGAATACCTACCTGATAACCAAGATCTTCCAAAAGATTTATTGCTTTAATTCCTATAAGGCTATCAGTGTAATTGGTAAACTCATCACAAAAAAAGTATACTTTTTTTATTGGATTAGCCTTTTGTATTTCTCTTGACCGATACCAGTTTCTAAGAGTTTTTTTTTGCAGTTTAGGCAATTCTCTTTTTTGGCTAAATCCTAAAGTTGACTTAATTAAGCTACTCATTAGCTTATTGGAAGCAAAAAAATTAAAAGCTTTGGGCATCATGCTTCCTAAACCTACTAACTGAGTAAAATTCCCTATTAACCTTGCGTTTAAATCAATGCCTTCCTTGTCATGGTAAAGCTGAAGGAATTCTGCTTTCATCTTTGCCATGTCTACACTCGAAGGGCACTCCGATTTACAAGCTTTACAAGACAGGCATAGGTCTAAGACATCTTTTGCCTCTTTAAAGCTTACATTTGTGGTTTCACTTGAGGTCAAAAATTCTCTCAAAATATTTGCTCTGGCTCTCGTAGTATCTCTCTCATTTTTTGAAGCCATAAAGCTTGGGCACATCGTCCCTCCACTTATGCTTAGCTTCCTACAGTCGCCAGAACCATTGCATTTTTCCGTTGCTTGTAAAAACCCTTTTTCTTTTTCCCAGTTAAAGTGCTGAGTTTTTTTCTTTTCTTTTTGTGTAGGGGAATACCTCAAGTAGGTATCCATCATGGGGGTATCCACTATTTTAGCAGGGTTAAAAACAGAGTTTGGATCCCATATTTTCTTTACTTCTCTCAAAAGTTTATAATTTTTCTCCCCAATCAGTTGTGGTATAAACTCTCCTCTCAATCTTCCATCTCCATGTTCACCGCTTATCGACCCTTCATATTTTTTGATAAGCTCTGCTACTTCTTCTGCTATCTTTCGAAACTTCTTATTTCCTTCTTCTGTCTTTAAATTAATAAACGGTCTTAAATGTAATTCCCCAGCGCCAGCATGTCCGTAATGTACGCAAAACAGGTTGTTGTCTTTCAATAATTTATTGAATTGATCAATAAAAGCAGGTAAATCTTGGATGTCAACAGCGGTATCTTCTATTACAGCTACTGGCTTTTCTTCACTATTCGTATTAAAAAGAAGCCCTAAGCCAGCTTTTCGCAAAGACCAAACTTTTTGAATGTCATCACCTGCTACTATGGAAAGCGCATCTGCTAATTTACTCTTTTCTAGCTCTCTTGTTAATTGATGAATCTTTTCATCTAATTCCTCTTTAGAGTTTTCTGAAAACTCAATCAATAGCATTGCTTGGGGATCTCCTTGTACAAAAAAGCGATTCTCTTTTTGTAAAATATTGTCCTTAGTCCTTTCTAAAATATGATGATCGATAAGCTCGCATCTGGAAGGGCTATACGTCATTGCTATTATATTAGCTTCTAAAGCGTGTTGCATAGAAGAGAAATGAGGGCATAGAAGTGCTTTATGCTCATTTTCTAAAACCTCTAAATTCAATTTAGCCTCTGTCACAAAAGACAAAGTCCCTTCTGAGCCAGCAAGAAGTTGACAAAAGTTAAATTTATCACCACTTTCTTTGAAAGGAGATAGATTTATAAGATAGTCCAATGCGTAACCTGTATTTCTCCTTTTGATTGAGCTTTTGGGATATCTAGCATATATTTCTTTGCGATTATTCGAATCAGAAAGCAGTGTATTAATCTGTTGATAGATTTTCTCTTCGAAAGAAGAGTTCCTTTTTATTTTATCTAAAAATTCAGAATCTGTTATTGAACCAAAATAGGCTTCGTCTCCATTGCTAAGAACCGTTTTTAGTTCCAATAAATGTTCCCTAGTAGAACCATATCGAATAGAGTTCGCTCCACAAGAATTGTTTCCAATCATGCCTCCAATCATAGCCCGGTTAGAAGTTGATGTTTCAGGAGCAAAAAACAAATTGTACTTCTTCAAATAGTGATTCAAGTTATCTCTTACGATTCCTGGCTCAACTTTTACCCATTTTTCTTTTGTATTTATCTCTATTATTTTATTCAAATGCTTAGAAATATCAACAATTATTCCTTTACCAACTACCTGTCCTGCAAGTGATGTTCCTGCAGTTCTAGGGATAAGTGATGTGTCGTTTTCTAAAGCAAAATGAACTAGTTTTTTTATATCTGCTCCGTTTTTAGGAGTAGCTACAGCTATTGGAATTTCTCTATAAACAGATGCATCGGTAGCATAAATAAGCCTGGTTTTAAAGTCAGTATAAACTTCCCCATCCAATTCTCTTGAAAACTTCTGAAGGGTACTTTTTACTATTTCTTCTTTCTCCTTATGTGTAATAATCTTTTTTTTTTGCCTATCCAGATTTTTTTATATAGTAGCAAGATCCCTTTCTAAAGCATCTTTTGCTATATCAATTAAGGTTACACGAAAACCACTTTGCGCAAATACATGAGCAACACCATTATCCATAGTTCTAGATCCAATAATCGAAATTTTATTCACTATTGATGTTTATAGCTTTTTTTAAAATCAAATTTAAGAAGGTATATCTAGATGTTAATACTCTTTATTGAAATTTATAGTTTGTTTTGTTACTTTTAATTATTATTCTAATTGTAAAATAAAAAAAATAAGAGTTTTATTAATCGTTAGTCTATTTTTTATTTAGTATAACCAGCTTATTCGCACAACCAAAAATGGTATCATTCAAAGATCTACATGGATATATTCATGTGCTGAAGTGGGACGTAAAAACTGGAAAATTCACTTTGTATGGTTATTGGGACAAAGGTGGTTCAGGATTTGCTTTTAACCCAAATTACGCATTAGGGATTTGAAGGGTTAAACCTAGGGGGTAATCCCATATACCCATAAACCATTTTCTTCGTTTTTTATGTAGAGCTACATTTAGTTTTATAGTGTTTTTAGATTTTTGGAAGTAAGCACCAATAGCAAAGACT